>NZ_FQTX01000008.1 GCF_900129045.1 Bifidobacterium merycicum DSM 6492 | reverse complement strand
CCCGCAAGGGGTGGAGCTGACCGGTACTAACGGGGGAAAGGCAATCACACAACACGCCATGTTGTTTTTGGTGTTGCCCGTATTGCGTCCTTCGGCTTGTTCCCCCGGCAGGGAGCATCCGTTTGGTCCACGGAACGAATTCGCGTCCATTGTCCGGTTCCCGAACCGCCATATGCCACCGTCCCCCCGGCGGGGTGGTGATAGGTTGAAGATTTGCGGCGACCATAGCCAAGGTGAGACGCCCGGTCCCATTCCGAACCCGGAAGCTAAGGCCTTGCACGGCGATGGTACTGCACCTGAGAGGGTGTGGGAGAGTAGCACGTCGCCGCTTACACTGTTGGATCGGATCCCGGTCGAGCCCCTGCGGGGGTTCCCGGGGTCCTTTTCGTATATCCGGGGGTCGGCCCGAATGATACGGACGGCACCGACGCGGCGAAGCGATCACAGAAGGATACCGGGGAATTGCTCGGCATACCCGTGTTATCCGATTCCATTCCGCCGGGCCGTGAAAGGTATTGCCGGAAACGGCATTCAACGCATGTCACAATCCACTGCGCATAACATCTCCAATCAGAAGAACTCCCAGGACGATTTGCGGCATCCCATGCAATCTGCATCGAATACGACCGCCACAATGTCCCCTGGCAGCAGGAACGATCGCCTGGTAAACAGCGACGACCGCATCCAACCAACCCTGGTGCTCTCCATCGTCGCGATGGGCATCATGGCATTCATCGGCATCCTGACCGAAACCCTGACCAACGTGCTGTTCCCTGAACTCATGGCCGAATTCCACGTCGACACGTCCACCATCCAATGGTTGACCACCGGATACCCGCTGATGGTTTCCCTGGTCACCCCGCTATCCTCATATCTGAAGCGTAAATATCCGCTGAAAAACATCTTCCTTACCGCGATTCTGCTGTGCATCGCCGGCTGCCTAATAGCAGCATGCACGTTGAACTTCCCGATGCTGATGGTCGCCCGACTACTGCAAGGCGCGGGTACCGGCATCGCGCTGCCGTTGATGTTCAACATCATTCTCGAACAGTCCCCCAGAACCTGTATGGGCATGTTCATGGGCATCGGTGGCATGATCGTGGCGGTCGCTCCGGCATTGGGCCCGACCGTCGGCGGACTAGTCGGCACGTTCATGCCCTGGCGTTGGATCTTCGCCATCATGCTGCCGTTCCTGCTTGTTTCGCTTCTGCTGGGATTGAAGAACATTCGTCAGATGGCTCCGTTTGAAGACGCGCATATCAACCCGCTGCACGTGCTGCTGCTTGCCGCCGGATTCGTGAGCTTCGTATTCGCGCTTGACCGTGGCGGTGCTGCCATCACCGCGATCAGCGCCGGTGATCAGGGTGCCGCCGGCGCTTGTGCCATAGCGGTTGTGCTGCTGTGCGGGGCTGTTGTGTTGCTGGCGCTGTTCGTGGTGCTGTCGAGAAGGGCGTTCTCCCCACTGGTGCGTCTCGGCGTGCTGCACAGCGTGAAATTCCGTTGGCATCTGCTGGCCTATGTGCTGCTGCAGTTCGTCACCATCGGCTACGGTTACATGATTCCGAACGCCTCGCGGCTGGGCTTCGGAGCCTCCGTGCTTGCCGCCGGCACCATTGTGCTGCCCGGTGCGCTGCTCGGTGCCATCATGGGTCCCGTTGCTGGCTCTCTGCTGGACAAATTCGGGCCGGTCCGCCCCATGCCCGTCGCCATGGCCGCTGCGCTGCTCGGTACGGTATTGATGGCCATGCTGATCGGTCCGGGATCGAATGTCATTATGATCGGTGTGTGCTATTTCGTGTATATGGTCGGATTCTCGATGTGCTTCGCGAATACGATGACGTGCGGCATAGCTCCCGTGCACCCGGAGTTCAAGGCCGACGGCAATGCGCTGTTCAACACTTTCCAACAACTGTCCGGTGCGGTCGACACGACCGTGATGTCGGTGTGCCGGGGCATCGCTCAGTCGGGGCACGGCCAAGTGGGTTCCGCCTCGTTCGTCGCGGCTACGCAACGTGGTGCGCACTGGGGCTTCATCGTGCTGGCTTTGGCCGTGGCAGGTGCCTGCCTAGCCAATTTCAGGGCCTTCGCGGCCAAGCGGTGACGGTCTTCTTCAGCGACTACACTAATGTGGCACTATGCATTACTTCGTACCTAAGCGTTGCGCCGAGTCGAATAAGATCATGTACCACGACAAGGCAACGGCCCAGCGGGCCGCCGATCAAAGCTGGCGTGAACGTGAGGCGGAATTGTGGGTCTACCGGTGCGAATTCTGCGGAACTTGGCATCTGACGCATCATGATCCGCAGTCGAGCTACAGGTCCATGCCATCGGATCGGCAGATGAAGCCCCGATCGCGTAAGAAAGGGTACAAGCCACGCCGACGATAGTCGCAGAAAAACGAAAAAGGCTGTCCGAAACCGTTCATATGGTTTCGGACAGCCTTTTTCGTATGTGGAATGATGAATCGCGCGACGATCCGGATTAGCGGTCCAGACGGAATCCCTGACGCTCGGACAACGGCAGCACCGGCCTGGACAGCACGCCATCGTCTACGGCGTTCTCCGCGATCTGCTTGCTGAAAGCGTCGACGGGACGTTCCGTGTTGCGTAGATCGTAATACTGGTGCACTTCATCGTCGAATTCATCCAGGCCGGCCAGCAGGCGCTCGTCGCTGGACGGGTAGGCGTTTTCGAAGAACTGCATGGAACGCGGCATGCGCGGCTTGAGCATCGGCTCCTGGTCGGGCTTGCCAATCGCCAGACCTAGAACGGGGTACGTGTATTCCGGCAGGTCCAGCAGGTCCACAAGCGCCGCGGCGTCGTTCAGAATGGAACCGAGCACCACGCATCCCAATCCGAGGGAGTACGCGGCGGTTTCCATGGCATGCAGTGCCAACACGGCGTCGTTCTGGGCCTGCGTGTAACGGTAGCTGGAATTCAGCGTGAACGTGTCGTCGCCGGTTTCCACGCCCTTGGAACGGGCGATTGCGGCGTTGCGGTACTCGTCGAGCACGAACACGTACAGGAGGGGTGCCTGCGCGATATACGGCTGCCTGCCGATGCGTGCGAGCTGTTCCTTGATGGCGGTGTCGGTGACGCGAATCGCGGACCAATCGTTGAGGAACTGGCTGGACGGTGCGTGTTGCGCGGCGGTTTCCAGTGTGGCGATGACGTCGTCACCCAGCTCCTCGTTCTTGAATTTGCGGATGGAGCGACGCTTCAGAAGCGTGTCGATGGTGTCGTTATGAATGAGTTCGGTCATACCGCTATTCTCACGCGGTTGCATGACCCGCGCAATCGGGATGTCCAAGGATTCTCGCATGGTTTTCGTGAAATTCCCGATGAGGGGAAGTAACTACCGTGCTCGCTGCACTCGCCGTTACCGTGAATCAGTGACTTCGCTTGCCGCTCCTGCGGTGGCGGCGGTCGATCATCGCCTGCGAACCCCGTTCGGACAACATGGATACGGCGGCTCCGAACGCGGCCGAGGCCGCGGTGAATGCGAGGGTCATCGCAAGACTTTTGCCGGTACCCTCCGTGTTCCTGCCGTGGCGCTTCCATGCCTTGTCCCAAGCCAGCTGGAAGAGTTTGCCCGCAATCATGCTCGTGACGGTGGGGATGACAGCCATGGCCAGTTTGTCGGTGGCGGAATCCGGATCCTCCAGTCGCTGCTTGCGTAACTCGGCGACCTTGCCATCGATGCGGTGCAGGGCTTCGACCGCGCGGTCAGCCGTCGATTCGGATGCGGTGTAGGTTTCGTCGCTCATACGCACCAGTCTACCGCCGGTCGATTGCGTGCCAGCCATCGAAGCGCAGCGTATACGGCATATACGGCCATGCGGTTCAGGCTCGCGGGAAACGGCGTGCCGATGGGTCGCCGCCGTGTACGGGGTAAAGTGTGACTATGAGTGAAAATGAACTGGGTGGCAACGTGGCCGCTGCACAAACCGGGCGTCTGGTTTTGCTTCGCCACGGGCAGACCGTGTGGAGTGAATCGGGGCAGCATACCGGACGTACGAATATTCCGTTGACGTCGGTTGGTGAACAGCAGGCTTTGGCTGCCGGTGAGCGGCTTCGGGCCGCGTTCCCTGAAGGGTTCGGTGAGGGTTGTGTGTTCGCCAGCCCGTTGAAGCGGGCGCAGCAGACGGCGCGTCTGGCTGGTTTCGATCAGGTTGCCACGCTTGATGACATTGCGGAATGGGATTATGGCCGTGCTGAGGGGCGCACCCGTCAAACGGTGAGTGATATGGCCGGTTTCGATTGGGATGTGTGGCGTGATGGGCCGACGTCTCTGCCGGAATTCATGAATGCGGATTGGCAGGAGACGCTTCCGGGCGGCGAACGTGTGCAGGTGCATGCCGGTGCCGGTGAAAGCCTTAATGATGCCGCGGCCCGCGCCTGTGACGTGATCGGGAAGGTGGTGCCGTTTGTCGAATCGGGGAAGGATGTGCTGTTGGTCGCGCATGCGCATATTCTGCGCATTCTGACCTCGCAGTGGATCGGTCTTGATCCGGGCTTCGGACGCCTGCTTCGTTTGGATACGGCGCACTATTCGGTGCTGAGCCTGTACAAGGGGGATCGTGTTATCGAGCGTTGGAACTGTTGACAACAGAAAGGAGTCTTTGCCTGTTTCATGGTCCGGTCGCTCCATTCCTCCGTGCGATGACACGTGGTGAAACGCGTACCGGAGGCTGGGGGTCAAGGGGTGCCGCGTGATCACGGCACGCCAAAATTTGCCATCGTTTGCAAGAATGCTAAAGATGCGCCATAATAGGCACTGTTGAAATCTTCGAAGGTGCTGAAGCCGACACCTTAACAACGGACACAGTCTGTCCGGACGGAGAAACAAAAAAAGGAAGAGAAAGGTTCGATGATGAATCGTAACGTGAAAGCAGCGGTCAGTCTGGTTGCCATTACTGCCATGTCTTTGGGCACTCTTGCCGCATGCGGATCCAACTCCAGCTCCGGCTCCAGCAAGGGCAAGGTCTACTACCTGAACTTCAAGCCTGAATCGGCCGACCAGTGGACCGCCCTGGCTAAGGAATACACCAAGGAAACCGGTGTCGAGGTCAAGGTCCAGACCGCAGCCTCCGGCACCTACGAGCAGACCCTGAAGTCTGAAATCGCCAAGACTGAAGCCCCGACCCTGTTCCAGGTCAACGGCCCCGTCGGCTACCAGAACTGGAAGCGTTACACTGCCGACATGAAGGATACTGAGCCGTACAACCAGCTCATCAACAAGGATGTGGCTCTGAAGGACGGCGATAAGGTCGTCGGCGTGCCGTACGTGATGGAAACCTACGGCCTGATTTACAACAAGGGCATCCTGAACAAGTACATCGCCACCGATGGCGCCAAGATCAAGAGCGTCGACGAGATCGACAACTTCGACACCCTGAAGGCCGTCGCCGACGACATGCAGGCCAAGAAGGACCAGCTTGGCATCAAGGGTGCCTTCACCTCCGCCGGTTTCGATTCCAGCTCCGACTGGCGCTTCAAGACCCATCTGGCCAACCTGCCGCTGTACTACGAGTTCACCAAGGACAACATCACCGAGCAGCCGGAGACCATCAAGGGCACCTACCTGCCGGAGTACAAGAACATCTTCGACCTGTACATCACCGACTCCACCACCGATCGCACGCAGCTGAGCTCCAAGACCGGTGACGATGCCAACTCCGAGTTCGCCCTCGGTCAGGCCGCCTTCTATCAGAACGGCACTTGGGCTTGGACCGACCTGCAGAAGGCCGGCATGAAGGCCGACTCCATCAGCATGATGCCGATTTACACTGGTGTCAAGGGTGAGGAGAAGCAGGGTCTGGCCACCGGTTCCGAGAACTACTGGTGCATCAACGACAAGGCTTCCGACGCCGATAAGCAGGCCACCAAGGACTTCCTGAAGTGGGTCATCACCTCCAAGACAGGCAAGAAGTCCCTGAGCCAGGATATGGGCTTCACCACCCCGTTCAAGTCCTTCTCCGACGTCAAGTCCGACAACCCGCTGGTCCAGGCCGCTCAGGACGATCAGAAGTCCGGCAAGACCCAGGTCTCCTGGAACTTCACCATGATGCCGTCCGAAGAGTGGAAGAACAAGCTGGGCAACGCTCTGCTTGAGTACGCTCAGGGCACCGGCGACTGGAACGCCGTGAAGACCGCGTTCGTGGACAACTGGGCTGCCGAGTACAAGGCCTCCCACTGAGCCTGATCTCCTCAATAACTGAACAATAATTGAATACCGGCGACGGTCGGTTCCTTCTCCCCGACCGTCGCCTCATCCTCTCTGTCAAAGCTTCTTCATGTAACTTCTCCAATGGCTGATGGCCGTCGATCCTTATGGGTCGGCGGCCATCATTGCATTTGGGGAACTTCGTCTGGGCGGGACTGCAGGACGCTCCCTACGGTGAGATGCACATGATGTCGCACGCCTCGCAATCGGCTCGTGTGCGACCGAATGCGACAAGGCCTGCTCCCCCTTTATGGGGGGCAGGCCTCAAGGTGACGTAACGGGCGCGAACGCCGTCAGCGGTGGACGCCGGAGGTGCTGGACCGTACGACCAGCTGTGCCGGGATCTCCACGAACGCGGGGGAGGGGTCGTGGCCTTGGATGAGGTCGAGTGTCATACGCGCCGCGGTGCGTGCCATTTCCGCAGGATTCTGGCGGATGGTGGTCAGGCCGATGTCGTTGGTGTAGATGCTGTCGTCGTAGCCGATCAGCGAAATGTCGCTGGGTACGGAGAAACCGTTGCGTTCCAGCTGGAACATCAGCGGTACGGCGATGCCGTCTTCCTGACAGGCGATGGCAGTTGGCATTTCCGGCAGGCTCATCAATTGCGTGACCACGTCACTGATTTGGTAGTGGCCGTCATGGTCGACTTGGCAGGTCACGATGCACGGTTCAACACCCTCCTTGCGGCAGCATTCGCAGAACACGTCGAAACGGCTCTTGACAGAGAATGACAGCGAGATGCCGCGGTCGGTGCTGATGTAGGCGATATTGCGATGGCCGAGCGCGATGAGATGACGGGCGGCGAGCGTCGAGCCCTGCTCATCGTTGATGTTGACGGCGGCGGAGAATCCGCGTTCCTCGGGCTTGACGGCGTTGATGCCGATGATCGGCACGCCCACGGAGGCGAGTTGTGCGCTTTCCTGTGCGTCGATATCGAAGGAAACGACGATGACGGCGTCGGCGTTGCGGCGCACCGGAAGCGTGTCGAAGAACTCCCTGCGATCCTCGATGCTGGAAACCTGGAAGATCGAAATATCGTACCCCTCGGCGTGCAGTACCTCGTTGAGGCCTTCGATGACCTGCGCGGTGAACCAGAGACTGATACGGCCGCTCATCAGGACTGCGATGCGTAGGGACTTGCCGGATTTCAGCGCCGCAGCGGAGCGGGACAGTGAGAAATTGAGTTCGTTGGCAATATCCAGCACGCGTTTGCGTGTCTTTGCGGAAACCAGATCCGGGCGTGTGAATGAGCGGGAAACCGTGGAAATAGATACACCCGCTGCCTTGGCTACATCTTGAATGCTGCTAGTCATGGAACCCGCCTTGCGCAAATTTACTTTCTTGAAGTCCAGCTTACACTTTGACGCTACCGCTAGTAGAGGGGGGGATGGTAAACGTTTTACAAACGTTTGCATTTTACTGTTCGGCAACGCCGGTGCAGTGGGAATATAATGTTTTCAAGGCATCGGCGTCAAAGTTTTTTTGACCGTCATGAAGGGGAAACGCCGGAAATGACAACGTTTGACATACGTTTCCGCGGCACGTATCATGCTAATACGTCTTGCATGAGGGTGTGTACAGCATATCGAACCGTGCAAGCGGCGCGCCAAGCGCAGCAAGGATTGAATTCCGTGCACGACGCAGTGTGACGGACTCAAGGAGGAGGAAGTGGTGTTTCATGATTAGTATGGTTGGAAAAGCAATACGGCGGTGGTGGGCGCTGTTCGCGCTGCCTACCTTCGCAGCATTCATCATCGGGTTCGTGGTGCCTTTCATCATGGGCGTGTACCTGAGCTTCTGTGAATTCACAACCGTCACCGACGGCGAATGGGTCGGGCTCAAGAACTACGGCAAGGCACTGCAGGATAAGGAATTCCTGCACGCCCTCGGATTCTCGACGGCCTTCACCATCGTGACGACCATCGTGATCAACGTGGTCGCGTTCGCCATCGCCTACATGCTGACCAAGGCGATCAAGGGTTCGAACCTGTTCCGTTCCGTGTTCTTCATGCCGAACCTCATCGGCGGCATCATCCTGGGCTACATCTGGCTGCTGCTGCTCAACGGCATTCTCGCCCACTGGGGTAAGGCGTTGACCTATTCCGCGACTTACGGCTTCTGGGGCTTGGTCATTCTGGTGTGCTGGCAGCAGATCGGCTACATGATGATTATCTACATCGCCGGCATGCAGTCGCTGCCGACCGACGTGCTCGAAGCCGCCCAGGTCGACGGTGCGAACGGCACCCAAACTATGTTCAAGATCATCATTCCGCTCATGATGCCGTCCATCACCGTGTGCTCCTTCCTGACCGTGACCAACGGCTTCAAGCTGTACGATCAGAACCTCGCCTTGACCAACGGCGCTCCGAGCAACATGTCTGAAGGTTTGGCAATGAACATCACCCGTACGTTCTACGGCCGCATGGGCTGGGAAGGTGTCGGACAGGCCAAGGCAGTGCTGTTCTTCATCCTGGTTGCGGTGATCGCACTGCTCCAGAACAAGCTCACGACTAGCAAGGAGGTGGCGGCCTGATGACCGACAACAACAAGGTCAAGCATCCGGCGCTTTGGACCACTCTATTCGGCATCGTCTCGCTGGCATGGATCTTCCCGATCGTGCTGGTCATCATCAACTCCTTCAAGCAGAAGGCGTACATTTCCGCGAACGCGTTCTCCATCCCCTCGGGCAAGGCGTTCGTCGGCCTGGAAAACTACACGCGTGGCATCGAAACCACGAACTTCTTCGCCAGCTTCGGCTGGACCCTGTTGATCACGGTCGGCTCGGTCATCCTGATCCTGCTGTGCACTTCGATGTGCGCATGGTGGATCGTCCGCGTGAACAACTGGGCTGCCAAGCTCCTGTACACGTTGTTCCTGTTCAACATGATCGTGCCGTTCCAGATGGTGATGTTCACCCTGTCCAAGCTGGCCGACATGCTCAAGCTCAACACCCCGTGGGGTCTGTGCATCGTGTACCTCGGCTTCGGCGCCGGTCTGGCGGTGTTCATCTTCACCGGCGTGATCAAGGGCATCCCGCAGGAGCTTGAGGAATCCGCGATGATCGACGGCGCGAACGTGCCGCGCATCTTCTTCCAGATCGTGGTTCCGATCATGAAGCCGAGCATCGTCTCCGTGGCAATCCTCGAAGCCATGTGGATTTGGAACGACTACCTGCTGCCGTACCTGACGCTCGACTTGGGCAAGTACAAGACCATCTCGGTGGCCGTGCAGTACCTCAAGGGTGGTTATGGTTCCGTCGATATGGGTGCCATGATGGCCTGCCTGGTCCTCGCGATCATCCCGATTATCGTGTTCTACCTGGTCTGCCAGAAGTACATCGTCAAGGGCGTAATGGCTGGAGCCGTCAAGGGCTGACCGACAAACGTCCGAAAGCGATACGCGGGGGCGGGCGGTTCTCAACGAACCGCCCGCCCCCGCCTCGCGTTTATGGCCGAATGCCGATTCGGCCGGAAGACTATCCTGTACAAGGAATCATGAAGTGAAGAACGATGACGTGCCGGTTCATCGGCGTCGGGCGTATGCGTCTGGTGAATGCCGGTGAATGCCGTCATCGTGACGAAGGGAGCGTGCAACGTGAATTTCCTGTCCCCCGATTCGAAGTTCATGCAGGAGCTGCGGAATCTCACGGATGCCATCTGGATCAACATCCTGATGATCGTCACGTCCATTCCTGTCATCACCATCGGCGCCGCGATCACGGCCGCGCATGACGCCTCCAGGCGCGCCTTGCAGGGGGAGGCCGGTGGTGTGACCGCGAACTATTTCAAGGCGTTCCGCGCGAACTTCGTCAAATCGACCGCGTTGTGGGCGGTGTTCGGCATTACCGGCGCCGCGCTGGCGTACGCGTGGGTGGTGTTGCAGATCACACCGCTGCTGATTCCGAAATTCGGTTTGACCATCGTATGGATGATTGGCTTCGAATGGGTGTTCGCCCTGCAGGCGCGGTTCGAGAATTCGGTCGGGCGCACGTTGGCGAACGCGTTTGTGTTCGGTGTGAGCCGCATCCTGCTGACCTTGGGCATGATCGTCATCGACGTGGTGTGGCTTGGCCTGCTGGCAGCCTGCTGGTTCTACTTCCCGCAGGGTCTGTTCCTATTGGTGGTCATGGGCTACGGCACGATGATTTTGTGCCATATTCCGCTGCTTGAACGTGGTTTCGCCAAGTATCTGAAGTCGGATGCGGATGGTGGCGCGAAAGGCGAATAGAAGCCAAGGAACAGGCCTTTGAGAGCCTGTGGGGATTGTGCGGCTTCCCCTGTGAGACGCAGTCCCAAACGGCCCGAATCAGTGCGCATGTGGCGATATATGAATGATGCCGACCCAATTGTGGGTCGGCATCATTCATAGGAGCGCAAGAGCGCGTGCAAAGCGCGATCAGGCGTTGGGATCGATGTACGGCGCGGTGGTCTCGCGCAGCATGAGTTGCACCTGCGGCGTTTCGAATCGCGGCTCTGCGGCGGCGCTGGGGTGCTTGCCATCGGATGCGATCAGGGCGAGGGTTTTCTGCGCGGCCTTGGCGCCCATGGCGTACGGGTCCTGATGCAATGTGGTCAGGCCCAGGCTGGAGGCGTACAGGTTGTCGTCGAAGCCGATCAGGGAAAGATCCTGCGGGATGCGACGGCCGTATTGGCGCAGACGGAACAATGCCGGGATGGCGAGCTCATCATCGCACAGGCATACCGCGGAAGGCGCAGGCGAGGCGGAGATGATGCAGTTGAGCACTGCGTTGGCCGGGTCGCCGGCGTGATCGAGGGACAACGGCATGGGCGTGACGCCCGGGTAGGAGTTGCAGTCGTCCATGAAGCCCTGCAGACGTGCGCTGGCCGAGTAGCGCAGCGCGGAGCGATCGTCCATCTCGTCATAGCCGATGTAGGCGATGCGCTGATGCCCCAAAGCGACCAGATGGTCCACGGCGATGTGTTCGGCGGCATGGTCGTCGATGCTCACGCCTGCGTCGAATCCGTCGTTCGATGGGATGTTGATGCCGACGATCGGCACGTTCATGGCCTTGAGCTTCCTGGCCTCATCGGGTTCGATGTTGAAGGAGCTCACCACGACGGCGTCCGCGTTGCGCAGTACCGGCAGATCGGTGAAGAACTTCCTACGCTCGTCGGCGGAGGTCATCGAGAATACGGAGATGTCATAGCCGGCGGGATGGAACACGGAGTCGAGTCCGGCGTAGATGCGCGAATTGAACCAGGTGATGATGGATTCGCTGAACAGCAGCGCGATGCGGAACGATTGCCCCGACTTCAGCGCCGCGGCGGAACGTGAGATGCGGTAGTTCAGTTTCTCCGCAGCGGTCATCACGCGTTCGCGGGTTTCCGGCAATACAAGGTCGGGCTTAGCGAAGGTACGTGACACCGTGGATACGGAAAC
This sequence comes from Bifidobacterium merycicum DSM 6492, assembly GCF_900129045.1. GTDB lineage: Bacteria > Actinomycetota > Actinomycetes > Actinomycetales > Bifidobacteriaceae > Bifidobacterium > Bifidobacterium merycicum. The sequence goes on along the minus strand of NZ_FQTX01000008.1, from coordinate 29,480 downwards.
TCCCGCCTCGCGGGCGACCGCCTGAATACTTGCTTGTGCCACCAATCCTCCTGACAATATGGTGAAAATCTATGAAAACGATATCACGTGCGATGACGCGCCTTTGAGCGTTCAAAGGCGCGTCATCGCACGTGGAGCGGATAGATGAATGATGCGAATGGTTTACTTAGCGACGCCGTCACGCATGACCTTGGACAGGGACTGCACGCGCGGCGAATCGAAGACATCGGGCGTCAGCACGACGTTCTGGTCGGCATCCGCCAGCGGAACCCGCCAATTCGAGTATTCGCTGGACGTTCCGGGCTGGTTCTGGCTGCGGTGCTCGCCCACGCCATCGACCAATGCGGCTTGCAACAGCAGGGACGGGGTGTCGCAAAGCATGGCATGCATCGCTTCGACGATCTGCTGTTCATGCGCCGGCACATCGGCTGCGACTTCGGGCGTGATGTAACCGCTGTCGATCAAACGGTCGAGCATGGCATGCTGTTCGGCTTCGGCGGACTTGCGGAACGCCTCCGGGTCGTCGACCAGATGAAGCTTCTTGCGCAGATCGACATGCTCGTAGTTGAGATAGCCGGCGGTCGGCGGCAGATCGTGCGTAGTCACGGACGCGAACGCCTGACGGCGGTAATCCTCCGGAGGCATGTACGGGTCGCCGGCGTTCGGGGAGTAATCCACGCGCGCGAACCATTCGACCTCGGTGCCGAGTACGCCATGCTCACCGAGCACCCGACGCACGTAATCGGGTACCGTACCCAGATCCTCGCCGATCACCATGCCGCCCACGCGGGTCGCCTCGATGGCGAGCACGCCCAGCATAGCCTCGTAGTTGTAGTTCACGTAGGCGCCGTTACGTGCGCCCAGACCCTGCGGAATCCACCACAGGCGGAACAGGCCAAGCACATGGTCGATGCGCACGGCACCCGCGTGCTCGTACATGAAATGCACCATCTCGCGGTACACCTGATAGCCGGTGGCCTCCAGATAGTTCGGGTTGAATGGGGGCTGACCCCAGTCCTGACCCTGCTGGTTGTAGAAGTCCGGCGGGCAGCCCACGGTGACGCCGCTTGCCGCGAATCGTTCCGGATTCGCCCATGCGTCCGCGCCCAAACCGTGCACGCCGACGGCCATGTCCTGGATCACGCCCAGAGCCATGCCGGAGTCGAGGGCCGTGCGCTGCGCGGCGTTGACCTGCTCGGCCGCGATCCACTGCAGCCAGCGGTTGAACTCGAACAGGTCGGCGTTGTCTGCGATGAGCTGCTTCACGGAGTCGCTGGTGACGGTCGTCTCCTTGAACCACGGGTTGTCGCCCCACGGCGCACCCCAGGCCTCGAAGCACAGGCTCCAAGCCGCGAAGGAATCCAGATCGGGGCCGGCGCTCTTCTTGAACGCCTCGAACTCGGCCTCGCGCTGCGCGGAACGCCCCGCGTCGAAGATAATGCGCAGCGCCGGACGCTTGGCGTCCCACGCCGCGTTGATATCCATGGGGCCGGAATCCTCGTTGTTGGCGGCGACGCTATCGTGCAGCGCATCGACCTTTGCGCGAGCTTCGGCATCGAGCTCGGCGTACTCGGGGATGTCCTGCGGACGGATGTAGGTGACGTTGAGGAATCGACGTGATTCCGGCAGATAGGGGGAGGGTTCGAGCGGCGTGAGCGGGGCGCTGGCGTGAATCGGGTTGATCAGCATGAAGTCGGCGCCGGATTTGGTGGCGGCGTCGGCCAGTAGGCGCTTCAGGTCACCGTAATCACCGACGCCCCAGGATTCGTGGGAGCGCACGGAGTACATCTGGGTCATCCAGCCCCAACGATGGTGGTCGGCCACCGCTTCGGGCACCGCGATATGTGCGGGGGCGTTGATGATGGTTGCATCGGCGTCGCGGTCTTCAGTGGACACGTGCAGGGTGTGGTAGCCCATCGGCAGGGAGCCGGGGATGGCAATGGTCGGATGCGCGGAATCGAGATCCGGGAGCGCGTCGATGTCCTCGTCGAATGTGGTGCCGTCTTCCAAGGTGATGGAGGCGGTGATGTCGCACTCCGCGCTGCAATTGATCTCGACCGTGGTGGTTCTGCCGGTGGTGGCGACGATGGTCGGCGGGATCAGCTGGTTGCGTTGCTTCTCCTCATGCAGTTCGAGGGAGTGGGCGATCGCCTCGTCGGTGGATGCGTCGATGCCGAGGGCCGCGAGCACTGCGACCAGTGCTTCGTCGCTGATTTCGGTGTAGGTTCCCAGCTGGTCGAAGAAGGAGGTGGACAAGCCGCTTGCCTTGGCAAGCTGGATGAGTGGGCGTGCGAGACGTTCGGCACTTTCTTCGCGCTGTGTGGCATTAGTCATGATGGATAGCTCCTCTTCGAGTGACTCTGCAAACGTCCCTATAGAATTCTGCGTTGATCCCCCAGGTGGTTTGCTGATTTCTCTTATGACATACAAGATAGCTTATTTTGACAACGATTGCAAAAAGAAGTCTGCACGTGTCCTCTCCATAGCGTTTCCCCCTGTGAATTCGTTGTCTTTCCTATGGCGGGAACCGCTGTCTTCCGAACCGTTTCCGCAAACTTGACAGATATCGACTCAAGTTTTTGAGGAAATTGGGAATAAAAGTTGACATTGGGAAGTTGAGTGATGTAGGCTCAAGTTTTGGAACGGGTCGTGAGGCCCGAAAAGAAACGTGAGCGGGAAAACCGTAGAACGAGAACAAAGTTCCGCCGCAGCCGACGGAACACATACATAAGGAGTCATAGTTATGGGACGTGCAGTTGGTATCGATCTTGGCACCACGAATTCCTGCATCGCAACGCTTGAAGGCGGCGAACCCACCGTCATCGTGAACGCCGAAGGCATGCGCACCACCCCGTCCGTGGTCGCATTCTCCAAGTCCGGCGAAATCCTGGTCGGCGAAGTCGCCAAGCGTCAGGCCGTCACCAACGTCGACCGCACCATCAGCTCGGTCAAGCGCCACATGGGCACCGACTGGACCGTCGAGATCGACGGCAAGAAGTGGACCCCGCAGGAGATTTCCGCGCAGATCCTGATGAAGCTCAAGCGCGACGCCGAAGCATATCTGGGCGAGCCGGTCACCGACGCGGTGATCACCTGCCCGGCCTACTTCAACGACGCCCAGCGTCAGGCCACCAAGGATGCCGGTAAGATCGCCGGCCTGAACGTGCTGCGTATCATCAACGAGCCGACCGCCGCCGCACTGGCCTACGGTCTGGAAAAGGGCAAGGAAGATGAGCGCATCCTGGTCTTCGATCTGGGTGGCGGCACCTTCGATGTCTCCCTGCTGGAAATCGGCAAGGACGACGACGGCTTCTCCACCATTCAGGTGCAGGCCACGAACGGCGACAACCGTCTGGGCGGCGACGACTGGGATCAGAAGATCATCGACTGGCTGGTCGGCGAAGTCCGCAACAAGTACGGCGTCGACCTGAGCAAGGACAAGATCGCCCTGCAGCGTCTGAAGGAAGCCGCCGAGCAGGCCAAGAAGGAACTGTCCAGCTCCACCAGCACCTCCATCTCCATGCAGTACCTGGCCATGACCCCCGACGGCACCCCGGTGCATCTGGACGAGACCCTGACCCGTGCCCACTTCGAGGAAATGACCTCCGACCTGCTGGGCCGTTGCCGCACGCCGTTCAACAACGTGCTGGCCGATGCGGGTATCAGCGTCTCCGACATCGACCACGTCGTGCTCGTCGGTGGCTCCACCCGTATGCCCGCCGTCAAGGAGCTCGTCAAGGAGCTCACCGGCGGTAAGGAAGCCAACCAGTCCGTGAACCCGGATGAGGTCGTGGCCGTCGGCGCAGCCGTCCAGTCCGGCGTCATCAAGGGCGACCGCAAGGACGTCCTGCTCATCGACGTGACTCCGCTGTCCCTCGGCATCGAAACCAAGGGTGGCATCATGACCAAGCTCATCGAGCGCAACACCGCCATCCCGACCAAGCGTTCCGAGGTCTTCTCCACCGCCGAAGACAACCAGCCGTCCGTGCTGATCCAGGTCTACCAGGGTGAACGTGAGTTCGCTCGCGACAACAAGCCGCTGGGTACCTTCGAGCTGACCGGCATCGCTCCGGCTCCGCGTGGCGTCCCGCAGATCGAAGTCACCTTCGACATCGACGCCAACGGCATCGTGCACGTGTCCGCCAAGGACAAGGGCACCGGCAAGGAGCAGTCCATGACCATCACCGGTGGTTCCGGCCTGCCGAAGGACGAGATCGACCGCATGGTCAAGGAAGCCGAAGCCCACGAGGCCGAGGACAAGAAGCGCAAGGAGGAAGCCGAGACCCGCAACCAGGCCGAAGCCTTCGCCTACCAGACCGAGAAGCTCGTCAACGACAACAAGGACAAGCTCTCCGACGACGTGGCCAAGGAAGTCACCGAAAAGGTCAACGCGCTGAAGGAAGCCCTGAAGGGCGAGGACATCGAGGCCGTGAAGACCGCTCAGAGCGAGCTGATGACCTCCGCTCAGAAGATCGGCCAGGTGCTGTACGCGCAGCAGGGTGCCGAAGGCGCCGCTGGCGCTGCCGGTGCCGGTGCCGCTGGTGCCGCCGGTGCGTCCGCAGGCTCCGACGACGACGTGGTCGACGCCGAAGTCGTGGATGACGACGACAAGGACAACAAGTAATCATGTCCGACTTCAACAAGGACGAGTACCTGAACGACCTGCCCGACGCCGACGAACTGGCCGGGCAGGCCGCCCCCGCCGCGGATGAGGCGAAGCCTGCCGAAAACCAGGCGTCCGATCAGTCCGCCCCGAAGGCCAAGGAACCGGCCGACGACACGAAGCCCGAAGCCGCCAAGCCTGACGATGCGAAAGCCGACACGGAAGGTGACGACAAGGCCGCCGAAGACACGCTGACCCCGCTGGGCAAGGCGAAGAAGGAAGCCGCCGACTACCTCGAGGCGCTGCAGCGCGAACGCGCGGAGTTCATCAACTACCGCAACCGCGCCAAGAAGGAACAGGACCGCTTCCGCCAGCACGGCATCATCGACGTGCTGACCGCGCTGCTCCCCGCCCTCGACGACATCGACCGCATCCGCGAGCACAGCGAGATGGACGATTCCTTCAAGGCCGTCGCCGCGAAGATCGACAAGGCCTTCGAGAAGTTCGGCGTTGAGAAGTTCGGCGAAAAAGGCGAGGACTTCGATCCGACCAAACATGACGCGATCCTGCACAAGCCGGATCCGAACGCCGAAAAGGAAACCGTCGACACTGTGGTGGAGGCCGGTTACCGCATCGGCGACCGCGTGATCCGCGCGGCCCGTGTGGTGGTCGCCTCGCCGCAGGCCTGAGCATTCCGGACAATCCGGCAATGCCATGACTCCGGGCTGCCTGTGTTCCCGTTTTTCGGAAAGACAGGCAGCCCGTTGCGCACATTCTTCCCGAACGGGAAGGTACAACGACCCTTCCACGCGGAACGTGGAAGGATAGGGAAAGACTTCATTATCAAAGCAGCTCCTGAAAGGAGGCAGTGATGGCTGAGAATGAATGGTTGAACAAGGATTTCTATAAGGTCCTCGGTGTCTCCAAAGATGCCACCACCGACGAAATCAAGAAAGCCTACCGCAAGCTTGCGCGCAAATACCATCCTGATGTCAACAAGACCAAGGAAGCCGAGGAGAAATTCAAGGACATCTCCGAAGCGTACGACGTGCTGAGCAACAAGAACGAGCGCCAGAAGTACGATGCAATCCGCCAGTTCGGCATGGGCGGAGCCAGATTCGCCGGCGGTTCCGGCGCAAGCGGCTTCGACGCCAGCGGATTCTCCGACATCTTCGGATCCATGTTCGGCGGTGGCGCACCGGGCGGCGGACGTGTTCGCTTCCAGACGTCTGGCGGTGGACAGCCGAATCTCAACGACATCTTCTCGATGTTCGGCGGGGGAGCCGGCCCGCAGGCCAGTGCACAGTACGGCGGCGCACCCTACGGTGGCGGATACGGCGCCGGATACGGGGAGCCCGCGCAGCCCGAACGCGGTGATGACCGCAATTCGAAGATCACGCTCACCTTCCGCCAGGCGGCCAAAGGCGTGACGGTCTCGCTCTCCGCGGATGGCAAGAAGTTCAAGACGCATATTCCGGCCGGCGTCAAGGACAGGCAGAAGATCCGTCTCAGCGGCAAAGGCAAGCCCGGCCGCAACGGTGGCGCGGCCGGTGACATGTACCTGCAGATCACCGTGCAGGAGGACCCGAAGTTCACCATGCGCGGCCACGATCTGGTGATGGATCTTCCCGTCACCGTGGGCGAGGCCGTCGCCGGTGGCAAGGTCGAAGCCACGGATCTCGACGGCAATGCCGTGACCTTCAAGATCCCCGCGGGAACCTCCAGCGGAACGGAAGTGAAGGTCGGTGGCCACGGTGTGGCATCCGGCAACCAGACGGGCGATCTGATCGGACGAGTGCAGATCCACGTGCCGGCGAAACCCGGTTTGGGGCTCAAGCGCACGGCCAAGAAATTCGATGAAGAGGCGGGCGCATACCTGCAGCGCTGACCGCGTTGTGCCGTCCCGTTTGCCACGCCGACGAGGTGGGGGAGCGGGGCGGTACGGCGTCCGCGATCTGTGATTTGCGACTTGTGATTGATCACGTGACTAATCACGACGACTACGACGGAATACGCGAAAGAAGGTGAATGATGGCGAAGACGGCACAGCAGGTGCGCCAGTTGTACGCGCTATGCGCGACGGCGATCGTTCTGGGCCGAGCCGACCTTGACGGCGCGGATAATGCGGGATTCGACATCGCTTTGCCCATCTTCACCGTTGGGCAGGTCGGCGAAATCGCCAACATCCACCCCCAGACTCTACGCCAGTACGATCGCGTCGGACTGGTCGTGCCGCAGCGCACCTCGGGCGGCGCTCGCAGGTACAGTCTGCGTGATATTGACCGGTTGGTGCAGGCGCAGAAACTCAGCCAGGATGAGGGCATCAATCTGGCCGGCATCACGCGCATCCTCGAACTGCAGGAGGAAACCCGCCAATTGCGCCGTCAGATCAGGCGCATGCATGCGGAAAACGATGGCAGCGTGTTCGCGGCCGGTCGTGACGGCGACATCGTCGAAATGCAGCGTTCCACCAGTGCGCGCAGGTGGCGTCGCGACATCCACGCCACGGTGCGCGAACTGCCGTCCGGCACGAGCGGCTATGATCCCGATTCGGCGTCCGGGTCCAAATCGATGATTCTGTGGGGATACCGCTGAGCACACTTTGAATTCCGCGCCGAATGCGCGCCGAATCGTATACGCCGAGCGCTGATGCTGTCGAGTTGCTTTGGTGTACTGGAGGCGTAATTTTCGTTCTTCCACAGCAAGGAGCAAACATGCTGTTGAAAGCCGTATTCTGCGATCTTGACGGCACCACCATTGATTCCGAGCCTCTGTGGCATGATGGCGAAATCGAACTTGCCACGAAGAACGGCGGCTACTGGGATGAGGATCTCGGCTGGGAATGCTCCGGCAAGCCGGTTCCCGAAGTGGCTGAGCATATGATCGAACGTGGCTGCACGCTGAGCATCGAGGAGATCGACGTGCAGCTCAAAGCCTACGTGTTCAAGGCCGAGCAGGAGCGCCTGCCATGGATCGACGGCGTGAAGGAAACCCTGAGCTCCCTGCGTGAGGCGGGCGTTCCGGTGATGCTGGTCACCACATCTCCCAGGCCCATGGCCGAGAACATCATGCAGCAGGCCGATGGTCTGTTCCTCGATTACGTATGCGGCGACGACGATTGCGCCCACAAGCCCGATCCCGCGCCGTACCTGCTCGCCGCGAAGAAGCTCGGCATCGCCCCTGAGGATATGGCGAAATGCGTCGTGCTGGAAGACACTTTCGTCGGACTCGAAGCCGGTGCCGCATCCGGTGCTACGACCATTGCGCAGACCTGCGCCATCCGCACGGACACTTCGTCCGGCCCGCAGTTCGCCTCCATCGACGGCTATGAGGGCATCGACGCCGCCGCACTGGACGGTTTTGTCCGCCAGCGTCTCGCACGCTGACGGGTGCGCTCAAACGCCATTCGCCGCATACCGCGATCAGCGGAGTGGGGGAGTGTGGATTTATAGGGATTCCCCGACGGCTCGAAACGCCGCCGGGGGAATTCCGCATGTGCGCAAGGTTACGTATCCGCCAGGTTGCGGGAATGTGCAGATTTGGACAGGTAGCGATATGCGCATGACCATATCACGCCATCTGTTGATAGGGTTGTTGACGGTTTGCGGGCGATTGTTCATGCCCGTCGGCCGAAACCAACAGATGAACGAGTATTTGGGAATCGTATGAGCGTCATTAACTTCTTTGTGGAATTGTTGAAGGACCCGCGCGCGGCCATCGCCAGCTGGATCGCGATGGGCGTGGCCCCCACGTTGGGCTTCATCTTCATCATCATCTTCGTGGAAACGGGCGTCGTGTTCTTCCCGTTCCTCCCAGGCGATTCGCTGCTGTTCGCCGCAGGCGTGTTCGCCGCGCCCGATAGTGCCACCGGCCAGGCCGCGTTGCCGCTGCTGGCCCTGCTGCCGGTCGTCTGGCTCGCGCCGATCATCGGTGACCAGTGCAACTATTGGATCGGTCACTTCTTCGGCCGTCGCATTCTCGAATCCGGCAAGGTCAAGGCCATGACCCCGGAACGCATCGAGAAAACCGAGAAAATGATCGAGAAGTGGGGACCGCTCGCCGTGTTCCTCGGTCGTTTCTTCCCGTTCATCCGCACGTTCATGCCGTTCATCTCCGGCATCTCCGGCATGCGCTGGAGCCGTTTCACGCCGTTCTCCGTGCTGGGCGGCCTGTGCTGGTCGTCCCTGTTCACCTTCATGGGCTACTTCTTCGGCGGCATCCCCGCGGTGCAGCAGCATTTCGAACTCATCATCATCCTGATCCTCGCCGTGTCGCTCGTGCCCACCATCGTCGGTCTGCTCAAAGCCAAGTTCGGCAAGAAGAAGAGCGCCGAAACCACTTCCGCGGAACAGTCCGCGGAACAGTGAGCATACGGGTCTTTACACCCGAAGCAAACAGACAAGCATCCCGCATACAGCCGTTATGTCCGGTAATCGTCGGACGGTAACGGTCCCGTATGCGGGATGTTCGCGTATGTGCGGGTTTCCGGTTCGTCACGGGGAGAGTCCACTATGGCGCGTATGAGCAAAAAGAAGCATCGCGATCGCAGCTGGGCCCCGGCACCGGAAGCGCTGCCGGCCGACACCCAGGTGGTGGACAACCACACCCACGTGGCCTCCGTAGTGCCGTTTGCACGCGCCATGAGCCATGAAGCCATGGAAAAAGGCCAACCGGAAGTGCCCGTGTACAGCGTGGACGAATTGCTGCAGCAGGCGGCATCCGTCGGCGTGACCGGCATCATCGACTGCGGGTGCGAACTGCCGAACCTCATGACCGCCGTCGACATGGCACGCGAGCACGACCACGTGCATGCCGCGCTCGCCATCCACCCCAATGAGGCCGTGCACCATGGCCATCGCGCCGCACCGGGGCCGGACGGATTGCCGGTGAAATACCAGCCGTGGCATGATGTCAGCTTCGAGGATGCGCTCGCCGAAGTGCATCGGCTCGCCGTCACTTACCCCAAGCAGGTGGTGGCCATCGGCGAAACCGGCATGGACCTGTTCCGCACCGGCGAACAAGCCAAGGAACTGCAGCGTGAAGCGTTCCGTGCGCATATCGCGCTCGCCAAGGAACTCGGCCTGCCCATGCAGATTCACGACCGCGACTCTCACAAGGAGGTCATCGAAACCCTGCTCGCCGACGGCGCCCCCGAACGCACCGTATTCCACAGCTACTCCGGCGACGTGGAAATGGCCGAAATCGCCCGTGACCACGGCTGGTATCTCAGCTTCTCCGGCACCTGCAGCTACAAGGGCAATGACGGCATCCGCGAATCGTTGCGCATCGTAGGCCTTGACCACGCCATGGTCGAAACCGACGCTCCCTACCTGACGCCCATGCCATACCGCGGCCGCACGAACGCGCCCTATATGATCCCCTATACCCTCCAAGCCATGGCCGACACGCTCGATATGTCGATAGCTGAAGTGGCCTGCGGAACCCGCGAAACCACGCGGAAGGTCTACGGCATCGAATGATTACCGAGTTGTGGGTATACCAAGGGTGAACTACCATGTCTCTGCGATATCAGAGAACGGGACTTGAGAACCCAAGGGAGGATCATGATGAAGGACACGAACGGGCGGAACGTGCGAAAACGAAAACAGGGCGGTAACACCGACGGCGCGGATGACGCGGCGCTGCTCAGAGCCGACCGGTTCACCAACGTTCCCAAGGTGTCGCATAGTTCGCTGACGAAAGAGGAACGCGCAGAACTCGTCAAACAGGCCGAGGCGGAAAGCCGCGAGGCCGAAAAACTCGCCAGTGCGCATGAGCGCGGTCCGGTTGGACGCTGGTGGGCTCGACTGCAATCAGGGCCGAACAAGATCAGCCTGGGCATGGCCATCGTGGCACTCGGCGTGGTCTACGGCGATATCGGCACATCACCGCTGTACACCATGCAGACCTTCCTGAATGGGCAGGGAGGTCTCGCCAACGCCAATCGCGAAGCGGTGCTTGGCGTGCTATCACTGGTGTTCTGGTCCATTACCTTGATCACCACCGTTAAATACGTGTTCATCGCCATGCGCATCGACAATCACGGCGAGGGTGGCATTTTCGCCCTGTACTCCCTGATTCGCAGGTATGGTAGGTGGCTCGTGTTCCCGGCCATGCTGGGCGGTGCGGCGTTCCTGGCCGACTCGGTGCTCACACCGGCCGTGTCCATCAGTTCCGCCGTCGAAGGTTTGGAAACCTTGCCCGCCTTGGAGAACCTGTTCACGCAAAACAAGGAGCTGACACTCATGATCACCGTGGTGATCATCGTCGGATTGTTCTGCGTGCAATCGCACGGCACCGAAAGCATCGGCAAAGTGTTCGGTTCCGTGGTGATGGTGTGGTTCACGTTCCTCGCCGTGGCCGGGTTGGTGAACCTGAGCCAGGATTGGAGCGTGTTCGCGGCGCTGAACCCCGTGTATGGCGTGAAATTCCTGTTCAGCCCGCATAACGCGGCCGGCATCGCCGTGATGGGCACCGTGTTCCTTTCCACCACCGGTGCCGAAGCCCTGTACTCCGATATGGGGCATGTGGGCCGTGGCAACATCTACTTCACCTGGCCATTCATCAAGGTCGCGCTCGTACTATGCTATTTCGGCCAGGGCGCGTGGATGCTCAACCATTGGGATGACAAAGCCTACGACCATCTGCACGGCTTGAACCCCTTCTTCGAGATGATGACGCCGTCCGTGCGTTGCATCGCGGTCGTGCTTTCCGTCACGGCGGGCGTGATCGCCTCGCAGGCCCTGATCACTGGCGCGTTCACCATGGTGTCTGAAGCGACCCGACTTGACTGGATGCCCCACCTGCAGGTCCGTTATCCGGCGCGTACGCGCGGCCAGCTGTACATTCCGGTCGTCAACGCCGTGCTGTGCGTGGCGACCCTTGCGGTCTTGGCGCTGTTCCGGGATTCGGAACACATATCCGCCGCATACGGACTGGCATTGACGGTCACCATGATTACCACGACCGTGCTGTTGGCCGTTTACATCTGGCATAAGGTGAGCAAAGTCTGGTCGATGGTGTTCCTGGTGGTGTTCCTCGCGATACAGACCATGTTCTTCGTGGCGTCGATGGCGAAGTTCCTGCACGGCGGCTGGTTCACCATGCTGCTGACGCTGGCGATCCTGTTCATCATGGTCACGTGGAACGACGGCACCAAGATCGAACGCGCACAACGCCGCCACATGAGGCCGAAGGACTTCCTGCCCACGCTCGACAAGCTGCACGGCGACAACCACATCCCGTTCTTTGCCGACAACATCGTCTACCTCACTTCCGATAGTGAGATGAAGCGCCTTGATACCGACATCTTCTTCTCCATCTTCGCCGATCACCCCAAGCGCGCACGCGCCTGGTGGGCGTTGAGCGTGGAAACCACCGACCAGCCGTTCACGCGTGAATACAGTGTGGAAAGCTTCGGCACCGACTACCTGTTCCGCATTAAAATGCGGCTGGGATTCAAGGTGTCGCAGTCGATTCCCGCGTATCTGCATCAGATCATGCATGACCTGGAGCACACCGGCGAACTGCCGCAGCAGAAGTCCATCTACCCGAAGGTCGACGCCGATCCGGGCATCGGCACCATCAAATACGTGCTGATCCACAAGGCGCTCATGCCCGAATCCAAGGTGTCGAGAAGGGGCGCGTTGTCGCTGTCCGTCAAATATGCGATCAGGCATATGGCCGGTTCCGCGGTGAAATGGTTCGGCCTCGCGCCCTACAATCCGCTCATCGAAGTGCAGCCGCTGTTCGTGCCTACGAACAGGCCGCCGAAGCTCAAGCGCACCTCCGAATGAGTCGCACGGCTCCGGGAATCGGTGATGGAACGCGACAGCGGAACGTGATGGCGGAACCGGGGAACGGAGTCGGATATAGGCAATGGTTATAGCGCTGCCCGCGCGTCGAAACGCACGCGCGGTACAGTAGCCCTACTATGTGCAGATTACTGGGATACGCAACGGCTGGCGCCAATCTGAGCCTCAACGATATCCTAGGCATCCCCACGGTTGAGGAGTTCCGCGAACTGAGCCGCATCCACAACGACGGTTGGGGCTGCGCGTCGCTGTACGACCCGCCCGAAGTGCCGGGAACGTTGGACGGCGGCGCGCCATCGCCTGAAACCGGCACCAAACTGTACAAGTCCACCGTTGCAGCGAAATACGATCCGCTGTTCCCCGAACTTGCGCGTGAGGGTGCCCGCGGTGGCCTGTTCCATCTACGTCTCGCATCCTCCGGCATTCCGCTGATCCTGGAAAACCAGCAGCCGTTCTTCAGCAACGGGCTGAGTTTCGTCCACAACGGCGACATTTCCGACTCCCACGGTCGCAACATCGTGGAGAACAAGCAGTACCCGGTGAACCACAGCACGTTCCTCGGCACCGGCGGACGTTCCGATTCCGCGATTTTCTTCTCGATCATCCTCGAATACGTGGCATCCGGATACGAGCTGGCCGAAGCCGTGGCGCAGACCGTGCGCCAGCTGCGCCAGACCTACCCGAAGTCGAGCTACAACTGCATGATCCAATCGCAGGACACACTTATCGCCCTCAACGCTGCCGGACGTGAACGCACGTCATCGCGCATTGTTGAAATCTACGAGGAATACGGCGAAGGGGAGAAGGCGCTGGATTACCGTGTCATGCGGTACCGCCCGCTCGCCGACGACCAGAACAACGCGGCTGGCATCGTGGTGGCCTCGTCCGGTTTCGACCAGTTCGAAGCGGACGGCTGGAAGGATCTCGGCAACGATCAGATGATCGTCGCATCGAACCGTACCGGCCAGTGGAGCATCCGCAGCATCTGACCGCTGCCCGCGGGTTCAAGGCATTGGCCGTATGCCAACGTATACAGGCCTAAGATGGTGCGTATGACTGGCTATATTCCGACCCTCGAACAGGTCGACGAACTGCATCATCGTATCGCGCCAAGCGACGCGGCATACGACCTCATCCACCGACATTGCGTCATCGTGGCACGCATCGCCCGAGCGCTCGCCCGCCGGCAGAACGCGCTGTTCACCCGTCGTTGCTCGTTGCCTACCGACACTATGCAGATGGAAGACGCCCTGCCACCTTCGGATGGCGTAATCGGCGGCAAGGTGCCGCCACGGCTCATCGACGAGCATCTGGTGGTGATCGGCGGTCTGCTGCACGATATCGGCACGTACCGTGTGCTGAAGCACGACGGCACCGACGGTGAACCGTTGCAGTTCAACGGCCCCGAATACATCAAGCACGGTTTGCTCGGCTACGAGTACCTGATCGAACAGGGAGTCGCCGAGGAGATCGCGCAGTTCGCGCGGAACCACACCGGTGTCGGACTCACCAAGGAAGACGTGATCCGTCAAGGATTGCCGCTGCCGCCGGACGATTACAAGCCGGTGAATCTCGAACAGGAACTCGTGATGGTGGCGGACAAGTACAACAGCAAATCGTTACCGCCGAAATTCCTCACTGCCGACGCATACACCGTGCGAGCCGCGCGGTTCGGCGAGGAGAACAAGCGCCGTTGGCTGGATCTGCTGGACCAGTACGGCGTTGTGGACGTGGAACCGATGGCCGCCGAATATGGCATGGTGCTCAAGCGTTGACGGTCGCCGCATAAACTTGGCATAAGCCTGAATGCGCATATGGCTGTGCCCCTCCCGATAGGGGGAGGGACACAGCCATATGTTGTTTTGGGGATCAGATCGGACGACTTCAGTCGGTAAGATCGTAAACCTTCTGCGCGGCTTCGGCCACGGCATCATCGCTGGTGATGATGATCACCGCACGCTTGGGATCGCGGCCGCGTGCAATGCGCTGCAGCAGTTCGAGCAGTTCGGCGCTCTCCGCCTCATCCAGTCCCTTGGTCGGCTCGTCGAGAATCACGGTCTCCGCATCGCAGCACAAGGCGCGTGCGATGGACACGCGGCGCTGATCCAGCAGAGACAGCTCGCGCACCTTCTTACCCCTGGTGGCTTCACTGAATCCGACACTGTTCAGCACATCGCGGGCGATCGCCGGCTTGGGTTTGAGGAATCCTCGCCCGGAACCGTTCATGGCATACAGCAGATTGCCTTCGGCGTCAAGATCGCCGCGCACCGCGTAGCGCTGCGGAACCAGGCCAAGACGATGCCCACGCAGCTCGCCAAGCTCCAATTCGGTGAAATTCGAGCTCTTCGACATCACTTCGCCGGAAGTCGGCGGTTCGAATGCGCCCATCACCGCCATCAGCGTCGCACGCTGCTCGGGATCATCCTCATCGCTCAGCACCTTGACCGCATACAAGGTGCCCGCGTAGAAGGCCAGGGACAGGTTGTCGAGCACATGCCTGCCGGTTTTGCGCGCGGTCGTGGTGACATGGTTCAGCGAGAACGTGGGGTAGGACTTGAGCAGCACGCGGTCGCGCACCTGCTTGTCGAGACGATGGTTCGTCTTGGCGTAGGCGCGGTCGGCGGCGGTTTTCGTCTTGCCGGATTCGCTGTCGACCTTCGAGAGTTTCAGGGTCTGCTCGACATGATCCGCATTGGCCGCGGTCGCCGCGGTGTTGGCATCCGTCTCATCCGCTTCGTTCGCCTTTCCGGTCTCACCGGTGGCGCTCGCGGGTTCCGCGGTGGCGCTCGCTTCGGCGCCGGCGACGGCTTCGGCTGCGGCCTCGGCAATGGTCGCTTCGGCATCCGTATCGTCGGCATCGTCGTATTCGACGCTGAATTCGATGGATTCCACGTCGGCACCGCCGTTCGATTCGGTGGCGGTCTCGTTCGATCCGGTGGCCGGTTCGCCGGCGCCGTTCGACTCATCCGTGGCGGCGGTCACCGCTTCGTCCTTGCTGTCGATCTTATCGATATTGTCACTCATGCCTTTTCCTCCGATCCGACGGTAGCGGGCTTGAACAGGTTGCGGTTACGGAACACCACCGGGCCGAACATGGCGACGATGGCGAGCACCACGATGGCTCCCAGCGAATCCCAGATCATGGAACCCACGATCGATCCGCTCATCGGCGTTTCGAATCCGCACAGCGCATTGCCGATCGGCTTCGCCGTGAAGCCTCCGATCAGCAGTCCGAGTGCCACCGGCACCACGGTCAGCATCAGCGTTTCCAGAATGAACTGCCAGGCGAGACGCGGCTTGGTGACACCGGTGACCAGCGCCATGCCGATCTCATCACGGCGGGTGACCCAAGTGCGCATGATCGTGATGATCACCAGCAGTACGCCGCCGACCGCCAGCATCACGATCAGGGCGATGCGCATCCACGATGCGGTGCCGTCGAGCGGTTCGAGCTTCTTGTTGTAGGCTTCGAGCGACGGCGAGGAAAGCTCACAGCCCTTGGGCATGTTCTTCTTGGCGATCTTGGCGAAGGAGTCGTACGCGTCCGGGCTGTCGAACATGAACGTGATGTCGAGGTTCGGCATGGCCCACGTGCCCTTCGGCGACTTCTCCGGGTCGAGGCCGTTGGTGTACGCGGTGGCGTAGGCCGTGTAGATCACGTTGTTGGGGTTCTGCTTGGCGAGCTTGTAGGTCGTGCCGGTTGCGGGATCGGTGTATTCGTAGATGCCCTGCACGGTGTAGGTGTATTTCTTCGAGGCGTCGGTCGGATTGGCCACGGTGAACTTGGAGCCGACCGACAGATTGTTCTTCTCCGCCAGTTCCTTGGAGATCAGCGCGCCGGTGAACTTGGTGTCGGTGTACTTCAGGTTCTTGCCCTTGACCAGTTTGAATGCGCCGAAGTCATTGGTTTTCACGGCCTTGGCATCGTAGAAGCTGCGCATGAGCAGCTCGCCGCCGGTTTTGTCGGCGGATTCGTCGGCGCTGCCGGGGATGGCCTTGAGCGAATCGCTTTGGCGCACGGGCACGGTTTCGGCGAAGGAGTAGGTGAAGGAGATGGACTTGCTCTGCGCGTTCACTGCGATGGGGGAGTAGTCGGTGAAGGTCAGATAGTGCTCGGTCGTGGCCTTGGCGTCATCGCCTTTGAGCTGCGACTGCAGTTTCGCGCCCGGCCTGATCACCGCGGTGGGCTGCTGCGATTGGTATTCGGTGCCGTGGGCTGCGGTGCTCTTGGCCGATACCGCGGAGGATACGATGGCGTCGAATGACATGACGAGCGCCAGTATGACGGTCAGAATCGAATACGCCCGGTGCCTGCCGAGGGCGTGCCAGGCGTTGGTGAGAACGAACATGTGATACTTTCTCCAGTTCTCTCGAAGCTGTACTACGGGTAGTTCCAACATAAGACACTAAGCCGGATTTGTTGAAGGTTATCTCGCCCGATGCTGGTATGAGACTCGATGAAGCCTGAGAGATCCCTGAGAAAACGTTGAGGCTGCGTGATCCGCATGCAATCCGCCTGTGATTCGTGCGGGAAACGCGGTGCTGCTACACGTTTCTACCGGTCTGCCGAATCGCCGAATCGGCGGTCGGTCGGCGGCCAGTCGACGAACCGGAGCGTCAGTTGATGCTGGTGCCGCGCAGCGTGAGCTTGGTGGCGAATTTCATCATGAACGGGACGGGGGATACCTGCCGGCCGTTGAGCTCCCTGTCCATGATTTCGGCGGCGGTGCTGCCCATCTGTTCGGTGAACACCGTGACCGCGCTGAGTTGCGGGAACACCTGCTTGGCGATGGCGGTGTCGTTGAACGAGATCAGGCTCACCTGTTCGGGCACCTTGATGCCGGCCTCCTGCAATGCCCTGAGCGCGCCGATGGCCAGTGAATCGTTGGCGGCGAAGAACGCCTGCGGAAGGTCGCGCGGGTGGTCCTTGATGGCCTGCTTCATCAGCCGGTAGCCGTCGCTGGTGGTGAAGCTGCCGATGTACATGTTCTTCGGGTTGTACAGTTTCCACTCGGTCAGATAGTTGCGGAACGTGTAGTAGCGGCGGTCCGCGAGTTTGGCGGATTTGTCGGCGTTGTACTCCTCGCCGGCGATCATGCCGATATTGGTCTGCTTGTGGTGCAGGAAATGGTCGATGACGCCGGTGACGGAATTGATGAAATCGGGCATGACGCAGGTGAATCCGGCGCTCAGGGTATCGCTGTCGACGAACACGGTGTGTTTGTTGAACTTGCCCAGGGTGCGCACCTGTTCGGAACTGAACTTGCCTACTGCGATGATGCCGTCGGCGCCTTCGATGTCGGCGTTGGATGAATCGTTGAACACGCGTGTGATGGCGTAGCCGAGTTCCTCGAGGCGGCGTTCGATGCCGGTGCGGATGGAGTAGTAATACAGGTCCTGCAGTTCCTGGCGCTCGGTGTACCACTGCACGATGACGACGCGGCGCTGCTTCTTGGATTTGCCGTTGGCTCTGCGATGCTTCTTGTAGCCGAGCTGTTCGGCGGTGGCGAAGATCTTACGTCGGGTGTTGTCGTTCACCGACATGGTCTCGTCCTGATTGAGCACGCGTGAGACGGTGGCGATGGAAACCCCGACGATGGCTGCGATGTCTTTGATCGTGGGGGCTTTGGCTTTCTGCTTGTCGGCCGTCATCGTGACTCCTTCCGTGTTGCGCGAGATCGGGGAGACTGTGCCCATTATGGCACAGAATTTTAGTAAACATACGGGTTCCCCGTCCCCATCGGGTATCCTATCGACATAGGACGTCAAAGAGGCCGTCCCACACAACCACAGATCCGCGTATCGATTTTTCCTCTTCCCCCCATCGGTGCGCGGTATGCTTTCCGCGGCCTCAAGCGAATCCGTCCCCTATCGCCATGCGTTGGTTAACAACCGTATTTATTTACTAAAATCCTATTGTGTAGAAATGGTGAATCCATGAACGCGTGGCGTGTCTTCTGCCTGAAAACGACTGGAAATAAGCCAAACGAGTTTGTTAAGTAAAAAATTTTGAGAAAACGTAAAACTGGGTAAAATTACAAGCAACAGCAGCAGTTACAAACGAAGGAGTTTCTCATGGATACTGCCGAACTGACCGTCAAGTTCCAGGAAGTCTTCGGCGCCCAGCCCGACGCCACGTTCTTCTCCCCCGGTCGCATCAACCTGATCGGCGAGCACACCGACTACAATGGCGGCCACGTGTTCCCCGCGGCGATCACCCTGGGCACCTACGGTGCGGCCAGGAAGCGTGATGACAACAAGCTGCGCTTCTACTCCGCCAACTTCGAGGAGGTGGGCATCATCGAAACCCGCCTCGACGAGCTGGTCTACAAGAAGGAAGACAACTGGACCAACTACGCCAAGGGTGTGCTGAAGTTCCTCGGCGAGGAAGGCCACGCCATCACCAGTGGCATGGACGTCTTCGTCTACGGCAACATCCCGAACGGTTCCGGCCTGAGCTCCTCCGCATCGCTGGAACTGCTCATCGGCATCATCGCCCAGGAACTGTTCGACCTGAAGCTGGAACGCATCGACCTGGTCAAGATCGGCAAGCGCACCGAAAACGAGTTCATCGGCGTCAACTCCGGCATCATGGATCAGTTCGCCATCGGCATGGGTGCCGAGAACAAGGCCATCTATCTGGACACCAACACCCTGGTCTACGATCTCGTGCCGCTGGATCTGGGCGATAACGTCATTGTCATCATGAACACCAACAAGCGCCGCGAACTGGCCGATTCCAAGTACAACGAGCGTCGCGCCGAATGCGAGAAGGCCGTCGAGGAGCTCAACGCCAAGCTTGATATCAAGACGCTGGGCGAGCTGGATGCGGCAAGCTTCGACGAGTACGCCTACCTCATCAAGGATGACGCCCGCGTCCGTCGCGCCCGCCACGCCGTGCTGGAGAACCAGCGCACGCTGCAGGCCCGCAAGGCGCTGGAATCCGGCGATCTCGACCGCTTCGGCCGTCTGATGAACGCCTCGCACGTTTCGTTGGAGCATGATTACGAGGTCACCGGCCTTGAGCTCGACACCCTGGTGCACACCGCTTGGGAGCAGGACGGCGTGATCGGTGCACGTATGACCGGTGCCGGCTTCGGCGGCTGCGCCATCGCCATCGTGAACAAGGACAAGGTCGGCGCCTTCACCAAGGCCGTCGGCGCCAAGTACGAAGAGGTCGTCGACTACGCCCCGGCCTTCTACATCGCGGAAATCGCCAGCGGCTCCCGCGTGCTCTCCCGCAACAACTGACACGGCATCCGCACGGTGGGGCGGGATCGTGAAACGCGAGTCGCGACTCGCGAATCGCAAGCGGTCCCGCCCGTCGCGCGGCACATCCGCACGGTTACGGCGGACGACGGAAAACGTACCAAAGGAATACAGAAGGAAGGCCTGACATGGCACAAGGTTTGGTGGACGAATTCGTCAGCCAGGTGATCGCGAACAGCGATTACGAAGAAGTCGATCGTGTATACCTCACGAATCGCGTCATGGCGATCGTCGGCGAGGACGGAGCCGATGCGCCCGCCACCGCCGATGCCAACGACATCGTCGAACTGAAGGAAGAACTCGCGGACCTCGCCGCACGCAACGGCAAGGTCGGTGACACCGCGGCCGAGAAGGACACCGTCGGCGCCCAGCTGATGGACTTCATCACCCCCGCGCCCAGCGTGGTGAACCGCCGCTTCTGGAACACCTACGACGAGGACCCGGCCAAGGCCATCGCCGACTTCTACGCGATGAGCAAGCGCAACGACTACGTCAAGACGAAGGCCATCGCCAAGAACATCTACTTCCCGGTGCCCACCGAATACGGCGACATCGAAATCACCATCAACCTGTCCAAGCCTGAGAAGGACCCGAAGGCCATCGCCGCCGCGAAGAACGCGAAGACCTCCAGCTACCCAAAGTGCCAGCTGTGCATCGAAAACGAGGGCTATCAGGGCCGCATCAACCACCCGGCGCGTGCGAACCACCGCGTGGTGCGCTTCGACATGGACGGCGAAGGCTGGGGGTTCCAGTACTCCCCGTACGCTTACTTCAACGAGCACTGCATCTTCTTCTATGGCAAGCATGAGCCGATGAAGATCAGCGAACAGACCTTCCACCGCCTGCTCGGCATCGTCGAACAGTTCCCCGGCTACTTCGCCGGATCGAATGCCGACCTGCCGATCGTCGGCGGCTCCATCCTCGCCCATGAGCATTACCAGGGCGGCCGTCACACCTTCGCCATGGAAAAGGCCCCGGTCGAAACCGAATTCGCCTTCGACGGCTTCGAAGGCGTGAGAGCCGGCATTGTCAAGTGGCCGATGTCCGTGATCCGCCTGGCCGGCAAGGACCGTGACAAAATGGTCCGTCTCGCCTTCAAGATCCTCGACGCATGGCGCTCCTACTCCGATCCGGACGCGAACGTGCTCGCCGAATCCGATGGCGAACCGCACCACACCATCACGCCGATCGCACGCAGGAAGGGCGACGAGTACGAGCTCGACCTGGTGCTGCGCGACAATCAGACCTCCGAGGAATACCCCGACGGCATCTACCATCCGCATCCGGACGTGCAGCACATCAAGAAGGAGAACATCGGCCTGATCGAGGTCATGGGTCTGGCCATCCTTCCCCCGCGCCTGCAGAAGGAGCTTGCGGAAGTCGAGAAGTACGTGCTCGGACGCGACAACGACATCGCCGAGTATCATCGTGCATGGGCGGATGAAATCAAGCGGTCCCATCCCGAAGCGACGGAGGGCAACGTCACCGGCATCGTCCAGGATGCCGTGGGCAAGGTCTTCAGCCGCGTGCTGGAGGATGCGGGTGTGTACAAGCGCACCCCCGAAGGCAAGGCCGCGTTCATGAAGTTTGTTCAAACCCTTGGAACAAAGGAGAAGTAAACAATGACAGTTATGGTCCTCGGCGGAGCCGGCTACATCGGTTCCCATATGGTTGACCGACTGGTCGCAGCCGGCAAGGAGAAGGTCGTCGTCGTGGACAGCCTGGTGACCGGCCACCGCGCCGCGGTGAACCCGGCCGCGAAGTTCTACCAGGGCGATCTGGCGGATCAGGACTTCATGCGCGGCGTGTTCCGTGAGAACCCGGACATCGACGCCGTGATCCACTTCGCAGCGTTCTCGCTGGTCGCGGAATCCATGAAGGAACCGCTGAAGTACTTCGACAACAACACCGCCGGCATGGTCAAGCTGCTTGAGGTGATGAAGGAATTCGGCGTCAAGAAGATCGTCTTCTCCTCCACCGCCGCCACCTACGGCATTCCGGAGAAGATGCCGATCCGTGAGGATGATCCGCAGAAGCCGATCAACCCGTACGGCGAGAGCAAGCTCATGATGGAGAAGATCATGCGCTGGTGCGATCAGGCCTACGGCATCAAGTTCGTGGCCCTGCGCTACTTCAACGTCGCCGGCGCCAAGCCGGACGGATCCATCGGTGAGGATCACGGCCCCGAAACCCACCTGCTGCCGATCGTGCTGCAGGTCGCCCAGGGCAAGCGTGACAAGCTGATGATCTTCGGCGACGACTACAACACCCCCGACGGCACCAACGTGCGCGACTACGTGCACCCCTTCGACCTGGCCGACGCGCACATCCTTGCCGTCGACTACCTGCGTCAGGGCAACGAGTCCAACGCCTTCAACCTCGGCTCCTCCACCGGCTTCTCGAACCTGCAGATTCTTGAGGCCGCACGCAAGGTGACCGGCAAGGAGATCCCCGCCGAGATGGCCCCGCGTCGCCCCGGCGACCCGGATACCCTGATCGCCGCCTCCGACAAGGCGCGCACCGTGCTCGGCTGGAAGCCGCAGTTCGACAACATCGAGAAGATCATCGAAACCGCTTGGGCATGGCATTCCACCCACCCGAACGGGTACGACGATCGTAAGTGATTGCGGCGCAACCGCCGCACGGGGCCTTCCTTCGGGGAGGCCCCGTTTGTTTAGTAAACAAAGTAATGATTGCTAAATTCAAGGTAAACTAATTTACGAAGATAGTTCCCAGAGCAAGGAGGCTCCCATGGATGGCGCAAGCTCGATGCAGAGCGCGGACCTGAGCTGGCTTGACAGGCCAGACGTGTTCCGCGTGAACCGCTTGGACGCGCACAGCGATCACCGGTGCTATGCCACGCAGGGTGAGGCGGAACGCGACAGCAGCGGTCTGATCATGCCGCTCGACGGCACTTGGAAATTCAAGTATTCACCGAACCCGCAGGCAAGGCCCGCCGGCTTCTACCGACAGGCCGAAGCCCCCGCCGACTTCGACGACATCGAAGTGCCCGGGCATATCGAGATCGCGGGATACGACGCGAACCAGTACATCAACACCATGTACCCGTGGGAGGGCCATGTGTACCGTCGTCCCGCCGGCCTGACCGAAGGAGATCCGGGCGTCGGCGCGTTCTCCGACGCCGCCGACAACCCGGTCGGCTCCTACATGCGCACGTTCACCCTGCCCGAACACATGCAGGGCGAGCGTATCCATGTGGTGTTCGAAGGCGTGGAGCAGGCGTTCTACCTGTGGCTCAACGGCCACTTCGTGGGTTATGCGGAAGACAGCTTCACCCCCTCGGAATTCGATCTGACGCCGTACATCAACGAGACCGGAACCAACACCATCGCATGCGAGGTGTTCAAGCGCTCCACCGCGGCGTGGATCGAGGACCAGGACTTCTTCCGCTTCTTCGGTATCTTCCGCCCGGTGAAGCTCGTGGCGCTGCCCAAGCTCCATGTCGAGGACATTTCGGTACGCTCCCTGCTCGACGACGATCTGCGCACCGGCGCGATCACCGTGGACATGCGTCTGAGCGCCAAGGAAGCGTCCTGCCTTGCCGGCGCCACCGCCGAAGTGAGCGTGATTGACCCGCAAGGCAACCGCATCGCCTCGCAGACCAGTTCGCCGGAACAGGACGGCGACGCCACCCTCGCGTTCACCGGCATCGCCGATCCGCAGCTGTGGGACAACGGCAGCCCGAACCTGTACCGCGTCGACGTGCGTCTGATCGACGCCTCCGGCGACGTATGCGAAGTGGCCCAGGTGGATACCGGCTTCAGGAAGCTCGTGCGCGACGGCGTGAAGGTCTCGCTCAACGGTCACAGGCTGTACATCCTCGGCGTCAACCGTCACGAGTGGAACGCCGACTCCGGCCGTTCCATCACCGTGGACGACATGAAGCACGACATCGACGTGATGTTGCGCAACAACATCAACGCCGTGCGCACCTGCCACTATCCGGATCGCCTGGAATGGTACCGCCTGTGCGACAGGAACGGCATCTACGTGATGGCCGAAACCAATCTCGAATCCCACGGCACCTGGCAGAAGATGGGCGCGGTGGAGCCCTCGTACAATGTTCCCGGCAACAGCAGCGTGTGGGAGAAGGTCGTGGTCGACCGTGCCGTCACGCAGTACGAGACGCTGAAGAACCACCCCTCCATCCTGTTCTGGTCCATGGGCAACGAATCGTATGCGGGCACCGCCATCGCGGCCATGGACGCCTACTACAAGAGCAAGGACGACGGGCGCCTGACGCACTACGAGGGCGTGGTCCACAACCGCGCGTTCGAGGACGTCATCTCCGACCTGGAAAGCAGGATGTACGATCCGCCGGAGGGTGCACGTGCATACATGTCCAGTAATCCGAAGAAGCCGTACATCCTGTGCGAGTTCATGCACGATATGGGCAATTCGCTGGGCGGGTTCGGCGACTACATGGACCTGTTCGACGATTTCGAGGGATTCCTCGGCGGTTTCATCTGGGATTACATCGACCAGCAGCTATACGCGCCCGACCCGCTGACGGGCGAGAAGACGCTGTGCTACGGCGGCGATTTCGACGATCGCTGCTCCGATTATGAATTCTCCGGCGACGGCCTGCTGTTCGCCGACCGCACGGAGAAGCCTGCCATGCAGGAAGTCAAGTATTACTACGGAAGGTACGCAGATGGAAATCATATTCGGTGACGTGGTGACGGGCGTCCACGGCGACGACTTCGAATATCTGTTCTCGTGGCAGGCGGGCGGCCCCGTCTCGTTCAAGGTGGACGGTCGCGAATGGCTGTACCGCGCGCCCCGGCCGGCGGTGTGGCGCGCCACCACCGACAACGATCGTGGCAATGGCTTCCCGATCAAGTCGGCGATGTGGCTCGGCGCGGACATGTTCGCCGCCTGCAGCAAGACCGAGTTGAGCGTCGACGGCGAGACGGTCGCCAAGCCGCTCTCCCCGGACAACAATGCGTACGGTGGCCCGGTGCAGGCCGAAACCATGACCATGACCTACACGTACACGCTGCCCGTCGTGCCCGCGACGACCGTGACCGTGGCTTACACCGTCACTCCGGACGGTGCGATCGGTGTCACGGTGCATTACGAAGGTAAGGAAGGCCTGCCTGAACTGCCGGCGTTCGGTCTGCGTTTCATCATGCCGACCCCGGCCAAGGGCTTCACCTATGAGGGTCTTTCCGGCGAAACCTATCCCGACCGCATGGCCGGCGGCGAGCCGGGCGAATACACGGTCGAGGGCATGCCGGTCACGCCGTATCTGGTGCCGCAGGATTGCGGTATGCATATGCGCACCAAGCGGGTCATGGTGACGCGCGATGCCGTGCTTGACAATTCGCGGCGCGACGAGCGCGACGAATTCTCGCTGACGTTCGCCCAGGCGGAGGGTGCCGAGCCGTTCGCGTTCTCCTGCCTGCCGTACACGCCGGAGGAGATCGAGAACGCCACTCATCACAACGAGCTGCCTCCGGTCCGCCGTACCGTGCTGACGGTGTGCGGCGCGGTGCGCGGCGTGGGTGGCATCGACAGTTGGGGTTCCGACGTGAGGCCCGACTTCCATATCGATGCCCAACAGGATCACGAATTCACGTTCGTCATCAAACCGTGAATTTTAGTAAAAATAAAAGTCGGGGTTTGTGCTTGTGGTGGCGCAAACCCCGATTTTTCTTATGAAAATGGCGGAATGTAAGCGATGCGGTACGGATTGCCGCGCGTGAAAGAAATTTAGTAAAAAGATTTCGCTTAAGTGAAACCGAGCTATAGTGCTACACGGAACAACATGAAGGAGCAAGGAGGCTTCCCATGAGCACTGAGAGCTCGTCAACCCAATCCAGAAGCAAGGTGATGACCTCGCGCATCGCGTATGCGACCGGCGCGTTCGGACACGACATCTTCTACGCCACGCTGTCGACGTACCTGATCATGTTCCTCACCTCGCACCTGTTCAACTCGTCGGACACCGCGCACAACAACCGCATGATCCTGTATGTCACCACGATCATCGCCGTGCTGCGCATCGTCGAGCTGTTCATCGATCCGTTCATCGGCAACATGGTCGACAACACCACCACCAAGTGGGGTAAGTTCAAGCCGTGGGTCGTCGGCGGTGGTGTCGTCAGCTCCGTTACCCTGATGGTGCTGTTCACCGACATGGGCGGAATGAACGAGTCCAACCCCATGCTCTACCTGTTCATCTTCGCCGTGCTGTACATCGTGATGGACATCTTCTACTCCTTCAAGGACATCAGCTTCTGGTCCATGGTCCCGGCCCTGACCTTCAGCTCCGAAGAGCGTGAGAAGACCGCAACCTTCGCCCGTGTCGGCTCCACCATCGGCGGTAACATCGTCGGCGTCGTGATCATGCCGATCGTCCTCTTCTTCTCCGTCACCAAGTCCGGCTCCGGCGATAAGAACGGCTGGTTCTGGTTCGCCTTCATCGTGGCCCTCATCGGCATCATCTCCGTGATCTGCGTCGCCCTCGGCACCCACGAGGTCGACTCCACGCTGCGCCAGAACAAGACCAAGACGGGCTTCAAGGACGTGTTCCGCATGCTGCTCAAGAACGATCAGCTCATGGCCATCGCCCTGTCCTACCTCGCCTACACCACCGGCGTGAACATCCTGAACGCCTCCGAACTGTACTACTTCCAGTACATCCTCGGCGACGCCAGCAAGTTCTCCATCTTGGCCACCATCAACACCCTCGTCGGTCTGGTGTCCGTCTCGCTGTTCCCGAAGCTCGCTCAGCAGTTCAACCGCCGCAACGTGTTCTTCGGCTGCGTCGCCATCATGCTCGTCGGCATCGTCCTGTTCTTCTTCGCAGGCAAGTCCCTGGCCCTCGTGCTGGTCGCCGCCGAACTCTTCTTCATCCCGCAGCCGCTGGTGTTCCTCGTGGTCCTCATGACCATCACCGATTGCGTCGAATACGGCCAGCTCAAGCTCGGCCACCGCGATGAGGCCCTGACCCTGTCCGTCCGCCCGCTGCTCGACAAGTTCGGTGGCGCCGTGTCCAACTGGGTCATCGGCTTCGCCGCCGTCGCCGCAGGCATGACCGCCGGTTCCGAGAACCACGTCAGTGCACAGGGTGAAATGAACTTCAAGCTCATTGTGTTCGTGGCACCGTTCGTGCTCATCATCATCGGCCTGATCATCTTCTTCACCCGTGTGAAGCTGACTGAAGAGAAGCACGCGCAGATCGTCGCCGAACTGGAGAAGACCTGGGACAAGGATGCGCTGTCCGCCAATGGCGCCGCCTCGGATGCTCCGGCCGCTGCTGGTGACGCCGGCGCGGTTGCAGGTGATGCATCGACGCGCTGATATCGATCACGGAACCCGGCGCAATAGCCTTGTGGACCGGGTTCCAACCCCACCGGGCAACGGTCCCATTGCCTAGAACTCGCCCGGTGATGATGGCGCGGTGTCCGTGGACGGTCTCCCTTTTCCCGTACACGACCTGCCGCGTTGGCCGGAATCCCTTCTCGGGGTTCCGGCCTTTTGCTGTTTTGTGTTGTGGTGTTGTGTTGTGTTGTGGTGTGGTGGTGCGCTGCGGTGGGCGGGGGAGTGGCCTGCCGTTCATGACATGCTATGGTTGCAGGTAAATTCATTTAGCGTAGTAAACGCGATTGGGCGTGACGGTTTGGGAGGCGAGGCGCCGATGGCCACGATTAAGGAGATCGCGAAGCACACGGGGTTCTCGCAGGCCACCGTGTCGAGGATCCTCAACGACGATCCCTCGTTCTCCGTCAAGGAATCCACCCGGCAGAAGGTGTTGAACGCCAGCCTCGAACTCGGGTACGAGAACGCCTCGCAGTACCAGCGCATCATCATTCCGCGCGACATCGCGATCCTGAACAACGTCATCCCCGACAAGGGCCTGCAGGATGCGTATTTCGACGAATTGCGCGACGTGCTGACCGCCCAGGCCAAGAAGCAGCGCATGAACGCGACGATCCACGACGACATCGACGACCTCATCGCGCACGGCCGCGACTATGCCGGCTTCATTTCGATGGGACCGGTGGTGCTCCCGCCTGACAAGCTGCGTGAACTCCACGAGGCTCTGCCCTACGGCGTGTTCATCGACATCAATCCCGCGCCGAACCTGTTCGACTCCGTACAGCCCGATCTCGAGCAGATCGTGCTTGATGCGCTTGACGCGCTCAAGGCCAGCGGATGCCGGAGGATCGGATTCATCGGCGGTGCGGGAACCATGATGGGGGAGCACTCGTACCCCGAGGATATCCGTCGTTTCGCGTTCGGCAATTGGAGCGCGAGGCTTGGTTTGGATACCGAGGGTTTGGTGTATGCGGACGGCCCATTCACCGTCGACAACGGGCGTGAACAGGGCGAACGGATGGTCGCCGACCATGCGGACGACCTGCCGGATGCGGTGATCGTGGCGGCGGATACGCTCGCCGTGGGCATGTTGCAGGCGTTCGCTGCCAAGGGCGTGCTGGTGCCGCGCGATATCAAGGTGATCAGCATCAATAATCAGGAAGTCGCGAAATACACGTCGCCCGCGCTGTCGTCGTACGACATCGACAAGGAGGAACTGACCTGCGCGGCCGTGCTGATGCTCGCCGAGTCGCTGGTCAGCAAGCGTGCCGTCAGGCAGCACACGTTCATCTCCTCGCCTTTGGTGGTGCGGGATAGTTTCACGCCGCAGCGCTGAGGGTTGTCGGCGCAGGGGGCGCTGAGACTGAGGGGCCTGACCGAGGCGGTTCGGTTAGGCTGTGGAACGATGCTGATGGCCGTCTGACGTTTGGTCGTAGATGATAGGCATTACCTGAATGTGGGCATTTCTTGAACGTTATGTGGGATTGCATCGCGCCCTTAATTTAGTAAACAAATTTACTTTAGGGAATAAAAGATGTAAGCTGAGGTGCAAGATCAACGGATGATCTTGGAGATCTTCTAAGGAGAAGAAGCAATGGGTAACGAAACCTCCATCGCCAACGGCGGCAAGCGCGGCAAAATCGGCCAGCGCGTGGCCTACGCGTTCGGCAACCTCGGCCAATCCGCCTTCTACAATGCGTTGAGCACCTACTTCATCGTGTATGTGACCAGCTGCCTGTTCTCCGGCGTCGAAAAAGGCGTCGCGGCCAAGCTGATCGGCATCATCACCAGCCTCGTCGTGATCATCCGCATCGCGGAGATCTTCATCGACCCGCTGCTGGGCAACATCGTCGACAACACCAGCACCAAGTGGGGCCGCTTCCGCCCATGGCAGTTCCTCGGCGGCCTGGTCTCGTCCCTGCTGCTCATCCTGATCTACACCGGCATGTTCGGTCTGGTCAACGTGAACACCACCTGCTTCATCGTGCTGTTCGTCATCTGCTTCATCGTGCTCGACGTGTTCTACTCCCTGCGCGACATCTCCTACTGGGGCATGATTCCGGCGCTATCCTCCGACTCGCATGAGCGTTCCACCTACACCGCCCTCGGCTCCTTCACCGGCTCCATCGGTTACAACGGCATCACCGTCGTCGTGATCCCGATCGTCACCTACTTCAGCTGGGTGTTCACCGGCTCCCACACCGAAAGCCAGAGCGGCTGGACCTCCTTCGGCATCATCGTGGCGCTGCTCGGCATCCTGACCGCATGGTCCGTCGCGTTCGGCACCAAGGAAAGCGAAAGCGCCCTGCGCTCCAAGGCCCAGAAGAACGGTGGCCCGCTGCAGGCGTTCAAGGCCCTGTTCCAGAACGACCAGCTGCTCTGGGTGGCGCTGTCCTACCTGCTGTACGCCATCGCCAACGTGGCCACCACCGGCGTGCTGATCTTCC
>NZ_FQTX01000004.1 GCF_900129045.1 Bifidobacterium merycicum DSM 6492 | reverse complement strand
ACACGCTCTTGAGTTCTCAAACCACCACCGCACCGGACCGGAAGCACCAGCCCCAAGGGGAAGCACCCCGTGCCGAGCAGCAAGAGAAAAACTTACACCAACCCCGGCCCACACGCAAACCCACCCCCACACGAACACCCCAAAACCCCTGCAAACAAACACATCCACCGGCGTGTCGAAAACAAGCCCGAAACCCCGGGAACCGGGACGAAACGGGAACCAACACCCCCCGGAACCCGACACAAAACACCAGAACACGGCGTGTCGCGACGGGTGAACACCGTCGGATACCCGTTCTGGAACATGAAACGCTGTGCGAAGACGATTCGCCCCGCACAACCACCAGCTCCGCACAACCACCAATCCCATCATCAACAGCACATTCCTAAACGGATGACAGCAAAGCAACACGAAAACAAGAAAGGCCGCTCCCCTATCGGGGAACGGCCTTCGGAACAGCGCCCGACCGGAAACCGGTCAACGGGCATCATTCATCAGTTGTGGAAACCGGAGTAGTTCGGGGCTTCCGTGGTCATCATGATGTCGTGCGGATGGGATTCACGCAGACCGGCATCGGTGATGCGGATGAACTTGCCGCGTTCCGGCATTTCGGCGATGTTGTGCGCGCCGATGTAGAACATCGACTGGTGCAGGCCGCCGATCATCTGGTACAGCACGGCGTTCAGCGGTCCGCGGTACGGCACTTCGCCTTCCACGCCTTCCGGAACGACCTTGTCGTTGGAAGTGACATCGGCCTGGAAGTAACGATCCTTGGAGTAGGACTTCTTGCCACGCGGAGCCATGGCACCCAGGGAGCCCATGCCACGGTACAGCTTGTACTGCTTGCCGTGCAGGAGGACCTTCTCGCCCGGGGCTTCCTCGCAGCCGGCGAGGGTGCCGCCCAGCATGACGGAGGATGCGCCGGCGACCAACGCC
The DNA here is from genome assembly GCF_900129045.1 of Bifidobacterium merycicum DSM 6492. Classification (GTDB taxonomy): domain Bacteria; phylum Actinomycetota; class Actinomycetes; order Actinomycetales; family Bifidobacteriaceae; genus Bifidobacterium; species Bifidobacterium merycicum. The sequence goes on along the minus strand of NZ_FQTX01000004.1, from coordinate 178,574 downwards.
TTGGCGATATCGCCGGAGTAGTGGATGCCGCCGTCGGCGATGCAGGGCACGCCTGCGGCGCGGCAGGCCTGAGCGGCCTCATACACGGCGGTGAGCTGCGGGACGCCGACACCTGCGACGACGCGGGTGGTGCAGATGGAGCCGGGTCCGATACCAACCTTGACGGCATCGGCGCCGGCGTCGATCATGGCCTGGGCACCGGAACGGGTGCCGACGTTGCCGCCGATGATCTGCACGTTGTCGAATGCGGAATCATGCTTCAGACGGGAGATCATGTCAAGTGCGAGACGGGCTTCGCCGTTGGCGGTGTCGACGACCAGCGCGTCAACGCCCGCTTCCATCAGCGCGGAGGCACGGTTGTAGGCGTCACCCAGGAAGCCGACGCCGGCGGCGACGCGCAGACGACCCTGCTCATCCTTGGTGGCATCCGGGTACTGCTCGGTCTTGACGAAGTCCTTCACGGTGATCAGGCCGGTCAGATGGCCTTCGGCGTCGACCAGCGGTAGCTTCTCGACCTTGTGCTGGGCGAGCAGACGGTGGGCGTCGTCCTTGGAAATGTTGGTCGGACCGGTGATGAGGTTCTCACGGGTCATCACGTCCTTGACCTTGAGGGTGTCGTAATCCTCGGAGGGGATGAAACGCATGTCACGGTTGGTGATGATGCCGACGAGCTTGTTGTCCTTGTCGACTACAGGAAGGCCGGAGATGCGGAACTTGCCGCACAGCTTGTCGAGATCGGCCAGGGTGACTTCCGGGCTCACGGTCAGCGGGTTGGTGATCATGCCGGATTCGGAGCGCTTGACCACGTCGACCTGGGCGGCCTGGTCGTCGATGGAAAGATTGCGGTGCAGAACGCCGATGCCGCCGTTACGAGCCATGGCGATGGCCATTTCGGCTTCGGTGACGGTATCCATTGCGGCGGAAAGCACGGGGGCCTTCATCGTGATCTTACGGGTCAGATGAGTGGTGGTATCTACTTCGGAGGGGATGACATCCGTCGCATTGGGGAGCAACAGCACATCGTCATAGGCGAGGCCGAGGCTGGCGAAGATGGGCGGAAGCGGTGCATACGCAGACTGAGGCTCTGCGAAGATATCAGAATTTGTAGCCATGTCCCCACTATATGAACGACGCCTGACTTATCGGACACATCGCGGGCGCTTTTGGACACCGCTACTGTTGACGGGCTTCCTGCGCATCTTCGGCGCGGAGTTCGACCAGTCGATGACGAAGATACGGGTACATGGTGATGATGGTGAGAATCACCGCCGCAACGGCCATGCCCACCAGCACGAGCCATGCGGGAATGAACAGGATCATCAACGATCCGAACGAAATCAACGCCGCCCACGCCCACAGGATCAGCACCGCGCCTTGGACGGAATGCCCGATGCGCAGCATGCGGTGATGCAGGTGCATGCGATCGGGATGCATCGGCGACTGCCCTTTGCTCAGACGCCGCACGATGGCCAGACACATGTCGAGCACGGGCAGGAACAGCACCAATACCGGCAGCAGGATCGGCATGAACACCGGCAGGTAGATGCTGGTGTGCACGGATGCCGGATCGATATGACCGGTGAGCACGATGGACGCGCAGGTGATGAGATAACCGAGCAGCATGGAACCGGAATCGCCCATGAACAGCTTCGCCGGATGCCAGTTGTGCATGATGAAGCCTATGCAGATGCCGACCAGTGCGACATCGATCAGGGTGGCCATCGACGCATATGACGGCGAAGTGCGTGCCAACACGTACGAGTAGATGGCGAAGGCGATGCCGCCGATCGCGACGATGCCCGAGGACAGACCGTCAAGCCCGTCGACGAAGTTGACTGCATTGATCGAAGCCACGATGAGGAACGCCGTGATGGCCATGGACAGGCTCGGCGACGCGGTCACCAATGATTCCAACGGCAACGAGATGATTTGCAGACCACCCCACGCCACGAATACCGAAATAAGCAGCTGTCCCGCCATTTTCAGCATCCAGTCGAGATCCCATAGATCGTCGGCCATGCCGAGCAGACAGATGAGAACCGCGCCGATCATCACCACCCACGCCTGATGGTTCTCGTGGAACAGGCCTTCGATGAAGGGAATCCTGCTCGCGAACAGCATGGCGATGACGAATCCGAGCATCATGGCCAGACCGCCCATGCGCGGTGTCGGAATGGTGTGCACGTCTCGGGAACGTACTTCGCCCACGGCACCGATCCTGATGGCCAGATGACGGATCAGGGGCGTCAACAGGTAGGTGGCGCCGCCCGCCACGGCCGCGATGAACAGGTAGATCCTCATGCGCCTAATCCTCCGCCGTTGATGTGAAGAGCCTGACGGACCGTGTTCTGGCTGATGACGCCCTCACGCAGGATGGTGATGCCGTCACGCGCATGCGGATCGGCTTCAACCACGGTGCTGGCGACATGACCCGGCGTGGCGCCGCCATCAAGATACAGGTCGACGCCATCGCCCAATGCGGCCATGGCTTCCTCAACGGTTTGCGCGCTTTCGTTGCCGGAACGGTTCGCGCTCGATGCCGCCAACGGTCCGGTGGCGCGCAGGATGCGCAGACTTGCGGTCGAATTGGGGATGCGGATGCCTTGGGTCATGGTTCCGGTCGGCGATTTGCGTACCGTGGCCAGCGTGCAGTCGGGACGCGCCACCGCGATCGGGGAGAATGCGCCGGGCATGAAGGCTGCGGCCAGACGATTCAGGGGCGCGGGAAGTTCAAGACCGAGCGCATCGATGTCGTCTACGGATGCGAGCAACACCTGCAATGCTTTGAACTGCGGACGATGCTTGGCCTGGTATATCCGCCGGATGGCTTCGGCGTTGCGCGGATCACAGGCGACTCCGTACACCGTATCGGTAGGAATGACAATCACACCACCGTCGCGGACAATCGCCGCGGCCTGGGCCAGGGACTCGTCGGTAATAGCGCGAACCTCGCTCATGACACCTCCCTTAATCGTTGGTACAACCTTTCCATTGCACCACTAAGCGACGATTGGCGCAAACCGAGACGGCGAGGTACAACGAGCCGACCCACGTTGAAACGATGTCCGACTCCCCAGCCAAAGCCCCCGAAAATACCCCCTTTCCGCGATGCGTTCGACGGCGTGGATTTCCTATACTTGTGGAATGCCGCGCATCGCGGCGACACACAATCCCCCACGTCAAAGGAGCCCACCATGACATCGTTGCCCCCGGTCGAATTGCGCATGCCACGCCGCAGCGAGCACGAGGAGATGCTGGACGGCAAACTGTACCGTTCCGGCGATCCAGAACTGAACGCCCTGCTCGAACGATCCGCCGACCTGTGCAACAAATTCAACGCGTTGCCGCGCGGCGCCACCGCCGAAAGGAACGCCATCCTCGACGAGCTGCTGCCCGGCCACGGCGAACATCTCGACGTGATGGGACCGGTGTTCTTCGACTACGGTTGCCACACCACGATCGGCGAACGCGTGTTCATGAACTTCAATTTCACCTGTCTTGACTGCGTGCCTGTGACCATCGGCGATGATGTGCTGTTCGGACCGAACGTCTCGTTGTTGCCTCCCATGCATCCGATCCGCTGGCAGGATCGCAACGTCAGACGCGCGGAGGATGGCTCCTACTACGACTACGAGTACGGACGCCCGATCACAATCGGTTCGAACTGCTGGTTCGGTGGCAATGTGACCGTACTTGGCGGCGTGACGATCGGAGACGGCTGTGTGATCGGCGCGGGTGCCGTGGTCACCAAGGACATTCCCGCCAATTCCGTGGCCGTGGGCAATCCCGCACGTGTGATCCGCGAAATCACCGACGACGACGCGGCAGCCCTGCAGGATTACGCCCAATAACCCCTGATTCTTTTCCGCAAAACTTAGGGAATCGTGTCTGCGGCCGACCGTAAAGACTCGGCCAGAGCGGCCCGGAGCGCGTCGGACACAGGCACGATTCCCGGCCACACCGGCGAACACGAGAGACACCCGAGTCACCAGTGAACACAAGAAATCCGACGCAAAAACACGAACCGCGTCCGCACCCAACCATGGCCAAGCCGAAAACGGCTTGATTTGGTCGGATACGGACGCGGTTTTGTTGAATTACGCGGAAAACCGTACGATTATGCGCCCAAGTATGCCTTGCGCACCTTCTCGTCGTGCAGCAGTTCCTTGGCGTCGCCTTCCATCGTGATGACACCGGTTTCCAGCACGTAGGCGCGGTCGGCGATGGACAGCGCCATCTTCGCGTTCTGCTCGACGAGCAGCACGGTGATGCCCTCGTCATGCAGCTTCCGGATGATGGCGAAGATCTCCTTCACCAGCTTCGGGGACAGACCCATCGAAGGCTCGTCCATGAGGATGGTGTTCGGATGGCTCATCAACGCACGGCCCATGGCGACCATCTGCTGTTCGCCGCCGGACAGTGTGCCGGCCAGCTGGCGGCGACGCTCCTTCAGGCGTGGAAACAGCCCGAACACCATGTCCAGATCGTCGCTCATCTTCGCATCGTCCTTGAGGCTGAACGCGCCCATTTCCAGATTCTCCTGGACGGTCATGCGCGTGAACACGTGCCTGCCTTCGGGGATGTGAGCCATACCGTAGGTCACGATCTTATGGTTGCGCTCGTTGAGCAGATCGTGGCCGTTGAACATAACCGAGCCGGATTTCGCGGGTATAAGGCCGGTGATGGTGTGCAAGGTGGTGGTTTTGCCGGCGCCGTTCGCGCCGATCAGGGAGACGATTTCACCGTCGTCCACATGCAGGCTGATGTTCCTGACGGCGTCGATCGCACCGTAGGATACGCACAGGTTCTTAATGTCGAGCATCAGTTTGCCTCCTCGGATTCGGTGTCGTCGTCGGCGCCAAGGTATGCGGAAATCACCTGCGGATTGTTGGCGATCTCCTCCGGCAGACCGGAGGCGATGGTCCGCCCGTAGTCGAGCACCTGGATGCGCTGGCAGACGTTCATGACCAGACTCATATCGTGTTCGATCAGCAGGATGGCGATACCGAAGCGGTCGCGGATCGTGTTGATGCAGTTGAGCAGGTCTTCGGTTTCCGTAGGGTTCATGCCGGCTGCGGGCTCGTCGAGTAGGAGCAGTTTCATGCCGGTTGCGAGGGCACGGGCGATTTCCAGCTTGCGCTGGGCGCCGTACGGCAGGTTCGCCGCCTCGGTGTTCGCCAATCCTTCGAGGCCGAAGATGTGCAGCAGGTCGATGGCCTTGGCGTGCATGTCGTTCTCCTGCTTCCAGAAGCGCGGCGTGCGGAAGATCGCGCCGCCCATCTTGTAGGTGAACGATTCGTTAAACGCGACCAGCACGTTCTCTTCGACGGTCATCTGCTTGAACAGTCGAATGTTCTGGAAGGTGCGGGCGATGCCGGCACGTACGACCTGATAGGTTTTCTTGCCATTCATCTTCTTGCCGTCCAGGTAGAACGCACCTTCGGTCGGCTGGTAGACGCCGGTGAGCAGGTTGAACACCGTGGTCTTGCCGGCGCCGTTCGGGCCGATGAGGCCGACGAGTTCGCCCTTGTTGATGGTCATGTTGAAATCGGAGACGGCTTTCAGACCACCGAAGGTGATGCCGAGATGCTCCGCTTTCAGGATCGGTTCACTCATGCTTGGCCTCCTTGGCTTCGGCGGTTTCCGTGGTGTCGGCCTTGGCGCCCTTCTTGCCCTTCGGATAGAAGATGCGGTTGATCGCCTTCGGCAGCGAGAACTCCCAATTGCCGAAGATGCCTTGCGGGCGGAAGATCATGATGAGCACGAGCACCACCGAGTAGACGAGCATGCGGTAGTCGGAGAATGCGCGCAACAGTTCCGGCAGGATCGTCAGACCGACGGCGGAGACGATGGAACCGGTCAGCGAACCCATGCCGCCGAACACCACCATGATCACGTAGTTGATGGACTGCAGCCATCCGGCCATGCTCGGGGTGAGGGCGCCGATGTACTGCGCGAAGATGCCGCCCGCGATGCCCGCGAAGAACGCGGAGATGGCGAAGACGAGCACCTTCATGTAGGTGATGTTGATGCCGGATGCGCCTGCGGCGATCTCGTCGTCGCGGATGGCTTTGACGGCACGGCCGTAACGGGAACGCGCGAACATGAACAGCAGCACCACGGTGATGACGGTGATCCAGAAGACCACGTACAGGTTGGCGAGACGGTCGATGCCGATCAGCGCCTGGCCTTGCTGGCCTTTATCAAGACCTTCGCCGCCGGCGATCTTGAGGTTCTGGATGACGACTCGGATGATTTCGCCGAAGCCGAGCGTGATGATGGCGAGGTAGTCACCGTGCAGGCGCAGGGCGGGGATGCCGATGAGCACGCCGAATACGCAGGCGACCAGGCCGCCGGCGACGGTGACAAGCAGGAATCGCAGGGTGTCGTTCATGACGACGCCGTTGGCGATGAGCAGTTTGCTGAGCAGTGCCGCGGAGTATGCGCCGATGGCTTCGAATCCGCAGCAACCCAAGGTCAATTGGCCGAGCACGCCGATGGTGAGGTTCAGGGAGGTGGTCATGATGACCGCGATACAGCAGGTCATGATGATGCCTTTGACATACAGCGAGACCATGCCGGTTTCGCACACGCCCATGAGGATGCCGAAGAGTACGACGATGCCGATGACGCAGACGATGTAGGACTGCTTGATGGAAAGCATTGATTTCTTCATGGGATCACACCTTTTCGCTTTCCGGTTCGCCCATCAGGCCGGACGGCTTGACCAGCAGCACGATGATGAGAATGCCGAACACGATGGCGTCCGCGAATGCGGAGGTAATGACGCCTCCGGTGATGGTGCCGATGTAGGCCTTGGTGAGGCTTTCGACCACGCCGATTACCAGACCACCGGCCATGGCGCCGGGGATGGAGCCGATACCACCGAGCACTGCCGCCACGAAGGCTTTCAGACCCAGCATGGCACCCATCATCGGAGACACCTGCGGGTAGGAGATGCAATACATGAGCGAGGCGACCGCGGCCAGACCGGAGCCGATGGCAAAGGTCAGGGTGATTGTGGAGTTCACGTTGATGCCCATGAGGATGGAGGCTTCCTTATCCTCTGAAACCGCACGCATGGCTTTGCCTTGCTTGGTGCGGGAGACGAACAGCTGCAGCGCGATCATGATGATGATGCCGAGCAGCACGGTCACGATCGTCGCGCCGTCGATTTTGAGGTCGCCGATGGCGATGGACGGGATCTGGATGATCGTGGGAATGGTCTGGTAGTCGGCGCCGAAAATGGCTTGGGAGCCGTTTTCAAGCAGCAGGCTCATGGCGATGGCGGTAATCAGGGCGGTCATGTTGTTGCCTTTTTCGCGGACCGGCTTGTATGCGGCCTTTTCCACGATGACGCCGACCGCGACGCACACGAGGATCGCCGGGATCACGGAGAGCCATGCGGGCATGCCGCAGGCGATGATTGCTGGAATGGTAAGCATGAGCACGTAAGCGCCGACCATGATGAAGTCGCCGTGCGCGAAGTTGATCAGACGAATGATGCCGTACACCATGGTGTATCCCAGAGCCACGAGGGAGTACACGCTGCCGATTTTCAGACCGTTGAAGATCTGACTGATAAACATTATGACCTGATTGCTCATCATTCCCCCCTTCTTATAGAGGTTGATTCGTTGCTGTTACGGGTGTTGAGGACCGGCGGTTCACTTGGCCGGTTCGATGGTGCTGCGATAGGTGGGTTCGCCGTTCTTCATTTCGAGCACGATGACGGATTTCTTCGGGGAGCCGTGTGAGTCGAGGGTGAATTTACCGGTGACGCCGGAGAAGCTCATGCCGCTGATGGCTTTGCGGATGTCCGCTCGGCTGGCGTTGGGGCCGGCTTTTTCGATGGCCTGCTTGAACATGTAGACGGAGTCGTAGCCCAACGCGGTGAACGTGTTCGGCATGGCGTTATTGTTGGCCTTCCTGTACGACTTGATGAACTTCTGCACCTTCTTGTTGGAGGTGTCGTCGGGCGAATAGTGCGTGGTGTACAGCACCTTGTTGTAACGCGATTTGGCACCGGTGATCTGCAGGCCGTCGTAGCCGTCGGGGCCCATGATGTACCCGTCGTAGCCGACGGAACGGGCCTGCGGGATGATGTACGGACCGGCTGCGGAGTAGTAGTACGGCGCGTACAGGAATTCCGCGCCCGCCGCCTGCACTTTCTGCAGCTGGGATGAGTATTCGGTGTCGTCGGCGCTGGAGGAGTTCTCTTCGGCCACCACGTCCAGTCCGGCTTTCTTGGCGGCGTTCACGAAGGCTTTGCCCACGCCGGAGGAGTACGGGTCGCCGGTGCCGTACAGTACGGCGACCTTCTTGACCTTCAATTCCTCGGCGGCGAACTTGGCCGCGATCTCACCCTGATAGGAGTCCTTGAAGCAGGTGCGGAACAGGTATCCGCCCGTTTCGATGGAGTCCGATGTGGCGGCGGGGGCGATGGACGGCAGCTGGTTCTGATCGGCCAGCGGCGCCACCGCGCCCGTGGTGGACGAGATGGTGGGGCCGAGGATGCCGATGACTTTCTTTTCGCCGGCGAGGCGGTTGAAGGCGTTGGACGCTTCGATCACGTCGCCTTTGTCGTCCATGGATTTGAGTTCTATTTTCTTGCCGAAGATGCCGCCGGCCGCGTTGATTTCGCTGACCGCCAGTTTGAATCCACTGACTTCGGCTTCGCCGTATGCGGCGGCTGCGCCGGAATTGGTGGTGACCGATCCCAACGTGATGACGTCGTTATCGGACAGTTTCATGCTGTCTTCGCTTGTCGCGTACATGTTGCCGCCGGAACATGCCGTCAACGACAACATCATGGCCGCGGCCATGCCTAGCGCCGCGGCCTTTCCGGCAAATTTGCGTTTCATTGCCGTTCTTCCTCTCTGTATGGCCTTTCCAACCAGTTGCGGCCTTTCTGACCTTGATGCAGCCATTCATCATATGCGAACTCCCGATGGCCCGTGCAATATCTTCTACATGGCGGACTCGCCGGGCATGATTCCCGTACAGCTGGTTCACGTGGGGCATACGCCGGAATCAACCGTCAGTCGCCGGAGCGCACGGCGACGAGATACCGGGGCCGACCGGTGTAATCGTTACGGATGCGCACCTCGCCGAAGCCATTGGCACTGGCGAACGCGGCGAGTCTGTCGCCTTGCGAAATGTCGTGTTCCATGACGAACAGGCCCTGAGGTTTCAGCAGCGCCGCAGCACGCCTGACGATGCGCTCGGGGATGAGGGTGCCGTCCAGGCTACCGCCGTACAACGCGAGTTCCGGATCATGGTCGCGCACCTCGGGTTGAGTGGGGATGTCGCTTTGCGGCACATACGGCGGGTTCGTGATGACCATGTCGATGGTGCCGTCGAGCTTGTCGAGCGTGGTGGGGCTGGTGGCGTCGCCGATTTCCAGCTCGTAGTTGGAGGCGAGCGCGGGCCAGCGTCGCATGGTGGCTTCGATGTTCCTACGGGTCCATGCCACGGCTTGGGGGCTGATTTCCACACCCCAGACGTGACTGCCCTGCACTTCGGTGACGATGGCGAGGCCGATGGCTCCCGATCCCGCGCACAGGTCGACCACGCGCGGATTGTATAGGCCGTTTCTGGTGATCCAGTCGATGCCTTCCTGCACTACGAGTTCGGTTTCCTGACGTGGAATGAACACGCCCGGCCCGACTTGGAGGTCGAGATACCGGAACGGCGCGTGCCCCACGATGTACTGCAGCGGTTCGCGTTTCGCTCGTCTGGCGATCATCGCGTCGAATTTCACGGCATCGTATTCGAGCCCATCTCCCATGAGCATGGCCTTGTCCACGTCGCGCAGCTCGCATCCCGCGGCTTCGGCGAGCAGGATCTTCGCGTCATGCTCCGGTGTATCCACTCCCGCTTCCTTCAGGGTGGCTGCCGCTGTTGCGATGGTTTCGTCCATCATCCTTCCGTTTCCTTTTCCCTCTGCCGTTTCGGCTTCTCTCATACCGTCACGGTTTCTTCCATGAATCCATGAAAAAACGCCGTCCTGCCCGTTTCCGGGCGAGGACGGCATTCGTATGCTCACTGCTGGTGGGCGAGCCTTTCGGCCTCATCCGCCTGGATGTCGGAGTCGATGACGGCCTGAAGGTCGCCGTCGAGCACCGCGTCGAGGTTGTACGCCTTGTAGTTCGTACGATGGTCGACGATACGGTTCTCCGGGAAGTTGTAGGTGCGGATGCGTTCGGACCTGTCGAGCGATCGGACCTGCGAATGGCGCATGTCGGCGGCTTCGGCGGCCTCCTGCTCATGCTTCATGGCGAGCAGTCGGGACTTGAGCACGCGCAGCGCGGCGGCGCGGTTCTGGATCTGGGATTTCTCGTCCTGCATGTTCACCGTGATGCCGGTGGGGATGTGCGTCATACGCACGGCCGAATACGTGGTATTCACGGACTGGCCGCCCGGGCCGGAGCTCATGAAGATATCGATTTTGAGGTCCTTCGGATCGATGTCGATCTCATCATTGTCGTCGTCGGCTTCGGGGAACACGATGACGCCCGCCGCGGATGTCTGGATGCGGCCCTGCGATTCGGTGACGGGGACGCGCTGCACGCGGTGCACGCCGCCCTCGTATTTCAGCGATGCCCACACGCCGTCTTCCGGCGCGGGCGTGCCCTTGGCGCGGATGGCGACCTGCACGTCCTTGACGCCGCCGAGTTCCGTGGTGTTCTCGGACTGCACGGTGACGGTCCACCCGCGCTTTTCGGCGTACCTGGTGTACATGCGCAGCAGGTCGCCCGCGAATAGCGCGGCTTCTTCGCCGCCGGTGCCGGCTTTGATTTCCATGATCGTGTCGCGCGCATCGTCCGGGTCGCGCGGGATGAGCGCGGTGCGCAGCTTCTCCTCCACCTCGGGCAGTTCGCCTTCGAGCCTTTTAGCTTCGGCGGCGAAATCCGGGTCCTCGCCGGCCATTTCCTTGGCGGCCTCAAGGTCGTTCTTCACGGCGAGATACGCGTTGTATGCGTTGACGATGCCGCCCAGTTCGGCATGACGACGGCCGAGTTTACGCATCTTGTTCGGATCGGTCACCACTTCGGGGCTGGCCATCTGCTCTTCGAGCGATTGGTATTCCTTCAACGCGGATTGCGCCGCGGGGAACTGTTCGTCTGCCATGTGCTTCCTTGATGATTACGGATGATTACGTTGGTTGCGGTTCCGCGATTGCGGTTTCGCGATCGCCGGAACACGGCCTCTTGGCCGCGATGGGCGCACGGGCCCTTGAGGATACGAAAACGCCAGCCCCCTCCGGAGCCGGATGCGTTGGCACGCACCGGAACGGAAACGGGCTGGCGTTCGATAAGCTACTTGCTCTTCTTGCCGTAGCGCTTCTCGAAGCGAGCAACGCGGCCACCGGTGTCGAGGATCTTCTGCTTGCCGGTGTAGAAGGGGTGGCACTTCGCGCACACGTCGACCGTCATGTGGTCGCCCTTGGCGGTGGAACGGGTGACGAAGGTGTTGCCGCACGAGCACAGGACTTCGACGGCATGGTAATCGGGATGGATACCCTGCTTCATAGTGTCTCCTAGGGAATTCAGGTGACCCGGGTCGCCTCGCCCCGTTGGCGGGCGTGAACCGGAACCTCAGCAAGGGTAGACGATGGCTGGGACACCGCAGCCCGTGGAAGGGATGCCGCGGGACGGCACGCGCAGCGGTACGGGAACGAAGCCGGAATGACGCGGATCGGAGCAATGGCATGAGAAATCGCCCGTCCTTCCGCGGCGCGGCCCCGTGAGCGTGGCGTGCGGTATGAACGGGCGATTCCCTCACCAACAAGTCGGCCGGAATCCGACCGACGATCAATACAGCTCGGTGAAGATCTTGAGCACTCGATCGTAATCGAGCGGCACGAAGCAGTTCCTCATCAAGCGTTCCTGGGTTGTCATCACACGATCGGCGAATTCGGGCAGATCCTCCTTGGCCACGCCGTACTCATGCAAAGCCTTCTTCGGCAGCAGCTGGTTGATGAGCGTTTCCAGCTCGTCGTACACATCCGCCACATCGCAACCGAGGATTCCGGCGAGATGCCGGTTGACCTTGGCGATCTCGCCATCGGATTTAATCTCCATATAGTTGAGCAGCACGCCGGTGAACATGGCGTAGTTGGATTCGCCATGCGGCACATGGTATTTGCCGCCGAGCTGGTAGCTTAGGGCATGCACCGCCGCGCAGCCGCCGGTGTCGAAGCTGATGCCCGCATAATCGGAGGCGATGAGGAAATCACCCATCAGCTCGTTGCGCTTGGCGCGGCGTTCCGGTGAACCGGCGGGACCCGCTTCGACCACGGCCTTATAGCCGCCGACGATCATCGTCATGGCCTCGTAGCCGAACATCCTGGTGTACGGCGTGGCGTTCGGCGACAAGGTTGATTCCACGGCGTGCACGAGGGCGTCGAGCGAGCTGGTGGCGAACACGTGATCCGGCAGACCGTACAGCAGTTCAGGGATCAGCACGGCGTCGTCCGCGAACATCTCCGGACCGGCGATACCGGCCTTGCAGCCGAGCCTGGTGCGGTTGACGGCCGCGATCTCCGTGACCTCGGAACCAGTGCCGCAGGTGGTCGGTACGAGCACGAGCCGGACCTTGCGCTTGAAATCGGGCAGATGGTCGATCACCTCGTCGATGGATGCGCCACCGGCCACGGCGACGACCTTCGACATGTCCATCACCGCGCCGCCGCCGACTGCGACGATACGGTCATAGTCGAACGCCGAAGCATCCTTGATGAACTCGTCGATCATGACGTCGGTGGGCTCCTGGGCGCCGTATTTGTCGACCAGGATGACGTTCGCGCCGTTCGCATACGGTTCGAGGAAACGCGAGTAGATCGCCTCGATGCTCACCAGCAGATCCTTGGGTCCCAGCTGGAAGGATTCGGCGAATTCCTCGACGGTCGCGAAGGAATGGATGATGTCCGGTCCGACGGTAAGCAGCTTCATCGGTTTCGTTCCTTTCCGGCGAAGGCCGGCCCCGTTTGAGGAGGGGCCGGCATACGCCTATTCCATGTGCCTGATGCGGGATCTGCGCGGGCAGGTCACTTGGCGCTTTCCTCGATGATGATCTCCTTGAGCACTTCGATGGCCTCGGTCAGCTCATCATCGGTGATGACCAGCGGCGGCAGCAGACGGATCACGTTGCCGTTGATGCCGCAGGTCAGCATGATCAGACCTTCCTGAATCGTGCGCTTCGTGATGCGGCCGACAAGTTCCTTGTTCGGTTCCATCGTACCGGCCTTGACGAATTCGATGCCGATCATGGCGCCGTGTCCGCGCACTTCGGCCACGGTCGGCACTTCGCCGACGAGCGGCTTGAGCAGGCCGTCCACGACTTCGCCGATATGCGCGGCCTTCGCCGGCAGGTCGAGCTTCTCCATGATGCCCACGGCCGCGAGCGCCGAAACGCAGGATACCGGGTTGCCGCCGTAGGTGCCGCCGATGCCGCCGGGCTGCACGGCATCCATGATGTCGGCGCGACCGGTGACCGCGGCGATCGGCATGCCGCCGCCGAGCGCCTTCGCGGTGGTGATGAGATCGGGGGTGACGCCGTCGTATTCGCAGGCGAACCACTTGCCGGAACGGCAGAAGCCGGCCTGGATTTCGTCGGAGATGTACAGCACGTCGTGTGCGTGGGCCCAGTCGGCCAGTCCGGACAGGAAGCCTTCGGCCGGGACGATGAAGCCGCCTTCGCCTTGGATCGGTTCGGCGATGATGGCGGCCACGTTGGCGGAGCCGACCAGCAGTTCGATCTTGTCGGTGGCGGCCTTGGCGGCGGCGGCGCCGTCCGCGCCGAAGGCGTCGCGCAGCGGGTAGGAGAACGGCACACGGTAGATGTCGGGGGCGAATGCGCCGAAGCCCTGCTTGTACGGCATGGACTTGGTGGTCATGGCCATGGTCAGGTTGGTGCGGCCGTGGAAGGCGTTCTCCATCACGACGATGGCGGAGCGGCCCGTGTATCGGCGGGCGATCTTGATGGCGTTCTCGACCGCTTCGGCGCCGGAGTTGACCAGTACGCTCTTCTTGGGGAAGTCGCCGGGGGTGTGTTCGGCGAGTTTCTTGCACACGTCGATGTAGTTCTCGTACGGGGTGGTGGCGAAGTTCGTGTGCGTCAGCTTGGTGACTTCGTCCTGCACCGCCTTGACGACTTCCGGAGCGCAGTTGCCGACACCGGTGACGGCGATGCCGGAGGCGAGGTCGATGAAACGGTTGCCGTCGACGTCGGTGATGGTGGAGCCGGAGGCGCTTTGCGCGAAGATCGGCATGCCTTGGCCGACGCCGGCGCTCACGTACTTCTTGTGTTCCTCTTCCAGCGTCTGGGACTTCGGTCCGGGGATGGCGGTGACGATCTTGCGTGCGACCTGTGGGACTGACATGGGTGTTTCCTTTCGTTGTTGGTGATTTTCGAAAAGTCTTGGATGGTTGTTGGTGGTTGTTGGTGGTTATTGGTGGGTGACCGGAACAGGTGGCCTTGGTTTATTCGCCGCGGTCGCCGTATTCCGGAGGATTGCGGCGGAATCCCTTGGTGATCGCCGCGAGCACGATGATGCCTATGGCGAGCCAGGACAATCCCAGTCCGATCGCATGGCCGTCCAGATGCATCAGCAGGTAGGCGCAGCAGACGGCTCCGACAGCCGGGGCCACCACGTTGAGCCACACTCCCCCTCGGAAATATTCCTTGCGTTCGGACGCATCGGCTTTGGCGTAGGCGCAGATGACGCACACGTTGACCAGGGTGAAGGCGGTGAAGGCGCCGAAGTTCACGAAGGATGTGGAGGTGGCGACGTCGAGGAACATGGCGATCAGTCCGACGAAGGCGATCAGCATGATGCTGAGCACCGGCGTGCCGAAACGCTTGCCGAGCCTGCCGAAGATCCGCTTGGGCAGGACGCCGTCGCGACCCATCACGTACAGCAGGCGGGATGCGGAGGCCTGGGTGGCGATGCCGGAGGTGAACTGGCCGAAGCACAGTCCCGCGATGAACACGGAGGTGAACAGGTTGCCGCCGACCTGGGTGGCGATCTCGTAGGCGGCGGACGATTCGTCGTCGAACATGCCGCCTGGGTGCACCAGCTGGGTGACGTAGGCGATGCCCACGAAGATCAGTCCGCCGATGAGCGCGACCAGCATGATCGCCTTGGGGATGGTGTGACGTGCGTCGCGGGTTTCCTCGCTCATCGTGGTAACCGCGTCGAATCCGAGGAAGGAGTAAGCGGCGATGGCCGCGCCCGCCACGATCACGGATGGCGATGAGCCGTTACCCGTGAACGGCAGCGTGCTGAACAGCGTGCCGGTGCCGGCACCACCCAGGACGGATCGGATGGAAAGCATCAGGAAGAGGACGATGACGAGGGCCTGGAACAGCATCAGCGCATAGTTGATCTTGTCCGCCACGTTGAGTCCGATGATGTTGATGGCGGTGGTGAGCACGATGAAGCCGATCACCCATGCCTGGATCGGGACCGAAGGGAACTGCGCGTTCAGATAGGAGGCTCCGATCAGCCATACCACCATGGGAAGGAACATGTAGTCGAGCAGCATTGCCCATCCGACGAGGAATCCGACCTTGCGCCCGATGGTTTTGCCCACATAGGTGTAGGCGCTGCCCGCCTGCGGGTGAAGTACGGCCATGCGTCCGTAGCTTCCCGCGGTGAACATCATGGCGACGGTGGCCACCAGATAGGACATCGCCGCGGCGCCATGCGAGGTGGAAGCGATCACACCGAACGTGCCGAGCGCGATGATCGGCGTCATGTAGGCCAGTCCGAACAACACCACGGAACGCAATCCCATGGTGCGCTTCAACGTGCCTTCGCCCTCGACGGGTTGTGCGACGGGACACGCGGCGGCTGGGCCGTTGACTATCTGTGCTGTCATGTCGGTTCCTTTCATAACGTTGTGCATCGGTGCCGGTTCGTGGCGATCAGTCCTGGATGCGCCACCGCTCCGGTATGATGGCGCCTCCGTAGAGGGGAAGCGGGATGGACGGTTCGCCGGGATGGAATTGCTCCCACATGCGGTTGCTGCCGGCGGTGCCCCGCTCACGGACCAGACGTACGGCGTCGAGGTCGATGGTGCGGATGATGACTTGTTCGCCGTCGCCTTCGGATGATTCGATGACGGCGCCTTCGGGGTCGACGAGCGTTGACTGCCCGACGCCTTGCGGCGCGGGCGCGTTCAGGCTTGCCACGAAGGTCTGGTTGACAATGGCGTTCGCGCGGGCGAGGATGAGTTCCTGCACCCGATCAGGAGTGGTGGTGCGCACCGGGTTGATGATGAGGTCGACGCCCTGCCATGCCAGTTGACGGCTGATTTCGGGGAACCAGGCGTCGTAGCAGATCATGATGCCGATACGTCCCTTGCCCGGAATATCGAACGTGGTGAAGGAGTCTCCGGGTGTGTAGCGTTCGAACGGACGCCACGGGCAGATCTTGCGATACGAGGCGACGAGTTCACCCTTCGGGGAGAACACGGGAGCGGTGTTGAAGATGCCTCCCGCGGGATTGCGTTCCGCGACGGTGCCGGGGATGAGCCAGACGCCCAGTTCACGGGCGATGCCGCCGAGTTTGGCGGCCAACCCGTCATGCAGGTCAGTGGCCGAGGCGCACTGCGCACGGTAGGAGCGTTCGTCATCGAGTTCGCCGGTGCCATACAAGTGCATTTCGGGGAAGACGATGAGTTCCGGGCGAAGCCCTTCGCCGCTGCGCATGGAGGCCACGCGGCGGACATCGTTCTCGAACGCGCCGAGAGGCTTGCCGATGGGCATCTGGCTCATCTGGGCCAATGCGATGGTGAGTGCGCCGCGGGTGGTCATCCTGTGCTCCTTTCCTATGTTCCGTTGTTGTTGGCTTTCACCATAGGGACGCACGAACGCTGATGATATGGACGTTGTGTTGAAAATATGGCCGATATGTGGCCGAATCGTCCATGATTCGATGCGAACCGCCTAGATTGGCCGTATGGCGATGACCTTGAACACGTTGCTGGAGCAGCGTTCCCTTGACCTGTCACTGGTTGCGGAAGGTGATGCCGGCGACTTGGATGCGCCGATCTCCTGGATGCATTTTTCGGAATCCCCCGACCCGACGCCGTATCTTGAGGGCGGCGAGATCCTGCTGACCACCGGTCTGCTTATGCCGGCGAACGCCCCGGATGAACGGCATCGCCCCTTCGCATCCCGCTTGGTCGACGCCGGCGTGCGCGGCATCGGATTCGGCATCGGCGTGCAGCATGACGCCATACCGCAATGGCTGGTCTACCAGTGTGAGGCAACAGGACTCCCCTTGTTCTGCGTGCCCCTCGCCACCCCGTTCATCGCCATTTCCAAGGCGGTGGCACGCGGCATCTCGGACAATACCGGCCAGAATTTCGCCCGCATGTACCGCAATCAGCAACGTCTGCTGCGCAGCGTGCACACGCTCGACCCGGTGAGCACGATCGTCTCCCGCCTGGCCGAGCTCATCGGCGGATGGGCGGCGCTGCTGAATCCTGTGGGGTCGATTGTCGCATCCTCGCACCACGCGCTCCCCGTCGACATGGATTCGCTGGCCGACGCCCTGGCCTTCAGTGTGCTCGGCGAGGCGAAATTCACCGTGGCGAAAGGCTACGATATCGCGATCTTCCACATCGCCTCCTCCACCAAGCAAACGCTCGGATATCTTGTTTCGGGGCGTAAGGGGAACAAGGGCAGCATCGATCATCCGCTGGTGGCCGAAGCTGCAAGCCTGCTGTCGCTTGCCGTCACCGGCACCGCCGATTCCAACCGTTCCCTCGCCAACCTGCGGTCGACCATGACCCGGCTGTGTTTGGAGGGAGATGCCGATACGGTACGACGGTTCGCCGATGACGTATGGAACGGCATGCCGGTGCAGCCGCTGGTGGCATTGCGCATCATCGGCCGTCAGGATGCGCTGGAGGATGCCGGGCGACTGTTTGAACCGTTCCGCCGCACACTGGCCAAGAACACGAATCTCGCAGTGTTCGGCATGGTGGACGGCGATATGTGGGCCATCGTCTCACAGTCGAATGCACGAAGCTGTACCGAACAGTTGACCCACGACGGACGACTCACCGTAGGGCAATCGTCGGGCGTGACCTGGCCCGACATGCCCCGCGCACGGCACGAAGCGTATCAGGCCGGAGCGGAGGCACTGACATCAGGCGTGCCGTTGATCCGATATGGCAGCGACCGCAGCGCCGCGACGTTGGAAAGCGTGGTGGAACCTTCGCTGATGCGGGCGTTCGCCGATCTGAAACTCGCGCCGATCGCCGATCTGACGTTCGACCTGTCCACCGGCCCCCACACCGCGCAATCCGGCGCGGACACGACCATCCGCGCGGTGGATGTGCTGTGGGCGTGGCTGCGCAGTCGCGGCAGAACGGAGGAGGCCGCACGCATGACCGGGATGCATCGGCATACCTTGACCAAATACCTTGGCGTCATCGCCAAAGCACTGCACGTCGACCTTGCCGACCCCGGCATCACCGCCGAACTGTGGTACGCCTGCCGTTTCTCGCGCTTCGGGCACACCTTGGCGCAACCGGAATCCGTCTGATGAACCGGAACATTCCCCCAACAAGATGTAGACCATATTCAGATAGAGCAAGAAGCCTTAACGGCATCCGCAACTATTCAGCAGAGGCATCTCCGCCATCGGATGGCGGCGCCATATTGTCACCGGTCTTATGCCCCTTAATTGCATCAATGACTCGCGGAAGCAGACAAAGAACAAAGCATGCCGCGCTGAGTATCGCCTGAGCATTCATGCCCATGGCCCAGAACACCACCGTGACTATGAACACCGCCACAACAAGCAGAGAGAACACCGCACTAGTGAACTTCAGACACCAGTTTTCCGCCCTTCTGCCTTCGGCGTATATTCTGCGGACATCACGCTGCCCCCTCGATTTCGGATTGCAATGATCGCTCCGCCATGGAAAGGATTCGATCAGCGGCACCGGGAAGAATCCGTTCATAACGTTCAAGCTCCGCAGCTGGAGGAAGTGGCCCCGACGTCACTTCCATGTGCGTCATCGAAACACGATGACCTAACGTTGAGTCTCTAACGCTTTCCGAATCGCGTTCCCCGTTCGCTTCCAAGCCATTGCCTGCAATTCTCCCGACGTTGAAACCGCTGGCATCTGCCGACGAACCACCCGGCCGGTCAATCCCACCTTCAGGCCCATGCGCATCCCCTTGGAAATCGCCGCCTTGCGACCGGTCATTGCCGTTTTGCCCATTGCTCATGCCCCCTCCGATTACATGTTGGAATTACGTTGACAGAGCTATATCTTACACAGACAACCTGCAAAAACCATCGACGGCTTTCTGCGCCGACAGCTGATTGCATGATTCGACCATGTGATTCGACCATGCGATTCAATCTGCGAAACATGGCCTGATATGGGAGAACCCGCCGGTTTCGGCGGGTTCGCTGCTGTGCCCTCGCTGGGACTTGAACCCAGGACAAACACCTTATAAGGGTGCTGCTCTAACCGACTGAGCTACGAGGGCAACTGGAGGAAGTATATCCCGACCGCGGAATATTGGCGACATTTCAGCCCGGAACAACACGGCAACACGCTTGCAGTATTTTATTTATAGGTTTATAAATAACGTGTTACCCTATTTAGTAAGACCAATGGACGAACACGGTCAGCATACGTCCAACCAGCGCCATTTCACCGATGAAAGGACACCCATGCGTTACTGTCATTTCGACGACGCCGCCAAGGAATACGTAATCGAAACCCCGGCCACCCCGTTGCCGTGGATCAACTACCTCGGCAACGAGGACTTCTTCTCCCTGATCTCCAACACCGGCGGCGGTTATTCCTTCTACAAGGACGCCAAACTGCGCCGTATCACCCGCTACCGCTACAACAACGTGCCGGGCGACAACGGATCGTGCTGCTACTACCTGAGCCTCATGGACTCCGCCGACGCCGACGCCAAGCCCATCGAAACCTGGTCCCCGACCTTCCTGCCCGCCAAGACCCCGCTTGACTCCTACCGTTGCCGCCAGGGCATCGGCTACACCGTATTCGAATCGTCCAAGAGGGGCATCGAATCCAAGCTCACCGCCTTCGTACCGCTGCACACCAACGCCGAAATCAACCGACTCGACGTGACCAACACCACCGATGCACCCGTCGTCATCGACGCCACCGCATCCGTGGAATGGTGCCTGTGGAATGCGGTGGACGATTCCTCGAACTTCCAGTGCAACCTGTCCACCGGCGAAGTCGAGATCGAACACGAAAACGACGCCACGCTGTTGTACCACAAGACCGAGTTCAAGGAACGCCGCAACCATTACGCGTTCTTCGCGGTGAACTCCCCCACGATTGGCTTCGACACCAGTCGCGACGAATTCCTCGGCCAGTTCAACGGCTGGGACACCCCGCAGGTCATCGCCGAAGGCAAGGCCCACGATTCCGTGGCGCACGGATGGTTCCCCATCGCCGCCAACCGCGTGCGCCTGGAACTCAAGCCCGGCGAAACCAAGTCGCTGGTCTTCGTGCTGGGATACATCGAGGTCGCCAAGGACCAGAAGTGGGAGGATCCCGATGATCCCGCCAAGGTCGGCATCATCAACAAGAAGCCGGCGCACGACCTGTTCCGCCGCTTCGTCACCGTCGAACAGGTCGAGGCCGCGCTGAGCGAACTGAACGCCTATTGGACCGACCTGCTGAGCACCTACAGCGTCGAATCCGGCGATGAGAAGCTCGACCGCATGGTCAACATCTGGCACCAGTACCAGTGCATGGTCACCTTCAACATGTCCCGCTCCGCCTCCTACTACGAGTCCGGCATGGGCCGTGGCATGGGCTTCCGCGACTCCAACCAGGATCTGCTCGGCTTCGTGCATCTGGTTCCGCAGCACGCACGCCAGCGCATCATCGACATCGCCTCCACCCAGATGGAGGACGGCTCCGCCTGGCACCAGTACCAGCCGCTCACCAAGAAGGGCAACGCCGACATCGGCGGCAGCTTCAACGACGACCCGCTGTGGCTGGTCGCCGGCACCTACGCCTACCTCGCCGAAACCGGCGACGTGAGCATCCTGACCGAACCCGTGCCGTTCAACAACGTGGAAGGCTCCGAAGTCCCGCTGCTCGAGCATCTGCGCCGTTCGGTGAACTTCACCGTCACCCATAAGGGACCCCACGGCATTCCGCTGATCGGCCGCGCCGACTGGAACGACTGCCTGAACCTCAACTGCTTCTCCGACACTCCGGGCGAAAGCTTCCAGACCGTGGAGAACAATGACACCGGCGTCGCCGAATCCGTGTTCATCGGCGGCATGTTCGTGCTGTACGGCGGCCAGTACGTCGACATCATCGAACATTACGGCCAAGCCACGGGCATGACCGACGAACAGACGACTGCGGAAGCGGCCGCCATGCGCAACGAAATCGCAGCGGTGAACGACGCGGTGAAAACCGCCGGCTGGGACGGCGAATGGTTCCTGCGCGCCCACGACGCTTACTCCCGCAAGGTCGGCACGCATGAGGATACCGAAGGCCAGATCTACATCGAACCGCAGGGCATGTGCGTCATGGCCGGCATCGGCCTGGACGACGGCAAGGCGCAGCAGGCGCTCGAATCCGTCAAGGACAAGCTGACCTGCGACTGGGGCACCGCCATCCTCGCCCCCCGCCTACTCCATCTACCGCATCGAACTGGGCGAAATCTCCTCCTATGCGCGCGGCTACAAGGAGAACGGCGGCATCTTCTGCCACAACAACCCGTGGATCTCCATCGCCAACGCCCTGGCCAACAACGACGACGAGGCATTCGCCGTGTACAAGCGCAACTGCCCCGCGTACGTGGAAGACAAGTCCGACGTGCGCAAGGTGGAACCGTACGTGTACTGCCAGATGGTCGCCGGCCCCGAAGCCGCGACGCCCGGCGAAGGCAAGAACTCCTGACTGACCGGCACCGCCGCCTGGACCTTCGTGGACGTCTCGCAGTACCTGCTGGGCGTGCGCCCGACGCTTGACGGCCTGGCCATCGAACCGCATCTGCCGGCGGAATTCACCGATCTTACGGTGACCCGCGTGTTCCGCGGCACGACCTATCGCATCGGCATGAAGCGCACCGGAGAGCGCTCCGTCAGCGTGAACGGCGAGCGCATCGACGGCAAGGTGGTGCCGGCCGTGGCGGACGGCGGCATCGTTGAGGTCGAGGTCACGTTCTGATCCATGCCGAAGCGGCGGAAGGCTTTCGTATGGGAAGGCCTTCCGCCGCTTCGCCTCCCTGTTTCCCCGAAACGTGGCGGTTCCCGATATCCATTGATCGGGAACCGCCACGTTTCGGTACAGTCCCATCGAATTCCGATAAGGTTAACGGCATGCGATATTTCGAAGACGTGATCGCCGGCATCGACGGCAGTGAGGCCGCATTCGTCGGCTACATCCATAACAACAGTGAGGAAATCGACCCCAAGCGTCGCCGTCCGGGCGTGCTGGTGATTCCGGGCGGCGGGTACGCCATGACCTCCGACCGGGAAGCCGAGCCGATCGTCATGCGTTTCCTTGCTGCCGGTTTCAACGCGTTCGTATTGCGCTATTCCGTCGCGCCATCACGTTTCCCCGTCGCGCTGCTGGAAGCCGCCGAGGCGATGAAGCGCATTCGCGCCCATGCCGACGAATGGCATTGCGACCCCGACAGGGTCGCGGTGATCGGGTTCTCCGCCGGCGGGCATCTTGCGGCCAATCTGGCCACCACCGCGAGCGATGACGTAATGCGCGGGCATGGCTACGACCCCGATGCGGTTCGTCCGAACGCGTTGATGCTTGGCTATCCGGTGATCACCTCCGGCCCGCTCGCCCATCGCGGCAGCTTCGACTGCCTGCTCGGCGATGAGGCAAGCGACCGCGAAGCCTTGGAATCCGTATCCATCGAACGGCATATCGACGGCAAAACGCCGCCCGTGTTCGTCTGGCATACCGTCACCGATGACTGCGTGCCGTATGAGAACACGCTGATGCTGGTGGACGCCTGCGCGAAGGCCGACGTTCCTGTCGAAGCGCACCTGTTCCCGCATGGCGGCCACGGTTTGGCGTTGGGCACCGCGGAAACGGCGTGGAACGGAACCGATGGCATCGAACCTTGCGTCCAACAGTGGCCGGACACGGCCATCGCATGGTTGAATCGGGTCTTCGCCTAAGGCTGGACCATCAGCGGCTCGTACTATCATGAAAAGGTTTACGGGCAGCTCCCCAAAGACCACACCGGATTGGGGAAACACACACAATCGCATGAAATCAAGGAGCACAATATGGGCGCGGCGGCATGGGATGGTTTTCTGAATGATCAGGACAACTGGCCCGCGGCATCCCGCGCCGAAGCGTCCAAAGGCAGCATGACCACCGCCAGGGACACGTTGGGCGACAGGACCTTCATCAAACGCAAGCGCATGAGCCAGGAGGAACGCCACCTGCAAATCCTGCAGGCCGCCGTCAAGATCATCGCGACCAAAGGGTTCTGGGGCATGTCGTTGCAGGACATCTCCGATGAGCTGGGCATCACCGAAGCCGCGCTGTACCATTACATCTCCTCGAAGGACGACCTGCTCAACATGGTGCTGCCCGAATGCTACGACACCCCGGACGAGGATGAATACAACGCGGTGACCGCGGGATTCGTGGACGCCGACGGCCACCGCATCTACTGCTACCCGCGCTACTGCCTGAACATCGTGCTGTACAACCTTCAACGCCCGGAGCTCGTGCAACTGTATTCGGTACTGAACGGCGAGGCGTTGGACCCGGAGCATCCGGCGCATCATTTCTTCATCGGACGCCATATGCGCCAGTGGGAGATGATCTGCTCGGTGAACTGGCTGCTTCCACCAGGCATGACCGAGGATCGTTTCTACGACCTGTACACTCTGGCGATGAGCGCCATGGACGGCCTGCAATACCGTTGGCTGGGCGACGATTCGATGAATCTGCTGGAACAGTGGATGAGCCTGTCCGACATCATCTTCCCCGAAAGCGAGTGGAAAGGATTCCTCGACCCTTCGGAGCATGATCCGAAGCAGGAAACGGATTGCATGCTGCCGTTGACGCTGTCCGTGCGAGCCTGAACCGTTTCCGCGGAACGATCACAACGGCAGGTCGATGTCCGCGATCCACCGATCCTGTGATGAGCGGATACCGATCGTTCCACCACGGGACTCGACCTGATCGGCATAGCGTTGCAGTCCCATCCTTGTCGGCACGGCAACGGAGTCTTTCCCGGAGGGCTTGTCGCATGCCGAGAGGGAGAATCGAGCCGATGTCAGACCGATGGTGACGAAATACCCGCCTTCCGCATCGGCATGCTTGACGATATCCGAGAACAGTTCGCTCAGCATGGCGGAAATCAGCGCATAGTCGTCGTCCGTCATGACGCCACCGTCCTGAATATCAATGATGGTCTCGCCTTCGAATCCCAGCCGACGCAAACGCTCCTCGTATTTCGTCGCAATCGAACGCAGCTGACGTTCCCTCCCGCGAACCGCACGATCAGCGACAACGCCGTTTCTTCCACCCGCCGTATCGTCATCCGCATCATTCGCCATGATGGACACCACGGACCGTGTCTGCCTCAACACGTTTTCCAGGACCGAACGCAATTCCGCCATATCATGATCGTCCATCGACTGCGAATCCCCGCGAATCTCATCGATGCGACGAATGATGTAGACCACGTCGTTACAGGTTTCGTTATGCAGGGTGAGCGCCAACCGTTCCCGTTTCCTGCTGACCGCCTGACGCTGAGCCGCCGTCAGATCACGCAACGACCGGCACAACAGCGCACCGGCGAGCGCACAGACGAATACGGTCATGGCGTACAGTGCGACGTTCACCAGCACCAACGGTTTCCCGCCAGTCGAATTCACCATGATGTATTCGCAGACGCATATCACCGTCGCCAAGCATCCCTGCGCAACGGCGCGGAATCCCAATACCGCCACTCCCAGCAGACAAGCGAACAGCAATACCAACGATGCGCCGAACGACAGCAGGCCACCGGCCTGACCGCACACCACGATCAGCCAGCTCCCCGCCGCAGGCTTCCATGCCGCGAGCAGCAATACAGCCGCTTCGCCGATGCTGAACACTACATGGCGAACCGTATCCGAGCCAACCGTCCGAAACGCGCATTCGTCCACTACAAGAACGATCAGCATCCCTATGAACAGGACCCTCACCACAAGAACAAGCACATCATCGTATGATTTCACCGCGCCACGGTCCGCCGACCGTAGGCATGCCGTCATACCAGATCGTATTTTCTGCATATCGCCATGGCCTCATTTCTCGTGGAAACATGCAGTTTCCTCAATATGCGATGAATATAGGTGAACACCGTATTGGGACTGACACGCAACGCCACTGCGATCTGAGCCGTGGCGTCCCCTCGCATATACCGCCGCAGCACGTCGCGTTCGCGATCACTCAACATGGACCGCATGGCTTCGCCACGCTGCATCATCTCATGCGCGGCAGCGGCATCCAAGAACCGGTCATCCATGGGCAGCCCCCGGGCCGCACGCACAATCGCCGCCGGCAGCTCCTTCACCAGGCATTCCTTCGACAGCAATCCCTGCGCACCGGCTTCGATGGCATCCCGCTCATAGCGTTCCGTGGGATAAGCCGTGATGCAGAGCAGCCCGATATCGTCGTTTCGCCGCCGTATGCGTTTGCAGACCACGTCGCCACTGATATCGTTCAACGCCATATCCACGATGAGCACATCCGGCGCGTTCCGGCCGAACAGACAGCGATGCAGGGCGTCCGCACTGGAGTGGGTGCACCATCGCATCCGGAAATCGACGGAAGCCTGTTCGATCCACTGCGAAAGCATTCGCGCCGACCAGATGTCGTTGTCGACCAACGCGATGCCGATAGTGCCATTCCCCATGCCGGTCATGATACGCCGGCGGCACCATATGGTCTCGACCTTGTCAAGAAAATCGTGACATACGGTGGAAAAATCCGATGAACGTTCATACCGTTGCCTTCTGAACCCATCATCATGTGTCACAAGGAGGATATTCCAGTGAGAGAATTCCTGAAAAGAACCAGTCGAAGCCGCAGATTCGCCGCGCTATGCGTCATTCTGCTGCTGCCGCTGTCCTTCGCTTTTCCACAACATGCCATGACCGCGGAAAACACTTATGTCATCATCGACGGCGTCCGCATCGACAGCTCGCTTGGCGTCACCACCAGCGAACAACTGACGCAACGGCTGTTGGAAGGCTATGTGCAGGTGGATTATGTCGACGGCCGGCTTGCAAGCGTGGAACCGCTCAGCGAAGAGGACCAGATCGCCGTGATGAACAGCACGCGCACCCCTTGCCGGAACACGGATGTGTGCCTGACGTTCCGTAACGGCAGTAATCGCGGATTCTACGGAACCGGCTATCGTGCCGGTGCCTGATGGGCGCTCGAAGATGCCGGACCGTTGCACTGATGCCGGCCCGGCTTTATTGTTTCAGCGGATCGGCACGTCGGTGAGGCCGTCGATCTCGGTTTCGAAGGCGTAGTATGCGCCGATCAGACCGGCGTTGTTGCTGTGACGGCAGCGTTTGATGACCGTACGGAACGAACTCCACGACTGGATTTTCTTCAATGCCTCGTTGACCAGCGGCAGCAGCTGTTGTTCACGGCAGATGCCGCCACCCAACAGCACGCATTCCGGATCGGCGACGACCACGATGTTGAAGATGCCGATGGCGAGGTAGTCGATCCATTGGTCCACGATCTTGCGCACGCGGGGCTCGTCGAGACGATGGAACAGTGTGGCGGGCACGATGCTGCCGACCGGCACGTCGAATTCCTCGGCGTAGCGTTCCGCCAGCACGATGGTGGACAGGTAGTTCTGCATGGTGAGGAACCCGCCCTTCTCGTAGTTCGGGATCATCATGCCAAGCTCGCCCGCACGCCAGTCCTTGCCGCGGCGGATCTTGCCGTCCAGGAACAATGCGCCGCCCACGCCGCTGTCAATGGTGATCAGCGCGAAATCGTCAAGCTTGACGGCGTTGCCGCTCAGTTTCTCCGCCATGGCCGCGCAGTTGGCGTCGTTCTCCATCCACGTGGGCACCGGCTGGTCGAGATATTCCTGCAGTTCCTTGCCGATCTCACGGCCATGCAGCATGCCCAGCGCACCGGCGGTGACCGCGATCTGCTTGTCGACGTCGATGAAGCCCGGCACGCTCATGGCGATGCCGTCGATGGGCTGGCGTTGGCGTTTGACGATATGCGCGAGCGCCTGATAGAAGGATTCGATGTCGTCCGTCGGCGTCGCGATGGTGCCGGGGATGCCCATGCGCCCGTTTTCGAATACGACGTACCTGGTGAAGAACGTGCCGATTTCGAATGCAAGGATGCGCTTCTTCGGAGTCATATCGCTATCTAACCTGTCTTTAATTAATAAATCGAACCTGTGCATAGTATATCGCCGCTTCACCGTCGAATACCCACGCCACAAACCCCCTTCTATACCCCCGTTTTCTCCCGGCAACATCACATTGTCGACAAAACTGTTGACAACAATACCCCTTCTGTAAAAAGCAAACGTATGCATTGAAAAGCTTTTATTTTCAACGGTTTTCACAAGACATTTACCATGACGTCTTGTCAACAATTACCGATACGTTGTTGACAGAGGCTCTGTGGTTTCCTCGTGGCACACATTCCGCCACTGATGACGGAACGCCCAGCCTCCCCGTCGATGACGTGTTCACGTCTCGTCACTTAAGGAGAAAAATAGATGAGAAACAAAGCCATCGCGTTCATTGGCGCGATAGCCGCATGTGCGATGACGCTCGCGGGAATCCCGGGCACCGCCATGGCAAGCGAAGCAACCGAACTGAATCCCACCTACACGTATAACGCCGGCAACGGCATGACCTTCGAAAAGGTCAGCCACGCCGACCAGGACCTCCAGCAGGCCGACGGCGTGGTCGACTACACCGGCAACGGCACCATCGCCCCCTACACCTCCGGACTGAGCGCCACCGGCAACAGCGACCGCGGCCAGTCCTACAGCTACGCCGCCGCATCCTACGGCGACTGGGTGTACATCGGCACCATGTACGGCGGTCTGGGTGTGCAGAACATCCTCTCGCGCGGCTTCTCCAGCAACATGGGCCTGACCACCGAGAGGCCACCGCGCTTATGCAGACCATGTACGCGGGCAACATGTACCTTGGCGAGCCCGACGGCAAGAGCGCCGGCGGCATGCTCTTCAAGTTCAACGTGAAGACCGGCGAAACCAAGATCCTGATGTCCAAGAGCACCGGCATCGAAGGCGGCAAGGGCATCATCCCGACCTTCCGCAGCACGTTCAAGATGAACGGCAAGCTGTACTTCGAAGGCATGATCATGGACACCAACAACAAGGAACTCACCCAGCAGGAGATCCAGACCGCCATGGCTTACCAGAACGGCTTCCCCTGCGTCTACGAGGTCGATCCGGAGAACGGCGACAAGCTCACCCGCGTCTATGACAGCGTCGACGTCAATGGCTTCCGCTCCCTGGTCAACGGCAACGTGTTCACCTCCACCCGCGCCATCGGCTCCTTCGGCAACACCCTGATCGCCGGCGATCTCAAGCCGACCGCGGACGGCAAGGGCAAGGCCCAGCTCGTGGCCTCCAACACCCCATCCGACCCGAACTCCTACAAGGTGATCGCCGACATGGCGAGCTTCGACAACCTGCCCGCCATCCACCGCCAGGACGTCAACGGCGGCGGCATCTACCAGGTGCAGGAGTTCAACGGCAAGCTGTACGTGGTGATCTGCTCCGGCGACACCAGCACCCTGAACGAGAAGACCGGCACCATGCGTTCCTTCGCCATCTACGTGGGCGAGAACAACGGCGACCCGACCAACAAGGCCGACTGGACCTGGCGTCCACTCGTGGGCGACACCGCCAAGGGCGCCAAGTACTACTACGGTCTTGACAAGAGCCGCGTGAGCGCCGGCGCCTGCACCCTGCAGGTCTACGGCGACTACCTGTACATCGGCGACTACAACGATGTGAGCAGCGCGCTCCAGGGCTTTGTCACCAAGAGCAATTTCGTGACCCAGGCCACCAACCTCGAGCAGTCCGTCAACCTGTACCGCATGAACAAGAACGAGAACGTCGAAATGCTCGTGGGCGATGCCAACAGCACCTTCCCGAACGGCGGCACCACCGGTCTCGGCAGCGGTTACGACAACCACATGAACCAGTACACCTGGCAGACCACCGTTCATGAGGGCAAGATGTACCTGTCCACTATGAACACCACCACCCTGCTGGAGCCGGTCGCCCAGTTCACCAACGGCGACATCCTGAACATGAGCGAAAAGGACTGGAACAACACCGTCCGCTACCTGCGCGTGTTCCTGCGCCTGCTGTGGGGCATGGGCCCGACCGATCCGGCCTCCGCCGTCTCCACGCAGAGCGCCGACGATCAGGCATCCAAGTCCATGCCGTCCACCGACGACCCTGAGGCCTTGGTCGATTGGGCCCGTTCCGAAGCCGCCAAGGACGCCTCCGTGGCCCAGCCGCAGTCCGCCGACGCCGATTCCTCCGCCTCCGCCGAAGCCATCATCCTGACCAAGGCGCAGACCAAGGAACTGGTCGACGGCATCAAGGACGGCAGCATCGTCCCCGGCAGCCTGGCCTCCACCTCCGACATCGCCCAGCTCTTCGACATCAACAACGAGCTCGACGCTCTCGGCTCCCAGCTCTCCAGCAAGGGTTCCGCCGACTTCGCCGACTCCTATGGCGAGATCGTGGACGCGTTCTCCGGCATCGGCGATCTGATCCCGGACAAGTTCAAGGGCCTGTACGAGACCCTCGTCAAGCTGACCTCCAAGGCCAACCTGAAGGCTTACGCCAAGGCTCTGCCGTATCTGGCCAAGTCCAAGCGCGGCTTCAACCTGTTCGAGATCTCCGACAGCGGCAAGGTGAACGTGAAGACCGTCACCGACGAAGGCTTCGGCGACCCGTTCAACCACGGTCTGCGCATCTTCTGCGACACCGATGACTACATGGTGATCGGCACCGCGAACCCGTTCTACGGCACCCAGCTGTGGCGCGTGCGCAACACGCAGTTCGCCGTGAACGTGTCCGCCACCAAGGGCGGCACCGCTTCCGCGAACGCCGAAAGGGCCGCCAAGGGCGATACGGTCACACTGACCGCCACCGCCGACAAGGGTTACCACTTCAAGGAGTGGAAGGTGCTCAAGGGCGATATCACCATCGCCGACAACGCCTTCACCATGCCTGACGGCAGCGTCTCCGTCCAGGCCGTGTTCGAAGCGGATGCGCCGGTCGAACCGTCGAATCCGGGCACGAACACGAAGCCCGCCGCCGATAAGACCACCAAGCAGGATTCCACCGCGAACACCGGTGCGCCCATCGCGGCCATCGTGATCGCCGGTGCCACCGCCCTGCTGCTCGGTGCGGCGATCATGCTGAAGAAGAAGCAGGCGTGACGCCAAGCGGTGGGGCCGCCTTCAATCCGCAATAGTGGAACGAAGGGGTCTCGCCACCGCCCACACCGGGCTAGCCGATACGGCTGATACATGAGAAGGCCGCTGCCCTTACGGGCAGCGGCCTTCCTGTCTCTTCTCTTTACTGCCATACGCCCGCCCCAACGCTTACGCATGTTCCGGGCACAGTCTCTTGATCTCCCTTTGTATTTCAATCCGTCTCGTTTTGCCCCAGTTCATCATCAATAACGACTTCCCATGAAGAACGACTCCCGTCGGCACAGCAGAAATCCATGCAAAACACACGAACGGATGGACGAACCAGCGGAAATCGTTGCGATGAGATCGCAACGAGCAGATCATCGCCCAGCATGTACCGGGTGCCGACGTCCTCACAGATCGGGTCATTGGGGAATCAAGCACTACGACGGCATGGGCGAGCAAGGAATCCGCCTACGCCAATACCTACGAATAAACGTTTCCGGACAACCGGCATGGCCTGCGCACCCCAGAATGGAATCTGGATTCCAAGGCACGCAGAACGCTCCTCCCGACCCTACAATGGCCGGGATTCATAGATCATCTGACGATCGCCGAAGTAAAGGGCGTCACGCCATGAGGTCTTCTTGCGGCCGTCCTGCTGCTGCGGCTCCTTAATCGGCACGAAAAGCCAACGAATCAGACCAACCACCATGTCCTGCAGGGAATGCCAGATGCCAATGTACGCGATCAACGCCCAGAACGTCACGATCGCGTTGAATCCGGCGAATACCGCATTGCCCCAGTTATGCGAGAGCGTATCGGCGTAGAACACCATGCTCGAGTAGATGATGATCACCCACGGCATGGCCACGTACAACGCCGGCGATGCGGTTCGGTTATTGACTTTCGGTGTTCGCGCGAACGGAATCTTGGTGTTCGTCATGCCCTGTTGAATCGATTTGAGGGTGCCGGAAAGATTCACGGTCAGCAGGACGATGTTGAAACCGTAGATGCGGAAGATGTCGGAGTGCTTATATCCGTTGCGTTTCAAATCGCTCGACATGGTGGCAAAATACGGCAGCGAAGCGAGCACCACCCACGGGCTCAGCAGACGCTGGTCGAACGGATACGCCAGCAGGAACATCAGACCGAAACTCGACCATGCGATCGAGGCCGTATAGTTCACGCG
This sequence comes from Bifidobacterium merycicum DSM 6492, assembly GCF_900129045.1. GTDB lineage: Bacteria > Actinomycetota > Actinomycetes > Actinomycetales > Bifidobacteriaceae > Bifidobacterium > Bifidobacterium merycicum. Next base: position 146,906 of record NZ_FQTX01000004.1, on the reverse strand, counting down.
AAGCGCCCACTCCCCCAACTTCACATCGTCGCCACGCTGACGACGGGCACGCACGATGCGGAAGAATTTGCCGATGATCAACAGGCCACCATTCGCCCAACGCCGCCGTTGCACCACCAGAGAGCCGAAATCCGGAGGCGTGGAACTATAGCTCAACCGTTCCGGATAATTGACCAGATGCCAGCCGAAATACCCCAGATCGATGCTGGATTCGGTGTCTTCGATCACCGTACGATCCTGAATATACGTTTTCACCGTGCGAGTGTCCTCGGTCGATACCACGCAGATATCGTCGAGCGCGGCCTTGCGGATCACCGCATTCGCACCCACCCAGAACGTGGCGTCATAGTAGGTCATACCCTGATGCAGCATGTGCTGGATGTCGGTGGTGGCGGCCGCGATGCGTTCGATTCGGGTGGGTGCACCGCGATACGAGGAATACGGGGTCTGGATCACGGCCACACGCTCGTTGCCCGGCTGTTCCAACTGGTATACCAAACGCAGGCAATAATCACGCAACAGCATGGAATCGGCATCCAACGTCAACACGTATTCGGAATTACGCATGACGAAATCGGCGGATTCACCCTCACGCACGTCACGCAGAATCACCCCATCGGATGTCTCCACACGCTTCAGCGAGTGCCCCATCAATCCGATGAAGGAATTCAGATTCATGGCCTTGTTGCCCTCACGGGATGTCGATGCATACAGCTTGCGCTCGAACGACCATCCTTTTGCAGTGAAGATACGCACCAAACGTTCGTAGAGCTGTAGGATACGTTTTGCATCGACATGTTGCTGCAGGGTAATCGAATCGTTGAGCGCCTGCTCCGTCAAACGCAGGTCACGGGCAAGGCCTCGCAGAACCTGATCACAGAAGAAGTCGTCGGTATGGTCCTCCACCGGCCACATGTCGGCCTTACGTTCCAACCATCGCGCGGCCGCGCGATAATCCTCGGCGCAACGCGCGGCCACACTGCATCGCGCATCCATCTGGTCGGATAATATCGCCATGACTTCGTCACGGGCCTGCGTGAAACGCTTGCCCGGTTGCGCAAGCTCGGTTAACACCTTCGGCATCAGCTCACGGCTGGCCTTCAGAATCGCACGCGCCTCGTCGTTCTTCGGATGCGGGGGATTGTCGATCAGCAGTACAACGGCAAGATCGGGGAATTCCTGCAATGCGGCCGACCAAATCGTTTTCTCGACAACCTTCGGCTGTTCCACATACGACGGGATCAGCACGGTGATGCCCTTGTCATAGTTGCGCGAGAAATGATCGTCAAGCATGGCTCGCGGTACACGTTCATGCCGCAGGAAACGGTACATTGCCCCCTGTCGTGTCACCAAATATACGAGCGCACTGAAGATCAGCGTAGTCACGATCGTCATGTACAGCACGCCCTCCACCACGAAACGTAATGTGAGCGAAGGATTGTTGATGAACAACGAGAGAATCATCGTGATCATGTATACCAGCCACGAAATAACGGTGCAGACAATCGCGATGTAACCGAACACGATACACACCGGCGACGGTTGGGCGTGCATGATGGCAAGCGGACGCGTGGAGGTTTCCGCACCCCACTGGTACTTACGATCACCACTTTTATTCCCCCTATTGCTCCCTGCTCTTATCACCAGACCGCCTTTGCGTTATCGGAACCGTTCTCTCCCGTGGTATCACAAGGAAATGTATATCATTGCCGGGATTGCCGTACTGACCATGAATTACACTTTCCACTGTAGGCAGGATATGCCAAAACGACATGCAGTAGGGGGCATAAATCCCACCGCAATAGGGGGTATAAGTCCCACCGTACACGCGATGATGCCAAACGGGAGATAAACCGCATGTCCATTTATCGCAGCCTCACGGATAACAAGACACAATCCACGAAAGGGGAAGCGATGAAAACCCCATTCCCGGGAAGGCGATTCTCCTTCCCCCGATTGCTTGTAGTCATCGCCTGCGCCGCGCTCATCGCGGCAGGCACCTGGTCATGGCTCACATTTACGCGAACCGCATCGGAAAAGCTGCCGGAACCTTGGTTCGGCGGCTACGTGGATGTGACCGCGACGCCATCGTACGAATTTGAATCCAAGGTAGGCAATGTCTACCGCAACATGATCCTCGGATTCGTCACCGCGAATGGGTGCCAGCCCAGCTGGGGCGGCTATTACAGCCTTGATGGGGCAGCATCCTTGCTTGATCTCGACAGCCGCATCGCGCAAACCTACAAGACGGACCGCACGGTCACCATCAGTTTCGGCGGGCAACGCGGCACCGAACTGGCCACCGCCTGCCCCAACGTCGATTCGCTCGCCAAGGCCTATCAGCAAGTGATCGACCGCTATCACGTCACTTCGCTCGATTTCGATATCGAAGGCTCGAATCTCGACGGATACAGCGAAGCCGCGACCCGACGGGCACAAGCGGTGGCGAAGCTTATCGCCAATGAGAAAACTAAAAGCAAAGGTGGAAACGCTTCCAATCTGACCATAAGCCTGACGCTACCGGCGGATGCCCGAGGCATGACTTTGCAAGGCATGCAAACCGTGGAAGCATTTCTTGATGCCGGAGTGACGTTGTCCTCCGTGAATCTCATGACCATGGATTTCAACGTGGCCTCCACGTCGATCACGCAATCCACCCTCATCAAAAGCTCATTGAACGCGGCCCAGGCGCAATACAAGACACTGCTGTACAGGCGCGGCAAACTGTTCAGCGACCACCAGATCTGGGAACTGCTCGGAGCGACCGTGCTCATCGGCCAGAATGACACCAAAAACGAATACTTCACGCTTGACAATGCGCGTGGAATCAACACCTTCGCGCTGGAAACGAGCCTAGGGCGCCTAAGCATGTGGTCACTGAACCGCGACCAGCAGTGCGGTGAGAACTACACGAACACGAACACGCTCAAAACGTTCTGCAGCGGCATGAAGCAGACGGACGGCGAATTCGCCAGCACATTGGGATCGGGATTCCGGGGTACTCCGGGCACAATCGTCGACTTCGACAACGCGAATTGGAATTCCTCCAAGCAGGCTTACCCCACGTGGGATCCCGGCACGCTATACAGGCAGGGCGACAAGGTGATCTGGAACGGTAACATCTACGAGTCGTTGGGCAACAACGAAAACGAGCGCCCGGACAGCGCAGAGGAAGGCACTAACGCGCCATGGCGCATCGTCGGCCCCGTGCTGTAGCAAGCACGTCGGAGAGGACACAACCGGCAGACCGTGATCACAGACCGACCGGCATTTCACAGCAAAGGAAGGGAATCGGGCAATCATGCGAGCGAAGCATCGAGCAGCCAACAACAAATATCTGCAAGGGGGGTGTCAGAAAGTCAACCAGACTTACCATCCTGGTCGTTATCTACACGCTGTTTCTCACAGTTACGATCATCGCGCATGCGAAAGAAGGCATGCGGCGATTCGCGGAGCAGCCAGTACTCATCGGCATATGGTCGGTGTGTTTCCTGCTCTGTCTGACCTATCACAAGAAACGCTCGACGTATCCCGTGTCGGCGGAGCACACCACGCTACCGTTGCTGACCGTGATGCTGCTGGTGACCGGCTATTTCTCCGACGTGGCGTTGTTCGTGATCATCGCCGTTATCATCACGTCGATCTTCACCGCACGCAGCATCACCGTCGGCATCCTACGCGCCGGAACCACGCTTGCACCGGTCCCTCTCATCAAAGGGCTGTTCGCCGATACGCCACAGGTGCTGGGAACCAGCATCAGCCCGCATTCCATCAACGCGGCACTCAGTACCTACCAATTCCGACATTGGTTGCTTCCTCTGCTAATCATGACCGTCGCGGTGCCGACCATCCGCCTTATCTGCGATATCGTCACGTTCTTTTTCGCGCAGATCCCAATCCGCAAAGCCATACACGAGTATTCACTATCGCATACGCTTGCCATGATGTTGGCCGATCTCATGGCGATCGTATGGATTCCCGATATCCTGCAGTTCGCCAATATCGGCACGAGCCCCGCAACTGTGCTTTCGGTATCCATACTGATGCTGATCGCCTATTCGCTGCTGCTGATGGCCATCAACACGTTGAACCGGCTGGCACGATCCAAGAACGCGCTGAAAAGCATCGCGAACGTGAGCGACGCGTTGCCGTTGCCGGACCAGGCGCCTGAGGAAACCGTCGTGCGTCGCATCAACCGCGGGCTCATCAGCATGCGCTGTTTCGTCAGTGATACGAATGATCTCAATAGGAGATGGCATTCCTACCGATACTCCGAACCGATTTCCACCGGCTCCAGGCAGTATTACCTTGCGATAGAACGCAGCGTATGGAACCGTCCGTTCATGTCGACCGACGAGACGATATTGCTTACCTGCGGCGAAATACTTACCGAATCGTTGCGCGTGGGCAAGACGGTGAAGCTGCTGCGCACCGAAGCGGAAACGGATGCGCTGACCGGAGCGCTCACCTACCGTGCGTTCATCGGGCATCTCAAGAGTCTGCAGACCGAGAACGTGCACAATCTGGTTGCGGTGGTGTACTTCGGCGTGGAGCATCTTCGTGCCGTCAATGAACATTACGGACGCAGAATCGCTAACACCGTGCTGCGATCCGTGAGCATGCGTCTGAGCCGGCTGATGCCGGAAAACGCTACGCTCTCACGTGTCAGCGGCGCGGAATTCGCCATGATCATCACCAATGTGACGTCCACCGACGACGTGGAGGAATTGACCGTGCGCATGCGCAATCTCGCCGTCATGCCGGTATATACCGAAGAAGGCGAAGTTTCCGTGGATGTGTCGAGCAGCATCTCGTTCTCGAACGAGACCGACGGATTCTCGGTGTTGTTCGCCGACGCGAATGCGCATATCTACGAATCGGAAAGCGCCAATCTGTCCGTCGTCGATGACGCCGAGGCCGTCCTGGCCATGCAAAACGGTTCCGGCGACTACTTCAACGCGTCCGATGTGCTTCGCAGTGCAATCGAGAACAATACCGTTTCCGTGCTGTACCAACCGATTTTCAACGTGAACACCAAACGCATCGTTTCGTTGGACACGATCGTGCGCGTGCACGATAAAAAAGGCGCACGCTGACGCCCTATTTCGTGATGGCGGAAGCGTACCGACTCGGCATGAGCGCGCAGCTGACGCTCGACGTGTTGGACACCTGCGTGAAGGACATGACCGATTTCCGCAAGGTGGCCCCGGAGCTTGACATCGTGGGTATCTACATGAACGGTTCCGAGTTGACCAATTCCAGATTCCACGAGCGATTGGAACAGCTGACCCATGAGCAGCCGCATCTGCGTTTCGGGCTGCAGATGGGATCGCATGCTATTCATGTGTTACACGATGAAGCGGATGACGAAGTCACCGATCTCGCCGCACTGCCGAATGTCAAGCTTGGGCTGATCCATGCCGGCACCACGTATTCCGAAATCGCCGCGTTTGCGCGTCTGCCGTTGGACTTCGCGCAATTCGACGAGACGATGGTCCGCGAATTCCGTGTGCCCCGTGCCATGCAGATCATGCAGCACGCGTTGAACATTTCGCGCGACAATGGCGCGTACCAAGTGGTGTTCAACGGTGTGGAAACGCCGGAGCAGGTGGACTTCATCCGTTCCATCGGAGGCTCGCTTGTCGAAGGCACGCTATTGTGCAATGCGATGAGCGCCAACGAGTTCCTGATGCGTCTTGAGACTATGGGTACGGTATTGCCCGATGCCGCATTGCCGCAAGCAGAACAGGCATAGATCTGAGCATTGGCACCCCTGTTCCCCTAGCACGCATGGCCCGCCACTCTCGCCGGGCCTTCGTGAACGCACATGACTGAACAGCGAAAGCATTCCACGCAAACCCGATGATTGCGCGAATCGCACGTAAGCCGTCACGGATTCACAAAGAACCGTTTTTCGTTCGCGGGTATCACACCCTGTCGGCGATGAATGCCAGCGGATTGTCGATGAACCTGCGCAGTCCGACCTCCGCGGCACCATACAGCGCAGGATGGTCGGCAACAGGCGGCATGGACACGCTCACCTGCATATCCGAAGCGCCCAGCACCTGCTCCTGCAGACGGGACTCAAGCAGCTCATAGAACGATTGGCCGAAATTGATCCACCAACCGCCCAACAGTACGGTATCGACGTCAGCCAGGTTCACCGCCGAGGCGATGGCCGAAACCAGCGCATCGATGCCACGTTCAACGGCCTTCACCGCCTGCGCGTCATCGGCATGCCACGCATCCAGCAACCTATCCAACGCTGCGACACTGGCGGCATTGTTGCCGCTTGCCACACCAGACGCCTCCACCAGCGCACGGCGACCGGCATATGCTTCCAGGCAGCCCTTTCTTCCGCACCGGCACACCGGACCATCCAACGAGACCGAGGTGTGACCGATTTCGCCGGCGAACCCGTGAGATCCCGTCACTACCTCGCCGTCACGCACAATGGCTCCGCCGATGCCGATATCGCAGGACAGATAAATAAAGGAGTCAGTGCAGTCCACGGCATCGAGGAAATCCGCACGGGCGCATGCATAGCCGGGGATCTGCGCAATAGCCGCCATCTTTGCCTCATTGCCGGAATGCACGTCGCAGCGACGCATAACCTCGAACTGCATCAGATCGACATTTTCCCAACCAAGATTGCGTGCCATAAGCAGTTGCTTCTTGGACGTGACCAAGCCAGGCAGCGCACAAGCGACACCGGCAACAGTGCACCCCTTGCGCTTGAGCTGGCGTTCCATAGCCGTGACCATGGTGTCGAGTCTGTCGAACACATCCTCCGGGGCAACGCCGCTCATATCGGCATCCACCCACTCGTACGCGAGCGTATCGCGATTGATATCCAGCGCCACACAGCCGTATCCGTCGGTATTAACCTGCATGCCGATGCCGCACATCTTGCCGCCACCCAGCGCGAGCGGCGTGGATGGACGCCCATAGCTGGACGAGTTCTGCGGCTCGCCTTCCTTGACGATGCCCGCTTCAATCAGCAGCGACACCAGCAACGACATCGTTGCCTTGGTCAAACCGGTCTCCTTGGCGAGAGCGGCCCGGCTCATCGGCGTGGAGGCGCGCAATAGCGTGTCGATCACCACGGAAAGATTGTGATTGCGTAGATCATCCTGATTGATTCTGCGAAGAGATGTCATAGCTAGTCCCGTCCCTGCCCTGTTCCTACGCTGCCATATCGCATAAATTCCCCGAACCGACGTTCCGGAGCCTTTCCTGATGCTACACTACTATAATATAGTTTATTCGTCTAACTATTAGCCGTGCGCCATCGACGAGCGGCATATGCAAGGAGGCAACACAACCCATGGCAAAGACTCTGGTGGCTGGCGTCGACACCTCGACGCAGTCCTGCAAGGTACGCGTAACAGACGCCGAAACCGGCGAATTGGTGCGTTTCGGCCAAGCCAAGCACCCGAACGGCACGTCCATCGACCCCGCATACTGGTGGGATGCGTTCCAGGAGGCCGCGCAGCAGGCAGGCGGACTGGACGACGTATCCGCACTGGCCGTGGGCGGCCAACAGCACGGCATGGTGATTCTCGACGGCCAAGGCAACGTGATTCGCGACGCCATGCTGTGGAACGACACCAGCTCCGCCCCGCAGGCTGCCGCTCTGATCGAGAAGCTCGGCGCCGCTCCGGCACAGAACGGCGAACCGGAAGACCCGATCACCCGCGGCAAGCAGCGCTGGGTCAAGGCCGTGGGATCCTCCCCCGTCGCCTCCTATACGCTGACCAAGGTGGCATGGGTCGCCGAAAACGAACCCGAAAACGCCAAGAAGATCGCAGCAATCTGCCTGCCACACGACTGGCTGAGCTGGCGCATCGCCGGCTACGGGCCAGTTGCCGAAGGCGAGGACGCCCATCTCGACGCCCTGTTCACCGACCGCTCCGACGCATCCGGCACCATCTACTACGACGCCGCCCGTAACGAATACCGTCGTGATCTGATCGCCATGGTGCTCGAAGCCGCCGAAGGCGCCGAAGCGGCGCAAGCGCATGCCGACGCCATTGTGCTACCCACTGTACTGGGCCCGCGAGAGGCGGCGCCGGTCAAAGCCGATCCGGCCATCGCCGGCAAGAGCGTCGAGGGGGGCTGCGCACTCGCACCGGGCGGCGGCGACAACGCCATGGCCTCGCTGGGCCTGGGCATGAGCGTCGGCGACGTTTCCGTGTCCCTCGGCACCTCCGGCGTGGCCGCGGCCATCTCCGAGAATCCGACCTATGATCTGACGGGCGCCGTGTCCGGCTTCGCCGATTGCACCGGCCACTATCTGCCGCTCGCCTGCACCATCAACGGCTCGCGCATCCTCGACGCCGGACGCGCCGCGCTTGGCGTCGATTACGACGAACTGGCCAAGCTGGCCTTCGCCTCGAAGCCGGGAGCAGGCGGCATCACGCTGGTGCCGTATTTCGACGGCGAGCGCACCCCGAACCGTCCGGACGCCACCGCCACGCTGTCCGGCCTAACCCTGGCCAACACCACACGCGAGAATCTGGCCCGCGCCTTCGTCGAGGGCCTGTTGTGCTCCCAACGCGACTGCCTGGAGCTTATTCGCTCCCTGGGCACGCAGATCAAGCGCATCCTGCTCATCGGCGGCGGCGCGAAGTCCGAGGCGATCCGCACGCTGGCGCCGAGCATCTTCGGCATGGACGTGACCCGTCCGACCACCGATGAGTATGTGGCCATCGGCGCCGCACGCCAAGCGGCCTGGGTGCTTTCCGGCGAAACTGAGCCTCCGGCATGGAAGCTCACCATCGACGGCAGGGAAACCGGCGAGCCGACCGAGGCCGTGTATGAGGCCTACGCCAAGGCCCGCGGCTAAGCTATTCGCTGAATCAGTATAGGGCCGGGAAGCTCCTTAACGGCGGAGCTTCCCGGCCCTATACTGATTCAGAGCTATACTCTTAACAACCGGGTGACAACATGAACGACAGCTTCCATACGAGGCTTTACGCGATCACCTGCATCGCTTGCATCGCATGGCTGGTGCAATCGGTCTCATCCAACCCTCAAAGACGGCACACTGGCAACGGCGCCAAGTGTCACGTATCCACCGCCGCACACCATGAAATCCTTGTTGAGGAACGTACCACGGCCGATGGTCAATCCGATGCCGTAGTCGACGTTGAACGGCGGAGTGAACTGCACACCCTCCCCCGCATCGGGAACAAGCTCGTGGAATAGGCGGTAAGCCTCGTCCGGATCGTCGAAGAAGATGCGGTTAATCGTGGCGCAGGTACGCATGGCCTCGCCAGTAAATTTCGGCAGCGACTTCGATTTGCGGTATTGCGTCGACTTGCCGGCGAACAGCCTGGTCGGATCCTCGTCGGACGCGATCAGCGCCTTCGTCTCCTTCGCCGCGAAATTCGCCCAATACCGAATCATGACACGAGACAAATCGTAATGCGCCAACGGGAAGGCTTGGCATAGGGGATGCCACGGGTAATTACAAAAGTCCGTATCGGAGAATCCATCGACGAGTCCTTGTCGAAGCGCGACCTGCCTACGCATGAATCCCCTTATCATCGTCCGTGGGCAATGTCAGGCGGAACGGCGGAATCAGCATGCCGTCGCCGTCGCAGATGAGCCCGGATTCCGGATTGTTGCTCCACGCGTACCGCACCTCATCTGGCCTGCGCGCCGTCATGCGCGCCACGATATCACAGCCGTCCAGCCATGCCTCGGCCCGCGCGGATGTGGCGCAGTCACGCCATAGAAATTCGATTTCCTGGGGAACGTCACCATCCAACGTCATCAGCCGGCGGCTCTCCGATCGGATCCGCTCGTCCGAGCGACTCCGCCACACACAGTGCATCCGCAACAGATCTCCGCAGACCTCGATGGTTTCCACGGCCGGTTGAGGCTGAGCCTGGCGACCGTATACCAAATCCATCGCGGCATTGAACACGCGATCCGCGACGAGCTTCTTGTCATACGGATGCAGATCGTTACCCTCGCCGGCGTCAAGCGTCACCACTGTCGCAACGTTTTCAAGTTCGTTTGCGACGTTCCACTCCTGTTCGCGGACGAGCGGCCAGCCTCCATCCTCAATGGCGTCGATGTCGAATTTTGGAAGCTGGACGATCAGAAACGGCATATCCGGCTGATGCCATTTGACGCGCCACAATTGAATCATGGCCTTCAGCTCGTCACCATATTGCATGGCGCGATCGCCGGTATTCGATTCGCCCTGATACCACAGCACGGCCCGCACCGCATATGGAAAACACGGGGCGAGCATGGCGTTGTACAGGCCGGTCGGCTTCCATCTGACGAAATCCTCGAATGGGCAATCGCGGTCAGCTTCGGCGGTCACGGCATACTGCCAAATGCCGGACAGGTCGAAGATATCGTCTCCGATGGTCAGTGTCATCCGTTTGCCGGGCGTCACACGGCCGCCGGGCCGTTCAACGACCAGACGCATGCGGATTTCGTTCGCGCCGGCGCGCAACACGCCGACTGCGACCGGATAGTCCCGCGGCTCATACACATTGCTCCGCCCACCGACCAACACACCATTGACCCACGTATGGTCGGCATCATTCATGGTGCCCAGACGCAATGCTCATGTACGGTAAGGAAGCAAGCAACCGAAAACAAGAGATAGACCGCCAGCACTACACTATTCCGAACCAAAGACCAAAAGATAAGCATTGTGGGAAAATCTAAACTTTTGGATTTTCCTACAATGCCAACTACGGCGGAATCCCTCCCACTCCTTATATCTTTCTGTATACATTGAATTTGTATTTAGTAAAATGCAGACAACACCACGGATCGGCTTTTGGTTGGACAATTCCAACCAAACACCACAGCAGACAGCAGAAAACATTCTGAACGCTAGGAAGCCGGTATGATTGTTACATATAAGGGGAAGAAAAATTTCTTTTAGGTACTTGCTTTCCTAAAACTGATGTGATACAATGATTTAATCCAGAAAAGGAGTAAAAAATATGCGGCAAGGTATTCTTAAATAAAACTATAATCAAATAGTGGGAACAAAGGATTATGATAGCTCCTTTTGTAGGGGCTTAGTTTTTTGTACCCAATTTAAGAATACTTTTGCCTTATCAATTTTGACATATCCCCAAAAACAGCAATCACAAACAGGTGTATGCTGTATATGTGTATGTCCGCAACTTATAATCCCCAGTGGTAAAAGTATTTTACTGCTGGGGATTTTTATGCCCTTTGGGGCTGTAAAGGGAGTACAATCACATGAAAATAATCAATATTGGAATTCTTGCCCATGTAGACGCTGGAAAGACGACCTTGACGGAGAGCCTGCTATATGCCAGCGGAGCCATTTCAGAACCGGGGAGCGTCGAAAAAGGGACAACGAGGACGGACACCATGTTTTTGGAGCGGCAGCGTGGGATTACCATTCAAGCGGCAGTCACTTCCTTCCAGTGGCACAGATGTAAAGTCAACATTGTGGATACGCCCGGCCACATGGATTTTTTGGCGGAGGTGTACCGCTCTTTGGCTGTTTTAGATGGGGCCATCTTGGTGATCTCCGCTAAAGATGGCGTGCAGGCCCAGACCCGTATTCTGTTCCATGCCCTGCGGAAAATGAACATTCCCACCGTTATCTTTATCAACAAGATCGACCAGGCTGGCGTTGATTTGCAGAGCGTGGTTCAGTCTGTTCGGGATAAGCTCTCCGCCGATATTATCATCAAGCAGACGGTGTCGCTGTCCCCGGAAATAGTCCTGGAGGAAAATACCGACATAGAAGCATGGGATGCGGTCATCGAAAATAACGATAAATTATTGGAAAAGTATATCGCAGGAGAACCAATCAGCCGGGAAAAACTTGTGCGGGAGGAACAGCGGCGGGTTCAAGACGCCTCCCTGTTCCCGGTCTATTATGGCAGCGCCAAAAAGGGCCTTGGCATTCAACCGTTGATGGATGCGGTGACAGGGCTGTTCCAACCGATTGGGGAACAGGGGAGCGCCGCCCTATGCGGCAGCGTTTTCAAGGTGGAGTATACAGATTGCGGCCAGCGGCGTGTCTATCTACGGCTATACAGCGGAACGCTGCGCCTGCGGGATACGGTGGCCCTGGCCGGGAGAGAAAAGCTGAAAATCACAGAGATGCGTATTCCATCCAAAGGGGAAATTGTTCGGACAGACACCGCTTATCCGGGTGAAATTGTTATCCTTCCCAGCGACAGCGTGAGGTTAAACGATGTATTAGGGGACCCAACCCGGCTCCCTCGTAAAAGGTGGCGTGAGGACCCCCTCCCCATGCTGCGGACGTCGATTGCGCCGAAAACGGCAGCGCAAAGAGAACGGCTGCTGGACGCTCTTACGCAACTTGCGGATACTGACCCGCTTTTGCGCTGCGAGGTGGATTCCATCACCCATGAGATCATTCTTTCTTTTTTGGGCCGGGTGCAGTTGGAGGTTGTTTCCGCTTTGCTGTCGGAAAAATACAAGCTTGAAACAGTGGTAAAGGAACCCACCGTCATTTATATGGAGCGGCCGCTCAAAGCAGCCAGCCACACCATCCATATCGAGGTGCCGCCCAACCCGTTTTGGGCATCCATCGGACTGTCTGTTACACCACTCCCGCTTGGCTCCGGTGTACAATACGAGAGCCGGGTTTCGCTGGGATACTTGAACCAGAGTTTTCAAAACGCTGTCAGGGATGGTATCCGTTACGGGCTGGAGCAGGGCTTGTTCGGCTGGAACGTAACGGACTGTAAGATTTGCTTTGAATACGGGCTTTATTACAGTCCGGTCAGCACGCCGGCGGACTTCCGCTCATTGGCCCCGATTGTATTGGAACAGGCATTGAAGGAATCAGGGACGCAACTGCTGGAACCTTATCTCTCCTTCACCCTCTATGCGCCCCGGGAATATCTTTCCAGGGCTTATCATGATGCACCGAAATACTGTGCCACCATCGAAACGGTCCAGGTAAAAAAGGATGAAGTTGTCTTTACTGGCGAGATTCCCGCCCGCTGTATACAGGCATACCGTACTGATCTGGCCTTTTACACCAACGGGCAGAGCGTATGCCTTACAGAGCTGAAAGGATATCAGGCCGCTGTCGGTCAGCCGGTCATCCAGCCCCGCCGTCCAAACAGCCGCCTGGACAAGGTGCGCCATATGTTTCAGAAGGTAATGTAAAGATACATAATCGTCAAGACGGCAACAATCAGAAGTTATGGAGGGTAACAATGGAATATAGTAAGGAAGATTTAATGGAAGCAAAAAAGCAAATTTGGGGAGTGGGAGAGAACATGGGAACAGAGGAAAGTAAAAAAAATCTGGGAGGAGAACGCACAATTTTGGGATAATGCAATGGGTGACGAATCTAATGAATTTCACAGAGAGGTAGTGCGTCCCAAAGTAACGGAACTTCTATCTCCTAATCCTGCGGATTACATTTTGGATATTGCGTGTGGCAATGGAAATTATTCTTCGTATCTTGCACAAAGAGGCGCTTCGGTTGTCGCTTTTGATTACAGCAAAAAAATGATAGAATTGGCTAAAAGACGGCAATCACAATATGCAAAACAAATTGAATTTTGTGTGGCGGATGCGACCGATAGAAAAAGTATATTAGAATTAAAAAGAAATCGAGCCTTTACGAAAGCAGTTTCTAATATGGCAATTATGGATATTACGGACATTGAACCACTTCTTATGGCTGTTTATGAACTGTTGCAGGAAAGCGGAATTTTTGTCTTTGCAACGCAACACCCTTGTTTTGTCACGTTGACTGAAAAATATATGACACCGCACAGTTACTATGATATAGCGATTGAAGGGCAACCGAAAGAGCAGATTTATTATCATCGTTCCATACAAGATATTTTTAACCTTTGTTTTAGAGCTGGATTTGTCATTGATGGATTTTATGAAGAATGTTTCAAAACCAACAAAGAAATTCCTATGGTAATGATAGTAAGGCTTAAGAAGGTAAAACGTGATAGCTTAAAATAAATTCAAGTTTGTCGGGTAAATAGCAAACCCAGCCGAGCCAGTCAACGATAAAATGAACGCCGCTTCGCGCCGTCGTTGACAGCCCCGCCCGTCTTTGCTGGTAGGCAATCAAGGGGCGACAGCAAGGAGTACTGCCGCCCCGCACTATTATTCAGAGAGGGGGAATTTCCATGACCGACCAGATAGCCTATCAAGAATATATCCAGCGCAGGTACAACGCCTTTTGCAAGACTGTTATCCGCTGTGCCGCCTTGGACAAGATTTTGAAGCTTAAACGGCAATGGGAACGGCAAGTTTCCCTTGACTATCTGATGAACGAGAAGTTTGTCCAGTTTGCCGCGTCGGAGCCGGACGAGGAATACCCATTTACCGTCTGCGGTCAGACCGTCCTGCTCTGCAACGCCGCCCTTGCCGACGCGATCTCTGTTTTGCCGGAGCAGACGCGGGAAGAAATCCTGCGCTATTACTTTCTGCGCCAGCCGCAGCGCGTGATCGGCGCGTGTATTGGCCGGTCACGCAGCACAGCGGGGCGGCATATCCAGCTTGCCTTGCAGCGGCTACGCGAAGAAATGGGGGTGAGCCGGTATGAGTAGACTTCTCCCCCTATGAAACAATCCTCAAAGCCCGTGAGGGCGACCCAGAAGCCGTGAACGCTGTCCTGCTCCACTACGCCGGATATATCCGCTATTTCTCAAAAGTGAACGGGCAGGTCAACGCCGAGGTGGAGGACTATGTAAAGCAGCGGTTAATTGACTGTCAATTCAAGTTCCGGCTTGACGAACCACCGGACAAGTCATAAAAACTGAATACCAGCCGCCACCGACGCGGCCAGCGAAAGCAGTAAGTCTTGAAAAAGATTTACTGCTTTTTTTGTTGTCCGGCTCCGCTCCCGGCCATTTTGCCCCCTGCCGGTTGTAGTAGTAAGCGAGGAGGGAATTTTTCTGCCCTGGTGTTTGGCATTTGGAGCATTTACCCGTAGTAGAGGGCAAAGAGAAAGGATTTCTCCAACACCGGGTAGAAACCACTGCGTCCGGTGTCATTTTAGCGAAAGCGGGCAGGAATGCCCTTTACAGGATTAGTAGTAGCAGAAAAAGAGAAACAAACTTTTGTGGTTGCAGTTTTCCAAAAAAGTGGCGGACGGAAGTGAGAGAAAGTTTGCAGTCACGGAGAGCAAGATTCTACCGCAGTACCAAATTTCGCTGTTCGCTCATTTTGTCCTTGCGGGAATCTTGTTGGGGAGTGCCTTCCCCAAACCCTGCTTATGCGGCTTTTGCCGCTTATCCCTGCCGCTGTCATGCGGCAAACGAAAGGAGGTTATAACCATGCCGAAACGATACAACACGCCCCACCGCAGCCGGGTAATCAAAACCCGGCTGACCGAGGAAGAATACGCCGACTTTGCCGCCCGGCTTTCCCCTTATGGTATGAGCCAGTCTGAATTTATCCGGCAAGCCATTACACGGGCAACCATACGCCCCATTGTTACCGTGTCCCCGGTCAATGATGAACTGCTTGCCGCAGTCGGGAAGCTGACCTTGCCGCCTTGAAGTTTGAAGTCTTGCAGAAAGTGGGTGAAGCTGTTGGCAACATTCAAACAAATGTCCGCAGACTACGAAGCCGAGCAGCGGGAACTGAAAGACAGAGCCGCCGCCCTGCAGGGCGAACTGGACAAGGCACAGGAAGCCACGGTAAACGCTGAAAAGTTTATGAGCGTTGTCCGCAAGTACCTTTCTATCGAAGAACTGACACACACTCTTTTGCGTGAAATGGTGGAGAAAATCGTTGTTTATGAATGTGAGTATGACGAGAACGAAGTACGCCGCCAGCGCATTGATATTTATTACAGCTTTGTAGGCAAGATTGACTTGCCCGAAGAATAAAGCCCGACCTATCCGACACCCTGCGCAAGTGCCGGATAGGAACGGCAAAATTTTTTACACTTCTATTACTTCTTTATCACACATAAACAAATAGGGCGGGCTTCCCCGCATCCGACGGAGGCAGGAACACGGTTTTTCTCATGGTAATCTCGCCGCGGAAACCGGCAAGTCCGCGATCCTTGTACCATCCAGGCAGGCGTATGTCATGCCATGCCACGTCGCGCGGCTCGACATTCTTGGATTCCGGACAGTCCCACGCGATCAATGGCAGCCATTCATGGTGGGCATCGGCCACAGCCTCGTATCCAAGCGCTTGGTACCACCGGTCCCGTTCGGCAACGGAATCGCGGCTTTTCTTCGACGCCACGCCATCGCCAAGATACGGCTCAAGATCAGCGAGCGCTTCGGGGAACGCCCGCAATGCGTCGGCATCCATCCAGGATTCAATCGGCGATCCACCCAATGAAACGTTCAACAGGCCGACGGGCACATTCAGCCACTGACGGATCCTGCGTCCGAAGAAATAGGCGAGCGCGGAGAAATCTCCAAGGTTTTCCGCATCGCACCCCTGCCAGAACGCATGGTCATGATCGCTGCGAGGACCGTTGAAGTCACAATCGGGAATCGCTTTGTATTGCCGCAGCAATGGGTCAGGCTCACGATTCCACTCCAGCGGATAGTCCGCACGCACCCAAGCCATGGGCAGTTCCATGTTCGACTGTCCCGAACACAGGAACACTTCTCCCGCATAGCATTGGCGCGAGATGCATTCGGTTCCGTCCTCATAACGCACCGTCAAATCGTACGGTCCGCCTGCTTTGATCGGACCGTACGGCACACTCCATGAGCCGTCGTCCCCCACCCGCGTAGTCCGATCCTTGCCATCGAGGCGTACCAGCACGCCGCGTCCAGGGTCGCCGGCACCCCAGATATGTATGGTCGCACCGGCCTGCAGCACGCAACCGTCGTCAAGCAGTTTCGGCAATTGCAAAACCATGCTCGTCCGCTCCTCATTGCCCATAGAATTCAATCCCGTCGAGTATGCCGGCTGACGGCGGACGCTCTGTCGCCAGCCGGCACTGTCTACTGGTTATCGGAAAGCTCCCGATAGTCGAAGTAGTCGAATTCGGCCTGCGCGTCGTAGCCGGACAGATCGACGCAGGCAAGTCCCACGAACGCGCCGGTGAAGAAGCCGCCGTAACGTTGGTTCACGTAATCGTCGGACAGGATCTTCGCATCGAGCTTGACCGGAATCTCGGTGAAATGTTCTCCGTCAAAGGAATATTCGTAGGAATAGTATTCCGTGCGAACCTTGGTGCGCAGCCATACCGCCTCAGCATCTTCGGGCACTACGATGGCGTCATCCTTGAGGAACGACGTATATTGGTTGAAATCGTTCTGAGCCACTTCGATGACCCTTGCGTGACGTTTCTCATCCCAAGTGATAAACGCCCATGACCAGCATAGGTCATCGTAATAGTTGGTCAGGCCTGCCATCTGCATGTAATTCTTCGGATCGAAACGCACCTTGGTTTCGGCGTCGAAATCAAATGCCTGCCAGCGACGAGCCACAAGAGACAAGTCAAACAGGTTGCACAGCGAGCCCTGACCACGCAATGCCAGTTTGCCACCACCCACCGTGCCCATGGCGTCGGTGAACGGGACGCGTAGAGTGTTCCAATTCAGCCCGAGCTCGCCGGAATCGAACTCATCATGTTCGTCACGCGTCGCGGGGGCCACAGTCTCGATGGCATCTTTCGGAGCATCAACGTAACGCTGTCCGCCGTGACCTCCGACCACGCGCGGCCAACCGTCCTCATCCCATTCGACTTTCTGGATGGAGGTCTCGCGTCCGAGTGTGCACCATCCGCGGGTGCCATGGGCCGGTTCGGTATCATGACGCCACGGACGACCGCATAGGGAGGCGTAATACCACTCGCCGGACGGGGTGTCCACCAACGCTCCATGGCCTTGCTTCTGCAAATAGGTGTCAGGAGTGTCGAAGTTACCGATGAACGGGCCATTCGGCATAACTTCGAAGGAGTATTCGTCAAGGGTACGGGAACGCGCCACAGATTCCTGATGTTCATACACCGTGCCGCCTTCTGCGGCAAACAGGTAGTACCAACCATCCTTCTTGTATAGGTGGGGACCTTCGGTGAGCTTCACCGAAGTGCCATCCCAGATGGTGCGGGCCGTTTCTGGCTTGAGCTTCATGGTGTCGACGTCGAATTCCGTCAATGTGATGCCGTCGAACTGGTGGTGGTATTCACGGAAATCCCATGTCTGCTGCACCAGGTATTTGCGGCCGTCGTCGTCATGGAACAGGCTGGCGTCAAAACCGACCCCGTTGATGCGAACCGGCTCGCTCCATGGCCCGTGGATGTCCTCGGCGGTGACCAAATAATTAGTGCAATCCTTGAATGCACCATTGACCACCTTGACATCAGTGTAGATCAACCAGAATTTGTTATCCGCATAGCTTAGGTCAGGAGCCCAGATGCCTCCCGAAGAGGGGTTTCCTCTCATAGCAAGCTGACTGGACCGGCTCAACGGGCTTGGAAGAATGTTCCAATGCACCAGGTCCTTGGACTCATGCAGGCGAACGCCTGGAAACCATTCGAAAGTGGAATTGGCAATGTAATAAGTATCACCGACGCGAATCATTGAAGGATCGGCGTGAAAACCGGTGAGCACCGGGTTGGAAATCTTCATAATGTACCTCTTGCATAAGAGATGAAGCCCGGAAGACGGAAAGGAACATCTTCCGGGCGTGGGTTGTCACATTCCGTCAGCCCTTGACCGCACCTGTCAGGCCGCCGACGATCTTCTTCTGGAAGATGGTGAAACAGATCAGGGCCGGAATCATAGCCAGAGAGGTGAAGGCCAACACCTGTGCGGTGTCAACGGAGTGTTCGGAGCTGAACATCTGTACGCCAAGTGGCAATGTGTACTTGTTGGCATCACTGAGCACGAACAGCGGCAGCATGTAGGCATTCCAGCTTCCCACGAAGGTGAGGATTCCAGTGGTGGCCACGCCAGGCATGGACAGCGGAATGACCATGCGCCAGAAGAAGCCAAGGCGGGAGCATCCATCGAGAAGACAGGCCTCCTCAAGCTCATTAGGAATCGACTGTAGGAACGGCACCAAGATGATGATGGTCTGAGGAAGTCCGAAGGCAATTTGCGGAAGGATCAGACCCCACAGGGAGTTGGCCAGACCCAGATTGCGAATCAGCAGATACAAAGGTGTAATGCCAACGGTCATCGGGAACATGAGACCAGCAGAGAACAACGCGTACATAAGCGGCGCATAGCGGAATTTGTATCGGGCGATGACAAAGCTCACCATGATGCTAAGCACCACGACGCCTACCATGGTGGCGATACCCACGATGGTAGAATTCTTCAGTTCCGTCCAGAAGATATCACTTTCGAAGACCGTCTTGTAGTTGTCGGGGACCCATGGGTTCGGCATCCCGGACGGATGGTTGGTGATCTGCGAATTGGTACGGAAACCGCCGAAGATAATGTACAACACCGGAGTGATGCAGATGGCCACAAGCACCAGGGAGAAGAAGTAGACGATTGGGTTGCCCCATGGCGTCTTGGATGACTTACGGTAACCATTCTTCTTGCTGTACTCGCTTTTGTTGGAATGTTCTGCGATTGTTGCGGCAGTCATCACTTCACCTCACTTGCCAGGGCAGCAACCTCACGATGCTGCACTTCTTTTGCGCGCTTTCTGGCACGCTTCTCGGCTTCTTTCTGTTCAGTAACAGCACCGTCCAAGTCACGGTTCAGCACGAACTTCTGATAGACGAGTGCGATGATCAAAGAGATCACGAAGATGATCAGAGCAACGGCGGAACCATAGCCATAGTTGCCGGCTCCACGACCTTCACGCACCATGTAGGTGGCCATGGTGGACACACCAGCGGTGGTCGACACATACTTGCCCCACACGATATAGACCAGATCGAAAAGCTGCAGAGAGCCAATCATGGAAAGGAACACCCAGATCCGCAACGTCGGAGCAAGCAACGGCAACGTGATGCTTTTCTGCATCTGCCAGAAACTCGCCCCATCCACTCTGGCTGCTTCATACAGTTCATCGGGAATGGATTGCATGCCGGCGAGCATCAGAATTACGGCGAAACCGACGTATTTCCAGCTGATCAGCAACAGCAGCGTCCAAATAGCGATTTTCGGGTCGGCCAGCCAATCGGGACCATTGATGCCGAAGTTGGCCAGAATCTCATTGATGGCGCCCTTCTTCTGTAGCAACAGGCTCCATCCTGTGCCGACGATGACCTCGGAAACGACATACGGCACGAAGATGAGGGTGCGGATGAGACCACGCCCCTTGAACTTCTGGTTCAGCAGCAATGCGAACAGGATGGCAAGCGGAGCCTGGATGACCAACGAGCCGATCACGACCTCGAAGGTATGCAGAATTGCCGCCTGGAACGCGGGATCCTTAAGCGCTGTGATGTAGTTCTGGAAACCAACGAATTTACCTGTCTTGGAGGGAAGTCCGTAACCCTTCCACTGATAGAAGCCGTAATAAGCACCCAAGACGATAGGCAGAATCACAAAGCAGACGAACAGAAGAATCGCAGGTGCGGACAGTACGAAAATCTCAACATTACGACGCGTTTTGCCATCGGACGGTTTCTTGGACCGCTTAGCGCGCAGCGTCACCGCGTCTTTGCTTGTACTCGACATGGTTTTCTCCACTACCAGATACGTTTCTCGAATAGGAAGGAGGGTGGATGAATATCTGTCTATCCACCCTCCTTTGGCCTTCAACCAGCCATGTTCACTGTCAGCCCTTGGTCGCTGCGTCCTTCATCGCCTTGACGATGTCAGCCGAAGTCCCCTGTCCGGAAAGCAGATTCACCACTCCGGAATTAAGAGCGTTGCCAATATTTCCGCCGAGAGCGGTATCCATCCACAGCTGCATGCCATCGGACTTTTTCATAGCTTCGATGATGCCCTTAAGATTTTCATCGGTAACCGCATCGTAAGCTTCGACGGAAGCCGGAATGGTGCTGAACGCAGTGGCGTATTTCTCCTGATTTGATTTCTCAGCCATGAAATTGACGAAATCAACAGCAGCGTCCGGAGCCTCGGGATTGACAGCGAAACCGGTCACAGCGCCCATCAAAGCACCTTCCTCGCCTTTTCCTCCGTCCACGGTCGGGAAGGCGAAGAAGCCAAGGTCAGCCATTGGCTTCTTGTCCGGAGTCAGGTCCTTGAGAACTCCAGGCTCCCATGTGCCCATGAGCTCCATCGCAGCCTTATGATTGGCCAGCAGACCTGCGGACGAGCTGGCGCCCTGCTGGGCCGTCGTGGTGAGGAATCCTTCGTTAAAAGCATTCGCATCCAACAAATCCTTCAGATCATCTCCGGCTTTGACCCAGCAGGAGTCGGAGAAGTCCTTGTCATTAACGCCCTTGGCGTAGGCCTTCGGAGAGCATTCGCGCATGGACAACCAGTAGTACCAGTGACCGACCGGCCAAGCATCCTTGCCGCCGAGTGCGATCGGATCAATGCCAGCGCTGCGAAGCTTCTGCACATCGGTCTTCAGCTCGCTGAAAGTGGTCGGCGCGGCATCGATGCCAGCCTGCTTGAACAAATCCTTGGAATACCAGATGCCACCAGGCTGGGCAGCGACCGGAACGGCATAGACCTTGCCGTCATAAGACATGGAATCCAATGAGGAAGACATTTGCTTTTTGACGGTATCGCTAATCTTATCAGAAATATCCATTACCTGGCCGGCATCAACCATGTCCTTGGTCTTGGCACCACCAAGGGTCATGTACACATCCGGGCCGGAGGCGGGATCCTGCATAGCGGTAGTCAGCTTGCCTTCGAAATCCTCGTTCTGGATGGCCTGAATCTGAACCTTGACACCAGTCTTCTTCTCAAACGCCTTGGCCAGATCCTCCCAATACTGCTTGCCTTCACCAGCTGTTGCGTTATGCCAGAACGTAATGGTCTTATCGTCTTTGGCACCAGTGCTGGAGCCGCAGGCACCCATGCCCAACATGGTCGCCACCGCAAGAGCGGCAGCTGCAATGGTTTTGAACTTCATTGTCTTCTCCTTATTGACCAAATCATCATCGACAAAATGCTGGCAACGACAGGAATTTCTCTCGAATGGGTCGAATCGGGGAGCATGACCGCAACGAATGCTGCTGCAGCTCCCCTGGCAGACAGAGAATCAGCCTTTGACTCCCTTCGAAAATTTCCATTTCGTTTTCGTTGTACCTATAGACTACCGAAACAAATCACACAAAGTCAAGTTTTTTGTAAAATCAGAAAACTAATTATTTTTCGTTGATTTTACAACGTTTTTAAGCATTTCCAACATATCGAAAGTTTCGAAAAACGCAAACCGAAACTTTCGTTCGCATTTTCGGATATGATGAACATGAAGAAGGAGTGACTCATGCGCAATACGGCAAAGAAAGCTACGGTACGACTCTCTGACATAGCTAAAGAGACCGGTTATTCCCTTTCCACCGTATCCAAGGCGCTCAACGGCAGAGCCGACGTTTCCGAAGAGACGCGGCAAACCATCAACACGATGTTGAAACGGTATGGGTATTCCCGTAAAGCGACAGGCGCGAAAAACCAACGAATTATCGAAATCGTGTTCCAAGATTTCGATAATGTCTGGGCTCTTGAAGTGTTACGCGGAGCCATCCGCGAAGCCAAACAACACGATCTGAGCATCATCACCACCGAAGGTGGCAATCGGCAGCACCCGGACTCATCCTGGATCGACAACATGCTTCGCAGGCAGGTGAACGGCGCCATCCTCGTTTTCTCGAACCTGACACGTATCGAACGGAACAAGTTGCATTCTAGAGGCATTCCCTTCGTTCTGTTCGACCCATTCGGAAATCCGGATCTGGACACGTTGTCAGTGCATGCGGACAACTGGACCGGAGGCGTAATCGCCACCAGGCATCTACTCGCACTCGGACATACCCGCATAGGCATCATCACCGGACCGGAGGAAATGATGTGTTCCAAAGCACGTCTGGACGGATATACATCAGCGCTTGCGGAACATGGAATCGAAGCCGATCCCGAACTTATCACCGAAGGCGATTTCACCACTGCCGGCGGTTACGCACAGTCCATCTCCCTGTTGGAACGACCGAATCGTCCGACCGCAATCTTCGCCGGCAGCGATCTGCAGGCCATGGGCGTCTACGAGGCGGCAAGGCAGCTGGGATTACGTATTCCCGAGGATGTATCCGTGGTCGGATTCGACGATGTGCAGACTGCCGCATTCCTCGGCCCGGCGCTGACCACCGTACGACAGCCGCTCCAAGACATGGCAAGGGCCGCCGTACGTATGCTGGTCGAGGCGCTCACCGACGACGTGATCCAACCGCACATCATCATGCCGACATCGCTAGTGGTACGCAACAGCACACAGCAACTCGAGGGTTAATCAGCGGGGCAAACTCACAGGCACAACCGGAGGGAGAACACAGCGCTCCTAGCCTTTCGACCCGTTTTCACCTCGCTCTAAGACGGCCCGTCGGAACACCAGCAGTGAACCATCCTGGAACTCCGTAGAATCTATGCCCTGAAGCCAGCCATGCAACCGACGAACCCACCGGCCCATTCGGTGCTGAGGAAACGAGCATCGACACTCAGCAGAACCTGCCCCTGACGCACGAACGTCGCAGAATCAACCGGACCATGCACGCCAGCCACGATGACCGACAAGCGGTTGTCGTCGAAAAGTACCGCCGGACGCACTCCGTCAGCCTGTACGACGGCAACAGACCCAGCTTGCGAATCGTCTCCATTCACCATCTCGTAGCGCACATCCGTGCCGCGCATCGAAAACACCGCGTAATGCGTGGAATTCTGCCGGATCACTAAAGAACCGGACATGGGAATCGGCATGAGCGTCGGCAGTTTCGCTATTCTGCGGTAGCTGACATCACGCTCGTCGCGCACCACCACACCGTTCGTCGAGCCATCAGCCACATCCACCAGCGCAGGTTCCATGTCACCGGCGAGTGAGGATTTCACCCTAGGCTCGATGGTGATGCCATCGTCTTCAGTAGTAACCGTGATCTCGTCGGCCAAGCGGCCAAGACCAGCGCAAGTCACTGGCCATCCGGGGTCACCCTCATGCGTATCTAATGCACCGTTGCCGTCCAGCTTCCAATCGGCCGGATTATGTTCCCAGGATACCGGAGCGACAAAGCTCTCCCTTCCCAAGTAGCTCAATAATTCGCCGTCATGCTTTCCCCGCGTCTCCCTCACGCCGAGACACACCAGCCACCATCCCAGTTCCGGATGAAGCAACAGGTCCGCATGTCCCACGCATTGCAGCGGTTCCGACAAACCCAGATGTCGGTGGGTGAGAATCGGGTTCTTCTTATCCGCATGGAAGGCACGGATTGCGGTGCCAAGATAGCAGCGTTCCCCGTCACGAACCTGCGGAATGCACTCACCCGATTCGGATGCTTCCCGTTCGTAAGCTTCGAACGCCCGAAGCAGTCCATGCGGCGCATAGATGCGCATGGCCATTTCACTATGTTCGAAACTGGTGCCCCCCTCGGCGGTCATCAGATACACATAATCACCCACGCGATAGAGATGCGGCGCTTCAGCCCACACCGATTCCACACCGTATCCGCGCCATATTACCGTCTTGCCCGATCCCGCAGGAAGACCGTCATCGACAAAAGTCCAAGTCTCCGGATCAATGCGTTGGGTCCAGACCTCGGTCTGGCCTTCCCATTGCGGATTGACCGCAGGACGGGTCTGGGTCCAGTACACGTTGCCATCCCCGTCCTCGAATATGTCTGGATCGATGCCTTCAGCGCCCTCAATCCAGAACGGGCCACGCCATGGCCCTTCGATAGAATCCGCTTCAAGAATAAAATTGCCCTCCGCGGCGTGGAACCGCATCAGCTCGCTTTCTGTGCAACCACCTTCCATAGCACGGCGATCATCAAGACGGGCAATGGTGCATGCAATCACATATTTGCCATGAATCCTGCGCAGCGTCGGCGCATAGACGCCGCCCGAATCATCCACGAAAGGAATAAGCAGGCGCCTTGCCAAGTCAGCATCTATCACATTCGACACATGCTTCCAGCACGTCATATCCTCGGAAACGTAAATGGGAAGACCTGGGACAAGCTCAAAAGTAGAAGTCACCAACACAATTCGCTGGAACTCATCATCCCAAATCCAACTCGGATCAGGATACATTCCACTAAGAATGGGATTGGTAATGGTAATAGTCGCGGTCATAAATACACCTTATTCAGAAACGCTTTTCCACATCGTATCATTGCGAATAGTTGGAATTCTCGACTTGCTTTCATAACACATACAAGTCGCCTACCGACGACATAGCCGGCAGACGACTTGTATGCGAAGGAACTTTAAGGAAGGATGAGGTGAAAATATGTGGTGTGCCGGAGCACCGACGCTCCGACACACCATATTCAGCCTTGTGCAACCGAGCCTCGCTGTTTAATCCAGCGATAAGTCAGGAGTCCTAGCGAAGAACTCCTTGTTGGGCCACGCCCGCCCCGGCAATTTCGGAGCGCTACGCGCACCCAACCATTGCTCGATTTCGACTCACGCCTCGGCCAATGCGTCGATCATATAGTTGTTGATGGTGGCCTTGACGGACTCCAGATGATCGGACTTGGTGGCCTCGATGAGCTTGGCCTGCGGGATGTCCAGAGCGTACTCCTCCAGGGAGGCCAGGGTCGCGGTGCCGTCCTCGACGGTCGCGCCGATGCCGGAATCGTAGGAGCTGTAGCGCTCGGCCTGCAGGTTCTCGATGAACTTGTCCTCGTGCATCTTGGCCGCGACCAGCAGGCCGGCGGCGAAGGCGTCCATGCCGGCGATGTGGGAACGGAACAGATCCTCGGCGTAGAAGGAGGTACGGCGCGGCTTGGCGTCGAAGTTCAGACCACCGTGGGGGCCGATCTGGCCTGCGGCGAGGACCTCCCACATGACGGTGGAGGTCTCGTACAGGTCGGTCGGGAACTCGTCCATGTCCCAGCCGATGAGCTTGTCGCCCTGGTTGGCGTCCAGGGAGCCGAGCACGCCGGCTTCGCGGGCGGTGCGGATCTCATGCTGGTAGGTGTGGCCGGCCAGGTTGGCGTGGTTGCCTTCGAGGTTCAGCTTCATGAAGTCGATGTCGTAGGTCTTCAGGAAGGCGATGGCGGTGGACGCATCGAAGTCGTACTGGTGCATCGTCGGTTCCTTGGCCTTCGGCTCGATCAGGAACTGGGCGTCCAGGCCGATCTCCTGAGCGTACTCATGGCACATGTGGAAGAACTTGGCCATGTGCTCCTGCTCGCGCTTCATCTGGGTGTTCCACAGGTTCTCGTAGCCTTCACGGCCGCCCCAGAACACGTAGTTCTCGGCGCCCAGGCGCTTGGCGATCTCCAAGGAGTGCTTCAGCTGGCCACCGGCATAGGCGTAGATGTCGGCGAACGGGGAGGTGGAGGCGCCGGAGACGAAGCGCGGGTTGGTGAACAGGGAGGAGGTGTTCCACAGCAGCTTGATGCCGGTGGCCTTCATGTTCTCCTCGATCTTGTCGACGACCTTGTCCAGGTTCTTGTTGGTCTCGCGAAGGGTGTCGCCTTCGGGGGCGATGTCGCGGTCGTGGAAGCAGAAGTACTCGACGCCGAGCTTCTGGAAAAATTCGAAAGCGTAATCGACCTTGGCCAGAGCCTCGTCCTCGGCGTTGGAGTACTTGCCGTACCACGGGCGCTGGGCGGTGCCGGTGCCGAACGGATCGACGAGTTCCTGATCGAAGGTGTGCCACCAGGCGACGCCGAAGCGCAGCCAGTCCTTCATCTTCTTGCCGGCGACCACGCGGTCGGCATCGTAGTAGTGGAAGGCCAAGCCTTCCTTCGGCCCCTGTTCGCGGCCGACGTACGGAATCTTGTCAATGTCCCACAGACCCATGGGTTGCTCCTTTGCTTTACGGCTTTACCTTTGCAAGCGTTTTGCCTGTTGTGCTTCCGGCGGGTTCGTCCCGTCTTGCGATACATAATAAAATGAATTACCTATCTTTGTCAATTCGTTTTACTTTCGGTGTTTCGCCGGGAAAATCAACGAATCGACACACTGATGCTAGAGTATGTGTGTTTTATCCGCAGCACTGACGCAAGGAAGAGCCCAAAAGGAGCACCAATGAACGAACACATCGACACCACCTGCGTGCAAGGCGGCTATCAGCCGGGCAACGGCGAATCCCGCACCCCGCCGATCATCCAGGCCACCACCTTCAAATACCGGTCCAGCGAACAGATGAGCCGACTCTTCGACCTCTCGGAATCCGGCTACTTCTACACCCGCCTGCAGAACCCGACCAACGACACCGTCGCCGCGAAGATCTGCGAAATGGAAGGCGGTGCGGCCGCCATGCTCACCTCCTCCGGGCAGGCGGCGAACTTCTTCGCCCTGTTCAACATCTGCAACAACGGCGACCATATCGTCGCATCCTCCGCCATCTACGGCGGCACCTTCAACCTCATCAATGTCACCATGCGCAAGATGGGCATCGAATGCACCTTCGTCAGCCCCGACTGCACCGAAGAGGAACTCGAAGCCGCGTTCCGCCCGAACACCAAAGCCGTGTTCGGCGAATCCATCTCCAACCCGGCGCTCATCGTGCTCGACTTCGAAAAGTTCGCGAACGCCGCACACCGCCACGGCGTGCCGCTGATCGTCGACAACACCTTCCCCACTCCGATCAACTGCCGCCCGTTCGAATACGGCGTCGACATCGTGACCCACGCCACCACCAAATACATGGACGGCCACGGCTCCTGCGTGGGTGGCGCGATCGTGGACTCCGGCAACTTCGATTGGATGGCCCACGCCGGCAAATTCCCCGGCCTGACCACCCCCGACGAGTCCTACCACGGCGTCACCTACGCCACCGAATTCGGCAAGGCGGCCTACATCACCAAGGCCACCGCGCAGCTCATGCGCGACTTCGGGTCCACGCCCGCGCCGATCAACTCCTGGATCATGGGCATGCACATGGAATCGTTGGGCGTGCGCATGGAACGCCACTGCGCCAACGCGCAGAAAGTGGCCGAATGGCTCAACGCCGACCCGCGCGTGAGCTGGGTGAGCTACCCCGGGCTGGAAGGCGACAAATACCATGAGCTGGCGCTCAAGTACATGCCGAACGGCACGTGCGGCGTGATCTCCTTCGGCGTGCCCGGCGGACGCGAGAAGGTCTCCTCGTTCCTCGACCATCTGAAGATGGTCTCCATCGCCACCCATGTGGCCGATGCGCGCAGCTGCACGCTGTACCCGGCGGGCACCACGCATCGTCAGCTCACCGAGGAACAGCTCGAGGAGGCCGGCGTCGGCATCGACCTGGTGCGCCTGAGCTGCGGCATCGAGAACGCCGATGACATCATCGCCGATCTCGATCAGGCGTTGGCCGCCGTGCAGGAGTAAAAGCCGTTCGACCGCCGCCTTAGCCCGTCGCCTCGCCGCTCGCACCGCGCGCGACGAGGCGGTTTCTCGTTTGCGCCGCACTTAGCCCGCCTATCTTGCTTATAGATGGCAGATTCAGCCGTTGCGCAACAACCAAGTGGCTTATATATGGCGCCCATTCCCGGATATCCCGGGTATGAGCCGCGAAACCGCGCGGTTCATACCCGGGATATTTCGTTTTCCATGCCATATATAAGCCACCTGACACAATCCGAGTCGCCGAATCCGCCATATATAAGCGAGTTACCCTCTTTTTGAACGCGTCCGCACCTCGTCGCCCTTGCATACGCATGGGTCTCGCCCCGAAATGAGCCGGGTTGCGTGCAGTTCGCACGCGCCCCGCGCACAACCGCACCCGGCTACCGACAACCGTCAACGACCGGATACCGGCAACCGTCAGCACCTGACATCCGGGCCAATCGGAAAACCGCCAAAGCCCATAAGCCACATATCCTGGTCATCCGCCGCGCCACCATCAACGGCAACAGCGTGGGCGGGCAAGCCACCGGCTCGCCCGCCCACGAATAAGCACCCGTCTCCGGCGCTCACTTCCGGCGCTCACCTCCGGAAAGTCCACCGCCCGGCGAGCATGGTCGCCTGCACATGCCCCGGCATCGCCTGCATCCCCTCAGGTGAAGTCACTCGGGACGGATCACGATCCAACAACACCAGATCGGCAGCATCGCCCACCGCCAACCCCGTACGGCCAACAGCCGTGGACGAAGCCAACGCCGTATCGAAATCAAGGCACTGCTCCAGCTGGAACGGCTCACGATCCGAACTTTCCGTGCCGAACACCGCTGCGGAGATGGCCATCCACGGGTCGAGCGGCGCCACGGGCGCATCCGAGCCCATAAGCAGACGCGTGCCGGCGTCATGCAGCGCCTTGAACGCGTAGGGAACACCAGCCGGATTCGCCCAGAACCGGGCGATGACATCACGATCATCCATGGCATGCTGCGGCTGGATGCTCGCGGCAAGCCCCAGTTTGGCCAAACGCGGGATATCGGTGGGCTTGAGCATCTGGGCGTGCTCGATGGAGCCATGCGCCTTGGAACGTTCGGCGCAATCCAGCACAATGGTGTTCGCCTCATCGCCGATGGCATGGCAGGCGATGTCGAAACCGTGGCGCGCCGCCACGAACATGTAGGATTCAATCTGCTCGGGCGTATAGCTCATCGTGCCGAAGGTTTCCGGATCGATACCCGAATACGGCGTGGAACAGTAGGCGGATCTGGTGTTCAGCGAACCGTCGGAAATGAGCTTCATCGCGCCGACGTGCCCCAACCCGTCACTCCCCGGCAGTTCGTCACCCGTATGCCAACCGTCGTTGATGGCCTGCTGCAGGCGTTCCGGATACACGCCGGCCCGAACGCGCAAACCGTTGATGCCCCTGCCGAATCGACCGATCCATGTGTCGATGTTCTCGGCCATCTCGTAATCGCGTACGCCGACGACGCCCTTGCCCGCGGCATCGAGTTCGGCGTTGCGCAGCAAGCGATCCAACTCTTCGGTGGCTCCGGGCGCATCATCGAGCTTGCAGTAGGCGTCGAACCATTCCAGCTCGCCCACAAGCCCGGACTCCACCACCTGTACGCCGAGTTTGCGTGCGGCGGCGGAATTCACCCAGCCGCAATGCATGTCGGCGCTGGACAACGCCACGGGCTGATCGCCTGCAATTTCGTCGATGGCGGCGAGCGTGGGCTGTTCGTCATCGGCCCACAGCGAATGACGGAACCGCATGCCCACCACATAACGGTCGGGGCTGAGCCGCCCCTCGGCACGCAGATCGTCAAGATGACGCCGCAGCATCACCATCGCCTCGTGCGCACTGCGGGCGCTGATCAGATCGAGCCGTCCCAACGTGTACGACCATTGCGTAAAATGCGTATGGCAGTCCCACAAGCCGGAAATGACCCACATGCCTTCGGCGTCGAATACCGGCAGATCACGCCCGTTTTCCGGGATTTCCGGCGTTATACTTTCGATCCGCCCTTCGCGGATCACCATGTCCATCGGCTCGTCGGAACCGAGTGATTTCACGTTCCGGATGCACAGCGCTTCGTTCACGACCGCATGGTCCTCTCTTCAGGTTCCTCTTCCAACGTGCTATGATATGCCGCCCATCCGCGCAGCGCCGTTCGCTTCCTACAGTGCGGAATCCGCGAGCGCCACGCACGCGCGGCGGCGCAGTATGCTGGGGAACATATATACGGCAAGGCGGCGGATTATGGACAATGATGACTATACGGCCAAGATGGCCGAGCTGATACGCCTCATGCGCATCATCGGCAACGACACGCAGCAGTGCGAGGTCAAGGAATGCGCGCACAATATCAGCACCACCATCACCGACACGTTGTCGGCGTTTTCGAACGGCAACGGCGGCTATATCATCCTCGGTTTGAGCGAGAAGAACGGGTTCACGCCGGTGGAGGGATTCAATGCGCGTTCCATGCAGGAGGCGCTCAGCCAGGCTTGCGAGAAGCTCACGCCCACGGTGCGCCCGATCATCGTGACGTGCCCGTTCGAGGGCGCGAATCTGGTGTTCGCCGTGGTCGATGAGATGCTGCCACGCGAGAAACCCTGCTATTTCACCGCAGCCGGACCATATAACGGTTCGTATATCCGTACGGGCGACGGCGATCGGCGCATGACCACCTATGAGGTGGATCGTCTGTTGGAGGAGCAGCGTCAACCGGAGCATGACGTCGTCATCGTCGCGGATGCCACGCCGGAGGATCTGTCCCCTAATCTGGTGCGGGCGTTGCTTAGCAATGAGCGCAACGCCCATCGTCGCGTATTCGAAGGCCTGAACGATGAGGAGATGCTGTTGGATCTGCGCGTGCTGGGGCGCGATGACGATTCGACGACACGCCCCACGTTGGCCGGTCTGCTCGCGCTCGGCCGCTATCCGCAGCGTTGCTACCCGAGATTGAATATTTCGGCCGCATTGTTTCCCGGCATTTCGCGTGATGAGGTGTTCTCCACCGGGCGTGAGCTGGTGCGTACGGCGGTGTTCGTGGGCCCGATTCCGACCATGGTCGCCGATGCGGTCGATACGCTTATGGATTGGAGCGTCGGCACGATCGGCGTGGATGCCGTACGTCCGCCGTATCTGAAGGCGGTGCTGCGCGAAACCATCTCCAACGCGCTCATCCACCGTGATTACTCGCCTGACGCGGTGGGCACGCCGGTGCATGTCGACATGTTCCCGGATCGTATCGAAATCACCAATCCGGGTGGCCTGTTCGGTGCGGTGACGAAGCATACGATGAAGCATCCCGTCTCCAGTTCCACGCGCAACCCGTTCCTGTTCTCCCTGCTGCGTTCCGTCCCTTACCCGGGCGATGGCATGGTGTTGCGCGACAACGGCACCGGCTACCGCCGCATCGAGGCGATGCTGCGCAGCGAGCATCGGCCGGCCGCGCGGATCGACAATTCAATCGACTCGTTCCGTGTCACGATTCCCGCCTGCCCCTCCGGACTGGCAGGCTAGCCGCGACCGGGCGCTCTTGTCCGCCGGCCACGGCCAGAACCTGCCATAGGATGTGATGATGTCGGAACCGTGCGGCGTTTGAGCGCCGCGACACCATGGAAAGGATGCGCATGCAGCGTGCAATCATGACTTCGATCCCGTTCCTGAGCCAGCCGTCCGAGGATGCGCGTGACACCGACAAGGATCGTGCGGTGGCGGCGGATCTCAAGGACACGCTTGACGCGCATCGCGAGGGGTGCGTCGGTATGGCCGCCAATATGATCGGAGTGTCGAAGCGCATCATCGCGTTCGTGGATGAGGAGCTTGGCGGGCGTATCACCGTCATGTTCAATCCGCGTATCACGGCGGCGGACGGCGCGTACGATACCGCCGAAGGATGCCTGTCGCTCAGGGGCGAGCGCCGGACCGTACGCCATCAGCGTATCGAGGTCACGTATTGCGATCGCAGGTTCCGTGAGCATCATGCCGCGTTCACCGGGTTCACCGCGCAGATCATCCAGCATGAGATCGATCACTGCGACGGCGTGATCATCTGAAGCCCAGCGCGCCACCGAGGATTCCCGTCATGCTCCCGTCGCTTTCCCGTCGCATTCCCATATCCATACAGCGGCGAAGCCCCGCCGCCACACCATCGGCGGCGTGTAGACGGCATGTGGGATAATCCTCAAGGTACTTTGCCGTGCCTTGAGGTGGAATGACGCGACGCGGGCCGCGACGAACAGGACACGTCCTCCCATTCCATGCATAGCAGACCGCAGGGCACACAAAACACTGGAATTTCAACGTTCAGAACGGATTACTACTTCACATGGCTGAATTTGTATATCAGATGATCAAGGCCCGTAAGGCCTTCGGCGATCGCGTGATTCTCGACGACGTGACCCTGAGCTTCCTGCCGGGCGCGAAGATCGGCGTGGTGGGCCCCAACGGCATGGGCAAGTCCACGCTGCTGAAGATCATGGCCGGCCTGGAAACCGTGAGCAACGGCGAGGCCACCCTCACCCCGGGCTACACCGTGGGCATCCTGCAGCAGGAACCGCCGCTGGATGACACCAAGACCGTGGGCGAGAACATCAAGATGGCTTTCGGTCCGATTGCGGACAAGGTCGCGCGTTTCAACCAGATCGGCGAGGAGATGGCCAATCCGGACGCCGACTTCGACGCCCTGATGGAAGAGATGGGCAAGCTGCAGACCGAGATCGACGCCGCGAACGGCTGGGATCTCGACTCCCAGCTCGATCAGGCCATGGACGCCCTGCAGTGCCCGGACCCGGACACCCCGGTCAACGTGTGCTCCGGTGGCGAGCGCCGCCGCGTGGCACTGTGCAAGCTGCTGCTCGAAGCCCCCGATCTGCTGCTGCTCGACGAGCCCACCAACCACCTCGACGCCGAGTCCATCCTGTGGCTGGAACAGTTCCTGCACCAGTACAAGGGCGCCGTCATCGCCGTCACCCACGATCGTTACTTCATGGATAACGTGGCCGAATGGATCTGCGAGGTCGACCGCGGCCACCTGTACCCGTACAAGGGCAACTACTCCACCTATCTGGAGACCAAGGCCAAGCGTATGGAGATCCAGGGCGCGAAGGATGCCAAGCTCGCCAAGCGCCTCAAGGACGAACTCGACTGGGTGCGTTCCTCACCGAAGGCCCGTCAGGCCAAGAACAAGGCTCGTCTGGAGCGTTACGACCAGATGGAGCAGGAGGCACGCAACAGCAAGAAGCTCGACTTCTCCGAAATCCAGATTCCGGCCGGCCCGCGCCTGGGTTCGCAGGTGCTGGAAGCCACGCACATCCACAAGGCGTTCGGCGACCGCGTGCTCATCGACGATCTGAGCTTCACCCTGCCGCGTAACGGCATCGTCGGCGTGATCGGCCCGAACGGCGTCGGTAAGTCCACGCTGTTCAAGACGATCGTCGGTCTCGAACCGCTGACCAGCGGCGAGCTCAAGATCGGCGACACCGTCAAGATCAGCTACGTCGACCAGAACCGTGCCGGCCTTGATCCGAACAAGAATCTGTGGGAGGCCGTGTCCGGTGGCCTTGACTTCATCGAGGTGGCGGGCGTCGAGGTGCCGACCCGCGCCTATGTGGCCAGCTTCGGCTTCAAGGGTTCCGACCAGCAGAAGCTCACCGGCGTGCTGTCCGGTGGCGAGCGCAACCGCTTGAACCTGGCGTTGACCCTGAAGCAGGGCGGCAACCTGCTGCTGCTCGACGAGCCCACGAACGATCTTGATGTGGAGACCTTGGAATCGTTGGAGAACGCACTGCTGCAGTTCCCCGGCTGCGCCGTGGTCATCTCCCACGACCGTTGGTTCCTCGACCGTGTCGCCACGCATATCCTCGCGTGGGAGGGCGATGACGAGAACCCGGCCAAGTGGTACTGGTTCGAAGGCAACTTCCAGGCCTACCAGGAGAACAAGGTCGCGCGTCTGGGCGAGGATGCGGCACGTCCGCATCGTCTGCACAAGAAGCTCGTGCGCGGCTGAGCCACACTTCCGGCCTTCGCGGATGGCGGCCCTTCCCCAGAGGAGGGCCGCCATTCGGCTATATGCGGACGCAACGGCACAACAGCTGTAACGCCGCACCCGTAACACCGCCACAACATATCGCACCGGAACCGTGTAACACGTGCGGTATAGAGTGGCCGCATCGAAACAAACCATCGAACCAACGTCGAATCGAGAGATAGCATGACCCAAGAGACCCTCACCCCATTGGAGCATATCGTGAAGGTTCTGACTCTCGGCACCCCGTCCGAATACCGCAGCCACACGTATATCAACGGTGAAAGCATGTACTTCCCCACCGGTCGCGTGTATGGCGGCCAGGTCATCGCACAGTCGCTGATGGCCGCGGCCAAAACCGTTTCCCCGTCCCGCTTGCCGCATTCCGTCCACGGTTATTTCGTGGCGCCCGGCGATATCCGCCAGGATCTGCTGTTCGACGTGGAGAAGCTGAGGGATGGCCGTTCGTTCTCCGCCCGCCGCGTGAATGTCACGCAGGCCGAGGGTTCCATCCTGACCGCAATCGCAAGCTTCCAGGAATCCGGCCAGTCCGGCGTGGAATTCGCCGATCCCATGCCGGAGGATGTGCCGGATCCGGAGACGCTGACCAGCGCCAAGCAGCTGATGGAACCGTTTTCGGACAAGTCGCCGTTCGCCCGTTTCTACGCGCAGCAGTCGCCGTTCGATATCCGCCATGTCACGCCGACCGTGATGCTCAAGCCAGACAAGGCTTCCGCCGAAGCCGATTCCGGCAGGCAGATGGTGTGGATGCGCAGCGACGGCAAAGTGGATGTGCCGCAGACCATGCATCGTGCGCTGCTCGCGCTCGGCTGCGATCAGGTGATGATGGAGCCCGTGCTGCGTCGCGCGGGGTTGAGCATCGCCACACCGGGCATTTCGTATGCGTCGATTGACCATTCGATGTGGTGGTACCGTGACGTGGACATCAACGAATGGCACTTGTATGTGCAGGATACGCCGACCGCCGCGCACGGTCGCGGATTGTGCGAGGCGAAGGTCTATTCGCAGGATGGCGAACTGGTCGCGGTGATCGCGCAGGAGGCCATGCTGCGTGTGCCTCAGGCGTGATGCCGAAGCGTAGACGATAGTCATACGAAACGCGGGAGGCAACGGATTCGTCATATGACAGTCCGTTGCCTCCCGTGTTTCGTGTTTCGTGCACGTGCGCCGACGCTCACCGCGCGGTTTTGGCGGCGGCACCGGCCAGTCCGCCCTGACGCTGCTGCTCCTGCATCTTGGGATGCTCGGCCCCCTCATCGGGCGGCAACTGGCACAGCCACTCCCCCACGAAGCCGATCACCATATCCGCCAGACACACCGCGGCGGTCACCGCGCATTCAAGCACCGCATGCTCGTAGAATGAGCCTTCGATATGGGCGAGCGTGGGGATAATCTGCCCACCATACCATCCGGCGAGCGCCGCGCCCGCCAGGATCATCGACTTGCACAGTACGAGCGCCTTGAACGCGACCGAAGGGTTCACGAAGGTTTTCGGACGTTTCTTCGGATCGGTCGTGGCGTATTTGTGCACGTTCAAGGCCAATACCAGCGCCACCACTCCGATCACGGCCAATACCGCGGCCACGAACCACGGTGTGCCGATCAGCGTCAGGCCGGTGCTTTCACCCAACACCGCAAGACCCGCGCCGGCGATCAACCCGAGCACCAGCGCGATGGCGGCGTGCCACCAGGGCGTCCTATGCGCGTTCATCGTCGGTCGTCCTTCCCGTTTCCGGTTTCATTGTTTCTGTTGCTGCCGTCATTCCAAGCTCAGCCATCCCAAACCTCGTCATCGCATATCCGACCCGAAGATCCATCCATCGCTGAGCATGCCCACACGTCCGGCGTCCTGCGCCGTCGCCAGCAGGAAGGATACCGGGTCGCCGCCCAGCGTGGCGTTGGGGTCCATGTCCATCCACGGGGCGAGCACCGCGGCACGTTTGCCCGCGGACGGCCATGGCACACGGCAGTCCGGTTCATCCGAAACGACACCCTGCATATCGACCAGATCGAGATCGACCACTTTGCCATGCATGGCTTCGACGGCGCCCAAAGCCTCGATGAGTTCGCGCGGGCCGAGTTTGGTGAGGATCTGCACGACGGCGCTCATGGAGTCCGGGCCGTCGAGGTTGCCCACATGGTACAGGGGCGAAATGCCTTCGACCTGATTGCCTGGAATGCCGTCGATGGTCACAATCGCCTCGCGGAACAGGTTCTCGGCATCGGTGGAGGTGGATTCGAGCGAGATGACCGCCGTTCTGCTCTGCAGACCCTCCGACGCGCTCGTCGCACCCGATGCGGCGGCAGCGCCTGCGGATGCGGAAACGTTCGTGACGGCATGCCGCGGTTGACGGTTTCCTTCTGCGCCATGACCGGTGTCGCGTCCCGTATCGCGCCCGGCTCCGCGCCTGGCCTTGCGATCGATGCCATGCCTGGAACCGCGCGTGCCGGAACCGCCGCTCAGCCAATCCGATGCCACGAATTCGACGGGCGGTTCATCCGATTCGTCAAGCAGACCGTCGGCAAGCTCGCCCACCGGCCCGCCATGCATGCCCGGCAGATCGGCTTCCGGATCGAGCGCGGCCCACGGTACCAGCACGAAGGCCCGCTGCCATGCGCGCGGATGCGGCAGGGTGAGCGCCGTATCCTCCGATTCCACGCCGTCATAGTCGATGATGTCCAGATCAAGCGTGCGACTGGACCAATGGGTGTCACGTTTGCGGCCATGGTCGTTTTCGATGTCATGCAGGCCGTCGAGCAGACGGTACGCATCCAAGGTGGTGGTCACCTCCACCACGGCGTTCAGGAAGTCCGGCGTACCGTCCGGCATACCCCATGCGGAGGTGCGGTACAGCGGCGAGACACCAGTGATCTGCGTGCCGGCAAGCCCGTCGATGCGACGGACCGCGTCACGCATCGTGGCTTCCACGTCGCCTTGATTGCCGCCGATGGCAATAACCGCGTGATGGACGCTCCGCGTGGAATCCTGCGCGGAGCGTTGCCGCACGGCATGCTCGTCGGTGTTCGCCCTCGAACGTGTGATGCTGACGGACACGTCGTCGAAGGGCACGGTGATGGGCGCGTGCGGCTTGTGCACGGTCACGTCCACTTGGGCGATCGGCGGGATGGCGAGCAGCCTGTCCGCGATGCGTTGCGCGAGATGTTCGATGAGATCGGCGTGTTCGCCTTCGATGACGGCGACGATCTCCTTCGCGGCGCGACCGTAATCGACGGTATCGTTCAGGTCGTCGCTCGCCCCGGCCGCCGTCAGGTCCAGATGCAGTGTGGCGTCGACGATGAACTGCTGCGCACGCTCATGTTCGAAATCAAGCACGCCGTGCCTGCCGCTGGCACGCACGCCGGTGAGAACGATCCTATCCATGGATTCCTTTCCGCATGCGCCGCCCGCATGCCTTTGCCCGGAAACTTCGCCGGGCTTTGCCGAAATCGTCTACATGTAAGTCGCGGGTTCCATTGCCGAACGCCGCCGAACACCGTCGAACGCCGTTTAGCGCTTCGCGTAGTCCCGCCAGGCATCGCCGACCGCAACCGCGGCACGTGAACGGGCCACATCATGCACGCGCACCGCCCAGGCACCATGTTCGGCGCTCAGAGCCGAAATCGCCGCCGTGGCATTGTCACGCTCGTCCATATCGATCCGGTCGAACCCGGCATCGGCGAGCAGCGCGGAGACGAAACGTTTGCGGGATTGCCCGATCAGCACCGGGTACCCGGTGCCGGTGAACGCATCAAGACCGGCCAACAACGGCAGGTTATGCTCCACGCCGGGTTTGGAGAATCCCAAGCCCGGATCGATGATGATCCGCTTGGGGTCCACGCCGGCGGCGATCACCGCATCGACCTGGCGCATGAGCTCGTCACGCACGTCGGCGAGCACGCCATGTTCGTAACGGGAGGTGTCGGCATCCGGCGTGGAGCCGTGCGAACCGGCAAGCCAACCGCGCCAATGCTGCACGATGTACAGGCAGTCGTGATCGGCCACGACGTGCGGCAGTTCCTTGTCGAGCATGCCGCCGGACACATCGTTGATGATCTGCGCACCGAGTTCCAACGCTCCGGCCGCCACGCTCGAGCGTGTGGTGTCGATGGACAGCACCGCGCCTTCGGGGATCAGCGCCTCGACCGCGCCCTTGATCCTGGCCAGCTCATCCGCTTCGGACACACGCTTGGCCCCCGGTCTGGTGGATTCCGCGCCGATGTCGATGATGTCCGCGCCGGTGGCCATCATATCGCGGCCGTGCTCGGCGGCTTTGCCCGGATCGAGCCACAGACCCCCATCGGAGAAGGAATCCTCGGTGATGTTCAGCACGCCCATAACCAGCGTGCGCCCGGCATCACGGATCGATTGCAGTTCAGCCATTGTCGTTCCTTCCTGACAAACCGACAAATCTGACAAACATGGAAAACATGGAATCCGGAAAATATGATGGCCGCGATGTGCAGCGCTATGGAACGGCCCCGCGTCGGCGATCGCATCGTGCCGGCGGCGGGGCCTTGGATCAGTGGTTGAGGATCAGGCTCATGGCCTCGGCTCGGGTGGCCGGATTGCGCAACAGCCCTCTCACCGCGGAGGTCACCGTGCGGGCCTCGGATTTCTTGATGCCGCGCATCGACATGCACAGATGCTCGCATTCGGTGACCACGATCACACCACGTGCGCCCGCATAATCCACGAGCGCGTCGGCGATCTGCTGGGTCAGGCGTTCCTGCACCTGCGGGCGTCTGGCATACACTTCGACCAGACGGGCCAGCTTACTCAACCCCATCACACCGTTCTTCGCGGGAATGTACCCCACGTGCGCCACACCGTGGAAGGGCAGCAGATGATGCTCGCACACCGAATACAGTTCGATGTCCTTGACGAGTACGAGCTCGTCGGTGTCCACGTCGAAATGCTTTTCCAACACGTCGGCGGGCGAGGAGCCAAGCCCCGCGAAGATCTCCCGGCACGCCCGTGCGATGCGGTCGGGCGTCTCCAGCAGCCCCTCGCGGTCGGGGTCCTCGCCTATGGATTGCAGGAACAGGCGCACGGATCTGCGCACACCTTCCTCGTCGTACGGCTTGACGGCGTCGCCGATGCCATGCTCCTGTTCGGTCATACCGTTACTTCTCCTCAGTCTTCATGCCGACGGACCGCTTGAGCGATTCGGGGATCTCCACCGGAGGCTTGTCCGAATCGGGGCGGTTCTCGTTGGAGAGCCACACCTTGCGCTTCGGCGCCTTCTTGATGGGCGCGAAGATCTCGGCCAGTTCCTTCTCGTTCAGCGTCTCCTTGACGAGCAGCTGGCGGACGAGTTCGTCGAGGATGTCACGGTTCTCGTTGATGATCGTCCACGCTTCGGTGTGGGCGGTTTCGACGAGCTTGAGCACCTCCTCGTCGATGGTTTCGGCGATGCGGTCGGAATACTTGTGCGGGGCGAGGCCTCCCATGTCGCTCTGGTCATCGTCCTCGGTCCACTTGATCGCGCCCAGGCGATCGGAGAAACCGTATTCGCCGACCATGGTGCGGGCGATGTTCGTGGCCTTTTCGATGTCGTTGGAGGCGCCGGTCGTCGGATCGTGGAACACGATCTCCTCGGCGGTGCGGCCGCCCATGGCGTAGGCCATCTGGTCGAGCAGCTGGTTGCGCGACTGGGAGTAGCGGTCGGAGGTCGGCATGACGGCGGTGTAGCCGAGCGCGCGGCCTCGTGGCAGAATCGTCACCTTGGTCACCGGATCGGTGTCGTTGAGCGCCGCGGCGACGAGCGCGTGGCCACCCTCATGGTAGGCGGTGTTGCGCAGCTCCTCCAACGCCATGCCCTTCGACTGCTTCTTCGGACCGGCCTGAACGCGGTCGATGGCCTCGTCGATGGCACGGTTGTCGATGAACTGGGCACCTGCGCGGGCGCACAGCAGCGCGGCCTCGTTGAGCACGTTGGCCAGATCGGCGCCGGTGAAGCCCGGCGTACGGACGGCGACCATATGCAGATCCACATCCGGCACGAACGGCTTGCCCTTGGCGTGCACCTTCAGGATCGCCTCGCGGCCTTCCAGATCCGGGGCGGCCACGCCCACCTGACGGTCGAAACGGCCGGGGCGCAGCAGTGCCGGGTCGAGCACGTCGGGACGGTTGGTCGCGGCGATGATGATGAGGTTCGTATCGTTGTCGAAGCCGTCCATTTCGACGAGCAGCTGGTTGAGCGTCTGTTCGCGCTCATCATGGCCGCCGCCCATGCCGGATCCGCGCTTGCGGCCGACGGCGTCGATCTCGTCGATGAAGATGATGGCCGGGGCGTTCTTCTTCGCCTCGTCGAACAGGTCGCGCACACGGGATGCGCCGAGGCCCACGAACATCTCCACGAAGTCGGAACCCGCCATCGAGTAGAACGGCACACCGGCCTCACCGGCGATGGCACGGGCGAGCAGGGTCTTACCGGTGCCCGGAGGGCCGTACAGCAGCACGCCGCGCGGAATACGCGCGCCCAGCGCCTTGTACTTGGAGGGATCCTTGAGGAAGTCCTTGATCTCCTCGACTTCGGCGAGGGCCTCGTCCTCACCGGCCACGTCGGAGAACTTGGTCTTCGGCGTCTGCCCGTCGAGCAGTTTGCCGTTGTTCTTCTTGCCGCCCATGCCGAGCATGCTGCCCGCGCCCATGCGGCTCATGAGGAACCAGGCGAATGCGAAGAAGATGATGAACGGCAGGATCGATTGGATTAGGTAGGCCATCATGCTGCTGGATTCGATGTCGGCGCTCCAACCCTTGGACGGGTCGGCCTTTTCGACGGCCTTGACGATATCCTGCCCCTGCGCGAACGTATAGTAGAACTGTACGTTCTTGCCGTAATTATGCGTCTTTCCTGTGTCGGCGTCACGCTTGGTGTAGTCGTTCTTCAGCTGCAGCGTGACCTTCTGCTTGTTGTCGACGATCTTGGCATAGCTGACCTGACCGTCCTTGAGCAGTTCCAGACCATCCTTGGTGTCAATGGTCTGCGTGCCCATGCCGGTGAACATCTGGAACATCGTGATCACGAGGATGACGACCACGGCTCCCCATAGCCATGGCGACTGCCAGAACGGCTTGTTACCGCCGTTGGCGCGGTTCGGCTTGTCACCTTTGCCGCCGTTGTTCCCGTTCTGGCGGAACGGATTGTTGAAGGGGTTGCCGTTGTTGTTCGGCTGCCCCGGTCCCTGAGGGAAGCTCATGCTTGTTCTCCTTGATACACTTCGGGCTTCAGCACTGCGATGGAGTCGAGGTTGCGGTACCGTTCGTCGTAGTCGAGACCGAATCCGACGACGAACTCGTCGGGGATCTCCAGACCCGGGTACTTCACATCCACTTCGACCTCTCTGCGCGAGGGCTTCTCAAGCAACGCGAAGATCTCAACGGACGCGGCGCCGCGTCTCTTCAGTTCCTTGACCAGCCAGTCAAGTGTGCGCCCCGAATCCACAATATCCTCGACGATGAGAATGTGCCGACCGCGAACATCAGTCGACAGGTCCTGACGAATCGTCACGGTACCGGACGATTTGGTTCCCGAACCATAGCTCGACAGGCTCATGAAGTCGAGCTGACACGGAATGGACATCTCCTGCGAGAACACCGCCAACGTATTGATCGCGCCTTTGAGCACCGCGATGAGCAGCGGATCCTTGCCCGCGTAATCCTTGCTCGCCTGCGCTGCGGCCTTGGCGATGATGGTGTGGATTTCCTCTTTGCTGACCAGTTCGTGGTCGATATCTTCTTGTACATCAGCGATTCGCATGGGCACTATATTGGCACAGGCGAATGACGTGTTTCTAGCCGTTACCTGAAGAGAAGCTGGGAGAAACCGGGCGTTTTTTACAGCTTGGCGAGCCCGGCGACGAATTCGTCGATGGCGTTGTTCGCGGCCCATGGATCGTCGGAGCCGTTGACGAGCACGGTGAACAGCAGCACGCCGCCATGTTCGCGCGAAACATTGCCCGCCAAGGTGCGCACCCCGGTGAGACTGCCCGTTTTGACTCTCGCAAGCCCCTTCACACCCTCGGATGCCGCCCTGTCGCGGGCCGTTCCGGTCAGACCGGGCACGGAAAGCCCTTCAAGCTCCGAAGTGCCGCCGCCATCGACGGCGACGAGCAGACGCTGCACGCCCAGCAGCGTGGGGATGCGCAGATGCGTTCCCGCCGCCAACCCCGAACAGCTGGTCAGATGCAGGCCGTCCACGGGAATGTCATGCTCGCGCAGCACCTGCGTGACCGCTTGGATATCGGCGTCCATCGAATTTCCCAAGCCGAGCTTCAATGCGGTGAGCCTTGCGAACAGTTCGGAGAGCGTGTTGTCGGAATGGCGCAGCATGAACGCCATCACCTCGTTCAACGGCGCCGAACTGACCTTGGCGATGCGGGCCGAAGCCTCGGTTCCGCTGATATCGGACGAATCGATGACGGTGATGCCCTGCTGGGCGAGCAGCGCCTTGAACGTGGCGGCGGCATCGGCTGCCGTGCTTTGGGAGAGCGTCGGATAATCGGTGAACGCATCGGGGTCCACGCTCTCGCCAGAACGGATTCGACCGCCATCGACGGCCATGCTGGACAGCGGCGTGTACATCGCGCTCGCCTCGTTGTTCTGTTCCACGGCGCTGGAAGTGCGATCACTGCCGAACAGCGTATCGTCCACGGCGAGCGCCACCTGCGTGATGCCGCGTTGCGTAAGCGCGGCGGCCGTGTCGCTTGCGAGCGTGGCGAGACCGGCACGACCGTTGACGTGGGATGGGTCGTTCTCGCCCGATCCGAGCAGCATGTCGCCATGCCCTTGCAGCACGATGGTAGGCGTGGTGTCCGCATGGGTCAGATAGACCTCGGTATCCAAGGTGCCGCTCATTTCCAATGTCTCGCTGGCGGCGAACGCGGTGAGGGTCTTCGTCGTGGATGCCGGTTCACGGTCGATGCCGACGTTCCGCCCCGCCACCACCGTACCGTCGGCGGAGGCGATGGCCACGGAAAGGCCGTCGCCCACGCCGTCCTTCTTGGAAAGCTGTTCGATGAGCGCTTCGGCACGTGTCTTGTCGATCGCCACGTCACGATCCGCCTTGCCGGCCACGGCACCTGCCGCCACCGGCTTGGGGATGGCGGTGTAGGTACGTGTCGGCGCGGCCTTGGAGGTGAGCAGTCCCGGAACCGTGTCGTGAATATC
This sequence comes from Bifidobacterium merycicum DSM 6492, assembly GCF_900129045.1. Taxonomy (GTDB): domain Bacteria; phylum Actinomycetota; class Actinomycetes; order Actinomycetales; family Bifidobacteriaceae; genus Bifidobacterium; species Bifidobacterium merycicum. The sequence continues at coordinate 103,308 of NZ_FQTX01000004.1, read as the reverse complement.
CGCGATCGTATATCCGATGCAGATGGCGAGCGTCACCACCACACTCACCGATACGACGACGATGCGACGGCTTCGGCGAGCCGATGCCCTACATGCCACGCTGCCTCCCAGTCATTTCATGATTATTCGATTACTGCTGCAGGGAGGCGAAATCGTCGAGCGTGGACAGGATCTTCGTCATCCGAGCATCCATCAGCTTACCGCCCAGCCATGAACCAAGGAACAACACGGCCAGTCCGTTGATCAGGGATACCGGCATCATGATCCACATCAGGCCCGCATTATGGGTGACGAGCAGCAGCACCACGACCAGAATGCTGGGCAGCAGCGTCACCAACGAAACGACCACATGGATGATGGGGAACAGGAACTGCGTCGCGCCACGCCCCTGCGGAGCCGAGAACGGACGATCCATCGGCGCCACCGGATACATAAGCGTGCAGGAAACAACCTCGGCCACACCCAGGCTGCACAATCCCACCGACATGGCAGCGACCGTGTAGATTAATCCTTCCAGAATATGCTCCGGGGTCTTCCAATACCCGGTGATGGCGAAGGCGATCACCATAAGCAGCATGCCATAGACCACGATTATCGCGGCGTTCACGCGCATACGGCCAATACGGTCATACCATCCGCGCACACCGCAAATCGCCTCCATATACAGGCCGCGGCCGTCGTAGGCGAGACCATTGCTTTCGCAGATCATCACGAGCAGCGGACCGACGAGCGTCGCCTGCCATACCGCGTCGGATGCGTTCGCGCCACGGAAGGCCGCCATCACCACGAGCAGCAGCGGGAGGATGAGCATCGAGATCTGGCGGACATCCTTGCGCAGGTAGATCGCCAGACGGGCGCTGACGGCACCGGAAGCATTGTCCGGCACGAACCTGAACAATCCCAGCCCCTTCTGGCCGCTGACGACCTTCACTGTGGACGAGCCGGAGGATTGGCGAGCCTTGCGCAGATACCACATGCACAGCCAATGGCAGAACGCCCAGGTCACCGCAATGACGAGCACTCGAATCGCAACGAAAAGCCACTGCCCGGCCATCGCGTCGAAGGGAAGCTGAAATGCGGCGACGAACGGCGTCCATGCCAGCATGCCCAGCACGCCACGCGACGCCGAACCGTACAGCAGCAGTTCGAGGTAGTCGTTTCCCAGCAGGTTGGGCAGCTGGCCGATGGCCATGAGAACGAGGAACGCGCCCACATGCAGGATGTTCCTGCCTTTCTTCGAGAAGGTCACCGAAGACAGCAGGATGGTGATGATGCGGGTCAGCACGAATATGGTGATGACCGCCAGGAACGCACTCACCACGGCTGTCACTATGACCGCCACACTCGTGGAACGGTACGCGAAGCCGGATGCCAGCAGGGTGAGCAGGATCGTGATGCCGGGAATCCCGCAGACGCTGGCCAACAGCAAACTGATGGACAGCACACGGTCACGGATGCCGAACAGTTCGAACTTCGACAAGCTCAGCACGGTGCCTTGACCGAGACTCATGATCTGCAACAGCAGCGCGCCGAACGATAGCAGCGCACCAACCAGCAGCATGGCGGCATGCAGGATGTTCGATTCCGACGTGTCCACGGACCCCAATGACCAGCAGCAAATGCCGGTCCCTACGATGAGGGCCATGGAGAACAGCAATCCCAGCACGAACATCACCATGCTCACCGGCTTGGCGCGCATGGCCGAGCGCTGCATCGTCCAGCGCAGACGAATGATCGACAGCACTTCGCTCATCGGGCACCACCGTCAAGCCAGTCGAGATGCGCGGCGGCGTGACGACCGCCAACCAGTTGCAGGAAACGATCCTCGAGATCCTGACCGGCGGCGACCTCGTCCACGGTGCCGGAAGCGCACACATGCCCCTTGTCGATCACCGCCACATGGGTGCACATGCGCTCCACCAGCGCCATGACATGCGAGGAGATGATGACCGTACCGCCAGTCGCGGCGTATTCGATGAGGATGTCCTTGAGATTGGCGCTGGACACCGGATCGACGGCTTCGAACGGCTCGTCGAGCACCAGAACGCGCGGGCTGTGGATCATCGCGCTCGCCAGGCAGATCTTCTTCGTCATGCCGGTCGAATAGTCGGCGACCATGACGTTCGCCGAATCCTGCAGGTCGAAGGCTTTGATGAGGTCACGCGCACGGGCGATGGATTCCTTGCGCTTCATGCCGCGCAGCATGCCGGAGTAGACGAGCAACTGCATGCCGGTGAGCCTGTCGAAGATCTGGCTCGATTCCGGCATCACGCCGATCATGCGCTTGGCCGCGTTCACGTCGGTCCACACGTCATGACCGAAAATCGAAACGCTTCCGGCGTCGGGGGCCAGCAGTCCGGTGAGCATCCTCAGGGTGGTGGTCTTGCCGGCGCCGTTGGGGCCGACCAGTCCGTAGAAGGATGAGACCGGGATGTCGAGGTTCAGATTGTTCACCGCGGTTTTGGCGCCGAATCGCTTGACCAATCCGCGGATGGACACCGCCATCCGCGGATTTGCGACACCATTGCCCTGCGAAGTTGTCATTTCATTGGAAACTGCCATTTTCCCACTCATAGCGATAATGATAACAGTCGAATGAAACCGTTCCGCTCCCGAATCAACGAGTGTTATACCGCCATATGCGTACGGAAATCAGCCCTTATGCTCGATGGGCTTCCACTGCACCTTGGAGAAGATGGCCTGGAAGGAGATCGGCACATAGCTGAGCATGTAGATCGGGAAACTGAGCACATAGGCGAACAGCTCCTTGTTCGTAGCGCCAATCTGCCTGCGTTCGGCGATGATCGTCAGAGCCGCGAGCGCCATCATGCCGACTATGGACAGCAGAATGCCGCTGCTCCACCCGGTGACGGCACCCAACTGGCTCTGCCAGGTGACGAAACCGCAGGCCGCGAAGATGATGCCCATGACCACGCGGATCACGCCGAGCACCGTGAACGGACACAGCAACAGGGTGAAATCGACAGCGGAGAAGTCGCGTTCGCGTACCGCGCGACGGATCAGCTGCGGGCCGTAATACCTGAACACCTGCAGGAAGCCCTTGCTCCAGCGCAGGCGCTGACGCCAACTCTGCGCGAAGGTGACGGGCTGCTCGTCGTACAGGATCGCATTGCCGCAGTAGCCGACGCGATCGCCGTGCAGCACGGAATCCATGGTGAATTCGAGATCCTCGGTGAGCAGATGGAACTTCCACCCCTTGTTGCGCTTCATGATCTCCTTGGAGAACATGAAACCCGTGCCGCCCACATGGCAGCTGGAGCCGAACAGCATACGGGAGTTGTTGAGGAACCTCGATTCGCGGATGAACCACAGCGCGGAGCCGGAGGACACCCAGTTGTCGGCCAGATTCACCGAATTGCGGTAGCTGGTGAGGATCTTGAAACCGGATTGGAAACCCTTGTTCATCTCCTCGAAGTAGTGGCGGTCGAGCTTGTTGTCAGCATCGAACACGAAATACGCGTCATACGTGTCGGACAGCCCGGCATCGATCATGTAATCAAGCAGGTAGGTGAGCGCGTAGCCCTTGCCGACGAGTTCCAGATTGTGGCGTTCGACCACATGGCAGCCCATGTCGCGCACGACCCCGGCCGTGTCATCGGTGCAGTTGTCGGCCACCACCCAGATGTCGATGAGCTCCGAGGGGTAGGTCTGTTCGTGCAGGCAGGTGATGAGGTTGCCGATCACGTTCTCCTCGTTGCGTGCCGAGATGAGCACGGCGTACCGCTTGTCCATGGGCGCTTCGGGGAAGGTCACGGGCTTGGCGAACAGCGACGCCACGATGCACACGCCCTGGTAGACCATACCGACCGCGCCCACGACGGACAGCAGCACATCAAGTACGGTAAGCAATACCATCAGCGCCACCCCTTCCTTGGATTGCTTGATATATCCGGACCGCTGCCGGACTTGGATGCCTTGTCAGTTTCGTTCGTTTCGTTCGTTTTGACAGGTTCGGCGGATTCGGCGGATCCGGCGGATCCCTCGTCGTCGGCCTCAACGCCCTTCAGCACCGGTTTGCCCGGCTTACCCGTATTCCCCGCTCCGCTCGCAGCGCTTTTCAGCACATGCTTCGGAATCGCCACCGTAGCGGATTCATCCTCCATGCCCTCGCGCAGCTCCTCGTCGGACATGGAGTAGAAGATCTCCTGCATCTGGCGGATCTCGTCATCCACGTGCACACGGTTCGCGGTGCCCTTGACCGCGCGCGGAATGGCATGGTTGATGGGCTGGATCACATGCTCGTTGAAGGCTTCGCCGGCCTCGACCACCTTCGACTTCTTCTTCGGCGCGGGATCATCCATCAACGGCGAATCCACCAGTTCGTAACGGCGGGTGCCCGCATGCACGATCACCTGGATGGAGGCGGCGATTGGCAACGCGAGGAACGCACCGATGGCTCCGAACAGCGAGCCGAAGAACAGCACGGAGATGAACGCCACGGCCTCGTTAATATCCATGGTGCGCTGCGAGATCTTCGGCAGGAAGATGAAGTTCTCGATCTGCTGGTAGATGGTGATGAACACGATGACGGCAATACCCGCCATCAGACCGTTGTTGCCCCATGCGAACAGCACCGGCGCGGCGCCGCCCACGAAAGTACCGACCATCGGGATGAACTGCGAGACGATACCGCAGAACAGCGCCAGCGGCAGCCAATACGGCACGTCCATGATCACCAGGAAAACGCCGGTGAAGAAGGCGTTGAGCGCGGCGAGAACGGTACGGGAGAACAGGAAGGACGAAATCTGATCCTGGGCGACCGTCCATACGGTGAGGATGCGACGCTGGGCGGAAGGCGCGAACCACTGGCAAACGGAACGACGCAACTTGGGGCCCGCCGCGGAAATATAGTAGGTGACCATCAGAATGGTGGTGATGTCGATGAACGCCGCGGAAACACCGGAAACGGTGTGCATGGCCTGACCGGCGAAGTCGGACACCCACGAGGTTTGGATGTTCTTCAGGATCTCCGGCCCAAGATTGTTGATCTCCGGCAGGTTGAAGGAGAAACGCTGATCGACGAAGGTCCGCGCCTGCTCATACATATCGGGAAGCCCCGAAATCAATGCGATCACCTGCTGGATGAACATGTTGCCGAACAGCAGCAGCAGTACGCATACTGCGACGATCACCACGGCGAACGACAGCAGCGCCGCGACCACGCGGTTCCAACCGTGAACCACCAGTCCCTTCACCATCGGTTCGATCGCGAGTGCGAGGAACAGCGAAATGAGGATGTCGTAGATCAGGTACGCGACCGATCCCCACGACCGCCAGCAGTAGGAGAACAGAACCACGGCGATGGCGACGTACAGCAACGCTCTGCCGAACCATTCCGGTGGCCGCCTGTCATCGCCCTTCGCGGGGAACAAGGTCCCCAAATCCCATCGCAAGCCCTCCCGCCTACCGTTTTCAGTCTCATCGCATTCATTCGCGCGTTCGTTCATGGCACCCCATTGTAGCGATGAGGGCTGTACCGCCAGTATCCCTGTTGTTCGACGAATAGTGTACGCACGACTATTTATTCTTGAAAGTATGTTGAATGTCTCGATTATCATCCCGGCGTGGAACGAAGAGGAACGTATCGCGGACTGCCTGACCAACACCATCCGACAGACCGCAATGCCCCACGAGATCCTGGTGGTCGACAATCGCAGCACCGACTCCACCTGCACGATCGTGGAGGAATTCATGGCGCAACATCCCGAAGCGCCGATCCGACTGCTGCATCAGAATGATGAACAGGGACTGATCCCCACCAGAAACTACGGTCTCGACGCGGCCACGGGCGACGTGCTCGGCCGTATCGACGCGGATTGCATGCTCAAACCCGACTGGGTCGAAGTCGTGGCCGGCATCTTCACCGAGGACGACGAAGCCATGGGCGCGACCGGACCGGTAAGCTACTACGATATGCCCGCCCGCCGCATCGCGTTGCGCGGCGACGACCATGTGCGCCGCCACTCCTACCGCGCCGACGACGGCCAGGTGCTGCTGTTCGGTTCGAACATGGCGTTGCGCGCCACCGCATGGAAGCAGATCAGGGACGAAGTGTGCCGCGACAAATCCGACGTGATGCACGAGGATGTGGACGTATCACTGCACCTGCTGGGCCGGGGACTGAAAACCGTGTACTCCAAACGCATGGTGTGCGGCATCTCCGCGCGACGCATGTACACGTCGCCCATCTCGTTCCACAACTATATGAAACGCTTCCGCAACACCTTCGAAGCGCATCCGGAGCATTGGCGCAACCACAAGTCGGAGCACACGCTGTACATCATGTACCCGTGGCTGCACGTCCTGTACCCCATGTATCAGAAGCTGCTTGAGGTACGCGACATCAACCCCGCCGAACGCATGTGGTTCGACATGCAGACCGAGCTTGAAGGAAAGGACGACCTGCAGGACATGTGATACGGCACGACGCAAAGCGACGGCATGACATCATGCCGTGCGATGCCGTCGATATTACACAGATGGGCCATGACGATTCCGTCATGGCCCATCCCATATGTCTTATGCTCACATGCCTATTCGCCACTGCGATGGCGGCACATGCACGGCACGCGGGTGCTACGCGCGAGCGGCGGCCCTGCGGGTCTCGACCGCGTCGGCCAGCGTATGCAGCAACTGCTCGGTGCGATTCCACGGAATGCACGAATCGGTGACGGACTGGCCATACACCAGCCGGTCAAGCGGCGCAGGCTTCTGATTGCCCGCCACCAGGAAACTTTCCATCATCACGCCGAGAATACCCTGCTCGCCCTTGACGAGACGCGCGGCGATCTCCTCGACCACCTCGGCCTCACGCACCTCATCCTTACCGCAATTACCATGCGCCGCATCGATGATCAAACCATGCTCGCTCGGACCGGAAGCCTTCGAACGGCGCAACTCATCCAACGCACGCTTCACCGATTCGGCGTCATAGTTCGGACCGCTCGACGAACCGCGCAACACCAGATGGCAATCCGGATTGCCTTTCGTTTCGGCGGAAATCACGCGACCATCCAGATTGATGGACAGGAAATGATGCTCGAACGCGGCCGCATAGCAGGAATCCGCCGCGGCCTTGACGGAACCATCCGTGGAATTCTTGAAACCGACCGGCATGGACAGGCCGCTCGCCAGCTCGCGATGCACCTGGCTCTCCGTATTGCGCGCACCGATCGCACCCCAGCTGATCGCGTCGCAGATATACTGCGGGGTAATCGGATCAAGCCATTCGGTGGCGATCGGCAGACCGAGCGACAACACGTCGGTCAGCACCTTGCGTGCCTCCCACATGCCCTTACGGATATTGAACTGGCCATCAAGATCGGGATCGTTGATCAGTCCCTTCCACCCGATGGTGGTACGTGGCTTCTCGAAATACACGCGCATGACGATCAGCAGACGATCATTCAGCTCGCGCTGCACCGTGGCAAGCCGTTCGGCATACTCATGCGCCGCCTTGGGATCATGAATGGAACACGGTCCCACAATGACAAGCAGACGGTCATCGCGCCCGCGCAACACGTCACGGATCTCCTGACGCGACGAACGCACCAACTGGCTCATCTCCTCGGTAAGCGGCAGTTCACGCAGGAACGCACGCGGGGCAGGAATCGGATCAAGCTGACGGATATTGACATCCACCGTCTCGGGAAAGACCGCCTGCTCCCCCAAACGACGCTTATCCTCGGAACTATCCGGACCGCGCAACGCTGCCATGCCGACTCTCCTTCCTCGCATACTCCGATGCCTGTAATGCTACACAATGCGTTGATATGACGATGGTGCGTTCACGCACCGAATTCACCACAATAGTTCATAGGCTCCGCAGAACATAACCATCGACCGCCTACCGGAACGCAACAGTCCCATCCGCGGTGGCGGATGGGACTGTTCACCCTACGAGGGAATGACGGCCACTGGGCCGTCTCTCATGCAAGTGCGCGTACCAGCCAACCCGCTGAAACAGAATTAGCCAGACACGCACCTCATCCCACCGAGAACGCGGCTACCGCCGCGTCTCGGCGCACTCGCGGGACGGCCCACCGGGCCGTCCCCCTATGCAAGTGCGCCCATCGGATCCCAAGCGGGCAGGGAGATGGCGGGCTCGTCCAGAGCGGCCTGATATTCGGCGGGCAGCAAGGCCTTCGGCACGGCCACCTCGTACACGTACTCGGTGAACCAGTCGTCACTCATCGTGAAGTAGCCCTTGTCGGCGATCTTGGAACCCCAGGAGTTCTCCACACGCCAACGGCGGGTGGAACCATCCTCGGCCACGTCCACGCCGGCGAAGGCCATGGCATGGTTCATGGCGGAGTCGGCGAAGCGCACGCGCTCCTCCTTGTCCAGATCGAAATCGAAACCATACAGCTTGCCGTATTCGAACAGGTCGGTGGCCCAAGCGCCATTCTCACGATCCATGAACGGATGGCAATCGGCACCGAACCACACCGGAATGCCCTCCTCGACGAGGATCTTCTTCACGCAATCCTTCATGAACTGGTTCGTCACGTTCAGATACTCGGTGGCGTCGCCGCCGGCCACGTTGCCCAGATGCTCGATGGCGATCTTCCTGCCCTTCGGATGCTCGGCACGCGGATCGTCCACCAGGCACACGTAGCTTTCCAAATCGGCGGAACCGACGTACTTCTTCCAGAACTCCTGCGGCGTGATCTCGCCGTCGCGGTGGAATTCGCCATCCTTGTCGGTCCACTCCCAGTCGAAGGAGACGGGCGGTTCGCCCAAGTGGATGGTGAGGATGCGATGACCGGCGGCAGTGGCTTCGGCGATGATGCTCTCGACATCGGCGCCCTTGGCGTACATGCGGGCCACGGCGGTGTGCAGCATATGGCGCAGCTGCGTGTTCATCTCACCGGTGTTCTTGGAGGATTCGGTCTCCGGAAACAGATCCTTGGGGACGGCACCATACTTCTTGTAGACGTTCATGGCCATAGTCCACTGGCCACCGTCGCCCATCACATCCTGCAGCAGGTGCTGCATCAGACGGGAATCAGCGGGTTCGCTGGCCTCGATCAGTGTGGCGACGTCCTTGAGGAAATAGTTGATGCGTTCCAGCTTGTCGTAGTACATGGCGTAGTTCTGGGAGAACTCGAACTCCTTGAGTCCCAGGTTCTTCTTGGCCACGAAGCGGGCGACGTTCAGCGAGCTGAACAGCCAGCAGCGGCCGGAACGGTCCTGATGGGTGGCTTCACCGTTGTCGACGACCGTGGAGAACCTGCGCTGCAGCAGACGGGCGCGGTCATAGTTGCGCGCCACCTTGTCCACTCCAGCGGCGGTGACGGCGTTCATCGCCATGCGATTGGAGGCTCCAGCCTCGAACCCTTCGCGCAGGCCGGCAAGAGCCTCGGCGCTCAACGGTGTGATCTGTGCCATATGAATGCTCCTTCACTCAAAACATCGCGGCACCCGGACGCGGGAAAACCCGGGCCGGATGCCGCCGAATGCATATGTATGGATATGGTTTGATGCCCAGCCTACCATCATCGCCACCAACCGTTTCACCGCAGGGCCGTCGGTTATGGAAAAGCCCTTCGCGCAGGCCGAATGCGGCGTTGCGTGAAGGGCTTTCGAAACGTTACTGGCGTTGGCGCGGCAGAGGACTTACTCCTGTTCGCCTTCGTTCTCGGCGCCATCGCCGTGTTCACCGGTCTCAGCGGTTTCGGCGGCAGGCTGCTCGTCCCCGCCCTGCTGGGCGGCGGCCTGGGCGGCAGGCGCGGCGGCGTCCATGCCATCACCGGCAAGGAACCCGGCGAACGCGTTGGAGAACATGGAGCGCAACTCGCCCACGCGCTGCGTGATCTGCGCTTCGCGCTGCTGCAGGTCGCTGATACGCTTCTTCAGCTCCTCGATCTCCTCCTGCGCCGCATGACGACGCTCGTCGATCTGGCGTTCGACCTCATCCTGCGCGTTCTTCAGCATCACATCGACCTTGGCGTCGGTGTCGGTGCGCTTACGGGTCGCGTACTCGTCGGCCTCCTGACGTGCGGTCTTGGCCTGGCTGATCAGCTCATCGGCTTCCTTCTTGGCCTCGGTGCGGCTCTGTTCCAGGCTCTTGAGCAGTTCGCCCACCTTCTTGGTGGCTTCCTCCTGCTGGGCGGCGATATCGTTGCGGATCTGCTCGACTTCAGCGCTGACCTGGCTCATGGTCTTGGTGCGATGCACTTCGGCCTCGTCGGTGATCTCCTGGGCCTTCGTCTGTGCGGCGTCGGTGATCTCGGCGGCCTTGCGCTGCGCGTCGGTGGTCATCTTGGCGACCTGTTCGCGCACGTCGGCGAGATTCTTGTTCGCTTCGGCAAGCGCGGCTTCGATCTGATCGTTGGCCTCGTTCTTCAGACGGGTGAGCTCCTCGTTGGTGCTCTTGCGCTGGTCGGCGATCTGCTGGACGGCGTCGGCCTTCATTTCGGCGATTTCGCGTTCCTGGGTGGATCGTTCGGAGGCGAGTTTCTTCGTCTGCTCCTCGCGGGCGTTGCGCAGTTCGATTTCCACGGTCTGGCGCTGCTCGGTGACGTTCTTGGTGGTTTCGGAACGCAGATGCTCGGCGTCCTCCTTGGCGGAACGGGTCAGGCTTTCGGCGTCGTTGTTGGCGCGGGTCAGGATGCTGTCCGCCTTGGCCTTGGCATCGTCCACGATGCGACGAGCGTCGAGTTTGGCGTTGTTGATCAGGGTCTGTGCCTGGACCTGAGCGGCGGAACGGGTGGATGCCGCGTCGCTCTTGGCACGTTCGAGCAGTTCGGCGCTCGTCTGCTCGGCGGAGGACAGCATCTGCTGCGCGTTCGCTCCCAGCGAGGAGAAGCTGCTGCCGGACTTGCTCTGACGGGCCTTTTCCTGTTCGAGCTGCGCCTGCAGTTGAAGGATCATGTCATCGTTGGACGCGATCTGCTCACGCATGTCCGCCAGCGTCTTCTGCGCCGAAGCGAACGCCGCGTCCACCTTATCCTTGTCGTATCCCCGCAAGACAACCGGGAACTGTTCCATGCTCTGATCCTTTCCGCCGAAAAACCTTCGTGGCACATATCCTACTCGACTTTATCCACGTAAAACTCTACTGTATACGTGCTCGAGAATCGGCGAGCGTCTTGCACTTTCACACAGCCTCGACCGCATACCGGCGGAAGGGAACGGGTCAGGCGATGAGAATGTCCTCGCTGGAGGGGCGCATATAGTATTCCACGCTCTCGCGCACCACATCGGCGCCGGCCTGCACCAGCTGATGCAATGGCAGACCATGCTGCGGATGCGGTTCCTCGTTGACCAGCGGCAGACTTACGAAGCCGGACAGCACCTTCTCCTGCGAGGAGGCCCAGTTCAACAGGTTGTAGAACAGGGAGTTGCAGACGAAAGTGCCGGCGTCGGAGCTGAGCGTGGCCGGAATGGAATCATGGGTGAACTGGCTGAGGATTGCACGCAATGGCAGCCGGGTCCAATAGGCGGCGGGGCCGCTGGGGTCGATGGGCGCGAGCTTGGGCACGGCGTTGTCGATGTCCGGCTTGTTGGCATCCATGAGATTCGTGGCGCACCGTTCCAGCATCACGCCACGAGCGGCACGTTTCAGACCGGTGGCGATGACGATGTTCGGTTTCACGGATTCGATGGTCTGTTCCAATACCGGCCATGCCTTGGCGAAACTCACCGGCAGACTCACCGCGCTGATCGACAGGTCCACCCCGTCGAGTCCGTCGATGCCATGCTCCGCCAGGGCTTTCGGCACCTCATGGGATGGGTTGACATCGATGCCATCGTAATGGTCGAATCCGGAAATCACCACGCTGATCTGCTGCATATGCCCAGTCTACCGTTCCCCAGTCGTTCCCTAGCCGTTCCCCGGTCGTTTCTCAACGACCCATCGCTTCACGCAGGATGGCGTGCATGCGCTCCCGCGCCTCCTCCTTGGTGAGCTGATGCATGACGCTCGCCGCGATGCGTTCGGCCGTGGGCAGATCGGCGAGCGTGGTGACCTTCAGGTTCGTTTCGCTGCCGGATACGATGGCGACCGGTTCGTCGGGCATGTAGTCGACGACCACGCGGGTGTCGTCGGTCGGATGGAAGTCGGGGTCGCCCGCCGCCAGCTCGTAAGCGTGGTGGATCGTGCCGAAACGGAACGACTGCGGGGTCTGCGCACGGAACGTGTCGGCGCGGTCGGGCACCGAGGCGATCACCTTACGGTCGCCCGCGTCGTGGGTCAGCAGGATGGTGTCGGTCGAGGCGAAGGCGACGGTCGCGGCCGAGAACTCGTCCAGCGCGTCGATCGACTCGTCGATGGACTCCTGCGAGACGAGGGGACGCACGGCATCGTGGATGAGGATCTTCGCGCTTTCGGGGATTCCCGCCTGTTTCAGCACATCCAACGCGGCCATCGTGCTGTCGGCGCGTTCGGCGCCGCCGTCGATCACCATACGCACCTTGCCGTACCCGGCTTCATCGATGAGCCCTTCGATGCCGTCACGCACCTTCGGGTTCACCACCACCACGATGTCGCTGACGCGGCTGTTGCGTTCGAACGCCTCGATGCTCCAGCACACGATGGGCTTGTCGGCGATGCAAACCAGCTGCTTGGGGTTCTCCGGGTCGAAACGGGTGCCGAAACCGGCCGCGAGGACCACGGCCACCACGGGCACCGTCTGCTGCTTCTTCTCTTCTTCTTGCATAGTTCTCCAACCTATGCCGCGCCGGAACTTTTGGGCGGGCGCGGGCGTTCGTTCTGCACGGAATCTCCGTCGGTTCGCGTGGCCGTTCGGCCGTGCGAACAGGCCGTTCAACCGCAACCGTCAGCTGCGCTGGATGAGCGCGAGCATGCGGCCCTCATGGGTTTTGCCTGCGAGCGCAGCCCTGCGGTGCGAATACCACAGCGGGTTCTCCACGGTGCACATGCTGCGGTGGATCGCGCTGATACGCTCCTCGAGGCTTGCGGGGCCTTCGCCGTCGTTGGCGCACAGTTCGGCCAGTTCGGCGTCCTCGCTCAGGTATTGGGTGGCGGCGTTGACGCGCGGACGCGATTCGATGATATTGTCGGCCACCACGCCAGCTTCGGCGAGTTCGCTCAGTGCGGCGGCGACGATGTTGATGCCGGTGCCGCCGAAACGGGTCAGCGAGAAGCTGCCGGGGAATTGCGCGTCGAATTCGTCGGCGATCTCGTCGCCGGTCTCATAGCAGTCGCCGCAGATGCGCGGGCCGAGCGTCGCCACGATGCGCTCCGGCACGGCGCCCTTGGTTGTCATCAGATCGACCGCGGAACCGATCACGCCGGTCTGCAGGCCTTTGCGGCCGCAATGGGCGACGCCGATCACGCCGGCCTGCGGGTCGGCGAGCAGCACGGGCAGGCAGTCCGCGGCGAACACGCCCAGCGCCACGCCTTTGCGGGAGGTGACCTGCGCGTCGGCTTCGATCACCGTCACACCTTCGGGCGTGTGGCCTTCATCGTCCTGGGTTCCGGAGAAATCGTAGCCGAACGGCGCGTTCCTGCCGAATACCTCATCCACGTCGACGGCCTTGCCGGAATGCACCTGCGAGATGATGCTCAGCGGGGCGCCGACCGCTTCGGCAAGCGCGATGCGATTCGACAGCACGGCTTCGGCGCTGTCGCCGCCCTTGCCGCCGAGGTTGCAGTTGCCCCACTCCCCCGCGCTCAAGCCGCCGAGTCGCGTGGTGTAAGTGACGGTGATGCCCTGGGCGAGGGCGATCGGGATGGTGACGGGGATCGGGCGTCCGGCCTTGTCCGTGGAGCTGATGGTGGACGAGTCGAGGATCGCGTCGTCGTATTCGGTCATGCTTGTTCCTTTGATGTCGATGACGATAGATGGGTATGGGATACGCCGGAAGCGGACGCGCGGGAAGGCTACTCGGCCTTGAGCGTGGCGTGCTTGGTGCGCGAACGGATGGCGGTGTTGGCCGGGATATCGTGCGGGCAGGGGATGGAGAACACGTGTGCCGGGTTGTTGATGGCGGCGACCGGAGCGCCGTCCGCGTCACGCAGCCCGGATTCGGGGATGGTGTAGGCAAGCGGCGGCTGCCCGGCGAGCAGGAATTCGACTTCCTGACCGGGTTCGATCTTGTTGCGGCTCATGATGGTGAGCCTGCCTCCCTCCTCCGGCGTCCACGAAATCGCTTCGCCGACCACCAGCCAGGAACGGAAGTACCCGGCGCGATCGGTGCGCTGCTGCACCTTGTGCTCGGGGTAGTAGAAGCCCGTGGAATAGTCGCGGTGCGCCACCTTGTAGGGCTCCTCCTTCAGCCATTCCGGCAGTTCGACGTGTTCGGCCGGACGCACGGCGGCATGATGCCAGCCTTCGGGAAGGATCTCCGCCGCGGTGTTGGATTTGCGGCGCGTGCTGCGCGCGTGATAGCTCAGATCGCCATCATCCGCGTTGCCGATGTTGACGGCGTGCGCGGCACCGACTTGCGGCGCGGCCTGGCCGTCCTCGGCATCCGGCACGCCCGCGAAGGCCTTGTCCGCGTTGCGTGCGATATCGTCCTGCACGGCGGTGTCGTAATCGGGGTCGCCGGGGCGGATCACGGCGTCATGGAACGGCTTGAGCTCGTTGCCGTCGGCATCCTCGAAGCCTCGCGCGACCATGTAGCGGTCCACCGCGGTCCGGTAGGCGTTGGTCATCGCGGCGATATAGTAGGCGCTTTTGGATCGTCCCTCGATTTTGAGACTGATCGCGCCGGAATCGATCAGATCGTCGACATGCTCCAGCATGTTCATATCCTGCGAGTTGAACAGGTACGCGCCGTTCTCGGTCTGTTCGATGGGGAAATACTGGCCGGGGCGTTTCTCCTCCACAATCGAATACTTCCAGCGGCACGGCTGGGCGCATTCGCCATGATTGCCGTCTCGCCCGGTCAGATAGTTGGAGAACAGGCAACGCCCGGAGAACGCCATGCACATGGCGCCATGCACGAAACATTCGATGTCCATGTCGTCGGGGATGCGTGCGCGGATGTCGCGCACCGCCTGCAGATCCATTTCGCGGGCGAGCACCACGCGCTTGGCGCCAAGCTCGTAGAAGGCGCGCGCGGCACCATAATTGGTGATGCCGGCCTGCGTGCTCACATGCAGTTCGAGTTCCGGCGCGACCTCACGCGCGGTCATCATCACCCCGAGATCGCTGACGATCAGCGCATCCACGCCGGTGGTTTTCAGCTGACCGAGATATTCGCGGATCGCTTCGACCTCGCTGTTGCGCGGCAGCACGTTGCAGGTCACGTAGACACGCGCCCCGCGCTCATGCGCGTAGCGTGCGCCTTCCTCGAAATCCGCCAGCGACAGGTTCTTCGGCGCACTGCGCATGCCGAACGCCTTGCCGCCGCAGTACACGGCGTCCGCACCGTAATCGACGGCGGTTTTGAGTCCTCGCAGATTGCCTGCCGGGGCCAACACTTCGGGCTTGTTTCTTCTATGCACGTTCATTCCTCGTACTCGACGTAAAACCTTCAACATTGTACGGATCGGAGTGCACAGCACTGTGCCGGCCCCGTCTGGCCCGTGCGCCCCACCCGAGGCGCACGGGAAACACGGTCAGCCGAGGAACTCCAGCTCCTCGGGGCTCAGTTCAAGCTCGTCCGCCTTGAGCGAATCGAGGATCGTTTCGGGGCGGTGCGCGCCGGGGATCACGAACATGTGATCGCCCTTGGCGAGCTCCCACGCCAGCACCACACGCTGGTAGCTCACGCCATGCTCGGCCGCGACCTTGCGGAACGGGTCGAACAGGTGCTCGTCGTACGGGTGACGGTAGCCGCCCAGCGGGCTCCAGCACACGAACGCCAGTCCAAGCTCACGGCAGTAGTCGAGCGTGTCCTGGGTCTCCAGATGAATCGGCGAATACTGGTTCTGCACGGCCACGAGCTTGTCGCCCAGGATTTCGCGGGCGATGTCGAGCTGTTCGATGGTGACGTTGGAAACGCCCGCCCACTGGGCCACGCCCTGGTCGAGCAGGGCCTTGATGCCTTCGCAGGATTCGTTGTATGGCACTTCGGGATCATGGCGATGCAGGTACAGCAGGTCGATGGAGTCGACGCCGAGCGCCTGCGCGGACTGCTTGCCGTATTCGATGAGATGTTCCGGCTCGCCGTCGCGCGGCCAGATCGGCTTGTCGCCGTCCCACGCGCGACGCAGGCCGACCTTGGTGGCCACGATGACTTCCTCGCGCGGTCCCTTCCACGTGTCGAGCGCCTCACGCACCAGCTTCTCGCCGGTCTGCTCCTCCTCGCCCGGAGTGTAGTAGGCCCATGCGGTGTCGATGTGGCGGCAACCCGCATCCAGCGAAGCGTGCAGGGTTTCGATGCCGACATCATGGCCACGGTTGTTCTCGATGGTCAGGGGCATTTCGCCGTGACCGATGGCGGTGGTGTGGAACGGTCCGAGATCTCGGAACAGGGTCATGGGATTCTCCTTACGGTAGGCGTTGGCGGTTGATATGCGCTGTGTTCCAGAATACTTGCGACCCAAGGCACGCGATTCGTGTCACGCCCAAGACCCGCGTTGTCCCAATCACCCGCTTATCACCCGTCTGCCACCCGTTTGTCACCCATTTTCCGCCTTTCAAACGCGCTGTTCCCCGGCACGGAGCATCCGCACCGGGGAACAGCCGGGGTCGGGCGACCATCCGCAGAATCAGCGGGCGCCTGCCGAACCGCCGCCGGAACCGCCGCTCGATCCGCCGAATCCACCACCGGAGAACGAGCCTCCCGAACCGCCGAAACCACCGCCGCTGCTGGACGGGGCCGCGGCGCTGATGGTGTTGCGCACCGCGGAGAAGCCCGAATCGATCTGTGTGCCGATATCGAACACGCCCGAAGAGCCGCCGAATCCACCGAACGATGTGCCCGGCGTCGAGGAACCGGAGCCCCAATGCATCGGACTGTAACCCCAGTACCACATGGAACCGGCGCCGTTCGCGTCCAGCCACTCCTGGTCACGCACCTGCGGATAGGCCTTCGCAAGTTCCCTCATCACCTGCTCGGAGATGCCGAACGCCGCCGCATACACCAAATACCAGTCCCACATCGTCAGGTCGGCGGCACCGCGGTCGGAGAAGTCGGAGAAATCCTGCATGTAGTTGCGCAGGCCGAGGCATTGGCCCGCGTACTCCTGACCGGCAGGCGTAACCGTCTCGGACGCCCCGGCGCAATCGCAGAACACGCCGATCAGGAACATCGGCATGCCGATGAGGAAGCCAAGCGCGAGATTGCCGATGAAGAAGCCGTTGATGCTGATGATCAGGCCAACGATCGCGGCGATGCTGCCCGGCAGCATGTACCGCCACGCCGACTGGCTGGTGGCGCCGAGCATCGCGAATTCGGTGTCGCAGGCCGTCTCGAAGGCTTCAAGCTCCTTATAGCCGGAAGTCCAATCCTTGCAGGCATTCTTCATCTGCTTGAGGTCGAACACCGGGTAGCCGACGCGCATCGAGATGCTGACCAGCAGCCGCAGGCACTTCTGCTCGGATTGGCTCAGATTCAGCGTCTCGCGGTTGTGCAACGCATCCGGCATGATGACGATGGTGCTCGTCTTGGACGAGGCAAGCGCCTTAACGCCGTCGGACGCGATCATATGCGAGATCTGCACAGGGTCGGCGGTGCTCATGTCGATGCCCTTGTAGTTCGATGCCGGACCGGGGTAGATCGCGATGGCATGCTTGGCGGCGAGCGCCAGGATCGTGGCCGTCATGGAACGGGAGGACTGGGTGCCCTTCGCCTCGCCGATGATGTCGATCATGCGGGCGGCGGATGCCGGGGACAGCGACGGACGATCGCGCCAGTATTCCAATCCTCCGCGGTAACGCGCCGCCTTGTTGGATTGGATCACCGCGATGATCGCGAGGACGCATGAACCGATGCCGATGACCAGCGAGACGATCCAGATCACGACGCGGACGACGGCCTTCTGATGCTGGCTGTCGTGCCAGGCCTTCTCCTGCTTCGTCTCATCGGCCTTCAACGTGTCGAGGTGATCGGTCGGTTCCGTCCTGGCGACATCGGTCGCCACCGCACTGTCGAAGGCGGCGACCACGTCGACGTATTGTTCGGCTTTCAGGTTGTATACGGCGAACCGCAGCTCGCCCTGCTTGCCGCGTTCCGTTTCGGAATCGTTCTTGGTGTGCAGCCACCCCCACGAGTTCTTCGCGTCGATGCCATCGGGGAAGCGGACGACGCCCGTCATCTTCGCGCCCGGGAAGGTGTTGGTCGGACTGATTGGCTCCCATTGGAAGCTGGTGATGTCCTTGTACTTCGTGGAGACGCCGTGGAAGGTCATCTCCACGTCGAATTTCATGCTGTCGGCCTTGACCGTGTACGGGATGTTCCAACCGATTTCAACGCTTTTCCTCGTGTGTTCCCGCGCGTTCGGATCCAGACCGTCGTTCTGCGTGTCGAACGGCTCGGGGTAGCTGCTTCCATTCGTCACATCGGCGATGTACCAGTGGTTGGCGAATTTCGAATCCCACGTGTACTGGTCCACCCTGTTGGGGTTCTGCGGGTTGACTTGGCTGTATTCCGCGCCCGTGGTGACGTTCCTGACCTTGATGTCGGTGATGTTGGTCAGGTTCGTGCTGTCCAACGTGTACTGCCAGTACAGCTGACGCCAGTATTTGGAGGAGCTGTTGTCCTCCCTTTCCTTGAGCTGGTAGTCGATGTGCTGCACGATCTTCAGATCGCCGTTGGTTTGCACCGTCACATCGTAATCCAAACTACGGTAGCTCGCCGTCGCCTCGTCGTTCCCGTCGAGCCAGACGAACACCACCATGACCGCCGCGGCCAATGCCGCGACGATGGCGATGGCCACCGCCCTGATAAGCCTCTTCCTCATCCGTTTTCTCTTCCCTTGCGTTGTCGGTCTGCGGCCTTGTACACCGAATCACGGCGGACGTCTCCTCCCCGCGTCCGTCTTCCGATGCCAACCGGCCCGGCACCGTCGGACGCGACTCCCCTTGCGTCGCACCCGATTCCCAAGGCCGAGCCTATGCCCGTAAGCCTTGGAGCATCATACGAGCGGAACCGTCAGAACTTGACCTGTGGCACCGCACGGTCGGCTTCGGCGATCTGGTAGTAATCCGCCTGCTTGAAGTGGAACAGCGAGGCGATGATATTGGTGGGCACCGTTTCGATCTTGGTGTTGTACTTCTGCACCACGTCGTTGTAGAACTGGCGTGCGTAGGCGAGCTTCTCCTCCAGCGTCTTGAGCTGGGACTGCAGATCCATGAAGTTCTGGTTGGCCTGCAGCTGCGGGTACGCCTCGGCGGTGGCCTGCAGGTTAAAGATGGCGCGGGAAAGGTCGTTCTCCGCCTGGATGCGCTGGGCCGGTTCGGTGTTCGGATCGGCGGCGACCTGGACCGCCTTGTTGCGGGCCTGCGTCACCTGGGTGAAAACCTCGGATTCGTGGGCGGCATAACCCTTGACCGTCTCCACGAGGTTCGGTACGAGGTCGGCACGCTGCTTGAGCTGCACGTCGATCTGCGACCAGGCGTTCTTCACGCGGTTGCGCAACGACACCAGTCCGTTGTACGCGCCGACCGCCCACAGCACGATCAGTACGACAACGACGATTGCGATGATAACGGCGATGTTCATAGGCAAGTTCCTCCTTGCGAAATCGAGACAACGATTTCATTATCGCATACGGATACGAAAACCCATACCGCGGGAACCGCGCCATTCCATGCCTTGGGAAACAAACCCGGGAAAGTGAATCGGGGCCGTCCGCCGGAGAATGCTCCGGTGGACGGCCCCGATACCGATATCATTGCCGTTCGCTACGGCTAGCGACGCTGTACGTCACCGATCCGCGAGAAGACGTCAGTCTTCGAATGCTGAGCCGTCAAACGGGAAGCCCGGTGGGCTTCCTGTAGGCGAAGTGAGCAGCTCCGCTGCGAAGGATCCGTGAGAAGACGTCAGTCTTCGAACGGATCAAAATCGCGACGGACGCGGCGACGCGGACGCTCGGTGCGCTCTTCGCGCTCGGAACGGTAATCGTCGTAGTTGTCATCGGTCGCGTAACGCGGGTTGCGGTCGGAACCACGGCGGCTGCCACGGCCACCACGGCGATCGTCGCGATCGTAGTCGCGGTCGCCACGGTCGTCGTAGGAACGACGGCGACGCGGACGATCATCATAATCACGGTCGCGATCATCACGGTCATCGTAGGAACGACGGCGACGCGGACGATCATCATAATCACGGTCGCGATCGTTGTCACGATCCTCATGACGGCCACGGCGCGGACGGTCGTCGTAATCGCGATCGTCGCGGGAACGGCGATCCTCACGACGGTCGTCACGGCGATCATCATGACGGTCATCGCGACGATCGCCACGGCGGCCACGGCCACCACGATCGCCACGGCCACCACGATCCTCACGGCCGCCACGGCCGGAGTTGGATTCCTGATCCTCGAAGCCGGGGATGGCGAGGCTGATCTTGCCGCGATCGTCGACACCCTGCACGACGACCTCGACAGTGTCGCCTTCCTGCAGCACGTCCTCGACCTGGTCGATGCGTTCGCCGTTGGCGAGGTTGCGGATCTGGGAGATGTGCAGCAGACCGTCGGTGCCCGGGGTCAGGTTCACGAACGCGCCGAAGGACGTGGTCTTGACGACCTTGCCGTTGTAGGTTTCGCCGGCTTCCGGAACATGCGGGTTGGCGATCTGGTCGATGATCTGCTTGGCCTTCTCGGCGGCTTCGCCGCCTTCGGAGGAGATGAACACGGTACCGTCATCCTCGATGGCGATCTCGGCGCCGGTATCCTCCTGGATCTGGTTGATCATCTTGCCCTTCGGTCCGATGATCTCGCCGATCTTGTCAACCGGAACGGTGGTGGTGATGATGCGCGGGGCGAACTCGCTCATCTCGGCCGGGCCGTCGATGCACTCGTTGATGACCTCGAGGATGGTGGTGCGGGCTTCCTTGGCCTGCTGCAGGGCGGCGGCCAGGATGTCGGCGGGGATGCCGTCCAGCTTGGTGTCGAGCTGCAGGGCGGTGATGAACTCGGAAGTGCCGGCGACCTTGAAGTCCATGTCGCCGAACGCGTCCTCGGCGCCCAGGATGTCGGTCAGGGTCTTGAAGATGTGCTTGCCGTCCACATCGCCGGACACGAGGCCCATGGCGATGCCCGCGACGGGGGCCTTCAGCGGCACGCCGGCGGCGAGCAGCGACAGGGTGGATGCGCACACGGAGCCCATGGAGGTGGAACCGTTGGAACCGATGGCCTCGGAGACCTGACGGATGGCGTACGGGAACTCCTCGCGGCTCGGCAGCACCGGCACCAGGGCCTTCTCGGCGAGGGCACCGTGGCCGATTTCGCGGCGCTTCGGGGAGCCGACGCGGCCGGTTTCACCGGTGGAGTACGGCGGCATCTCGTAGTTGTGCATGTAACGCTTGGACTGCGGGCCGGACAGGGAGTCCAGCTGCTGTTCCATCTTGAGCATGTTCAGGGTGGTGACGCCCAGGATCTGGGTTTCGCCGCGCTGGAACAGGGCGGAGCCGTGCACGCGGGGCACGATGTCCACTTCGGCGGACAGGGTGCGGATGTCGCGCAGGCCACGGCCGTCGATGCGGTAATCCTCGGTCAGGATGCGGCGACGCACGATCTGGCGCTGCAGCTCCTTGAAGGCGTTGCCGATTTCCTTTTCCTTCTCGGCATCGTCCATATCTTCGAACTCGTTGGCGAGGGTGGCCTTCACGCCTTCCTTGATTTCCTTGATGCGATCCTGGCGCGGCAGCTTCTCTGCGATGGTCAGGGCCTCATCGAGATCCTTGTGCGCGATCTCGTCGATGCGCGCGTACAGTTCGTCGGTGTACTCCGGGAAGAGCTGGAATTCCTTGGTTTCCTTGGCAGCCTTCTCCTTGAGCTCGTTCTGGGCTTCGCAGATCACCTTGATGAACGGCTTGGCGGCTTCCAAGCCACCGGCGACGACTTCCTCGTCCGGCTTGGTCTGGCCTTCGTCATAGATGAGGTGCCAGGCGTTCTTGCCGGCACCAGCCTCGATCATGGCGATGGCGACGTCACCGTTCTCGATGACGCGGCCCGCGACCACGATCTCGAAGACGGCACGTTCACGTTGCTCCCAAGTCGGGAAGGCGACCCACTGGCCGTCGATGAGGGCCAGGCGCACGCCGGAGACCGGGCCTTCGAACGGCAGGCCGGAGATCATGGTGGAGGCGGATGCGGCGTTCAGCGCGACCACATCGTAGGCATCCTGCGGGTTGACGGCGAGGATGGTCTCGACGACCTGCACCTCGTTGCGCAGGGTGTGCGGGAACAGCGGGCGCAGCGGACGGTCGATGATACGGCAGGCGAGGATGGCCTCGGAGCTGGGACGACCTTCGCGGCGGAAGAAGGAGCCAGGGATCTTGCCCGCGGCGTACATCTTCTCTTCCACGTCGACGGTCAGCGGGAAGAAGTCGTAGTTCTCCTTCGGGCTGGAACCGGCGGTGGTGGTGGACAGGATCATGGTGTCGTCGTCCAGGTAGGCGGCGACTGCGCCGTCAGCCTGCTGGGCAAGACGACCGGTTTCGAAGCGCAGCGTGCGCTTACCGAACGAGCCGTTATCGATAACGGCTTCTGCGGCTTTGATTTCAGGACCCTCCATGGGGCTACTCCTTTGTGTTTTCCTAATATTCCTTCAAACAGCCCTCTTCAGCTGGGCAAGCTCTTACATTCGCAATGTTCACAGCCCCTTGGCTGCGTTCCTCGTGTCAACCTCTTCAGTCGGGCTTACCGTTCTGGCCTGTTCCTTCGGCCTGATTCTTTTCATCGCCCTCGTTTGCGTTGTTGCCGTTGGCAGCGTATGTAAAACGCCCGAGCGCCTATGGGCGCCCGGGCGGAAGTCTGAATTATCGACGCAGACCAAGCTTCTCGATCAGCGCACGGTAACGGTTGATATCGGTGCGCTTGAGGTAATCGAGCAGGCTGCGGCGGGAACCGATCATCATCTGCATACCACGACGGGAGTGGTGATCATGCTTGTGCTCCTTCAGGTGCTCGGTCAGATCGGCGATGCGCTTGGAGAGCAGGGCAACCTGGACCTCCGGGGAACCAGTGTCGCCCTCGTGGGTCGCGAACTCGTTGATGATCTGGGTCTTTTCTTCAGCCGTCAGTGCCACGGCATCCTCCTTATATTGCTGCGCGGTGCTGCCAGCCCAATGCCGACGCGCTCTCTATCCGCGGGCGAAACACGCCAAACGAACATGATACACGATGGCCGGACCAAAAAAGAAGTCATGAGGCAGCAAAGTCAAAACACAGGAAGACTCCGCACACCCATGGCAATCGCCGAAAAAGCAAAACCGGCACCCGCGTGAAGCGAGTGCCGGTGAAAAAATGTTGGAGAAAATGGCTGCGGCTGTCCGGTTACATTAGCGACATTGCACTCAATGCTCAACGCCGACTTATTGGGAACCTCTTTCAACCCGCTGTTGGGCCAAATCTAAAGAAACACTGCCTTTCAGTTGCCCTAAGGCGTGTAGCATGTTCGCAAAACGGAATTCAACGCAGCGTCTCCTTAATTTCGCGCGCGAGATTCGCGTCCCACATGGCTCCGGTGGCACTCATCACTGCGTTCGCGCCGGCCGCACGATACGCCTTGTAGTCATCGGGGCGAATCACACCGCCAACACCCACAATGGCGAAGTCAACGCCGAGTTTCTCACGGATGGCGGAAAGCCTGCCGACCATGTCGAGACCGGCTCCGCGGATGGCGTTACCGCACACGCCGGAACGGTCGCGTCCGGCTCCCGGCAAGGCCTGATTGCCATTGGCGTCCACCAGGCGCGCCGAAATGGTGTTGATGGTGGAGAAGCCTTGCACAGCGCCACGACCAACGGTTTCCTTGACCATGGTTTCCAGATCGGCATCGTTGGGAATGTACGCGAGTTTCACGATGAGCGGGCGATCGCCGATTTCGTTTTTCACAGCTTCCGTAATCTCCCCCACCAGATGCGGGTCATGGCATAGCAGGCGATTGTGGCCTTCGTTCGGGCAGCTGGTGTTCATTTCCATCAGTCCGGCTCCGGTTTCCGCAACCAGATGCGCGGTGGTGACGTGGTCCGCGATATACGCTTTGCGATCCATACCGTCCACGCGGGAACCTTGGAAGCTTGGCACGAGCAGCTGGCCGTCGCCGGCTTCGGCGATCGCTTTCTTCATGTCCGGCTGCCATTCGTCGGGATCGCGTGACGGCACTCCGAAACTGTTGGAAATCGAAATCGGAAGCTCGTATCGGGTATCGGCAAGCACGCCTTCGTCCAACTCGGCGCTTCCGGGAACCAACGACCCGTCCGCGTTCTTCGGATGCACGGCAAGCACGTTCGGGAACGCATTGCAACCCCACGCGCGGGAACGGACCGTCTTGTACACCGCCAAATCGAAGCCCATGCGGAAGGCGGCTGTGGTGAACCGCTCGTTCAGCAGCGGACCGGCAGGGATGCCAAACGGCAGGTTCACGCGGAAGCCAAGGAATTCCTCCGCCTGATCGAACGGTTGGGATTGAGTGGACTGCTCGGAGGTATCGGCAGCGGAATCGTTCTTCAACGCTTCGACGAATGCGCCGAACGGCCCCTGCAGATAGTTGTCTTCATACGTGCGATTGACGTCATAAAACGGCGCGAAACCTTGGCTCATAGTGCTCTCCGAAGTTGTTCTCGTGTCATGTTGGATGTGCGATGTGAACGCGCGGGATGTTGTATCCACTGTAACGCGCCATAAGCCCCGAACACCCGGCCCATCTCACCTACATGGCTTTCCACAGGTCGTTTCGGACCATTCAGTCCAAGCCAGCTCAACGAATCATGACTTTCCGCTCGTTTTACCATCGTTTTATGTTTATGGAATTTGCCGTCGGCGGAGGGGATAGGAAGCAATGCCAGGATAAACAAAAAGCCCGGCTTGAATGCCGGGCTTGAAGAGGGGGGGCAGAGGCGATGCCACAGCCATCCGTCGGATGCGGCTAGATAATGCCGCGATCGGCCAACGGGCCTTGCCAGTTGGGGTATTCGCCTTCACGGGCGGATTCGATCGCCTGTTCCGGCTCTTGCTTGACCGGTAGGGTCTTCGGCTTGAACGGGAACTTCTCGGCACGCATCTTCTCGTATGCGGCGATGTCATCCTCATGCTGCAGTGTCAGATCGATGTCGTCGTAGCCGTTCATCAGACGCCAGCGCACGTAATCGCCCACCTCGAACGGCAGGGTCACGTCGCCGCAGGTCACCGTACGATCCTCCAGGCTCACGGTCATCTCGGTGCCCGGCTCCTCCTCGAGGAGCTTCCACAGCAGCTCGACGGATTCCTGCGGCATGATCGCGGCCAGCACACCGTTCTTGGCGGTGTTGCCATAGAAGATATCGGCGAAGCTCGGCGCGATGACCACACGGAAACCGTAGTCATGCAGCGCCCACACGGCGTGCTCGCGGGAGGAGCCGATGCCGAATTCGGGGCCGGCCACCAAAATCTGTCCCTTGGCGTACTCGGGCTTGTTGAGCACGAACTCCGGGTCGCGGCGCCATGCGTAGAACAGCGCGTCGTCGAAACCGGTCTTCGTCACGCGCTTGAGGAATACGGCCGGAATGATCTGGTCGGTATCGACATTGGAACGGCGCAGCGGCACGCCAACGCCGGTAAGAGTGGTAAGTTTTTCCATTTCGAAAGTCCTTGGTTGTCTATCTCGGTCTACGGCTCAATGGGTTTACAGGTCGGCCGGGGAGGAAATCGTGCCACGGATGGCCGTGGCGGCCGCAACTGCCGGCGATGCCAGATGCGTGCGGGACCCCTTGCCCTGACGGCCTTCGAAGTTGCGGTTCGAGGTGGAGATGGAACGCTCGCGGGCGACCATCTTGTCGGGGTTCATACCCAGGCACATGGAACAGCCGGCGTTACGCCATTCGGCGCCGAAGTCCTTGAAGATCTTGTCGAGCCCTTCCTTTTCCGCCTGCAGGCGGACGCGGGACGATGCCGGCACCACGAGCACACGGTGGATGTTCTCGGCCTTGTGGTGGCCCTTCATAATGGATGCGGCCACGCGCAGGTCTTCGAGTCGGCCATTCGTGCAGGAGCCGATGAACACGGTGTCGACGGCGATGTCCTTGATCGCCATGCCGGGCTTGAGGCCCATGTAGTCGATGGCGCGCCTGGCGGCGTTGCGCTCGGTCTCGTCCGCGATGGACTCGGGATCGGGCACGGTGGCGGAGATCGGGGCACCCTGGCCGGGGTTGGTGCCCCAGGTCACATACGGCTCAAGATCCTCGGCCTTGATGGTGACTTCTTTATCGAACACGGCGTCATCATCGGTCTTCAGGGTCTTCCAGTATTCGACGGCCTTATCCCACATGTCACCTTCCGGCGCATGCGGACGCCCCTTGAGGTATTCGAAGGTGACCTCGTCCGGAGCGATCATGCCGGCACGGGCACCCGCTTCGATGGACATGTTGCAGATGGTCATACGCGCGTCCATGGAGAGCTTCTTCAGCGCCTCGCCACGGTATTCGATCACATAGCCCTGGCCGCCGCCAGTGCCGATCTTGGCGATGATGGCCAGAATGATGTCCTTGGCGGTCACGCCCTTCGGCAGCTCGCCTTCAATGTTGACGGCCATGGTCTTGAACGGCTTGAGGCTCAGGGTCTGCGTGGCCATCACATGTTCGACCTCGGAGGTGCCGATGCCGAAGGCCAATGCGCCGAACGCGCCATGGGTGGAGGTGTGCGAGTCGCCGCACACGATGGTCATGCCCGGCTGGGTGAGGCCCAGCACCGGGGCGAAGGCGTGCACGACGCCTTGGTCGGCGTCGCCCAGCGGGTGCAGGCGCACGCCGAATTCCTTGCAGTTCTTCTCGAGCGTGGTCAGCTGCAGCGAGCTGGTCTCGTCGGGGTTCGGCTTATCGATGTCGACGGTCGGGGTGTTGTGGTCCTCGGTGGCAATGAGCTGGTCAACGTGGCGCGGCTTGCGTCCGGCCAGTCGCAGGCCTTCGAACGCCTGCGGGCTCGTGACTTCGTGCATAAGCATCAGGTCGATGTACAGCAAATCGGGTGCGCCGTCGGTGCCCTTGCGTACCAAATGATCGGCCCAGACCTTTTCGGCCAGTGTCGTTCCCATGGAAATCCTCCTGAATTTTCACACTAACTCTTGCGTTTGCTTCTTGTTCGTGGTACTAGCCTATGGTGCGTTCCACATATCGCCCCGAATGCGGTCGGATATTGAGATATGCCAGGCAGGGCCGAACAGTGAGATTTTTCCCGATTTGCGATTTCACTATGTGAGATGGCATAATCACCTTATTATGACATTTGCTGAGAACGATATCACACCGCAAAATGGCGAATTCGCGCCCGCCGATCAGGCGTCGGCCGCCACGCCGAAGGACAATGAAATCCATTCCGGCGTTGGAGTGCTTGACAAAACCGTCAAGATCCTCGACGCTCTCGAATCCGGCCCGTCCACGCTCGGCCAGCTGGTGAGCGCCACCGGCCTCGCCCGCCCCACGGCGCATCGTCTGGCCATCGCGCTGGAACGTCATCGTTTCGTGCTGCGCGACCAGCACGGCCGATTCGTGCTCGGCTCGCGTTTCGCCGAACTCGCCGCCGCCGCAGGTGAGGATCGTTTGCTCACCGCCGCCGGTCCGATTCTGCAAACGTTGCTCGACCGCACCGGGGAATCCGCACAGATCTATCGCCGTCAGGGCGATCAGAGAGTGTGCATCGCCGCCGTCGAACGCGCCTCCGGCCTGCGCGATTCCATTCCGGTGGGTGCCATGCTGTCGATGGAGGCGGGTTCCGCCGCGCAGATCCTGCTCGCTTGGGAGGACTCCGACCGCCTGCATCAGGGACTGCGCCACGCGAAGTTCAACGCCGCCAAGCTCGCACAGGTGCGCAAGCGCGGATGGTCCGAATCCGTCAACGAACGTGAGGAGGGCGTCGCCTCGATTTCGGCACCGATTCGCAACGCCTCTGGCCAGGTGATCGCCGCCATCTCCATTTCCGGCCCGATCGGACGCATGGGAACCACGCCCGGACGCCGCTACGCGCCGCTGGTGATGGCCGCGGGCCGTTATCTCACCGACGCGTTGATCAAAGCCTCCGCCGGCCGCTGAGGCGCACCGCGTCTCATGCGCGCACGGCACACATCGCGCCATAACGCATAACAAAAGGCGTGCGATTCCACTCGGAACCGCACGCCTTTCGCATATCGTCACCGTCGCGTCTCCCACGACGGACCATCGTCATTTGCGCCCGAACAGGCCAAGCAGCCGTGACACCAAGGACGGTTTGCGCAGCAGATCATCCCCCTCGCCATCCTGCGGCGGCTTGGCGTTAATCGCATACGTGTACGCCTTTTTGGAACTCGGTTTGCCGACCAGCTCGCCGAAGGTCAACAGCTGCGTGCGCGGCTCGTGCGGGTGGCGGATGTCGAACTCGATGAGCCTCGTCGCACGATGGTCCGGGGCCGGGCCGTACGTGTCGAAACCGCAGGTGGGCGTGGCAAGCAGCATCGTGCCGTCGAGCTCGCCGACGAAACCGTTGCGATGGTCATGCCCGGCGCTGATGCCGATCAGAGCGTCGTGCAGCAGGCCGAACTCCTCCGATTCGTCGGGGCAGCTGATGCCTTCCCCCAGGTATCCGCCCACCTGGGTTCGCTCGCCGTCCAGCACGTAATAACAGCCAGCATGCGCCCGATACCCCTGCATGGCGTACGGCGCGTTGGCTTTTGCCGGTTTGAGCAGATCGTAGAATTGCGGAACCGGCATGTGCTGGAACAGCATCATCCTGACACCCAAGCGGTGCGGCACGGCTTTCAGGAACGCCAATGCCTCGCCGTCCGGTGCTGCGAATCCGCCGCCGTGCGCATAACCGCCGGAATCCAGCAACGCCAGGGCAAGCACGTTGGTGGCCCCCTCCAATCCCAGTACGGGCAGCACGAAGGTGCCCGGAGCGAACGGAACGACGGTCTGCTTCGGCAGCAGTCCCTCCCCCGGTTCCTGCATTTCCGAAGCTCCCGCGGCATCACACGGAGCCGGATTCAGGCAGCCCGGGAACGATCGGTAGATCTCGTCGAGTTGCGCGTTGGTCAACCCGCATTGGGCATCATGATTGCCGTAGGTGACGGCGAATGGCACGCTGCGTTCGATCAGCGGCGTCAGGAACTGCTCGATGGCACCGCGCACCTGCTGTTTGGTGCGCTCCACGGCTTCCCGCTCCGCCTCCTGCACATTCCACGGGCGTTTGACGAATGTTTCGGCGAATGCGGAATCATACCCGGCGATCTGGTTGCCGGTGAACACGACCAAGTCGGGGCGGACGGTATCAAGCGATACCGCGATGAGCGCGATGGTGTCTTTCGAAACCTTCGCGCCGTCCTGGATATCGGAGACCTGCAGCACCCTGAACTTGCCGGAATTATGGAATTGCAGCCGCCCCAGACGCGCCGACACCGATACCGGCCGCTTGTCGCCTTCTTCCGCTGGCTTGATCCTCGGCGTATTGGACAGGCCTTCAAGCATGTGCTGCGATTCCGTCATGTCCTCCACTGTAACCCATCCCCGCATAGGCTCACGATACGAGTTCCCGCGAGAAACAAAAAACCCTCGCGTTTCCACGAGGGCTATTGGCTGGGATGCCTGGACTCGAACCAAGAATGGCTGAACCAGAATCAGCTGTGTTGCCAATTACACCACATCCCAATTTGGCAGGCGTGGCAACTTCGAAAAGTTGTCCGTCGTACCCCCAACCGGATTTGAACCGGTGTTGGCGCCGTGAGAGGGCGTAGTCCTAGACCGCTAGACGATGGGGGCTTAATTTATTTGCTGTGGTTCTCGGCTGTGCCGTGTGAACCGCAACGAGTGATTAATATACGCGGATTACCGAACGTGCGCAACTTACGGCGTGTCGCCTTGATTTCCAACGGTTTTCATCACATGAGCCGCACGTCGAACCGCTCAAGCAGGCCCCGAATCAGGCTCACCCAAGCCTGAAACGTCGCAAGACGATCCGCGACTCGGCTATGGAATATGGGGAAAACGCGTGATGGCCAGCGAACCACGGGGATTCGCCGGCCATCACTCAGGTCGGAATACGGCCGGAACGTCCGATCGAAGCCGGACGAGGCCAATCACAGGTGCTCGCGCAGCCCCTGCAGACGCGCCATGGAAACGGCCTTGCCGACGATCTCCATGGATTCGAACAGCGGCGGGCTCACACGGCGGCCGGACATGGCCACACGCACCGGGCCGAAGGCCAGACGCGGCTTGTAGCCGCCATCCTCCACCAGCGCCTTGTTCAGGGTCTCATGCAGGTTGTCGGTCTTCCAATCGGCTTCGGCAACACCGTCAAGCGCGGCGATGGCCTTGTCGAGCACCTCGGGGGCGGAATCCTTGAGCTGCTTCTTGGCATCGTCGGCGGGCTCGATGTAGCCCACCTCGCTCAGCAGGGAGCCGACCATGCCGGCGACCTCACCCAGCAGGCGCACGCGCGGCTGGACGAGCGGAGCGGCGGCGGTGAGCACCTCACGCTCACGGTCGGTCAGCGCATCCCAGGAGTCGGCGGACACCACGCCGTCGCGGTGCAGGTACGGCACGGCACGGTTGAGGAAGTCCTGCGGTTCAAGCATGCGGATGTGCTCGGCGTTGATGGAAATGGCCTTGTCGAGGTCGAAGCGGGCCGGATTGGCCTTCACGTCGCGCACGTCGAACTTCTCGATCATCTCGTCCATGGAGAACACGTCACGGTCGGGGGCGATGGACCAGCCCAGCAGCGCCAGGTAGTTCAGCAGGCCTTCGCGGATGAAACCGTTGTCGCGGTGCAGGAACAGGTTGGATTCCGGGTCGCGCTTGGAAAGCTTCTTGTTACCCTGGCCCATCACGTACGGCATATGGCCGAACAGCGGCATCTCCTTGGCCACGCCCAGCTCGATCAGATAACGGTACAGCACGATCTGACGCGGGGTGGAGCTCAGCAGATCCTCGCCGCGCAGCACCACGTTGATGCGCATCATGGCATCGTCGACCGGATTGGTCAGGGTGTACAGCGGGTCGCCGTTCGGACGGACAATCACGTAATCCGGCACGGAACCGGCCTTGAATTCGATGCGGCCACGGATCAGATCATCGAAGGCGATGTCCTCGTCGGGCATGCGGATACGCAGCGCCGGCTTGCGGCCTTCGGCACGGAAGGCGGCCTTCTGCTCCTCGGTGAGGTTGCGGTCGTAGCCGTCGTAGCCGAATGCCTTCGGACGACCGGCGGCCACGTTGCGGGCCTCGATCTCCTCGGGGGTGGAGAAGGATTCGTAAGCGTAGCCGGCCTCAAGCAGCTTGGCAGCCACGGCCTTATAGATGTCGCCGCGCTCGGACTGGCGGTACGGGCCGTCGGGGCCTCCGACGTTGATGCCCTCGTCCCAGTCGATGCCGAGCCAGTTCAGGGCTTCGATGATCTGGTTGTAGCTTTCCTCGGAATCGCGCTGGGCGTCGGTGTCTTCGATGCGGAACACGAAGGTTCCCTTGGTATGTCTCGCCTCGGCCCAGTTGAACAGGGCTGTGCGGACCATGCCGACGTGCGGGATGCCGGTCGGTGACGGGCAGAAGCGCACACGAACGTTTTCAGGAAGTTCTGGTTTGTTGTTTTCAGCTTCAGTCATAGGCTCCATTGTGCCCCGCAAGAGGGACGAGCGCGGCGACGGATGCGACGCGCATCCACCACCCTGCCGCCGAATCACCGAATCGAACTCCCAGCGAACGTCCAGCAATCATCCGGGAATCTCGCCAACCGCTTCCAGTTCCCACGCCGGCCGGCACCCTTTCCCTTTGTACAATTGAAGACGTTTGCACCATGTACAATTGAAGACGTTTGCACCATCACGGCCATTCGACCGAAGGAGATACCATGTCGAACCCGAACATACCCCCTCAGCCTCAACAGCCTGTTGCACCGCCGCAATACGCTCAGGGCGCACCGTACAACACCCCGGGAATCCCCCCGACCGGCACCGTCCCGCTGAACCAGCCGTATTACGGATGCTCCTTCACCGAAGCCTTCCTCCGTTTCTGGAAGAAATACGCCGTCTTCAAGGGACGCGCCTCCCGCAGCGAGTTCTGGTGGTTCATGCTGGCGAACCTCATCATTACGTTCATCCTCGGCTCCATCGCGAATTCCATCGATCAGCTCAGCTTCCTGCCGGGCCTGTGGGGACTGGCGACGGTCGTCCCGGTCATCGCGTTGGGCGTCAGGCGACTGCATGACACGAACCGGTCCGGCTGGTGGCTGTTCGGTTACTACGTCCTGGTGTTCGCGACCTTCATCGCGGGCATCGCGGCCGTGATTAGCGCCATCGGTTCGCTGTACAACTACAACCGGAACTGCTCCATCGCCATGTACGGTTCCGGCGCCATGCTCGATGGCATCATGCCACGAGACATGAGCAGCTGCGTTTCATCCGACACCGTCGCGAAAATCAGCTTCGTGCTCATGATCTGCGTGCTCATCCTCATCGTGCTCGAAATCATGTACATCGTGTTCATGGCCACCGGTCCGAAGCCGGAAGGCGCGCGCTTCGACGAGAATCCGCGCTTCCCGCAGACTCCCGCACCGACCTACATGCCTCCCGCCAACGCCGCCCCGACCTACGGCACCGCGGATTACAGCATGCCCGCCGCCCCCACGGCCCCTGCCACCGGCCAGCAGTTCCAGCCCTATCAGGCTCCCGCCGCACCCGCCGCACCCACTGCGCCCGCCGCACAGCCCGCACCCGAAGCACCGACGTATCAGATGCCCACCATGCCCGCCGTGCCGACCATTCCGACCATGCCGGCCACGCCGCTGCCCGAGCAGACCATGCCGGCCACGCCCGCAGCTGCGGAACCGGCGCCCGCACCAGCACAAACCGCACCGGAAGCCGAACCGTGGAACACCACCGAACCCAATCCATTCGACGCTTCCACCCAGCCGGCACAGGTCGAGGAGCCGAGCGCCGACGGCACCGGTAACACGGCCAACACCGACAAGTGACGCCGCCGGGCATCACCGGTAGGTAGCCCTCCCCTGATAGCGCATACAGCGGGCGGATCCATCCCCATCGGATGGATCCGCCCGCTGTGTCATTGCGCCATCAGAGGTGGAACGCATCGCCAAACCACCTGCCGCACCCTGCGCCACCGGCCCCTGCACTACCGGTCGTTCGTCGACTATTCGTCGATTATCTTCCGATCATTTGTCGGCGAATTTGGCGGCGAGCTCCTCCTTGTTCCGGCGCTCATCCTCCTCCTTGGCACGCTTCTTCGCCTCGTCCGGGTCCCACAGCACATCCTCACGATGCCTGCGCCACTCCGCTTCGGCCAGGGGCGCGATGAACCCGGCGGTGGCTGTCAGCGTATCCGCGGCATTCCCGCGGCGTTCCATCAAAGCGAGAATCCGATCGCCGGTCAGGCAGATTCTCGGCACCGAACAGTCCTCACGCAACTCGTTGACGTACAACATCACCGGCAGCGAGCGCACCGCCACGTCATGCGCATCGACGGCATCACGCGCGACGACACCCAGCAGGGCGTCGCATACGGTGAGCGCCACGGCGAAACGCTTCGTCATATCCAGCTCGCCGATGTCATGCACCTGCCCGGCGACGCCGGAAATCAGCTGTTCCACATCCCATGCGGTGGCCTCGTCCCAGTTCGCCCCCAATGCTTGCGCGGCTTCGATGACAAGATCGATCTGCCCGTCACGGGCGTAATCCTCCATGATCTCGTAGGCCTCGTCGGCGGCGAGCAGCGCATCCACCACTTCCTGCGGGCGGCCGGGAATGGAATCGGCGCCCTCATACACGAATTCGGCATCGGCCATCGTCACGTCAAACCCGGTCAGCACGCGCGCGAAGGCGAGTGTGGTGCGGACCTGCAGATCCTCGGTGTATTTCGCGTCGTTATCCATGCGCAGCGCACCATCCAACGGCCAGAGCGCCGTCAGCTCGTCGGCGGCCTTCGCGGCTTCAATCACCACAGGCATGGCGGCGATGCGATCCACGGTTTCCTTATCCAATGCGTACGTCATATATCATCCTCGCTTCCCCGTCGCATACGTTACTCCGTCGTATTCCGCGTTGCGTTCCGTGCCAGTTTCCGCATCCACGCCTATTTCACGTCGGCCGCGGGGTCGACGTATGCGACCGACACCATGCGCCCGGTCGCATTGTCGTAGGTGATGGAGGTGATGGACGCGAGCGCGGTATGCCGCAGGAACATCCAATGCTCCGGGTGCCCGGTCTCCAACATGTGCCGATAGCTGAAAATCGGCGACTCGTGACTGACCACGATGATGTGTTCGCCCGGGAATTCACGCACCTTCTCGTCCGCGAATCCGCCCACGCGCGCGGCGATCTGCCGGTACGTCTCGCCCCAGCTCGGCTTGTACAGGTTCGCGACGAGCTTCCAGTTGCCGTTGCGCCACAACGCGCCTTCGCCATGGCCGATGCGCTTGCCGCGGAATTCGTTGCGTGCCTCGATGATGCGCTCATCGGTGACGAGTTCCAGCGGGGCTTCGCCGCGCTCCTCACGCACGGGGTTGAGGGCGTTCATGATGGCTCCCGCGGTTTCGCGGGTACGGTCGAGCGGCGAGGAGAAGATCGCGACGGAACGGTTCATATCCGGGTCGGCGGCGATGTACGCGCCGGTCGCCTCGGCCATGCGACGGCCCCGATCGGACAGATGGAAATCCGGCAGACGCTCATACAACAGATGATCGGGGTTATACACCTTGCCATGCCGGACGAAGTGAATCGTGGTCGTGCTCACAGCGCTTCCTTTCCGCAGCCGGGACCGCCCCCGAACGGAGGCGAACAATCTCACTCCAATGTACCGCGGGTATTCCGCGTGTCATGCCCGTTTTGCGTCGTGTCAAACGATTACAGTTGTCGTGACGCCAATATGCACGACGCAAACTTTGCGCGACCATGGACAATCAACACATCATTCGATGAGGGCTTCGCATGCAACGCCTGAGTGCGAGGGACATCCAGTCGGGAGCGGAAAGGAGCGTGGATGCTGCTATGTCCAATCAAGTACTGACCGGTTTGAGAGACGTCGGGCGCAAAGTGTTCGGCGGCTATGCCGAATTGCTACACATACCGCACACCGCGCGATTCTCCATCGGCTCCGTCATCGCCTGCATGCCCTTCCCCATGGTGGGCATGACCATCACCATCGCCGTACAGCATTACTACGGCAATTATTCGCTCGCCGGCGCCCTGTCGGCAGTGCAGGCCATCGCCCTGGCCATCGCAAGCCCCGTGTTGGGCAAGCTGGTCGACAAGTTCGGCCAACGGCAGGTGTCGATCCCCACCATCATCGTGTGGATCATCGTCGCGACCTCACTGATCACCAGCATCCAATCGCACGCGCCGGAATGGGTGCTGTTCTGCATCACCCCGTTCATGGCCGCCATCCCGCCGTGGGGTGCGATGAGCCGCCAACGCTGGACGAACCAGCTCAAAGGCGACACCGAACGCACCAACCGCGCACTATCGCTGTGCGGCGTATTCGACGAATGCATGTGGGTGATCGGCAATCCGCTCGCCTCGACGCTGGCCGTGATCTCCGGTCTGCTGGCCTTCTCGTTCACCGGCATGTGCGTGATCATCGGCGCATTGATGTTCCTGACTGAGCTGTCTACCGAACCGAAATCACAGACACAACTGGCACGCGAAGCGGGCATGACCCGCAAGCAGTACCGTGAGCATGAGGCCGCACGTGCCAAGGTGCTGCAAGCCAAGGCTGCCGTGGAATACGCGCGCGACAAGGCACGTTCCGAAGGCAAGAGCGAAGCCGAAATCAGCACCGCTATGGACAAGGCCGAAGCCGACGCGCTCGCCGGCAGGAAGGAATCCATTTGGGGACCCGGCCTGATCGCCGTATGCGTCACCTGGTTTGGTTTGGGCGCGTTCCAGAGCGCCGCCAGCATTTCGATTGTCTCGTTCGCCACGGAAGCGAATATGAAGCAATACACCGGTTTCGTGTTCGCGTGCTTCTCGTTCAGCTCGCTGATGGGCGCACTGTTCTACGGCGCAAAAAACTGGACGATTCCACTGTGGAAGCGCTTCTACTTCTGCCTTGCGGTGGTGAATCTGGGCGTCGGTTCGTTCATGTTCGCCAAGCACCTGTGGGTGATCATGATCATCTACCTGCTGATCGGCGTATGCCA
The DNA here is from genome assembly GCF_900129045.1 of Bifidobacterium merycicum DSM 6492. GTDB lineage: Bacteria > Actinomycetota > Actinomycetes > Actinomycetales > Bifidobacteriaceae > Bifidobacterium > Bifidobacterium merycicum. The sequence continues at coordinate 67,118 of NZ_FQTX01000004.1, read as the reverse complement.
GGCCCCGACCTGGGTGAACGGCAACCAGCTGATGCTGCATCTCGTGCCGCCCACGCGGTTCACCGAAGGCATGGCGTGGATGGGCGCGATGAACTCGATTGGCGGCTCCGCGGGATCGGCCATTGCAGGCGTGTTCATCGACCGTATGGGCTCGCATGGCGGCTTCATGGTGGTGACCACGCTGGCGTTGGCATCGCTGCTGATCGCGTTCATCGGCTTCAAGCAGATCAAGGATTCGACGGAACAGCCCGTGCTCACGCAGATCGACGCGTGACCTGCCGTCCGTGTGACTGTGCGCGGCGTACAACGCGCAACACAACATAATGAACAAAACGATGGCGGGTGGATTCCCATGGGGAATCCACCCGCCATCGTCGTATGTCAGCGCATATCAGCGCCGCACGGCTGCCGGTTTACTTCGGCCAGCCCTTGGGCGTGTGCTCCAGCGACCACAGGCCGAGCTTGTGCGAGAAGCTGTTCTCCCACTTGGCTTCCAGCTCTTCCGGGCTCAGGCGGTTCTCGGCTTTCTTCAGCCGATTCATCGCATTGGTATGCGTGTCGTCGAGCAGCCATTTGCGCGTCACGAAGTTCCACACCATCACCACGGCGGTGGCGATGAGCTTGCCCACATTGGTGCGAATCAGGTATTCGGTGCCCTGCGAGACGTAGGCGTCATGGTTCATGCCATACGTGGAGATCCAGATAATGGCGTCGTTCATGAACAGGCCGATCACCGCACCGACCACGAAGATCACGATCTCCATCCAGCGGGCCATGTCGTCGCGATGCTTGAACACGACCTTCATGCTGGCCACATAGTTGAAGATCAGGGAGATAATAAAGGAGATGGTGGCGGCGAGCACATTATGCATGTGGAAGACGCCGACCAGAATATTCAGGATGCCCCAGTCGATGATGAAGGCGATCACACCGACGATACCGAACTTCATCAGCTGTTCAATCAGTTTTTTCACATCGAACATTTAACATGTGCGCTGCGACGTAACGCGGGCCAAACCAAGAAACTCCACAGAATCTGTGTTTCCGTCTATATTTTCACGGTGCTTGGCGACGCCTATGATGGATGCGTATCATCCACCGATTTTGGAGGAATCATGCCCGTCATCCACACCCACGTTTCCGTTTCCACCACCCCCGAGCAGCGCGAAGCCCTGAAGGCCGCGTACGGCAAGGCCATCACCGCCGTCCCCGGCAAGTCCGAAGGCTGGCTGATGTGCCCGTTCGAGGACAATATGCCCATCTATTTCGGCGGTGACGATTCCCGCCCCGCCGCCTACGTCGAGGTGAACGTGTTCGGCCGTTCCGTTCCCGGCTCCGCTTGGGAGAAACTGACCGAGCAGATCATGGCGGCGCTGAGCGAGCAGCTCAGCATTCCGCAGGACCGCACCTACATCCGTTACACGGCCACCACCGACTGGGGCTGGAACGGCGGCAACTTCTGACGAAAGGCCGAGTGGCTTAAGAGGGCACAACGCTCACCACATGCCCTCGACAGCCCGCCACAGGCTCCGATGCGGCCCAGGCGGGTCCCGATATACGGCCACCGCGCGGTTATCTCGCTTGTATATGGCAGATTCGGGCCATCGCAATGAACCAAGTGGCTTATATATGGCGTTCCGGCACGGACACCCCGGGTATGCACGTTGGAATTCCAGCGCGCATACCCGGGGTTTCCTCGTTGAGGTGCCATATATAAGGCACTTGGCAAATTCAAGCCGGTGGAATCTGCCATATATAGGCGAAGTAGCACCTTCCGTCCCCGTTCGCGGGGCAATTCGCCTCCCTACGCCCAATACCCCCACCCGCGCAACGCCCCCAACTCCCCCAGCAAACAGACAAAGCGGGGCCCGTGCGGATGGTTCAATCCGCACGGGCCCCGCTTGACAATCGCAGTCGACCGCACCTACAACGCCGGCCGCTCAGCCTCCGGCAGCCAGATCAGACGATCTTCGGCATCGGAGTGGTCAGCGACGTGGTGAGGTTCACGTGCACCAGGCCAGCACCGGCATGCACCTCCACCTTCTTCAAGGTGACGGTACGCTCATCCTCCGGAGCGCGATCGTTGTCGGTCATGGTGGCCGGGGACTTCACCGCGACCAGCGCGAGCTTGGTGATGTCGATGCCGACGCTCTCGCACAGCGCGATGGCCTCGTCGCGGGAGGCAACGAAACCGTCCTTGAGCAGGATGCGGTCGGCCGGCACGCCGTACGCGTGTTCGGCGACCCACTTGGCATCCTCGATCACGGACATGCCGCTGTGGCTGCTCGGGCGAGCGGGCGCTGCGGCGTTCTGCAGCACGTCGACGAAGGCGTCCAGCTGCGGGGCCAGCGCCTCGCCGCCGTCGCGGAACAGGTTGCCGACGATCGGCTCGCGGAATTCCAGATCCTTGGCGGTCTGCTTCAGGGCCGGCACCTGATCGTCCTCGCCCTCCCACAGGTTGATGAGCGGGAAGGTCGGGATATCCAAGCCTTCGAGACGCTGCACGTGGAACGGGTAACGCCACGCCAGCTCCGGATCGTCGCGCCAAGTGGAGGCGCGGGTCACGACGACGGCGGCGGACGGCCACTGCGCGTCGAATTCGCGGCATGCGATGTCGAGCCACTTCTGGGCGCCGGCGTCGGTGCCGTAACCGGCTTCGACGATGACCACGTCATGCAGGGCACACGCCATTTCCACGGAAACCAGCGTCGGAATGCCGATGGACACGTTGGCGAACGGGCCGCCATGCACGTACACGGGCGAACCGTTCACGGTTTCGGTCTTGGCGGGCTTGACCGCGTCGGACAGGATGCCGGTGATGCGCCACAGGTCGACGAACTCGCCGAAGGTCACACCCTTGCCGTCCTTGGTGCCGGCGATCATCTTGGACACGCGCTCGGCGATCTCGTCCATGGAACGGGACAGCACCACGATCTGCATGAGTTCGCAGGTCGGGGTGAGCACCACGCGCTCGGGCACGTCGCCCTTGCCACGGTCCACCGCGATCTGGCGCAGGGAACGGGACGGCACTTCGGAGACGCGCGGCACGAGGATGGTGTCGAGCTTGCCTTCGTCCACGGCCTTCTCGGCGAAGGAGACTAGCAGGTTCTGGGCGGCTTCGATGGCCCCCATCTCGCCGCACAGACCCCAGTCGATCAGCTCCGGATGGGTCAGGGACGCCTTGCCGCCACCGGAGGCGCCGCCCTTGGAACCGGCGGCGGTGATGCCCATGCTCGGCTGGCGCAGCACGGCGGCCGCGTCGATGCCACGCTCGTTCAGCGCGTCGATGAGCGCGATGGTGGTGGTGGTCTTGCCTTCGCCGCGGCTCGCCTTCAGCGGGGTGTCGGCGGTGACGAGCACGACCTTGCCGTGCTTGCGCGGGGCGTCGGGGTTGTTCTTCAGATAATCGAGATAGCCGAAGGCGTCGATCTTCTGAACCAGACCGTACTGTCTGGTGAAGTCCTCGATGGAAGTCATTCGTTGATACCTTTCTGTGTGTTCCCTCTCGCGGTTGGCGCGGTGAAAAATTAGAAATCGGACATGTGGAAACCGTTCTTCATCGCCATGCTGCGCGTGTACAGCACGGAGTCGAGAAGCTTGTCGGTTTCCTCCTTCAGCTGGTCGGCCATGGTCTGGTTGGCCGCGGCGAGCACGTCGCGCACCTCACCGTTGCGCACGGCGGCGATGATCGCCTCCGGTTCCATCGGTTCGACGTCGCCTTCGATGTTGTCGGCGTCGAATTCGCCCTGCACGGCGGAATCCAAGCGCGCGGCCTGCTCGTCGGTGGCGGCGACCATGCGGTGGCCCATCGCGCCGGTCTTCTCCTGGTAGCGTTCGACCGCGTTGGCGGTGTCGGCGAAGGCGCCGTCGCACAGCGCGGCGATGATGCGGTTCTCCCAGTAGAAGTTCTCGCTGGTCACGCGCGTGGTGGTGTCGGCCATGTATGCGGGCGTGACGTCGACGTTGGCGTAGAACGGCACCAACGTGTTGAACGGGTTGGAACCGTAGGCCATCCACTGGATCGCGCGGTACGCCTGCGGGCGGTACGGGCGCAGCTGCAGCACGGCGAGCTGGCTCTGGCGGTTGATGCCGATCGGACGGTACATGTGGCGCGTATGCTCATCGCCGAGCTTGCCGTACGGATCGTACGGGGTGCCCTGATAATGGCCGGACAGCACGTACTTGATGTCTTCGATAGTCACCTTGCGTTCCGGCTGGCGAGCCCACGGGATGTCGTTGTTTTCGGGGCGATGGTCGGCGTCCGGGCCGTCCCACACCTCGTCGTAGGGGTTCAGGAAACGCTGCATCCACCATGCGCGCGGCGTGTTGTACACGTGGTCGGAATCGGAGTGGGAGCCGAAGGCGTCGCGCGGGTTGAACGGCGAGGTGGCTTCGACGGCCAGATCGAGATGGTTGCGTTCGATGAACTCGCCCAGGTCGGCGGAGCACATGTGCTCGATCTGGTCGCCCAGCGCATCGTCCAAGTCGAACTCGTCGATGCCCAGCTGGTTCGGCATGGTCACGTACGCGGCGTCCGGCACGCGCTTGGCGATCCAATGATGACCGCCGACGGTTTCCATCCACCAGATCTCGTTCACGTCGGAGAACGCGACGCCGTTCATCTCATAAGTGCCGTATTCCTCAAGCAGAGCGCCCAAGCGTTCCACGCCTTCACGCGCGGTTTTGACGTACGGCAGAACGATGGTGAGGAAATCCTCTTCGCCGATACCGCCGGCGACTTCGGGCTCATAGCCCTCCTCGCCTTCCTTGCCCTTGGTCGGGACGAGTTCCACGAAGGGGTCGGCGCCGAGCACGCGCTCGTTGGTGCTCAAAGTTTCGGTGGCGCTCATGGCCACGTTGGCCTCGTTCACGCCGGCTTCGCCCCACAGTCCTTCCTTGAGATCGGCGTTGGGGACGCTGGTGTATTGCATGGGATCGTCCGGCAGTTCGATACGGACGTGGGAGATGACCGCCTGGTACGTGCGCGGCTGGTCCTCCGGCTTGACGACGACGAATCGCTTGGGGCAGAATTCGCCGTTCGCGGAATCCTCGTTGCGGGCGATAATGGTGGAGCCGTCATAGCTCGCATCCTTGCCTACCAGAATCGTGGTACAGGCCATGGTTTCCTTTCTTGTTCTTGGATGATGCGCTCCCCGCGGGAGCGAAGTATCTATGCGTCTGGGCGTCGGCGGAACCGTTCAGGCGCGACCCGTGACGAACATGACGCCCTGATCGGGGTTCTCCCCCGACTCGCGCAGTCCGCGGAGCAGCTCGTTCAGCCAGAAGCCCTGGTTCAATCCGGGCAGCGGCTGCTTCGTGGCCCACACGTGCAGGCAGTAGTCATGATCCTTGTCGGGCGGCTGGGGACCGTTGTACCGCATCGTGAGCGCGGGATCGGCGTTACGACCGACGAAATGCGATGCCGAGGAGTTGCGGCCCTGCACGGCCTCGGGGATCATGGCGGGCATTTGGCGGGAGAAGTCCGGCGGAATGGCCAGCGCGTGGGAATCGTTGAAATCGAACATCAACGCATCGATGGGCAGGTTCGCGACCGTCCAATGGATCCATTCGAATCCGCAGACGGGGATGGAGTCGGGATCGGTGAACGCCCAGTGCAGATACCGTGCTTCGGGGTCAACCTCGTCGATGTAGAAGGGGAAGGAGATGGACGGCACGCCTTCCACCCGGTATTCCGATGCCGCGGCCTTGGCGTAGTCGTCGGGCACGACTGTGAAATCAGCGGAGATCTTCATACGCTTCAGTGTAGCTCTCCCCGTGGTTCGCCCCCGCTTACGGCTCATTTCCGCGGGCGGGAGCGAATGGGAGCGGAATGCGGAAGGTCCCGTCGATCCGTGGAAGGACTGGCGGGACCTTGGGTTGACGGCGATGCCGGTTTATGCGCCGAATCAGTTGGCGGGCGTGTAGAAGTCGCCGTTCAGCGCGGCCTTGGCCTTGGCCTGGGCTTCCTCGAAGGTGACTTCGGCCAGCTGGGCACGCACGTCGTCGAGGGCCACCGGGGTCATCGACAGGGAGTTCACACCCAGACCGGTGAGCACGACGGCCAGATCCGGATCGGCTGCGGCCTCGCCGCACACGCCGACCGGCATGCCCTTGGCGTTGCCCGCGTCGCAGATGAGCTTGATGGCACGCAGCACCGCCGGGTGCCATGCGGTCTGATAGCCGGCGACGGAACCGAGGGTACGGTCGGCGGCCATGGTGTACTGGGTCAGATCGTTGGTGCCGATGGACACGAAGTCGGCGACTTCGGCGACCTTGTCGGCCATGAGGGCGATGGACGGAACCTCGGCCATCGCGCCGACCTTCTTCAGGCCAAAGCTCTTGCCGAGCTTGACGAAGTAGTCGGCCTCATGCTCGTCGGCGACCATCGGGGCCATGACCCACAGGTCGGCGTCGGTCTGGGCGTCGGCGGCGGCCAGGGCCTTCAGCTGGCCTTCCAGGACTTCCTTGTGCTCGCGCAGGGTGCGCAGGCCGCGCAGGCCCAGAGCCGGGTTCGGCTCGTCTTCCGGGGTCAGGAACGGCAGCGGCTTATCGGCGCCGGCGTCGAGCATACGGATGACAACTTTCTTGCCAGGGAACTGGCTCAGCAGCTCGGTGTAGGCTTTGGTCTGCTCTTCGACGCTCGGTGGCTCGGAGTTGCCGATGAACAGGAATTCGGAACGGAACAGGCCCACGCCTTCGGCGCCGTATTCGATGGCGGTCTTCGCGTCGGCGGGCTTGCCGAGGTTGGCGAGCAGCGGCACATGGTGGCCGTCCTTGGTGCCACCGGCCTGACCGCGCAGCTCCTTGGCCCTGGCGGCGTGTTCCTTGGCGGCTTCCGCTTCCTTGATCTCCTCGCCGGTCGGCTCGGTGACGACCTCGCCCTTGGCGGCGTTGACGATCACGTTCTCGCCGTCCTTCAGGCTTTCCGCCTCGGCTGCGGACACCACGGACACGATGCCGCGCGCGCGGGCCAGAATGGCGGTGTGGGAGGTCGGGCCACCCTGGGAGGTGACGATGGCGAGGGTCTTGTTCAGGTCGAGCGTGGAGGTGTCGGCGGGGGAAAGATCTTCGGCCACGAGCACGAAGGGCTCGTCGGATTCCGGAACACCGGGGGCGGCCACGCCGCGCAGTTCGGCGATCACGCGCTGGCCGACATCATGCAGGTCCGCGGCGCGTTCCGCCTGATAGCCGCCGATCATCTTGAACATCTCCTCGACCTGCGCGAAGCCTTCGAGCACGGCGCGTTCGCCGGTCTTGCCACCGTTGACGAGGTTCTTGATGCTCTCGGCGAGGGAGGGATCGGAGGCGAACATGGCGATGGCCTGCAGGATCGGCGCGGCCTGCTTGGCACCTTCGTCGCCATTGGCGGCCTGTTCGGCCTTGCGGTTCAGTTCGGCGTTCACCTTGGCCATGGCCTTGGCGACGCGATCGTTCTCCTCCACCGCGCTGATGGAGGCGTCACGGCTGACGTCCGCCGGCTCTTCCAGCGGCGGGGCCATACGGATGACCTTGCCCACGGCGACCCCACGGCCAATGCCGACACCCTTGATAATCATAAGGAACTCCCTTTCCTTTATTTACTTCCAACCACCTGCTGCGAGGTTGGCAAAAACCTGATGGATAACGTGACCAACGCGTTACGGTTACTGCAATGACCCCCACCGTCGTTGCCGGTAAATCATTTTCAGCCTCATGCCAGTATACACCTCTTAACCCGCGACACAAAAACGGTAAACGTTTTCCACGTTTTGTGAAAAAGTGTTACACTGACTTTCAGCGGCACACCTGTCGCCGCATGATTGTTACGAATAACAGAATCGAATCGACTCAAAGGAGTGTCATCATGGCAACCCGCACCATCACCATCAACGATCCCGTCGGCATCCACGCCCGCCCGGCCGCCCAGTTCGCCCAGGCCGTCACCGCCTCCGGCTGCACCGTGACCATCGCCAAGGAAGGCGGCAACGCCGTCCCGGCCGGCTCCATCCTGTCCGTCATGGGTCTGGGCATCAAGCAGGGCGACGCCGTCGTGATCGACGTGCAGGGCGCCGATGACGAAACCGTCGCCGACAACCTGGTCAACATCCTCGTCAACGCCGAGTGACCCCGTTTTTTCGACGATTTCTCCAGCCGCCCGCCCTTTCGACGGGCGGCTGTTCTATTCTTGATGTGGTTTCCATTGGCGTTCGAGCGTTTCACGAATTGTTTCACACGCCTTGTCCGCTATCACGCATCCCGCGGAACCACAATCCCACACCATTCACGGTATAGATCACGTACACGGAGGAGAGCATGGCCGGCAAGAACGAACGCAGCAGTTCCATCACGAACGTCGCCGCGTTGGCCAACGTGTCCATCGCCACCGTGTCGCGCGTACTGTCCGGCAAGCGCGGCAAGAACGACGACATCGCCAGACGCGTACGCGCCGCGGCGGAACAGCTCAACTATTCCGTCAACTACGCGGCCAGCTCGCTGCGCAGCGACGTGACCAACTCCATTGGATTGGTCATCCCCAGTGCCACGGAATCGTTCAGCGCACAGCTGCTCGATGAACTCGAATACGCGATCGACGCCGACGCGCAGCAGCTCCTGATCGGCATCGGAGCCGACCGCTCCGCACAGACCGACCGCATCGAATCCCTACTGTCGCGCCATGTGGACGGTCTCATCGTCGTACCCGGCACCGAAACAGACCTCACCGAAACGCTTGACCGCCACGCCGACTCCCTGCCGATCGTGCAGATCGGCGGCCATCAGCAGTCGTTCAAAACCTCCATGGTCTCCATCGACGAAAGCGCCTCGATGGAACTCATCATGCGGCATCTCGTCGAACGCGGATCGCACGCCGTGGCCTACATGGCCGGCAAGGAAGTCTCCTTCGAATCCGCCGAACTGTTCACCATGTTCCACACCCAGGTACGCTCGTACCGGCTTGTCTCGCATACGGATTGGAACCAATTCGGGGAACGTACGGTGCAACGGGGATACGACTGCTCGATGCGCCTGTTCTCGAAGGACAACCGCCCCGACGCGCTGGTGTGTGCGGACGATGCCGTGGCGTTCGGCGCAATGGTAGCGTTGCACACTTTAGGGCTGAGGGTCCCGGAGGATGTCCGCATCGTCGGCTTCGACGATTCCCCGCTCGCCGCCACGACCATGCCGACGCTTACCTCCGTGCATCCGCCCTTCGAGCAGATCGTTTCGGAATCCCTACGCCTGATCGCCTCGGAAACCGGCATGCCCGCCCATATCTCCCTGCCGCCGCAGCTCATGATACGAGAATCCACCGGGTACGCCAAGGTCTGACCCCGCAGCCCACGCCTCACCCCGGCACCGGATCGGCCCTTCCCTATTCAGGGCAGCAACGCGCAGAACAACGATTCGAACACGAGCAGCGGATTGCCATTGCCATTGAGGCGCTTGCGGGCAAGAGCGACCTGATCGAGCCGTTCCACCGCGCCGGAACGCGGCATACGGGTCGCCAGTTCGGTAATGGCCGCGCGGTTCTCCAGGTTGATCAACCCCACAGAATCCTCGGCACCGTTCTGCAGCACCGCGATGTCGCGGTATATGCTCGCCACGGAGGTCAACGCCCGGTCAAGCACGTCACGGCTGCGGCGTGTGGCTTTGCGTTTGATCTCATCCTTCTTGGCGATGGCGTTGTAGGCGCCGCGCAGCTTGGGCGGAATGCGATCCGACTCCCCCAACCCGTTGATGCGCCGGAAATCGGCCTGCGCCCTGGCCGCCTCACGTTCCACATCATCCTCCGCCTGCGATTTGGCGTCGGTATTCAACCGGTCGGCGAGCAGCACGGCGTCGGAGGCGCGATGCAGGTTCAGCACACCCGCCACGAGTTCGTCACGCTCGGTACGCACGCGCTCGTTGGTGGCGTACAGTTTCGCGATGCCGATATGCCCTTCGGCGAGACGGGCGGCCTGCTTGGCGATGTTCGGGTCGATACCGTTGCTCTGTTCGAGCCACTTGGCCACGGCCGCCGGCTGCGGTACGGCAAGGTTCACGATGCGCGTACGGGAACGGATGGTGGGCAGCACGTCCTGGGCGCTGGGGGCGCACAACAGCCAGATGCAATGTTCGGACGGCTCCTCGATCTCCTTGAGCAGCACGTTCGTGGTGCGTTCCAGCATGCGGTCCACATCCTCGATGATGATGATGCGCCACGGTGCGGTACTCGGCATCTGCTCGGATACGGTGATGAGCTCGCGCACCTCGTCGATGCCGATGGTCACCTTGTCGGTGGCGAGGATGCTCACGTCGGGGTGCGTTCCGGCGAGCACCTGGGAGGTGACACGGGTCGGTTCGCTGCCAAGACCATGATCGGGGCTTTCCAGCGCGGCGGCGAACGCACGCGCCAGATTGGAGCGGCCCGATCCGGGAGGACCGCAGATCAGCCACGACTGCGCGAGCTTGGACGGGTCGCCCGTCGCGATCGCGGACAGCATGTCACATACCGACTTCTGTCCGATGATGTCATCCCAAACGCTCATGAATCCGCCCTTCTCACGGGTTGCGCGGTTCCGCCAACGCACGTTCGATATCGGTGCGAATGGCCAGTTCCACCGCATCCACCGTACCTGACGCATCGATCACACGGAACCGATCCGGCTCGGCATCGGCGAGATCCAGGAAGGCGCGGCGCGTACGATGCTGGAAATCATCGCCCGCGGCCTCCATACGGTCCTCGGCGCGGCCGAGACGCCTATGCGACAGCGCGGGGTCCATGTCCAGCAGAAATGTGCGGTCGGGCAGCAACCCGTTCGTCGCCCACATGCTCAGCGAACGGATCTCCTCGGCGGTGAGCTCGCGCCCGCCGGCCTGATAGGCCAGTGAGGAGTCGATATAGCGGTCGCTGATCACAACCGCTCCACGCTCCAACGCCGGATGGATCACCTCGGCGACATGCTGGGCGCGGTCGGCGGCGAAGAGCAGCGCCTCGGCACGCGGGGCGATATCGGCGGAATCGCTGGAATCGGCGGAATCAACGGGAACACCATGCAGCAGCAGGCCGCGAATGGCCTTGCCCAGCGGCGTGCCACCCGGTTCGCGGGTCACGACGACCTCATGGCCGGACGATTCGAGCCAATCGCGCAGCCGTTCGACCTGCGTGGTCTTGCCTACGCCGTCCACGCCTTCGAAGGTGATGAATACGCCTCGCATATGTTCGGAATCCGTCACTTCCTCGCTGAGCCCTTGGGCACTACGGTCGGGCGCTCATAGCCTTCGTTCTCGGTCAGCCAAACAATGTCGGACTTCACCGTGGACGGCGTCGAGCCGAGTTCCTCGGCAATGCGGGTGTTCGCCCAACCGCGGTTGGCCAGTTCCTTCACCTTGGCGCGGCGTTCGGCGCGTTTCGCCTCGACGCCGTTCGCCGCACCCGTCTTCTTGGACGAGGATTTGGACGAGGATCTCTTGGACGTGCTCTTGCCCGCCAAACCCTTGCCGGATGCGGCTTTCTTGGTGCCACGGCGTCCGCCGCGCTTTTTCGCCGGTCCCATCGCGCGCTTCTCCGCAAGGATGCGGTACGCGTCCTCGGGGCTGATCGTCGCGGGATCGTACTGCCTTGGCAGGGTGCGGTTCGTCTCGCCATCGGTCAGATACATGCCGAAGCGGCCTTCGCGGATCACCACGGGCTTGCCGCTTTCCGGATCGGTGCCGATCGCGCGGACTGGCGGCTTGGCGGCACCGCGACCACGGCCACGGTATTTCGGCTGCGCGAACAGGCTCTTGGCCGTCTCGATGTCGACGGTGAAGATCTCGTCCTCGGAGTTCAGCGAGCGCGTCTCGGTGGATCCGTCCGCCTTCGTCTTGGTCAGGTACGGGCCGTAACGGCCGTTGTTCGCGGCGACCGTGGACGTGGAGATCTCACCGGTTTCGGCGTTCGTCTCCTCGTAGGAGCCGACTTCACGCGGCAGGCTCAGCAGCCGCAACGCGTCATCCAGCGTGATGGATTCGGGGCTCATCGTCTTGAACAGGCTGGCCATCTTCGGGCGCGGGGCATCGGATTTCCTCGAGCCCTTGGCCGACGCACCCTGATCCGCCGGTTCGGCGCCTTCGACGGGCAGCAGGGCCACGTACGGACCGAACCTGCCGTTGCGCACCTCCACCATGCTGCCAGTCTTCGGATCGCGGCCCAGTTCGCGCGGGCCTCCCGCGTGGTTCTCGATCAGGTCGCGGGCCACGTCGACGGTGAGCTCGTCGGGCGCGATGGTGTCGGGCAGGGCGGCACGCTTCGGATTGCCGTTCTCGTCGGTATGCTCCGTGTCCTCAAGGTACGGGCCGTACCTGCCGACGCGCACGTGCAGTCCGCCGCCGATTTCGATGGTGTTGATGGCTCGGGCGTCGATTTCACCCAGCTGCGCCACCTGGCGCTGCAGGCCTTCATGCACCTCGTCGGCGTTCGCGGCGGCTCCGTCGCCATCACCGAAGTAGAAGCGTGTGAGCCATTCGCGGCCGGTCTGCTTGCCATGCGCGATCTCGTCGAGTCCGGCTTCCATGTCGGCGGTGAACTGGTAGTCGACCAGCTTGGGGAACTTCGTCTCCAACAGTTTGATCACAGCGAACGCCAGCCAACTGGGGATGAGCGCACGGCCGCGTTCGTACACGTATCCACGGTCGATGATGGTGGAGATGATCGACGCATACGTGGACGGACGGCCGATCTCCCTCTTTTCCAATTCCCTGACAAGCGAGGCTTCGGTGTATCGTGCCGGAGGCTGGGTCTCATGGCCGTCGGCCTGAACATCCGTGGCATCCAGCACCTGGCCGGTGCGCATCGGCGGCAGGGATGCCGACGTTTCGCCCTTCGCACCGTCGCCCTTCGACGTACGGCCTTCACCGGTGGCCTTCATGAAGCCGGGGAAGTCGATGACCGTACCGGACGCCTGGAACACGGCCTCGCCCGCCTCGCCCGCAGGGGCGGAGATCTTCACCGTGGCGGTGGAACCGGTGGCGTCGGCCATCTGGCAGGCCAGCGTACGCTGCCAGATCAGCGTGTACAGTTTCAGCTGATCGCTCGGCAGCTTGGTGGCGAGTTCGGCGGGATCATGGAAACGCGAACCCGCCGGGCGGATGCATTCGTGCGCCTCCTGCGCGCCGGCCGTCTTGGTGACGTACTGTTTGGGCGCGCCGGACAGGTAGGCCTTGCCGAAATGCTGTTCGATGGCGACTCGGGCCGCCGCGATGGCCTCGCTGGACAGCACCACCGAATCGGTTCGCATATACGTGATGTAGCCGTTCTCGTACAGGCCCTGCGCGGCACGCATCGTGGCGCGGGAGCTCATGCCGAGACGATTGCCCGCGACCTGCTGCAGCGTGGATGTGGTGAACGGGGCCTGGGGATGGCGACGGTACGGCTTCGATTCCATCGACATCACGGTGAACCGCGCATGCTTCAGCGTTTCCGCCACGGCTGCGGCGCCCGTCTCGTCCAGCTGGCGAACACCGTTCGCCTCACCGGATGCGATGAGCTTGCCTTCGGGGCTGAAATCCTTGGAACCGGCCAGTCGCTTGCCACCCAACGACACCATGCGCGCATCGAAGTCGACGTTGGACCCTTGCGCGTCCGGCGCGACGAGCGTGGCGACGATATCCCAATACGAGGCGCGGACGAAGGCCATGCGTTCGCGTTCGCGTTCGACGATGAGTCGCGTGGCGACGGACTGCACACGTCCCGCGGACAGGCCGGGGCCGACCTTGCGCCACAGTACCGGCGACAGTTCATAGCCGTACAGACGGTCGAGGATTCGACGGGTCTCCTGGGCATCGACCATATCGGCGTCGACGTCGCGGGTCTGTTCAAGGGACTGTTTGATGGCGTTCTTGGTGATCTCGTGGAACACCATGCGCTTGACGGGCACCTTCGGCTTGAGCGTCTCCACCAAGTGCCATGCGATGGCCTCACCTTCGCGATCCTCATCGGTGGCGAGGTAGAGTTCGTCGGCCTTCTTCAGGGCGGATTTCAGATCGGTGACGGTTTTGCGTTTCTCGCTGCCGACGATGTAGTACGGTTTGAACCCGTCTTCGACGTCCACACCGAACTTGCCGTATTTCTCTTTGTCGGCCGCGGGTATCTGACTGGGCTGCGCGAGGTCACGGATATGCCCCACCGACGCCATGACGGTATAGCCGTCCCCCAAGTATCCGCCGATCTTGCGCGCCTTGGTAGGAGACTCTACGATCACAAGCTTGCTGCCGTCTGCCATTCCCTCTCCTTATTACTCTGCTTTCGTGAAGCCATAATACTCACGACATGTGGTCAGCCCGCGCATCACGCTTCCCCACGCCACTCGGCCCATGCCGTTCGCTCCGCGTGTCAGCCCCGGGTTTTCGGCGGTGCCGGAGGCTCGCCCACCAGGCCGATCCTGCTCAGCGGGGATGCGGTGAGCTGACGCAATGCCAGCACCACGCCATGCACCACGGCGTTCATGCCGGCGATGAGCAGGATGGCGGAATACACCGCATCGGTTTTGGCCCAGGCCGCGCTGATGGTCAGGCCCGGAATCACCTGCCAGATGACGTACCCGGCGAACACGCAGGCAAACAGGCCCGCGGTGACCGCGACGCTGGCGATGATCTGCACACCGGCGGAGGAACGACGCGTGCCCAGGGCATCCATGCCGGACGTGCGCGTGAACGCGAGCACGATCAGGGCCACACCGCCCACGATCAGCATGGACATCACCGCGTCGGTCGGACGATGCCATTTGCCGCACACCACCGCCAAGCCGACGAACAAGCCCCAGGGCATGGCGACCAGCGACGCCACCCAACGCCATGCCACGGGAACGGCGCATACCAGCATCACACCGCACACCATGCCCATGATGGTATGCCCGGAAGGCGCGGAATTATGCGCGTTATCGATGACGGTTTTGATGATGAACGGGCGGGGCAACACGTATTTCAATAGGGATGCGCATCCGCAGATCGCCGCGAATACCACCATCTGCCCGATCAGCCACCAGCGCTTGCGCACCGCCGCGATGGCCAGCGCGGCCACCGAGATGATCACGGAGACGATGAGCACCATGAGATGCGTGCCGATTCCGAGCATGGCGGAAAGCCAGCCGGGAATGATCGTGGCGAATGTGCTTTCGACCATGTCGTCGTAGGACTGGCCGGATTCCGTGCGCACGCCCAGCCACCATGCCACGGCGGCGAGGATCAGCATCAGCACGCCGAACACCACGCACAGCACCCTGCTGGAGGTGCGCGGACGGACGTTCAACGGATCGACGTACCCGATCGCATCCAATTCCTCGGGTTCGATGTCCCGCCCGCCATCATCCTCGAAGTCGGACAGCGACAATCCCGGTGCCGGAGCCGGCGCCCCGGGAACGGGCGCCTCGGTTCCGATCTGCCCGAAACCGCCAAGCATGTTCACGGGCGATTGGGGATCTCGGATTTCTGGCTGCATGGGAATATGTTCGTCGGTCATGGTTTTAAGAGTAGTGCATCAGCGGAACAGCGTATGCACCCGACTTTGGGAACGACTGCGGGGCGCATCGTCGCGCGTGGGCAAAAGAAAACCCCTACGCACCCGCAAGAGGCCACTTACCCTTGCTGCATTCCTGCCCTGGGGGAGTTCGGTGACATAGCGCCACGTAGAGGCTTAATCTAGTTTACACCATGACCGGACTTCGGCGATTCGCGAAACCGGCCGCCCACATGATCCTGCGAGACACCGGTGTGTGGTCAGCGCTTGGCCGAGACGAGACGCGAGCATGCGGCGTCGATGGCCTCGTCGGCGGCCGTGGCGGAGAAACGCAGATATTCCGGGGCTCCGTAGAATTCACCCGGACTGGGTACGATGCCCAGTTCAGCGAGATCGGCCATATCCGCCCAGCAGTCGCCGTTCAACGCCCTGACCCACACGTACAACGCACCGTCAGGCATGGACGCCTGATAGCCGTACGCCGTAAGCGCCTCCACCAAGCGCGTAAGACGCCCGCGATAGCGTGTACGCTGCACGTGAACGGCTTCGATGTCACGCAGACCGGCCGCCATGGCCGCCTGCACGGGTCCCGGGATGATCTGCCCGATTTGCTTGCGATAATCGCTCATGCGCCGTACCAGATGATGGTCACCGGCGATGAACGCGGTGCGATAGCCCGCCATATTGCTCTGCTTGCTCAGCGAATACAGTACGAGGATGTTGTCGGCGGTACCCTCGCAGACGGCGGGGTGCAACGCGCACGGCGTGGATGACAGCCCGTACGTGCGTTCCTTGCCGTTCTTCCCCACACACTCGTGGCGGACTTCGGAACCGGCCTGACACCAATCCATCAGCGCATAGCATTCGTCGGACAGCACCACCGCGCCGATGCGACGAGCCGCGGCGACGACGCCGGCGAGCCAATCCGTGCCCAGCACCTCGCCCGTGGGGTTGCACGGCGAATTGACCCAGACGGCCTTGACGCCGGGGACATCCACCCAGGAGTCGATATCCGCTACATCATCGACCTTCAGCACGGTGGCTCCCGCCAGCTGCGTGCCGATCTCATAGGTCGGATAGCTGACCTTGGGCTGCACGACCACGTCGCCGGGGCCGAGCCGCAACAGACTCGCCATCAGCGCTACGGCCTCCTTGGACCCGACCGTGGGCACCACGCCGGCATTCACCGCGCCCAGATCCACGCCGCGCAGGTCGCGGAACCATGCATGGATGGCGTCGCGCAGGTCGGTGCTGCCGACGGTGACGGGGTAGCCGTGCGCGTTCGGCGCGTCGGAGGCCGCGGCGAGCGCCTGCTTCACGCTTGCCGGGACGGGGTCGACGGGCGAGCCGACGGACAGGTTGATCATGCCACCGTCCGCTTCAGCGGCGGTCGCTTTGTATGCGGCGATGCGGGACCAGTCGTAGGGCGAGGAGAATTCGTGAAAGCCCATGTGTTTCCTTCCTTGGGTAGCAGAACGCCTTTCCCGAAGGAAAGGCGTTTACGATTCGTGGAGCCGAATCACTGGTTCTGCGGGGGCAAAACCGCGACCTGTTCGGGATCCTTGCCGATGGCTTCGCCGCCGGCACCACCACGGTCACCGACTTCGGCGAAGAAGCTCACCGCGGCATCCTTGTACCAGGCCCACTCATCCGGCAGGTCATCCTCATAGAAGATGGCCTCGGTGGGGCACACGGGCTCGCATGCGCCGCAGTCGACGCATTCGTTCGGATTGATGTACAGCGAACGGGACCCCTCGTAGATGCAGTCGACCGGGCACTCGTCCACGCACGCCTTGTCCTTGACATCCACGCAAGGCTGGGCGATAACGTATGGCATGGCTACCTCCTTGGAAAAACGCTGTATTCTAGGTTACTCCCCGGCTTGGGCAAGTTCCGATCCCGTCACTCCCCCATTGCTGGTTTCGTCGGGTTCACTCCTCTTGGTTACGGCCGAGGCCAGTTCACCGGTGCCGAGACGCGCGTGACGGTAGCCGTACCCGAAGTAGATGACGAAGCCGACAATCAGCCAAATCACGAAACGAATCCAGGTGAGCACGCTCAGGTTCACCATAAGCCATAGATTCGCCGCCGCGATAAGGATCGGAACCCACGGGTTGCCCGGCATCTTGAACGTGCGCTTGAGATCGGGACGCTTGCGGCGCATGATCGGCACGGAGATGGCGACCAGGGTGAAAGCGGACAGGGTGCCGATGTTCACCATGTCTGCGAGCACGTCCACGTCGGAGCATGCCGCGACCAGACCCATGACCACACCCACACCAATCTGCAGACCGACCGGGGTGCCTTTGCTGCCCGTCCGGCTCATCACACGCGGCAGCAGGCCATCACGGCTCATGGCGAACACGACGCGGGTGACACCCAGCAGCAGCACCATGACCACAGTGGCCAAGCCGATCACGATACCGAAGCTGATGATCTTGGCCGCCCAGTTCGCGCCCACCATCTCGAATGCGGTGGCCAACGAGGGGCTGTCCTGTCTGGCGAGATCCCTGTAGGAGACCATGCCGGTGGTGACGATGGCAACGAGGGTGTACAGCACGATGATCATGCCCATGCCCACGCCGATGCCCAGCGGCACGTTCCTGCGCGGGTTGATAGCCTCCTCGGAGGTGGTGGCGACGACGTCGAAACCAAGGAACGCGAAGAACACGAGCGCCGCGCCCGAGAGGATGCCGGTCACGCCGTAAATGGTCGGGGTCATGCCAGTGACCCATTGCCACAGCGGCTGGTTCATGGCGGCGCTCACGCCGGACGTACCATCGGTTGCGGCGGGCTCGCTCGGGGGAATGAACGGAGTGAAGTTGTCGGCCTTGACATAGAAGAAACCGACGACGACCACGAACAGCACGATCGCGATCTTAAGGATGGTCAACGCACCGTCGACACGGGCACCGATCTTGGTGCCGAATACGAGCAATGCGGTGAAGAACGCGACGATGACGAGCGGCGCGAAATCGATATGGAACGATCCGACGGCGATAGTGGTGTTGATGTTCCACCCCACCAGCCGGAAGAAGTCGTTCAGGTACACGCCCCAATATTTCGATACGACCGAACCGGCCATAAGCATCTCCAGGATGAGATCCCAGCCGATGATCCATGCCACGACCTCGCCCACCGTCGTATAGGTGAAGGTGTATGCGGAACCGGCCACGGGGATCATCGATGCGAATTCGGCGTAGCACATGACCGCCGCGCCGCACACGATGCCCGCGATGAGGAAACTGATGATCACGGCCGGGCCGGCATGGAACGCCGCGGCCTGCGCGCCGATGGAGAAGATACCCGCGCCCACGGCGACGGCCACGCCCATGATGGCCAGATCCCACCAGGTGAGGTCGCGTTTCAGGCTATGCCCCGATTCCTCGGTTTCCGCGAGCGTCTGCTCGACGGACTTCTTACGAAATATGTTCACTGACGGCCTCTTTTCCGAAACTTTCCCTCTCGTTCCGATACGAACGGATAGCGACTGTAGCACCACCGCGTAACCCAGGCGCAGCTATGTCCGCAACATAGCACCGCAGACCGCTACAGCCAGCCGCCAAGATTCACGTTACCGCGGCTCACTGCCCCGACCCGTCGCCCGTCCCAGGTCGGCCGTCAGCGCAGCGAGAAGCCCACGACCACCGGTTCGGGGACCAATCGCACGCCGAAGGCGCGTTCCACCCCGTCCTGCACGGTTCTCGCCAACGTTTCGATGTCGTGCGAGCCCGCTCCACCCCTATTGGTCAGGGCGAGCGTGTGCAGCGTGGAGAGACCCGCCTTGGCATCCGGCGTGACCTTGAAGCCCTTGTGGAAACCAGCATGGTCGATGAGCCACGCGGCGGAGGTTTTAATTCCGGGCGTTCCGTCCGGCAGCGTCACATCGAAGCGTGGCGCATCATCCGGCAAGGTAGCCGCCTGTTCGGCGGTCAGGATCGGATTCATGAAGAAGCTGCCGCAGCTGTGCCTGTCGGGGTCGGCAGCTCCTTGGACCTGCAAGGCAACGTCGACGAGTTCGTCCCGCTTGGCCCCGTGCATGGCGGGTTCGGCGTAGCGCGTGGCGTCCTCCAGCATGCCCTTGGCCGCACGGACCTTCAGCACCGCGTTCCTGATATCCCTGGTGGCCATGCGATCGCCAATCTCGACGCCCAGCGCCTTGGCGAGCTGGCCGTACCCGACCGCACCCGTGGCGCTGTGCTTGAGCGCGAAGGTGACGGACAGGACCACGTAGCGCGGCGTGGGAAAGAACTCATCCGCCGGTACCGCCGGAGCCCGGTACATGCTTTCCTTCAGGGCGCTCATACGGTACCCGAACCGCAGGTCGGCGGCATGCAGCTCCTTGGTGGTTTTGTCGGCGCGATCCCAAACCTCCACCGATTCGACGCTGGAACCGACCTCCTGGCCGTACGCGCCGATGTTCTGCACCACGGACGCGCCTACCGTGCCGGGGATGCCGGACAGGCCCTCGACACCTTCCAAGCCGAGGCCGACGCAGAAGTCGACGAAATCATCCCAGTTGCAGCCGGCTTCGGCGTTGACATGCACGGTGCGGTCGTCGCCTTCGACGGGAGCCGCCTCGTCCGGAACCGTGATCGCACGCCGCGCATCACGCACCACAACGCCATGGAACGCCTCATCCGAAACGAGGACGTTGGAACCGCCGCCGATCACGAATAACGGCAAACCCTTGGAATCGGCATCCTCCACGGCTTCGATGACGCCGACGCGTGTGGTGGGTTCGATGAAACGGTCGATTTCGCCGCCGACCGCAATGGTGGTGATGTCTGCAAAAGAAGTCATGTTTGACAGCATACAGTCTGCCAGCATACAAAAAGACCCGACCGAATCGGTCGGGTCTTTGAAAAGCATTGTGTACTCAGCGGGTCTCGCGGTGCACGGTCTGCTTGCCGCAGCGAGCGCAGAACTTCTTCAGTTCAAGACGATCAGGAGTGTTACGACGGTTCTTGGTCGTAATGTAATTACGCTCCTTGCACTCGGTGCATGCCAGCGTGATGCCGGGACGGATGTCGGCGCTCTTAGCCATGTTCATTCACCTCTGTAGTCATTAGTAGCGCCCGTCGGTTAACGGGCGCAATTTGTAGCGAGGAAGAGGCTCGAACTCTTGACCTTACGATTATGAGTCGTACGCTCTAGCCAGCTGAGCTACCCCGCCAGAGAGCCCCGAGTGAGAATTGGACTCACGACCTCTTCCTTACCAAGGAAGTGCTCTACCACTGAGCTATCGGGGCGTGGCGGATAGTGGATTCGAAC
Organism: Bifidobacterium merycicum DSM 6492; assembly: GCF_900129045.1. Taxonomy (GTDB): domain Bacteria; phylum Actinomycetota; class Actinomycetes; order Actinomycetales; family Bifidobacteriaceae; genus Bifidobacterium; species Bifidobacterium merycicum. Next base: position 46,393 of record NZ_FQTX01000004.1, on the reverse strand, counting down.
CACTGAAGCACGAAGCGGCTGATTTACAGTCAGCTCCCTTTGACCGCTTGGGAAATCCGCCAGGTCTCTGCTCCCTGTCTTGGCTGAACCTCAACAGGCAACTCGAATAATATGCCACGTCTCGCAGCCTTTCGCAACTCGGCGCGTCTTTACGGCGTGTTGCAAGGAAATAAGCGGCCTGAGCGGGTGCGCAAATGCGCCATGCAACGGAAAAACCCCGCAAAAAATGCGGGGTTTTCTCAAAAAAATCTTGTCTCAGCCGAGGATGGCCAGGATGTCGCGGGCGGCGACGATCAGGTAGTCCTCGCCCTCGTAGTGCACCTCGGTGCCGCCGTACTTGGAGTACAGCACCTTGTCGCCGACCTTGACGTCCACCGGGATACGCTCGCCGGCATCGTTGCGGCGGCCCGGGCCAACGGCCAGGACTTCACCCTGCTGCGGCTTCTCCTTGGCGTTGTCCGGGATGAACAGACCGGACGCGGTCTGGGTCTCGGCCTCAGCCTGCTTGACGATAATCTTGTCTTCCAACGGTGTGAGCTTAATCGACACTGTGGGTCACCTCGTATTCGTTAGTAGTTCAGTGTTTCTGCGCCAAGAAACGGACCCAAGAGGCTGACGATCACCTGAGTGGTTTCAAGCACTGGAACATATCGTAGCGCGATTTTTAGCACTCTGCCAACTCGAGTGCTAACGCTGTGAGAGAAATTCCCCGCACCATACTTGACGATTGCCCAACGGCCGCCCGGCGGTCATCCGGCGATCGCTCGGCGATCACTTGGCCGCGACGCGACGCGCGAGAATCTCCTCAAGACCATTGCCCAGGGAATCGGACGTGGCTGCGGGAACAGCGACCTGCGCCTCCTGCTCTGCCTTATGGAAGGAATCGATGGCGGAGGTCTGCGACTCGGCATCAGCCGCGTTCATGGCCTTCTCGTCGCCATCGGACTGCTTCGCCTCCGACGCGGGCACCGTCTCCATCTTCGCCTCGGCCGCCAACGCCTTGCGCTCCTCGGTATCCACCGGCTCGGCCTTGGCCACCTGACGTGCGGACTTGATCTCCAGACTCTGCGGATCCTCAACGGTTTCGGCGTTGCTTGCATCGGATTCACGCGGCGCACCCAACGAGAAGGAGATGAGATCCTGGGACCCGGCCTCGCGGGTCACCTCGGACTCGGAATGAGGTTCAGGCAACGGCTTCTCCGCCGCTTCGACGATGGTCTTCGACTGCTCCTGCACCGGTTCCTGCGCCTGCGGCTCCGGATTCTTCTGCGCGGCATGTTCCTGCAACGCCTTGCGCTGCTCCATCTGCGCCTTGTGCAGCACCTGACGGATTTCGCGCTGCTCCATCTCATAGGTCGGAGGCTCGTTCTCGGCGGTCTTCGACTCCTGGTCTTCCACGGCACGCTGCGACTTATGATCCGCAAGAGCCTTCTGCTTCGCCTTACGCTCGGCGATGGCGCGCTTCTGCGCGTCGGTGACGGTCTTGTTGCCGGCAGCACGCTTACGGGCAAGCGACAATTCATGCTCCCATTCACGCGCCTGTCTGGAAGCGTGGACGCCCAACGCCAGCACGATGCCCAATGCCGCCGCGGGGATCAACGCGTACAACGGGCTGAACCGGAGCGAGAACGCGCAAACCAGCACCACCACCGTGACCAGCGCCAACGTGACGACGATGATGCGACGACGCCTGATCGCCGCCCGACGCAGACTGCGCACCTGAGCGATACGTTCCGCCGTAGGCACGCCCGGCCGCCTCGTGTTCGGCTGCATCCCAACCCCTTCCATATGTGTCCGGCCATCGCTGAACCGTGTTCCGCTGTGCTCATCCACAAGATGCAACGAAGTCGAAAACTTGTCCGCACGATGTTCCAGCACCTGTTTCATGCTGGTGGACGTTCGTAAGGGCAGCCAGACCGCGATTCCCAAGAGTACGATTACCGCCACGATGACCGTGCTCAGCGAATCGTATTCCATAACGTTTAAGAATAGGACAACGCCGTCACAATATTCGCGTTTCCCATTCGGCATGTCGTGATATGAGACGGGATTCAAACCCGTCACCCATGTCCTCGGCGAGCAGGCTGAACGTCCGATGCGTACGCCAGTTCCCATCGACGTACATGTAATTGGCCCGCTCCCCCTCGTCACGCGCACCCACCTTGCGCACCACGGCAAGGGAACGCTGGTTTTCCGGCAGAATGGCGATTTCCAGACGATGCAGCTGCGGCCCGTCCGGACTGCCGATGGCCCAATCCGCCAACATGGCGAGCGCCATCGGAGCGATGCCGTGACCGGCGTAATCCTGCGACACCCAATAACCGACCACACCGCTGCGCATCGCGCCATAGTTGATCGCACCAAGCGAAATCTGCCCGACCATGCGCTTGCGGTATTCGATGAGGAACACCACACCGCCGCCATGCGCCTCATCATTGCGCTGACGGCGAACCCACTGTTCGAAAGTCAGTCCGGAACCATGCATCGGATCGCCCGCGGCCCAAGGCCTGAGCCATTCGGTATTCCGCCAGCGGACATCGTTCCATTCGTCGGCATCGTCCATATCCATGGTGCGCAGTGAGATCGGCACGCCACCTATCGGCGCATGCAGTTCGACCGGCACGTGGATGGCGTTCGGCGACGTCGCCCCGAACATGCCACGAAGAGTCTGAAGCAATGACACGCCCCCTATTGTGCCATCGTTCGCACGACAAACGGGACCGATGGCCGCAAGCCGAGCAGTCGAACGGCAGGCGGCAAGCGGCGTCGGTATGCTGGCAGACATGGAAGCGAATGAAACGAAACAGGCGCTGCGTAAGAACGCCATCGCACGGCGCAAAACCACCACCGCCGCGCAACGGCTGCACGCCGGCGAAACCATCGCACGGTGCATCGGCGGACTGCCGCTGCCCGACCGCCGATGCACCGTGGCCGCTTATGTCTCCATGGGGTCGGAGGTCGAGACGAGGCCACTATTGCATACGCTCGCCGAACATGGGCACCGCATATTGCTGCCGCGGCTCGGGGCGGGGCTGGAAATCGGCTGGGGCGAATACTCCGATGCGCCGTTCGAGGATTACGGCGAGCGCCGACCACAGGAACCGTCAGGCGCTACGCTGCCCGCGAACATTCTCGAATCCGCGTCGCTGATCCTGCTTCCCGCCCTGCTCGTCGATGCGTGGGGGAACCGTTTGGGCAGGGGCGGCGGCTGGTATGACCGGGCGCTGACGCATTGCGTTCCGGGAGCCCCGCTTGTGGCCGTGTGCTGGCCTTGGGAAGTCTGCGCTCCCCCGCTGCCGCGTGAACCGCATGACGTTCCCGTGACCGCCACGCTCACCCCGGACGGCTATACGCCCATCGCCACGTCCGTCGGATGACCGCCGCACGGGATGACCGCCGACCGGAACGACCGCCTACCGTGTCAGGACAATGACTAGGATATGAACGGTTGCAACCCGAGTAAGACGTCTTTTCAGGAGGAGTGACATGCCTACCTATCATTACCGCTGCAAGAACTGCGGCTACGACTTCACGAAGTACCAGTCCTTCAACGACGACCCGATCACCGTCTGCCCCGAATGCGGCGAGGAGCAGGTCCGCAAGGTGTATTCCGCGGTGCCGATCGAGTTCAAGGGATCCGGCTTCTACCGCACCGACAAGAGCTGAGGCGTACCTTCAGTTCGCATTCCGATTCGTCCCGATTTGTTCCGGTCGTTCCGATTCCCGATTTCCGGGTACGTCTCGTGAACGAACGGTGAAGAAACGGGAGGGTGCAATCCACAATGCCCGTTGGGCTTGCGCACGCACCTTCCCTCCCTGACCATGGCGGTATGAAGAATGTCAACGCACCGCCATGGTCCTTGCTCACCGCCCCCACGCTGGGGGCTCGACGGCGACGCGCGAAGCTTGCGCGAATCGCCACCGTGGTCTGCATCTGCATGGCCGCATTCGGTTTCCTGCATGCCTTGGATGCCATCACCGGCACGGATACGGTCGTCACGGCCGTCTCGTCCATCGCACGCGGCGCGACCATCCGTCAGGGCGACGTCGCCCTGACACGTGTTCCCGCATCATCCATCGCCAACAGGGCTCTCCACGCCGCATCCGAAGCGGAGGGCGCCATCGCCCAGTCGCATATCGAAACCGGGCAACCGCTATACGCCGCCGACGTGGGCAACGCCCCATCGGTCGCATCCGGGCACACCGTGCTCGACATCACCGTGGCGAACAGCGTCGACACACTGATACCCGGAGACACCGTATCGCTCATGTCCTCGGCGGGCTGCGACCAAGCACAACCGAATCCGGCGGAACCCGTCGCCTGCACTTTGGCGGAGCACGCAATCGTGATGGGAACGGGGAGCAACGACGATGACGAACACAGCGGACAAGGCGGACATGGGAGGAGAACACTGTCGCTCATACTGGAGCCGACCGTGGCGATGAGGGTGATGATGGCCGCGGAAACGGGGGTGATCGTCGCGGTATATCGATAGCGACACAACCCATTCGTCGCATGGACTACCGTAGTGCCTTATCGATCCCGCATGTCCGGTATCAATGTTGATTCGGGGGCCTTCAAGGAAATGAAAGAGGGAAACCCATGGAAACAGGAAACGGTACCGGTGCCGCGCGTATCAGACGCATCGCGGCAATGATCACGACCACGGCGCTGCTGATATGCGGGTGTGCGCTGACAAGCGTACCGGCCATGGCACAGGATGGCATGAACGGCACCACGTCAGATGAGGCTGTCGCGGCTTCACAGGCGACGCAGCTGGCGCAGACCGCCGCTGAACAGAGCACGGCGGAACAGGATGCAACGGAACAGCGCGGCGCTCATCAGACCGAGGCAAGTCAGGCCGGTCAGAGCGCAGCCGCAACCGATCACAACACAACCGGGCAGGCCACAAGCCAGTCGAACGCATCGACGCTGGTATCCGACGCGCCGCTCAACACTTCGTTCGATCCGCAGGATCCCAATGAGAAAAGCCCCGAGTCCATCGGGCTCGGCCAGCGGATTGGCCTGGGCCGTACCGGTGTGGCCAAGGTGGTCGCCCTCCGCGTGGATTTCCCCGACGAAAAGTTCGCGCAAGGCGACAGTCTGGAGGCGTTGCAGACGCTGATCGACGGCACGAATCAGGACTTCCACCCCTATGAAAGCCTCAATTCCTACTATCAGCGGTCCTCCTACGGCAAGCTCAGCTTCACCGGTCAGGCGTTCGACTACCATGCCACACATAACCGCGGCGAATACAACGACACCAGCGATGTGACCGTGGAGGCATTGCGCGCCCTTGACACCACCGTCGATTTCAGCCAGTTCGACGGCAATAACGACGGTCGCATCGACTTGGTGTACATGCATTTCGCCGGACCGGACAGCGGATGGGGCGGTACTTGGTGGAGTTACGAGTCCAATGCCAACGAGGGACTGATATTCGATGGCAAGGAGCTGTGCAACATCGTCACGTTGCGCTCGCCTTAAACACCGTAGGCGGGGCGCAGACCATCATCCATGAAACCGGCCATGCGCCTGGTCTGATCGACTATTACTCCAACCCGACAACATTCACGCCCAATAAGGGCATGAACACCAATGACATGATGAATGACAATATCGGCGACCACTGAGGGTTCTCGAAATGGCTGCTGGGATGGATCGACGACGACCATGTGACGCGCATCGTGGTGAATCAGGACGGAGTCACGGTGAAACGCGACAACGCCGACGCCGAGCACATGGCTTCAGTGAGTCAGGCGGTCACCTCGCTTGATTACGAGGATATGCGCCAGCAGGGCAGCATCGTGGCGATTTCCGCCGCCCCGGCATTGCTGGGGAGCGAAGGCAGGTTCTCGTCATACTATGTGTTGCAATACGATGATGCCGTAGGCAATCAATCCGTGATGAGCCGTCCGATGCTGCGTCTGTACCGTGTACAGGCCGAGCTGAATGATTCGCGGGTGTTCACCCATTCCAATATCTCTTCCACCGAAGCGCACAACCAAGTCATCGAACTTGTGGACATGACCCAAGCACCCAATCATGATGGCTCCACCGATCTGAAACAAGGCGACCACATCAACGGCTCGACCACGCCGTCGACGAATTTCCATGATCTGGCCGCCTCGGGCTTCACCGGCATCGATATCACCGTGACCAGCATCAACGCGCTCGGCGCCACCGTTGCCATCTCCTACAACGACAGCGGTCATGAGATTCCCCAGGCATTCACCATCACCGACACATTGATGAGCAGAGGCATCATCGGCGCAGACGCCTACAAGCTCAAAACCAGCGCACGGGTGGCGAAGACGGATCCCTATTCCCAGGCGATCCTCACCGTCAACGGCAAGGATTTCGATGTCGATTTCGACATCAACGGCGATGGCGATATCATCACGCTGGATTATCAACTGCCCGTTGGAACGCTCACCACGACATCATCATGTTCCTTATCATGTTCCTTCACCTTCCCCAAAGGAACGTTCATCCTCGGGATCAAGGATGGCAAAACGGTCACCTCCGAGAGAATCACCGTACCGGTGAAAGTGGCCCCGTGGAGAACATCGAGAAGACCGGAACCTACTCATGGCATGGGGATCATTCCTACGTGCTAGCCACCGCGACGAATATGCTCTCCGATGAGCAAGGCAGAAAATATATGGTGTTCCGAGTCGGTGCGACACTGCACGTCGTGAGCTTCGGCGACACGGCTACCGCCGAACCCACCGTCAAGGAAATACCGCTCGCCGGGACAACGTCGTCGATTTCCGATTTTGCCCATATCAGCCTGCGGAACAATATCCTCGAAGCGACTTTCAACACCTTCGAATCCACGAATTCCTACTTGACCTATTGGATCGACATGGCATCGAACAGCATGATCGCCTACACCGATACGGCACGACCGGCGCAATCGCTGCTTCGTGCGGGCGACAGCATGCTGTATGTGACGAAATACGACTACACCGGTTCCGAACTGACGATGCTGACACCGCAAAGCGACGGAACGGTACAGGTCACCTATTCCAAGGGCACCGCGCAACTGCTTGAAACCCAAAGTGGTACGCCGGTCATCGTCCCGCTCTCCGGAACCGGCGAGGGGTATTTCACTGACCCCGTAACAGGCAAGCAGGGACGTTCCGCACTGTTCGTACAGGGAAAGACGTTGGAGCAGGCGATTCTGACGCACAGCGGTACATCATCAGGCACATCTTCAACCGCGCAGGAGCCATGGACCTACAAGGTCGTGCCCGCCACGCGCTCGACCCTCGTGGCGCAGACCCATGACGTTATGGCGGCGACCGTCATGGATAATGCGGCATACATGCTCACCGTCGAACTGGAAGATAAACCGGAAAACGCCGAAGCACGGTATTTCATCACCCGATTCGATGCCAAGGGCAAGCAGAACGGACGCGTGCAACTGAACGATCCAACCTTATTCGACGATTCTTATTCCAAAACATTCAATCTTCAAGCGGCTCCCAATGGCTATCTGGCACTGGTGTGCCGGCAGATTCACGATCGAACGGAAATACTGCGGACCATCACCACCCTGATTTCCTCGGACATGAAGACAGTGTCCGTAACCGGCATCGATCCCCGGCAACAGGCAATCGGATGGCTTTACGGCCGCTGGGCATACGTCACCCCTGCCACGAGTGAAACAGCCGGAATGCGACTCAACTACGCGATGACGAAGATCCTCGACGTTTCCCCGTCGCCGGTGCCCCCCAGCGACCCGAGCACGCCCGACAAGCCCTCAGCACCGGAGAGCCGGCAGCAAGGTAACGCCGCAACCGCCACGAAGGCGCTGATGAGAACCGGCACCGCAGTGCCCTTCATGCTGGCGATCGCACTCGCCTTGGCGGGAGTCACGGTGCTGACCGTGGCCAAAGCCTCGTCGCGGCGCCAACGCAAGTAGCAGGTGAATGGCGCCGTTCGGGGGTATCGGTTCGTCGGTTGATTGTCCGATGGACCGATACCCCCTCCCCGACTACAGGTGACGGTGCATAAAAAGCCTCCCGCTTGCCGTTCTCAACTTGTTGAGAGCGGCAAGCGGGAGGCTTTGCCATTGCGTCGCACTATGCCTCATGCCATGCGCCACGCAGCGAATCGAAGCGAGGCCAGGGCAAGGGCGAGACAAGGCTCAGTGCCCTCGCTCGCTGAACTGCGCCCAATGCGGCGGCAGCTCGGTGAGAATGCGCTTGTCGTCATCCGCATCGCGCTGGCGTTCGGTCATCATGTCGGAGGGTTCGAGTTTGACGCCATCGGCATCGAACAGTTCCGTCCCCTGCCGTACCACGCGCTTATGCTTGCGTGGCGTGCGCCGCGTCGCACTGTATACCTGTGGCGTTTCGCCCTCGTCGCGCATTTCCTCGCTCATTCGAGCCCCCGGTACAGGTCGGCGAGCTGCGACACCAGTCGGTCGACTTCCTTCTCAGGATTGACGAATGCGCCGACGCTCCACACGGAGGCGACGGACCAGCCCAGCGTCATCAGGTCGGCGGACAGCATGCGATGACGTTCACGCGTGGACTGGATCGACATGAAGTCGATGTCATCGGTGAGCACGGCCAACGCATACGGCTTATCCTTCAGACCGACCACCATCGGGATGGTGATGCCGCGCTTGAACCCGTAGTTCACGGCGACGTTCAGGCCACGGTTGCGAATACGATCCGCCAGATCGTTAAGCAGCACGTTGCGCCCATACTCGGATTCGGCCGGGCGAATATCCTCACCGTCAAGGCGTTCGGCCCAGGTCAGCATGGTCTTCAACAGCTTCACACCGGGCTGATGGATGCGTTCATCATCCATATCCGCCGGACCGAAGGCACTGACGATATCGACATTGCGATCGGCCAACGCCAACGCATCCAGCAGCATGCCACGGCCGCCCGGCTCCTCCAACGCACCGAACTGCTGCAGCAGACGTCCGTGCGCGGTTTTCGCATAGCACAGCGAGAGAATCACATCCGTCGCCTGCGCGCCGGCGACCTCGTGGATGCCGATCAGCCGCACATGGCGCAGGAACGTGCCCATGGCCTTGTCCTTGGCCGCGAGCGCCTTCAGCTCGGCGCCGAGCCGGATGCGGAAGGAATCGGTGAGCGTCACCACGGTGAGCATGTATGTGGTCGGGACGATGGCGAAACCGGCCGCACGTTCGGTGATGATGCGCACGACCTCGGCGATTTCCTGCTGGCTGGATTCCACCAGGCCGGTGTTGAGCGCCGGGGTGCCGTTGGCGTCCAACCCGTGGTAGGTCACGTGGCCGCGAACCGGTTCGGTGCATGCGTCGTAATGTACTTCGCCGTAGCCTGCGGATTCGAGGAAGGCGGCCAGAGTGAGGGAACGCTTGGTCGGGCGCGCCTTGACTTTGATCTGGGGCAGCACGTCGATCATCTGCTTGAGGCTTTCGCATGTGACGGTGTTGCGATGCGCGATGATCACGATCTGCTTGACACGCGAGACGATGCTCAGCAGCTGGATGGCCGGGATGTGCGCGCATGCGTCGACGATGGCGACGTCGGCGAGCACGGTCGGCTCGGTCAGGGATGCGAGCGTGTCGGGCGTGGCCATGAGAATCGGCTTCGATGTCGAGAGGATCTCACGATGTTCACGACGCAGGTTGTCCAATGTCACCTTGGTCTGGCCGGCCAGCTGTGTGTGCAGCATGTTGGCTTCCTGCGTACGAGAGAACAGCAGATCGCACAGTCGGCGCATGGATTCCTGCGCGATCATCGGGCCGATGGAACGCACATGCTCCACATCGACCTGTTCGAAACGTTCGGTCACCGAGGCGAGCGCGGAACCATCCTGATTGGAGATGATCGGCGAGGAGTGCACGATATCCTCGAACACGGTGGTCCACCACGCGAGCTGCAGTTCGGCACCGACCGCATCGATGCCCACCCGACGCTCACTCAGATCGGCCACGAGATCGTTCAGTCCGGCCGCCTGGAATTCGTTTTCGAGGCAGCAACGCTCGGGCAGGGTGTCGAGGGACATGTGATCGTCGTACAGTCCCTTGAGTCTGGCTTCGACGTCGTTGAAGTCCTTCGCCTCAAGTTCGCCGCCACGCGGCGTGGTGCTCAGCACGGTGTCGAGCGCGGTGATGTCTTCGGACATGGTCTCCTGGATGGAGATCATCTGGTCGAGGCGCTGCGGCAGCACGGGCCATCCGCCGTGCGGTACCAGCGCATGCCACTGTTCACCCTGCTTCTTCACGACGATGAGCGCATCATGCAGGTTCTCGACCTGGGCGCCCACGCGCAGCAGGGATTTCGCTTCGCGCACATGGCGGCGACGCTCCCAGAAGCCCATGCTCGCGCCTTCGGCCTTGCGCTGCTCCTTGGACTTGCTCGCCTCGATCATCGCATCGATGTCACGTTCGAAGATCTCCGGCTGGAACACGTCGAGCACGCGCCTCAGATTCTTGAGCACCGTGATCTGGCGCGTCCATTCACGGGCTGTGGTCGGCACGGGGAATCCGCAGGTCTGTGCGGTGATGCTCACATGCTCGCGCACCGCGGGGAATACCTTCTGCAGCAGATCGACCACACGCTGGTAGGCGTTCACGGCGTCCTGCTCGTTGGTGATCGAAGCCTTATACCAGGCGGTGTCGTCCGGTCCGAGCGTATATTCGCCGAGCTCGCCGGCACGCTGAAGCTTGGCCGCCCACTCGTCCAGATTGTCGCCGATCTGACGCGCCGAAGCTTCGGAAAGGCGCACATGCGTGGCGGGATGGGTGGGATACATGGAAATCGATGCCAGGTTCTGGATGGTCTGGTAGGCGGAGACGCCCCACTTCTCGTTGACGCCGTGCAGGTCTCCCAAATAGCGTGTGAGACGGGAACGCACACCGACCAATTCATCGGACAACTGGTCGAAATGCTGGCTGGCCACTCCGGCCTGGAAGCCGACCGCGGCGATAAGCTGCCTATCGATGCTGGTGCTGGAATCCTCGTCGGCGATATCCAGCACCATGCCCGTCATCTCATTGGCGTGCATGGCCTGCAGGAAGCGCCGCTTCTGCTCCGCCATGCCAGGCACGTAGAGCACAGAACGGCCGTTCATCACGCATCGTGAGGCGATGGCCGCCGCACGTTCGGCGGTATCGTTGCCGGATGCGGAATCCACGACGATGCTGCGGCCGGATGCCGCCAGCTGCGCGGCGTAACGCACGGTGTTGTCGACATCGCCCACCTCGTATTCCGAATGCGGGTCGGCGTCGAACGGGCTGTATTCGGGGATGGATGCCTTGCCCAATTCGGCACGGGAGCGTTCGTCGCCCGCGAGGGCGTCGAGCAGCACGTTGCCGCTCGGACCGCCGCCAAGTCTGTCGATGATGCGCTGCGTTTCCGCAAGAATCAGCGCAGACGGTTCCATGAAACAACCGAGGATGATGCGGCGTTCGACGGAGAAGTCATCGATGCGCGTCTTGGCCTCATTGGTGATGGAGGTGAAGATGGCCGACGTTTCCGGCGAACCGGAACGGTAGTTGGAGCTGTCCAACAGACGATCCTCATCGATGAAGACGCCGGACGCGTGCAGACGGGAGACGAGCGCCGAGTTCAGCGACACTTTGCCGGTGAACCTCAGGGACGAGTGGCCGAGCTGCTCGCTGCGGCTCACCTCGACCGGGTACAGCAGCACCGGCAGCGCACTGCCCCTCCATGTCGCGACGCCGACGATCAGTGACAGTTCCGCCACACCGCTGACGCGCTTCTTGGCCGCCTGACTGTCCAGCACACGTCCGAGACGGCGCTCCGCTGCACGAAGCATGCCGTTGTCACGGAACATCGATTCCAGTGTCACATGACCGGCCGCGAACAGCTGGGCCACGCCCGAAGGATGCGCGTGCGTCATGTCGAGCTGGGCGCTGAGCTGGTTGATGTCCTCCAACGGGGACGGCGCCAGGGAGGCACGGTAATCGTCATGCCATTTTTGGAATTGGTCAAGCATGGATTGCGTACTCATGTATCCGATCACTTTCCTACTGCTTTGCGGTAATCCTGATAGCCCGGATTATTGGCGAGCGCCTCATCGATATCCTTGTCGCCCTGGGCCGCGAGCCACGCGTACAGGTCGTCGTATAGGGAGGGATTCATGGCCAGGAACGGCAGCAATTCGGCATGACGGGCCATTTCGAACTGCTTGGTCATATCCGGTGTGCGGCGGGCGTCCTCGGAGCTCAGACCATCGACCTCGACGACCTTGGGGGCCTTGTCGAATTCACCACGGGCGACTTTGTCGAATACGGATCCGGGTTCGAATGCGGGGGTGAATCCGCCGTTCACGTCGGTCTGCGCCATGTTTCCGGCGAAGCCTGTGGCATCGCGCCTGTCGCCGCCGCCCGACAGCGGGGTGAATACGACGGGCCTGGCCTCGTGGAATACCGCCGTTTCGGGTTCGGGCTCCGTACGCCCGAAATCCTGGCCGGAGACGGATTCCTGCCGTACGATGCCGGCGTTCGTCCGCGGTTCGGCGTTCACGGCTTCGCGGGCGGCGTCTTCCGCATCGCCAGCGTCACCAGCGCCGCCAGGAAGACCGGCACCCCACGCGGGGACGGCGTCACTGTGCTGCTGCGCTTCGGTCTGGTTAATGCCGACGCCTTCGAACAGGTTGCGTACCGGCTGATCCTGCTGGGGCGTATGGGCATCGGGGAACAGCGGACGCACCGATTCCGCCTGTTCCTGCGCGAAATCAGCGGATTGCAGCGAATCGGACTGCTGCTCGATTCCACCCTGTTCAATCGGTTCGGCCTGTTCGATAGGTTCGGCCGGCTGCTGCATCTCAACGGGCTGCTGGGCCGGCATCTGCACGATGGGCTTCGGCTCGACGGTCTGCTGGGCATCGGCCGCATCCACGTCGACTGGCTGGGTACGCCACTGCTGGTCCGGCTGCACCGGGTATGACGACGGATACTGCGGCTGCTTGGGCGCGACGGTTTCGCTGCCGTTCAGCACGGGCTTCCTTGACGTCTTGGGACGCTGCGATTGGAAGGTGGCCGTCGGTTCGCCGGCACGCAGATCGAGAATCTGGTCGACGGACATGTCGGTCGCGTCCGGCTCCTGATGCGCAGCCATGGGCGTCGAATAGTCGAAGAGGTTCGAAACGGGAGTGTCGGGCTTCTGTTCGGGCGCATCCACGCGCTCGAAATCCGCCACGACGTCACCGAACTGGATGTGCATCGGCGAATACGGAAGAATGTAGTCGTCGTCCCCGGGCAGCCGCATCAAATCGCCGCCGTCACGCACGACGTACGTGCCGTTGGTCGAATCAAGATCATGCAGGATGCCCTGCCCATCGCCGCGCACCGAGAAACGCGCGTGGCGTTTCGACATGGATTTGGTGGGATCCGGTATCTCCATGCGCTTCGTGCCATCATCCGGCAGCGGCCTTAATGGTTTACGTCCAATCTCAACGTTTTCCCCAGGATGGACAGTGATCTGTTGGCCACCGTTGACCTTTACCTGCCAGTGGCATGCCGTTTCAGCGCTCACCGCATAGCCTCCTTTTCGTGATTAGACACTATTCCTATTGTGTCATGGAGCAATCCCTTTTGAGGGATTACAGCTCAGGAATTAACAACTTTCTCCCATTAACGGCGAAACCCCGCCACCTGGAACCAGGTACGGGGTTTCGCGGAAAGCTGTGATAAGCGGCTTGAAGCCGCGCGAATCACTTGAGCTCGACGGTAGCGCCAGCTTCTTCCAGCTGGGACTTGGCCTTCTCGGCGTCTTCCTTCTTGGCGCCTTCCAGGACAGCCTTCGGAGCGCCGTCAACCAGAGCCTTGGCCTCAGCCAGACCCAGGGAGGTGATAGCGCGGACGGCCTTGATGACCTGGATCTTCTTGTCGCCAACGGCGGAGAGGATGACGTCGAACTCGTCCTTCTCCTCAGCAGCCGGAGCAGCGCCCGGAGCAGCAGCGGCAACAGCGGCGACCGGGGCAGCAGCCTCGACGTCGAACTTCTCTTCGAAGGCCTTGACGAACTCGGAGAGCTCAACCAGGGTCATCTCACCGAAAGCTTCGAGCAGCTCATCGTTGGTGTACTTAGCCATAATGGCTTCCTTTCAATCTTGGTGACGGGCTGAATTGAAGAGGTGACCGTCACCTAAAAATTTGTTTTCTTTGCAATTATCGATTCATGCGGCAAGCCGCAACTGAATCAGGCAGCCTTTTCCTGCTTCTCGCGCAGCGCATCGATCGTACGCACGGCCTTGGTCGGCAGAGCGTTGAACAGGTACGCGGCCTTGGACATCGTAGCCTTGATGTCGCCGGCGAATTCCGCGAGCAGCTGCGGGCGAGACTTGAGATCTGCCAGCTGCTTGGCACCTTCGGCATCGTACACGGTTCCGTCTGCGAAACCGCCCTTGATGACGAGGGCCTTGTTGTCATTGGCGAAGTCACGGATGACCTTGGCAGCCGCAATGAAGTCACCATGCACGAAGGTGATGGCGGTCGGGCCGGAGAGAATCTCGTCGAGACCCTCGATGCCCGCTTCCTTGGCGGCGATGCGTGCCAGCGTGTTCTTTGCCACAGTGTAGGAAGTATCGCGGCCTAGCTTTTCGCGCAGATCGGAGATCTGCGGAACGGTAAGCCCGCGGTACTCGGTCAGGTAGACAGCGTCAGCGGAACGGAATTCGTCCGTCAGCTGAGCGACCACCGCTTCCTTTTCGGGCCTCTTCATGGCGTTCCTTCCTAAGTCGGCCGTTGACTTGAGGTTCGTCGCCATGCTGGGCAATAAAAAACCCTGCGCACAGGCAGAGCAACATAAGGCCGTTTCCGGCAGCCCGCAAATGGGCTTATATCTCTCAACCTGCGCTGGCTTGGCGAACCAAACTTCGGAAACACGTTCGCACGCGCTTCAACCAACGGTCTGTGGTTTACGAGTTGACAGAATACGCACCCGCCCCGACTTGCGGCGATTCGGCGTGTCGCATGGGGCGGGCGCAAGACGGACGGGTGCCGGCAGCCGCCCGGCGGTTACAGTGTGGCCGCGTACTGGGCGACGGAGGCGGTGACTTCCTTGAGATAGTCGAGGGAGCGGCGCCAATGGCCCGGCACTTCGATGGAATGGTTGGCGTCGGGGTATTCGTGCACGTGGGACGTGAGCTTGTTGGCCTTGGCCCGATCATAGAAGGGGTCGGCGGTGCCGGCGCAGATCAGCGGATCCGGGCCGGGGTATGCCACGTCGCCTTCGGTGCTTTCGATGGGGATGATCTGGTCGGTCGGATCGAAGTCGGCCGGATTGATGACCGGCGTGAGCAGCACGAACGGCAGCCCATGCTTGCGCGCCACATGCGGGTAGGTCAGGGTGGTCAGAGATTTGCCGATGAGCATCAGCCTGCCGGACCAGCCCTCCTTGCGCACGCGCTCCACCCATCCGTCGATCGCGTCGTTGATCACCGGCGTGACCACCGACAGGTCGTCCGAGGCGTTGCGCACGTTCATGCGATCCACGCGCCATCCGGCCTCCACCAGAGCCTGCGCCGACCAGTACAGCAACGGTCGGTCGCAGTTGTAGCCCGTACCCGGCATCAGCAGCACGCGCCCGTGTTCGCTACCCGCGGAGACGCGGTTCTTTCTCCACGTGGTGATGCTGACTTCGACCAGCGGCTTGGCCATGTTCTCTCCCCCGTTCCTTCCTATCCGGTTTGTGACGGCATTCACTCTAGGCCTCGGTCCCAACCGGTTCCCGCGCGCCCGGCCGACACGCATTGGCACGTCATTATTGATAACGATTCTCATTCTGTGTTATGGTGGCATAAGTCGCTGCGCGAACCAGGCAGACATCGCCATTCGTCACAGCTGCACACCACACGAACGGAGAACGGAGAACCATGACCCGCATACACAAAACACTCGCCGTCATCGCCTCATGCACCGCACTGCTGCTGACCGCAACCGCATGCGGTTCGAACACCGCGAACGGCGGAAACGACACGAACAACGCAACTGGCTCGAACGGCGACGCCATCACCGTCACGGCATCCGTGAACCAATGGGGCACGCTCGCCAAGGAACTCGGCGGCGACCTGGTGAACGTGAACAGCATCATCAACTCCACGAACACGGAAGCGCACGACTACGAACCCACCACCGCGGACGTGAACCGCCTGCACAACGCCACCGTGGACATCGTCAACGGCGCCGACTACGACGCCTGGGCCGTCAAGGCGGCCGCGAACGGCAAAGCCACCGTGGTGAACGCCGCCGAAGCCGGCGGCAAGAAGGAAGGCGACAACCCGCACGTATGGTTCTCCGCCGAAGTCCGCACGAAAACCGCCGACGCGATCACCGACGCCTACCGCAAGGCGATGCCGAGCAAAGCCGACGAATTCACCAAACTCAACACATCCTGGCACGCCAAGGAAACCGAACTCGAACAGCGCATCGCCAAAATCAAGGAAGCGACCAAGGGCATGTCGTACGGCGCAACCGAATCCGTGGCACGCTACCTCGCCGACGACCTCGGCATGACCGACCGCACGCCCACCGGCTACGCGCGATCCATCGCCAACGACAGCGAACCGACCCCCGGCGAAATCACGCAATTCATCAACGCGCTGAAGAACAAGCGCATCTCCATGCTCATCTTCAACGCGCAGGAAGCCAACGCCACCACCGAACAAATCACCGCCGCCGCGAAGCAGGCGGACGTGCCCATCATCGAAGTCAGCGAACAGATGCCCAGCTCCTACAGCAGCCTGCTGGACTGGATGAGCGCCCTCGTCAGCGCCATCGGCCACACCAGCTGAGCACGACAGCCAAGCCAGCCAAATCAGCCAAATCAGCCAGGGCAACATCAAGGCAACGCCAAACGGCACAATAGTCCACAACAACAGACGCGGCGCGTCCGACTCCCCCACCAAGGGAATCGGACGCGCCGCGTCTCGTATACGAGAACCGGAAACCGCGCTCCCGCACGAACCGCGCGAATCATACGAATCACATGAAACATACGAATCACGCGGTGTGCACAACCGTGCAGGAGGCGAGCCGGCCGGCCGTCATCACAGGATGGCGGTCACCACGAAGTCCAGGATGAACAGGATCGCCACGACCCAGATCACCGGATGGACCTCCTTGGCCTTCTTCTTGCAGGTCATCACGATGCAGTAGGTGATGAAACCGCCGGCGATGCCATAGGAGATGGAGTAGCTGAACGCCATGAACACGGACGCGAAGAACGCCGGAATGGCCTCGGAGATATCACCCCATTCGATCTCCTTGAGCGAAGACGCCATCATGCAGCCGACGACGACCAGCACGCCGGCGGTCGCGGCGGACGGCACGGCGGAAATCACCGGGGACAGGAAGATGGACACGGCGAAGCAGATGGACACGACCACGGAAGTCAGGCCTGTACGTCCACCGGCCGCGATGCCCGCGGAAGACTCCACGTAGGTGGTGGTGTTCGAAGTACCGCAGATGGCGCCGATGGACGTGGCGATGGAATCGGCGAACAGGGCCTTATCCATCTTGGAGGAGAAGCCGGAGCCGTTCTCCAAAGCCTTCTCATCCTCGGCGGAGAAGATGCCGGTGCGGCGGCCCGTGCCGATGAACGTGCCGATCGTGTCGAACGTATCGGACATGGAGAACGCGAAGATGGTCAGGATGATCATCGGCAGCTTGGACACGTCGGAGAACAGCGCGGGGAAGCCGTCAGCGGTGAAGATCACGCCGAAGGTCTGCGGGAACTGGGCGAAGGTGTCGGCGATGGACACGGAATTCGCCATAGTGGTCTGGCCCATCGGAATGCCGACGACAGCGGTGATGGCGATGGCGAGCAGCATGCCGCCACGCACCTTGAGCACCGTGAACACGACCGCCAGCAGCAGGCCGATGAGGAACAGCCAGATGGTCGGATTGTTCATCACGGCCAGGCCCGGCGTGGCCTGCACGGTGTCACCGTTCTTGGCATCGGACTTGGTGGTGAAGGTGAAGAACCCGACATTCAGGAAGCCCACATAGGCCACGAACAGGCCGATACCGCCGCCGATGGCGTTCTGCAGCATCTCGGGGATGGCCTTGATGATCATCTTACGGATCTTGGTGACCGTAATGATGATGTTGATCAGACCACACAGGAACACCATGCACAGCGTCTGCTGCCAGGAGAAGCCCAAGCCGAAGCAGACCGTGTAGGTGAAGAACGCGTTCAATCCCATGCCGGCGGCCTGGGCGTACGGAACGTTGGCGAACAGACCCATGACAAGGGTGCCGATGATGGCCGCGACGATGGTGGCCAGGAAGACGCCGCCCCACGGCATGCCGGTGCTCGACAGGATCTGCGGGTTGACGATGATGATGTAGGACATGGCGAAGAACGTCGTCAAACCGGCCATGACCTCAGTGGACACGGTGGTGCCGTTCTCCTTCAGATGGAAGAACTTTTCCATTATCTATCTCTATCTCTGTTTCTTGGGTTGATAGGGCACCGGCATCACGCCGACGCCCGGCGAGAATCGCGACTCGCCGTGGAACATAAGTTCCGGACGCACCCACACTAGCACCGGCATGGGTCATGGAGGTTGCGGCGCAGCGTTCGGGGGTTCGAACACGGTTCGGGACAGCCGGAAGACGGTTCGAGGGCTCGGCGGCGAACCGGAAAATCGTTCCCATTGCCCGACAGACACGCCAACCCACCTATATCCCGCTCATATCTCGCTTATATATGGCAGATTCGGCGGAGTGGATCATGCCAGGTGGCTTATATATGGCACCCAAAACGGGATATCGCGAGTATGGGCCGCGGAACTCCAACGGCGATACTTCGGATATCCGCTCTTGGGTGCCATATATAAGCCACCTGGTTGTTTCGAGAGGGCGGAATCTGCACCAGATAAGCGAAGTAGTGGCATTGCGGGCTCCGTGAAAGACCATTCGACGGAACAACGCCAGCGATAGGGGTCTTTGGAAAAACGGAGATGAGTGAGCGAATGAAACCCCGCGCGGCAGCGCGAGGTTTTTCTCTGATTGGCCCCGCAGGGGCGATGCGACAGATCACTGGGCTGCCGCTACGTTTTGTCTGATAGATCAGCCAAAACGTCCCGATACATAGCGCTCGGCCTCTTCGTTCTGGGGGTTGTTGAACATCGTGGTGGTGTCGGTGAAGTACTCCAGATGGCCCGGCTGACCCACGGCCTTCAGGTTGAAGAAACCCGTGTAGTCGGCGATACGGGCGGCCTGCTGCATGTTATGCGTTACGATCACGATCGTGTAGTCGTTCTTCAGCTCGTTGATCAGATCCTCGACGGCCAGCGTCGAAATCGGGTCAAGCGCGGAGCACGGCTCATCCATGAGCAGCACCTGCGGGTGCACAGCCACGGCGCGGGCGATGCACAAACGCTGCTGCTGGCCGCCGGACAAGCCGACGCCCGGATTATCCAGACGATCCTTGACCTCATTCCACAGGTTCGCGCCACGCAGCGCCCACTCCACCAGATCATCCGCATCGGACTTCGAGATCTTACGGTTGTTGAGCTTCACGCCGGCGAGCACATTCTCGCGGATCGACATGGTCGGGAACGGATTCGGACGCTGGAACACCATGCCAACGTCACGACGGACCGCCACCGGATCGACGTCCTTGGCGTACAGGTTCTTGCCTTCCAGCAGCACCTCGCCCTCGCAATGCGCGCCGGGGATGATCTCGTGCATGCGGTCGAGCGTGCGCAGCACGGTGGACTTGCCACAGCCGGACGGACCGATGAACGCGGTGACCTTGTTCGCCTCGATGTTGAGGTTCACGTCCTCCACGGCCAGGAAGTTGCCGTAGTAGATGTTCAGATGGTTGACATCAAT
Source organism: Bifidobacterium merycicum DSM 6492 (assembly GCF_900129045.1). Lineage (GTDB taxonomy): Bacteria > Actinomycetota > Actinomycetes > Actinomycetales > Bifidobacteriaceae > Bifidobacterium > Bifidobacterium merycicum. The sequence goes on along the minus strand of NZ_FQTX01000004.1, from coordinate 26,570 downwards.
GCGTTGTCCCATGTGATTTTCCTTATGAGTTTGTTGGGTTACGACTTCACGGATCAGCGTTCGGTCTTGACGGCGAACACCTTCGCCACCAGACGGCCGATGAGGTTGAGGATGAGCACCAGCACGATGAGCACGAGGGCGGCGGCCCAGGCGCGTTCCATCGGGATGGTGGTCACGCAGGAGGCGTCCGCGCCGACCGGGCAGTTCGCGTTCAGCTTGGAATACTCCTGATAGACATACACCGGCAGGGTGGTCATCTGGCCGGAGAACAGGTTCACGTTCGTGGAGACGATGAAGCCGGCGGTCATCAGCAGCGGCGCGGTCTCGCCGATCACACGCGCGATGGCCAGGATGCAGCCGGACACGATGCCAGGCAGGGCCGTCCTCAGCACGATCTTGGTGATCGTGCGATGCTTGGTGACACCCAGCGCGTACGAGGCCTCACGCAGATCGTTCGGCACGATCTTGAGCATCTCCTCGCTGGATTTGACCACGGTCGGCAGCATGAGCAGCGACAGCGCCACGGAGCCTTCGAAACCGTTGATGGTGCCGGGGCCGATCAGCACGGTGAACATCGAGAAAGCGAACAGGCCGGCCACGATGGACGGGATGCCGCTCATCACGTCCACCAGCAGGGTGATGGCGCGCGACAGCTTGCCACGGTTCGAATACTCCACCAGATACACGGCGCACATCAGGCCGATCGGAAGGGAGATGACCATGGCGCCGAGCGTGATCTCCAGCGTGCCGATGATAGCGTGCAGCACGCCGCCATAGCCGCCGGATGGAGTCGGGTTGCCGCCGACCACGCCGGTCATGTTGTAGCTCAGGAAGTTGAGGTTCAGCCTCTTGATGCCGTTCGCTATGGTGGTCCACAGCACGGAGATCAGCGGGGCGAGCGCGACGACGAAAGCCAGCGAGATAAGCAGGCTCATGGCCGCGTTCTTGCGCTTGCGCGCCGCGATGAAGGAGCGCGTGGGCTTGAACTTGTCGAAATCGATGACGGGTGCGCCGCTCATGGGCGATTCTTCAGCTGCGGACATTATGCGCTCGCTTTCTCGGTGATCTTACGTGCGATGAAGTTCACCACGAAGGTAATGAGGAACAGCACCAGACCGGTGCCGATGAGGACGGAGACGCCCAGGGAGTTCGCTTCCGGATACTGCGCGGCGATGTTGGCCGCGATGGTCTGGTTCTGCGAGGCTTGCAGCAGTTTGAACGAGTAGTTGAGACCCGGGGACAGGATCATCAGCACGGCCATCGTCTCGCCGAGCGCACGGCCGAGACCGAGCATGGAGGCGGATACGACGCCGGACTTGCCGAACGGCAGCACGGCGAGCTTGACCATCTCCCACCGGGTCGCGCCGAGCGCGAGCGCCGCTTCCTCCTGCAGGCGCGGGGTCTGCAGGAAAATGTCGCGGGACATGGAGGTGATGATCGGCAGGATCATGACCGCGAGCACCACGGCCACGGTGGCCACGGTACGCGAGGGGTTGGCGGCGGGACCCGCGAAGAGCGGGATCCAGCCGAACGTCTTCGACATCCAGTTCCAGAACGGGTAGATGGCGGGGACGAGCACCAGGCCGCCCCACAGGCCGTAGATGACGGACGGGATGGCGGCCAGCAGGTCGACCACGTAGCTCAGCACGGTGGCGAGCTTCTTCGGGGCGTAATGCGAGATGAACAGCGCGATGCCCACGGAGATGAAGAATGAAATCAGCAGGGCCAGGGCGGAAACCAGCACGGTGCCAAACAGCAACGGCCCCACGTACTGCCAGAAGCTGGTGGCCTTGCCGCCGGTCAGGTTGGAAATCGTGTCGCTGTTGGCTTTCTGATCGCCGCCGATCAGCGGCCATGCGCGGAACAGCAGGAACAGCGCCACTGCGGCCAGCACCAGCAGAATGAGGATGCCGCAGCCATAGGCGACGCCTCTGAAAACCTTGTCGGCGGTTTTGCTGCTGTGGCGTTCGGCCGTGTTGTCTTGCGAACTCACAAGCTCTCCTTGGAACGAATGGGTGTACTCAGCAGATTGAGCGAAGCCGGATTCCTCCCATCCTACATGGGATCGGAGGGCTCCGACTTCGCTCGGAACGGCAGGCTAGCGGCCTGTCACTTGGTGGAGATCGTCTTGATGGAGTCGGCGATCTTGGAGGTCAGGGTGCTCGGCAGCGGCGCGGTGCCGGCGGCCTGCTGGGCGGTCTTCTGGCCTTCGTCGCTGGTGACGTAGGTCAGCCAGGACTTGGCGAATTCAGCGGTCTTGGTGTCCTTGTACGCCGGGCAGACGATGTCGTAGGAGACCAGCACGATCGGGTAGGCGCCGTCGGCTTCGGTCTTGTGGTTGATGTTCACCACGACGCGGTTGTCACCCTTGACGTCGGCAAGCTCGGAATCCTCGATGACCTTGGAACCGGCGTCGGCGGAGATCTCGGTGTACTTGGAGCCGACCTTGACGGCCACGGTGCCCAGCTCGCCGATCTGGGAGAAGTCGGCGTAGCCAATGGTGCCGTCGGCCTGCTTGACGGTGGAGATCACGCCGGAGGTGCCCTTGGCGCCCTGGCCGACCTCGTTCGGCCAGTTCTCGGACAGACCGTAGGTCCAGTCGTTCGGGGCGACGTCCTTGAAGTAGCTCACGAAGTTCTGGGTGGTGCCGGACTTATCGGAACGGTGCACGACGGTGATGTCGGTGTCGGGCAGGTCGAGGTCCGGGTTCTGGGACTTGATGGCGTCATCGTTCCACTTGGTGATCTTGCCGTCGAAGATCTTGGCGATGGTGGAGGCATCCATGTTGACGTGCTTGCCCTGATCGGACACGCCCTTGAGGTTGAACACGACCGCGATCGGGGAGACGTACACCGGCACGTCGAAGGCGGTGCCCTTGGCACACACGCTCTTGGACTGCTCGACCTCGTCGTCGGCGAGCGCCTTGTCGGAGCCGGCCCACGCGGTTGCGCCCTGCAGGAAGGTGGTAACGCCCGCGCCGGAGCCGGAGGGGTTGTAGGCGATGTTGGCATCCGGGTTGTTGCCCTTGAAGCCCGCGACCCAGGCTTCCACGGCGGCCTGCTGGGAGGAAGCGCCGGCACCGGCGTAGTCGCCGGAGATCTTCACGCTGGAATCCTTGGTGGATGCGGAGTCGGTGGAAGCTGCGGTGTTATCGCCACAAGCGGCAAGGGAGGCCAGCATGGCGAGGCCGGAAACGGCGGCCAGCGAACGAACGATGAGATTCTTGTTCATGATCTTCTTAATTCCTCATGTCATCTGTCTTGACGGCCCTACCGGAAGGCGGCCGTACTTCGGACACTTACAAGCCTAGGGAACCACCGGGGGCCTGAATGCCAAAAAAGATGAACGGAAGATGAACACTTCCCGTCCTTCCGAAACGCGCCCGGCGTAACGCCCAAAAGCCGCCCCGGAAACGCCCCGAAAATGCCCCGGGACCACCCAGTCTGCCACCGTCCAACGCACGTCAGGCGGCCGGCTCGTCGATCTTGTAGCCGAGTCCGCGCACGGTGCTCAGGTATTTCGGGTGCCCCGGCTCCTCCTCGATCTTGGCGCGCACACGCTTGACATGCACGTCCAGCGTCTTGGTGTCGCCCACATAGTCCGCGCCCCAAATGCGGTCGATCAGCTGATGGCGCGTGAGCACACGGCCCTTGTTCTGCATCAGGTATTCCAGCAGTTCGAACTCCTTGAGCGGGAAGAACACCGATTCGCCGCGCACGGTGACCTGATGGCGTCCGACCTGCATCACGATGTCGCCGCACGTCAGCGGCACATCATCCTCGCCGGCGGGCCCCTGCTGCTGGACGTTCTGATTGCGGCGCAACACCGCGCGGATGCGTGCCAGCAGTTCGCGGAAGGAGTACGGCTTGGTCACATAATCGTCGGCGCCGATCTCCAATCCGACCACTTTGTCGATTTCCGTGCTTTTCGCGGTCAGCATGATGATCGGCACGCGGCTCTGCTCGCGGATGCGACGGCACAGCGCGGTGCCGTCGATGCCGGGAAGCATGAGGTCGAGCAGCACCAGATCGATGCCGCCGTGGGTGAACAGTTCGAGTCCCTCCTCGCCGGTGGCCGCCGCGGAGACCTCGTAGCCTTCACGGGTCAGCTGGTACACCAGCGGTTCCCGGTAGGATTCCTCGTCCTCCACGATAAGAATGCGCGTCATGGATTTTTCTCTCTTTCCTTTGGTTATTCCGCTGGCTGTACCGCCTGCGCAGACGCCTGCGCGATGTGCGCGACCTGCGTAGTTTGCGCGGGTTGCGTAGTTTGCGCGGTTGCCGGGTCGCCCGCAACGGCCGGCAGTTCGATGGTGAATGTGGAGCCTTCGGATTCGTGCGACCATACGGAGATCGTGCCGCCGCAATCCTCCACGCAATGCTTGGTGATCGCGAGTCCCAGGCCGCTGCCGCCCGTCTGCCGCGAACGGGCCGGGTCGACACGGTAGAACCGTTCGAAAATATGCCCGATGGCCGATTCCGGAATGCCGATGCCTTGATCGATCACACGAATGCGCACGTCATCCCCGTCCTCATCCACCACCACACGCACCGTGGTGCGTTCCGGCGAATAGTGGATGGCGTTCTCCACCAGGTTCTTCACGGCGGTGACGATCGCGCTCTCATCGCATTCGATCCACGCATCCGGTTCACCTTCCGTGGGCTCTGCCCCCAGCACCGTGCCGCCGAACGACAGCACGATATCGATATGCCGCTGCCCCGCCTGCACACGGTTCGCGTCGATCGCGGCCCGAGCCACGGCCAATGCGGACAAACGCTTCGGTTCGAGCGTGCGCCCGGCATCCTGCATTTTCTGCAGATCGATGAGCCGCCGCACCAGTTCGGTCAGACGCGCGGACTCCTTGCTCACACGCCCGGAGAAATACCGCACGGCATCCGGATCGTCCGCCGCATCGGTGATGGTTTCGGCCAGCAACGCTATCGCACCGGTCGGCGTCTTTAACTCATGCGCCACATTCGTGGTGAAATTGCGTCGCATCTCCTCGAAATGACGGCGCTCGCTCACATCGACGACAAGCAGCGCATACAGATCATCCCCGATACGACTCACGCGCACACTCAGATAGCGTTCGTTCGCAGGCGCGACCTGCCCGGCCCGCACTCCCCTGCCGGAATGCAGCCCCTCGGCGTCCCGCGCCGCCGCGATCCGGATCTCACGCTCGCGCGTCACGCCATCATGTTCGACCTGCGTGAGCATGTCAAGGATCTCATCGTCGCGCACACGCCCGGAAACGACGAAACCATACGGTTCGATATCGTCACGCGCATATCGCACGGCACCATTGCCGTCCGTCAACGCCACCGCCTGGGGCAACGCATGCACGAACGATTCCTCACCGGCACGTACCGACCCGTCCACGGCGAACAGCGGCTCATCGGAACCGCCCGCACCCCGGTTCGGCCGTTCGTCGCGGGCAAGACGCTCGCCGCGCTCGCTGACCACCCGGTATGCGGCGAGCGCGGCAAACGCCGCCACCGCTGCCATCAGGAGAATCTGCCACCACTGCATTCGCTGCTCTTCGCCTCTTCGACCGTCGGAGTTTGCCCAAAGGACACGTTCGCTTCACCACAGTAGCGAAGCCAAGGCGGCGATACCCCGTTATATGCCGGAAGTTCAGCTATTGTTCACCTACGAACGGCCTGTTCACGCGCACTCGGCCCGCGGTCCGTAAGCCTGCGGACCGCAGGTTTACGATTCACAGACGCTTGAGGATGTCGACGGCAAGATCAGCGGCGGTGTTCGCGTATTCGCTGATGTCGAAGCCCTTGAATTCCTCGTAGTCGGTATCCGCGTTGTCGGACAACGCGCGGATGACCAGTGCGGGCACGTCGTTGCGCGCGGCCACCTGAGCGACCGCCGTGCCTTCCATTTCCACCGCGTCAGCGCCGGTGGAACGGATGACCTCCTCGACCTTCGCCGGATCGTCCACGAAATAGTTGCCGGAGGCGATGATGCCGGTGATATGCGTGATGCCCGCATCGTCCAATGCCTGATTCGCCACGTCCAGCAGATGCGGGTCGCTGTGGAATTCCTCGATGGGTTCCTGCTCGGTGCCGGGCTTCCACTGGCCCACAAGACGCATGTCGGTGTCGAGATAGCGCAGCGTGCCGCCGAGCACCACGTCGTCGATATGCAGGTTCTTGTTGAGATTGCCGGCGATGCCGGAGAAGATGATCGCCTCAGGATGGTAGACGTCAATGAGATGCTGCGTGGTGGCGGCAGCGGCGACCAGACCCATGCCGCCCACGGTGGCGGCCACGGCGATGCGTTCGCCGGCGTTGGTGGTGAGGGTGCCGTCGATCACGTCGAGGCTCGCCGCCTTGGTGTGCATGGCATTGTCGAGCGCCGCGGCGATATGCTCGACCTCCTCGTTCAGCGCGCCGATGATGGCGATGGTTCTGGTCACGATGTTCCTTTCGTTCCGCGTTTGCGTGATCGAATCACGCAAACGGATTGCACAGTCAGCTTACACAGCCGTGGCGTATGGCCGTTTTCGGCCCGATCGACCGCACGATTGCTCACACAACCGCCCCGCAATCAGTTCCAGCGTCGCGTGGCCACGGCTTCGGAGAGTTCGCGCAGCAGCCGTTCGGTATCCTCCCAGCTCAGGCAGCGGTCGGTGATCGACTTGCCGTACACCAGTTGGCCGAGCGGTGCCGCCGGCTGGTTGCCGCCTTCGAGGAAGCTTTCCATCATGATGCCGGTGACGCCGCGTTCCCCTTGTGCGATACGCGCGGCGATATCGCGCACGACCTGGGCCTGCTTGTGTTCGTCCTTGTCGGAATTGCCGTGCGAGCAGTCCACGATGAGCCCGTGCGCGGCGGCGGAATCAGCGGGCATACGCTTCCTGATGGCGCTCAACGCGTCGGCCACGTCGCGTGCGCCGTAGTTCGGGCCGCTGGTGGAGCCGCGCAGCACCACATGGCAGTCGGGGTTGCCGAGCGTCTTGACCACGGCGGCGCGGCCGAGATGGTCGATGCCGAAGAAGGTGTGCTGTTGGGCGGAGGCGAAGCAGGAGTCGGCCGGAGCCGTGATGGAACCGTCGGTGGCGTTCTTGAAACCGATGGGCATGGACAGGCCGCTGGCCAGCTGACGATGCACCTGGCTTTCGGTGTTGCGCGCGCCGATCGCGCCCCAGCTGACTGCATCGGCAATATACTGTGGGCTGGTCGGTTCCAGGAATTCGGTGGCGCAGGCGAGCCCTTCGCCCAACACGTCCAACAGGGTGTGACGCGCGAGCAGCAGGCCTTTGCGGATATTGCAGCTGCCGTCGATGTCCGGATCGTTGATCAGGCCCTTCCATCCGACCGTGGTGCGCGGCTTTTCGAAGTACACGCGCATGACGATGAGCAATTGCCCGCCCAACTCGTCCTTCAACGCGGCGAGGCGACGCGCGTAATCCAACGCGGCGGCCGGATCATGCACCGAACATGGGCCGACGATGACCAGCAGACGGTCGTCCTGCCCGTACAGGCAGGCCCTGATCTCGTCACGGGAGTAGGCGACGATCTCCTGCGCCTGCTCGCTCAACGGCAGTTCGGACAACACTTGGGCGGGGGTGGGAAGCACTTCGAATTCCAACACGCGACGGTTCACGATGCGGCTGACGCCCACCTGATCCTCCCAGCGCGGCACGTCGGTGGCCGTCAATGGGTTCTTGCCCTCGTCCATCGCCTGACGGATCGCCCGCATCTCCTCCGGACGGTTCAACGGTGTGGGTGTACCGCCCGCGTCCAGCGCCCGCGACGTCCCATCCTGCTGCTGCATCAGATGCCTCCTCGAAAACTCTTCTCCCACACACAATAGCCGAACCCGCAGCTGACTCCCACGACGGCGGCGAGAAGACCGAGGGAACCTATACCGTTCACGCCTCGCCACACAACACCAGAACGACCAGCAGCGCGTTCAGCGCAATGATCAGCACGGCGATCAGCAGGAAGAACACGCGGCTGACCGGACCGTCCGTCCAGTCCCCCATCAGCTGGCGATCATGCGTGTACCGCATCAGCGGGATGATGGCGAACGGAATGCCGATTGACAGGATCACCTGGCCGATCACCAGCGCCTCGGTGGGGTTCGGCGCGAACCACAACACCACAAGCCCCGGCACCAGCGTGACCACACGGCACGCCCACATCGGCGCTTTGATCCGCAGCAGTCCGTGCATGATCTCCGAACCGGCGTACGTGCCCACCGACGTGGAACTCAACGACGAGGCGAGCAGACCGATGGAGAATATGGTGCCGATCGTGGGGCCGAGCACGGTGACGATGGCATGCTGCGCGCCGTCGATGGAATCCGTGCCGGACATGCCGTGCAGGGAGTTCGCCGCGAGGATCAGCAGGCACAGGTTCACCGTGCCGGCCAGCAGCAGCGCCCACGCCACATCGATTTTCGCGCCATGCAGCAGGCGCGGCACGGATGGCTTCTCCTGCCCGCCGGCGTAATGGTCGTTCACCAGCGTGGAATGCAGGTAAATCGCATGCGGCATGACGGTCGCGCCGAGCATGGAGGCGGCCATCATCACGGAATCACGATTGGTGAATCTCGGCACCAGACCTTGCACGACGTGCAACGGGTCGGGAGGGTCGATGAACAGGCCCGCGATGAACCCGAAGGTGATCACGAGCAGCATGGCGATGACGAGCTTTTCGAACAGGCGTTGCGTGTGACCGCCTTCGAGCAGGAGCAGCACCGTCGACACCGCGCCGATGATGAGCCCGCCCACGAACAACGGCAGTCCGAACAACAGGTTCAGCGCGATGGCGCCGCCGATGAGCTCCGCCAGATCGGTGGCGATGGCGATGACCTCGGCCTGCATGAAGAACATGAACCGACCGGCGTCGCTCATGCGCTCGCCCAGCAATTCCGGCAGGGATTTGCCGGTGACCACGCCGAGTTTGGCGGATTGGTATTGGATGAACACGCTCATGACGTTGGCCAGGACCAGCACCCATACCAGCAGATAACCGTAGCGTGCGCCGGAAGTGATGTTCGCGGCCACATTGCCCGGATCGACGTAGGCGACCGCGGCGACGAAGGCCGGTCCCAGGATGCCGGCGAGCGCATGGCCGCGCGATTCCCCGCCGCCGTGCGGACCGCCCTCATGCCGTGCCGCCCGAACGTTCCCGTTTTGACCGTCCTGAGCATTCCGAACGTTCTGCTCGTTCTGATTATCCTGCCGTGCCGGTGCGATCACCACGCCCGATTCACATTCCTTCTCGCGTTCCTTCTCGCGTTCCATACCGCCTCGCTTTGAACCGATTACGGTATAGCGCGGTCATGTTAACGGGGGAACGTGCAATCGCAGGCGGGCTTACCGGAGCGGCACGGTCAGGATTGCGGGACCTCCTGGGCGGGGCAGGTGTGCAGTACGGCGAGTATGGCCCGTTTCTCGTTGGAGGTGACGCTGAGCGAGTATTTCGCCTTCACACCGATCTGCCGTGCCACGTAATCGCACCGGTAGGCGCTGTTGGTGGGCAGCCAGTATGCGGCGGAGGCCGATCCCTTCGACTGGTTGGTCGGGCCGTCCACGGCGAGCAGATTGTACGGGTCGTTCGCGAAGGTGTACCGCTTGCTCGTATCCCAGGCGTGGGCGCCGGAACGCCACGCGTTCTCCAACGCCACCACATGGTCGATCTGCACGGCCGAACTGGTTTTCACGCCGCGTGTGAACGTAATGGTCTTGCCGGTGTAAGGGTCGTGCAGCACGCCGCTGGCCACCGTGCACGACCCGCGGTATTTGTAGGTCACGTCCGTCAGGTCACGGGCGAGGATATCCTCGCGCACATCGCAACCGTCATTGTTGGCGTCCACTTTGCGGAAGCCGAACAGGTCACGGTCGTAACCGCCCGGATTGGCCTCATCGCTGACCTCAAGGGTGGCGAGCACATCCGCCGCCTGCCCCGTGGCCGTGTGCTCGCCGGTGATTTCGGCGACACCCGGACTGAGTTTGGTCAGAAGGACCGCGGCGCAGATGCCGATGATGGCGGCGGCGACCACCATCACCAGCACCCGGAACCAGCCCGTGGTGGTGTCGATCAATCGTCGTGGGAAATGTGAACGTCGGCTCATGGCATCCTCGTCATCCGGTCGTGGGGAGGTCGGTTATGGATTACTCGGGCAGGGACCCGCAAGGCGGGAATCAGGCGTAGGTGAAGGTCAGCGGATCATGCCCGGCGCGGGTCGGCCCGTCCAGTGCGTCGACGGCGGCGTGTTCGTCGGCGGTGAGTTCGAAGCCGAACAGGTCGAGGTTCTCCCGCTGGCGTTCGGCGTGCACGGACTTGGGGATGATGATCGTGCCGTTTTCGATATGCCAGCGCAGAATCGCCTGCGCCGGGGAGACGCCGTGGGCGGCGGCGATGCGTTCAATGGCGCCGCTGCCCGCATTGAGATCGGCGCCACGGGCCATCGGCGAATACGCCTCGACCGCGATGCCATGCTCCTTGCAGTAGGCGACCACTTCGCGCTGCTGCCAGGTGGGGTGCAGTTCGATCTGGTTCACCGCCGGGTATTCGCCGGTCTCCTCATGCAGACGTTCCAGATGTTCGGGCAGGAAATTGCACACGCCGAGCGTACGCACCCGGCCTTCCTCACGCAGACGGACGAATGCCTTCCACGTCTCCCCGCTGCGCCAATCGAACGGCGTGGGCCAGTGCAGCATGTACATGTCCACATAGTCGAGACGCAGCAGCCCCAGCTGACGGTCGAAGGCCTTCAACGCGGAATCATAGCCCTGCTCGGAATCGCGCAGCTTGGTGGTGACCCACAGGCTCGCACGCTTCTCACCGGTGTTGTACCCGGTCGCGGCGAGCGCACGCCCCACGCCGCCCTCGTTGTTGTAGCCCGCCGCGCCGTCGATGTGGCGGTATCCGGCTTCCAACGCGCTTTCGACGACCGGCGCCACGCCTTCGTCGTCGATGCGCAGCACGCCGAGTCCAACCTGCGGGATGGCGTTGCCATCGCTCAGGGTGATGTCCGGTACGGCGTTCGGATTGGGATGCTGGTTCGTCATCGATGCTCCTTTATTCGCAATGGGATCGCGGGCCGCGATCCGGTAAAGCGTGTTCATCTCGTTCTGTTGTGAGTGTATGCCACAGCCGGGAGGATGCCCATCCGGCCGGGCCACTCAGCGCGTGGTGGATCTGGCGATCACCCGCGAGGGGATGCGGATGAGTTCGGGGGCGACGCTCCGCCCGGCGATGCGGATGAGCATGCGCTCACCCACGGTGGGCACGATGGCGTCGAAACGTGGATCCATGGTGGTCAGCGGCGGCTGTAGGTAGGCGGCTTCCTCGATGTCGTCGAATCCGATCACCTGCACTTGGCCCGGCACGTCGATGCCGTTGGCCGCGAGCGCGGACAGCACGCCGATGGCCAGCTGATCGTTGAACGCCACCACGCCATCGAAGTCGCGACCGGCGTCGATGAGTTGCTGAATGGCCTTGTATCCGCATCCGATGGCCCAGTCTCCACCGTCCACCACCAGATCGGGGTCGAGCCGCACCCCATGTTCGCGGCAGGCTTCGATCACGCCGCGCAAACGCAAGCCGGCGTTGCCGTCCGTGGCCTGTGCGGCGGTCGTCTCATCGTAGGTTCCACGGCTGCCGATCACCGCCAATCGGCGTGAACCGCGTTCGATGAGGTACGAGGCGGCTTCACGCGAGGCCTGCACGTCGTCGCAGGTCACGTGATCGCATACGCCCCACACGTCACGCGCACCGACCGCGACCAGCGGGTAATCCACGTTCAGATCCGCCGCGCTCAGGGTCTCGTCCTCCGACATGGAGAGGATCAGGCCGTCGGACACGGTGGTGTTGAAGCCGCGCAGCAGTTCGCGTGCACCGCCCGCCACCCCGCCCGCGTAGGTGACGACGTAGACCAGATAACCGTCCGATCGCGCCTGGTCGATCACTCGGTTGGCGAGCTCGGCCAGGTAGGGCGGCGTGAGTTTCGGCACGGCGAGCGTGATGACACCGGTGCTGTTGCGGTTCAGGTTACGCGCCGACATGTTGACCCGGTATCCCAGCCGGTCGATGACCTCCTGCACGCGGGTGCGGGTTTCGGCGGACATGCGTCCGGAGTCGTTGATGACGTTGGAGGCGGTTTTGAGGGAGACGCCGGCCTCCTGCGCGACATCACGCAGGGTGACGCGTTTCCTGCCGGGTTCCGTCTCGCTCAATGCCGCCTCCGAATTCGTCCGATGCCGGCTTTTTGCCGGTCACTCCTTGCCGATTCTATCGTTTGATGGTGAACCTATCGTTTGATGACGAGCACGCCGTTGCGGTGGATGGCATACGATCCGGGTTCCGTTCCCTCATCGCAGCGGAAACGATACACGGGTTCGCCTTCCACGCCGTCGATCTTGACCTCGTGCTTGCCGCGCGGCAGGTAGAAGTCGAAGGCCACTTCGGCGCCTGCGCGTTCGGTGTGCAGCGTCGTAATCGGATCGTAATGCGGGCCGGACTCCTGCGAAGCGTTCCGATCACCGCGTTCGGCGGGATTGAGGCCGGTCGTGATGAACATGGCGAGGTCGGCGACGTCCAAATCGCAGCCGACGAAATAGGCGCTGCCTTCACCGTACGCGTTTCGCGTGATCGCGGCGGTGCCGTCCAGATCCCACTCGTCGGCTTCCTCGCCGGCGTAGGTCGCCAGCACGTCCACGCCGTCGTCGTCCACGTTGATATCGTTCTGCCACAGGCGCGTGGTCATGCCGTTGGACAGGTGGATCTCGCACGGCTCCCCCGCCGCTTCGGCGCCGAGAATGTTGAATTCCTCGCCGCGGATGCCGAGCATGCCGCGCAGCACGCCGTCACCGGCACCCGGGTATCCGCCGAGCCACGTGTGGAAGTTCTCATCGATCAGGCCGGTCGCGTAGCCGACCACCACGGTTCCGCCGCCGCGCACGAACCGTTCCAGCCGATTAACGTCCTCGCCGCTCAGTATCAGCACGGTCGGCAGCACCACGGTCCGGTAGCCGCTCCAGTCGTATTTCAGGGGCACGATGTCGGCACGCGTGCCGGCGTCGAGGAACGCACGGTACCAGTCGCGCACATCATGCCAATGGTTGAGTTTCTTGCTCGGCAGGGTTTCGCTGCGCGTGGCCCATTCGGATTCGGCGCTGAACAGGATCGCCGTGCCGGAGGGCACCAGTTCGGTGCCTTGCACGCCCGCGTCGCCGAGGGTTTTCAATGCCGCGCCCAATTCGCACACCTGGCGGTAGAGGCGCGTGTCCTCGCCGGCGTGGGGCACCATCGCGGAGTGGAACGATTCCGCGCCGAACGCGGAGGCACGCCATTGGAAGAAGTTGATCGCATCGGCGCCCATGGCCACGTGGGCGATGGAGTCTCGCACGGTTTCACCCTTGCGCTTGCGGGTGTTGAGATCCTTCCACTGCACGGCGGAGGTGGAATGCTCCATCACATACCAGGGCTTGCCGAGCGCCAGCGCATCCATGAGCGCGTCGGAGCAGAACAGTTCGTCGATATGCGATTCGCCTTCGTGGAAGTAGTGGTCGTTGGAGACGAAGTCCACTTCCCCGGCCCAATCGGCGTAATCCATGCAGCACTGGTCGGTGGAGACCATGAAATTGGTGGTGAACGGCTTGTCGGGGCAGATTTCGGCGATGGCGTCACGCTCGGCTTTGTAGAAGTCGAGCAGCATATCGTTGCCGAAACGTTCGAAATCAAGCTTCTGGCCGGGGTTCACCATGGAGTCGGCGCCCATGAAGCGTGGGATGAGCACTTCGTCGAAGCCGTTCATCTCCTGCCCCCAGAACGTGGTGCCCCACGCCTGGTTGAGCGCCCCGATGGTGCCGTACTTGCGCTCGCACCACGCACGGAAGGCGTGCAAAGCGTTGTCGCAGTAGTCGTAACGGTTGTTCCAGCCGTATTCGTTGCCCATATGCCAGGCGGTGACGGTGGGGTTGTCGCCATAACGTTCGGCCAGTTTGCGGCACAGCGTAAGCGCGTATTCCTTGAACACCGGGCTGGTCGGACTCCACGACTGGCGCGAACCGGCGTTGATGGGGTGCCCGAACTTGTCGTGCGGCAATACCTCCGAATGGGTTTCGTACAGCCATAGCGGCGCGGTCGCCGTGGCGGATGCCAGATCGACGGCGATGCCGGCCTTGCCGAGCTTATCGATGATGCGGTCGAGCCAGCCGAATTCCCAACGGTGCTCCTCCGGCTGGATGCGGTCCCAGCTGAAGATGGCGAGGGCGACGGTGTTGACACCGGCCTGCTTCATCAGTCGGATGTCCTCGTCCCATATATCCTCCGACCACTGGTCGGGATTGTAGTCGCCGCCGAACGCAATGCCTCGGCCTCCTTCGGTCAGCAGCGACGGCCAGCGGAAAGTTCTGCGATTTGCCATGAGTACGTCCTTTGCAATCTCATTGCGCCCAAGTGGTACAACTGTGTATCAATCGGCAATGATACACAGTTGTACCACTTGGTGTCAAACGACGCGGGCCGACCCCGACATCCCGTCGGAACCGGCCCACATACGCAAAACCGCCAAACGGCGCCGCCCGCGTCTACATCCTGAGCACCCTGTCGGCGATACGCATGGCGGACGCGCGATGGGACACAAGCACCACGGCCTTGCCACCACCCGAATGCCCACGCTTGGAGGAATGCCGACCACCATGAGCGAGCTCATCGATGGAGCGGAGGATGATCGCCTCGTTCAACGCATCAAGCCTGCTGGTCGGCTCATCGAACAGCACCACATCGGCTTCGCGCAGGAACACGCGGGCCAATCCGATACGCTGGCGCTCGCCTTCGGACAGCCGGTCGCCAAGCTCACCGACCGGCGTATCGAGCCCTTCGGGCAGCGAGTCGATGAAACCAAGCACGGACGCCTTGCGGCACGCCTCGCGCAATCGATGTTCCAACGCGTCGGACGGATGATCGTTCGCATCGGGTACCGCCACGCCGTCGAGAAGCGCCATAAGCAGGTTGTCGCGAATCGTTCCGTCGAACAGATGCGTCTCCTGGCTCATCAGCGCCTGCACGCGACGGCGATGACGCGCGTCCACCTGCGGCAGATCGCAGTCGGACAGCCGTACGGAACCGGACTGCGGATCCCAATACCGCATCAGCAGTTTGACCATCGTCGACTTGCCCCTGCCGGAAGCGCCCTGCACGCCGAGCACGCCATGCCTCGGCACGGTGAGCGACAGCCCGTTGAGCACCGGCCCCGCATCCTGCGTATACGCGAAGGTGACGTTCCGCATGCTCATGCCCTTGTACTTCGGCTTCTCGGTTCCCTCCTCCACCACGGCCGGGGTCTCGTCCATCAGCGCGAACAGGCGACGGGCGGAGGCGAAGGTCTGGCTGAGGTTCGCCGGCAATGCGGCGAGTGCCAGCGTCGGTCCGAAGGAGCTGGCGATGAGCACGAACGCGGTCAGCATCAGTTGGGTGCCCGTTCCTTGGGAGATCAGCATCAGCGCCACACCGGCCGCAGCCAACGTGAACAGCATGACCAGAGCCTCGCCGATGCCGGAGAACATGCCGTTCTTCCTGCTGAGCTTCGCATGTTCGCGCCACAGGTTCCGTGTGCGTTCCTCGATGCGTGCGGCGCGCTCCTCGCCACGGCCGAAGCGGATGATCTCGCCCAGTCCGCGCATATCGTCCAGCATCGCCTCGTCAAGTTCGCCTGCCTGGCCGCGGATGCTCGGCCCGAGATTGCGTACGCCGACCGCGAAGAACCTCGGCACCGCCACACCGATGACCAGATGCGCGGCGAGCAGCAGCAACGCCATCCACGAGCTCAACGTAAGGGCCACGCCCACGGTCACGATGGTGATGACCACCGCGATCACCACCGGCGAAATGGTGTGGGCGAAGAAGATCTCCAGCAGTTCCACGTCCGTGGTGAGCATGGCGATCAGCCCACCCTTGCCACGTCCGGCGAGCTTCGCGGGGGCGAGCCTGCGCAGCGCGGCGAACGCCCTGGAACGGAACAGCGCGAGCAGCCGGAAAGCGACGTTGTGGTTGAGATACTGTTCCACATACCTGAGCACGCCTCGCGTCAACGCGCACACCGCCATGGCGATGACCGCAACCGTCGCGTTCACGCCCCAGACGGGTTTGCCCGCAAGATCGGACAGGGCGACCACGCCGAACACCGGCATGAAAGTCGCCGCAAGATGCCCGACCGTTCCGGCGGCGGAGGCGGCGGCCATCAGACCGGCGAGCGGACGGGCCTCGTGCAGCAGACGCTGCACGACCCTCGACGTGGACAACCCCTCGGCCTTCGATTCATCCGACCCGTCGCGTTTGTCCGCAGGAGCGCCGCCGGCACGCCTGCGCGATCCGGCGCTTTCGAAATCGGATGGCGCGGCGATGGCATCGTTCGCGACGGAGCTCACATCCGCGAACCGTTCCACCGAACGCTGCGCCTCATGCAGCTTCGCATACGCGCCGCCGACGGCCATCAATCCGACATGGCTTCCCGATTCCACGGCATGGCCGCGCTCGAACACGACCACATGATCCGCACGCTCGGCGTTGACCATGCGATGCGTGATCATGATCACCGTCTTATGCTGCCCGTGCGCCAGATCGTAGATGGTTTGGAGAATCAGATTCTCGCTTTCCACATCCACGCTGCTGGTCGCCTCGTCGAAAACATACACCGGGCTGTCATGCAGCAGCGCACGCGCAATCGCGATGCGTTGGCGCTGCCCGCCCGACAGGTTCGCCGCATCCGGTTCGATGACCATATCGAGTTCGCCCGGCTGCCCGTGCACGAACGCGGCCACACGCGCCTCGACCAGCGCACGCCACATCGCCGCGTCATCGGCCTTTGGATTACCCATAAGCAGATTCTCGCGCAACGTGCCCGCGAACAGGTGGCTGTGAGCGCCGACCAGAGTGACCGTACGCGACAGCGTCTCCGCGGACAGGTCGGCGAGTTCGGTGCCGTTGATGATGATCGAACCCGTGTAACCGGAACGCGCCCCGGCAAGCAGCGCCGCTGCCGTGGATTTTCCGGAGCCGGATGCGCCCACGATGGTGGTGAGCTGGCCTGGGGCCGCATAAAAGGACGTTTCGTCGAGCGCACGTTTCACGCCGCGCCGATCACCGTCATAGGTGTAGCTCACGGAATCGAAGGCGATGGCGACGATGGATTTGCCCACACCGGCGAGCGTCCCCTCGCCATGCTTGGGCTCCGGGGCGTCGAGCAGCGCGAAAATACGTTTGCTGGAGGTCATGCCGTTCATGGCCACGTGGAAATACGATCCCAGCTGTCGCAACGGGATGAAGAATTCGGCGGACAGCAATGCGATCAGCACCACCGATGCCACGCTCAACGATTTGGTGGTCGCGAACTGCCACAACGCCACGCCGATGCCGGTCGCCGCGCCGCCATACGCCACCAGATCCATCGCGGACAGCGAACGCAGCTGGATCTGCAGCACCTTCATGGTCATGACGCGGAATCGTTCCGCCTTCTCATCCAGATCGCGGGCGGCGCGATCGTCGGCATCGAAGGCCTTCAACGTCTCCAGGCCCTGCAGATCATCGAGGAAGGCGGCGCCCATATCGGTGTATTTGCCCCAGTATTGTTTGAAGGCGCGTGATGCGCTCATCGCCACCATGCCGACGATGAGCACGATGAGCGGCGCGCATATGAGCAGCGTCAACGCCGCCGGCGTATTCAGCGGGGAGACGAAGCAGAACAGGGTGATGGGTGCCAGCACCGCATAGAACAGTTGCGGCAGGAACAGTTCGAAGAAGCTTTGTATCTGTTCGATGCCCTCACCGGCGGATTGCACGATGTCCGAAGTGCTCACGCGCGTGGAGTATGAGGGGCCGAGTTTGAGCATTTTGCGATACAGCTTGCCGCGCAGGGCGAGTTTGACGCGTTCGGAGGCCTCGGTGCCCAAATGCGCGGCGACGGTCGTGGAGATATACCGCAACACGACGCAGATCGTGAGGATCCAGGCGAAAGGCGGATTATCCGCACCTTGCAGCCAAGGGGCGAGCACGTCGCCGAACAATGCCACCACCGTGACCATGAACACGACATTGCACAGCAGGCCGATCCATAGGCAGGCAACCTTGCCGGCGATCAGCCGGCCGATACCCGGTACCAGTCGAAACAACCGCTTATCGAACATATCAACCTATTTCTGTTGTGACGGCGCCATCCATGATGGCCGGCAGCCGCATCGTCATGAAAAACGCAGCGCCCGTCTCTGACTGTAATGAAGACGGGCGCTGCGAGCAAGAATCCGCTTTTGGATTCACAAGCATCTCATAAGCTGAGGAACAGCTCGTGGATGCGGGTGTCCTCGGTGAGCTCCGGATGGAACGCCGTGGCGAGGATCTTGCCTTGGCGCAAGCCGACCACATTGCCGTCGACTTCGGTTTCGACGGTGGCGTCCGGCCCGACGGACACCACGAACGGTCCGCGGATGAACACCAGCGGGAAATCCTTGACGTCGCCGAAATCGGCGTTGGCAGCGAACGATCCCAGCTGGCGACCGTACGCGTTGCGACGCACCACGGCGTCAAGCGCGCCGAAGTAGACGTTGCTGTCGTTATCAAGCTTCTTCGCCAGCAGAATCATGCCGGCGCAGGTGCCGAACACCGGCTTGCCTTCGGCGATATGCTTCGCGATGGGGTCGAACAGGCCGGTGGAGCGCAGCAGTTTGCCCTGCGTGGTGCTTTCACCGCCGGGCAGGATCACACGATCGACGGATTCGTCGAAATCCTCGGCCGCTCGCAGCAGCTTCCACGGTGCACCCAGCTTGTCGAGCATGGCCGCATGCTCGGCGAAGGCGCCCTGCACCGCGAGGATGCCGGTCACGCCATGCTTGACGGACTCCACGTTTTCGGATTGTTCCTTGGAAATGTATTCAACAGCTACAACCATAAGTCGCTCCCGATGTTGCTAAGTAAAACGAGCGGGCAGCGTTTCCGCTGCCCGTCCTAGCGAGAATTGCCGTGGACGACGCGTCACTCGCCGCGTGCGGCCATGATGGTTTCGATCTCGTCCTCGTTGATGCCGACCATGGCCTCACCCAGGTTGGCGGACAGCTCGGCCAGCAGATCGGCGTCCTGCCAGTTGGCGGTGGCCTTGACGATGGCGGCGGCGCGCTTGGCCGGATCGCCGGACTTGAAGATGCCGGAGCCGACGAACACGCCTTCGGCACCGAGTTCCATCATCAGGGCGGCGTCGGCCGGGGTGGCGACGCCACCGGCGGCGAAGTTCACGACGGGCAGACGTCCGTTGTCGTGCACGTACTTGGCCAGATCGTACGGAACGGCCAGCTGCTTGGCGGCCTCGTACACCTCGTCGTCGCGCAGGGAGACGAGTTCACGGATCTGCTTGTTCATGGTGCGCATGTGGCGCACGGCCTGGATCACGTCGCCGGTACCCGGCTCGCCCTTGGTGCGGATCATCGCGGCGCCTTCGGCGATACGGCGCAAAGCCTCGCCCAGGTTCTTGGCACCGCACACGAACGGCACGTCGAACTGGTTCTTGTCAATGTGGTACACATCATCGGCCGGGGAAAGCACTTCGGACTCATCGATGTAGTCGATGTCGATAGCCTGCAGGATGCGGGCTTCGGCGATGTGGCCGATACGAACCTTGGCCATCACCGGGATGGACACGGCTTCCTGGATGCCGCGGATCATCGCGGGATCGCTCATACGGCTCACGCCACCGGCCGCGCGAATGTCGGCGGGGATGCGTTCCAGAGCCATGACCGCACAGGCACCGGCGTCTTCGGCGATATGCGCCTGCTCGGGGGTGGTGACGTCCATGATCACGCCGCCCTTGAGCATCTGGGCAAGATTCTTGTTCAGTTCGGTTCGGTTTTCGGCCACAATCGTTCCCTTCGATTCCTGAATGGCTGTTCCTTCCTCATGCTAGGGGAAACGACGCCCCTAGCAAGCATCACGACCACATTGTAATTCGCAAAGGCACCGTTGTGTTACGTACTTCCTCTCTCCGAGTCATACGGGCCTCCTCATTGCCAAGGTCGTGGAACGCGCGGTCCATGCCGCGCCGCACAAAAGAAACAGCCGGTTTTTGGAGTGCCCTACAACGTGTCGCAACCTACGCGAGCGTAACCTTGAAGGAAGTGCGGCAAAATCGCCTATGACACAAAGAAAGTGCGGCTATCTATGCTCTCCGAATACACCACCCCCGGCGTCTCCATCGAATTGGACGACAATCAGACCATCTACTCCCTCCTCACCCGGCGTATCGAACGCACCGGCACGGACACGGTGATCGCGGCGAAGAAGCTCGGTCCCGGCCGCTGGCAGGACATCACCGCCGGCGAATTCCATGCATCCGTCGTCTCCGCCGCGAAAGGCCTGATCGCGCTGGGCATCGCCAAAGGCGACGCGGTGACGCTGTTCTCCTCCACCCGCCTCGAATGGGGCATCCTCGATTTCGCACTGGCCGCCGTCGGCGCGGTGAACGTGCCGATCTACGACACCGATTCCGCCCCCCAGGCCCAGCGCATCATGAACGATTCCGCGGTCAAACTTGCCATCGCCGACAACCGCGAACGTTATGACCGCCTCGATTCCGTCAAGGACAACTGCCCGAGCCTGCGTCAGATCCTCATGATCGACGGCAACGCCTTGGGCGCATTGGAAGGACTTGGCGTGGCGGTGTCCGACGAGGAGCTTGCCGAACGTGTCGCCTCGGTGCATGTAGACGATCTGGCGACCATCGTGTACACCTCCGGCTCCACCGGCCTGCCAAAAGGCGTTGAGCTCACGCACCGCAACTTCGTCAGCATCACGATTTCCGCAAGCGAAGCATTGCACGAGATAGTCCTCGACGATCATCCGCGCCTGCTGCTGTTCCTGCCGCTCGCCCACTGCTTCGCCCGTTTTATTCAGTACGCTTCCATCGCCTCCGATGACGGCGTGGTCGGCTACCTGCCGGACACGAAGACGCTGCTGCCCGATCTGCGCAGCTTCGGCCCGACCTACCTGCTGGGCGTTCCACGCGTGTTCGAGAAGGTGTACAACGCCGCCTCGCATAAGGCCGGCATGGGCTTCAAGGGGCGCCTGTTCCTCAAAGCCGCCGAGGCGGCGCGCGTATGGAGCCGCAAGGAGCAGGCCGGCGAATCGCACACCATTGGCGAGATCGCCGAACATGCCAAGTACGAGGCGCTCGTATACCGCACCGTGCGTAGCGCACTGGGCCCGAACATCCGCTATGTGGCTTGCGGCGGCGCTCCTCTCTCCCTCGACCTGGCGCACTTCTACACAGGCATCGGACTGCCGATGATCCAGGGCTACGGCATGACGGAAACCGCCGCGCCGTTCGCAGCAACCCGCGTCAACGACAATGCGATCGGCACGGTCGGCCAGCCAGCACCGGGTTCCTCGGTGCGTATCGCCGAGGACGGCGAGCTGCAGGTCAAGGGGCCGAACGTGTTCCGCGGGTATCACAATCTGCCGGAGAAGACCGCCGAGGTGTTCACCGAGGACGGCTGGCTGCGCACCGGCGATCTGGCGAATATCGACGATGCCGGCCGCATCAGCATCACCGGTCGCAAGAAGGACATCATCATCACCGCGGGCGGCAAGAACGTCTCCCCCATTCCACTGGAGGAGGAGATCTCCAAGTGCCCGATCGTGGAGCATGCCGTGGTGGTGGGTGATCAGCGTCCGTTCATCGGCGCTCTGATCACACTCGACCCCGAGGCGTTGGCGCAGTGGCTGCCGAAGCATGATCTCTCCGCGGATACGCCGTTGGACCGCCTGGCGTTGAACGCGGCCGTGCATGATGAGATCCAAGCGTATGTAGACAAGGCGAACGCCACGGTTTCCCGCGCCGAATCGGTGCGCAAGTTCGTGGTGCTTGATACGCAGTTCACGCAGGAGAACAAGTGCCTGACGCCGAGTCTGAAGATCGTACGCCCGGCGGTGAACCGCGTGTTCGCCGACGTGATCGACCGCGATCTGTACGGCGGCAAGCGCTGAAGCTGGCTTAGCGTCAGCGCATAACAAGGTGCCCTGCCTCGTATCCGATCACATGGATACGAGGCGGGGCGCTTGCGTTGGAAGACTTCGGGGCGAAGGGCTCACCGGAATGGCCGCGGATAGCCGCAGGATGGCCGCTCGACCGGATGCGCCGGCACGCCATCATGCGCCCCGTTCGGACCGTTCGGACCGTTCAGACCGTTATTGGCCGTTGTTCTGCTGCTGGTTACTGGAGGAAGCCCCTGCACCGGTTCCATTGCTTCCGCCGTTACCTGTGGAACCGCTGTCGCCGGTGCCCGTGGAACCGCCGGATGACGGCTGATTCGACGGCTGTTGATTCGCGGAACCGCCGTTGGAGCCGGATGCGTTCGCATCGCTGTTGTCCTGCTGCTGGTTATCGGCATTCGAGTCGCTGTTGGGCGTCGCCTGCGTGCCGCCATACTGGTTCGTATTCTGATAACCGTACGGATAACCATTCGAGTAGCCGTTCGTCGAATTATAGATGCCGTTCGTATCGGATGCGCCGGAATCATCACCCGTATTCGACGAAGCGGCGTTCATCGCATCCTGCACCTTGCCGCTTGCGGATTCAAGCACGGAAAGCGCGTTCGTAATGGCCTTGTCATCCGCACTGTTCCCGTCAATCAGCGTGTTCGCGGCATCGATGGCCTGCTGCAGCGCGTCACGCACGGATTCGTCGCCCACGTTCCCGTTGCTGCTATCCAGCAGGTCCTGCGCCGTGGCGACCGCATCCTTGAGCGAATCGAAGTCCTTGGCGGTCTTGCTGACGTTCACCGCGGAAGCCGCCTTGCGGATTGCCGCGGCGCTCCTACTCATATCGTCGGACTTCGTCTGCATGAATTTGGCACCGTTCTTCAGATCGGTCAGTGAACGGCTTGTGGCACAGCTTTGCGCTTCACCGAACCGCCCGGCGTTGTCCACCTGCTGCTTCAGCTGCTGCACGGTCGCGGCATCCGTGACCTGCGCCGAGGTGATCGTCTGGGCGCTCTTGGCATCCTTCAACGCGGCATCCAACGCCTTCCTCGCCTTATTGTATTGTTCGGCGGCCCTGGAGCAGGCTGCCACGGCATCGTCACGCTTTCCGGACTGGCTGCCTTTCCATAGCATGAAGCCGCCGATACCCGCCACCAGCACAACCGCCAAAACCACGGCAATGATGATGATTCTCTTCTTTCCGGCAGTACCGGCGCGTTTGCCGGAAGCGGAACGTCGTGAGTCCGAATCGGAATCCGCCAACTCATCCAAGTCCAACGGGTTCTCGGCATTACCGCTCACCGGCGGCAAGGTAACGGTCTGTTCGCCGCCAGCGGTTTCCGTCCGAGTCGATGGCTGATCCACGGCCACCGGTGCCGCAGACATGTGATCGAGGGGATGCGCCCCTTCCGAAGATGCCCCTTCCGGCAGGAACACGGTGGGGCTTTCCTGCGAAGCGGACTCCCCCGTTGCGCCCTGCTGTGCCGCCGATTCGCCCGTCTCCGACGAATCCGAGGCGTCCCCGCCAATCACGCTCAGAATATTGCGCTTCGGAGCGGCATGACGAGGTCCTTTCTCCGCTTCCGCCGCGAAATCCGGGAAGGTAAGCGGCTCGAAATCCCAGGAACCATCGACGATATCGCCGGGGAAAATGGGGGAAGACTTGCGCTCGCCGGGAGCATCGGCGGACGCTTCACGCCCCTGCGCCGCCGGAAAACTGAGATTCGAGGAATCGCCCGTGAATTTCTGCTCGTCCATATATCGCTTCACACCCTCTTCTCAATCACACCTCATGGCATATAGCGTGGAACAGTCTACTTGAAGACCACGCCCTTTTCCCACCTCACGGCATTCTCTTCACATATCGAAACATACGGGTCCCGGCGATTGCCCGAAAAGCCCCTTGTAATGCGAAGACGACGCTCGCGCGGGCGGGCGTCGTCTTATGCCTGTAGCGGAATCAGTGCTTTCGTCCGTTCCTTCGAGGGGTACTGCGTCTCGCACCGTCCTCGTAATAGTAGTAGTACGCGTTCTTGTGTTCCTTCTTCGGGTTGGCGAAGTTGAACACAAATCCCAGCACAGGTACCTTGGCCGTGCGCAACGCGTCCATTGACTCCTCAAGATCCTTCTTCCGGCAAATACCGTTCGCAGCGACAAGCACCACGCCCTTGGCCCAGCTGCCGAATACGATGCCATCATTGGAAACCGCAAGCGGCGCGGTATCGATAAGCACGTAATCGTATTGCATGAGCGCCTGCTCAATCAGCATTTTCATCATGTCGGAGTTCAGCAGCAGACTGGCGTTGGCTGGGCGTTTGCCCGCGGGCAGGATATGCAGGTTCGGCTTCCAATAGCTCTGCACCACATCGACCGGCGACATCTGGCCGGACAACACATGCGCCAACCCCACACTGCCTTCGATGCCCAGATGATGGGCCACGGAAGGATGCCGAAGATCAGCATCGACGAGCAACACCTTCGCACCATTCTCGGCCAGCACCGCCGCGACGTTGATGACCGTGGTGGTCTTGCCTTCGCTGGGCGAAGTGGAGGAGATCACCAGCAGCTGGCCGCGATCGGGGACCTTATCGGCCTGCAGGAATTTGATGTTCGCGCGAATACGGCGATACTCTTCGGCCACCGGGCCGTTTGGCTCGGTGATGATAATCGGTCTGGTTCCCGACAGGACTTCGTTCTTCGGCACGGAACCGAGGGCCGATGCCTTGACGATGCCACGCACGTCGGAGGTCTCCTCGACCTTGGTGCTCAGCAGTTCCTTCAGTACCGCGGCGAATACGCCAACGATGATGCCGAGTACCACGCCGATGGCGAAGTACAGTCCTTTCTTCGGGGAACTTGGGCTTTGCGGAACCGTGGCCTTCTGCACAACGGTGAGCTTGATGGGCGACTGCCCTTTGCTTCCGCCGTACAGATCCTGTTGCACGACGGTTCGCAGTGATTCGGCGACCGCATTGGCGATGTCAGCGGATCTCTGGGCGTCTCCACTCTTTGCCGAAATATTGACGAATGCCGTATTGCTTGGATTAGTGACGACCAGCTGCTTTGCCAACTCCGAAACGGACTCGTTCAATCCCAACTTGCTGATAACCGGACTTAGCACCTTCTCGGTCGTCGTCAGCGTCGGATAGGACTTGATCTGGCTCGAGATATACGTACCACCGGTATTCTGCTGAGAGATATCGGTCGATTCACCGTTCTCCTGTGCTGCGTTGAACGTGGCGATGACCTGCGCCGTCGAAGTGTACTCAGGAGGCGCCAGGAAAACATAGGCACCCACGCAGGCGATTACTACCGCACACGCGACAAGAGCCGCTATGAGATGTTTCCGGATGGTCGCCAGCAAATCCGCAAAGGTGTACACTTTTCTCATTTGATTATCAGAGGAGGAAGGCTGGCCTTCCGTCATCTCTTCAGAACTCACTCTTCCCCCTTAGTGGCGTCTTCTTCTGCAAACGAGCATAGCAATGCCCCCCGAACTATAACAGTTCGGGGGGGCATTGCCTGTTCATAGAACGAACACTCAAGCGTTCTTCTTGCGACCGCGCTTCTTCATGGTGCCGGACGTCGCCGCATCCGCATTGAAGATGATGGTCTTCTCCTCGACATACACGACACCGGGCACGGACTGGTAGGCGACCTCACCTTCGGGGGCTTCCGGCAGCGTGAAATACTTGTGCAGTGCATCAAGCACCACGGCATCCTTGATGTTCACAGAGGTGGTCTGCTTACCTTCCGGCTTGCTGAACTTCACGGCGTTGCCGTTCTTCGCGGTGCAGACTTGCAGCGCGATCTGCCTGGTCTTGTCGTTGATGAGAATCTTGACGTATGCCGGGTAGCCCAGATCGGCGGCGGTGGCTTTATTGAAGCGGACGACGGAATCGGTAACCGTCATAATCGACTTTCCGGTCGGCACGGACATATTGATTTCCTCAAATCCCTGGAGCAATGCCATGATTATTCCTTACCTTGACGTATAACTTTTTGCATCACGTTATGCAGCCGCATAGCGCAGTTTTACACAACTTTTTCCGTCTGCATTTAACAACATCATGGGTAGATAAATCAAATTCTCTACTTGTGAAATTCACAGTACATTCTCGCATTCATCACAATGCATGAATTCGACGAGAAATTACCGATGATATGCATAGGGGGCTTGCACCAGTCCCATGGAACGAGTACAAGCCCCCTATACGCACACATCGGCTACTGCTTGGTGGTTACCGCGCAGCCAGGCATGACTCCTGAGATGACCTGGCCGCTGGCAACGGCCATGCTCGAGCCGGACGCCCAGTACCCGCGCAGCGTGCCGTCCGCGGCCTTGCCGTTGCCGTCCCAGGACGTGCCGTTCGTGAACGAGGCCTTCACGGCCTTGCCCTTCGTGTCCGGGATCGTGAACCGGTACCAGCCGCCGCACACCTCCGTCATGGACGCGTTGCCCGACGTGGCCGGGTACGTGGCGACCTTGTAGTACACCCTCGCGCTCTTCCACACGGACGACGGCCTGTACCACACCGTCATCGGCTGGGCCGCGGCGCCCGCCACGGTCACGGTCACGGTGTC
>NZ_FQTX01000011.1 GCF_900129045.1 Bifidobacterium merycicum DSM 6492 | reverse complement strand
GCCGGAGATCGCCACGGACGTCACCGGCACGACGGTCGTGCAGGTGACGGACGCGAGCGAGGACGAGGAGCCGTCCCAGCGCACCGTGCCGCCGTTGTAGTCCAGACCCGGCTCACGGGAACCCGGGTACTGCTGGCTGCCGCCGTCGTTGAAGATCACCTTCGCGTTCGAGGCCAGGTTGTCCGGGACCTCGTACTTGTAGCCGGTCTGGTCGCAGTTGTCCGCCGCGGTCATCTCGACGCCGGGCCAGGCCGCGTTGTTGACCGCGCTGGCGCCGTCGCCCGTGTACACGTACGCGTACATCTTGCCCCAACCGGAGGGCTTGGTCGCGTAGATGGTGTTCTTCTTCACCGGGGTGGGCGGGATCTCGCCGGTCACCGTGACGGTGATCGAGGCGGTCTTGCCGCCGGACTTCGCGGTGATCTTGGCGGTACCCGCCTTCACCGGAGTGACCGTGCCGTCAGAGGCGACCTTCGCAACGGCTTCGTTGGAGGAGGACCAGGAAACATTTACGCCAGCCGGATCGGTGGTGGCGGTGAGCTTGGTGGTCTTCACGCCCTCGGCGAGGTCGGCGGTGAAGTCCTTTTGATCGATCTTCACGGAGTTCACGGTAACGACGGCGCAGCTCCGAGCCGTCCACGTGCCGGAAGCGGTGGTATCGCCGTTCCAAGCGTAGGTGCCGTCGATCTTCAGACCGGCTGCATCCACGCCTTCGGTGGTATCGGCAGGATACTTCAGCGTGTTGGTGGCATTGCCATCGTTGAAGATGATGCGGACGTTCTCGTCGAATCCGTCAGGGATTTCGTACTTGTATTCGCCATCCTTGCCGCAGCTGTCTCCTGCGGAGACCTTCGTCATTGCCACGCCGGGCCACTTTGCGTTCTGCTTGAGCGTTGCAGCGCTCGAATCGTCCACGTACACGTAGGCGTACAGGTTCGACCAGTTGCTCGGCTTCTTGGCGTAGGCGACGCTGACGGCTGCCGGATCCTTCTTGGTGAAGGTATATTCGGCGGAGACGGTCTTGCCGTCCTTATCGGTGCCCTGCAATTTCAGGGTGATGGTGCCGTTGACCGCGGTCTTAGCGCCGATGGTGATGGTGTCGCCATCCTGGTAGGAGCCGGAAGCGCCTTCGGACGTGGTGTAGGAGGCGCTCGTCACGTTGGAGGCGTGCAGCGTCACCTTAGTGGTGTCGGTCTTGAAGGAACCGCCGGTCGGGTTAGCGGAGACGCTGGCAAGATTGTTGTTGTAGAACACGCTGATCTTGCCGCCCTTGGCGGTGCCGGAGGTAATCTTGCCACCGGAGACCGTCAGAGTGCCGCCATTCACCTGATCGGTGTAGGTGCCGTCGTCCAGCGTGGTCTCGGTGCCAGCCAGCGACTTGTCGCCATTCATGTTCACCACGGTCACGCCATCGGAATCGGCGTTGCCGTCCTTGATGTAACGTTCGACCATCAGGCAGGAATTATCACCGCAGTTGCGCATGTATTCCTTGGCTTTGGCATTGTTCATCTTGTTGCGGAAGTGATTCACCGCTACAACCTGCGGATCCTTCCAAGAGTCGGAGCCGGCATCGCCGAGCTGGTTCTTCTCCGCGAACTGCGGCTGGCTGCCGCCGGAGCCGACAGGTCGATCGAAGTACAGCGGCATGGTCTGGGAGCGGGAGCCGATTACGCCCCACCCCATAGTCATTTCCCATTCGCTCATCTTCAAGGACGCGCCATAATCGTCGGGCTTGTTGGAATAGTTATCGTGCGATTCCACCCAGGAAACGAGATTGTTGCCACCTGCGGCGTTGTCCCAATTGTTGAGGTTGCCAGCATTCAGATTCTTCGAGCTCAACGCGCCGCGGAGCTTGACACCGTAGTAGGAAGCGGTCACACCGCCGCCATGACGGCTGTTGTTGGCGAACAGCTTGGCGTAATCGGCATCATGGGAAATGGAATCCTGCAGCACTTCGCCGTACTGGAATTGGGTGCCGTTGTTCAACACGATATTCCAATACTGGGAGCCGTCATATTCGTTTGGCAGCTCGATATGCTTGGCCGCGTCGAAACGGAAGCCATCCACGCCGTCGTTCACCGCCTGCACGAGGTAATCATGCATCATGTTGGCGGTCTCGGTCTTCGAGGTGTTGATGTCGTACAAGCCGAGCAGCTTGCAGTGTGTCACCTGGTAACGGTTGTTGTAGTCCTGTACTTCGCCGTCGTTGCAGTCGTGATGGTACAGGTCGGACTTCCTCCAACGATCCGCGATGGCATTCCAGGTGGCGGTCATATGGTTGGCGACCACGTCCACGATGATGCGCACGCCGTACTTGTGTGCGGTGGCGCACAGGCTCTTCAGATCGGATTCGGAACCCATCACCCAGTTGCCGATGGTGGTGTCGGTCGGCTGGTACACGTAGTACCAGTTCTCGGTGAAGATCTTGCCCTTATTACCGGTGTGGATGGCGGAGATCGGCTCGGTCTGCACGGAGGTGTAGCCAGCTGCCGCGATTTCCGGAATGTGCTGTTCGATCGTCTTGAACGACCATTCCCACGCATGCAGCGTGGCGCCTTCGCTCATCTGCTCCGTCAGACCGTACTTGGCACGTGCTGCCTGGAACGTGGAGTTCTCCACGGTATCGGCGTAGCTGTCGCGGTTCGTGGCGGCCTGTGCCGCCGAAGTGGTGACGGTGACGCCGCCGATGGCGGTGGCTACTGCGGCCACGCTTACGGCAAGCTTCTTCCAAATGGTGTTCTTCTTGTGATACGCATGGATTTTCTCATGCGTCGGGGCATGCCAGTGTGTCGAAGAATACATATCTTCTCCGCCGTCTGACTGATTACCTCTAACCTTCATCGGCCCTCCTGATATAGGGATGCAGTCGCAACGATGGAAGTTGCTGAGAAGCCGCTTCCTTCCGTGACTGTGTTCCCTGTTGGGGCGTGCAGCACGGCGCTGTGCCTGATCCTATCTACCTTGATAACGTTCGCGTGATATACGCGTTATCAAGAATACCATGATTCTGTGACATTAGGTATCACATATTGCATACGCTCTCAAGCGTTTTGTCTGGTTTCAAATCGGCTAATTACCAACTGGTTAGCACTCTTTCAGGGTTTTGGGTGACGTGGGCTTTTAAAAAACAGCAAGATGTGCCACCCCTTCATTGAAAACGATGGCGTTTACTGCGGGCGTTTGTGCTAAATTGATGACAACGTGCTCCACAAGAGAACGTTGTCAAAGGAGATTGGCCAAGCGTAGCCAGGTAATGTGCGTTGTGTGGGAGGATCGATAGGCCCGAACGTGCGGCGTATGCCAGGCCTGTGGCCACTGACAAGGAGTGCCAATGAAGGCTAGTGGATACTCCCCGAGTGAAGGCGGATCGCAGCATTCGCCCCAGAGTGGGAACCGTTCACCATTCAGGAAGAGAGTGGTCTGGAAGAAGCTGGCGGCAGGTGCGGTTGCGTTTGCCACGGCGTTCGGCGGTATGGGGCTTGTGTCCTCCACCGCTTCCGCTTCCACCGACCGAGACAGCTATACGGACACTGTGGAGAACTCCACATTCGAAACGGCCCGTGAGAAGTACGGTCTGACCAAGCATATGAAGAACGGCGCCATCCTGCACGCATGGATGTGGTCGTTCAAGAACATCACGGCGAACATGGAAGCCATCGCCAAGGCCGGCTACACTTCCGTGCAGACCGAGCCGATGAGCAAGATCAAGTATGTTCCGGCCAATGGCAAGAAGTTCGACGAGAACTGGTATTACGTGTACCAGCCGTCGAACACCAGCATCGGCAATTTCGTGGTCGGCACTGAAGACGATCTCAAAGAGATGACCGACACCGCCCACAAGTACGGTGTGCGTGTGATCGTCGACGTGGTGGCCAACCACTTCACCTCCGACTGGAGCGCCATCGATTCCGATTGGCAGAACAAGGACTATTTCCATTCCCGCTCCAACTGCGGTGGCGCCGATGGTGATCAGATCAATTACAGCTCCCGTCGTGACGTCACGCAGTGCCACCTGCTCGGTTTGTGGGATCTGAACACGCAGAACCAGACCGTGGCCGACCGCATGCAGTCCTTCCTGAAGACCGCCGTCGCTGATGGCGTCGACGGCTTCCGCTTCGATGCCGCCAAGCATGTCGAGCTGCCAACCGAGAAGTTCGACAACAAGACCTCCAACTATTGGAACACCATTCTGCAGAACGGCGCGCAGTTCCAGTACGGCGAGGTGCTGCAGGGCGATTCCGGCCTGGACTACAAGGCATACGCCAACCTGTTCAAAGACAACTCCTCCGATGGCGGCGGCAACACCGCCTCCAACTACGGTGGCACGATCCGTGCGGCCATCCAGTCCGAGAACCTGACCACGAAGATGGTGCAGAACGTCGATACCGGTGGCGCGAGCGAGGATCAGCTGGTCACCTGGGTCGAATCGCACGATAACTACGCCAACAAGGAACAGACCGGTTCCGACGGCGTGAAGAAGGGCGTCTCCACCGAGCTCACCGATTACCAGATCATGATGGGCTGGGCCATTGTCGGCTCCCGCAAGGCCGGCGCACCGTTATACTTCAACCGTCCGAAGGAATCCGGCGGCAGGGATCAGAACGGCAACCTCCGGGCGCAGTTCGCTGAGAAGTCCCAGCTGGGCGACACCGGCGACGACATGTGGAAGAACAAGTCCGTCGTAGCCGTCAACCACTTCCGCAACGCCATGGACGGCAAGTCCGAGCATCTGCAGAACTGCAGCGCCGACTCGAACAGCGACAGTGCCAAGAAGTGCGTCATGATTGAGCGCTACACCAAGGATGGCGTGCAGAACGACGGCGTGGTCATCGCCAATATGGCCGGTGAGCAGAACCTTGCCGGACTCGCCTCCAGCCTTGATGACGGCACCTACACGGATGAGGTCAACGGCGGCAAGCTTGTGGTTCAGGGCGGCAAGATCGTCTCCGGCACCGCCAAGGGCGGCTCCGTGAGCGTCTTCTACGCAAAGGGACAGGCCGAGCCGAGCGTTTATGCCGACTCCGCATCCGCGGAATTCTCGTCTGAAAGCGTGAAGGTGACGCTGCACGCCCAGTACGCCGACAACCTGAAGTACACCACTACCGAAGGCAAGTCCGGCTCCTTCAAGGACGGTGAAAGCATTTCCGTCGGCAGCACCCTTGCCGAAAACGAGACCGTTACCGTTAAGGTGACCGGTACCGCAACCAAGGATGGTACGAAGGTCAAGAAGGGCGATCAGCTGAGTGGCTCTGTCACCCTGAAGAAGGTGCCGGTCCAGGATCAGCATCTCGCTTCGCAGTATGGAACGAATAAGGTTGGCAATGGCGTGAAGAAGACCATCAACTTTACGGCCGGCAAGGGTGCGAGCCTGTCCGACTGGGACAGCTCCATGCTGATTGCGCAGGGCGCCGCCAACGACGATCCTCGTGTGTACCGTCCGAACTCCATGTACGAGGTTCCGATCGACCTGTACGCGCTGTATGGCGCCTACGATAACGACAACCTCTACCTCATGTGGGAAATGACCAACGTGCAGGATGTGGTGGATCGTGGAGACGATTACCCGCTGAGCCAAGGCCACTTGTGGCAGACCCAGAACCTGCCGTTCCACATCGCCATCGATACCAAGGACGACAGCACCCGCGTGGGCAACAACGGCGGCCTGAAGACCGGCGGCTCCCTGTGGGCGTCCAACATCACCTGGGGCGGCAAGCAGAACGTCAATAAGGTCGTCACCATTTCCACCAACGGCTCCAACGGTCCGTGGGTGTACCAGGGTGACTCCGACGGTCTCGATTCCAATGCCGAGTATGGCCCGGCAGCCAATGCCAAGACCAATACCAAGAAGTCCGGCATCAAGTTCGGCTACGGCAATGGCATTTTGAGCGATAAGGTCATCGGCATCGACGGTGGCTGGGGTGACAGCAACGGCCGTGTAGTCGGCGATATGACTGCAGAGAACGAAAGCAAGGCCAAGTGGGTCAACTTCAACGACAAGGGTCACGATTCCGCCGGCATGGACGATCATTACGAGATCGCCATCCCGTTGGATGAACTTGGCACTACTGCGGACCATATTGCCGCGAACGGCATTGGCATCGAACTGGCGGCTACCTTCGGCCTGTCCGCCATGGATTCCCTGCCGTACGATCTGGCCATGAACGACAATGCCGATTTGCCGGACACCACCTCTCAGGTGAACAACTCCTTCGAGAAGTCCGACGAAGACATGTTCACCGTGACGATGGCCAATATCGGTGGGCATGACGAGCCGAACCCGACCACGTCCATCAAGATCGACCAGTCGGATTACACCGTGGATCTTTCCAACGGCGTGACCACCAAGCAGCTGACCGCCACCACCAATCCGAAGGGCAACTCCGTGTCGTGGAGCTCTTCCGATAAGGACGTGGCAACTGTCAACTCGAAGGGTGTGGTCACTCCGGTGAAGGCCGGCACGGCCAAGATCACCGCGAAGTCGGGCTCCAAGTCCTCGACGATCACCGTCACGGTGACCGGTGAGATCCCGCCCACCCCGGTGAAGAAGAACACCATCTACGCGACCAAGCCCTCCGGTTGGGGCAAGATGTACGCGTACGTGTACACGGGCGACGGCGCCAGCGCGGTCAACAACGCGGCCTGGCCCGGCGTCGAGATGACCGCGGCGGACAACTGCGACCAGACCGGCTACAAGTACGAGGTCCCGGACAACCTGGCCTCGAACGCGAAGGTGATCTTCAACGACGGCGGCAGCCAGCAGTACCCGGGTTCCCGTGAGCCGGGTCTGGACTACAACGGCGGCACGGTGCGCTGGGACGGCTCCTCGTCCTCGCTCGCGTCCGTCACCTGCACGACCGTCGTGCCGGTGACGTCCGTGGCGATCTCCGGC
>NZ_FQTX01000007.1 GCF_900129045.1 Bifidobacterium merycicum DSM 6492 | reverse complement strand
ACACCGAAAGCCAGAGCGGCTGGACCTCCTTCGGCATCATCGTGGCGCTGCTCGGCATCCTGACCGCATGGTCCGTCGCGTTCGGCACCAAGGAAAGCGAAAGCGCCCTGCGCTCCAAGGCCCAGAAGAACGGTGGCCCGCTGCAGGCGTTCAAGGCCCTGTTCCAGAACGACCAGCTGCTCTGGGTGGCGCTGTCCTACCTGCTGTACGCCATCGCCAACGTGGCCACCACCGGCGTGCTGATCTTCCTGTTCAAGTTCGTGCTGGACAATCAGGCCGCCTACTCCGTCACAGGCATCATCGCGCTGGTGGCCGGCCTGGTCATGGCACCGCTGTACCCGATCCTGAACAAGCGCATCCCGCGCCGCTACCTGTACATCGGCGGCATGATCTCCATGATCGCGGGCTACATCCTGCTCGGCATCTTCGCCAACAACATGATCATGGTGTTCGTCGCCCTCGTCCTCTTCTACGTGCCGGGCACGCTCATCCAGATGACCGCCATCCTCTCCCTGACCGATTCCATCGAATACGGCCAGCTGAAGAACGGCAAGCGCAACGAGGCCGTCACCCTGTCCGTCCGCCCGATGCTCGACAAGATCGGTGGCGCCATGTCCAACGGCATCGTCGGCTTCATCGCCATCGCCGCGGGCATGACCGGTGACGCGACCGCCGCCGACATGACCGCCGCGAACATCAACACCTTCAAGACCTGCGCGTTCTACGTGCCGCTCGCCCTGATCGTGCTCGGCCTGCTGGTGTTCATGTTCAAGGTGAAGATCAGCGAGAAGATGCACGACGAGATCGTCAAGGAGCTTGAAGCCAAGCTCGCGTCCGGCGAAATCGAGGACGAGGGCGCTGATGCGCCTGCCGAAGTGGCTGGTTCCGGTGTGGCTGGTTCCGCCGCCGGTAGCGCCTCTGGTTCCGGCTCCGCCGCGTGATCTTGCTACTACTACGTAATTGACCCCTTCCTATAACAAGGCGGTCGATATGGACGAAATCCGAGTGGAATTCGTCCATATCGACCGCCTTTTCCATGTGTGGCGTGGTGCGGAAGCGGGGGAGTGGCGTGGTGGCGTGGTGCGGAAGCGGGGACTAAATACGGAAAGGCCGCGACCCTGTTGAGTCGCGGCCTTGTGGGAGTCCGTATGAAAGGTGATCGGCGTTGGGCCGGTTACCTAGGCAAGTGAAATCACTTGTTGATGATGCGCTTGAACAGGTCGGAGGAGGCCTTGGCGAGGGCGAACTGGTAGAAGCCCGGATCGACGGAGGCGAGGTTGCTGTTCAGGATCTGGTCGAGAGTGTTGTTCTTCATGATGGTTCCTTTCGTGAGCGGCCGTATGTTTGTCTTGTTTTTTCGTTCCTGTGGCCGCTTGTTCGGTATGTCCTTGGTATCTCATGCGCTTTGGCCTTGTGCCTTGCGCGGGGGTGCCGCCTTACCGGTGCTCCGGTCTTGCTGAGCGGCATCGTGTCGTTTCTTTTCTGTTGTGATTACAGTCTATGTCTATTCGCGCTCACAAGCATGCCGAAGTCGTTGAATTCTTTGTATTTCTATCGGGTAAGCTTGAATAAGCTACAAGAAATGGGGGTGGATAGGGATTTTTGAGGGAGTTGGCGGGGGCCGACGTTTGTGGTTCGGCTTGTGGTTCGGTGTGTGATTCGCGGTGCGTGTGTGATCTGGTGTGTGATTTGGTTGCGTGATGACTATTCGCGGATTGCGTGATGAGCTTGTGTAGTGGGCTTGTGTGGCGGCGAGCGTGTGTGATGGCGAGCGTGTGCGATAGTGCGTGTGCGATGACATGCGTAACAGTGTGTATGGTGCGTTTGTGCGGCAGCGAGCGTGTGACCTGTTTGCGTGGCGCATTTACATGGTGACGTGCGTGATGGCGCGTGTGGCGCGTTTGCGTAGCACGTGTAGTGAGGTGCGTGATGATCTGGGCGACGGCCTGTGTGATGGCGTGCATAAAACGGCGTGTGTGGTGACCTGTATGGATAAACGCGTATGACGTGGTTGTTGTGCGACGCCCCCGTGCGTTTTTCCACGCTTTTGGGCATGCTTCCCTGTGCGATGGTTGCGGAGCGTTTTGCAGAACGATTCGTGGAACAGCTCAGA
The DNA here is from genome assembly GCF_900129045.1 of Bifidobacterium merycicum DSM 6492. Taxonomy (GTDB): domain Bacteria; phylum Actinomycetota; class Actinomycetes; order Actinomycetales; family Bifidobacteriaceae; genus Bifidobacterium; species Bifidobacterium merycicum. Next base: position 96,515 of record NZ_FQTX01000007.1, on the reverse strand, counting down.
TTATTTCGCAGAACGATTTGTGGAACAGCCCAGGTTGTTCCGTGGAATGTTTCACCGGTTGTTTCACGTGAAACTTGACGATGCGTCAGCGATGTTTCACCGATGATCGCGACGCTGTTCCACCATGGCGGCTGCATGGGGGCGGCATGGAACGGGGCGTTAGGGTTGATGGAGAGCCGGTTGGGAAGCGACTGTGACAGCGGCAACGAGAGCGTCCAAGAGTACAATGCGAAAGGCAAGAAAAGCGTGGTCGGTCGTCGAAAGCGCCAGAGGTGCCGAAAACGGAATCATCGGATCCGGAATCATCGGATCCGGGATCGTCGGAACCGACAAACGCTGACGGCGGATCGCGTCGCCGGAATCCTAGACAGTAGCACGTAAGGAAGCCGGCCGGCACGCTCATCGGAATCACAGAACGAGAAACGAGGCGAAATGGTAGGAATGCGTGATGTCGCGAAACGTGCCGGAGTCTCATTGAGCACCGTCTCCCTAGTAGTGAACGGCACGGGGTACGTCTCCGACGATATGCGTGATCGCGTGCGTCGGGCCATGAGCGCCCTGCATTACGTGCCGAACGATCTTGCCCGCAATCTTTCCCAGAATCGCGCCAACACCGTCGGCATCATCGTGCCGACCATCCGTCATCCATTCTTCGCCACGCTCACGGCCAGCCTGCAGCATGTGCTGGCGGAAAACGGCCTGCAAACCCTGTTGTGCTCCACGGCTGATGCGGTGAACGGTGAAGCCGAGTACGTCGATATGCTGCGCAGACGGCTTATGGACGGCATCGTGATGGGAGCGCACACCGAGCATGCGCCGGATTATTGGACGTCGATCCATCGCCCGGTTGTTGCATTCGACCGTGTGCTGGGGGAGGGGATTCCCTCGGTCGGTTCCGATCATGTGCAGGGCGGACGTCTGATCGCCGACCTGCTGATTCGGACGGGCGCACGCCATGTCGTGGTGATTGGCGGGCCGCGCAATCAATTCCATGAGGCGTCGGGCGACGAAGGCACCACATTCCCCACAGTGCGCTACCACCTGGCCTTGGAGGCGGAACTCGCCAAGGCCGGTGTGGAATACGAGTACATCGGGGCCGGGGAAGTGATGGATTTCGCCGGGTATGCCGGCGCGGTGCGGAGCGTGTTCGAGCGTGAGGCCGATTATGGTTCCGGCCGTGCCGTGGATGCGGTGGTGAGCTCGGATATCGGTGCGGCGATGTGCGTGCGCGAGGCGATGGCAAGGGGCGTGAGCGTTCCCGATGAACTGCAGATTGTGGCGTATGACGGCACATATCTGACCGATTTGGCTGGTATGACGTTGACTGCGGTGAGGCAGGATTTTCCGGCCATCGCCGAGCAGGTCGCCAATCGGATGATGGGTTTGATCGAGGGCGGTACAGCGGCTGGCGCTGCTGGTGCTGCTGTTGATGTGACTGGCAGAGTTGGCGCTGCTGATGATAAACGTTCCGAGAGCGTAGCCATTGCCGGTGCTGCGGATGATGGGCGCGAACCAGCTATCGCCGGTGAAGCCGAGCATCTGATTCCCGTTTCGTTGGTGACGGGCGCCACTACGCGCGGTTGAGTCTCCGTTGAGTTCCCGTTGAGTTTCCGGATCTTTTTGCGGGTTTTGCTTCATGTTGTCGGTCCCGCCTGTCGAACTTGCGATTCGCGAACACGATTCTGCTGTGCGCCGTAGGTGTTTGATATATCGCGGTTTCCACAGGACTGCTGCTTGTGATTTCGCGGTAGATATCGGCATATGCTGGGTGAAAAACCTGTGCGTCCGTGAAACACGATTGCGTTGTTTCATGTGAAACATTCCGTGTGAAACACGGATGCAGGCTCTGGTTGGACGGGGTGGATGGGCTGGACTTTCCTCAGAATTAGACAAAAATGGACCGGTTTTGTCTGATTCTGGGGATGTGGGGATGGGATTGGGTGTGGGTCGGGGTTGGTCTTCCTCGGAATCGGACAGGAATGGGACAAATTCGTCTGATTCTGGGGAAGGTTGCTTCATCCCCATTTTCGGACAGGAATGGGCCGGTTTTGTCTGATTTTGGGGATGTGGGGAGGCTTATGTATGTCGAACGGATATCGAACCGGTTCGACACGCGGAATCGTTTGCTTGGAGAGTGCGGTCGGCGGTAATATCGAACCGGTTCGATACCGATGGATGAAACGGAACCAAAGGAGGTCCCATGAAAAACAAGGTGCAGCTCATCACCTACGCCAACCGTCTCGGCGACGGCACCCTGGCATCAATGACCGACATCCTGCGCACCCGCTTCGACGGCGTGTATTACGGCGTGCATATCCTGCCGTTCTTCACCCCGTTCGACGGTGCGGACGCCGGCTTCGACCCGATCGACCACACCAAGGTCGATCCGCGACTCGGCAGCTGGGACGATGTGGCCGAACTCTCCAAAACCCACAACATCATGGTCGACGCCATCGTCAACCACATGAGCTGGGAATCCAAGCAGTTCCAGGACGTGCTCGCCAAGGGCGAGGAATCCGAATACTACCCGATGTTCCTCACCATGAGTTCCGTGTTCCCGAACGGCGCGACCGAAGAGGATCTGGCCGGCATCTACCGTCCGCGCCCGGGTCTGCCGTTCACCCACTACAAGTTCGCCGGCAAAACCCGACTGGTCTGGGTCAGCTTCACCCCGCAGCAGGTCGACATCGACACCGATTCCGACAAGGGTTGGGAATACCTCATGTCGATCTTCGACCAGATGGCGGCCTCGCACGTCAGCTACATCCGTCTCGATGCCGTCGGCTACGGCGCCAAGGAGGCCGGCACCAGCTGCTTCATGACCCCGAAGACCTTCAAGCTCATCTCCCGCCTGCGCGAGGAAGGCATGAAGCGCGGTCTGGAAATCCTCATCGAAGTGCACTCCTATTACAAGAAGCAGGTGGAGATCGCCTCCAAGGTCGACCGCGTCTACGATTTCGCCCTGCCTCCGCTGCTGCTGCACTCGCTGTTCACCGGTCACGTCGAACCGGTGGCGCATTGGACCGAGATCCGCCCGAACAACGCCGTCACCGTGCTCGATACGCACGACGGCATCGGCGTGATCGACATCGGTTCCGACCAGCTCGACCGTTCGCTCAAGGGTCTGGTGCCGGATGAGGACGTCGACAACCTCGTCAACACCATTCACGCCAATACGAAGGGCGAATCGCAGGCCGCGACCGGTGCCGCCGCATCCAACCTCGACCTCTACCAGGTCAACAGCACCTATTATTCGGCGCTCGGCTGCAACGATCAGCATTACATCGCCGCTCGCGCCGTGCAGTTCTTCCTGCCGGGCGTGCCGCAGGTGTACTACGTGGGTGCGCTCGCCGGCCGCAACGATATGAAGCTGCTGCGTGAAACCAACAACGGCCGCGACATCAACCGTCACTACTATTCCACGGCGGAAATCGACGAGAACCTCGAACGTCCGGTGGTCAAGGCGCTGAATGCGCTGGCGAAGTTCCGCAACGAGCTCGACGCGTTCGACGGCGAATTCTCGTACGAGGCGGATGGTGACACGTCCATCTCGTTCACCTGGAAGGGTGATGGCACTTCGGCGACGCTCACCTTCGAACCGGGCCGCGGTCTCGGCGTGGACAATACCGCGTCGGTCGCGTCGCTGACTTGGGTTGATGCCGCGGGCGAGCATCGCACGGACGATCTGATCGCGCAGCCGCCGGTTGTGCGATAGATTGTGATCCGGCCATGCGGTGACATCGTGCGGTAACGTCGTGCGATATCACCGTGCGGTAACACGACAACGCGGTAATACGACAACGCGATAGCGGAGGGAAGCGCAGCGGAAGCGGCGCTTCCCTCCTTCGTTTTCCGCCTCTATCTTTCCTGTCACACCTGTCGCGCAAACACCCGCCATCGGAGCCCCGGAACCACGGAAAATCATCATGCCGCAGGCCAAGCGATACATGCGAGAACAGGCGCGGAAGACACGCATGGAGATACGCCCCATCGCGTACTCTGAAACCATAGGAGGGAAGCCGTTCGCGGTATGCCGAACAGCATGGTCGAACGGTGCAACGCATCGAGGGACGGAGGAGCAACCATGCTGGAACCGTACATTCGTCCGGGTATCGACGATCGCCCTGATTACGACAAGGCGTTGAGCGACGAGGACAAGGCATCTGTTGCGCGACTTGCGCGCGAGGATCGGCGATTGCCGCCGGAAGCGTCGGCGAAACAACCTGAAGCGCAGGCCGCGCGACTGACCGTGGCCGGTGGCGCATCGGTCGCCGCGGCCGGCGTCGACACCGCCGTCCCCGATTACGCCTCGTCATTCCTCGACATGCGCGACCCCATGACCTCCGCGGACGGTGTGAAGCCGTCGCGAACGGACGTGTTGCGCCTGAAATGGGCGTTCGCGCTCGCCGCGGTGCTCATCACCGCGCCGTGGGTCATGCTTAATCTCATCGCCATCCCCAATCACATCGCCTTGATGTACGGGCTCAACACCGAGGGGCCGCTGCCCGATGGCGGTGAAACCGTTCTGGCGACTCCGCTTGCCATGGTCATCGCACTGGGGACGGCGCTATCGATCGTGGTCACGCCGCTCATCTCCACATTCTCCGACCACACTCGCGTCATCATCGGCAGACGTACGCCGTGGCTGGTCGCCGGCGGTGTGCTGGCGGCGTTGGCGACGTTGATCCTCAGCGCCACGGATGCCCTGATCGGACTGGTTGCTGGCTGGCTGCTCATGCAACCCGCATACGTCATGCTCACCGCGCCGCTCGCCGCGGCCATCTCCGAGCGCGTGCCCGACAAATACCGTGTGGGGGTCGAACGTTGGCATGCGGTCGGCGTGCTTATCGGCCAGGCTGCGGGCGGCGTGATCGGCGGTATGTCCATCGCCTTCGGGGCGACCGACGTGTTCCTGTGCGCGGCGGTACTGTTCGCCGTTTCCGGCGTGATTCCCGTGCTGGTGTGGCCGCGTGAGCGCTCGAGCGTCGACCAGAAGTGGGCTCGCACCGATTGGCGGGACGTGTTCTCCATGCTGCGCGGCCCGCGCGGCGACAAGGCGCGTGGATTCCACCGCCTGTTCCTGTCCAGGGTGTTCATGATGGCCGCGATGGCGTTGACCAGCGTGTTCCTGTGGTACATCGTGCGGTTCACCTTGTACGGCAACTTGAGGGGACTTGCGGATTCCGCGCCGCTCACCCTGCCCGCAGGCACGCTCATCATGATGTTCGCCATCGTGATGTTCGGCGGTGCGCTGCTGGCCACGGGTACGGCCGGCATCATCACCGACCGCATCGACCTCATGCAGGGCTCGCGCGATCGCAACTTCCGCATCGCGGTTGTGGTTGTGGGCGGACTGTACGTGGTGGGTCTTCTTGCGGGCATGCTCACCGTGGTGCTGAACGGGGAGAAAACCTTCCTGGTGTTCGCGTTCCTCGCCGGATTCAGCCTGAGCATCTACGACGTGCTCACGCGTTCGCTGGTGGTCGAGTCGCTGCCCGATCCGCGCAATGCCGGCCGTGATCTGGGCTTCTACGCGCTGTCGAAGCCGTTGGGTCTGATTCTGGGCGTGGCTGTGGGTGCGATTGCGGTGAACCTGCTTTCCCCGTCGCTGGGATATGTGGCGCTGTTCCCGACCGCCATCGTGTGCGTGATTATCGCGGTGGTATTGCCGTTGCTTGCGGATAGGGCCAAAGATAACTGATGGTTGGCGACTGACGGCTGGCGACTGATGGCTGGCTGATCGCGGCTGGCCGATTGCGCCGGTGCTGCATGGCGGTGTGCGGAAACGCATGCCGCAGCCGCACCGGCGTTTTCGTTGCCGCGGAGAGCGGAAATGAGACGAGAGACGAGACGAGGAACAAGGCGTGGGACGAGGCTGAATCGGATGCGAATCGGACACGGAACGAGCGCGGCGTAGGTGTGATTGGCGTATGCGCAGGTCGCCGACAGCGGATGAATCCGGTGTCTCCGTCCAAGACAAAGACGGGCGTCCACATAGTGAACACCCGGTAGATAGTCGCCGTATCGGCTCCTATGGTCCCACCGTAGTTCGGATGGAAATCCGAAGACATACTTCGAAAACCGAAAGGAGGTTCGCCACGATGACTGGATTCAATGCGCTCGCACTGCTGTCCGCACGAATTATTATTCCGTCTTCGCTGGCGGACTGATTCGGCATACAAGCTTGAGCCCCGCCAACGAAGGCAGGGCAACGAGCGAGAATCTTGAAGCCCTGCAAACGTGCGGGGCTTTTTTGTTGCCCGCCCACAAGGCATCTGCGGCAATCCCAAGCGAGAAACGAAGCGAATACACAGCACCGAGCGGTATGACCGGAAACGGCAGCCGCCCGCACAAGGAATGAAGAAGAAGGGCAAATCCTTATGACTGCAGCCGATGTGACAACGTCCGGCAAACTCAAAGCGATGGCACGAGATTCCGTCAAGACCGTGATCGCGGCTTCGATGATCGGCACCGCCATCGAATTCTATGACTTCTACGCATACGGCACCGCCGCGGCGAATTATTTCCCGAAGGTCTTCTTCGGCGACACCACCAATCCGACCGTCGCCCTGCTCGCCAGCCTGCTTACTTTCGCCATCGCCTTCATCGCCCGCCCGCTGGGCTCCCTGGTGTTCGGCCATTTCGGTGACCGCATGGGCCGCAAGACCACGCTGGTGGTCTCCCTGCTCACCATGGGCGTCGCCACCTTCCTGATCGGCTGCCTGCCGACCTACAACCAGTGGGGTGTCATGGCCGTCGCCGTGCTGTGCCTCTGCCGTTTCGTGCAGGGCATCGGCCTTGGCGGCGAATGGTCCGGCGCTGCTCTGGTGGCCACCGAAAACGCGCCGGAAGACAAGCGCGCGCTGTACGGCTCCTTCCCGGAGCTGGGCGCTCCGATCGGCTTCTTCCTGTCGAACGGCACCTACTTCCTGCTGGAAGCCTTCAACGATGACGATGCCATGCTCGCCTGGGGTTGGCGCGTGCCGTTCCTGCTGTCCGCGATCCTCGTGATCGTCGGCCTCGTCGTCCGTGTCCAGATGGAGGAAACCCCGATCTTCCGCCTCGCCCAAGAGCAGAAGAAGGTTGTCAAGTCCCCGCTCACCGAAGTCTTCAAGAAGAGCTGGAAGCAGGTCCTGCAGGCTACCTTTCTGGTGGCCGTCACCTACACGCTGTTCTACACGCTCGCCACCTGGTCCCTCGCTTGGGGCACCAAGACCACCGAACAGGGCGGCGGTAGCCTCGGCTTCTCCAAGCAGGAGTACCTGCTTATGCTGATGGTCGCCGTGTGCGTGTTCGCCGCGTTCATCGTGATCTCCTGCGTGAACGCCGACAAGTTCGGCCGCAAGCGTGTGATCGTCATCTCCTCCTGCTGCCTCGTCGCCTTCGCGCTGCTCTTCCCGTTCCTGCTGGACGGCAATCTGGTCGGCCAGCGTAACTTCTTCACCAACATGGTCTTCCTGTGCGTCGGCTTCGCGCTGATGGGTACCGCATTCGGCCCGATCGGTGCGTTCCTGCCCGAACTGTTCGACGCGAACGTGCGTTACTCCGGTTCCGGCATCGGCTATAACCTGGCCGCCATCGTCGGCGCGGCATTCGTGCCGACCATCGCCACCTGGCTGTCCCACAACTGGGGCGTGCACTCCGTGGGTCTGTACCTCGGCGTGATGGCCGTCTGCTGCCTCGTCGCGGTGCTGAGCTGCAAGGAGACCAAGAACGTCGATTTCACCAAGTGATTCACCGAGTGAAATCAGCGATTGCAATCAGCGTTTGAAACGTTGACCCGTCCTCCGGTTTCCCTCTCCGGATGGGCCGCGAGGGCAGGTCTCCAATAATTGAAAACCGGGCGTTCACTTAGTGAACACCCTTGGTGCAATCCTTGGAAAAACGGACTAAACCTACGTAGCGGAAAAGCCCACAAGGACAACCAGAACAGAAGATTTCTGCACAACCACGCAGAACGATGAATATCGAATAATACAACAGAAGAATCAATAAGGAGCGCCATTATGGCAGCAACTATCTGGTACGAAAAGGACGCCGATCTCTCCGTGTTCGAGGGCAAGAAGGTGGCCATCCTCGGTTACGGTTCCCAGGGTCACGCCCACGCGCTGAACCTGCGTGAATCCGGTGTGGACGTCGTCGTCGGCCTGCGCCCGACCTCCAAGTCCGTGGAGTACGCCAAGGAGCAGGGTCTGGAAGTCAAGTCCGTCGGTGACGCCGTCGCCGAGGCTGACGTGGTGATGATCCTGCTGCCTGATCAGTACCAGGCCAAGGTCTACAAGGAAGAAGTCGAGCCGAACCTGAAGCCGGGCGCTGCTCTGGCCTTCGCTCACGGCTTCAACATCCACTACGGCTACATCAAGCCGTCCGAGGATCACCCGGTGTTCATGGTCGCCCCGAAGGGCCCGGGCCACATCGTTCGTCGTGAATACACCAACGGCCGTGGCGTGCCGGTCGTCGTCGCCGTCGAGCAGGATCCTGACGGCAAGACGTGGCCGCTGTGCCTGGCTTACGCCAAGGCTCTGGGCGCTCTGCGTGCAGGCGCCATCAAGACCACCTTCACCGAGGAGACCGAGACCGATCTGTTCGGCGAGCAGGATGTCCTCATGGGCGGCATCAACCATCTGTGCGACATGGGCTTCGATGTGCTGACCGAGGCTGGCTACCAGCCGGAGATCGCCTACTTCGAGGTGTTCCACGAGCTGAAGATGCTGGTCGACCTGGCCAACGAAGGCGGCCTGAACAAGGCTCGCTGGAGCTGCTCCGACACCGCTCAGTACGGCGATTACACCTCCACGGTCATCACCGAGGAGACCAAGAAGCGCATGCAGTACCAGCTGAAGCGCATCCAGGACGGCTCCTTCGCCAAGGAGTTCATGGATGATCAGGCTGCCGGCGCCCCGAAGTTCAAGAAGTTGCAGGAAGAGTACAGCCACCCGCACCTGGAGACCGTTGGCCCGAAGCTGCGCGCCATGTTCTCCTGGAACAACCAGGTGGACGCCGATGCCGATATGGCCGAGTCCTTCAACGGCAAGATCGCTCGTACCCAGGTTCAGTGATTGTGCGCGGCTGACTGACATCGTTCAGTAGTCCGTTTTGCGAAAGCCACCGCTTATGCGGTGGCTTTTTGCGTATTCGTGGTGTTTTGCGCGGATGGGGGCGTAAAGACTGTGATATGGCTCACGTTGTGGACGGCGGCGGGGTTGGGGGAGCGATACCGGTAGGATAGTGCTCAGTTTTGAAGGACAAAATCCTTCACAAGACGAATAATCTGCAACACAGTAGATACCCCGGCACATTGTGCCTCACCCCACTACATACAAAAGGAGTGCCAATTACCATGGCTGCACAAATCTGGTACGAGAACGACGGTGATCTCTCGGTCCTCGAAGGCAAGAAGGTTGCCATCATCGGTTACGGTTCCCAGGGCCACGCCCATGCGCTGAATCTGCGTGACTCCGGCGTCGACGTCGTCGTCGGCCTGCGTCCGACCTCCAAGTCCGTCGAGCACGCCAAGGAGCAGGGCCTGGAAGTCAAGTCCGTTCCGGAAGCCGCCGCTGAAGCCGACGTCATCATGATCCTGGCTCCGGATCAGTACCAGCGCAACATCTGGAAGAACGACATCGAGCCGAACATCAAGCCGGGCGCCGCCGTCGCCTTCGCCCACGGCTTCAACATCCACTACGGCTACATCAAGCCGTCCGAGGATCACCCGGTGTTCATGGTCGCCCCGAAGGGCCCGGGCCACATCGTCCGTCGTGAGTACGTGAACGGCCGTGGCGTGCCGGTCGTCGTCGCCGTCGAGCAGGATCCGCGCGGTGACGCATGGGCTCTGACCTTGGCTTACGCCAAGGCTCTGGGCGCTCTGCGTGCAGGCGCCATCAAGACCACCTTCAAGGAGGAGACCGAAACCGATCTGTTCGGTGAGCAGAACGTCCTCATGGGTGGCGTGAACAAGCTCGTCGAAATGGGCTTCGAGGTCCTCACCGACGCCGGCTACCAGCCGGAGATCGCCTACTTCGAGGTGTGCCACGAGCTGAAGATGATCGTCGACCTGATGAACGAAGGCGGCATGAACAAGGATCGTTGGTCCTGCTCCGACACCGCTCAGTACGGCGATTACACCAACACCTGCATCGACGAGCACGTGCGTGAGCGTATGCAGTACCACCTGAAGCGCATCCAGGACGGCTCCTTCGCCAAGGAGTTCATCGAGGATCAGGATGCCGGCGCCCCGAAGTTCAAGGCCCTGCAGGAGGAGTACTCCAACGTCCGCATCGAGACCGTCGGCCCGAAGCTGCGTGCCATGTTCTCCTGGAACAACGGCAAGGATGAGGACGCCGATATGGCTACCTTCAACGGCAAGATCGCCCGTACCCAGGTTCAGTGAGCGATTCCCCGGATTTAGGGGATTTCGCCTGACAGCCTAGGCGATGGTGAAAGCGCCGCCCGTATTGCGCGGGCGGCGCTTTTCGTATGTTCAAGCGGGTGGTGCCGGTGCCGCCGGTACGGGCCGGCTCAGTCCATGCGGCAGGTGAAGGGAGCCGCGGGAAGAGCCGGCAGTTGCGCGAACCATCATCCGGTTGACGGGTCGACGGGTGCCGATGCCATCGATGAGGCTCGGGTACCCGTTGACAAGCGATATCGCGTCATGCGCCGTGCCGACGGGCACAGGCATGCTGACCCGTGTGGTGATGGCGAGAATCTCGAACCGTTCGGCAAGCAGATGCTCGTGCATCAGAAAGCCTTCAGCGGCAACTGCAAGCTGGCTCGCGGCATGCGTTTCCACCTGACTCCGGGCCATCGCAAACCGGTATGGTACGCGTCGCGCGACTTCTTCGCGCCGAGACTTGCCGCTATCCAGCCGCGCGCCAGCGAGGAATACCGCCGAACCCACAGCTGACAAGGCGTGAAAACCGTCACCGATCATCTCGAACTCATCGTGCTGAACGAGACCCGTGAGGTTTGGAAGGGTACGTGGACTGTGGAACGTGTGACGCTCGACGGCGTGGTGCTCGCCTCCGAACACTTCGATGTGACGCTTGACGGTGTGGACCATAAGGGCCTGCCGTTGGGCGAGGGGTCGCCGGGTTCGGCGATCGCGCCAACGAGTTGCTGGTCGCCACCGTATGTCGGCATGGGCATGGTGACCTTTCTGCCAGGCGAGATGGCCGCGTTCCGCATCGCTTCTGACAAGCGGATGGACTCCGCCGCGTTCGCCGCACCGAACGTGCTGCGCGCCCACAGCGAAAATATTCGTCGCCGACGGGTTGTATCATTGAAAAGTTGCTTGTTTCAGGTCGTCCGACCGCAAGCAACGCGTATACACACTCCTGCCATGGAACGTCCGTGGCCGAATAGTCCGAAGGAGGTGGGTGATGTCTGCGCACAAGTACGAACTGATGTTCATCGCCGATCCTGAGCTGGATGAGCGCGGTCTGAAGAAGCTGACCGAGCAGTATCTGGAACTCGTCACCAAGGAAGGCGGTTCTGTTGACGAACCCGATTACTGGGGGCGTCGCAAGCTTGCTTACGAAATCGCCGGTAAGACCGAGGGTAACTACGTTGTGGTGACCTACTCCGCCGAGCCTGCAACGAGCGACGAGCTGGATCGTGTGCTCAACCTTAACGAATCCGTGATCCGTACGAAGATCCTTCGCAAGGACGCCAAGTAAGTTTTATCGTCAGCGTTCGCGCTGGATGTACAACTAAGAAGAAGGACACGTCATGGCAGGTGAAACCGTCATCACCGTGGTGGGCAATCTCACCGCGGATCCCGAGCTGCGTACCATCGGAAGCGGCGCTTCCGTGTGCAGCTTCACCATTGCTTCGACTCCGCGCACTTGGAACCGCCAGACCAACCAGTTCGAGGATGGTCAGGCGCTGTTCATGCGCTGCAGTGCATGGCGTGACCTTGCCAACCACTGCGCGCAGAGCCTGTCCAAGGGCATGCGCGTGATTGCACAGGGTCGTTTGCAGCAGCGTTCCTATCAGGCGCAGGACGGTTCCAACCGTACTGTGTTCGAGATGCAGGTCGACGAGATCGGCCCCTCGCTGCGATACGCCACCGCCCAGGTGCAGCGCCAGTCATCCGGTCAGGGCGGCTTCGCAGGCCGCAACGCAGGCAACACCGGTTATTCCGGCGGTGCCAGCGGTTTCGGCGGCAACGCGGGCGGCTACAACGGAGGCAACTCCGGTTTCGGAGGTAACTCCGGCTTTGGTGGCAACGGTGGTTTCGGCGGCGCCCAGAGCGCCCCGTCCAACCCGGCCGCCAATCAGGCGCCGGCTGCCGATCCCTGGGGCAACGGCGGCGATGGAGGCAACAGCTTCTCCACGTTCGGCGGCTCCTCCGATTTCGGTGGTGGCGACGACGAACCCGAGTTCTGACACATCCGGCATACTGCATTTTCAATCGTTCATAAGGAGAACATCATGTCACGTAAGAGGCCGCAACCGCCGGTCAAGCCGTTCAAGAAGAAGCCGAACCCGCTGAAGGCGGCGAAGGTCACCGAGATCGATTACAAGGACGTCGCTCTGCTGCGTAAGTTCATCTCCGATCGAGGCAAGATCCGTTCCCGTCGTATCACCGGTGTCACCGTGCAGGAACAGCGTGAGATTTCGAAGGCCATCAAGAACGCCCGCGAAATGGCTCTGCTGCCGTACGCCACCTCTGGTCGCTGAGTTAGGGAGGCTATGAATCATGGCTGAAACCAAGGTTATTCTTACCAAGACCGTTGCCAACCTCGGTCACTCCGGTGATGTTGTCGAAGTGAAGTCCGGCTTCGCTCGCAACTACCTCATCCCGCAGGGCCTCGCCTTTGCTTGGAACAAGGGCGCTGAGAAGCAGATTCTCGCTATGAAGCGCGCTCGTCTGGCCCAGGCCGTCGCCACCCGTGAGGATGCCGTCGCTGCCAAGGCCGCCATCGAAGGCACCGCCGTCGAGATCGCCGCCAAGGTGTCCGAGTCCGGCAAGCTGTTCGGCAGCATCTCCGCCGAGCAGATCGCCATCGCCCTTGAAGACAAGGCCGTTGTCGATCCGAAGGCCATCGAGGTCGAGTCCATCAAGACCACCGGCGAATTCCCGGCGAAGGTCGCCCTCCACCCGGAGATCACCGCTTCCTTCTTCGTGAAGGTCGTCGCTGAGTGATTCCCCCACTCACCGCGGCCAGTCTTCAAGGCTCGGCGCGGTGAATGATTCCAGACTGAAGTACGTCTGAGCTTAAGCACAAGGAATCCCCCTGCATCGATTGGTGCAGGGGGATTTTCCGTTGGTAGGCATGCTTGGCAATTGGAAGCACGTTGATCGCGACGGTTGATTTCTCCGCAGACGTATGCGGCGACCACGCGTGGAAGGGCAAGAACGTCAAGATCTCCATCAAGGATTCCGACAATGAGGTGATCGCGTCCGCGGTATACGACTTCACGACCAAGCCGATGAAGTTCGAAGACGGTGTGACCACAGTCAAACTGGCATTCACGACGAATCAGTATTGGCGTGCCGTGAGCCGGATCAAAACCAGTGCGACCAGCATGGTGGTGCAGGAGGGGTCTTCGCCGAACGGTAAACCGTCCGCGGACGTGGATAGCGCCAGAGGAGGCGCGAATATCGCGGACTCCGACATGGAACGATACGCGCAGCTGGCGTTGAGCTGGCAGGTGTCGAACGACAAATCGGCGATCTCCCCGCTGCACGACGTGCCGACCACGCAGCTGTTCAGCAGGAAATACGGCATGGAAGTCGATGGTAAAACGCAGCATTACCGCGACATCTACAAGCAGTATCTCGAACTTCACGCCAAGTGGCCGAACGCGGTGCTGGCGTGGGCCGCGGACTACGACTACTACACACGGTACGGACACGAGGCCGACTACTATGTGCTGCTCTCCGGCGAGCGCTTCGACTCGGTGAGTGACGCGCGGTCGTGGTGTTCGACCAACGCGTTCGGGCCGAACGACTGCATGGCGGTGCAGATGGAGTAGGCCCGGTCAGGGCGCGATCGGCGTGCGCCGTGCGAAGTATGTTGCGAAATATGTGTTGCGCGGAGTGTGCGCCGCAATCCTCGCATCCCCCGTATCGATTGGTGCGGGGGATTGTCGTATGTAGGTGGTTGGGAATCGTGCTGTAGGGCGGATTCTTCGGATTCGCGTCATAATCCGTTGTGATCCACAGGTTTTTAGAGAAGTTGTAAAACATTGGAATTCCAACGTTTTACAGCGCGACACGCCGGCGTTTGCGTGATAGTCGTTTGTGAGTAAACTTATCTCTCGGTTCAAGAAATGACCAACGCCCCTTTAGCTCAGTTGGTTAGAGCAGCTGACTCTTAATCAGCGTGTCCAGGGTTCGAATCCCTGAGGGGGCACAGATAAAGCCTTGGAATTATTCCAAGGCTTTTTTGTTTTCCGGCCACCTATTCGCTCAGTCGCTCCAGAGCGAGACATCGCCGCTCACAGACCCGCGATGCACGACGCAAAACCCGCATTCGCGGGGGTATGACGACTTCCAACGTGGGGAGTAGGGTGGAATGTCGTCTGCTTATAGCGGAATCGCAACATCCTGTAGAGAAGAAGCAATTAATAGAGGAAACAGTAGTGGAATACTCACTTTTCGTTAAGTTGGCAGCCGAATTCGTCGGTACCGCCATTCTGATGGTCTTCGGCAACGGTGCAGTCGCCAATGTCGAACTCAAGAACACCAAGGGCCACCACGCCGGCTGGCTGAACATCGCCATGGGTTACGGCTTCGGCGTGATGTTCCCCGTGCTCATGTTCGGTGCCGTCTCCGGTGCACACATCAACCCTGCCATGACCATCGCCCAGGCGGTCAACGGCCTGTTCGCGTGGAACCTCGTGCTCCCGTACATCATCGCCCAGCTGCTCGGCGCACTCGTCGGCCAGCTCATCGTGTACATCACCTACTACCCGCACTACAAGGAGACCGAGGACGCTGACGCCATCCTCGGCACCTTCTGCACCACCGACGCCCACAACGACCGTTTCAACTACTTCCTCAACGAGTTCTTCGGCACCTTCGTGCTCGTGGTCGGCGCACTGTGCTGCCTGTGCCTGCCGTGGGGCAAGGCGAACCCGGCCGCCGCATCCATTGTGGTCGGCTTCATCGTGTGGGGTCTCGTGACCTCCATGGGCGGTCCGACCGGTCCTGGCCTGAACCCGGCCCGTGATCTCATGCCGCGACTGTTGCACGCCATCCTGCCGATTCCGGCCAAGGGTTCCTCCCGCTGGGGCGAGGCGTGGATTCCGGTCGTGGCCCCGATTCTGGGCGCGATCGCAGGTGCCGCCCTGTTCAAGGTGTTCATCTGATTGCGACCTACGCTCGCGTGTGATTTCCGGCCCGCTGCCTTACGGCAGCGGGCCTTTTTGTTGCCAAGACGGCGAAGCGCACGGTGCCATGGCGTCGCACGGTGCCGTTTTCGCTGTACTCCGTCGGTTTCGTCGGTTTTACCGTCTCGTCCACGGTTTAGCTGCTATCCGCCGTCGTCCGGCTTGGGGTCCGCGGAAGCTCACCCGTCACCCACCGCAGCCTGACCGTTGTTCAGCCGCCGCTCACCCACCGTCCACCATCACTTGCACGGTTCAACCACCACCCACCCGCTACTTCGCCTATGTATGGCAGATTCCGGGGTTTACATGTTGCTAGGTGGCTTATGTATGGCACCGATATGCGAATATCCGGAGTATGCACGTTGGAATTCCAACGCACATACTCCGGATATCGCGTTTTGAGTGCCATACATAAGCCACCTAGCGTTTTGATGCCTCCGGAATCTGCCATACATAGGCGAGATGCCTACTCGCAAGCTCCGTCAAACCCACGGGCTGGGCCAAGCGGATGCCGGGAGAAGAGCAAGATAGCTGGCCGGGAGCCCCGCTGAGCGCCCTATGAACGCTCCGCCAGCTCCGCCGCGAGACTTGGGCCGCGTACTTCGCCGCGCCGGTTCCGCTGGGCGCGATACGAGATTTTTCCGCGCTCCGCGCCGATATATGGTGTGATTGTTTTCAGACAACCGAGAGAAGGAAAACGCATATGCAGGCTGTGATCGCGATCGCCTTGGCAGTGCTGGCCACGGCTGGCATCGCCTGGTTCTTCTTCGCGCCGCGCAAGGCGTACCGCGTTCGTCTTGAGGATGGCATGCAGGAAGCCGTCATCGAAGTGAAGGGTGGGTACAGTCCGTCGGTTATCGAAGCCGAGGCTGGCGTACCGCTCAGACTGGTGTTCGACCGCAAGGAGGACGGCGAATGCTCCTCCCACGTGGTGTTTTCCGATTTCGGCGTGGATAAGGTCCTGCCGGCGTTCCGTTCCACCACGGTCACATTGCAACCCGCCGAACCGGGGGAATACGGTTTCGCCTGCGGCATGAACATGCTGCATGGCACATTGCGGGTGCTGCCCGGCAGGCATCACGGCACAACGGCGTCCCCCGAGGCGCAGACCGTTCCGGCTGATGTGCAGACCAGTGCGCAGACCAATGCACAGGCCGGTATGCAAGAGACCTCGCGGGAAGAGGCGGACGAAACCGCCGTCCAAAGCATCGACGACGCCCACGAGATCAGGACACTGATCCACCGGCTCATCGTGGCCGCGGTGTGCACGATCCCCGTGTTCTGCTCGTCCATGCTCATGCTGTACCACATGCCCGCCTGGGGGCAGCTGCTGTGCATGCTGCCCGTCGTCGGCTACGCGGCGCTGCCGATCTTCCGCAGCGGCTGGGCGGCCATCGTGCATCGTTCCCCCGAAATGAACGCGCTCGTCACCATGGGCACCGCCGCCGCATTCCTGTATTCGCTGGTCGTCACCTTCGCGCCCGGCATACTGCCGGGAAATTCGCGC
Source organism: Bifidobacterium merycicum DSM 6492 (assembly GCF_900129045.1). Taxonomy (GTDB): domain Bacteria; phylum Actinomycetota; class Actinomycetes; order Actinomycetales; family Bifidobacteriaceae; genus Bifidobacterium; species Bifidobacterium merycicum. The sequence continues at coordinate 79,669 of NZ_FQTX01000007.1, read as the reverse complement.
GAACCCTACTATGAGGCCGTGGGCGTGGTGATTACGCTGATGCTGGTCGGGCAGCTGCTCGAAGCGAGGGCGCGTAAAGGCACGGGCGAAGCCATCCGCTCGCTGATGGGGTTGCGGCCGAGCGTCGCATGCGTGGTGCGCGACGGCGAGGAACGGAACATTCCCATTGATGACGTGGTCGTGGGCGATATCATCGCGGTGCGTCCGGGGGAGCGGCTTCCCGTGGACGGCCAGGTGCTCGTGGGCTCGTCCTCGGTCGATGAATCGATGATCACCGGCGAACCCATGCCGGTGGCCAAAACGGTGGGTGACGAGGTGACCGGTGCCACGATCAACGGCGCCGGATCGCTGCGCTATCGTGCCACGAAAGTCGGCAAGGACACCGTGCTCGCGCGCATCGTGGCGATGGTGAAAACCGCGCAAAGCTCCAAAGCGCCGGTGCAGCGTCTCGCCGACCGCATCAGCTCCATATTCGTGCCCCTGGTGGTGCTCATCGCGGTCTGGTCATGCGCGATGTGGTTCGCGTTCGGCCCGGAACCGCGGGTCGTCCACGCCCTGGTCGCCGCGGTGTCGGTGCTGCTCATCGCCTGCCCATGCGCGCTCGGCTTGGCCACGCCGTTATCGGTGATGGTATCCACCGGCAGGGCGGCACAGATGGGCGTGCTGATCAGGTCCGCCGAAGCATTGGAATTATCCGGACGGGTGAACGCCATTGTGCTCGACAAAACCGGCACCATCACCGCAGGCAAGCCGTCGATCACCGACATCCTGCCGTTGGGCGCGTGGCGGCGTGATCCTGATCGCCTGCTGACGCTCGCCGCCGCGGCCGAACATGATTCCGAACATCCGCTGGCCGCGGCGATGATCGCCGAAGCCAAGCGCCGCGACCTTTCCGCCGACGCGTTGAACCGTGGTCGATTCCGCGTCCATGCCGGGCTCGGTGTCACCTGCGAGGTCGACGGCCATGCCGTCGCCGTGGGTAATACGGATCTCATCGACCGCTTGGATGTGGGTATGCCATCCATCGGTGACGAGGATCTGGACGCCATCATCGCCGATATGGAAGGCTTGTCCGGTCAGGGCAAAACCCCGATGCTTATCGCGGTCGACGGCGAGCTTGCGGGCATCGTCGCGGTGGCCGACACCGTCAAACCTGATTCGGTGCAGGCCATCGCGGCATTGCGCTCCCACGGCATCGCCGTCACCATGCTCACCGGCGACAACGAAACCACGGCCAAGGCCGTCGCCAAACAGGTGGGCGTGGACCACGTGGTCGCCGGAGTCCGGCCGGAGAACAAGGCCGATGAGATTGCCAAACTGCAGGCGAACGGGTACACCGTGGCCATGGTCGGCGACGGCATCAACGACGCGCCCGCCCTGGCCCGCGCGGATGTGGGCTTCGCCATCGGCACCGGCACCGATGTGGCCATCCAATCCGCCGACGTCACGTTGATGAGCGGGTCGCTGATGGGCCTGGTGCACGAAATCGACCTCGCCCACGCGGCCTTGCGCAACATCGGCCAGAATCTCGGTTTCGCGCTCGGCTACAACAGCGTGGGCATCCTCATCGCGGCCGGTATCCTTTACCCGTTCACGGGTATGATGCTCAACCCGATGATCGCCGGTGCGGCCATGGCGTTCTCGTCGCTGTGCGTGGTAAGCAACGCCAGCAGACTACGCCTGTTCGACCCGGCGAAACCACATGACTACCAAGTAAATACCAACATCAGGAAAGGAACCATCATGGGACTGTTCAGCGATCACAAGGCCAAGAAGGAGAGCTGCTGCGGCGGCCACACCGCCGCGGGCGAGGGCGCGAAGGACCCGGTGTGCGGCATGACGGTGAACCCGGCCGGCGCCGCCGCGACCCGTGAATACGAGGGGAAGACCTACTTCTTCTGCAACCCCGGTTGCGCCGAAACCTTCGATAAGGACCCGGCGAAGTACGCCGCCTGAATCGCGCGGCGGGGCCGGCGGGCGCTCGTAGGGGCGCCCGGCAGGGCCTCCGGCCGGGTATCTCGCCTATGTATGGCGGATTCGCAGTCCCGGGAAACGCCAGGTGGCTTATATATGGCACTCAAAACGCGATACCCGGAGTATGAGCGTTGGAATTCCAACGTGCATACTCCGGGTATTCGCATATCGGTGCCATATATAAGCCACCTAGCAATATGCCGACCCCGGAATCTGCCATATATAAGCGAAGTAGTGGGTGAGCAGTGGCTGAACAACGGTCGGGCTGCGGTGGGTGACGGGTGGGCTGCGGCGGCGTCCAGGCTGAACGACGGTGGAAAGTGACGGAAACCGGCGAAGAACGGCGGGTGAGCCGGCATCATGCGCCGCCGCGGCCCACACAGGGCCGTGAATCGGCCCGGCCATCACGCTGTATCGTACCGTTGCCATACTGAAAGGCATGGATGTGACTTGGATTCCAATGGTAATAATGTTGCTCATCGGCGTTGCGGTGGGAGCCGTGGCCGGGTTGAACGTGGGCAGGTCGCAGGTGGCCGACGGCTCCTACCGGCCTCAGAACGAGGACGCGGAATCCCTCAACGAGCAGCTTGAAGCCGCCCGGACGGAAATCGCCCAACTCGAAACCTCCCGTGCGGAAATGCGCGCCCAGCTGGACGGGGCAAACCAGCAGCTCATCTTCGTGAAATCCCAACTGGCCCAAGCTCAGCGTGCCGAACAGATCCGCATCGAACACGAGCGCGAACGCGCCGCCGCCCAAGCCGAGGCGCAGCGGGCCGAACAGGCGCAGCGCTTGCAGGAGCAAAGCCGTGTGATCGAAGCGCTCGCCCCCGTGCAGAAGAACCTCGATGCCCTGCAAAACAAGGTGATCGAAATCGAAGAGGGACGCAAGCGTGAAATGGGCGCCCTCGGCCAGCAGCTGAAAGGCCTGGGCGAACAGCAGACGCGCCTCGATAAGGAGACGAATGCGCTGTCCGCCGCCCTGAGCAACAACAAGATCCGCGGCGCATGGGGCGAGGCGCAGCTGCGCAATATCGTGGAATCCGCCGGCCTGCTGGAACACGTGGACTTCGATACGCAGGTGATGGTGAAGGACGCCGCCGGCCATGACCAGCGACCGGACATGGTGGTGCATCTGCCCGGCGGCAAAACCATTCCCATCGACGCCAAAGTGCCGTATTCCGATTACCAGCGCGCCTGCACCATCCCGGACACGGCGTCGCCGGCCGACCTCGCCCGCCGCGCGGAACTGATGCGGGCGCACGCCAAGGCCATGCGCGAGCATGTGCGCGTGCTGGGCGATAAGGCGTACTGGCAGGCGTTCAGCACGGCCCCCGATTTCGTGGTCGCGTTCATCCCCAACGAGGCGTTGCTGCAGGCCGCGCTCGAAACGGACCCGACCCTGTTGGACGACGCGTTCGCCCGCAAAGTCGCCCTGACCTCACCCGTCACCCTGTGGGCCGTGCTCAAATCCGTCGCCTACGCATGGCAGCAGCAAAGCCTCACCGACGACGCCAAAACCCTCTTCGACCTGTCGCGCGAACTGTACGAACGTTTCGCCAAGCTCGGCGAACACGCCACCAAACTGGGCACGCAGCTCACACGCACCGTCGCGGCCTACAACGCGTTCGTCTCCAGCTTGGAAAGCCGCGTGCTGCCCACCGCGCGTAAACTGCAGAACCTCGACCCCAGCACGGTGATCGGCGAAGTGCCCATGCTTGATTCCGATAAAATCAACGTCACCGAGCTCACGGCTCCCGAAGCCGCCGTGCAGGAGGATGAGCGCGGGGAGTAGTCGGAAGCGAAGTGACGGGATGGGCCGAAGCTGCGGGAAGCGCGACGGCAACGGGAAACGACGGCAACGGGGGAAGCTCGGGTAGTGGGAAGAGGGGTCCGTACACTGGGCGGTATGACTGATTCTGGATTCCGCCCCACCGTTGCGGGCACGTCGAACGCCCCCGCCGAAGCCGCCTCTGGCAACGCTTCCGACGCATTGAACTTCGCATCCCTCGAACCGCGCGACCAGCTGCTCGAACTGTTGCGTGAACGCGCGGCCGGCCGACCGTTCTCCGAACTGGCCGCCGTCACGTTCGACCATCGCGGTGCCACGGTCATGGGCCATCTGCTGCTGGACGCGTTGGAGGACGCCGGGTATTCCGTCGACGATTTCGACGCGGTGGGTGCGCTGACCGCCGCCGCCGTGCCGCTGGTGATATCGGTGGTGCAGGCCGCAGCCTCCCGTGGCGAGGACGTCGACGGCTTCGTGATGGACTTCGTGTACCCGTCGATCAAGGGTCCGTCGATCAAAGGCAAGCGTGTGGTGCTGCTCGACGCGTGGCTGTCCGAAAAGTCCTATGTGCAGACATCCTCGCTGGTCACGCTGCGCAACGGCAACGAGCTGAGCCTCGACTTCTCCGTGGTGGAGCATGAGGGCGCGAGCGTGGTGGCCGTGGCCTCCATGGTCGGCGGGCTCGGCGGCAGCGAGCCGAAGCGCATCGAAGTGATCAACTCCGTCACCGATGAACGCCACGAACTGCCCTTCGTGCAGCTGTTCGACGAATCCGAGCTGCACTGATGCACGCGCCGCACCCCATCGACGTGGCCGCGAAAGCCTCCGGCGAGCCCACATTCCGCGAAATCGGCGTAGGCCCGTGGGAGCAGACGCATCCGGGCGAACCGCGCCCGACCGACCCCAAGTACGACAGCCAACTGCTCGACGAAGGCGACCGGCGCAACGTGCTCGACCGATACCGCTATTGGACGGTCGCGGCGATCAAAGCCGATCTGGATGCGCGTGGACGCCATGATTTCGAAGTCGCCGTGGAGAACTGGACGCACGATTTCAACATCGGTTCCATGGTGCGCACGGCGAACGCGTTCCAAGCCCGACGCGTGCACATCGTCGGACCGCACAAGTGGAACCGCAAGGGCGCGTTGATGACGGAGCTGTACCAGCACGTCGAGAACCATCCGTCGATCGCCGAACTGGTGGACTGCTGGCATAACCGCATCGCCGGCGAAATCGCCGCCGCCCGCGCCGAAGCCGGAGCCGCCGCGCTCCACGCCCATCAGGCCGCGCAGCGTGGTGATACGCAGGCGCTCGCCGCCCGCACCGCGCAGGTGGATGCCGCCGAAGCGCGCATCCGCGAGCTTGAAGCCGCGCGTGTGATCGCGATGGACATCATTCCCGGCGCGGTTCCCATGGAACGGTACGCGTTCCCGAAGCGCTGCCTGCTGCTGTTCGGCGCCGAAGGCCCGGGTTTGAGCGACAAGGCGCTTGAACTGGCGGATGACGTGGTGTACATCTCGCAATTCGGATCGGTGCGTTCGATCAACGCGGGCGCGGCCGCGGCGGTGGCCATGCACAGTTGGATCGCGCAGCATGCCGTGATCGGCGGCGTGGCGGAATAAGACGGCGCGGCCGCGGCGGTGGCCATGCACAGTTGGATCGCGCAGCATGCCGTGATCGGCGGCGTGGCGGAATAAGACGGCGCGGACGACGTAAGGCGTGTCGCGCCGGGTGCTTCCGCACCCGTGTCAATCGCCCGGATATCGCGCCGATATTCGGGCGATATCCCCCCGATACCATATGGAGAGCGGTTTGCCGCACTGTCACATAACGCACATATAGTTATGGGCATGCCTACATTTACACGCGAAGAAATCGTGCATTTGGGCGACTTGGCCCGAATCGCACTGAGCGATGAAGAAATTACCCGCCTGCAGGGCGAGTTGAATGTCATTGCCGACTCCATCGACATGGTCCAGGAAGTCGCCACCGACGATGTTGAACCGACCGCCAACCCGATTCCGCTGGAAGCCTACCTGCGTCCCGACGTTCCTGAGAAGCCGTTGACCCAGGCCGAGGCGCTCGCCGGCGGCCCGAAAACCGAAGCGGGCATGTTCGTTGCCCCGCGCATTCTGGGAAGCGAGGAGTGAGCATGGCGAACGTAGAGGAACTGGTCAAGCTTTCCGCCGCCGAAATGGGCGCGGCCATCAAGAAGGGCGATGTTTCCAGCCGTGAACTGGTCGACGCCCACCTCCAGGTCATCGAAGCCGCTGAACCGAGCGTGCAGGCCTTCCTGAAGGTCTCCGCCGACGAAGCCCGTGAACAGGCAGACGCCTTCGACGCCAAGAGCGCCGATGAGAAGGCCGCCATGCCGGAGCTGGCGGGCGTGCCGATCGCGATCAAGGACATGATCGTCACCAAGGGCATCGAAACCACCGCCGCCTCCAAGATCCTCGAAGGCTGGATCCCCCCGTACGATGCGACCGTCATCGAAAAGCTCAAGGCCGCGGGCATGCCGATCCTCGGCAAGACCAACCTGGATGAGTTCGCTCAGGGCTCCTCCACCGAGCATTCCGCATACAAGACCACCCACAATCCGTGGGATACCGACCGCGTCCCCGGCGGCTCCGGCGGCGGTTCCGCTTCCGCGGTGGCCGCGTTCGAAGCCCCGCTGGCCCTCGGCACCGATACCGGCGGTTCCATCCGCCAGCCGGGCGCACTGACCGGCACCGTCGGCGTCAAGCCCACCTATGGTGGCGTGTCCCGTTTCGGTGCCATCGCCATGGCGTCCTCGCTCGATCAGATCGGTCCGTGCTCCCGTACCGTGCTTGACTCCGCGCTGCTGCAGGAGATCATCGGCGGTCACGACAAGCGTGATTCCACGTCCATCCCGGAAGGCCCGCGTCCGATGGTCGCCGCCGCCCGCGAAGGCATGAAGCGCGATCTGAAGGGCCTCAAGGTCGGCCTGATCAAGGAACTCGGCGGCGATGGCTTCCAGCCGGGCGTCGAGGCTCGTTTCAACGAGGGCGTGAAGAAGCTTGAGGAGATGGGCGCGGAGGTTACCGAAGTGTCCCTGCCGCACCTGCCTTACTCCCTGGGCGCGTACTACATCATCATGCCGTCCGAGGTCAGCTCCAACCTGGCCCGCTATGATGGCATGCGTTACGGCCTGCGCGTGATGCCGCCGGACAACGTGCCGCAGACTGCCGCCAACATGATGGCCTACACCCGTGAAGCTGGTTTCGGCGACGAGGTCAAGCGCCGTATCATCCTCGGCACCTACGCCTTGTCCGCCGGCTACTACGACGCCTGGTACGGCTCCGCGCAGAAGGTGCGCACCCTCATCATCGACGACTTCAAGAAGGCCTTCGAGAAGGTCGACGTGCTCGTCGGCCCGACCAGCCCGGTCACCGCCTTCAAGTTCGGCGAGAAGACCGAGGATCCGATGGCCATGTACGCCATCGATATCACCACCATCCCGGCCAACCTCGCCGGCGTTCCGGCCATGAGCATCCCGGCCGGACTGAGCGATGACGGTCTGCCCGTCGGCTTCCAGTTCATCGCGCCGCAGCAGCGTGACGAAGTGATGTACAAGCCGGCCGCGGCCCTCGAAGCCGCGCTGGAGGATGAGTGGAACGGCCCGATCTGGAAGTCGCTGAACGCTTCCTGGCTCAACGGCCAGGCCAAGTGAGATCGACGGATCGGAAAGGATTTAAGGAATCATCATGGCTGAAAAACTGATGAAGTACTCCGAGGCCGTCAAGCAGTTTGACCCGGTGCTCGGTCTGGAAACGCACGTGGAGCTGTCCACCAAGACGAAGCTGTTCTGCCCTGCCGAAGTCTCCTTCGGCGGCGAGCCGAACAGCCAGCTGACCCCGGTCTCCCTGGGTCTGCCGGGCTCCCTGCCGGTGGTGAACAAGACCGCCGTCGATTACGCGATCAAGCTGGGCCTTGCCCTGCACTGCGAAATCGCCGAGTGGAGCCAGTTCGCCCGCAAGAACTACTTCTACCCGGATATGCCGCGCGATTACCAGATCTCGCAGTACGACAAGCCGACCAACGGCAACGGCTATCTGGATGTCGAGCTCGACGACGGCACCATCTTCCGTGTGCCGATCGAGCGTGCGCACATCGAGGATGACGCCGGCAAGAACACCCACGTCGGTGGTGCCGATGGCCGTATCGAAGGCGCCGACCATTCCCTGGTCGACTACAACCGCGCCGGCGTGCCGCTGATCGAGATCGTGACCAAGCCGATCGAAGGGGTGGGCGAGCGCGCCCCGGAGATTGCGGGCGCCTACATGCGTGCCATCCGCGACATCGTGCGTGCGCTGAACATCTCCCACGCCCGCATGGAGCAGGGCAATATGCGCGCCGACGTGAACGTGTCGCTGCGCCGCAACCCGAGCGATCCGTTCGGCACCCGTTCCGAAACCAAGAACGTGAACACGTTCCGCGGCATCGAGAAGACCGTGCAGTACGAGATCCGCCGCCAGGCGCAGATCCTCTCCGAGGGTGGCGAAATCCTGCAGGAGACCCGTCACTGGGATGAGGCTTCGCAGACCACCGCCGGTGGCCGTGTGAAGTCCGACGCCGACGATTACCGTTACTTCCCGGATCCGGATCTGGTGATGCTGCACATCACCAAGGAGCACATCGAAGAGATGAAGGCCCAGATGCCGGAGATGCCGCGTGAGCGTCGCAACCGTCTGAAGGCCGAGTGGGGTCTGAGCGACCTGCAGATGCGCGACATCCTCAACGCGGATGCGCTGGATCTGATCGAAGCCACCGTGGCCGAGGGCGCGACCGCCGCCGGCGCACGCAAGTGGTGGCTGGGCGAGCTGTCCCGCGAGGCCAACGCCAAGGGCGTGACTTTGGAGGAGCTGCCGATCACCCCGGCCGATGTGGCCGAAGTCGAGAAGCTCATCGCCGACGGCAAGCTGAACGACAAGCTCGCCAAGCAGACCGTGGCCGGCGTGCTCGCCGGTGAAGGCACGCCGAGCGAAGTCGTCGAGAAGCGCGGCCTGAAGATCGTCTCCGACGATGGTCTGATCGACAAGGCCGTGGACGAGGCCTTCGCAGCCAACCCGGATGTCGTCGAAAAGCTCAAGAGCGGCAACATGAAGCCGATGGGCGTCATCATCGGCGCCGTGATGAAGGCCACGCGCGGCCAGGCCGACGCGAAGGCCGTCACCAAGGTGGTCATGGGCAAGCTCAAGTGATCGAGTGATCGCATGAGCGCAAGTTGACAGGCTCGACTTGCCGGTTCGCGCGGGCGGATGCCCGGCGCGGGCCGTTGGTCGTGAGTCGTGATTGCGGGGCGTACACCGATTCGGTGTGCGCCCCGTTTCGTTTCGCTCGTCACCGTTGCCGTACCGTTGCTGCCGCTGGTGCTGTCGGTTTGCCGCTGGCGGGCGTGTTCCCGATGCGATTCGCCGTAATCCGCCGCGATTCGGTCTAATTTCAGCGTGATTCCGGAATAATTCCAGCGTGATTCCGCTCGGTTCGTGCCGGTTATGCACCTATTGCCGTGTTCTGTTCCCAGTAATCCTCCAGTCGGGTAGAATACCGTCGGAATGGATGTGGGGAAATCCACACCTGTAATGACGCAAGGATGAACACTCATGCCAGAGAACGCTGCACAGTCGGAATCTCGAGAGCTGCCGGCCCGTATCACCATCCCTCCCGTACGCGGTGAAATGGTGCGCCTGCGTCCGGCGACCGTCGAGGATCTCGACAAGATGGATGCGATCGACGCATATCCGGGAGCCTCCGGAATCACAGGCAAGGATCGCGTGGCGGAACGTGCCGCCGTGCACGCCTGGGTACGTCGCTCCGTTGCCTGGAGCCTCGGTGAGGCGCCGACCGAATCCGGTGTCGGCGACCCGGAGGCCCGTCGCACCATCGCATGGTCGGTCATCACGGAAAGCGACCATGACGGTGACGGTGAGATCGATGCCGCCGACAGCGACAACGTGATCGGCATGATCTTCCTTATCGACATCGACGGCTGGGCGCGATCCGCCCGCATTCAGGTGATTCTCGGTCAGGATTACCGTGGCCGCGGCTACTCCCGCGACATCATGCCGCGCGTGATGACCTACGGTTTCGCGCCGGAACCGGCCGGCCTCGGTTTGCACCGCATCTGGGTGTCCGTGCCGGAACAGAACACCCGAGCCGTCTCCGTATACCAGTCGCTCGGCTTCGTGCCGTCCGGCACTTCCCGCGACGCGCTGTGGAACGCCTCACAGAACCGCTATCAGGATCTCATCGTCATGGACACGCTTGCTGACGAATACGATCCGATTCGTTCGCTCGACGCGTTCGGCATGCACGTGATCGAAGACAATCCGGGTGTGAAGGAGGCGCTGAGCGCCCGCGAGCATTCCATCGCCATCCAGCAGGGTCTGGGTGCTGCGCGGAATGAAGCCGATAGCGAGGCCGAGAAGCTGCAAGGCAAGTCGGTTCGCGAGCCCGCTGATCGCGTGGCGGGTGCCACGGCTGCGGACGACGTGCGCAACAGCGGCGAATCGGAAGGCAAGGGCGGAGCATCCCCCGATGCCGCGTCCGACGGCGAGGAATCGAACTGGCCTTATGCGCAAGGCAAGGGCAAGGCCGCGAAGGGTGCATGGTGGCGTACGCTTGGCCGTGGTCGCAAGCGCGGCAACGACAAGTAGCCGACGAAGCCCGGCAGACGAACGGGTACAGTGGTAATCCGGCCGGATGGCCGGACGGGCCCGATGGTCCGGCATGGCACATGGCGTGGCCGGAAGGTCATAGGAGCATAAAGGCAAGGGAATGAGCGCCGAAGATCTCGATAATTACGAAACCGACGCCGAACTGGCGTTGTACAAGGAATACCGTGACGTCATCAAGCTGTTCACCTACGTGGTGGAGACCGAACGTCGGTTCTATCTGGCGAACAAGGTCGATTTCAACGTCCGTTCCGCCGGTCAGGACGTCTATTTCGACGTGCAGCTGACGGACGCATGGGTGTGGGACGTGTACCGTCCGAGCCGCTTCGTCAAGAACGTGCGCATCCTGACGTTCAAGGATGTGAACGTCGAGGAAGTGCAGAAAACGGATATCGACATACCGGACGACATGGGCTGATTCAGGCCTCCCGCCGGTTTGGCGGGCGTGACTTCTATAGTTGGAACCCAAGGGAAGAGCGTGCGGTTGCAGGCTCATATATGGGGAAAGGATGCCGATTTGGTTACGGATCGGATGTTCCTCCTGTGGCTCTAGTAGAATATGCGTGATTTGACGTAAGGAGAATGGACGTGACCGACAAGCAGTCCGTAGTGATTATCGGCGGTGGCCCTGCTGGCCTGACCGCGGCTTGGGAACTGATCAAGGACGGCGGTGCCGATAGGTACGACGTCACTGTTCTGGAAGAAACCCATGAATTCGGCGGCATTTCCCGCACCGTGAAGCACAATGGGAACCGCATGGATATCGGCGGCCACCGTTTCTTCTCGAAGGACGATCGCATCATGGATTGGTGGAAGAACACGCTTCCGCTGCAGGGTGCGCCCTCCTACGATGATAAGAAGCTCAATCGCGAGCATGACATGGAACCGGGCGGCCCGGATCCCGAGGTCGAAGACAAGGTGATGCTCAAGCGCCACCGCGTCTCCCGCATTTACTGGAACAAGCACTTCCTGGATTACCCGATCTCCCTGAGCCTCGGCACGTTGAAGGCCATGGGCTTCAAGCTGACCATGGTCGCCGGCTTCAGCTACCTGAAGTCCATGGTGCACAAGCTGCCGGAAGACAATCTGGAGAACTTCTACATCAACCGTTTCGGCCGCAAGCTGTATTCGATGTTCTTCGAAGGCTACACCGAGAAGCTGTGGGGCCGTCACCCGTCCGAGATTTCGGCCGATTGGGGCGCGCAGCGCGTCAAGGGCCTGAGCATCATGGGTGTGCTGAAGAACGCCTTCCAGAGGCTGCTGCCGAAGAAGCGTGATAATTCCGAGGTCGAAACCTCCCTGATCGAGGAATTCTGGTACCCCAAGTATGGCCCCGGCCAGCTGTGGGAGACCGTGGAATCCAACTGCGAGAACGCGGGCGTGAAGGTCGTCACCGACGCCAAGGTCGTTGAGGTGCGTCAGGACGACGGTCACATCGCCTCCGTGGTGACTGAGGCCGTCGACGGCACCCGCACCGAGTGGAACGCCGATACGTTCATCTCCTCCATGCCGGTCAAGGATCTGGTCGAGGCCATTGACGCCGCGGGCGAGGACGAACAGGCCGTCGCCGACGGTTCCAAGATCGCCCCCGCAGCCGTCACCGAAGTGGCCGAAGGCCTGCCGTACCGCGACTTCGTCACCGTCGGCCTGCTGGTCAATTGCCTGAAGCTTGAGAACACCACCGACATCCCCACCCTCGGCAACCCGCCGATCGTGCCGGATTGCTGGATCTACGTGCAGGACCCGGGCTACAAGGTCGGCCGTATCCAGGTGTTCAACAACTGGAGCCCGTACCTGGTCAAGGATGTCGACGACACCGTGTGGATCGGTTTGGAATACTTCTGCGAGGAAGGCGACACCTTCTGGAACATGAGCGAGGAGGATGCGGTGAAGTTCGCCGTCTCCGAGCTGATGCGCATGGGTGTCATCGAGAACCCCGAGGATGTCATCGACTCCCACCGTGAACGCGTCAAGAAGGCGTACCCCGCCTACTTCGACACCTACGATCGCATCGACGAGGTCATCGACTACCTCGACGGTTTCGGCAACCTGTACTGCGTGGGCCGCAACGGCCAGCATCGCTACAACAATATGGACCACTCCATGGCCACCGCCATCGAGGCCGTTGACAATATCAAGTCCGGCAAGGCGACCAAGGAGAATGTCTGGTCCGTGAACACCGACAAGTCCTATCACGAGGAGAAGTAGTCGGTTCGTGCCGATCGATCGGACTGATCGATTGATCGGCTGATTGACGGTACCGTCAGCATCGTAACGCGCGTCGAGCATATTCGGCGCGCGTTTTTCATATTCTTCCCCAATCCATGGGATTGTTCCGCATGGCCGTCGCATTGGTCACATAACCGCACGCATCGGTTCGGGCCCACCGGCTCGGATCGGCTTCAACCAAAGGTTTTCGCTGTCTGGAACTATGATTCGGACGCGTGTTGCGTTGTCCGGGGCGGCGTTGTACAGTGAAGCAAGTTCACGTGCATGGGTTGCCGTGGATTCTTACCGCGGCGCGGAGCCGCATTCACTCTTCAGATCGTCAAGGCCCAGTGTTTGGCGAATGCTGTGGAAAGGTATATAACGTGGCCAATAGCCAAGATCTTGAAAGCATGAAATTGCCGGAACTCAAGGAGCTTGCCAAGCAGATGGGATTGCGCGGCACCTCCACCATGCGCAAGCCGGAGTTGCTTGCCACGCTTCAGGCCGCCCGTTCCGGTGGCGAGGCGCCCGCCGGTGTGACCGTGAAGGCGCCGAAGACCAAGGCCGGTGCCGCGAAGGGCACGGCATCGAAGGCCGGTGTCGCGAAGGCCGCCGAGTCTCAGGCAACCGAGCAGGCGGAAGCCAAGATCGAAGCCAAGCCCAAGAACGAAACCAAGGTCGAGGTCGAAAGCAAGGACAAGACCGATTCGGCCAAGGCTGGCAGGCGTGAGCGCAGTGCGGGCAAGGATGCGGCCAAGGAAGCCGTGGACCTGCTGTCCACGCTGGATCTCGGTCTCACGAAGGACGATGATCGCCGTGAGCGTAAGCCGCGTCGTCGCCTCAGCGATGACCTTGATGACGAGGTGATCATCGGCAACGTGCGCCGTCGCCGCCATCGCAAGGATCAGGATACGCCGAGCGAGGGAACCGCACGCGATCTCGACGATATTCTCTCATCCCTGCCGTCCAACAACAAGGAATCCCGCGGTGATGACGATGCGCGTCGCACCCGCGAGGATCGCGCCGATCGCACGGACCGTCGTGGTCGCCGTCTGCGCGGCCGCGACCGCAATGATTGTGATGACCGTACGGATCGCGACAACCGCGAATCCGCCCGCGCCGACCGTAACGACCGTAACGATCGTAACGACCGTGGCAACGACCGTAACAACGATCGCGCCGATCGCAATGATCAGCAGGCCGATCTCGTGCCGGTGGCCGGCATCGTCGACGTGCTGGAATCCTACGCGTTCGTGCGCACCTCCGGCTACCTGCCCGGTCCGAACGACGTGTACGTTTCCATGGGCCAGGTCAAGAAGTACGGTCTGCGCAAGGGCGACGCCGTGCACGGCGCCATCCGCGCACCCCGCGAAGGCGAACGTCGCAACCAGCGTCAGAAGTTCGTGCCGCTGCAGTCCATCGATTCCATCAACGGCATGAGCGTCGAGGAATCCATGGGCCGACCGCAGTTCAGCAAGCTCACCCCGCTGTACCCGCAGGAGCGACTCAAGCAGGAGACCACGCCGAACAAGCTCACCGGCCGTATCATGGACATCGTCTCCCCGATCGGCAAGGGACAGCGTGGCCTGATCGTGTCCCCGCCGAAGGCCGGCAAGACGATCACCCTGCAGAACATCGCCAACGCCATCACCACCAACAATCCCGAAGTGCATCTGATGGTCGTGCTGGTGGACGAGCGCCCCGAGGAAGTCACCGACATGGAGCGTACCGTGCAGGGCGAGGTCATTTCCTCCACCTTCGACCGCCCGGCATCCGATCACACCATCGTGGCCGAACTAGCCATCGAACGCGCCAAGCGCCTGGTGGAGCTCGGTCAGGACGTGGTCGTGCTGCTTGATTCCATGACCCGTCTTGCCCGTGCCTACAATATCGCGGCACCGGCTTCCGGGCGTATTCTGTCCGGCGGTGTGGACGCGCAGGCGCTGTACCCGCCGAAGAAGTTCTTCGGCGCGGCCCGCAACATCGAAAACGGCGGCTCCCTGACCATCATCTCCTCCGCGCTGGTGGAAACCGGTTCCAAGATGGATGAGGTGATTTTCGAGGAGTTCAAGGGCACCGGCAACATGGAACTGCGTCTGAGCCGCGAACTGGCGGAAAAGCGTATGTTCCCCGCCATTGATGTGAACGCCTCCGGCACCCGCCGCGAGGAGCTCATCACCGATCCGCAGGAACTGCCGATCATCTACCGTCTGCGTCGTCTGTTTGGCGGCATGGAGGCCGAGCAGGCCTACCAGACCCTGGTGCCGCGTCTGAAGAAGACCGCGTCCAACCGCGACTTCCTGGCGGCCATCGTGCAGCAGGCCAATGCGAGCAACGCCACCAACGGCAACTGATTCGGTGGGGCGTGGTGTTCCGGCTGTGAGATTTCACGCATGACCGGATACGGCGGGTTTCGGTGCCATACCGGAACCCGCTTCGCATATGTGTGACGTCACCGGTTTCGGCGCACGCTGTGGCCATTCGGTGGGGTAGTCTTGCACATATGAGTGATTCCGAACATAGCGACTGGCAGAAGACCACCATCGATTCGGCACAGGCCGAACAGCATCCGGAAACCGCCCGGGCCGTGGCGAAAATCAAGGCATTGCGCCAATCCATCGACAATATCGATTCCGCGATCGTCTCGCTGCTCGCGGAACGCTTCAAGGCCACTTCGCAGGTCGGCGTGCTGAAGGCGAACGCCGGATTCGCTCCGGAAGACACCAAGCGTGAGGATTATCAGATCGAACGTCTGCACCGCATCGCCGTCGATGCGGGCTTGGATCTGCAAATCGCGGAGATGTACCGCGAGTTCGTGGTCACCGAGGCCAAAAAACGCCATCAGCGCATCGCCGAAGCCGGGGGAGACCCGGGCGTACTCGACGTGTTCGCGTGACCGTCAGGCCGCCATACAGCGTTTTTTGAGGTTATATATGATGAAGCTCCTCATTCCGTTGGAATGAGGAGCTCCATCTAATTTTCAGCGCAGGTTACTCACTTGTTCTTAGGCTTTTTGGCCGGCGGCTCGCCGAGTTCGGATTCCTCGACGATGACTTCGGCCGCAGCCTCGGTTTCCGTCTTGGCCTTGTTCACGGCTTCCTTGGCGGCGTCGGCGGTGGCCTTCGCGGCTTTCACCGCGGCGACCGCGCCGGCGAAGCTGATCTTGCCGACCACGCGTCCGGCTTCGGCGATGTCGCCCAGCGCGTTCTGGATGGATTCGCGCACGTCGTCCGCCACACCCAGGGTCACGGAGAGGATCGGGGTCTTCATGGAGACCTTCGCCTTGGACTTGATGCCACGCAGTGCGGCCAGAGCCTCACCGGCGTGGTTCAGCAGTTCCGGAGCGACCTTGAACGCCGCGGCTTCGTACACGTCCGGGGTCGGCCATGCGGCGTGGTGCACGGAGCCTTCACCGGCGTGCATCCAGCTCCACACCTCTTCGGTGGCGTACGGCAGGAACGGTGCGAGCAGGCGGGCGAAGGCGTCGAGGCCCAGGCCCAGAGCCGTGCGTGCGGACTTGACCGCGGCTTCGCTCGGCACGTTGCCGGTGGCATCGGCGGTGCCGTAGGCGCGGTTCTTCACCAGTTCGATGTAATCGTCGCAGAACTGCCAGAAGTAGTTCTCGATGGCTTCCAGCGCCTTGGAATGCTCGTAGGCTTCCAGCGCTGCGGTGGCTTCACGCACCACCAGAGCCATCTTCGCCATCGCGGCGCGGTCCAGCGGTTCGGTCACGTCGGCCGGGTTCCAGGTCGCGGTCGCGGATTCGGCCACGTGATGGTTCTCGTCCTCACGGCCGATGGCCAGTGCGAACTTGGTGGCGTTGAGCAGCTTGATGGCCAGTCGACGGCCGATCTTCATCTGGCCTTCGTCGTAGGTGGCGTCCAGGCCGAGGCGTGCGGCTGCGGCCCAGTAGCGCACGGCGTCGGCGCCGAACTGCTTGATCGGCTTGTCGGGCACCACGACGTTGCCCTTGGACTTCGACATCTTCTTGTGGTCCGGGTCGAGGATCCAGCCGGACAGGGTCGCGTTGGCCCACGGCAGGCACTTGTTCTCAAGATGCGCGCGGTCCACGGTGGAGAACAGCCAGGTGCGGATGATGTCTTGGCCCTGCGGGCGCAGGTCCATCGGGAAGGTGGCGTTGAAGATTGCCTGGTTCTCTTCGCCAGGTTCCTCCCAGCGGGTTACGATCTGCGGGGTGAGGGAGGAGGTGGCCCAAGTGTCCATGATGTCGGGCTCGGCGGTGAAGCCGCCGGGCACGTCACGCTGGTCTTCGGTGTAGCCTTCCGGCACGTCGTCGGTCGGGTCGATCGGCAGGATGTCTTCGCTCGGGGTGATCGGGTGATCGTAATCCGGGGTGCCGTCTTCCTTCACCGGGTACCACAACGGGAACGGGACGCCGAAGAAGCGCTGGCGGGAGATCAGCCAGTCGCCGTTCAGGCCATGCACCCAGTTCTCGTAGCGCACGCGCATGAAGTCGGGGTGGAAGTTGAGTTCCTTGCCGCGTTCGATGAGTTCGGCGTTCAGCTTTTCGTCGGTGCCGCCGTTCTTCAGGTACCACTGGCGGGAGGTGACGATTTCCAGCGGCTTGTCGCCCTTCTCGTAGAAGTTCGTCATACGCTTGGTCGGCGTCGGTTCGCCGTCCAGATCGCCGGATTCGCGCAGGTGGTCGACGATGATCTTGCGTGCGGAGAAGGTGGTCTTGCCTTCCGTCTCCTCGAAGATCTTGCGGCCTTCCTCGTCTTCGATCCAATCCGGCACGTCCATGACGATACGTCCGTTGCGCTGGATGATGGAACGCAGCGGCAGGTTCAGGTCGCGCCACCATTCGACGTCGGTGACGTCACCGAACGTACAGCACATGGCGATGCCCGCGCCCTTGTCCATTTCCGCGGCCTTGTGCGCGAGGATCGGGACCTTGACGTGGAACAGCGGCGAGTACACGTACTGGCCGAAGTACTGCTTGTAACGTTCGTCGTCCGGGTGCGCGATCAGTGCGCCGCAGGCGGCCAGCAGTTCGGGGCGGGTGGTTTCGATGTAGATCGGGGTGCCGTCTTCGAAGCGGAAGGCGACCTTGTGGTAGAAGCCCGGGTATTCGCGGGATTCCAGTTCGGCCTGGGCCACTGCGGTCTGGAAGGTCACGTCCCACAGGCCGGGGGCGTCCTTCTGGTAGGCCTCGCCGCGGGCCAGATTGCGCAGGAACGCCTTCTGTGCCACGCGCTGCGGGTGCTTGCCGATGGTGTGGTAGGTCTGGGTCCAGTCGATGGACAGGCCCAGGGAACGCCACAGGGCTTCGAACTGCTTCTCGTCCTGGGCGGTGAGCTTTTCGCACAGCTCGATGAAGTTCTTACGGGAGATCGGAACCTGATCCTTGGCGTCGATCTTCTTGCCGTCGGTGCCTTCGAACGGCGGCTTGAAATCGGGATCGTACTTCAGGGAGGTGTCCACGCGCACGCCGTAGTAGTTCTGTACGCGGCGTTCGGTCGGCAGGCCGTTGTCATCCCAGCCCATCGGGTAGAACACGTCGTAGCCCTGCATGCGCTTGAAACGTGCGATGACGTCGGTGTGCGTGTAGGAGAACACGTGGCCCACGTGCAGGTGGCCCGAAACGGTGGGCGGCGGGGTGTCGATGGAGTACACGGCCTTGCGGTCGCGGGTGTTGTTGAATTTGTAGGTGCCGTTCTTGTCCCAGACGGCACGCCACTTGTCTTCCAGACCGTCCACGCCGACCTTGTCGGGCAGCGGGGTCAGATTTGCGTCGATGGATTTGGCTTCAGTCATACGCGCCAGTTTAAGGCTTTTGCATGACAAGAAAGCGCCATTTTCCGCCCTAGCGGGGTGGAGGCGATCATTGCTTGGCGATGTTGGCGAGGGGCAGGTGTTCGTCGATCATCTGCGCCGAGTATCCGGCGAACTGCGTGGAGGCGACGAGGGCGGTCTTGCGGGCGTACAGCCAGTCGCTGGCCGCGGTGCCGCTGACGGTGCGCGCGTACGTCTTCAACCCGTCCTCATACGCCTGTTGGGTGGTCGCCCGCACGGCCTGCGTGTATTGCGCCTGCGCGTCCGCATTCGTGTAATGCGATGCGCCGTTCGGATCGGCGAAGCTTGCGGCGCCTTCGGCTCCGACGGTGGTGAGCAGCAGATGGAAGTTGCGTTTGCTGATGCTGTCCTGCACACCGTTCGCGCTGAGCGCGGACACTTCGACCGAAACCCCTTGTTCCTGCAGTTGCTGCGCAATCTGGTTCGCCAACGGTTCGTAAGTCTCGTCGGTCACCAGTTTCAGCGTGCCGACATAGCTTGATGTGAAGTAGCTGAGAAGCTGACGACCCCTGTCCGCATTGTGGGCGATGAGGCCGGTGAGATCCTCGTAACCGGGTTCGAGCGGTCCGATCGGGCCTCCGAGCACCTGCGCCACGTCGGAACGGTCCTTCGTCAGCGCGGTCTTGTCGACCATCATGCGCAGTGCCGTACGCGCCTGCACGTCGGAGAAGATGGAGTCGGCGTCGTTGTTGTACAGCAGAACGACCTTGGTTTCGCTGATGCCGGTGGCGATGCGGAAGTTCTGATCGTTGGTGAGGTTTGCCGTGGAAGCGGGGTCGGCTGGCAGCGCGAGGTCGATGCCGCCCGCCTGCGTGGCCTTCATCAGGGCTTGGTCGCTGGCGTAGTTCTCGAAGGTGACGGTGCTTGTCTTGGCTTTGGACCCTTCGGTTGCGTTAAGGACGACTCGTTTGCCGGGTTCGAAGTTTTTGACCGTGTAGGGGCCGGAACCCATGGTCTGCTTCGCGTAGTCGATGTCCGCGGCGCTGTCGTAGACGATGCCGAGACGGCCGGCGAGCGTGCGCGGTAGCGTGGCGTCCGGGTGCTTCAGCGAGATGACCACGGTTGTGGCGTTCGGATTGGTCACGGAGTCGAGCGCCGCCAGTTTGGTGTCCGCGCCGGGCCATTTGTTCGCGACCGCCTGCTGCAGCGACCATACGACGTTGGATGCGTCGACGGTGTGGCCGTTGGCGAATCGTATGCCGTTGCGCAGGGTGAAGGTGAGCGTGAGGCCGTCGTCGGATGTGGTCCATGCCGAGGCGAGCCCGGCGGTGATTTTGTTGTCCTTGTCACGGTCAAGCAGTGTGCGGTAGACGTTGCCGATGAGCACGCGGTTGAGCGAATCGCTGTCGGTGGTGCGGATGTCAAGCGTCTGGGGTGTATCGGTGACGCCTACGGTGAGGCTGCCTCCCGTCGCGTCCGTGCCGTTGCCGAGCGGGCTGCGATGCGTGAGTGTCGGCACGGCCACGAATACGATCAGGGCGAGCACCGCGGAGATGCCGAGGAAGATGAGCCAGCGGATCAGCTGGTTGCTGGTGCGGGCGCGGCTCGATTGCTCATGGTTCTGCGGCATGTTCGACATATGTTCCAGTGTATCGGTGCGGGTAACGTATCGGTGCGATGGTTGGCCATGCCGGAGCGTTCATGCCGGGGCGTTCACTGTGCCGACGGGCAGGAATCGGCGAGTGGGCAGAGGTCGCAATCGGGTTTGCGGGCGTGGCAGATGGCTCGTCCGTGCAGAATCAACCGGTGGCTCAGGTCGGTCCACTGGTCGGGTGGGAAGCAGGCCGTGATCTCCTGTTCGACGTGTGCGGGGTCGGGGTTCGCTTTCCGCCAGTCGCTGCGCCAGCGCAATCGGCCGGTGACCCTCATCACATGGGTGTCCACGGGGAATCCCGGAATGTGGAATGCGTTGCCCAGCACCACGTTCGCGGTTTTCCGCCCCACGCCGGGCAGTGAAGTCAGTTCGTCCATGGTGCTCGGCACGGTGCCGTCGAAGCGTTCGTCCAAAGCTTGGGCCAGGCCGAGCAGATGCCGGGTTTTCGAACGGTGGAATCCGAGCGGATGGATGATGCGTTCCACATTGTCCGGATCGGCCGCCGCCAGATCACGGCAGGTCGGATAGGTGGCGAACAGTTCCGGGGTGACGGTGTTGACGCGCTTATCGGTTGTCTGGGCGCTCAGCACCGTGGCGATGAGCAATTGCAGGGGTGTCTCGAAATGCAACGCGCATTTGGGGTCCGGATAGGTTTCGCACAGCACGTCGTATTGCGCGTGCATGCGTGCCACGCGGGCCTTGCGGGATTCCCGCCCGCCGGGTCGTACGGCGGGTTGTGCGACCCGCGAACGCAACGATTCACTGCCTGTCATTCGCCGGAATGAAGGGACGTCGACTTCGCCGTGGATTCCTCGCTCTCCTCGTCCGGCGGGTCGAAACGGTAACCCACATTGCGCACGGTGCCGATGAGATGCTCGTATTCGCCTCCGAGCTTGGCGCGCAAACGTCGAATATGCACGTCGACGGTACGGGTGCCGCCGTAATAGTCGTATCCCCACACCTCCTGCAACAACTGGGCGCGGGTGAACACCCGCCCGGGGTGCTGCACGAGGTATTTGAGCAGTTCGAACTCCTTGTACGCCAAATCGATCGGATGGCCGTGCAGGGAAGCGGTATAGCCGTTCGTGTCCACAATCAGATCGCCGGAACGAATCTGCCCGTCGACCGCGGAAGTTCCGCCATCGGTGGCGGGAAGCATGGTCGCCGGCGCATTGCCGTGTTCGGAAACGAGCCTCAAACGGCCTTCCACCTCGGCCGGAGAAGCGGTGGACACCACCACGTCCGCAATGCCCCATTGCGAGTTGACCACGGTGAATCCGCCTTCGGTGAGCACCAGCACGATGGGTGTGGAAAGGCCGGAAGCATGGATGAGATTGCACAACGTTTTGGCCGTGGCCAGATCGTCGCGCGCATCAAGGAAAAGAATCGTGCTTTCAGGCATCTTCACCAGGCTGGCGGCATCCATCGGAAGAACACGAATGCGATGGGAGAGCAACGCGAGTGAAGGCAGCACGGAAGCGGGGTTGCTGGCGGACGTCATAAGCGTCAGATCAGTCACGTCAAACCCCCTGTTTCGGTTTGCTTGTCGATTTGTGGATATTTTACGCGCACATCGTGGACACGCGCGACGCACGCTGCATACCAGAATGCACCCCTTTTGTTTAGAACATGTAAGGCGTGTGGGGGGATTGAGTAGGATAAGGGGAGTGCCGAACGAGAATCTGGAGTTGACATGAACGAAAGCGTGGAGAAAAGAAGCGCCGGGTGCGCACGGATGTTGGGTGTGCAGGCTGCGGCGTATGTGGTGTTCATTGTGGTGGCGCTGTTGCTATCCGCTGTACGAGGATCGATGTCGACGACGGTGGTGTACGGCCTTGCGGCCATCGCGCTGGTGGTGCTGGTGGTATTCCACGTATGCTGGCCGTTCCGCGCGGGTGTCGCCGATCGCATCATCGGCATGGTGACGGGTCTGCTGTCGCTGGTGTTCGCCGCCACCACGCTTGGCGAGAAGCTGGTTCCCACGAATGAGAAGATCCTGAACGACGATCTCATGCGTAATACGTATCCGATGATGTGCTGGGCGGCGGCGGTCGCAGGCCTGCTCGTCCTGTTGACTGTGGTGTCGTTCGGTCGCCAGATGCTGCGCGAGGAGCGTTCGCATCTCATTCGTGCGCTGTCGCATTGCGTGACCGGCGGCGCCGCATCGATTTCGTTGGCGGGATGGGCATTCCTCCCGTACGTCGTGGTCACCGGCCAGTTCGTCGAAGGTGAAGCGAGCACCGGGAAATTCGTCGCACTGATCGTCGCGATGATCGTGGTGGCGTTGCTGCTCGCCTACGCGTCCGTATTCTGGATGAAGGAGCTTGATCCCGCCGAGGACGCGCGTGAACCGTGGGTCGGTGTGGCCATGCTGCCGGTGATGTTGTTCGGCCTAGTGGTGTTCGCCGCCGCGCTGCTGGTTCAGATCGTCGGCTGTTGATCTGCGGATACAGGCGGCTTAAGCGACTACAAGATAGAGACATAAAAGCCCTGCGGTTCGGTTGTGAACCGCAGGGCTTTCGTTTATCAGGCGTTTATCGGGTCGTCTACCGGTATGTGTTCGTACCGGTCTCGCATTCTCAGAAGCCGATGATGCTCAGATGCTCCAGCAGCACCTTCACGCCGATGAGCATCAGCACGAAACCGCCGATGATCTGCGCGGGCTTCTGCCAATGCGAGCCGAACAGCCTGCCGATGCACAGTCCGGCGACCGCGAACAGGCCGGTCGTCACGCCGATGATGGCCGCAGACAGCCAGATGTTGAGATTCATGAACGCGAAACTCACACCGACGGCGAACGCGTCGATACTGCACGCGAACGCGATCGGCAGCATGTGATGCCAGTCGAATTCCGGCGTCTCCTTGGCGTTCTCCTCATCCTCCTCGAACGCTTCGCGCACCATACTGCCGCCGATCAGCATGAGCAGGAAGAAAATGATCCAATGATCCACCGCCGTCACGTATCGGCTGAACGTGGAAGTCGCGAAATAGCCGAGTATGGGGAACAACGCCTGGAAACCGCCGAACCACAAGGCGCTTTTCAGTGCGTCCATCACGCGGAGCCGTTTGACGGTCAATCCCTTGCCGATGGAGACGGCGAACGCGTCCATGGAAACGGAAATTGCGATAAGAAATGTCTGCAACATGGGTTTGAACAAAGGTTCATCCCGCCGGTCTCCCCACGGGATGGGCCTCGACGGGGTGAACCGCCTACGCCTAGGGGTACCGACATAGAACTGCCTCACCTGCGGCGGGCTTTGAATTCAGCGAATACTGTTCGCATGTCGTCAATTACAAGGGCACATGATACGCAGAAACCGCCCTCGAAACAAGGGCGGTTTCCCATTATGCGATGTCGTTATGCGATGTCGCGGTTCGCCGGTTTCCCGCCATCATGCGGGAATCATCGGTTGATCCGGTCGGTCACTTCTCGCTTTCGGCGAGACGCTTGCGAGCGGCGACGATCTCCTCCTCGGCCTTGGCGGCACCGGTCCAGTAATCGCCGGGCAGCACTTCCTTGCCCGGTTCCAGGGCCTTGTACTGCTCGAAGAAGTGCTTGATTTCAGCCTTGTGGTACTCGGACACATCCTCGACATCCTTGATGTCGTCGAAACGCACGTCGGCGGGCACGCACAGGACCTTATCGTCTCCACCGGCTTCGTCCACCATGTGGTACAGGCCGACGGCGCGGCACTCGACCACGCAGCCCGGGAACACGGAGTTCGGGATCATGACCAGCGCGTCCAGCGGATCGCCGTCCTCGCCCAGGGTGCCGTCGATGTAGCCGTAATCGTCCGGGTAGCCCATGGAGGTGAACAGGGTGCGGTCCAGGAACACGCGGCCCGTCTCGTGGTCGACTTCGTACTTGTTCTTGGAGCCGCGCGGGATCTCCACCACGACGTTGAAGGTTTCTGCCATTTCGTTTCTCCTTGAGATGGGGCAGGTTGTATTTCCGATACCCACAATACCTCTTTCCGCCGAAGTACGGCAGGCACGTCATGGGTAAGGCGACGGGTGCCCGAATCGATGGTTCCGGTTCGGGCACCCGTCGTATCGCTGACTATGTTGGAACTAGCGGACGATGTGGAACACGTGCGCGACGTCGGCCCACGGGGCGAGCGAGACGAAGTTGTCCCAGCTCCACGCGAAATCACGGCCCGTAAGCTCTTCACGCATATGCGCGCCCCACTGCGGATCGATATCGAAATCAGGCATCTCCAGATGCACTTCCGACTGATGCGCGTTATGACCGTCAAGATTCACCACCACGACCAGCGTTTCGGCCTTGCCGGTGCTCGTCAGCTCGGCGGGCGTGTGGCGGGCGAACGCGAGGATGTTCGGATCGGACGACGGCAGGATGCTCACATTGTGGTAGCTGAACACGTCGGCATACTCGCGGCGGATCCTGTTCAGGCTGGTCAGCAGCTCGGCGATGCCGTACTTGTCGGCATCCTCCCAGTCGCGCACCTTGACCTCGTACTTCTCGTTGTCGATCTGCTCCTCGAAACCGGGGCGCTGCTTGTTCTCCACGAGTTCGAAACCGTTGTAGATGCCCCAGCTCGGGCTACCCATGGCGGCCAGCACCGCGCGGACGGCATGGCCCGCCACGCCGTTGTCGCGCACATAGTCGGTGAGGATGTCGGGCGTGGTCGGCCAGAAGGTGTTGTGCTGGTAGTAACCGTTGTCGCCGTTGGTCTCCAGCAGGTACTTTTCGAGCTCCTCCTTGGTGTTACGCCACGGGAAGTAGCAGTGAGACTGGGTGAAGCCCGCATAGCTCAGCGCGCGCATCATGCCGGGGCGGGTGAACGCTTCAGCGAGGAACAGCACTTCGGGGTGCTTCTTCGTGACCGCGGCGATCACATCCTGCCAGAAACGCACCGGCTTGGTGTGCGGGTTATCGACGCGGAAGAAGGTCACGCCGGCGGCGATCCACAGGTTCATAATGCGTTCGACTTCCTTTTCGATGCCGGCCATGTCGGCGTTGAAGTCGATCGGGTAGATGTCCTGATACTTCTTCGGCGGGTTCTCGGCGAACGCGATGGTGCCGTCAGGCTTGGTGCGGAACCAGTTCGGATGCTGCTTGACCCACGGGTGGTCGGGGGAGCACTGCAGGGCGAAGTCGAGCGCGACCTCCAAGCCGAGCTCATGCGCACGGGCGCAGAACGCCTTGAAATCATCCATGGTTCCCAGCAGCGGATCCACGGTGTCATGACCGCCCAGCGCCGAACCGATGCCGAACGGGGAGCCCGGATCGTCGGGACCGGCCACCAAAGCATTGTTGCGGCCCTTGCGGTTCGTCACGCCAATCGGGAAGATCGGCGGTAGATAGACGATATCGAAGCCTTCCGCCTTCGCACGTTCCAGACCGGACAGCGCGGTGACCAGCGTGCCCTGCTTGATCTTGCCGGTCTCCGTATCGAAGGTCGCGCCTTCGGAACGCGGGAAGAACTGGTACCAGGCGGCGAAGCTGGACTTCGGACGTTCCACCTTGAAACGCTGCGGGGCGCTCGGCGACAGGCCGTCGCGCAGCGGATTCGTCGCATGCAGTTCACTGATCGCATCGTCGGTGGCGGCGGCGAGACGCTCCTCGGGGGAGAGGGTGGTGTCCGCCATGGTCGCGGCCGCGGCCTCCAACGTCTTGCGCTGGCGGGCGTTGAGCTTGGAATCATCGGCGAGCGCCCAGCGTGCGAGCAGCCGGGAGCCGGAGATCAGCGCGTTCTCCACATCATCGTTCACTTCCACCTTGATGGTGGCGTCATGCAGCCAGGAAGCGTAGGTGTCCTCCCAACCTTCCACGGTGACAGTCCACTCGCCGAGCTGACGCTTCACCTTGGGGAAGCCGTCCTCCCACGGCTTGACGTCGCTGCGCTCGCCGCACTTCAACGTCACGGTCCAACGGTCCAGACCAGGGTTCACGCATGTCATCGGCAGGCGCAGCATTTCCTTGCCGCGCGGATTGCGCACCACGGCGGTCGCGCCGACCTTGGTGCGTCCTTCGATGAACACCTGCGCGGTGACTTCGAACGCCTCGCCGAGCTCCACGCGCGCCGGGAAGACGCCATGCTCCTCGTTCGGGGTGATGTCCATCACGTTGACGCGGCCGAACTGGCCGGGTTCGGTGACGGGAATGACGGGAGCCGGGGCTTCGCCTTGAATTATGGGCGTGGCCTTGGCGGTGCGCCTGGTCCTCCTCGCTGTGGTGCGCTCCGCCGCACCGGTTGTCGGTTTCGCGGATGACTCCGCGTTCTTCCCTGCTGTATTATCGGTCGTCTTCGTCGACATGCAGCCTTCTCCTTGCTACTCATAATGGTTTCGTTCCTATTGTATGTGCGGGACAGCGAAGAATGTGGACGAGTTTGGGGATATTACCCCCGTCGTTGTGGACAACTTCACGTGACATGTGCCGTGAGCGGCGAAATGTGCATAACCGGCGCTTGGATTTATCCACAACACGCCCGGCGAAGGGGGTTCCGACCACAGGGGGAGGAAAACGTGGAATGTCTGTGCGGCATCTGGCAGTCTCGGTGGTAGCCCCCGGCATCGCGGCCGGCAGGGCGACACCATATGTATATAGGAGGAAGAATATGGCCACAAAACCATGGCGCTACCTTTCCATGTTGGCGGCGATCGTCATCGCGTTCGTGATGATGATGGCAAGCTCGGCGAGCGCGTTCGCGGCGACGTTGAATGAGCCGCCGCCCGGCACGAATCTGTGGTATCGCGTCGACGGCAGGAATCTGTTAATCGGCGCAATCAAACAGTTGCCTGATGGCAGGCTCGCCTACTGCATGAAGGCGGGCGCGGATTCCAGCAGCGACTATTCGGCTGAACGGCCGGTGGGGGATAACGAGAACATACGTCGCATCGCTTGGCTTGCGAACCGCTATCAGAACAGTCGTGATGCGAAAACGCATGCCGCCATCGGCGTGCTGGTGCATAGGTATATGGAACTCGACGTGCAGGCGTGGGCTCGCCATTGGGCGGTTATTTCCGCGCAATACCCGGATTTGGGGGCGATTGCGGATCGTTTGTGGAGCGAGGCCGGTGTGAACCTGCCGGTCGGCTTGCAGGTTTCCAGCCAGATGGTGGAGGGCAAGCGTTCCGGCTGGGTGGATGTGCTGGTGAGAAGCAATGGCAAGGCGCTCGCGGGTGTTCCCTATACCGTCAGTCTGAGCGGTCCGGCCCGGTTCGATGATGGCGGACAAACGGTGAGCGGTGTTTCGGGGAATACCGCGATTCGTCACGCATGGCATGCCACCGGTGCCGGTGAGGTGAAGGTGGATACGCGTTATGAGGTACCGAGCGTATTGCAGTTGGTGAGTAATCAGGATTACGCATGCTATGGCAGCCAAAGCGAAGTGTCGGGCGACGGCATCACGTTCAAGGTGCGCAAGGATTTCACGCCCGGTGTGACCACGGTCGCTTCGAGGAAGATCGTGGATGCCGGTGAGACGGTGAGCGATGAGGTCACATCCACCGTGACCGGTGCCGATAGTCATTGGCCCGAAGGCTTGGGGTTGCAGGCCAAAGGATACTATTTCGATGCGATTCGCGCCAATGAGCTGGGCGATCCGCTGAAGCCGGGCGATGGGGAGAGCGTCGAGGCGTTCCTCGAACGCATCGCGAAGCGTGGGCACAAGCCTGCGGCGTATGGTTCCGCAGCGTTCACAGGGCCGGGGCAGAGGAAAACCGTCACTGCCGTGACGCAGCCGGGCGGCGATGAGCAGTACCGTACGCCGTCGCGTGGCGGTATCGGCACGTGGGTGTGGGCGTTCGACGCTTCCGAGCAAGCGGGGAAGGCGGGCGAATATGTCACGAAGGATGCTGTGAGCATGTTCCTTGAAGCCGAGGAGACGAACGTGAACCGTGCCAAAGTGGAAGTGGAGTCGACGATCACCGAGCACAGCCCGTCATTGGGTGCGCAGCTCAGCGACACCATCACCGTGACCGGATTCCCCGAGGATCATGGCGAGTTCAAGGGAGATGAGGAGTTCGGCATCGGCGCCGACGAGGAGTATGCGAAGGTGAGCGTGTGGTGGTCCGGTGACAGGGATGATCCGGGCAGCGATGACGAATACCGTCCGTCCGGTGCGGAAGTGCCGCAGGAGGATGAACATCACAAGCTGATCGGCACATGGGATGTGCCGGCCAGGAACGGGCGCATCCGGGTGGGTGCCGGTGCGTTGGACGCGCACGGTGATCCGGTGAACATCGTCGCCGAGGAGCACGGCTGGTATGCGTTCGTATGGACGTTCCCCGGCGATGATCGAGTCATGCCCGCCGCCAGCGCCTACGATGACCAGTGGGAGCAGGCGAGGGTGATCGAGGAACCCGAGGAAGAGAAGCCGGAGGAACCGGAGGAGCCGGTCGATGAGGAGGTCGAGCAACCCGGTGAGCCGGAGAAACCGCTTGCCTCGACGGGCAGTGATGTGGTCTTCGCCGTCGTCATGGCGCTGATGGCGCTCGCTTCGGGCATCCTGATCCTGGTCATGGCCCACCGGCGTGAATCACTGTAACGGGATCACGGTGATGACGACAGGGAAGATAAATAGGTAACGGCAATTACCGCCAAACATCCCACGGCAGCGTGAGAGTACGACAAAGGCCGGTAATCTTGCGATTCCCGGCCTTCCATTGGTAGCGGGGCATGGATTTGAACCATGGACCTCTGGGTTATGAGCCCAGCGAGCTACCGAGCTGCTCCACCCCGCGACGGCTTGTCTTTTTGACAGCTCTACCTATTATAAGCGGAGGGATGCGTATGTCAACTCTGCGCGTGTCGTGAATGTTTCCAAGCCGCTTGGCATGGTGCACTGCATAATGTAAACCATGCCTATCAAGATTCCCAGTGGCCTTCCGGCCAGAGCCATCCTCGATTCGGAGCGTATCTTCGCGTTGGAGAAGACCGAGGCGGAGCGGCAGCGCGTCCGCCCGCTGCGGCTGGTGATTTTGAATCTGATGCCGAAGAAGATCGAAACCGAGACGCAGCTGCTCAGGCTCATCTCGAAAAGCCCGCTGCAGGTCGAGATCGACTTCATGAAAACCTCCACCCACGAGGCGACGCACGTGTCCGCCGACCATCTGGTGAAGTTCTACGAAACGCTGGATGCGCTGAAGGACAACTATTACGACGGTTTCGTGGTGACGGGCGCCCCGGTGGAACACATGCCCTTCGAGCAGGTCGACTACTGGGAGGAATTCCAGCGGATCCTCGAGTGGGCGTCCACGCACGTGTTCTCCACCATGTACCTGTGCTGGGGTGCGATGGGTGCGCTGTACGAGCGGTACGGCGTGCACAAGGTCGACCTGCCGGAGAAGATCTTCGGCGTCTTCCCGCAGTGCCTGCAGGACGAGTACTGCTTCCTGACCAACGGCTTCGACGAGATCGCGTTGCAGCCGCATTCCCGTCTCGCCGGCGTGGATGAGCGCGATGTGCGCGCCAATCCCGATCTGCAGATTCTGACTTGGGGGCCGGAGTCCGGTCCGGGCCTGATCGCCACGCGCGATTTCTCCGAAGTGTTCGCGCTGGGCCACTGGGAGTATGGCAAGATGACGCTCGCCGAGGAGTACGAGCGTGACATGGCCAAGGGCATGACCAACGTGCCGTTCCCGAAGAACTATTTCCCGCATGACGATCCGAAGCTGGAACCGTTGTTCGCCTGGCGTGCGCACGCGAACCTGTTGTGGCGCAACTGGCTCAATTGGGTGTATCAGACCACGCCGTACGATCTGACCGAAGTGCCGGAGCTCAGGGCGCATAAGAAGCTCGGCACCGACCGTGCGATCCGGCATGAGCCGGCGGGCCCCCGCGCCGACGATTTCCGTCCGTTCGAACACGATGGATATGGCGTGATTCACGAGCGGTGATGTGCATCGTTTGACGTGTTGGCGGTGCCCGGAAGGTGATTCCGGGCACCGCCGACACGCATTTCGACCCATATGAATCCGCATTGTGATCATAAAAACGTCCATATTCCGGACTTAAAAGTTCTCTCTGTGGACACGTCCGGTCCATTTTCCGACACCGCATAACAGACGGAAAACGTTGTCATGTAGCGGATGTTAGTGCTAACGAAAAAGTCGGTTTTGTCAACATCAAGCGATTCGCCCAAATGTGAAACGCCGAACGAATCCATGCAAAATCACGGTTTATCGTCGTCTCCGTTGCG
Source organism: Bifidobacterium merycicum DSM 6492 (assembly GCF_900129045.1). Lineage (GTDB taxonomy): Bacteria > Actinomycetota > Actinomycetes > Actinomycetales > Bifidobacteriaceae > Bifidobacterium > Bifidobacterium merycicum. Next base: position 49,426 of record NZ_FQTX01000007.1, on the reverse strand, counting down.
TTCGTCTACGAGATGGCGAATAATTTTCACCTAGCCATTCGAGATTGGATGCCGATCAGGCAGTTTGAATCCCCTCGATTTGTGCCCTGCCGACATGAGCCCGCGAGCCGAACCGAGATGCCCGAAGATGTTACCGACCGGTCACATTGGGTGGCCGTTTGGGGATAAACTGGCAACAGGCATGAAGAAGTAGGAGGCGCGAAGAATGCACGAGACGCTATTGTCCGGGCTCACACTTGCCGCGAACGGGCCGGAGATCCCCACCGTTGATGAATTCCTTCCCCCGGAGATCCTTTTCGCCGGTACCCCATTCGCCATCAACCGCATCATCCTGGTGCGCCTGGTCATGGTGGTCATCATGTTGGCCGTGCTCGGAGTGAGCGCCGCCAAGGCGAAACTCATCCCCAGCCGTTGGCAGGGGTTCATCGAGTGGGGCATCGAATACGTACGCGACAAGATCGTATACGAGGTGATGGGCGAGACGCGAGGAAAGCGTTACGTTCCCATGATCACCACGCTGTTCTTCACGATCCTGATGTTCAACATCTGCGGCATCATCCCCGGCATGAACATCGCCGCCACCGCGACGATCATGATGCCGCTGGCATTCGCGCTGTGGACCTTCGTGCAGTATTGGCGCACCGCCTGCCGTGAGCAGGGCTTCTTCACTTACCTGAAGAAGGAATGCATCCCTCAGGGCGTCCCGGCACCAGTGCTCATCATCGCCATCCCCATCCAGCTGCTTGACGTGGTCGTCATCCGCCCGGTCTCCCTGACGGTCCGACTCTTCGCCAACATGCTCGCCGGCCACATCATCGTGGCCCTGTGCTTCTCCGCAACGCAGTTCTTCCTGATCGAAGCCCACAACTGGATGGCCGCATTCGGCGCGGCAACCTTCGTGTTCGGCTTCATCATGACCCTATTCGAAGGCTTCGTGGCGTATCTGCAAGCGTTCATTTTCGCCACGCTTTCCACCGTGTACATCAACCTCAGCTACCCCGAGGACTGACGTACCGCAACAAAGATTTGTAATTCGTTACCACGAATTCAGTTAGAAAGGAATCAACCCATGGATATCATCACGCTCGCTGAGGTTTCCGGTAATCTGAGCGCCATCGGCTACGGCCTCGCCGCCATCGGCCCCGGCATCGGCGTCGGCATCGTGTTCGGCAAGGCCATTGAGTCCACCGCCCGCCAGCCTGAGCTCGGCGGTAAGATCCAGACCCTGATGTGGATCGGCTTCGGTCTGATCGAGTTCCTTGCCCTGCTGGGTATCGTCGCTGGCTTCATCTTCGCCTGATCCGAAGGAACCGGTAATACAACGAACGAAGTGAAAGGAGGCGGATATGGAGACATTGGCTGAAAGCGGAATCATGCTGTTCGTCCCGAAGGTGTACGACATCGTCTGGTCGGCCATCATTCTGGTCATCGTCGCCCTGTTCTTCTACAAGTTCTTCCTGCCTAAGTTCCAGGCCGTGTTCGATGAGCGTGCGGCAAAGATCGAGGGAGGCATCGCCAAGGCCGAGCAGGCCCAGAAGGATGCCGACGAGGCCAAGGCCAAGTACGAGGCTCAGCTGAGCAACGCCCGTGTCGAGGCTTCCAAGATCCGCGACGACGCACGCGCCGAGGCATCCCATATCGTTGCCGACGCCCGTTCCCGTGCGGAGGCCGACGCCAACCAGATCACCGCCAGCGCACAGCGTGCCATCGCATCGCAGCAGCAGCAGGCTCTGGTCTCGCTCAAGGGTGAGGTCGGCGCTCTGGCTACGGCTCTGGCAGGCAAGATCCTGGGCAGCGAGCTTCAGGACGAGAAGGTGCAGTCGTCCATGATCGATCAGCTGATCGACGGCATGGATTCGGACAAGCAGTGATATCAGGCAGAGAGAAAGGCAGGTGACATCATGCGAGGAGAGGCATCTCGTATAGCTGATCGCGAATCGCGTGATTTGCTGGCATCCAAGCTGCGTGATACCCGTGAGGATGCATGGCGCATCGGCAATGAGCTGTTCGTCATCACCTCGCTGCTCGACGGCAACATCCGTATCGAACGTGCGCTTACCGACGTGTCGCGACCCCTTGAGGACAAGGTTGCGGTCCTGAACACCCTGCTGGGCGATCAGGTGCATCCGATGACCATGGAGATCATGACCGAAGTCGTCAGGCGCCGTTGGAGCCGTGCCACCGATATCGCGAACGCGGTCGAGGATTTCGGCGTGGATGCGATGATGTACTACGCGGATGCCACCGACAGCACGCTGCAGGTGGCCATCGAGCTGGCGGAACTGCATTCCGCGCTGCTGAACGTTCCGGTGGTGCGTGCCAAGCTCTACGACGAGACCGTGTCGAGCGAAGCCCGCGTCAAGTTCTTCCATGAGCTGTTCGACGGCAAGGGCCTCAACAAGGTCACGATGCGTCTGGCCGAGCACGCCACGGAGAACCTGCGCAAGCGCCGTTACTTGGAAACCATTCAGTGGCTGATCAACAAGCTCTCCCGCCATATGGGCGAGTCCATGGTCATCGTGACCACGGCGACGCCACTGAGCCAGGCCCAGATCGACAGGCTTGTCGCGGTGTACTCCAAGAAGGTCGGACACGCGGTCCACATCGACTGCGTGGTCGATCCGTCGGTACTCGGCGGCATGCGTGTGCAGGTGGGCGACGAGGTCACGGACAACACCGTGGTGGCGCAGCTGGAGAACTTGCGGCGCAGCGTGAAGACCGTATCCTGAACGGTCGCCAGCGCTGAACAAATAGATTTTTACACAACAATAAAGGAGAGATCATGGCAGAACTTACCATTGATCCTGCCTCGGTGCGCAAGGCGTTGGACGATTTCGTCCAAGCGTACAAGCCGACCGACACCCCCACTCAGGAAGTGGGATATGTCGCGACGGCCGGTGACGGCATTGCGCACGTGACAGGTCTGCCTGGTTGCATGGCCAACGAGCTGCTGACCTTTGAGGACGGCACGCAGGGCCTGGCGTTCAACCTTGATGCTCGCGAAATCGGTGTGGTTATCCTCGGTGATTTCGCTGGTATCGAGGAAGGCCAGGAAGTGCGCCGTACCGGCGAAGTGCTCTCCGTGCCCGTCGGCGATGGCTACCTTGGTCGCGTCGTGGATCCGCTGGGTCGTCCTATCGACGGCATGGGTGAGATCAAGACCGAAGGCCGCCGTATCCTGGAAGCCCAGGCACCGGACGTCATGCACCGTCATCCGGTCGACGAGCCTATGTCCACCGGCCTGAAGGCCATCGACGCCATGACACCGATCGGCCGCGGTCAGCGTCAGCTCATCATCGGCGACCGCCAGACCGGCAAGACCGCTATCGCAATCGACACGATCATCAACCAGAAGGCCAACTGGGAATCCGGCGACCCGAAGAAGCAGGTCCGCTGCATTTACGTGGCCATCGGCCAGAAGGGCTCCACCATCGCCTCCGTGCGTCAGAGCCTCGAAGAGTCCGGAGCCATGGAGTACACCACCATCGTGGCGTCCCCGGCATCCGATTCCGCTGGCTTCAAGTACATCGCCCCCTACACCGGTTCCGCCATCGGACAGCACTGGATGTACCACGGCAAGCACGTCCTGATCGTCTTCGACGACCTGTCGAAGCAGGCCGAAGCCTACCGTTCGATCTCCCTGCTGCTCCGTCGCCCGCCGGGGCGTGAAGCGTACCCGGGCGACGTCTTCTACCTGCACTCCCGTCTGCTGGAGCGCTGCGCCAAGGTTTCCGATGACCTTGGCGGTGGCTCGATGACCGGTCTGCCGATCGTCGAGACCAAGGCGAACGACGTGTCCGCATACATTCCGACCAACGTGATCTCCATCACCGACGGTCAGATCTTCCTGCAGTCCGACCTGTTCAACGCCAACCAGCGTCCTGCCGTGGACGTCGGTATCTCCGTCTCCCGAGTCGGTGGCGCCGCACAGACCAAGGCACTGAAGAAGGTCTCCGGTACGCTGAAGATCTCCCTGGCCCAGTACCGTTCGCTGGAATCCTTCGCCATGTTCGCCTCCGATCTGGATGCGGCATCCAAGGCCCAGCTGAACCGTGGCGCGCACCTGACCGAGCTGCTCAAGCAGCCGCAGTTCTCGCCGTATTCGATGGAACAGGAAGTCGCTTCCGTGTGGGCCGGTACCCACGGCAAGATCGACGACCTGCCGTTGAACGACGTGCTGCCGTTCGAAAAGGGCATGCTGGACTACCTGGAGCACAACACCGATATCCTCAAGACCATCCGCGAAACGGGTGACTTCACCGCCGACACCGAGGCAGCCCTCGACAAGGCAGTGGATGAGTTCCGTGCCACCTTCGTCACCAGCGAAGGCAAGCCGCTGGTCGAGAAGAAGCCCGACACGGAGCACGCCGCCCCGATCGAGCAGGAAAAGATCGTCGCGGGAGAGAAGTGATCCATGGGCTCGCAACTCGCATTGAAATCTAGGATCGCCTCCACCAGCTCGTTGGAGAAGATCTTCAACGCGCAGGAGATGATCGCGTCTTCGCACATCGCCAAGGCGCGCGACGTCGCCTTGAACGCGAAGCCGTATAGCGATGCGATTTCCGACGCCGTGCAAGCTCTGGTACAGCACACCCATATCGATCATCCGATCGTGAAGAAAAGCGAGAACGGCACCCGTGTGGCCGTTCTCGCCCTCACCTCGGATCGTGGTATGGCAGGTCCCTACACCTCCTCGATCATCCGCGAAACGGAATCGCTGCTGGCCCGCCTCGATGAGCAGGGCAAGCAGACGGAACTGTACGTGTATGGTCGTCGTGGAGTGTCGTACTACAAGTATCGCAACCGCGATATCGCAGGTACTTGGGAAGGCAATACCGACAAGCCCGGCGTTGAAGTCGCCGAAGCGATCTCGAAGGCACTGGTCGACGCGTACATGAAGTCGGATGAGGACGGCGGGGTTTCCGAACTCTACATCGTCTTCACCGAGTTCATCAACATGGTCGTGCAGAAGGTGCGCGTGCTGCGCATGCTGCCTGTCGAAGTGATTGCGGACCAGCCCACCAAGATCAACACCGACCAGAACGCCGAAGCGAGCCCGCTGTACGCGTTCGAGCCGAGCGTGGACGAGGTGCTGGACGCCATCCTGCCGAAATACATTCAGTCGCGCATCCACGAATGCCTGCTCACCGCGGCCGCATCCGAAACGGCAAGCCGACAGAATGCCATGCACACGGCGACCGAGAACGCCCGCAGCCTGATCGACGATCTGACCCGCAAGCTCAACGCTTCGCGTCAGGCCTCGATTACCCAGGAACTTACCGAAATCATCGGCAGCGCCGACGCGCTGAATAAGAAGGAAGAGTAGGAACGCATATGGCTGAGAACCAGACTGCAGAAGCTACTGAGCCGATTGCCGGACGCGTTACGCGTATCCAGGGTTCGGTTATCGATGTTGAATTCCCGGTTGGCCATCTGCCCGACATCTACAACGCACTGACCGTTGAGCTGTCCGACATGGGCGCCAACGAGGAAGGCGAAAGCGGCAGCCACACGATTCCGCTGGAAGTCGAGCAGCACCTCGGCGATTCCACCGTGCGCGCCGTTGCACTGAAGCCGACCGATGGCCTCGTCCGCGGCGCCGCCGTGCTCGATACCGGCGGCCCGATCTCCGTGCCGGTCGGCGATGTGACCAAGGGCCACGTCTTCGACGTGTCCGGCAACATCCTGAACAAGAAGCCGGATGAGACCATCACCGTCACCGAGCGTTGGCCCATCCACCGCAACCCGCCCGCATTCGACCAGCTGGAGTCCAAGACCCAGATGTTCGAAACCGGTGTGAAGGTCATCGATCTGCTCACCCCGTACGTGCAGGGCGGCAAGATCGGTCTGTTCGGTGGTGCAGGCGTCGGCAAGACCGTGCTGATCCAGGAAATGATTCAGCGCGTGGCCCAGAACCACGGCGGTGTGTCCGTGTTCGCCGGCGTCGGCGAGCGTACCCGTGAGGGTAACGATCTGATCGGCGAAATGGACGAGGCCGGCGTGCTTGAGAAGACCGCACTGGTCTTCGGCCAGATGGATGAGCAGCCGGGTACCCGTCTGCGTGTCCCGCTGACCGCACTGACCATGGCCGAGTACTTCCGTGACGTGCAGAACCAGGACGTGCTGCTGTTCATCGACAACATCTTCCGCTTCACCCAGGCGGGTTCCGAGGTGTCGACCCTGCTGGGCCGTATGCCTTCCGCCGTGGGCTACCAGCCGAACCTTGCCGATGAGATGGGCGCCCTGCAGGAGCGCATCACCTCCACCCGAGGCCACTCCATCACCTCGCTGCAGGCCATCTACGTGCCGGCCGATGATTACACCGACCCGGCCCCGGCAACCACCTTCGCCCATCTCGACGCGACCACCGAGCTTTCCCGTGAAATCGCATCGAAGGGCATCTACCCGGCAGTGGACCCGCTGAGCTCCACCTCGCGAATCCTTGATCCGCGTTACGTGGGCCAGGCTCACTACGAGTGCGCCAACCGCGTCAAGGCGATTCTGCAGCGCAACAAGGAGCTGCAGGACATCATCGCCCTGATCGGTATCGACGAGCTGAGCGAAGAGGACAAGACCACCGTGAACCGTGCTCGTCGTATCGAGCAGTTCCTCGGCCAGAACTTCTACGTGGCCGAGAAGTTCACGGGTCGTCCGGGTTCCTACGTGCCGGCCGACGAGACCATCGAAGCCTTCACCCGCATCTGCGACGGCGTGTACGACAACGTGCCCGAGCAGGCCTTCTCCGGCATCGGCGGCATCGAGGATCTCGAGCGCAAGTGGCACGACATGCAGAAGGAATTTGGTGACTGATGAGCGAGAAAGCCACGATGCAGGTGAACATCGTCTCCGCCGCACACCCGGTGTGGAGCGGAGAGGCGTTGCAGGTCACCATTCCCGCTTCCGGCGGTCAGATGGGTATTCTGCCTAATCACGAGCCTGTGCTCACGCTGATTAAGCAGGGTAAGCTTGCCGTGGTTGAGAAGGACGGTACCCGCCACGTGATCGAAGTCGCGGACGGATTTATTTCCTTCGATTCGAACAAGCTCACCGTTGCGGTCGAGGACGCCGGCACGCTTAAGCGTGCGGAAGAAAACGCCGAATGACCGTATAGACGATATCGTCTGCTTTGGGCGGCGCTCCGAAAGGGGCGCCGCTTTTGTTATGCCTGCGGGCGTGCGGGGATGCGGCGATTGCGTGCGTCGGGCGTGCGTATGCGCACGTATACCGAAGATTGTGCCCATGCGCTAGGGTGGGCTCTTATGCGAATTCTGGTTGCCGATTGCTCCGCCGAATATTCGGGCCGTCTGAACGCCTCGCTGCCGCTCGCCAAGCGCGTGCTGCTGGTCAAGGCGGACAACAGCCTGCTGATCTTCTCCGAATTGGGATCGTACAAGCCGTTGAACTGGATGGCGGCCCCCTGCACGCTCAAGGACATCACCCCGCCGAACGCGGACGACGACGTGGATACGCCCACGCCGGAAAAGGTGCTTCGCGTGACCTCGGACAAGTCCTCCGACGTGCTCGAAGTCACCTTGCAGCACATCTACTCCGACGAGACCTACGATTTGGGCGAGGATCCGGGACTCATCAAGGACGGCGTCGAGGATCACCTGCAACGCTATCTGGCCGAACAGATCGAACGCATCGGTGAAGGCGCGAAACTTGTCCGCCGTGAATACCCGACCGCCATCGGTCCGGTGGACATCATGGCCATCGACGCGAACGGCGAACACGTCGCCATCGAAATCAAACGACATGGCGGCATCGACGGCGTGGAGCAGCTTACGCGCTATTGCGAGTTGCTGAACCGTGACCCGCTGCTCGCACCCGTGCATGGCATTTTCGCCGCGCAGACCATCACCCCGCAGGCCCGCGTGCTTGCCGAGGACCGTGGCTTCCGCTGCCTGATTCTCGACTACGAGGAGATGAAGGGCACGGAGGACGACTCGCTGCGCCTGTTCTAGCGTTTCCTCAAACTACCGATGGTGAGCACCCCATGAGCGACGGTAGTTTGGGCTTCTCTCAAACTACCGACGTTGGGGTGCGCTCAGTGTCGATAGTTTGAGGAAATGACTCAGTTCGTGCGCTGGCACGGAACCTCTGCGTGGAAGTTCCAATGGTTACTTGTGTCTTCGATGTCCCATTGCCCTTGCATCGACTCGATAGTCTGACGGTATCGTTCCAGCCCGGACCGCAGACCAACATCGGTATTAGGCTCCGGAACGTCGGAAAGTTCGATGACGAAAGCGGCATCGGTCCAACTAATCAGCATGGTGTAGCCGGCAGATGCCTGGGCATGCTTGGCGATGTTGCCGAACAGTTCGCGGACGAGACCGATGATAAGTGTTGCCGTCGCGTCACCCAGCTGTGTCGGTTCCGTACCGAAACGAATGACCTCGCCTGCGTAGCCGTTTGCCGCCAGATTGCTCTGGCAGGTGGCGATGAGCTTGTTAAGTTCGTCGAGTCTATCGATCCCGGTGGTTTCGGAGGCCTGCGCTGGCGCGGTGCTGCTGTGCCGCAGGGAGACGAGTTGGTTCTGGCGGTGGTCATACGTCTGTGTGCCGTCGTATTGCTTGACGGTTGTCTTGTCGCTTTCAAGTGTGCGAATAGCTTTTCGGGTATGCGTCAGTGCATCAAGAGCTAGGTTTTTAACGCTGTGCCACGCTTCCCGCTGCTCATCGTCGCATATTGCAAGCTGGTGATCGGCCATCATGGCGATGTCGCTCAGATCGTTCGTCGTATAGTCGTGCAGGCGTTGTGCGATTCCGGCGTTGGCAAGCAGTGTCTGCTCCCGCTGTAGTTGGCGTTGCCGTTCCCCGTTCCTGCGAATCAGCACGCTGATGCTTAAAGTCAGAGCGATAAGACAGGGGAACGAGAGCAGATTGTTGTCGATGGCGGGAAACGCAACTGTATACGGTGAGAAGAACACGGCCGCAAGCAATGCGATGCCAGCCAAAACCCCTTCTACAAGGCTTGTATAGCCGATACTTCCGGTGGCAAGCAGCGCCAGAATTAGCATGGGCGCGAACGCTGTACCTCCGATTAGGAAGTCGCCTATGGATACGACGATGACCGCATAGCTTCCATGCTGCGGTTTGTATGCGAACCATGTGGATGCGACTGTGGCGGCGAGCCCACAGCATAGGTAGCGCACCCATTCCGAGCCGTCAATCCCCCAATCAACGCCTATATTGGCGATTGCCGCAATGGCGAGCACGCATGTGCATGTGGTAAGTGCTGTGCGTGGCATGGCTTGCAGGAGCCGTCGGAGCGTAGAGGTATGTGCGGTCATTCGTCCTCTTCCTTGAGAGTGAAGTGCGCGTTATTGTTGGTATCGCAATCATTGCAATAGGTTCAGATGATATGCAGCTGTCGACTCTGTGCGATGACGTCATGCCAGTCGGAAATATGGAATTTCGTCTTGATATTACGTCGGTGCGAGAAAACGGTGTCGGTGGAAATGCCAAGACGGGTCGCGATCTGTTTGGCGTTCAGGCCTGAGGCGCTGAGCGTAAGGATGCGCTGCTCGGCATCAGTAAGTTTTGGCAAAGGCGTTTGTGCGCTGGATGATTCGTATTCGGACTCCATCGACTCTTGAGGAGCGGCTAATGCGTCGACGATTGCCTTGGGAAGATTGTCGGCAAGCGTCGTCTTGTCCAATATCGTCGTGATGCCGGCCTTCGATGCTTCCGCCTGGTACAGTTCCGGCTCATACGAGGTCATACCAATGATCGCAGTGGTCGGTGAGATGCGACGAATCGATTGCGCGACCTGCGGACCGGTGATGCCGTTCAAAGCCATGTCGAGCAGTAGAATATCCGTATGCCGCATGCCATGCTGGCATTCCTGCAGTGCGCGTGCTGGGAAGGTAGTGGTCCATGGATTCAGTGTCATGCCGTTTCTGTTGTTGAGCTGCTTGAGCATCAGCATGATGTAGTTCAATGCGCAGGCATCGTTGTCGAGCACACCGATGCGTATGCTGCGAATACCTATATCCCCCTTGAATGCCATGGTTGCAGTGTATCGCGTTGCCTGAGGTGTGTTGTCAAGTCGTTTCGCAGTACGGCAATTTCTGCAGCTATCTGCAGATAGCATATGCTTCCCATTACGATCTCCCTACATTGGAATCTGCAAGGCATTCGGCCTTGCGAATCATTGCAGAAGAAAGGTTTCAATGATGAAATCACTACGTATGAGCAGAATGATGAGATGCTGTATGGCTATTCTCGCTGCTGTTGCCTCTATGTGCTGTTTTGCGGCTCCCGCCATGGCTAACAATCATGGTGATACCGCATGGAGTGCGTACTTAAAAAATTGGGAGACCTCAGATACTCCGAATCGGCAGAAGCAGGATGCATCCTATGCGTATATCAAAGCTGACTCTGTTACAAAGAATCGCACGATTCGGGCTTGGGCACTAGGCTATTCAAATAACGATGTGAAATCGAGCACGGTGAACTTCACAACTGGCCAGTCAAGAAAAATTAGTCAGTATGCTTTTGAAAATAATGGATATAAGCCGTGCCAGATACATCTCAGGCTGCAGAATACGGCCAAATACAATGACGTGACTCAGGCCTGGGGCGTTTGGAGCCCGGATTCCGTCTGAAATCGATTGTTGGAGGTACATGATGTCTGTGCCTCCGACAATCGAATCGTTGGAGAAGGTTGTGTGAGAATGATCAATGGTTCTTTGCTTTGTGGACAGATCAGACGTGGGTTATTGAGCATTCGTTTCCTACTGGTGTTAGTGCTGGCGGTAGTCATAGCCATCTTTCAGTGGTGGACGATACGACATGCGGGATATAGACTGCCATATCACCAGCCGACGTTCTTGGACGAGACGCTGTTGTTTTCCAGCTATGGCAGTGGAACTACGCTATATCAGTTTCTGTTTCCTTTTCTGGCCGCACTAGCTGGAGGAAGCACACTGGCCGTGGAACGTCGCAGTGGCAGATTGACGTTTCTGCAGGCTCGTTCAAGCTATGGCGTCGTGGAACGCACCTCCTTGTGCTCGGGTTTTCTGCTGGGAGCTCTGGGAGGCGTGCTCCCCTACGTCATCGATGTTCTCCTTGCTGCTGGGGGAAATCCCCATTTGTCGTTTATCGATGGCGTGGAGAGTTCGGATGTCGATATTGCGAGCTTCCAATTCATTCTGATTTCCGCGAATGGATGGGTTTATCCGATTTATCGGTTCAACCAGGTGCTGTGCATTGTCGTCGTCGGACTGCTAATGGCGGCACTGTCAGGATTGTTTGCATGCTTGGCTGTTGCGATTTCGCCGTTCGTAAGGCATCGGAACGTGGAAGTGCTCGTGCCGGTTGCCTTCCTGCTGTTGTGGTGGATGCTTCCGGGGATAATCCAGCTTTCCTCCATATCAAGCCATGTTGAGGAACTGAATCCAATTCTCTATCTCCAACTTGATGGTTTCGAAACGCCTGGGGCGAACATCGCGAACCTTATTGGCATCGCTATGACCTTGGTCGGTTTCCCGGCGATAGTAGCCGTATTGTGCTGGCTGCAAAGGAAGCGCCATGATTAACGATCTGTTTATGCCGATCAGACGTGTTTCCGCGCATGTGCGGGGTCTCATGTGGATTGCAGCTGCTTGCGGTTTAGCGTACTACTTATCAGTGTTGCAACAGTCTATGCCGTTGCCAGTATTGTATCGAGGCTGCATGGTGGAGCTCGCGGAGCGTGTGATTCTGCCTGCGAATCTCATGCTGTTTTGCATGGGCTGCGCACGTTTTGGCGCATTCGAACGTGTACGACGAGACCCGCGAGACGAATTCCGTCTGAATGCCGCGTGGCTGGCTCTTGTTGCGTTGTCCATAGCTGCAAGTGCCTGGGTTCTTTTCGTTGTGGCGAACATGCTTAAGGGCAGTCTGTGTGAATCGGGACAATGGTCGCTATGCGTGGTCATGCTGCTGCAACTGTTCATGATGAACATGTCGGTCGCATTGCTTGTGTGGCTGTTGATGAATCTGGGTATACCATGGGGGCAGATTCTGCCGCCTGCCATCGCCATTCCCATCATCGCCGATTTCTGTCTGAAACTGATGCCCGGAGATCTGACTCGATACGCTTTCTATTTCTGGTACCCGATCGGCGATTCCTTGGTGGCGGTGCTTGTCCGGCAAGTAGCGCCTTTCATCGGTTACTGCATACTGCTAACGATGGCGAACATGGCCGCGTTCAACTGTAGTGACAGATTGAGGTTGTCATGATGGCTTGGAGGCGAATCGTCCAGATATTGCGTGAAGGCAACGGTCTTCGTCTGATGCTTGTGCTCATGTACGTGGCGATGACGTACCGTTTTTACACGAGCGGCCAGGATTGCAGGATTTTCATCGGCATGTTCCGCGCCCCCGAGTCATACATGCCGTCCGGATTGGAAAGCAACCTGTACGCCATCGGATTCATGGTGGTTGGTGTGGCGTTGATGCTCGAACGCCCTTCGGAATATCTCAGCATTCCCGAGACGATGGTGTATGTGCGCAGACCCCGAGGTCTACCGAGATTCCTTGGATATTGCGCGATAGTGGGGGCGTATTGCCTCTTCTATGCCGGCGTGCAGCTGGCTGTGGCCCTTCATGTGGTGTACGCGTCCCCCAAACAGCTGATGATCGGTGCGGTATGCGCGGGCTGGACGTTGCTGGTGTTGGCATTGATCATCAACCTGGGCTATCTCGGCAGGAACCGCCCCTACGGTTATCTTGCGGCAATGGTGCTGTACATCGTGCCGTTGTCGTATATGCCGTTGATGCGCTGGCTGCTCGAATCGCCTCTGGGCGTACCGAATTGGAGCGTGACATTGGGCGTTCTGACGGCGGCGCTGATCGTGGCGAATTATGCGCTGTTCGAGCGTCTGGAAATCATCTGAATCATAGTCGTTTCGTAAGGAGAACATCATGTACATCACCATCGATCATGCGTCGAAGACCATCAAGAACAAGCAGGTGCTGCGGGATGTCAGCGCCGGGTTCGAACGCGGAAGAATCTACGGCGTGGTGGGGCCGAACGGTTCAGGCAAAACCATGTTGCTGCGTGCGATCTGCGGGTTCATCCGATTGGACGCGGGCACGGTGACCATGAACGGCGAGCCTGTCGTGTTCAATCGGAAGTTGCCGGACTCCGTGGGTGTGATCATTGAGAATCCGGGATTCGTGCTGTCTGAAACCGGTATGCAGAATCTGGAATATCTGGCCGGTATCAATAAGGATTTCGATCAGGAGGAAACGGAACGGCTGCTGCGACTGTTCGATCTGCTGGATCATGCCGACGCCAAGGTGAAATCGTATTCGCTGGGTATGCGGCAGAAGCTCGCCATCGTGCAAGCGCTGATGGAACACCAGCACCTCATCGTGCTGGACGAGCCGACGAACGGATTGGATCAGGAATCCGTGGCGATGTTCCTTGAGGAAATGCGACGTCAACGGGATCGGGGCGCCACCGTCATCATCGCATCCCATCACTTCGATGAACTCAACCAGATCGCCGATTATTGCTATGCAATGCGTGACGGCGTTCTCCGCGCTGAGGACTGAACCGCGGCTCGGGCTACGCTTGGGCAACAGGTCGAGCCGTAAACTGAAAAGGAGCCTTCCCGATACCCGGGAAGGCTCCTTCGCTATATCGGCCGAAATCCGCCGATTGAAATCCGCTACGGAACGGCTAGGGCAACCGATCAGTACGCGGCGAGAATATCGACCACGAACACCAGCGTGGAATTCGCCGGAATCGAGCCGGAAGCCTTATTGCCGTAGCCCTTGTCGGGCGGGATCACCAGCAGTACCTGCGAGCCGACCGTCTGACCGATCAGGCCATCCTTCCAGCCTTGGATGATCTGCCCGGACGATGAGACGTCGGCGTCGAACGTCGTGTTCTTATCCCACGAGGAATCGAACTGCTTGCCGTCGGTCGTCCAACCGGTGTATTTCACCACGGCGGTCATAGAATTCGTGATCTTCGTGCCCTTGCCCTTGATGAGCGTCTGGGTGATCTGCTTGTCGACCGAGCCCTGACCGTTCATATCGATGGACGGCTTGCCGTTCTTGCCCAGCGTCACCTTTGGTAGATTCGCCGGAACATCGGTGACCTGGTCGCCTTCGGCACGGGTGAGATCCTTTGACTTGGATACGAGCGTGTAGACGAGGATGTACGAGGTGTTCGCGGAATTGCTGTCGTTGATGCCGAATGCGATGGAGGTGTTGAGCTTCTGCCCGATCATCGCCTTGTACGGTTCGATCTGCTTGAGGTTCGAGTCGGACAGCAGGATGGAGCAGTCGGGGGTGTTCTTCTCCCATGAGCTCATGAGTTCGGAACCGTCCTTGACGTTTATCGCAATGCCTTGGGCGCACACGCGGTCGCCCTTCTGGATGGTATCGCCGTCGCCCTTCTGAAGGATCGCGTACGTGTTGTTCTGCACCGTCATCGGTGTTTTGAAGGTGACCTTCGGCTTCTCACCGAGCTTGCCGGTGGCGGTGATGCCGGAGATCTGGTCCATATTGACCGTCTGCTTGGAGGAATCGGAGGAATCCTTGTCGGATCTGGAGGAGTCGGAGCCGTTGGAACAGCCGGCAAGCGTGGCGCACATGGCCAGCGCGCATCCGGCCGCCAGAGCGGAACGGAGCAACATGGTGATCTTATGTGAATGCATGACAACTCACTCTAGCCGGGAACCCTGATTTTCCGGGTATAACGCCCTATTGTTAGAATGGTGGTGCTATGAGTTTTTTTGAAACGGACAAACGAATCCGAGGTCGAAGCCATGGATAACGAGCCAAGTGCAGAAAAGAAGGCGCGTCACCATGCGAGGCTGATGCGCGGTGTGGTGACACCGATCCTGGGTCTGCTCGCCGTAGCGTCCATCGGGCTTGGTCTTATGAACGCCACCGAGTGGAAGCCCAGTCGTACGATTACGGCGCAGACGCAGGTATCCGGAAGCCGTTATGTCGTAACGGACCCTGGCGTGAGCGGTCTGGTTGACGACGATGTGAAAGTGAACGTGTCGGTAGGTGGGGCGGAAAAGGTTTGCATCGCCTCCACATCGGCAAAGGATGCCACGGGATGGCTGTCCGGCGAAACGTACACGCGACTGACCGGTCTTGAGGACTGGTCGACGTTGAGCACGGTGAAAGCCACCGGAGATACGAGCGCATCCGCCGATGCCGCCGCAGAGGAACAGACAGGGGTCGATTTCAAGGATTCCGACATGTGGCGTGCGGTGACGTGCGATGAGAGGAACGTTGAAACCGAAATCAATGCCAAGAACAGTTCGGACGTGCTGCTCATCGACTTGGGCAAGAAACAGAATGCGGATGTTTCCCTCACATGGACGCGTAAGACGCTGCCCGATTTCGCGATGCCGTTCTATTTCGTCGGCGGACTGTTGGCGTTGGGCGCGGTGCTGACCGCATCCGTGTTCGCCATGCCGCCGCATCGTCGCCGCAACAAGCGTGTGGTGTCCGGTATGGCAGGTCAGCTTGAGGAACAGGAACAGCAACCGATTGAGGAAGTGTCCGTGAAGGATGCTGTGGCAGGAAGCCTGAGCGGTTTGGCCTCCGCATTCAAACCGCGTTCCAGGAGGAGCCGTAGGCATGCCGCCGCTTCGAATGATGAGATTGCGCAGCCGACCGTTGTCGATCCGTCCGCACGCAATCTGGTGGCGGATGCCGCCGGCGATACGGAAGCCGATGATGAGTCGGTGGGCGAGGAGACGTCGGTGATTTCCGCGGACGAACTGCAAGCGTACTTCGCGCGACTGGCACAGGAATCCGGGGAATCCTTCGGCATGGGAACGCAAACCGATGCCGAAGCCGACTCCGGTGCTGGTTCCGGTGCTGATTCCGGAACCGAAGACGCGGCTGAAGATGTGACCGAAGCCGAAAGCACGACTGAAGACGCGACCGAAAACGCGCCGGAAGAAACGGAAACCGAAGCTGCATCTGAATCCGCCGACAGCGAATCCGATGAATCGGACGATAAGGTGACGGACGAAACCGAATCCGATGAATCCGCTGAATCGAACGAATCCGAATCGGACGAATCGAACGAATCCGACGAAACGGACGCATCCGAATCGGACGAATCCGACAATAACGATACGGACTCCGCCGAGAGCGCACCTTCCGATGAGGAATCCGCCGAAGAGGAGGAAGCCTGATGAACAAACGCACCCTTACCAGAATCACGGCGCTCATAGCCAGCGCCGGCATGCTCGTCTCCCTTGCGGCGTGCGAAGGGCAGGTTCCGCAAGTCACGTCGACATCGTCCGAAAAGACCACGCCCGACCTGAGCACGGCCCAAGAGAAGGCGATCCGCAACAAGATCCTCGATGTGCTCGACGCCGCGGACAACAGCAAAAGCGCGGATGGCTTGGCCGAACGTGTCACCGGTCCGCAACTCGACGTGCGCACCAGCGAACTCACTATCGCGAAGGCGACCGGCAAGATGCAGGCCAAGGCGGTTATTCCGCGCAAGATCACGCAGACCGTCATCCCCGTCAACGACGGCTGGCCGCGCACCGTGTTCACCATCACGACCACAACCGACGACCAGCAGTCCAAGAGGCTTCTGGTCCTGACCCAGGATTCCGCGCGAGACAACTACAAGCTGTGGGGTGTCGCAAGGCTGTTCCAGGGCGCGAAACTGCCGAAGTTCGAAGTGCCCAAGCTGGGCAGCGAAATGGGCACGGCGAAGGATTCCAAGCTGGTGGCGACCCCCGCCGAAGCGGTCAACGAATACTGCGACCTGCTCAACAGCGGTGACTCCAGCAAATACAAGAAGGATTTCGCCGACGATATGTTCCGTGACGACCTGCAGAAGTTGTCCGCCACGGTGCAGCAGGGCATGGAGGCGAACAAGGGCACGCAGCAGCAGGTGTTCACCGTGCCGAAGGATCAGATCAAGATCATGCGTTCGGCGGACGGCGGCGATCTGGTCGTGGCTCGTATCGACTCGACGTGGACGCGTCAGGCCGGCGAAGGACGCGAATCGTTGCCTGCCTCGGATGAGGAGAAGGCGCTGTTCGGCGGCGGCAAAGCCACCAGCACGATGAAGGTCACGTACGTGAACGTGATCGCGCTGTGGGTTCCGGCAGCCGGGTCCGGGCAGCAGATCACCGCCGTGGGCGCGGAACGCCAACCCGTCAAGGTGGAGGCGCTGTAAGCCCGCATGATATAAGCCCGTATACCATATAGGCGATCCGTTGAACAGTGGATTTTGCGTAGCATGAAATCGTTGCTGGTACTTATAGTTAAGCCAGCAACGATTTTGTGTTTATGGAGGACACCATGGCAGGTCAGCAGCAGTTCAATCCGGGCGTTTCGTTGGCGGGTGCGGTCGATTTGGAGGCGTTGAAGCATCAGGTCAAAGCCGAACCCGGTCAGGCCGGTGGGGCGCCGGCGGCCGGCGGCTATGTGATCGACACGACTGAAAACACCTTCCAGGCGATGGTGCAGACCTCGACCACGTTCCCGATCCTGCTATTCCTGTGGGTTCCGACCGATGATCGTCTGTTCCCGATGGCACGCAAGCTCGCCGACGCGGTCAACGCGATGAACGGGCAGATTCAGATGTCCCGTATCGACATCGCAACCAATCCGAATATCGCCCAGGCACTGCAAGTGCAGGGCGCTCCGGCGATGTTCGCCCTGATCGGCGGCCGCCCGATGCCGTTGCTGCAGGGGCTGCCCAGCGATGAGGAAATGCAGCAGATCACCGAACAGGTGCTGCCGAAGATCGTGGCCATGGCCCAGCAGGCCGGCGTGAACGGAACCGCACCGTACTCCGGCGATCCTGATGCGGATGGTGCGCAGGATGAGGGTGCCGCGAATCCCGCTTCCGTGGTGCCGCCTGAGCATCAGGAGGCGTACCAGCTTGCGCAGGTCGGCGACTATGCCGGTGCCGCGGCCGCATACGCGCAAGTGCTCGAAGCCGATCCGAACGATGCACTCGCCGCGCGTGAACGTTCCAAGGCGCTGCTGTTGGCGCGTTCCGCCACGGCGAACGTGCGTGAAGTGCGTACCGCCGCCGCCGATCGCCCGGATGATGTGGAAGCGCAGCTCGACGTGGCCGATATCGATATGATCGGCGGGCAGATCCAGGATGCGTTCGACCGTCTGCTTGACTTCGTGGCGGCAGGCCATAAGGCGGATATCGAGCCGGTGCGCCAGCGTCTGCTTGAATACTTCACCATTCCCGAAACCGGGGATCCTCGTCTGGTGGCGGCACGTCGTCGTCTCGCCACGCTGATGTACTGATGCGATAAGCGATGCGCCGCACGCCGGCGCTCGCTTCCGAGCTTGTTGTACGGGCGTTCCGCGGATTTCTGCGGAACGCCTTTTCAGTCGCCCATCTTGTTCGTGCCGAACACTTGTTGGAAGCTGGGTCCTTTTTCGCTCAGCTCGGCCTCGAATTCTCCGGCCCACCTGCTGAACGGGCTTGCGGCCAGACTCTCGTTGCTGAACCGTGGTTGGTCGGTGACTTCGGTCAGGCAGAATTTCGGAATCGTCAGATTCGTCACCGGCCCGCTGCGTGCGGCTTCGGCGATGATGAGCGGCGCGTTCGTCGCACCGAACACGTCCACGTTCCACCCATCTTCGGCGATCCACACGGAATAGCGGTTCTTGATGACCGTATCGCCGCCGCGCGTGATCAGTTCCGCCGCGATGCGCGTATCGATCTCCATTTCCTTCTCATACCGTGTTCCCAGCGAGGCCGGACCCTTCACCGTCACATAGGCGTGGGAGAAGGCGTCACGGTAGTTGTGCAGCACATCGATGGGGTAGGTGTCGCAATCCATGACGAGATTGATGCTGCGTGATGTAAGCCGCACGCGCAGCACGTAATTGTTGGAATGCACGTAATAGCTTTGGATGACGAGTTCCGGAGGATTGCCCTTGCGATATTCAGCGGGCAGCGCATGGCAGAAGAAGCGGCGCTCGTATTCGAAATCATTCATTGGCTCGGACATAACTCAAGTCTAGACGGTTTCATTACGGCGCGGATAGGCGAAGCGCGGCGATTTGAGGCTTTTGCTGGGGTTTTATCTGGTTCGCCTTGGGCTTCGGGTGCGGGGTGCTGGTGCGGGGTGCGGGCGCGGGATGCGATTGGGGCAGTCGGTGTGCTCGATGGCTGAAGTTTTCGCTCAGATGGTGTAGAGTAGGGGAGTTGCTTGGGTTTGTAGCTCAGTGGATAGAGCGTCTGTCTCCGGAACAGAAGGTCGTGGGTTCGATCCCCATCAAGCCCACTACAGGGGTTGCCGACGGTATGCCGGAAATCCTTTTCATGCCGAAAATATACTGAAAATCCGGTGTTCGCTTGGGCTTTTGTCAGCCTTTGAATCGTTGCATCTTTCGATGTATGTGTCCCGTTTAGGTACCGTTTTAGGTACCGCTGTTCGGGTGGTGTACCCGTCTGCTAACCCACCCGCAGTGGCCGGATTGCGGGCAGAGCGAACGGTCATGCAGGCTGGGCAAGTAGACTGCTGGGAAAGACGTCAAACGGCATCGGTTCGCCGCTCATCGTTCGGTGTGTGCGGCGTGACGTATGCCCTGATTGCAAGGAGTGCACAATGAACGAATCCCTGGAAGAAGTGGCGACTTCTCAGGCTCCGGCGGCGCTGGGCGCGTACAGCCAGGGCGTGAAGGCGAACGGCTTCGTGTTCGTCTCCGGCCAGCTGGGCATTGATCCGGCTACCGGCGAACTGGCCGGTGCGACCGCAGGTGAGCAGGCGGCACAGGCGCTGAAGAACATCAAGAACATCCTCGATGCTGCAGGCAGCAGCCTCGACAAGGTCGTGCGCGCCACCATCTACATGAAGAACGTCGATGATTTCAAGGAGGTCGACGCCGTGTACGCTCAGACTTTCACCGGTTCCGTCAAGCCGGCCCGTGTGGCCTTCGGCGGCAACAACATTCCGAAGGGTGCGCTCGTCGAGATCGACGCCATCGCCGTGCAGTGATGATCGCAACGATCGCAGCACAGTGACATTGGCCCCGGTTCCGTCCGGGCACGATTCGTCTGGCCCCGTGCGAAGTTGATTCGCGCGGGGCTTTTGCATGCCGCCACAGGCGTACGATAATCCGAATACTGCCCCATGCGAGGGCTTCGCGTACCCGCATACCGTATAGTTGCCCCTTGGATGCGCGTGCCGGAACGGCCGCATCCATCACAGTATTGCGGGCAAGGAGCATACGAATGACCGTGCAATCGGATAATGAACGCAGACGGCCTGAAACAGCGGGGGAGCCGGGCGTAACGCAAACGGTGGAATCCGCGCAAACGGCAGAAGCCATGGAAACGGAAGCAACGGACGAGCATAACGGTCTCGAACGCAAGATGAGCGCCCGCCACCTGACCATGATCTCCCTTGGCGGCGTGATCGGCACGGGCCTGTTCCTCAGCTCCGGCTACACCATTCACCAGGCCGGACCGTTCGGCGCGATCCTCGCCTACGGTATCGGTTCGCTGCTCGTATATTTCATCATGCTGAGCTTGGGCGAGTTGTCTGTGGCCATGCCCTACGCCGGCAGCTTCCACCTGTACGCCAAACGATTCATCGGTCCCGGCACCGCGTTCACCATCGCCGTGCTCTACTGGCTGAACTGGGCCGTGGCGCTCGCCTCCGAATTCACCGCGGCGGGCCTGCTCATGCAACGATGGTTCCCCGATTCTCCCGCATGGATATGGTCCGCGGTGTTCATCGTCGTGGTGTTCCTGCTCAATATTCTTTCCGTACGCTTGTACGGTGAATCGGAATTCTGGTTCGCCAGCATCAAGGTGATTGCCATCATCGCGTTCATCGTGGTCGGCCTGTTCGCGATCTTCGGCATCATCCCCATCAAGGGCTACAGCCATGCGCCGCTTTTCGGCAACTTCGTCTCCGAAGGCCTGCTGCCGAACGGCATCATCCCGGTCTTCTCCACCCTGCTCACCGTGGTGTTCGCCTTCTCCGGCACCGAGGTCGTGGGCGTGGCCGCGGGCGAAACCAAGGACCCGCAGAAGGCCATCCCCAAGGCCGTGCACACCACGGTTTTGCGTCTCGCCATCTTCTTCATCGGCTCCATCGCCGTCATGTCCGCGCTCATCCCGTGGCAGAAAGCCGGCGTCGACACCAGCCCGTTCGTGCTCGTCTTCCAGTCCATCGGCATGCCGTTCGCCGGCGACATCATGAACTTCGTGGTGCTCACCGCCGTGCTGTCCGCCGCGAACTCCGGCCTGTACGTGTGCTCGCGCATGGTGTGGTCGCTCGCCAAGGAGCATATGATCCCGTCCGCGCTCGCCAAAACCAATTTCCATGGCGTGCCGGTGTTCGCCGTGCTGTTCAGCATGGCAGGCAGCCTGCTCGCCCTGCTGTCGTCCGTGGTGGCCGCGTCGACCGTGTATCTTGCGCTGGTCGCCGTGTCCGGCTTGGCCACGCTCGTGGTGTGGGCGTCGGTGTCCGTATGCCATATGCTCTTCCGCAAGCGTTGGATCAGTGAAGGCCATGCCGTGAGTGAACTGCGCTATAGGGCTCCCGGCTACCCGTTCGTGCCGATCGCCGCGATCGTGATGTGCATCGGTGCGCTGGTGCTCGTGGTCCTCGACCCATCCCAGCGTTCGACGTTGCTGTACATGATCCCGTTCGTCGCGCTGTGCTACGTGGCCTATTACGCTTCCGAAGCGTGGCGTCGCCGCAGGAACGGCAAGCGCTGAGCCGTACAACCCGCGGTTTCACCCCTCGTTTTCCCTCCGCTCGGGCGTGTGTTCCACGCCTTGAAGCGAAGCGGAATCGGAGGGGTGTTTCTGTCTGCGCGCTCGGTAGACTTGGAGGAATGAGTCCAGAAGCGCTTAGTGAACTGATTTTCAACATCGTCAACGACCTTGTGAACGAAGGCAAGGCCGGTACGTTAACCGCAGATCTTATCCCCCCGCAGGCCAAGTTCGCCGTGATGCGTCCGAAGGACCGCGCGCACGGCGATTGGGCATCCAACGCCGCCATGCAGCTGGCCAAGAAGGCCGGCATGAAGCCGCGTGACTTCGCCGAACTGTTCGCCGCCGAACTCGTCAAGGCGGACGGCATCAAGTCCGTGGAAGTGGCCGGCCCCGGCTTCATCAACATCGTGCTCGACTCCGCTTCCGCCGCAGCCGTGGTGGATTCCGTGCTCGAAGCTGGCAGCGCCTACGGCAAGAACGATCATCTCGGCGGCGAAACCCTGAACCTCGAATTCGTCTCCGCCAACCCGACCGGTCCGATCCATATCGGCGGCACCCGTTGGGCCGCAGTCGGCGACTCCATGGCCCGCGTGCTCGAAGCCAACGGCGCCAAGGTCGTACGTGAATACTACTTCAACGATCACGGCGAGCAGATCAACCGTTTCGCCAAGTCCCTCGTCGCCGCCGCACACGGCGAAACCACACCGATCGACGGCTACAAGGGCGCCTACATCGATGAGATCGCGCAGCGCGTCATCGACGAAGCCAAGGCGGACGGCGTCGACATCCTCGCTCTGCCGCGCATCGACGGCGGCACCGACGAGAACGGCGAACCGTTGGGCGAAGGCGATTCCGAACAGCGTGAGGAATTCCGCAAGCGTGCGGTCCCGATGATGTTCGACGAGATCCAGAAGTCCATGAAGAACTTCCGCGTCAACTTCGACGTGTGGTTCCACGAGAACAGCCTGTACAACGATGGCGAAGTCGACAAGGCCATCGCCGACCTGCGCGAACGCGGCGACATCTTCGAAAAGGACGGCGCCACCTGGTTCGCCTCCACCAAGCATGGTGACGACAAGGACCGCGTGATCATCAAATCCGACGGCCACTACGCCTACTTCGCCGCCGACATCGCCTACTACCGCAACAAGCGCCACCGCGAGGTCAACCCGGCCGACGTGGCCATCTACATGCTCGGTGCCGACCATCACGGCTACATCGGCCGCATGATGGCCATGTGCGAGGCGTTCGGCGACAAGCCGGGCGAGAACATGCAGATCCTCATCGGCCAGCTGGTCAACGTGATGAAGGACGGCAAGGCCGTGCGCATGTCGAAGCGCGCCGGCAACGTCGTCACCATCGACGATCTGACCGACGCCATCGGCGTGGATGCCTCCCGCTACTCGCTGGCACGCACCGACTACAACTCCCCGGTCGACATCGATCTCAACCTGCTCGCATCCCACAGCAACGAGAACCCGGTGTACTACGTGCAGTATGCGCACGCACGCTCCTGCAACGTGGATCGCAATGCCGAAACCGCCGGCATTACCTACGAAGGCGCCGACCTGAGCCTGCTCGACACCCCCGCCGACGGTGAAGTGCTCGCCGCCCTGGTCCAGTGGCCGGCCCTGCTGCGCGAAGCCGGCAACCTGCGCGCCCCGCACCGCGTGGCGCATTATCTGGAGGATCTTGCCGCCACCTACCACAAGTGGTACAACGTCGAACGCGTGGTCCCCATGGAACTCACCGATCCGGAAGCCCGCAGCGAGGAAGCGGAAGCCCTGCGCATCGCCAAGGCCCCGGAACCCGCCCGCGCCGCCGCGCGACTCAAGCTCAACGACGCCGTCAGGATCGTGATCGCCGAAGGCCTTGACCTGCTCGGCGTCACCGCTCCGGAAAAGATGTGATCATGCCCGTCACCCCCATCTGGCCTGAAGCCAGCGCCATCGACGAAAACGGCGCCATCACCTTCCACGGGCGCACCGCCGAAAGCCTGCTCGACGAATTCGGCTCGCCGCTCTACCTCATCGACACCGACGAAGTGAAGCATCGCGCCGAAACGTTCGTGCACGCCGCCGCCAACGCCTTCGACAACACCGTCACCCACGTGAGCTTCGCCGGCAAAGCGTTCCTCAGCAAGGAAATCTGCCGCATCGTCACCAAGGCGGGCATGCTCATCGACACCTGCTCCATGGGTGAAATGCGCATCGCGCTCGCCGCGGGCGTCCCCGGCCGCAGGCTTGTGCTGCACGGCAACAACAAGTCCGACGAGGAAATCGCGCTCGCCATCGAACAGGGATTCGCGAAAATCGTCATCGACGAGCCGAACGAACCGGCACGCATCGCCGAAATCGCCCGCAAACTGGGCAAACGGGCCAAGGTCATGCTGCGCGTGACCTCCGGCATCCACGCGGGCGGCCACGAGTTCATCTCCACCGCGCACGAGGACCAGAAGTTCGGCGTTTCGCTGCTGCCCGCAGGCGCGGATACCGGCAAACTCGACGTGTTGGATGATCTGACCGACGTCACCCCGGCCGGTTCCAACGCGCGTCTCGCCGAAAACGCAGCCGGCAACGGCGGCGCAGACGGTGCGAACAGCGCGACCGGTGACGGCCATGCGGCACGCGAATTGCAGTACGACATCAAATACCCGTATGACCTGAGCCACGAGAAGGTTTCCGAAGGCGACCGCAAGCTCGCCGACGCGATGACCATGGTGGCCGACGGCCCGGCGCTCGCCGTGCTCAAGGAGATCTACCGTCATCAGGATGTGCTCGAACTGGTCGGCGTGCACTCGCACATCGGCTCCAACATCCACGACGCGGACGCCTTCATTCAGGCGGCGAAGCGCATGATGCTGCTGCGCAAGACCTTCTACGCCACCGACGCCTACACGCTGCCCGAAGTCGACTTGGGCGGCGGCTATTCCGTGGCCTACACCGACGGCGAGGATTCGATGGACATCGACGTGGAGCTCGGGCGCCTGTCCGAAGCCGTGTCGTCCATCAACCGTGCGCTCGGTATGCCCGCGCCGGTCATCTCCTTCGAGCCGGGCCGTTGGATCGTGGCACCGGCCGGTGTGACGCTGTACCGCGTGGGCACCGTCAAGCCGGTTCAGCTGAGCGGCGACACCACCGACAAGGCCGGCAATCCGGTCACCGAACGCGTGTACGTGTCCGTCGACGGCGGCATGAGCGACAACATCCGTCCGGCGCTGTACGGCGCGGATTATGCGGTGAAGCTCGCGAACCGCGCGGGCTCCGCCGAGACCAAGCTGTCGCGTGTGGTCGGCATGCACTGCGAATCCGGCGACATCATCGTGCACGAATGCCACCTGCCCGCCGACACCAAGCGCGGCGACGTGCTCGCCGTGCCGGTCACCGGCGCATACGGTCGCACGATGGCCAGCAACTATAATCAGGCGCTGATTCCCGCGGTCGTGGGCGTTTCCGAGGAGGGAGCGCATGTCATGATCCGTCGCCAGACCATCGACGACCTGCTGGATTGGGACGTCAGCGAGTGACGGAAACGGTATCGTCCAGGTAGCGCCCGCGGGAGTTTTTCCCGCGGGCGTTGCCATTGGTACGGAAGGCGTTGCGGATGATGGGCTGGCAACGTGCGGGTGCGAGCCGCTTCGATTCGTGGGATGAACGGCCGTCTCGTCATATTCCATTCGTAGAATGAACACGAGTCGCGCATGCGCAAGCACAGAAAGGTTAAGGGCTCACAGTGGCAAACGAGAACGAAACCCCCATCCGCGTCGGACTTCTGGGCGCCGGCACCGTCGGATCGCAGACCGCACGTCTGATCGTCGAGCAGAAGGACGAACTGACCGCACGTATCGGTCGTCCGATTGAACTCACCGGCGTCGCCTGCCTTGATCCGGCGGAAACCGACCCCTTCCCGTGGATCGACAAGTCCATCGTCACCACCGACACCATGTCCGTGGCCACGAACAGCGACATCGTGATCGAACTCATCGGCGGCACCGGCGTCGCCCGCAAGTTCGTACTCGCCGCCATCGAATCCGGCGCTTCCGTCGTCACCGCCAACAAGGCCCTGCTCGCCAAGTACGGTCCGGAACTGTACGCCGCCGCCGAAGCCAAGGGCGTCGATATCTACTTCGAAGCCGCTGTGGGCGGTGCGATCCCGTTCCTGCGCCCGTTGCGTGAATCCCTCGTCGGTGACAAGGTGACCAGCATGCTGGGCATCGTCAACGGCACCACCAACTACATTCTCGACGAGATGACCACCAAGGGTCTCGACTTCGATGATGTGCTCAAGGACGCTCAGGCCAAGGGTTATGCCGAAGCCGATCCGACCGGCGACATCGAAGGCTACGACGCCGCCAACAAGGCCGCCATCATGGCCACCCTCGGCTTCCACACCTCCGTCACCATCGACGACGTGTCCGTTGAAGGCATCACCAAGATCACCGCCGACGATATCGCCGCCGCCACCGCCGAGCACAAGGTCATCAAGCTGCTCGCCGTCGTGGAGAACAGCGACGAAGGCGTTTCCGCCCGCGTCTATCCGGCGCTTATCCCCGAATCCCACCCGCTGGCCAGCGTGCACGGCTCCTTCAACGCCGTGTTCGTCAAGGCCGAAGCCGCCGACGATCTCATGTTCTACGGTCGCGGCGCGGGCGGCGCTCCGACCGCTTCCGCCGTGGTGGGCGACGTGGTCACCGTGGCTCGTCATATCGCCGCCGGCTGCACCGGCCCGTCCATCCCGCTGTACAAGGATCTGAAGAAGGCGCCGATCGAGGCGTCCAAGGCCGCGTTCGCCGTGCGCTTCCTCATCCACGACAAGCCGGGTGTGCTGGCCGCCATCGCCGCCGAATTCGCCAAGCGCGGCGTATCCATCAACGGCGTGAACCAGGATCTCAAGCCTTCCGTCACCGATCCGGGCTATGACGGCGAAATCCAGCAGCTGCGCCTCGTCACCCACCTGACCGACGAAGTGACGCTGCGCGAAACCGTCGAAGCCGTGCAGGGCCTCGACTTCGTCGCCGGCGAACCGTCCATCCTGCGAGTGCTCGACTGATGAAACCGGTCTGCAATCGTGTTCATGTGAGCGTGCCGGCGACCAGCGCGAATCTGGGATCCGGATTCGACACCGTCGGCCTGGCGCTCGACTACCATGACGAGCTCGTCTTCACGCTGAACGAGGATCCCTCGGACGGCGTCGCGCACGTCATCATCCACGGCGAAGGCGAAGACACGCTGCCGCGTGACGAAACGCATCTCGTGGTGTCCACGTTCCGCCGCGCCTGTGCCACCTTCGGTCTGGGCAATCTCGGGTTCACACTCGAAGCGACGAACAACATCCCGCAGGCGCGTGGCATGGGTTCCTCCGCGGAAGCCATCGTCGCCGGCATCGCCGCGGCCGCCGCATTCGCCCAGGAGGGCGAGCTGAACCGTGCCGCCATCTTCGACATGGCCGCGCATTACGAAGGCCATCCGGATAATGTCGCGCCGGCCGTGTTCGGCGGGCTTACGGTGAGCTGGGATTTCGAAATGCCCGAAGGCGTCGGCTCCGTTTCGATCCCCGGCGGCGAACCGCTGCATGGCGGATTCCATACGGTCAACTATCCGGTCGATCCGGCGGTGAGCGCCGCCGTATTCGTGCCGGATTACGAGCTGTCCACGGAGAAGGCGCGCGAGGCGTTGCCGAAGGAAGTCGCCTACCGTGACGCGGTGTACAACGTGTCGCGCGTCGGCTTGCTCCCCGCCGCGATGAACCCGGTCGAGGGCGTGGAACCGAATGCGCTGATGTACGTGGCCACGCAGGACAAACTGCATCAGCAGTACCGTGCGCCGCTCATGCAGCCGTCCACCGATCTGATTGCGCTGTTCCGCTCGCACGGTTATGCGGCCGCCGTTTCCGGCGCCGGCCCGTGTGTGCTGGTGCTGCATTATGGCGACGCCCGCGAGGCCATCGACAAGGTGGCCGCCGAACAGCTCGCTTCCGGCCATTGGAAGGTGCTGCATCTGCCGATCAACACCAAGGGTGTTGAAGTGGAACGCAGCTGATTTGCATTCCGTTCTCAACAGGGTCTTCCGTCCATCCGGATGGAAGACCCTGTTCGTTTCGTCCGGATGCTTCGCCTAGGCGTTCCATCAGGGGAGTGCGTCGCCCGGTCTTGCGGTGCCGCGTGCGCTATGCTGTGCTCAGCAACAGCTTCCGGGAACGACGGTTTCGGGAACAACGATAGAGGAGTTCGACACCATGGCCATTCCGCTGATTCTGGCATCCAAGTCCCTGCCTCGCCGCAATGTGCTGAATGCGGCTGGCGTATGCCCCACGATTCGCGTATCGCATGTGGACGAACCGGCCGCGTTACGAGACGCCGCGGCAAAGGCCGGCGTCAATGTCGGCGAATTGTTTATCGGCGATCGGGTTGCCATTCTTGCCGAAGCCAAGGCTCAAGCCGTGTACCAGGCGTATCGCAATGTCGCAGCCACGGCCGATGCCGCGACTGGCGAATGCGTCGTCGGCTACCCGCTGAAGGCGGCCGGGCGCTCGGAAACCGATGATGCCGTCGAACGCGGCACAACGGAACCCGGCAAGCCGATCGACTATTCCACCGCCCACATCGCCACCACCCGCGACTTTTCCGGCGTGAACATCCCGACTAGAACCCAGCCCATCAACGTCTTCACCGCCGGCCGCCCGGGCCTGGTGCATAGCACCGTCGGGCCGCTGATTCTCGGCTGCGATTCCATGTTCCTTATGGATGGCGAATGCTACGGCAAGCCGCATAGCGTCGAAGCCGCCCGCGAACGGCTGAAGCATATGAGCGGCGCTACTGGCGAACTGTGGACGGGCCATTGCCTTGTCGACTTCGCCACCGGCCGCGTGGTGCGCGACGCCAGCCATGCCGTCGTGCATTTCTCGGAATTCAGCGGTGATGACATCGAACGTTACATCGCCACCGGCGAGCCGCTGGAAGTTGCGGGGTCGTTCACGCTGGAAGGCTTCGGTGGGGCCTTCATCGACGGTATCGAAGGCGATCCGAGCGGCATTATCGGCTTGAGTCTGCCGTTGGTGCGCCGTCTTACGGAACGGCTGGGCATCGCATGGCCTGATTTGTGGAATGTGCGCTCCGAGCTTGCGCCTACGGAAAGCAAGGCCGAAGGCGCCGGGCATGCGGGCATCGAACCGCCCAAGGAGAACGTGCACCAGCCAGGCGATGGCTGGATCGATTGTGATTGCGGGCGCAAACACTGGGGTGTGAACGGCGCTTCCGGCGTGCTGCTGGCCCGCCGCGACGAACGGACCGGCAATGTCACGCATGTGGTGATGCAGCATCGTGCCGTCTGGTCGGCTGAAGGCGGCACATGGGGCATTCCAGGAGGCGCGACCGCCCAAGGGGAGACCCCGATCGAAGGCGCGTTGCGTGAAAGCTATGAGGAGGCGAACATCACGCCGGAAGACATCGACGTAGTCGGCTCCTATTGCGAGGATCACGGTCCGTGGGCGTATACCACCGTGTTCGCGTTCGAAAAGCCCGGGCACACGGTCGAGCCGAAGGCGAACGACGATGAAAGCATGGAGATCGCATGGGTGCCGATCGAACAGGTCGGCGGATTGAAGCTGCTCACCGCCATGCGTACCGATTGGCCGCGTTTTGCGGCACGTCTCAACGCGCTCGCCGCAACCTATCGCTGACGTGCGTCGCTGACATCACCGTTGAGCGTGGCATCTCGTCGCTTACCGTTCCCACGCCGGCGCCGTATGCGGGCACGGCCTGTGGTCATTCCTTCGGATGAGGTCAGGCGCGTCGAATCCTCCCAACGTCCGATGGAGGGGAGGGCTTCGGGGGCATAGCGTGTGACATATGAAACGGAATCAGAACGTCAACGCATCGGTCGCCGCACCGAATGCCTATACAACGAACGCCTACGCGGCGAGCGACCGCACGGCAGCGCATGCCCTCATTCCCGGAGGCAGGCCGGTCATCACCGCAACCAACCTCATCATGGACTATGCGGCGCGACGCAAGACCGCGAACCGTGTCGGCACGACTCCGATGAGTGCGCTCGCCAACACCGCACCGGCGCTCAACAACGTGAGTTTTCGTCTCAACGTCGGCGAAACGGTCGCCATCATGGGCCCTTCCGGCTCCGGCAAATCCACGCTGCTGCACATCCTTGCCGGCATCGACCTGCCCACGTCCGGCCAGGTCACCTACCATGTGCGCAACAATTGCGCCTGCGAGCTCACCGGCATCTCCGATCAGGACCGCACCATGCTGCGCCGCAACGCCTTCGGCTTCGTCTTCCAATCCGGGCAGCTGCTCCCCGAACTGCCTGCAGTCGAAAACATCGCGCTGCCGTTGATGCTCGGCGGAACGGACTACTCGCAGGCCACCGATACCGCCATGCTTTGGATGGAACGTCTCGGCCTCAAACATCTCGCCTCGCACCGCCCCGGCGAGATGAGCGGCGGCCAGATGCAGCGTGTGGCCATCGCCCGTGCGCTCGCCACGAACCCTTCGGTCGTATTCGCCGACGAACCCACCGGAGCACTCGACCAAGCCACCGGGCGCGAAGTCATGGGCATACTCATGGACGCCGCACAGGCCAACGGGTCGGCCGTGGTTGTCGTCACCCACGATCCGAACGTGGCCGCCTTCTGCAGCCGGACGGTCACCATGCGCGATGGGCGACTGCTCGGAGGCGAACAATGAACACCTTCACCCTATGGAAACTGTTCCACCGCCGAGGCGCTCGCGGCATAGGCGAACGCACGTCGGCGCTCGCGGTCATTGCCTTTGCGGCGGCCACCACGATTTTCCTGACTGTGCTGGGAGGCGTGCACGGTTTCATCTGGCGCGCCTCCGCCGATCATACGCTCGGTTGTCTGATCAGTTCCGCTTCCTGTGCGCCCGGCACCCATGAAGCGTGGGAACGTGCCAGGAACGAGGCAGGCATGTTCGTCGCCGCACCGGGAACGCGTTGGACCGCCGAACGTTCCGCGGCGGTTATGGACACCTATTCGGACGGCTATGTAATATTGGCCGCGTTCGCTTGCCTGATGCTCGTCGTTCCGTTCGTTTCGCTTGCGGGCTCCGCGGCCCGCTTGGCCGCATCCCGTAGGGATGCGCGATTGTCCGCGCTCAGGCTGGCCGGCGCGACCACCGCTCAAGTGGTCAAACTGACCGCGCTCGACGCTGCGATCCAGGCATTGTTCGGCGCTGGTATCGGCATTGTCGGTTATTGTGCGGTCATGCCGTTGATCATGCTGCTGAAATTCCAGAACCGTCATTTCATGTTCCAGGAATTGTGGGTTGGCCTACCGGTGCTCGTGGGCGTGCTCGCCGGAGTCACCGTGCTCGCGCTGGTATCGTCGCTGATCACCCTGCGCCGCGTTGCCATCACCCCATTGGGCGTGATGAGCCGCGCCGCGCAGCCTCTGCCAGCCACATGGCGTGTACTGATCTTCCTAGTGGTGATGGCGGGCCTTTACCTGCTGCTGAACAACGTCTCGATGTTCGCCGGTTTGGGTGAAAACGCGGTGTTCGTGCTGGTGTTCGGCGCGTTCTTCGTCGGATTCACGATGGTGAACGTGGTCGGTACGTGGGTGATTGCCAAACGGGCCAAAGCGCGTGCCCGTAGGCCGAAGGACGCAGCCACTATGATCGCCATGCGCCGCATCCTTGACAATCCGAAGCGTGCGTGGCGCAACGTGTCCGGTGTGGGATTGGCTGTGTTCATCGCCGTCATCACGTCGATCGGAACACTGGTGGGGCAGGACCGTGGCGGCGATCCGCTCGACCCTTCGATGCTGTACATGCGCGATATCGGCACCGGTGGCCTGTTGACGCTCACGTTCGCCGCCGTGCTCGCCGCGGTCAGTTCCGGTGTGATGCAGGCCAGCAGTGTGTATGATCAGGCCGCCGAATACCGCATGCTGCGCTTGGAAGGTACCGATGAGCGGACGCTGGCCCGGGCGCGGTTCGCGGAGGTGTTCACGCCGCTCAATACGGTGGTGCTGGTTTCGGGATGCGGTTCGATGCTGCTGCTGTTCCCGATCATCGCGATGACGTTGTTCGAACCGGTGACGCTGTTCAGCCTGCTCTGCGGCGTCGCGCTATGCTACGCGCTGATCGGCGTGGGGGCGTTGACTGCCAACCATGCGGCCCGCAGGCTCAATATGGTGGAGCATCGCGCCGACGACTGACGCGAAGACCAGCACACAGACCCACGCCAATAGGAACGGCCGGAACGGTTCACACCATTCCGGCCGTTCTAGGCAGACAACGGGATGCGGATTTCAGCTGAGCAACGCCGCGATGATCGCGATGAAAATCGGCGAAGTCAACGTCGAAAACAGAATGCCGTCGCGCGCGAACGTAAGACCCACGTTGTACCGGGCCGCATAGTTGTACACGTTCTGACCGGTCGGCAGAGCGGCGAGCACCACGCACGCATACAGCGTCGCGCCACGGAAGCCCATCACGAAGTAGCTCAGCAGGAACGCGATGATCGGCATCACGATGTTCTTCAACACGGCCACCGTGATCGTGGCGGGAATATCCGCCTTCTCCTGCAACGGCTTCGTGCCATGCAACGACATGCCGAACGCCATCAGGATCATCGGCACGGCCGAATTGCCGATCATGTTGATCGGATCGTAAATGCAGCTCGGCACCACGAACCAACCGACCTTCGCGGAAACCGCGGACACGATGATGCCCAGCAGCGAACCGATGAGCAGCGGCTGATGCAACGGCTGCTTGAGGATCTCCTTGGCCGACACCTTGCCCTTGGTGGTCACGTCGAGCACGGTCAGTCCGATAGGCGTGAACACCGCCTGCTGCATCACCAGAATCGGCGCGACCAGCGCGGGATTGCCGAGAATATACGTGGCGATCGGCAAACCGATGTTGTTGGAATTCAAATACAACGAGTTCAATGCGCCGATGGTCGCATCGGCCGGCTTCATATGGAAGAAGGCCTTGTTGAGCAGCAGGAACACGATACCCACCAGAATCGCGGAGAAGAACGCCACGACGATTGACGAATGGAAGATCGCGAAGATCTTCTCCTTCGACAGGATCGCGAACATCAGGCACGGGCTGGACACGAAGAAGCTGAACCTGTTCAGCACCGTCTGCGCGGTTGGCCCGCCGATACGCATACGCGCGGCCACATAGCCGGTTCCGATGACGATGCCGATGACGCAGAACCCTTGCATCGCGCTCAACAGACCTGGCATAGCATGTTCCTCTCTCTTCGAATCAACCCCAGTGTGGCACGGCGGGAATACCGTCAGCCGTTTTATCTCAAAACGATGCCCGCCCACCATACCCGTATCGTCTTTGGCGGATAATGAGACGCATGAGTGAATACGAGATTGGATTCGACGCGTCCCGCGGCAAGCGTGAGGCGCTGAACACCCTTATGGATCAGATCATGAACATCTACTCCGTCAGCGACGAGGAGGGGGCGCTCGCGGACGCGGTCGAGGCATTCCTGAAGCGGCAAGCGCATCTGACGGTCCGCAGGCACGGCGATACGCTGGTCGCCTCCACCGGGTTCGGCAGGGAACATCGCGTGATTCTCGCCGGGCATCTCGATACGGTGCCGGTGATCGACAATTTCCCGCCGAAATGGCTGGAACCCGGCGACCCGCTGATCCGTGAGGATGTCGCCGCGGCGCATCCGGGGGAGCGTGTGATTTGGGGGCGTGGCGCGACCGATATGAAGGGTTCCGACGCGGTGATGCTGTACTTGGCGGCGACGCTCACCGACGCCAAGGTCGATTTGACGTTCGTGTTCTACGACCATGAGGAGGTCGCGGCGGAGAAGAACGGCCTGCGCAAGGTGGTCGAAGCGCACCCGGATTGGATTTCTGGCGATTTCGCGATTATCGGCGAGCCGACCGATTGCGGTATCGAAGGAGGCTGCAACGGTACGATGCGATTCGACGTGGTGCTGCATGGCGTGGCCGCGCATTCCGCACGCGCGTGGATGGGCCACAACGCCATCCATGATGCCGCCGAAGTGCTCAAACGGCTCAACGCGTACGAGAACAAGTGCATCGAAGTGGACGGTCTGGCGTATCAGGAGGGGCTGAATGCCACGCTGATTTCCGGCGGCAATGGCACGAACGTGATTCCCGACTGGTGCCGTATCCATGTGAACTACCGTTTCGCGCCCGACAAGACGCTGCCTGAGGCGAAGGCGCTGATGATGGGCGCCGATGCCGGTGCCGAACTGGGCAATGGCGAGCACAAGGCCACGGGTGGCGTGTTCGAAGGTTTCGGCATCGAGATGAAGGACGAGTCGCCGTCCGCCAGGCCGGGACTGGATTCCCCGTTGGCCGCGTCGCTGGTCACCTTGGTCAAGGAGCGTACCGGCCGTGACCCGCTGGCCAAGCTCGGTTGGACCGATGTGGCGCGTTTCTCGATCCTGGGGATTCCCGCGGTGAATCTTGGTGCGGGCAGCCCGCTGCTGGCGCATAAGCACGACGAGCAGCTGCCGGAGTCCGATCTGGTGTTGATGGCCGATCTGCTGGAGGATTGGCTGAAATAATCCGGGTGCGGCTCGGGTCGATGGGCCGTTGCGAACTGGCGAGCCGATATGGGCCGACCTCCGCGGGGTGCGGGCGTCGGCCCATATCATGCTGTCGAGCGCTGCCGAGCGTTGTTGAGCGCCGTCGAATCCCGTTGAACCTGCAATCGGATTGATTGTTGAATGAATTGATTGTTGAACTGTCGGGCTTTCCGACGTATGTGCCATACTGCGGTTCCGTTTCCGACACGGTACGTCGCAAGGTGTGGCATACTGGAGAGTGGTGGTTCTGCAAACCACCTACGTGCCAGATGGCGTTGATCCCCTTGCAGTTGGACCGTGTTCCCGTGCAAGCGCCGGTGTCCGCCACTGGGCAGACAGACTTTGACTGGATTGCTTCGTTGTAGCAACTGATGCGCGGCCACGGTGAGAGCGTGGTGTGAGAGACTGCGAAGCCCGAGAAAGCCGACGCGATGCAGCGCGTCTGCAAGGAGCATTGTGCCCATTGTGAACAAGGGTGAGCTCGGAGAAACCGACGCTCAGCGTAATGAATCACCCGTAACCCCCGCACGTCGCCGCCGTGGAGGCAGGCGCGTGGTGCGCGACGCAGGCGCGGCCGGCGTCTCGCTGAAACTTCAGGTGGAGGACCACTCAGCCCCGCTGTTCGAGGAACCCAAGATCGACGTCCCCGCGCCCGTCGAGGACGCTGACGACCAGCCGGTCCGCCGCACCCGTCGCCGTCGTTCCGCCGTGGAAACCGTGGACATTCCGGAGCCGAAGGCCGAAGAGCCCAAGCATTCCCGTCGCCGTCGTTCCACAGCATCCGATTCCGATGTCGATGACCGCGCCCAGGCGATTGCCGAGGAACTGTTCTCGTCCTCGCCGCATGTGACCCGCGGCGGCGCGGCCCGTCCGATGACGTCGCTGCTGTTCCAGGAGCCGGTGATCCCGGTCGGCAACGGTTCCAACGACGATCGCGACACCCGCGACGACCGCGATGAGCGCGATGACGATCATGAGGAGCGTCCCACCCGCCGTCGCCACCGCAATCGCGGCGACTCCCGCGATGATCGCGAGAACGGCGACGTTCGCGCCTCCCGCACGAACCATGACGAGGATCATGACGACGATAATCGCGATACCCGTACCCGCGGCAACCGCGATGATCGCGACAACCGTGACAACCGCAACGAGGACGACGAGCGCGAAGGCACGTCGTCGCGTCGCGGTCGCAACCGCAGGCTGAACGCGCAGGAGCGTCGCGCCGCCGCCGAAGTCGAGCAGATCGAGGAGGACCTCGAGCTCGACGACATCAACTACCGTCCGATCGACGAGGAGGAAGGCGCCGAGGAGGAGCGTCCCACCCGTCGCCGTCGCCGTCGCCGCAACAAGGGCGAGCAGAACGCCGAGGAATCCCGTTCCGGCGAGAACCGCGAGAACCGTGACGAGCACGACGAGCACGAATCCCGTTCCGACCGCGACCGTGATCGCGATCGCGAGGACGAAGGCGAAACCGTCACCCGTCGCCGTCGCCGTCGCCGCAACAAGGGCGAGCAGAACGCCGAGGACGAGCAGCCGCTGACCCGTCGCTCCCGCAAGCAGCAGTACATCGACGAGATCACCGACGTCGAGGGCTCCACGCGACTCGAGGCGAAGAAGCAGCGCCGCCGTGACAACCGCCGCGAACGCAGCCGCCAGTCGCAGATCATGGAACAGGACTTCCTCGCACGCCGCGAGAGCGTCGAACGGTTCATGGTGGTGCGCGAGAAGGAGAAGCACACCCAGATCTCCGTGGTGGAAGACAACGTGCTCGTCGAGCATTACGTGTCCGATATCCAGGAAGTGCAGACGGTCGGCAACATCTATCTCGGCCGTGTGCAGAACGTGCTGCCGAGCATGGAGGCCGCGTTCGTCGACATCGGCCAGGCCCGCAACGGCGTGCTGTACGCCGGCGAGGTGAACTGGGATGCCACGCGACTGGAAGGCCAGCCGCGCAGGATCGAGCTCGCGTTCAAGAGCGGCGATCCGGTGCTCGTGCAGGTCACCAAGGATCCGATCGGTCACAAGGGCGCACGTCTGACCTCTCAGGTCACGCTCGCCGGCCGATTCCTGGTGCTGGTGCCGTCCGGCGGCATGACCGGCGTGAGCCGCAAGCTGAGCGAACGCGAACGCAGCCGCCTGAAGAACATCGTGTCGAAGGTCGCCCCGAAGGACATGGGCGTGATCATCCGCACCGCCGCCGAAGGCGCCTCCGAGGACGCGATCGTCAAGGATCTGGAAAGCCTCGTACGCCAGTGGGAGCGCATCAACGCCAAGCGTGAGGAGTTCTGGCACGGCAAGCGTCCGAAGCTGCTGCAGGGTGAGCCTGACGTGGCCATCCGCGTGGTGCGTGACATCTTCAACGATGACTTCACCAAGCTCATCGTCGAAGGCGACAAGGTGTACGACCGCATCGAGGAATACCTCGACACCATGGCCCCCGATCTCAAAACGAAGCTGGAGAAGTGGGATCCCGCCGAGCATGAAGGCAAGGACGTGTTCGACAAGTGGCAGATCGACTCCCAGCTGCGTAAGGGCATGGAACGTCAGGTCTACCTGCCGTCCGGCGGTTCGATCGTCATCGACCGTACCGAGGCCATGACCACCATCGACGTGAACACCGGCCGTTTCATCGGCCGTGGCAAGTCGCTGGAGGAGACGGTGACGCGCTGCAATCTGGAAGCGTCCGAGGAGATCGCACGCCAGCTGCGTCTGCGCGACATCGGCGGCATGGTGATGATCGACTACGTCGACATGGTGATGCCCGCGAACCGTGATCTGGTGCTGCGCCGACTGGTGGAGTGCCTCGCCCGCGACCGCACCAAGCATCAGGTTGCCGAGGTCACGTCGCTGGGCCTGGTGCAGATGACCCGCAAGCGTATCGGCCAGGGCCTGGTCGAAGCGTTCTCCGAGGAATGCCCGACCTGCAAGGGCCGTGGCTTCATCCTGCATGACAAGCCCACCGTCAGCGCCGAATACGACGACCCGTACGCGATGCGCGGCGGCGACCCGTTCGTCAAGACGAACAAGCATGGTCATGGCACCACGCCGGCCCCCGAACCGCAAGGCTCCTCGCCGGCCGTCAAAGCCAAGCTCGCGCAGATCGCCGCGGCCGCCGTGGCCGCGAACAACACGGAACAGGACGAGGACTGAAATCCTCGCCCCGTTTCGGGCGTCTGCGCGTGTCGCGCTTGACACGACTTGCGTTAGTCCAAGTACCAGTGTAAATTAGTTTGCTGGTGTCTGGCCGTGGGCTCAGTGTTGTCCAAGTCGCCAGGCAAGGAAGCTTTCCCAAGAAAATACAAAGGAACGATTATGTACGCGATTGTGAAGGCCGGTGGCCATCAGGAAAAGGTCGAGGTCGGTGACGTCATCCTTGTCAACCGTCTCGACGCCAAGAAGGGCGATACTGTGGAGTTCCCGGTCGCGCTCGTAGTCGATGGCGCCAAGGTGACTCTGGCTGCCGCCGATCTGGCCAAGGTTTCCGTCAAGGCTGAGGTTGTTGATGATGAGGCCAAGGGTCCGAAGATCAACATCCAGAAGTACAAGAACAAGACTGGCGTTGCCCGCCGCAAGGGCCACCGTCAGCCGCTGACCGCCGTCAAGATCACGGCGATCGCCTGAGATTTGGCAGTAGCTTAATCAGAGTCGAAAGGAACCAATCATGGCACATAAGAAGGGCGCGTCCAGCTCGCGCAACGGTCGCGATTCATCGCCTCAGTACCTCGGTGTGAAGAAGTTCGGTGGCGAGGCTGTCGTCGCCGGCAACATCATCGTTCGCCAGCGTGGCACCAACTTCCACCCGGGCCAGAACGTCGGCATGGGCAAGGATCACACCCTGTTCGCTCTCACCGACGGCTCCGTGAAGTTCGGCGTCCGTCGTGACCGCAAGGTCGTCGACGTCATCGCCGCCTGAGCACGCGAATACGCTTACAGGAAAGCCGCGCCCTATGGACGCGGCTTTTTCCATATTTGCATCCCAACTCCCGTACTTTGCCCGGGCGAGACTGGCGGCACAGGCCGATCGGATCGCGGCAGGCAGACCTGAACGAAGGCAACAACAATGAGTGATTTTGTGGATCGAGTAACCGTCCACGTCAAGGGCGGTGACGGCGGCAACGGTTCCGCGGGCATCCGCCGCGAGAAGTACAAGCCGTTGGCCGGTCCGAACGGCGGTAACGGCGGTGACGGCGGTTCCGTGATCTTCGAGGCCAGTCGTAACGCCACCAGCCTGCTGGATTATCGTTTCATGCCGCATCGCGTGGCTCCGGGCGGCACCATGGGTCTCGGCGATAACAAGGACGGTTCCAAGGGTGAGGATCTCATCCTCCCGGTGCCGTGCGGCACGGTGATTTTCACAGCACGCGGCCCGCAAGGCAAACCCAAGCATCCGGGCGAGCAGCTCGCCGATCTGCGCCATGAGGGCGATCGTTTCGTCGCGGCCGCCGGCGGCAACGGCGGTTTGGGCAACATCGCCCTCGCCAACCGCACGCGCCGCGCCCCCGGCTTCGCGCTGCTCGGCGAACCCGGCGAGGAACGCGATGTGATCCTGGAACTGAAGTCCATCGCCGACGTCGCCCTTGTGGGCTTCCCCTCCGCGGGCAAGTCCTCGCTCATCGCCGCGATGAGCTCCGCCAAGCCGAAGATCGCCGACTATCCCTTCACCACGCTGGTGCCGAACCTCGGCGTGGTCATCGCAGGCGACAGCCGCTACACCATCGCCGACGTGCCGGGCCTGATCCCGGGAGCCTCGCAAGGCAAGGGCCTTGGCCTGGAATTCCTGCGTCACATCGAACGTACGGAGATCATCGCGCACGTCATCGATTGCGCGACCCTCGAACCCGACCGCGACCCCATCAGCGACTACGAGGCGCTTGAGAAGGAGCTCGCCGAATACGCGGATTCCCTTGACCTGCCGCTGGGTGCCATCCCGATCCCCGAGCGTCCGCGCATCGTCATCCTCAATAAGGTCGACGTGCCGGAAGCGAAGGAACTGGCGGAATTCGTGCGTCCCGAATTCGAAAAGCGCGGCATGCGCACCTTCATCATCTCCACCGCCTCGCATGAGGGCCTCAAGGAACTGAACTTCGCGCTGGCCGGCATGGTCGACGAAATGCGTGGCGAGGTCGCCAAGCGTGAAAGCGAGGAGGAAGCCGCACGCGTGGTGATCAAGCCTTTGGAAAGCGCGGGCCGTCGCCGTCGCAGCGCCGACGAGCAGGGCACGTCGCTCGACTTCTCCATCGAACGCAAGGAGCTCGGCAACGGCGACGTGTGGTTCGAAGTCACGGGCCGCAAGCCGGAACGTTGGGTGCTGCAAACCAACTTCGACAACGATGAGGCCGTGGGTTATCTGGCCGACCGTCTCGCCAAGCTCGGCGTGGAGGACGAACTGCGCCGCAAGGGCGCCCATCCGGGCGATGAGATCCGCATCGGCAAGGGTGACCGCGCTGTCGCATTCGACTGGGATCCGACCATCGCCGCGGGTGCGGAGAGGCTGGACGGCACCCCGCTGGGTGCACGAGGCAAGGATCTGCGACTGGACGAGGATGAGGGCCGTGCACATCGCCGTACGAACGCCGAGCGCCGTCGTGAATACCACGCGATGATGGACGCCAAGGCCGCGGTGCGCGAAGCCATGATGGCGGAACGCAAGGCCGGCCACTGGGCCGATCCGAGCGTGGACGACGACCGTCACGACGAGACGAGCCTGTTCGGACGCGGCGAAGAGTGAGAGAATGGACGTATGATCACACCATCGCAAGCCGAAGTGCGCAGGGCGATTACCGAAGCGCGGACCATCGTTGTCAAAGTCGGTTCGAGCTCGCTGACCATGCCGTCCGGTCATCTTGATCCCGAACGATTGAACGCCTTGGTCGCCGCGTTGGCGCGTGTGAGGCTCATGGGCGGCCGTGTGGTGCTCGTCTCATCGGGCGCCATCGCAGCCGGATTCGGAACGCTCGGATTCGCTTCGCGCCCGACCGATGTGACCGACCAGCAGGCGTGCGCCGCCGTCGGCCAGGGACTGCTCATGGCGCAGTACGAGGCCGCGTTCTCGCGGTACGGCCTGTGTGTCGGGCAGATCCTGCTCACCGCATCCGACACCATGCAGCCGCAGCAATACCGCAACGTACGGCGTACGCTGGATCGTCTGCTCGACCTCGGCGCCGTGCCGATCATCAACGAAAACGATTCCCTGGCCTCCAACGAAATCCGTTTCGGCGACAACGACCGTCTGTCCGCGCTCATCGCGAACATCGTCGTCGCCGACGCACTGGTGTTGCTCACCGATGTCGACTCGTTATACACGGCACCTCCCTCCCAACCCGATTCCAGACGCATCCCCTACGTGCCGAACGTCGAAGACGCCCTGAGCAAGATCGAGGTCGGCGGCAGCGGGTCGAACGTCGGCACCGGCGGCATGGTCACCAAGATGGAAGCCGCGCGTGTGGCCGCGGTATCCGGCATTCCAACCGTGCTGACCTGCGCTTCGAACGCTGGCCCGGCCATGATGGGCGATCCCGTCGGCACGGTGTTCGCGCCGATCAACGACCGTGGGTCGTCCCGCAGATTGTGGATCGGGTTCGCGGCGCATCCCTTCGGCACGCTGGTCGCCGATGCGGGAGCCGCCAAAGCCGTGCGCGGCGGGCAGGCGAGTCTGCTGGCCGCCGGCGTGGTGGAGGTTCGTGGCGAATTCTCCGCGGGCGACGCGGTGTGGATCGACGACGAGAACGGCAACCATCTGGGTAGGGGATTGGCCGGATTCGATTCGGAGGAGATTCCGCAGATGCTCGGCCGCAACACCACGCAACTCAAACGGTTCCTGGGCGAGGAATACGCCCATCCGCTGGTGCATCGCGACAATCTCGTGCTCGTCTGATCATGCCCGGCTCATGCCCAAGCACGGCTGATACCCGAAACGTTACGCCGTCCCTCCCCGCCGGGAGGGACGGCTTTTCCATGCTGTAAAACCGGGGCAAGCGATGACGGGAATGCGGTGGATCGCGCATCCGGCGCGAGAGGCACCCGCATACTGAATCATGATGCCCGTAGGCGTTTCCTTTTTCTCCCGCAAGGTCTAGCATGGCAATCATGACTATGGCTGATTGGCAAAGACTCTCCGACCGTATTAATCATGTGGCGCCGAGCGCCACGCTCGCCGTCGACTCCAAGGCAAAGGCTATGAAAGCCTCCGGAATCGACGTGATCGGCTTCGGTGCCGGCGAACCGAACTTCGCGACCCCCGCCCCCATCGTGGCCGCCGCCGCGGAAGCGGTGCAGGATCCGAAGAACTACCGTTACACGCCGACCCCAGGTCTGCCCGAGCTGCGCGAGGCGATCGCGGCGAAGACGCTGCGTGACTCCGGCTATGAGGTCGATCCGAGCCAGGTCGTCGTGACCAACGGCGGCAAGCAGGCCGTCTACGCATCCTTCCAGATTCTGCTCGACGAAGGCGACGAGGTCATCATCCCCACCCCGTACTGGACCAGCTACCCGGAAGCGGTGAAACTGGCCGGCGGCAAGCCGGTCGAAGTGTTCGCCGGCGCCGATCGCGGATTCGAGCCGTCCATCGAAAGCATCGAGGCGGCACGCACCGAGCGCACGAAGGCCATCATCGTGAACACGCCGAACAATCCGACCGGTGCCGTATGGAAGCCGGAAACCGTGAAGGCGATTGGCGAATGGGCCATCGAACACCACATCTGGGTCATCTCCGATGAGATCTACGAACACTTGAACTACGACGGCGCCAAGACCACGTATATCGGCGCGGCCGTGCCCGAAGTGCGCGACCAGCTGCTCGTGTTGAACGGCGTCGCCAAGAC
The DNA here is from genome assembly GCF_900129045.1 of Bifidobacterium merycicum DSM 6492. Classification (GTDB taxonomy): domain Bacteria; phylum Actinomycetota; class Actinomycetes; order Actinomycetales; family Bifidobacteriaceae; genus Bifidobacterium; species Bifidobacterium merycicum. The sequence continues at coordinate 7,338 of NZ_FQTX01000007.1, read as the reverse complement.
CTACGCCATGCCTGGCTGGCGCGTCGGCTGGATGATCGCCCCCGCCGAAGTGGCCAAGGCCGCATCCAAGCTGCAGGGTCACATGACTTCCAACGTGAACAACATCTCCCAGCGCGCCGCGATCCAGGCCGTTTCCGGTCCGCTTGACGCCGTGTACGAGATGCGTGCGGCCTTCGACAAGCGCCGTCAGGCCATCGTCGCCGCGCTGAACGACATCGAAGGCGTCAACTGCCCGACCCCGACCGGCGCGTTCTACGCGTTCGCCGACATCACCGCGCTGCTGGGCAAGCCGCTCGGCCCCAACGGCACCGTCGCGCACACATCCAGCGAATTCGCCGCGGCGATGCTGGATGAGGCGCACGTCGCGGCCGTGCCGGGCGAAGCCTTCGGCGCACCTGGGTACCTGCGCTTCTCCTACGCGCTTGCCGACGACCAGCTGGCCGAAGGCATGCGTCGCATGAAGGCGTACGTGGAGGCGTGACACGCGGGTGTACACGCGGTGAGCACGTTCGATTTGTCTAAATCGTGACCTGCTGCTAATGTATCGACTTGGCGGTTTTCGTCAGGCGAAGCGTTCTCTTGAGCGCATGCATGGCGGAGGTTCACCTAGGGAAGTGGCGCAATTGGTAGCGCAACGGTCTCCAAAACCGTAGGTTGTGGGTTCGAGTCCCGCCTTCCCTGCCAAGTTTTCCTGACGGCTCCTGAACGAAGAGGATGATTATGGCTAAGGCAAACAAGGCTGAAAAGGCCATCAAGCCCAACGTTTTCATGCGCATCGGTTTGTTCATCAAGCAGATCATCGACGAACTTCGCAAGGTGGTTACCCCGACCGCCAAGGAACTGTTCTTCTGGTCACTGGCCGTGGCTATTTTCGTGCTGCTGCTGATGGCCTTGGTTACGGGCATGGATTACGGCCTGGGCAAGCTTGTACTGCTTGTGTTTGGCTGATCGTTAAACTGCGAACGCGAACATAAAGGTGACTGACGCATGAGTGATGAAGTAAATTTCGAAAACGTTGATGCGTCGCCTGACGTCGACAACGACGTCGAGGCGGCTGCTACCGCGGCTGAACCGCAGGAAGCGCCGGTCGAAACCGTCGAAGAGACCGAAAATCAGACTGAACAGGCCGATCAGGCCGTCGAAGCCGAGGATTCCGAAGCTGAGGCTGAAACCGAATCCGATTCCGCCGAAGACACCGATAATGCCGAACAGGACGGCGACGAACCCGCCGAACCCGTCGACGCCGGTCAGGCCGCAGTCGACGAATTCTCCAAGTCCCTTCGCACTCTCGAAGGCAAGTGGTACGTGCTCCACACCTATTCCGGTTACGAGAAGCGCGTCAAGACCAACGTCGAATCCCGCATCCAAAGCTTCGGTCTCGAAAACAAGATCTTCCAGGTCGAAGTCCCCATGGAGGAAGTCGAAAAGCACACCGAAAAGGGCAAGAAGATCCTCACCCGCGTGCGCGTCCCCGGCTACGTCCTGATTCGTATGTGGCCCGATGAGGAAGCCCGTCGCATCGTCCGCGAAACCGAAGGCGTCACCGGCTTCGTCGGCCCCACCAAGGATCCGGCACCGCTCAGCCGCAAGGAAGTCGTCTCCATGATGGCCCCCATGATCGCCTCCGAAGCCCTCAAGAAGGCCGGCGACAAGCCCGCCGCCGCCAAGAAGCGCAAGCTTGAGGTCTCCTACGCCGTCGGCGATCAGGTCACCGTCACCGATGGCCCCTTCACCACCATGCCCGCCGTCGTCTCCGACGTCGAGCCCACCACCCAGAAGCTCACCGTTCTCGTGTCCATCTTCGGCCGTGATACGCCGGTGGAGCTTGACTTCAGCCAAGTCGAAAAACTCTCCTGAACATACAAAAAGCACGCGCTGGCTGCGTTGCTCCTCGGTCGACGTACCTTCGTACGCTTTCCCTCGGTGCGCCTTGCCAGCGCGTGCTTTTTGTATGTTCAGGTCCTTATTGGGGTTGTTAGGGGAGTGCGGCCGCAGCGTTGTGCGTCGCCTTCCTGGTTTGGCGGTGTTTGGTTTCCGGGGGCGTTGCTCCTCGGTCGACGCATTTTCGTGCGTCTCCCTTGGGGTGCCTTGATATTGCGTGATTTTGCAGGTACAGGTCCGTGCGGCGGATTTTGTCGCAACCGAACGGCATAATGGGAAAGCTTGTGTCTGGAGGGGAGACCCGCTAGCACAGCACAGCGATATAAGTTGCGGGAGGAGACTGTTGCAGCGTCAAGCCGCAAGGTGGAGCAACGCAACGGCGACCGAATGTACCGCGTTATAGAAAGTAGACCATAACTATGGCTAAAGAAAAGAAAGTATCCGCGCTGATCAAGCTGCAGATCCAGGCTGGCAAGGCCAATCCTGCCCCGCCGCTGGGTCCGGCTCTGGGTTCCCATGGCGTGAACATCATGGACTTCTGCAAGGCGTACAACGCCCAGACGCAGGACAAGATGGGCCAGGTCATCCCTGTCGAGATCACCGTTTACGAAGATCGTTCCTTCACCTTCATCCTGAAGACCCCGCCGGCAGCAGCTCTGCTGAAGAAGGCCGCTGGCATTGAGAAGGGCACCGAGAACCCGCTGACCCACAAGGTCGGTTCCGTCACCAAGGCCCAGGTCCGCGAAATTGCTGAAACCAAGATGGCTGACCTGTCCGCTCGCGACATCGAAGCCGGCATGAAGATCATCGAAGGCACCGCCCGTTCCATGGGCATCACGGTGACCGACTGATAAGGAGAAGGACAGATGGCTAAGCATTCCAAGAAGTATCGTGAAGCGGCCGAAAAGGTCGATCGCAACAACCTGTACACCCCTGATCAGGCCATCGCGCTGCTCAAGAGCATGCCGACCCGCAACTTTGACGAAGCCGTTGAAGCCGTGGTGCGTCTGAACGTCGATCCCCGCAAGGCCGATCAGCTCGTTCGTGGCACCGTGAGCCTGCCGAACGGCACCGGTAAGACCGTCAAGGTTCTGGTGTTCGCCCGTGGCCCGCAGGCCACCGCCGCTCAGGAAGCCGGCGCCGACATCGTCGGTGACGATGACCTCATCGCCAAGGTGCAGGGCGGTTTCCTCGACTTCGACTCCGTCGTCGCCACCCCGGACATGATGGGCAAGGTCGGCCGTCTGGGCCGCGTGCTCGGCCCGCGTGGCCTCATGCCGAACCCGAAGACCGGCACCGTGACCATGGACGTGGCCAAGGCTGTCAAGGACATCAAGGGCGGCAAGATCGAGTTCCGCGTCGACAAGAACGGCAACCTGAGCTTCCTCGTGGGCAAGGTCTCCTTCGACGAGAAGGCACTGGACGAGAACTTCCATGCAGTGGCCGATGAGATCAAGCGTCTCAAGCCGTCCACTGTGAAGGGCCGTTACGTGACCAAGGCCACTATCACCTCCACGATGGGCCCTGGCATCCCGGTCGATCCGGCTGCTCTGTGAGTCTGAACCCATCAGCGGCTTCGCCGTGTGATGGTTGATTCACTGGTCGATACGAAGGCCTCCCGCACCATATGGTGCGGGAGGCCTTCGTCGTAGTTGTGAGCAGGTCGAGTCATTGCCGGCGATTTCGCCCAACGCAGCCAGTCATCCGTGCCGTACGGCTACAAGATATGCGGCTCAGGATTAATGCTGTTCGGCGTAAGCGATTCGCCCAAGCGCAATGGCGGTTGTCAGCACAGTGGCGTCGCGCGGATTGGTGGCATCCCAGCCGGTGGTATCCGCCATACGCTTCAGGCGATACCGCACGGTGTTCGGGTGCACGTTCAACATACGGGCAGTGATTTCAAGAGATCTTCCGGATTCAAGGAACGAGGAAACCGTAAGCATGGTCGGGTCGTCCTCACCTTGGCCAAGCAGATTGGCATAGATGCCATCAACCAGTTCATGCCGTGCATCCTCATCGCCGAGCAGTGCACGTTCCGGTAGCGCATCTTCCGCTCGTAGCAACGGTTGATGCTGCACTCGTGAGGAGGGTGTTGTTTCGATTATCGCGTGTAGCGCAGGAATGGTGCGCAGCGTGGTCAATGCCGCATGAATGGTTCGGGAAGCGCCGATGATGCCGCGTCTTACCGGTCCTAGGCAGAGGGGAACGTCGGAGGCAAAGGCTCCCGCAATCGCCGTGCAAGTGAGATCAGGGTTTGTGGCGCCCTGCAATCGGAATAACGCCACAAGTGTTTCGCCCTGCATGCCGATCAGCGGTTCTGCGCCGCCGATATCCGCAATGGCATGGCGGATCGTTTCACTGGAGGCATGCTCGGTTTCCGAGGGGCGGCCTGCGACTGCGCAGCAGGCAAAATCACCATCGAAACCGACGAGTCGCAGCACGGATTGCGCACGTTCGTCAACCACGTGGTTCAGCAGACATTCGAACGCGACAGCACGAATAAGGTGGGTGGCGCTTGCCGTGTCCGCGCGATCCGGCGTGGTTTCGCAATCCGTATCGGCCTTGTCTCCCGCCAGAAGCATGTCCAGAAAATCTTGGGTCATATCAGGCCAGTCTAATCCTTCGTTGTGCAAGCGCGGGCACCCGTGTTCGCTGTGGAGACGCGGGCATGCGAATCACGCCAGAATGTCAGGCATAGGAATACGAAGCAGAAGGCTATGGGTAGCATGTGGCGTTCGAAGTTGTTCGCCGGTGCGGTGATCATCACGCCCATAAGCAGCAGCAACGGCAGATGCCATGCCAGTGTGCGCCACCGTCGCAGAATCACTTCCGCAGCGCCGATGAGCAGCGTCAGAATAACGTAGAAGTTGCCGTGCAGCGGCCATCCAAGAACCGGTGTCCGGCTGATCTGCCTGGATGTATTCGCCACCCATGCGCGCCAATTCGCGTTGTAGTACTTGATCCATGTGGAGTTCGAAGTCACTTGGTCGTTATACACGTAATAGTCCATCGAAACGTAGGGAAGATCTGCGATGTCGAAGTATCCGAAGCATTTTGCCATCAGCGCGTCCACTGCCACCACAGGATTCGCACGCACGGTCTCCAGCCAGGCCTCGTTGAAATGCTTCATGCTTTCCGGCGTGACGGACCGCCACCGGTAACTGACCTTCTTGGACTGGATGCCCGAGGATTTCACCGGATCCGCATCCTGCTGGAAGTACGCTTCGGCCATCTGGTCAAGATTGAAGACCGGCGCAAGCTTTCTGCGTGCCGACTCGGGGATGGTCTCAGGTGCCTTATTGGCGATTCGTGCGATCTGCTGCAACTGAACGCCATGGCTTTCGATCGGATCGCCGCTGATAATGATCCCGGAATTGATGGCCATCGAGATGCCGCCGTGAATCAGCACCGTCGGCACAAGCAGTGCGAACACGTAGACCTTCCAATGCCTGCGATCTGCAATCAGGGCAAGAACAAATTCGAACAGCAGCACGTACCATGCGTATTTCGCGCTGATCAGCATGATCGCGTTGGCGGCGAGGAAAGCAAGGAAGGTGCGTGCAGGCAAACGGTGGAATCTTGCGAGGAACGGTGCGCCATGGGCCGGGGCATGGCGGTCGCCGGATGTGGCGTACAGCTCGTACCAGATGCCGAACGCCCAAGTGAACGCGAATGCGAACAGCGGCGATTTGGTCAGCGAAATCGTGGAGAATACCGCCAACGGGCACAACAGGAAGAACAGTATCGTGATGATTCGTGCCGGCGCATGTGCCGATTGGGAAGGCAGAGTGGCGCGCATGCCCCGCTCGGGGCGTCCAAGGCGAGTCGGGGCGAATCGTCCGCCGCGTTCAGGGTGGGCGAAATCAACGTATTCGTTGCGCGCGAGCCAAGGCAGATTCAGGAAGCGATGCAATGTGGCGGCGATGCATCCGATGGCGAACAGCCATTGGATGGCGGCCAGCAGCACAATGCCCCAGTCGTTGGAACCGGTGAAATAGCGGGAAACGGCCAATGTGGAGCCATACCACAGCGTGAGCAGAATATTATGCTGGTCGGTCAGGTAGGTAGGGGAGTCCGGCCATAGGTAATGTGCGGTCGGGTAGATGTCCATCGGGGCGAAGGAGAAGAACCCGATATACGGCTGTTTCAAACCCGTCCACTGATTCCAAGCCCAGCTGAATTCACAGGCCTGGCTTCGTAGGTCCGCGCCGAAGGCGGCCAATAGCGTTGTCGGTACCCACAGCCATCCGATGACGAGCACCAGTGCGATTTTCCATCGTTTGTCGGTACAGCGCACAATCCAGCGGCCGCAGCATGCGCTTATGCGCTGAAGCCAGATGCCGGTTTTGGTGATCCGGAACGTTGCGGCTCGTTTCCTCCATGTGGTACGCCAGGATCGCGGAATCAGTGTTCTGGGCGTGCGCTCGCCGGTGGCGCGGTCAGCCGCCCATCCGAGTGCCGGCTGGTGGTGTGCTTTGCGTACCAGCACCACCACGATGAACAGGTAGATGGCAAACGCGAGTATGCCGAATAGTGCATTGAGCGCGCCAAAGTTCGCAATGGAGGAATCGTTCCAATACAGCGGCCCGACTGCGGTGCACCAGGCCAGCCACAGACATGCCGCCACGGCGAGTGCCCATCGTGCCGTGGCTCCAATGCGCGCGAAGGCATTGTGCTGTGTGCGTGGCCGTGTTTGCCGGTCGATGTTGCGGCTGGTGGTGGTGCGGTTATTGCGTGTGGTTGCTGGCTTGATCATGGTGTTGTGCTTGATGTGGTCGCTTTGCTTGGCTGTGTTGGAGACGCGGTATGTGCGTTCGTTTCGTTCCTCGCCTTGTGTGTGGCGAACTTGTACGGTGTCGTGCCCGTCTCGTGGCGAGCGATGCTATCGCTGGCTGCGGTCGGGGCACCCTCATGAAGGCCATTCTAGACTTTGCCCTGTCGTGGGCTTATGGGGCGTTGATGATGGTGCCTTGTTTCCCAGTGGCGTGTGGTGGGCGGTACCCGTATGACTTGGATGGACGTGGCATGCATGTGCGTGAGTGTTCGACCGTGATGCGCATATATAACGGCTATGTTGCTGATGCAAGTCGCAAGCGTTGTGGCTCTGTCGAGGTTCCGATACCGCATGCGGTTCGGTTGTGAGCTGGCTGACTGGCGATTTGTGCGGCTGAATGCTTGTGTGACGCGCCGTTGTCTGGTTGTTCTGTGGTGTTTTGTGGGTGGTTCCGGTGTCCCCGTGGGTGTCGTGGGTGTGGTTCGGTCTGGTTTCGGGGTGTTTTCGACACGCCGGTGTTTGCGTGTGTTTCCAATGGTTTTGGGGGTGTTCGTGTGGGTCGGGGTTGCGTGTGGGCCGGGGTTGGTGTAAGTTTTTCTCTTGCTGCTCGGCACGGGGTGCTTCCCCTTGGGGCTGGTGCTTCCGGTCCGGTGCGGTGGTGGTTTGAGAACTCAAGAGCGTGT
>NZ_FQTX01000001.1 GCF_900129045.1 Bifidobacterium merycicum DSM 6492 | reverse complement strand
AACCTCGAACAACGCAAAAAGTTCTTGGATGATGTCCAGTGGGTAGAGGCCATGAAAAAGCTTCGCGGTGCTGAAGAGACGCACACCGATGATAAGGCGCCTCACTGGTCTTGGACTTGGACGCCCTGGTATGTCGCTACCCAGGATGGCACAAGCGTCTACATCCGTGGACGCCATTACCAGGACGGCAAAGGTGCCCACCTTGTATGGACTGACACCATTCGCGTAACTAAGAGCAATAAAGGGCACCTCCTGGGCCATGTGCTCCCCGGTGACAACGCCCCCCTATACCCTAATTCGTTCAATCCTTATTATCGCAATAACAATCTCGATGCCGGTTTCACCGAGGTCAGTCAGATGATTTATGGCACTGATGTCAACGATTATTCTTCTTCTTCCGATATCACCAACATTTTCCCTTTCGGGTATTGGCCCGGTGACCCTGATACCGTTATGAGCCACTTCCGGTATTTTGCTGGCGATTACGGGTACCATGGATATGGCGTGGATGACGCTTACAAGGATGGCGTTGCCTTTTCCGAGTGCGGTGATGATTGCCCCGCGGCGTATCAGCCGACCGTCAAAGACCAGGACGTGAGCGTTGATGTCACATCCCAGTCCGGCGACGGCACACGGACCACGGTCAGCGGCGGCGGACAATCCACCGGCAGCTCCACCGGATGGGCGCCCGGCCACATCCAGACCAAGCTCAACGACGACGGCAGCGTCAGCGGCTCCGTCAGCATCGACGCCAACACCAAGACCGGCACCGTTAACCTCGGCAGCGGCGGCCTGGACGGCATCTACCCCAACGCCGCCGGCAAAAGGCTCGACCTCATCGACGTCAAGACCGGCAAAAGCTGCTTCCTGGAAGGCTACGCCTGCGTCGACTGGGTGAAGGAGGTCCAGGAGATCATCCCGGACCACCAATTGGACGTCACGACCAAGGTCACCACCAAGGAACAACCCGCCCTCTCCTACAAATGCTCGTACGACGTGCCCGGCAAGATCACCGAAGTGCCGATCGGCGAATGCATCGCCTACGCCCCCTCTTTCGGTGAGGAGGCGCAACGGAGCGGCCAGACCACCGGCCAGCCCGACGGCAGCACCGCCACCGACACCACCACCGCCCCCGCCAAGGACTACGATTGGTCCGATTGCGTCAAATCCGGCACCCAGGGCAACGCCGCTGCCTGGCTGTACGAACCGATTGTCTGCGCCGCGAACATCCTGATCGTGCCGCGCACCAAGGTGCTCACCACCACACGTGCCAAGTTCGCGCGGGACACCAGCAACGGCATCCTCCCCCAATGGCGGGCGCTCCAGGTCAACTGGGCCGGCCTGTTCGACATCGACCTTGGCAGCTGCCACGGCTACCGGTTCAGCTTCGGCTGGAATGGCATCAAGATCTTCGACGACGCGGAGGTGCTTAACGCCTGTCCCGGCCAGCAACTCGATTTCCTCCCGAAGATCTCATGCGCGGTGATCACGCTGCTGCTGTGCATCGTGGCGGTCATGATCTGCCGCAAGGCCTTCATGGCGATCTTCGACTATCACCCCGGCGGGGACGGGGGCGAGGCATGATCACCGAGACAATCGTTTCCTGGGCCGCCGACGCCTGGGCGTGGTTCCTTGGCCTGTTCGACGACATCACCATTCCGGACATGCTGTCCAAACCGCCTGATGGGCTGAGCCTCCTGATCCAGCGGTTGGACGGCTTCGGCATCTGGATTCCCTGGTCAAGCTTCAAGACCATCTTCCTGGTCGTGACCGGGTTCATCCTTTCCTGTTTCCTGGTCCGCGCTATCCGTGTCGCGGTCGGCCACATTCCCGCCATCGGAGGTAACGGATGATCCAACAACTGCAACGACTGCAACAATTGCGACACCTGGTTCGTGTCCCGCGTCACGCCGGCTTACGGCCTGGGCGGGACGGTGGCGGGCGCAAGGCGGCGGACGCCGCCGAGCACGCCGCCGCCCCCGCCCTTCCGCGAGAGGCGGATTGCGGACGCGACTTCAGACGCCGCTTCCCCATCGCCGCCTACGTTGGCAGCAACGGCAGCGGCAAGACATTGTGCATGGTGCACGATACCTTGCCCAGCGTCTACGGCGGGCGCACCGTGTACAGCACCGTGCCGATCACCTTCCCGGACGGCTCCCCCGCTCCCAACGTCGTGCTTTTGCACGACTGGTCCCAGATACTCGACGCCGAACACGCCGATATCCTGCTTGATGAGGTGAGCGCCATCGCCTCATCCCGCGAATCCGAATCGCTCCCCCCGCAGGTCGCCACCATGCTCCAGCAGCTGCGCAAACGCGACCTGGTGTTGCGATGGACCGCGCCCAGCTGGGCCAGGGCTGACAAAATCCTCAGGGAGACCACCAAGATCGTCACGATCTGCCACGGCTTCCTGAGCCGGTCGGCCCAGGGCAGCATGTGGCGTTCAAACCGCTTGTTCCGGTTCGAGACCTTCAGCGCCGAGGACTACACCGACTTCCAGGCGGTGAGTACCGTCAAGACCAGGTTGTCCGCCGAGACGAAGGACTGGTTCCGCCTCTCCAGGCACATCGCCCCCCGCTGCTACGACACGTTGGCTTCCGTGTCCACGATCGGCACCGTCCTGGTGTCCGGTCGGTGCGCCGTCTGCGGCGGGCGGCGCAGGGTGCCCGAATGCACGTGCGAGGATTACCGCCATCGCCGGTGATGGTGCTATCGTTTTCATCAAGGGAAATCAAGGAGGATTCATGTTCTATCTGCTCTTGTTCATCTGGTGCCTGATTGTCGCGGTCGGCTCGGCCGCCCTTGCCGTCATGTCGGCGGTGGACGACGCCAGGACCGCCGGCCACGTCCGCATCCGGTCCGTCGCCTCATGCGCCTTCGTCATCCTGGCCTGCTTCGCCTTCGTCTCCTTCGCCTTCGACGTCTTTTCGGAGGACTGGGTGGACCTTGCGGACTGCATCATGGCCGCTTTCTTCTCCCTGGTCTTCTCGGTCGGAGACTGGGGCGTCACCCGCCGGTCCGGGCGACGCATCCCGGGTCGCGTATGCCTGGCCGCGTCCGTCGTGTCCGCCCTGGCGCTGATCGCGGCGGTCGCCATCTACTGCGCCGCCTGAAAAAAATTCCCCCCGTCTCGGCGTGTCGCTTTGGTATTACATCGAAAACGATGTAATATCTATATAAGGAAAAACAAAGGAGACGGATGGAGATCACGATCACCGAATACGCCCGGCGACACGGCAGAAGCCCCGTCACCGTCCGCCAGATGGCCCAACGCGGCGGCTTCGCCACCGCACGCAAGCTCGGCCATCAATGGGTCATCGACGAAAACGAACCCTACCCCGACCACCGCCGACGCGACGACGGCCAGGGCGTAGAATACGCTTAAATGAAAAACCGCCGGATGCTGACACATCCGACGGTCGGAAACCAAAATGTTTGTGAGGTCAAAATGGTTTCAACACCCAGTATACCGGCCTTGTCGACCGAGCACATCGCACGTGCCCACGTTCACGCCTACCTGCCCGACCAGGGCGGCGAAGCCGCCCTTGATAGCATGGCGAATAATGCGGCCACTTCCGATCCGCAGATCGTTGTGAATCTCGACGAAATCGGAACCCGCAACGAGCTTCGCGCTGACCGCTGGGCGCAGCGCCGCACCGTCCGCCGCGTGCTCCACGGCACCCGTCCCGCCTCATGCGGTCGCGTGGTCAGCAAGGAGACTGGTGTGGGCTTGTTTTACGACGGCGAGCATGGCGCCCGTTTTTCCGGGCTTCGCTCCTGCGGCAGCGTATGGGTGTGCCCGGTCTGCAACCACAAGATTCAATGCTTCCGCCTGGATGAGGTGACGGCGGTCATGGACCACTGCAAGGAACATGATTGGGGCGTGGTTTTCGGCACCCTCACCGTCCGCCACAAGCGCAAGGACAGCTTGCAGGACGTCGTCAACATGGCCAGGGAGGTCTGGCGCAAGTCCCGGTCGCATCGCCGCATCAAGGACCTCTTCCGCCGCACCAACGAAATCGGCTACATCCGCGCCCAGGAAGTTACCTACAGTCACGCTAATGGATGGCACGTCCACTTCCACTGCTACTACATCTTCGACCACATCTTGTCCAAAGCTGAATCCGACGACTTCGCCGGCTCCTATGCCGATGAATGGGTGCAGACCGCCAAGAAGTGCGGATATGCCGCGCCGTCGAGCAGGAACCAGAAGTTCGAGGTCATTGATCTGTCCAGGGAAAGCAGCGCAAAAGCGGCCGCACGCTACTGCACGATCAAGAAAACCGCGGTCAGCCCCCAGACCGACCGACTCGGCCACGAAATCACCGACACGCAATCGAAAATCGGAAAAATCAAGATTCACGGCAACGGAAAGAAGGTCCTCCATCTCACTTTCTGGGACATGGTTCGCTATTTGTCCACCCCTACGCCTCAATCCGAACGTACATTATCGGCTATTTTGATATATCAGGAAAAGAGGCTCACACATGCTTATATTGTCCGATCCGTTGTTCACCCGGAGTCTGTTATTGCGGTCGTTTCATCCCTCTGTCCAGCACACAGGACATGACGATTTCTCCGCATGATTCACCTCGTATGCGTTCGACACCTACACGGCCGATCGGATTCCCTGATGAATCTCATCATGCTGTCGTTCATTACCGCGGTTTCCACCCTTGGCGATTGGGACAGTATGCGCCGCATCCAGCGTCGTGTTCTGGGACGTATCTGTCTGGGTGGCTTTGCTCTATCCTTGGTGTTTTTGGCTATTTCGCGGCATGTACTGTATCGCATGATTTTCTGACATAACGTTCGGACATAGTGTGAGGCGGCTGCACGGATTGTTCCCGTGCAGCCGCCTCACACTACGCAGAGAATGTTGTGTGTTGCTGGTCAGCCTGCGAAATATTCCACGACGGCGTCATGAAGTTCGTCGACATGGTCGATGATACGGTATGCGCCATGCTCGGTAAGCTCACCGGGTTCCGCATATCCCCAACCGCAGCCCAGACAATCCAATCCGCAGGCCTTCGCACCATCGGCATCCGTCCAACGGTCGCCGACCATCAGCGCACGATCCACGGAACGGTCGAACCCGATATGCTCGAAGCAGTATTCGATGACCTGTTCCTTCAGCAATCGAGAGTTATCCTTGGAAGCCCCATAAATGCCGTCGACCATGCCGGTGACGCCGAAACGGTCGCAAATCGGCATGGCCTGATATTCCGGCTTGCAGGTCGCAACGGCCAGATAATATCCGTCGGCGCGAAGAGCCGCCAACTGCTGCGGAATGCCTTCGAAAACGGTATTGACATAACGTCCGGCGACTTTCTGACCAGGATTGTTCGGATCGTCGAAAATGTTCCGATCCGCATAGTATTCGCGATACAAGTCAACGCCATGATTCAGCTGATCGTCCGGAACATGATTACGCCTGAGCGACTCGATGATCGGCGGGCCGACAAAACGCTGCAATTCCGCGGCATCCGGAACCTGCATACCCAATTCCTTGAAGGTTTCCGTGACACTTGCGAGAATGCCTTTCGCGGAATCGGTGAGGGTGCCGTCAAGATCAAGCAAAACGACTTTCTTCGGTGTGTCTGTCATGGGCTTCTCCCCTGTTCGTTATCTCTTGTTATCGCATGGAACGGCCCGATTCATGAACCGGATACGGATACTCATGAATCGGGCCGAACGTGCATCACTCGTAATCGGGAATCCAACCGTCGCGGTGCATCTGCAGACGCTTCTCCAGCAGCTCCGCCAGTTCCTTCTCGTCACGGCGTTCGAGCAGCATGTCCCAATGGGTTCGGGTCGGCTTCGAAATCTCGTTGGCTTTGTCTTCCTCGCCTTCGAGACGTGCCGTGGAACCGCAGTGGCATTCCCATTCGCTGGGGATTTCGGCGCCTTCGGCGAACGGCAGGATGGTGCGGTGCCCGTTGGGGCAAATATAAGCTACTTCTTCACGGGCGGCGAAATCGACGTTCTGATCGGATTCCAGCGACTTGGCGCCGATGCTCATGCCCCTGAGGCTACGTTCTGCCATATTGGTGATTCCTCCTTAAGTACTGCTTCCACAGTACGAAACAGTTCGGACGATTGGAATATTCCCGTTTACCGGATGTTGCCGGATGTCATTCGATACCGCTGTACGCCACGACGCCACGGTTGACGAGTTCGGCCGCTTCGCGTGCGCGATCTGCAAGCGAAGCGCCGTTCTCGCCCAGATAGGGTTCGGCGACCGCGATCTGCTGCAGTACGTCGGACAATCGTTTCGCATTGCGTACGAAGTCTCCGCCAGTGAGTTCCGTACCATGCAGCACGTCAGACAGGCTTCGGCCGTCAGCCCACTCATACATGATGTCGAGGATGCCGAAATCGATATCCTGCAACGGATTCATGCCATGCGCCTCGCAGCAGGCGCTGACTTCGGCGTGGATATGCTTCAGCTCACGTGCGGCAACGGCAATCGGGCCGTGGATCGAACCCGGGTAATACCGGGGTTCTCCCCCGCTGCCGCGTCGCGCCTCGTAGATCAGGGACGAGAGGACCGCGGCGAGTCCGGCCGGCGGCAGCAGATCGAATACGCCACCGCGTATCGCCTGGGCGAGTACGACATCCTGTTCGCTGTACAAACGACGCAGCAACTGGCCGGGTTCGGTCAGCATGACATCCTGCTCCCCCTGAGCGCTCAGATAACCGAGTTCGGTGAGCACATCGCAGATGCGATCGAACTGACGGGCCACGGAACCGGTACGAGAATCGTAACGGTTGTGGACGCGCTTGAGCTCGCGCATCTCACGCGCCCAACGGTGTCCCCAACGCAGATGCCGCTGCAGATCCGGGCATTGCTTGCATGGATGTTCACGTTCCGCGATACGCAGCTCATCGATTTTGCGATTAAGTTCGCGGAATGCCTCGGAACGTTCCGCATCGGTACGGAACAGCTGGTGCTTGAGACGGTTGCGCTCACCTTTTTCCGCATCGCTGAGCGCCATACGGATGGTCATGAACTCCTTGAAATCGCCATGCTCGCATACGAAAGCGCGCTCATACCCTTCCAAGGCATGTTCAAGCGTCGTCATCTGCGATTCAAGCTGCCATGCCGAGGCGTTCGCCTCCCACTGCGCGAAGGAATGGTCAAGCGTGGTGCGAGCCGTCTCATAATCGCTGGAATTCAACAGGTTCACGGCCATATTGAAGGTCGGATGGAAACTGGAATGCAGCGGATAGACGCGCTTGCTGGATAGCGCGGCGGCGGTCGCCGGCACGAAGCCCCTATGATCCACTACCACGGCGTGACCGATGGTGTCGATGCCGCGCCTGCCGGCGCGTCCGGTCAGCTGGGTGAATTCGCCCGGAGTCAGCGGCACATGCCCCGTGCCATCATATTTCTCCAGCTTCTCGACCACCACGCATCGTGCGGGCATGTTGATGCCCAGCGCCAAGGTCTCCGTGGCGAACACCATTTTGATCAGACCCTCTTCGAACAGTCGCTCGACGATCTGGCGGAACAAGGCCACCATACCCGCATGATGGGAGGCGAACCCCTCCTCCAGAGCGTAACGGAACCGTGAGAATCCCAAGGTCTTCAAATCATCGTGGCTGAGCTGCCCCTTGACCATTTCGTCCACGATGGCGCGGATGCGCTTCGCCTCCTCGTCCGTGGTGAGCTCCAGACCGGCGTTGAGGCACTGCTCGACTGCCTGGTCGCAACCGTTGCGGGAGAAGATGAAATAGATGCCTGGAAGCATGTCGAGATAGTTGAGTTCATCGACCACTGCCCAGCGT
Organism: Bifidobacterium merycicum DSM 6492; assembly: GCF_900129045.1. Classification (GTDB taxonomy): domain Bacteria; phylum Actinomycetota; class Actinomycetes; order Actinomycetales; family Bifidobacteriaceae; genus Bifidobacterium; species Bifidobacterium merycicum. The sequence goes on along the minus strand of NZ_FQTX01000001.1, from coordinate 639,081 downwards.
CTGGGCGTGTGACGTTCCGCCTTGCGTGACGGGGCGCCGCCTCTCCCCTTGCCGTCAGAGGCGCCACGGCGCTTGAACTTGCCGCTGCGCTCCTCGCCGCGTCGGCGCGAAGCCTGATGATCGAGTTGGCTTAGGCGTCTGGCGAGCTCGGTGTTCACCTCGGATGTTTGCCTGTCGTTGCGGTCGCGCCGATACAGGTCGATGATTTCCGGCTCCGTACGATCGCTCTGCTGGAGCATCACATGCTGTTCCAACGGGACGGGACGCTTTTCGGACACGATGAGTTTCGTGTCTCCTCGCACCGAGGAAATCCAATCACCGAAATCCTCCACGTTCGACACCGTGGCGGACAATGCCACGATGCGTACACGTTGCGGTAGATGGATGATGACCTCTTCCCACACCGGACCGCGGAAACGGTCGGCGAGATAATGCACCTCGTCGAGGATCACGTAACGCAGCGCACTCAGCGTGGTCGAATGCTCATACAGCATGTTGCGCAGCACTTCGGTGGTCATCACCACGATATCGGCTTCGGAATTGATGGAAATATCGCCGGTGAGCAGTCCGACCTTGTCCTCGCCGTACACGTCGACCAGATCATGGTATTTCTGGTTGCTCAACGCCTTGATCGGCGTGGTGTAGAAGGCCTTGACGTTATGCTGCTGGGCGAGGAAGACGGCGAAATCGGCGACGACGGTTTTGCCTGCGCCCGTCGGCGCGGCGACGAGCACGTTGTTCCCCTGCTCCAGCGCCTGATTGGCCTCGGACTGGAAGGAATCAAGTTCGAACGGCAATGTCCGTTCGAACTGCGCCGCGATACTGGCGTCGCGACGTTGACGTTGTCTGAAAGCGGCATAACGCTCGGACGGCGAAACGTTCGCGTCATCCGAGCGCTGCTGATGATGTCGGCTCATATGGTGCTTACTACCCTGTGTGCTTAGTCGTCCGTTGCATCGATGAAATCAGGAGCCTTGATTTTCTCCCGATCCCAACGTTCCCAAACTTCCATGTGGCGTGCCCGCTTGGCGATCTCGCGTTCCGCTTTCCTTGTGCGCGTGGCTTCGTAGCGGTCGAGTGAAACCTTGAGCGGCTGCGTGAAGAACGGCGCTTCGGGTTCGGTTCCCTCCACAGGCTCGCCCATACGGGCGACCCGTTCGCCGATCTGCGCTGCCGTGCCGGACATCACATGCATCGCGCGAAGACCGTGTTGCAGCACGTATACGCATCCGGCGACGATCATCGCCACCATGAACAGCACAAGAATAAGCCAAATCCACCAGGGCATGATACTCCCCTATCTCAATCCTCAGTGCGCTGCACCACGCTGAGTTCGCGTTGCGCACGGGCGACGATCATCGAGCGGAGGGTTTCCGGTCCCACCGCAACCAGATGGCGCGCATGGGCGATGCAGAACGCCACGAACCATGAATCGGACGAAACGATGAGGTTGACCTTCTCGCCCTTGCCACACGGTTCCACCGTGGCATCGGGAAGATTCTGAATGAACGGCATGTCCTTCGCATCGGTGATGAAACTCGTTGCGGTGCCGTTGTCGAAGCTCCACTTGCGCAGCTCGCTCAACGGCATGTCGGGAATCTCAAGCTTGCAGGTCGGTTCCACGATCTTCGCCTGTTCGATGCGCGCGATATGCAGCACTTGCCAAGTGCGGGGCTTGCCGTTCGCCTTGTTGATGGCGGCGTTCCTCAGCACGATGTCCTGCTTGTCCTCGGGTGCGGCCTTGGCTACATCCGTCCACAGGGCGACGTTGTAGATGCCCTCATCCACGTAGATCTTCACCGGGGCGACCAGACGGCGACGGGTGCTGCCGGCACCATCGGTGTACTGCATGTCCAGCAGCGAACCCGAATCGATGGCACGCTTGACGATGTTGAAGTTATGCGGTTCCAGCTCATAGCCGGTAAGGCTGAGCCATGGGGTCTGCCCGGGGCGGACATGCTGCTGCAGACGCTGGTAGAGGTTCTCCGCCTGAGTGCGCTGCTCGTTCGGCAGCAACGGCGAATGCGCCAGATAACTCACGGATGCGGTGAGCATGCTCAGATATTGCGGGGAGATACCGGCAAGACGTTCCAAACCAAGCGAATTCGTGGCGGAGACGATGCCTTCCGCATCCAGCAGGGACCAGTCGATGTCGAAGAACTGGCTACCTGCCATCTCGCCGTCATCGGAAACGGTGGTCAGCGTGTTGATGTCCTTGCGAATGACGTTGACGGACTTCTTCTGCTCCTCGGGCGTATTCGGTTTGCCGATGAATCTATCGGCAAGCTCCTCAAGCGTGAACTCCTCGCCCAGATGCGCGGACAGGAATAGCATGAGGCGGAGCCTGCGATCCACTTCGCTGCCGGTCTGGAAGGACTGCTTGCGCGCATGGCCGTTGGTCGGTTCGGAATCATCGATGGCGTTATCGGCGTCGACATCCTTATGCGCGTTGGCGTCCTTCTCGTATTCCTCGATGGATTGGAGGCTTTCGGCCGCCCGCAACCTGCGATGGAACGCGTCGACGGCCTCCTGCGGGCTGACGATGGCCGCGCCGGGATGTTCAAGCACGTAAGTGGCCAAATCATCGGAATCGGTGTATGCGACATTGATATGTTCGCCGTCCACATCAATCGTGGCTGCGAAGCGACGCGAATCGATGACCTTCACGAGAACGTCCGGAATGGTCTGCGTACCGAGACCGGGGGCGATGGAATCCAAGCCAAGGCCCGGAATCGGCGTTTGCGGCACGCGAGGCGCGGTACGGGAGATGCGACTGGTGTCGGGCTGCTCCGATTCGCTCGACATGGACATGGAACGCGCCAGATAATTGGCGGCGGCCAGAACGGACATGTCTTCGGGCTTGAAACACAGACGGACTCGGGGTTCGTCGCCGAGCTGGAGACGATACGAGGCGAAATCCTGCCCCTCGGACTTCGAGGAGTATTCGGGCTGCCTGGACTCGATGGCGATGCCCATGGCCGCGAGCTTGGCACGGTCACGTTGGAACTGCTTGGCGAATGCGGCCTTCGCCGCCTGATCGGCCAGTTCGCCGTATGAATCGGCGTATGCCTTCACTCGTTGGGCAATCTGTCGTGAAGTGAGCCACTGCGGGAACGCAGATGACAATACCGCCAGCACATCAAGCTCATGCTTGCCCCACTTGTCGGAGAAACGTCGCCTTCCGCTTGTGCCTTCTGCCATTAGTCCTCACGTATCGCTAGAGTTTTCAACAGCGTGCGCTGTTGCGCACTTCTTTTATATTACGGCTTTTTTTGCAGAATGGTTGTCTTTTCATGAAAAATTGAAAGACTTTTTGCCGTCTCAGATCCAATTGTCGGGTTCCACCCCCTGAGGGCCTACATATTCACCATTCGGCACGTAACGGGGTGCCCCCTTATCACGCAGTTTCGCGTCCGCGAACATCGCCACATCGCGTCCGAACGTCCAATCCCCCTCGATGGTGACGGATTTGGCCGCGGCGAGCGACGGCACCGAATACGGGAACCTTTCATCGAAATCGCGGATGTTCTTGTAATACCTCGGATCGAGGCTGACGCTCGGGAAGATGTAATTGCCATCCTCCATCTCGTAGGAGTCCGTCAGATGGAATCGGTCAGACCTCATGATGAACAGGTCGTCGGTCGTCTTGACAGGCAGGAAACGCATGCGATCGACCTGCACGCAGATCGCGCCGTCGAACAGGCTGATCGCCGCACCCATGGCGGTTTCCAGCTGAATCACCGGGGCGCTGGAGGCATCGGTCGGATCCACGGTCTTCTTGTTGCGGATGACGGGAAGCGGCAGCACGCCATCGTATTCGGCGAGTTTCTCCTTCAGGCTGTCGATGCGCACCCAGATCGAATTCGTGTTGAAATACGGATGCTTGTCGATGTTCTGTGCATCGGCCTTGTCATCGTTGTGCACCTGGCTCATCTCGCGAAGCAGCAGACGCCCAGTCTTCCGGTCGCGGACGATATGACCGCCCTTGCGATCGGTGCAGGTTCGTGTGGCCACTTCGACCATGAACGGCGCACCGGTGTTCTCGAAATGCTGGGCCAGCGTGCGGGACGGACGGGCGCCGAGATTGTCGGAGTTGGAAATGAACAGATACTTGAAGCCCTTGGACTGAAGCACATCCAGCAGACCGGACTCCCAGATGGTGGAGAACAAATCGCCATGGCCGGGTGGGCACCACTCCAGATCCGGGTTGTCTGGGAACATTGCGGGGCCTCCGGTGGCCAAATCGATCTTCGGCTCGACATGCTGGACGATTTCCAATGGGACGTCCTCCTGATGGAAATGCTTGTCGGCCCGCACCACCTTCATCGTGTCCTTCGACGTGCGGAACGAGTTCATCAGCGTGAGCGGCAGCTCCACGCCGAGACGCTGGCGCGCGGTGGTCACCTGGCCGAGGATGATGTCGATGAACCTCATCTGGCGCGCCTTGTGCCGGCGCACCGGCAGCAGCGACTTGGCGCAGTCCAGCCCCATGGAGGTTCCCAAACCGCCGTTGAGCTTCAGGAACGCCGTTTTGGCGAACGCATGGACCGCCTCATCATGGTCGATGGTCTCGTAGACGTCGTGGAAACTGGGAACCCCGGTCAACGGTTCCACATCAGACTCGCGGATCCATGTGGATCCCTCATCGGCCTTCCACACGTCATACAACCTGTGGAACTGGTTGATCGCTGTGTCACTCATGCCATGCTCGCGCATCTTCGCATCGAACTGGTCGAACTGGTCTGGCATGGAAGCCTTCCCTCCTTGGTATGGAATGAATCGGGTCTGGACCCGGAATTATTCGGAATCGTTCTCCTCCGGTAACCGAAACATCCCTCCACCGATGTGGAGCACGCCCTTCCGGTATGTTTCGGTTCTCTGTACCGTACCTTACTCCACACGGTTGCGGTCGAGCAAATGTGCATGTGAAAGCATTGACATGGCTTCCTGACCGTCATGGGCGAGACGGCGTGTCAACGGATGCGGTTGCGAACGCCGGGGAACGGCGCCATATCGCGCTAGTACAATCGGCGGTATGGAGACACAGGATTTCGAACATATCAGACAACAAACCGCGCAGGCGGTGCGTGAAGTGCTTGAGGCCGCGCGCCTGTCCGCAGGCGACATCTTCGTCATCGGCTGCTCGTCCAGCGAGGTGCTCGGCGAGCAGATCGGCACCCACACGTCCATGGATGTCGCGCCGTATCTGTTCGAGGGGGCCCAGTCCGTCCTGAAACCGGCCGGCGTGTTCCTCGCCGCGCAGTGCTGCGAGCATCTCAACCGTGCGCTGGTCATCGAGCGGGCCTGTCTCGAACGGTACGGCTTCGATCAGGTCAACGCCATCCCCCAGCCCAATCATGCGGGTGGGGCGTTCGGCACCATCGCCTACCGTTCCTTCTCCGACCCTGTGCTGGTCGAGGATATCCAGACCAAAGCGAAAGCCGGCATCGACATCGGCGGCACGCTGATTGGCATGCATATGCACCCGGTGGCCGTCCCGCTGCGTATTTCAATCGATTCGATCGGCAAGGCACGCATCATCTGCGCACGGTACCGTCCCAAGTATATCGGCGGCATTCGCGCCATCTACGATGAGAACCTGATGTGAGGTGGCGATGAAATGAAAAAGCCGTAGCTGGAATTCCAACTACGGCTTTTTGCTTGTCGGGCCGGCGGGATTTGAACCCGCGACCCCTTGACCCCCAGTCAAGTGCGCTACCAAACTGCGCTACGGCCCGATGGTGCAATCAGCACCGAGAAAGAAACTTAGCACAGACTCCCGCTTTTCGCCAAAAGACGGCGTGGCGCGTGTCGCTGCACGCATTCCACGCCGTCCGAAGGGGTCTTTACTTGCGCTTCTTCTTCTCGCGGATATTCACCGAAATCTGAATGGGCGAGCCTTCGAAACCGAACTCCTCACGCAGCGAGCGTTCGATGAAGCGGCGGTAGCCATGCTCCAGGAAGCCGGTGGCGAAGATCACGAAACGCGGCGGTCTAGTGGAGGCCTGCGTCGCGAAGAGGATACGGGGCTGCTTGCCGCCACGCAGCGGATGCGGATGGGCGGACTGCAGCTGGCCCAGGAACGCATTGAGCTTGCCCGTGGGGATTCGGGTATCCCAGGACCGCAGCGCCTCCTCCATGGCACGCGTCAGACGGTTCGTATGCCATCCGGTCTTGGCGGAGATGTTCACGCGCTGCGCCCAGGTGACACGGTCGAATTCGGTGGCCCACAGACGTTCGAGACGCTGCTTGTCGAACTCATCCATGGCATCCCACTTGTTGAACACGAGCACGATGGCACGGCCCGCGTCGACCGCGGAGCTCATGACCTTCAGATCCTGATCGGAAATCGGGACGGAGGCGTCAAACAGCACGAGCGCAAGCTCGCATCGTTCGATGGCAGCCTGGGTGCGCAGCGAGGAATAGTATTCCGCGCCGCGCAGCTTATGCTGCCTGCGCTTGATGCCGGCGGTATCGATGAACAGCCAATCCTTACCGTCCATATTCACAATCTCATCGACGGGATCCCTGGTGGTACCCGCCAGATCGTTGACCACGGTACGCTCCTCACGGGCCAGCTGGTTGAGCAGCGAGGACTTGCCCACGTTCGGACGGCCCACCAAGGCGACGCGGCGAAGATGCGACGGGGTGAGATAACCGGAGGTCTTCTCCGCCTTACGCAGCGAGTCGATGGCCACGTCGAGCAGATCACCCACTCCCCTGCCATGCATGGCGGAAATGGGGTACGGCTCGCCGAGGCCGAGCTTCCAGAATTCGGCGGCGAGGTATTCGCTTTCCCGGTCGTCGATCTTGTTGACGGCCAACGTGACCGGCTTGCCGGACGCGCGCAGCATCTTGACGATGCGTTCCTCGGTGTTGGTCAGACCGACCTGGCCATCCACCACGAGCACGACGGCATCGGCGAGATTCACGGCCACTTCGGCCTGGGATGCGATGGCCGAGTCGATGCCTTCGACGTCGACCTCCCAGCCACCGGTGTCCACAAGCTTGAAATCGGTGCCCGCCCATTCGGCGTCATAGCTGACACGGTCTCGGGTCACGCCGGGAGTGTCCTCCACGACGGCGACACGATGGCCGAGGATACGGTTCACCAGCGAGGACTTGCCCACGTTCGGACGGCCCACGATGGCGAGCACGCCCACGGACTTGCCCTTGCCATCGTCCGCGGTATCCTCGCGGTCGGCATTGGCGATCAGTGCCTCGTCGCCCTCATCCAGCTCGTAATCCTCAAGATTGGCGGCGTAACGTTCGTACTCCTGCTCCTCGATGGCGTTCTCGACCATATCGATGAGCACGTCGAGCGTATGCTCGAAATCCATATCGGAGTTGTCGACCGTGGTGACGCCATCGGCGGCGGTCATGAAACTCGTCACCTTGGAATCCATGCGGTCCCGTGCGGCCACATCCTCCGCGCCGACGCCGGCGGCGCTCTGGCCGGAACGTCGCGCCTGACGGATTTCCTCACGCGCGGTCAGCAGGACGCGCACTTCGGCATCCGGGGCGACGACCGTGGTGATGTCACGGCCTTCGGCCACGACACCCAGACCACCGGAGAAGGAATCCACGGACGCCTCACGCGCGATGTACGCACGCTGGGCGGCGATGAGCACGTTACGCACCGGGATGATGTTCGACACCTTCGAGACATGGCTGGAAACCTCGGAGGAACGAATCGCCTCGGAGATGTCCTCGCCATCCGCGCTCACGCTGGGATTGTCGGGATCAACGCCGATGTCGAAGTGGTCGCCGGTGAAGAACTCCCCCACCGCTTCGGTGACCACACGCTCATCGACCTGCTCGGCATCCAGATCGATGCCCTGCTTCAGACACCACCATGCGCATGCACGGTACATGGCGCCGGTGTCGAGATACGCGAATCCGAAATACTTGGCCAAGGCCTTGGACGTGGAGGATTTTCCCACGCCGGCGGGGCCGTCGATGGCGACGCGAATCACAGTCCGACCTCCTTGGACAGCGAACGGACTTCGGTCTGGCTCAGCACACGGTAGGAACCGGACTTGAGGTCACCGAGCTTGATCGGACCGATCTGCGTGCGGACCAGACGCTTCACGGGGAAGCCGATGGAACCGAAGATACGGCGCACGATGCGGTTCTTGCCGGAATGCAGCACGACCTTGACGATCGTGGTGTCGTGGGTGGCGTCGATGATCGCGCAACGGTCGAGTTTGATCCAACCGTCATCCAGATTCACGCCGGTGGTGACCAGACGACGGCACACGGTGCCGGAGATCTTGCCCTCCAACGTGGCGATATAGGTCTTTTCGACCTCATACTTGGGGTGCATGACGTGCTGGCTCAATTCGCCGTCGTTCGTCATGAGGATCAGCCCCTCGGAATCGTAATCCAAGCGTCCCATGTGGAAAATGCGCTCGTACTTGTCTCCGACGATGTCGCGCAGCGTGTAGCGGCCCTTCGGATCGTCCATGGCGGACAGCACCTTGCGCGGCTTGTTCAACGCGAGGGTGATGTGCTTGTTGCTGATGCGGACGCGGGAACCGTCGACGCGGATCTCCTGATGCGTGGGGTCGACACGCGTGCCGAGTTCGGTGACCAGTTCGCCATCGACTTCGACGCGTCCATCGGTGATCATCTGCTCGCATTTGCGACGGGAACCGAATCCCGCCTGGGCGAGCAGCTTCTGCAGGCGAATGCCTTCCTGATTGTTTTCGTGTGCCTTTCTGGCACGGGAATATGCGTTTGGCATCGTTCTCCCAACGTGGCCCTATAAGGTTCTTCCAACTTTTCTATGGTACCGTACCTGACGGTGCTGCTAAACTGGCAGCCGTCATACGGGTGTTTTACCCGTTCCATTATTAATTCAAAGGATTGACATGACATCTGCTGCAACCGTCCCCGTGGAGGACGTGACGCTGGAAACCTCCAAGGATGAGAAGCCGCTCGTGCTGCGTCTCGGCGCCGAGCTGCTCGGCACGTTCGTCGTTTGCTTCGCCGTCTACGTGATGTGCACCTTCGGCTCCATCATCTTCAGCCTCAACCTCGCCTACGTCGCCCTGGGCACCGGCTTGGCCTATGCGGCCGCCATCATCTTCCTCGGTGGCGTTTCCGGAGGCCAGTTCAACCCCGCCGTCACCGTGGCCGCCATGCTCACCGGCAGGACCAAGGTGCTCGACGGCATCCTCTACATCATCTTCCAGGTCGTGGGCGGCGCGTTGGCGGGCCTGCTGATCAAGTCCCTGCTGCCGGTCTCCTCCACCATCGCCGCCAAGCAGTGGTTGACCACCGCGATCAACGGCTTCGATAAGGGCTCCCTCGCGTACACCACGCTGCAGCAGTATGGTCTGAACTTCTCCGTCAGCCAGGCCGCCGCGGTGGAGATCGTCGCCGCGATCGTCATCATCGCCGTGGCGATGACCCAGTACGGCAAGAAGAACTACGCGGCCTACATGGGTGTCGCCTACGCTTTCGGCGCGACGATCACGTTCCCCGTCACCGGTGCCGCACTCAACCCGGCACGTTCCACGGGCATCGCGCTGTTCGCATACAATCAGGATCTGACGCAGAACCCGCTTTCGCAGCTGTGGCTGTTCTGGGTGTGCCCGGTGCTGGCCGCCGCGGTGGTTTCTCTGGTCATGATGGTGAAGGCCCCGAAGAAGGGCGACGACCCCGCACAGCTGGGCGCCTACGACGAAACCGACGAGCAGAACTCGGATGGGAATGCCCCCGTCGAAACCCCCACCGAGAGCACGACCACTACCGCCGAGGAACCGAATACGGCATCAGAAGCTGAAGTACGTGACGAGCAGTCCGATGCCAAGGCAGATTCCGATGAAGGAGTCGAACGCGACTGATCGCACTTTCCATGGGCTCCTATCACGCAGAATCAGGCGTATGGAGCCGGAGATGATGGCCGCCACGGAAATCAGCACCGTGGCGGCCGTTGTGTATCCAAGAGCCGCGATGACGCCGGCGACGATGACGACGACGGCAACGCACCATTCAAACCAAGGCTTGCCTTCACTGGCTTCGCTGACGTATGGATGATCGTGCATTGCTCCCCTTGTCTGGAAGATTCGTTCAAGCGCCGGAAAACGGCATATGGGCATAATAATAGGCTCGGCCCGTTATATCGGCAAACAGGCCGAGCCTTACCGCGTATCACACCGTCCACCAGGCTGTCGGTGAGCGGACGGGCGGCGCGATGCGGAATCAGTGCAGGAAGTGACGGGTACCGGTGAGGTACATGGTCACGCCGGCCTTCTTGGCCGCTTCGATGACCTCCTCGTCGCGGATGGAGCCGCCAGGCTGCACGATGGCCTTCACACCGGCGTTCATCAGCACTTCGGCGCCGTCCGCGAAGGGGAAGAACGCGTCGGATGCCGCGACGGAACCGGTGACGCGGTCGGCGCCATCGGCCAGCGTGTTGGCACGGTCGACCGCCAGATGGCAGGAATCCACACGGTTGACCTGACCCATACCGATGCCGACGGTGGCCTCATCATGGGCGATGAGGATGGCGTTCGACTTCACGCAGCGGATGGCACGCCATGCGAACACGAGATCCTTCATCGTCGCCTCGTCCGCGGGTTCGCCGGACACGAGCTTCCACGCATCCGGATTGTCGCCAGGAGCGTTGATGAGATCGGGCTGCTGCACCAGCAGACCGCCTTCGATCTGACGGAACTGGGTCTTCGGGTTGGCAGGTTCGGCGACCTTGAGGATGCGCAGGTTCTTCTTCTTGGTGCGCAGCAGTTCCAGTGCCTCAGGCTCGTAGTTCGGGGCCACGATGACCTCGGTGAAGATCGGACGCACGTTTTCGGCCATTTCGAGGGTGACCGTGGTGTTGCAGGCGATGACGCCGCCATAGGCGCTCATCGGATCGCATGCGTGCGCCTTCTTGTGCGCTTCGGCCGCGGTGGCGCCGATGGCCAGGCCGCACGGGTTGTTATGCTTGACCACGGCGACGGCGATGGCCGGAGCCATATCCCAAGCGGCACGCCACGCGGCGTCGGCATCCACGTAGTTGTTGTAGCTCATCGGCTTGCCGCCCAGCTGTTCGGCATGGGCGAAACCGGTCTGGTTGAGCGGATCGAGGTACAGGGCGCCCTGCTGGTGGCTGTTCTCGCCGTAACGCAGGGTGTGGGAACGATCCCATGTGCGGGTGAAGGTCGCCGGGAACACGGCTTCGTTCACGGGTTCCTCGCCCTCGACGGTGGATTCCACGGTGCTGGGCTTCGGCCAATGCTTGGCGGTCCACTCGTTGATGGTGGCATCGTAGGAGGCGGTGTGCGCGAACGCCTTGCCTGCCAGCCAACGGCGTTCCTCAAGGGTGAAGCCCTCGCCGTTGCTGATACGGCCCGCGACCAGCGCGTAATCCGCGGGATCGGTGATGATCGCGACGGTGGCGCTGTTCTTGGCCGCCGCACGCACCATGGTCGGGCCGCCGATGTCGATCTTCTCGATGGTGTCGGCCTCGTTGGCGCCGGAACGCACGGTGTCGGCGAACGGATACAGGTTCACGACGACCAGGTCGAACGGCTTGATGCCGAATTTCTCCAGCTGGGCGGCATGATCGGGATTGGTCATATCGGCGAGAATGCCCGCATGGATATGCGGGTCGAGCGTCTTGACGCGACCATCCAGGCACTCGGGGAAGCCGGTAACCTCACTCACCTCGGTGACGGCTACTCCCAGTTCGGCCAGACGCTTCGCGGTGGAACCGGTCGAAACCACTTCGGTGCCGGCTTCCACGAACGCCTTGGCGAGAGTCTCGATGCCTTCCTTATGAAAGACCGAGACCAGTGCCCTCTTGATTGGACGACTTGCTGTCATCGTTTTCCTCCCTTGCTGTTGTTTGCAATGAAATCTTCTCTGAATCGGATTCATCGCTTTCCGGCGACGAATCCTCCTTCTCCTTCTTCGCCGACATGAGAAGCCGCCGAAGCGCGTATACCAAAGCCGTAATGGCGGACGTGACAAGCCACGCCGTGATGAATCCCTGACGAATGCCAAGCCCGACCATGCGCATCGAAGTGACGACATCGACGCCGATGCCCGCAAGATGACGCTTCCCCAACGAACCGTTCGATACGCAGAACGCGCCCCATGACAAAAGCAGAATGATCATGGCCGCACCGCACAGCATCAGTGCATGACGGACCATGAGGAAGATCAAACGCCGACCCTCATCGCGATCCGCCTGTTTGGCGACACGAATCGCCAGAGGGCCGAACAGCATCGCGGCGAACGCGACCAAAGCGCATGCGGCAGGAATGCACATCTGCAACATCATCCTGGTGTTGGCATCCGTCACGGACTGCGGAAGAATGCCGAACAGCGGTAATGGCGGCAGTTTGGACGATTGGCCGATCCACAGTGTGAACGTTCCCAGATCACCCACCGTGAATCCGGCGCCTGCGATCCAGGAGATGGCCCATACCATCAGATTGGGTAACCATGCGAGATATGCGATGGAAGTCAGTGCCCTCGACCCGGTGCGCATGTTGATGAGATCGAAGATTCTGACCATGGCGGCGTTGCCGTTCACCGCCCACACGATGACGGTGACCAAACCAATCAGCAGCATCAGCGCGATCACGCCTCCGGCGACGACGGCCGCGACAACCATGATGGAACGTGCGGCCTGCGGAATCAGCTTGCACCACAGTCCACGCAGTTTCCCGACCGCGGGCCCGGACCTGATGACGGCCAGTGCCGCGCCGAGCAGCCAGACGAGCGCGCTCTTGCCGGCGATCGTCATGGCATCATCATGAATCTGCAGATTGGTGAATCTGATGCAGAACTGGTTGAGCAGCACCCAGACAAGAAGACCGGAAAGCCATACATCAGCCTTGGGGCCGGCTTTGGCGAGGCATTGCGCGATAAGCGCGATAAGCAGGACGGTGAGCATCAACGGGATGATCGCCATCCGGATGGTGCCGAACGTGAACGGCACCCCTTGGGAAAGCAGCACCGTGCTTTCCGTCAGCGGCACGGTGAGGGCAGTGAGATTGTCACTGCCCTCCTCCATGGAGACGACCAACAGCGTCAATGCGATGAAGCATCCAAGCGGAAGAGCGTAAATGAACAACGCGCTTGCCGCTGCAAGGGTTCCTTTGAGAATCGAGGTAACCGATGTCTTCTTCATTGATGCTGTTGGACCTTACCAGTTCGTCTATCGGATGCTCGCGATTGCCTTGCGCATGAAGTCCGCGGCCTGCGCGGGCGTGCGACCGACCTTGATGCCGACGGCTTCCAAGGCCTCCTTCTTATCCTGCGCGGTTCCCTTGCCACCGGAGACGATGGCGCCCGCATGACCCATCTGCTTGCCTTCCGGAGCGGTGAAGCCCGCGATGTATGCGACGACGGGCTTGGTCATGTGTTCGCTCGCCCACTGCGCTGCGTCCTGTTCGGCGCTTCCGCCGATTTCGCCGATCATCATGACGGCTTTGGTGTTCTCGTCCGCCTCGAACGCCTGCAACGCATCAAGCAGCGTGGTGCCGACGATCGGATCGCCACCGGCACCCAGACATGCGGTGAAGCCGATGTCGCTGAGCTCGCCCATGAGCTGGTAGGTCAGCGTACCGGACTTGGAGACCAGGCCGAGCGGACCGCGCTTGACGATGCCGTCGGGAATGATGCCGAGATTGACGCCATGGGTCTGCTCGGTCGCCGGGAAGGTGACGAGACCGGGGCAGTTCGGGCCGACGATGCGCACACCGTTACGCAACGCGAGTTCCACGAAGTACGCGGAATCCGCGACCGGGATGCCTTCGGTAATGACCACGATGAGCTTGATGCCCGCTTCGATGGCCTCGACCACGGCGTCCTTGGCGAACCGCGGCGGAACGAACACGACGGAGGCGACGGCACCGGTGGCCGCTTTCGCCTCGGCGCAGGTCGCGAACACGTGGATGGTGGCGTCCTCGCCGTTGCGTGCCGCTGGATAGGTGACATCCAAACCGGCCTTACGTGCATTGACGCCGCCGACGATATTCGTGCCGGCCTTGAGCATACGGGCAGTGTGCACCATGCCCTGATGCCCGGTGATGCCCTGGACGATGACCGGGGCATCGTCTTCGATGAACAATGCCATCAGTTTGCCTCCTTTGCGGAAGAAGCGATGCGTGCGGCTTCGTAGGCCGCATCCTCCATGGTGCTTGCCACATGGATGTTCGGATTGTTGGACGCGCCGAGGATGGACAGGCCTTCCTGCGCCGCATTGCCGTCGAAACGAACGACGATGGGTTTGACGACGGACAGGGAATCGAGCGCTTCGAGAATACCCTTCGCCACCTGCTCACACGAGGTGATGCCACCGTACACGTTGATGAACACGGATTCGACCTGCGGATCACTGAGCACGATCTCAAGGCTCGCAGCCATCACCTCGGCGGATGCACCGCCACCGATGTCGAGGAAGTTGGCGGGCTTGACGCCGGTTCCCAAATCCTCGCCGGCACCGGAGACGGCGTCGAGGGAGCTCATTACCAGTCCCGCGCCATTGCCGATCACACCGACCTGACCGTTCAGATGCACGTAATGCAGACCATGCTCCTTGGCACGACGTTCATACTCGTCATTCGCCATCGGATCGCTGAAACGCTTCCAACCATCGTGGCGGAAGGCGGCGTTGTCGTCGAGCGAGATCTTCGCATCCAACGCGCACAGCATCTTCGAGGATTCATCGTCCGGATCGCCGATCTTGGCCAACGGGTTGATTTCGACGAGCGTGGCGTCGTTCTCCTTGAAGCAGCGCCACATCTTCAGCAGGATATCGGCCGCCTGATCGACGTCGGCATGGTAGAAGCCGATGCTTTCGGCCATCTGACGGGCCGCTTCGATGTCGAAGTCGTCCAAGGCCTCGATATGGAGCCTCTTGACGGATTCCGGATGTTCCTTGGCGATCTCTTCGACTTCGGTGCCGCCGTTGGCGGTGGCGAGCACGTCGTAATCCCTGGAGGAGCGATCAACGGAAATGGACACGTAGTATTCGTGCAGGATGTTCTTGCCTTCGGCCACGAGCACGCCGTTGACCTTGTGCTTGTGGATGGTCATGGGCAGGATGTCCTCGGCGGCGAGGATCGCCTCGTCGCGGGTCTTCGCGAGCTTGACGCCGCCCGCCTGGCCACGGTGGCCGATCTTGACCTGTGCCTTGATGACGTTCGGGTAGCCGATTTTCTCGGCCGCCTCCGCGACTTCGTGCGAATTCTGCGCGTAGATGCCCTTGGGTGTGGGAATCCCCTGCTCTTCGAGCAGTTGCCGTGCCTGATACTCGTATAGATCCATGATGCGATCGATTCCTGATTGTGTCTGGCTGTTTTACTGTTGCCTGCGCGACGCTTGCCCTTAGGCGGGCATCGCGATGAGTGTACTGATCGGAGCCTCGGAAAGTCTGGAGCAACCGTCAAGGCCATCAAGCTCCATCAGGAAGCTGAAGCCCGCGACGATGCCTCCCGCCTTCTTGATGAGATCAGCGCCCGCGCGTGCCGTACCGCCGGTGGCGATGAGATCGTCGACGATAAGCACTCTTTCGCCCGGATGGATGGCGTTCTGTTCGACTTCCACGCTGGCCGATCCGTATTCGAGATCATAGGATTCGGCGAATACCGGCGGCGGCAGTTTGCCCGCCTTGCGGATGGCTACAAACCCTTTGCCGAATCTGCTTGCCAAAGCGGGGCCGAAAAGGAAACCGCGGGATTCGAGTCCGGCTACGACGTCGAAATCCTCGGGCGCAACGGGAAGCGTTGCCGCGAAACCGCGCATCAGGATGTCCAGACCACGGGCGTCGGCGAGCACGGGCATGAAATCGCGGAAGATAATGCCTTCCTTGGGGAATCCCGGAGTCGAACCGATGAGGGATACGAGATATTCGGCGTCTTCTTCGCCGACGGCTCTCAGCGCTTTGATGATGATGTCGTTGTTGGCCATTGCCCTACCCTCAGTCGTTCTTGGCTTCGGTGGACGGCTTGGCCCTGTCGGCCTCGACGGCTTCCTGAGCCTCATCGGAGGCTTCCGCGGACTGCGCGGTTTCGTCGTCGGCGGCGGCTTCGATCTCGTCCTTAGGCAACGGGTTGCCGTTCTCGTCGACCTCGTCATCGGAGACATAGGCGGGGCGGGTGTATTCACGGGCGATGGCGCTCAGGGCGAGACGCATCCTGGTGCCCTCGCTGTCGATGACGATCTCGTCATACTGGTTGTCGACCTCGACGACCTTGCCGATGATCCGCCCGATGGTGATGACCTCAGTACCCGGCTGAAGGTTCGTACGGAAGTCCTGCTGTTGCTGTTGCTGTTTCTTGGCCTGCTTGGACTGCCAGAGCATTATGGCGCCAAAGACGACTATAAGAACGACGAGAAACATGGGCTGCGGCACTATACGCTCCTTTAAGAATAACGATAATCCAAAGGGTAATACTAGAAACTCTTGTTGACATCATCCTCGTTCGGTCGCATGCCGAGATGTTGCCACGCCTTCGGCATGGCAACGCGCCCCTTCGGCGTGCGGATGAGGAAGCCCTCACGCACCAGATATGGTTCGCATACCGTTTCCACGGTCTCCGATTCCTCGCCCACCATGGCCGCCAACGTGTTCAGTCCTACGGGGCCTCCCTGGAAGTTGCGCACGATGGCGTTGAGGACCGCGATATCCAGTCTGTCGAGCCCCTCCTCGTCAATTTGGTACAGGGCAAGCGCCTGGCGCACGTCTTCGGCTTCCGCCCTGGGTAGGTCATGGACGATGACCCAATCACGAACACGACGCAGCAGGCGGTTGGCGATACGCGGCGTGCCGCGTGAACGCAAGGCGAGCTCATGCGCGGCGTCCTGGCCGAGTTCGAGACCGAGCACTCCCGCCGACCGCTCCACCAGCTTTTCCAGCTCCTCGTGAGGGTAGAAATCCAAATGGGCCGTGAAACCGAATCGGGCGCGCAGAGGCGAAGGCAGCATACCTTCACGCGTGGTGGCGCCAATCATGGTGAAACGGGGCAGTGTCAACGGAATGGATGACGCGCCCGGCCCCTTGCCAACCATCACGTCGACGCGAAAATCCTCCATGGCGATGTACAACAGCTCCTCAGCCGCACGTGGCAAACGATGCACCTCGTCGACGAACAGCACCTCCCCCGGTTCCAACGAGCTGAGAATGGACGCCAGATCGCCGGCATGCTGGATGGCCGGGCCGGAGGTGATGCGAATCGGAACCTCAAGTTCGTTAGCCACAATCATGGCTAACGTTGTTTTGCCTAAGCCCGGAGGGCCGGCAAGCAGGATATGATCCGGAGGCGTTTCGCGTTTGCGTGCGGCGTCGAGGAACAGGCGCAATTGCGCTTTGAGCTGAGGCTGGCCGATGAAGCCATCCAGGACATGCGGGCGCAGTTCCTCGTCGCTGACCGGTTCATTGCCGATAGGCTGTGAGGAAACCATGCGCAATGATTCCTCGTTGGCGTCGGTGTTCACCCGCTCATATGGTTGTGCCATTCATTCACCGTCCTCTATCCAAAGAAGTCAACGCCAGCCTGAGCACCTGCGGCACATCCTCCTGCGACAACGGCAACGCGATGCCGTTCGATTCACATGCCGCCTGCACCGCGTATTGCGCGTCCTGCTGATGCCAGCCAAGGGACATCAAACCTTCCACGACCTGCATGGCACCGGCATCGGCGACCTGCTGCGGACGGGCATCCGACTCCCCCAGATCCTCCAACTTGATGGAACTTTTCAGCTCAAGGATGATCTTCTGCGCCCCTTTCTTGCCGATGCCCGGCGCCTTCGCCAGCGCCGCCGCGTCGTTGTCGGCCACCGCCTTGGCCAGATCGTTGGGAGACAGCGTCGACAACAGCGACAATGCGACCTTCGGCCCGACGCCGCTGACCTTGATGAGTTGCAGGAACATCTTCTTCGATGAGGAATCCAGGAAGCCATACAATGTGATGGCATCCTGCGAAACATTCAGATACGTCCACACATGCGTTTCCTGCCCAGTGTGCAGACGGGACAGATCCGCCGATGGCATGCGGACCTCGTAACCGACCGAGCCGACCTCGATCACCGCCTGCGTGGTATCGACCACTTCGACGGTTCCCCGTAATGAACCGATCATCACGCCTCCCTATTCGAACAGCTGTTCGACAGTTTACACGAGTTCGGCATGATGCGCAGCACCAACCGTCACATTCCCCTATCCGTGGAGGAACGACGGCGTGTTTTCTGCGCGGCTTGGGCCCATTGCCGCTGAGCCGGGGTGAGATGCTGTTCGCGCTCCCCTCCCTGCAATGCGCCCGCCGGATGCAAAGCGTGGCAAATCGCCAAAGCCAAGGCGTCGGCGGCGTCGGCCGGTGTCGGCATGGCGCTTAGGTTCAGGATACGGGTGACCATACGCTCGACCTGGATCTTCTGTGCCCTACCGTCGCCGGTGATGGCGAGCTTCGCCTCGGTAGGCGTATGCAGCGCCACCGGAATGCCGCGCTGCGCGGCGGCGAGCATGGCCAGCCCCGCCGCCTGCGCGGTGCCGAGCACGGTATTGTGGTTCGATTGCGCGAACACGCGTTCGATGGACACGACATCCGGCGCGAACCGTTCGATCTTCTCGACGAGCCCGTTGTAGATGGCGAGCAAGCGCAGATCCTGGGATACATCCGGTGCGGAACGCACCACATCCACATGAATAAACGAAAGCCGGCGATAGGCGCCGGCTTCAATAACGCCGACCCCGCAGCGCGTGAGCCCGGGGTCGACGCCGAGAATGATCATCGAGGATTACTCCTCGTCCAGCTGGGCCATGACCTCATCGGAGGCGGTCCAGTTGGAGTAGATGTTCTGCACATCGTCCAGATCGTCGAGGTTGTCGATGAGCTTGGACACCTTCTGGGCATCCTCGAGGCTCAGCTCGACCTCGTTCTTCGGAGCCATGACCAGATCGGCGGAATCGTAGTCGAAACCGGCGTCCTGCAGGGCCTTGCGCACCTCGGTCAGGTCGGACGGACCGGTGATGACGGTGAAGACCTCGCCGTCCTCGGTCACGTCTTCGGCGCCGGCTTCGGCGGCCTTCTCGAACAGGTCATCGAAGTTCACGCCCTCGGCGGGAACCACGATCTGGCCCTTACGCTCGAAGTTGAAGGACACGGAACCGCTGGTGGCCAGGGAGCCGTTGCCCTTGGTCAGGGTGGAGCGCACTTCGGCGGCGGCACGGTTGCGGTTATCGGTCAGGCATTCGATGATGAGGCCGACGCCTGCGGGTGCGTAGCCTTCGTACACGATGTCCTCGTAGTTGGCGCCGCCGGCTTCCTCACCGGAGCCGCGCTTGACGGCGCGCTTGATGTTATCGGCCGGCATGGAGGCTTTCTTGGCCTTGTAGATGGCGTCGTACAGCGACGGGTTGCCGTCGGGGTCGCCACCGCCCTGACGGGCCGCGATTTCGATGTTCTTGATGAGCTTGGCGAACAGCTTGCCACGCTTTGCGTCGATGGCAGCCTTCTTGTGCTTGGTGGTCGCCCACTTGGAATGACCGGACATAATGCTCCTCGCAAATAAACGATTACTGACAAACGAAAAGATTGTATGGCGCTAAGCAGACATTGCCGCTTAGCGCCATGGGATTTCAGTCGGCGATGGCCGCCTTGAAATCATCGACGGTGTTCACCTGAACACGCTTCTTGATGACCTTCATGATGTCGGCCTTGGCCTCATCGACCGGAACGCCGTTGAGCTGGCTGCCGTCGCGGAAGCGGAAGCTCACCGCGTTGTTGTTCATGTCCTCCTCGCCGACGATGAGGATGAACGGCGCCTTGGACTTGGAGGCGTTGCGGATCTTCTTGCCGAAACGATCATCGGACAGATCAATCTCGCAGCGGACGGTCTCCTCTTCCAAGCTGGCGATGAACTTCTGCAGGTGCGGGGCGAACTCGTCGGCGACGGGGACGCCGAGCACCTGGACCGGGGCGAGCCATGCCGGGAAGGCGCCAGCGTAGTGTTCGAGCAGCACGGCGAAGAAGCGCTCGATGGAACCGAACAGGGCGCGGTGGATCATCACCGGACGCTGATGGGTGCCGTCGGCGGCGATATATTCGAGCTGGAAGCGCTCAGGCAGGTTGAAGTCGAGCTGGATGGTGGAGACCTGCCAGGTGCGGCCGATGGCGTCGCGGGCCTGGACGGAGATCTTCGGGCCGTAGAATGCGGCGCCGCACGGATCGTCGACCAGTTCCAGACCGGATTCCTTGGCGACTTCAGCCAGTGTGTTGGTGGCTTCCTCCCAGATCTCGTCGGAGCCGACGTACTTGTGCGGATCCTTGGTGGAGAGCTCCAGGTAGAAGTCGTCCAGACCGAAGTCCTTGAGCAGGCCGAGTACGAAGTTCAGCAGGTTCTTCAGCTCATCCTTCATCTGCTCACGGGTGCAGTAGATGTGGGAATCGTCCTGGGTCAGGCCGCGCACACGGGTCAGACCGTGCACCTCACCGGACTTCTCGTAACGGTAGACGGTACCGAACTCGAACAGGCGCAGCGGCAGCTCGCGGTAGGAACGCTGGCGGGACTTGAAGATCAGGTTGTGCATCGGGCAGTTCATCGGCTTCAGGTAGTAGTCGAAGCCCTGCTTGGTCACATTGCCGTTCTCGTCCTTCTCCTCGTCCAGACGCATCGGCGGGTACATGCTGTCCTTGTACCAGTGCAGGTGGCCGGAGGTCTCGTACAGACCGCCCTTGGTGATGTGCGGGGTCTGGACGAAGCTGTAGTGATGCTTGCGGTGCATCTCGCGGGAGTAGTCCTCCATGGCGTTGATGACGGCAGCGCCCTTCGGGTGGAACACGGCCAGACCGGGGCCGATCTCATCCGGGAAGGAGAACAGGTCCATCTCGGCGCCGAGCTTGCGGTGATCGCGCTTGGCGGCCTCCTCAAGACGGGTCTGGTAGGCCTTGAGATCCTCCTTGGTGGCGAACGCCGCACCGTAGATGCGCTGCAGCATCGGGTTGGATTCGCTGCCACGCCAGTAGGCGGCGGCGGAACGCTCGATCTTGAAGGCCTTGATGTAACGGGTGTTCGGCAGGTGCGGTCCGCGGCACAGATCCTTCCACACCACGTTGCCATCACGGTCGACGTTGTCGTAGAAGCTCAGTTCCTTCTCGCTGATCTCGGTTGCGGCGGCCGGATCGAGATGCGCTTCCTTGTCCTTGATGAGCTCGATCTTGTACGGCTGATCGGCTTCCTCGGCCAGGGCCTCCTCCTCGGTCACCACACGGCGGCGGAAGGACTGGGAGGACTTGATGATGCGCTGCATGCGCTTCTCGATGTTCTTCAGATCCTCGGGGGTGAACGGCTGTTCGACATCGAAATCGTAGTAGAAGCCGTCCTTGATCACGGGGCCGACGCCGAGCTTGGCGTCGGGGTAGATCTCCTGCACGGCCTGGGCCATGACATGGGTGGCCGAGTGACGCATGATCGCGATGCCGTCCTCGGAGTCGAGGGCGATGCCTTCGACGACGTCGCCGTCGGAGAGCGGCGTGTACAGGTCGCGGGGTTCGCCGTTCAGACGCACCGCGATGATGTTCTTGTCATCGGAGAACAGTTCGACGCCGGTGGTGGTTGCTTCCACCTCCTTCGCTTCGCCGTTGACTGTGATGGAGATGGAGCTTTGCGCCATGATGTGTCCTTTGCTATCGGGGCCCGCGGTACCAATGTGCAGGCCTGGACTGGGTATCAACAGCAGCCACGATAGGCATTCGGCGCGACAAATGCAAACGGTGTCGTACGCGGATCGCGAAGGCGCGCGATCGCACCATATGTGAGTGGCTCCATCGTTATGACGGCGCCACTCACATTGACCTTATGCGAAAATCAGAAGACGGGAATCATCATGGTGTGATATTCGAATCATCATCCTCCGTTTCCTCGCCGATATCCGGATGATCGACACGCGACAACCAGGCCGTTACGAATGTCGAGACCAAGGTGAAGAACACGACGATGGATATGCCCTTCCAACTGAATAGGAACCGAACGTCCATACAGAAGTACACAGCAACCGCGTATGCTACCGCGGTACCCACTGCATACATGATGACCCAGCCCCTTTTCAATGCCGCCACCAACGACATCACCTCCCGAGAACCGTAACGGGCAATATCAATGATGATTGCGACCGTTCCCCCTTCATGGATCGAATCGTACGCATCATCACGCAGCATTAATTATACACTTGTCATCAATATGTCTACTTAAGAACGACAGGTGACGCTTGCAGGACACACCGAACCCGTTTTGTCCGGTGAATACCTATGTAAGCAAGTCCCCCGCAAACGGGGACGTAAGACAACGAAGAAGAAGCGCCATACGAAAGAGGCATACCATGTGGTTTTTGCTCGGTTCCATCCTGACCGCCGTCATCATCTGCGCCGTGCGCGGCCTGCTCTGGCTGATCGGCTTCGTCATCATGTTCCCGTTCGCCGTCATCAAGCAGATCATCCGCATCATGGGCGGACGCCAGTAGAATGCAGCAGCCGGAACGTCATCATGGAAAACAAAAAGGCCGCCGGCGTAACGCCGACGGCCTCCGATGGGCTCCCGCGGCTGGGCTTGAACCAGCGACATTCTGATTAACAGTCAGACGCTCTGCCAACTGAGCTACGCGGGAATGTTCAATTGTTTCGAACGACTTTCCTGCGGAAAACCATTCCGAGCTCCCGCGGCTGGGCTTGAACCAGCGACATTCTGATTAACAGTCAGACGCTCTGCCAACTGAGCTACGCGGGAATGTAGCCTGCAAGGTTTCCCTTGCGCACAAGACACATATAATACACACAATGGGAACGAACGCAAGTCGATTTCACTTACGGCGTGTCCCATTGTGTTGCAAGGGTTTACAAGGAAATCGTCGTCAACGGCATGGCGGAATCGATGGAGAAATCAGGTGCGCTTGGGGCGACCCCGGCCTCCACAAGATTCGCGCCGAGCACGGCGACCATCGCGCCGTTATCCGTGCAGAGCTTGATCTCTGGGATACGCACGTCCACGCCGTTGCTCCTGCCGTATTCGACGAGCTTGGCGCGCAGCTGCGAGTTGGCGGAGAAACCGCCGCCCACGATCAACGTATCGGAATCGTACTGGCGGCATCCGCGCATCGTTTTCTTCGACAGCACGGTCGCCACCGAATCCGCCAGGGAGGCGCACACGTCGTCCACGGGGATCTCGTTGCTCAGCTCCTGCTGGCCTTCCACCCAACGCGCCACGGCGGTTTTCACGCCGGAGAAACTGAAATCGTACGGGTGCCTGGCACCCGCCTGACCCTGCGTGAGCCCCTGGGGCACCTTGATGGCCTTCGGATTGCCGTTGCGCGCATGACGATCGATGTGCGGTCCTCCCGGATATGGGAAGCCGAGCAGTCGCGCCACCTTGTCGAAGCATTCGCCCGCGGCGTCATCCAGCGTGGTGCCGACCACATCGATCTTGCGTGCGATGTCGGTCACATGCAGCAGCGACGTGTGCCCGCCGGAGACGATCAACGCCATGGTGTTCTCGCGAACCGGACCGAATTGCAGCTGCGTCACGGCGATATGCCCGATCACATGGTTGATGCCGTACAGCGGTTTGCCGCTCGCCCAGGCCAGCGCCTTGGCTCCGGAGACGCCCACGGCGAGACAGCCGGCAAGACCCGGGCCCGCGGATACGGCGATCGCATCCACATCGGACAGGGTCATGTTCGCGTCCGCCAGCGCCTTGCTCACGCATGGGACGAAAGCCTCCGCATGGGCGCGTGACGCGATTTCGGGGATCACTCCCCCGTATCGGGCATGCTCCTGCATGGAGGACGCGACCACGTTGGACAGCAGCGTACGCCCCCTCACGACGGCGGCGGCCGTTTCGTCGCAGGTGGATTCGATGCCCAGGACAATGGGTTCGTTCATTGCCGTCCTCCTTTTTTCTGCGCGTTTCCCGCGCTTCACGTATGGTTCCTTGCTTGTGCGCTTCCCTGTGCGCGGTTATGCGGCGGTATGCCCGGATTGGAATCCCACGATGCGGGGCCCGGCCACATCCAAGCTCATGGTGTATGCGTCGATGCCTTCAGGCTGGTAGTACCGTTTGCGCAATCCGAGCCGCTGGAAGCCGAATCGTTCATACAATGCCAATGCCGGGTCGTTATCCACCCTCACTTCGAGCAGCATGCGTGCGGCCCCCTGCGTACGGGCCTCATCGATAAGCCGTTGCAGCAAAGCCGCGGCGATGCCATGGCGCTGATAGTCACGTCCCACGCCGATGGTCATGATCTCAGCATCGTCGCCGTCGTACCAGAATCCCGCGTATCCACGGATGACGGGACGCCCCTCCGCGCCGCCATCCGCTTCCGCCACATCGGCGAAATAGAAACGGGCGGGCGCGTCCAGTTCCTGCCGCACGGCGGATTCGCTCCACGCGCCCTTGCCGAACAGTTCCCGTTCCAACGTCGCGATGGAACGGACCACCAGTTCCCTATCGAGCTCGTTGATGTCGATGATCATCGTGTGGCCTTCGCGCCGCCATGGCCGAGCACATGCTTCAGCGGATTCGGCACTTCGGCGTCAGGGCGACGCAGGTACAGCGGCTCAACCGGCGTATCGTCCGCAACGCGCGCGACGGCCCGGCGCGTGAAGATATCGAGACCATGCGCGCCTTGGTCGAGTACGGATTCGTCCACCACATCGCCCAACGAATCGATGCCCTGCAGCACGCTGGCGTATTTGGCCGCGCCATGCCCCACCACATCGACCAGCACGCGCTTGCCTGTACTCGCCTCATAGGCGTTTACCGCTTCGTTGACGCGCGTGACGATGCCCGCAGGATAGTCGATGTCCATGGCGATCAACGGTTCCGGATCCGGATTCTCGCCGCTGACGGGAGCGCACAGCTCGAAATACAGCTGCTTGCGGCGTGCGTCGTTCACGGCGAGGGTCAGCACGCGCGTATCGGCGTCGGTTTCACCGCGACGTTCGGCGTTCCACCACGCCTGAGGGGCGAGGATATCCTGACCTACCAGCTTGGCGCCGGTGGCGAAGGCGAGCGCTTTGGCTGCGACGATGCCTGCACGTAGACCGGTGAAGGGTGCGGGGCCGATGCCTGCGACGATGGTGGTGATGTTGTTGGGGGTGAGTTTTGCTTGCTGTACGGCTGTGGCGATGTTGACTTGGAGTTTTTCGACGTGGGTGCGTGAGTCGGTTTCGGTGAGGGGTTCGTGTCCGGTTATGCCGACGGTGGATCCGTATGAGGTGTCGATTACCAGCATTGTTTCGTTCGCGCCCATGTTGTGTCACTTTCCTGCGAGGGTTGCTGCTCGTTGTGCCCAGTCGCTGCCGACTGGCACCAAGGTGACGATTCTAGTACCTTCGCTGGTCGGTTCGTTGGTGTTTCGTGTGGGTGCGGTGGGCCTGCTGATGTGGATTTCGAGTCGTTCGGGTGCGAGGGCGGCCGCCATTTGCTCTCCCCATTCCATGAGGATGACGGTGTTGCCGCTGGGGTCTTCGAGTTCTTCGTCGAGGCCGAGTGATTCGAGTTCGTCGAGGAGCCGGCCGATGCCGTCTTGTCCGGGGGCGTAGTCGTTGCCGCCGAGTCGGTAGGCGTCTACGTGGATCATGTGGGCGTGGTCGCCGTTGGGGAAGGTGCCGTTGAGTTCGCGGGCGATGGTGAAAGTGGGTGAGACGATGGGCTCTTTGATGCCGAGCCCGGTGCCGAAGCCTTGTGCGAGGGTGGTTTTGCCTGCGCCGAGGGGGCCGGAGAGGAGGAGTACGTCGCCGCCGTGGACGATGTGGGCGATGTGTTCGCCTATTTCGCGCATGGCTATGCTGGTTGGCGCTTCGATGGTGATGGTTGCGCTGGTTGTGGTGTTGGGTTGCATGTTCGTTTCATCGTCCTTTCGACGCGATGCATTCGATGCTGCGTTCGAGTGCGTAGACGGGGTCGCCGCCGTTGGTTTTGCTTTGTTCGTCGGCCCATGCGAGGGTTTGGATGCAGGTGGAGAGTCCGGCGGAGGTCCATCCTGCAAGTTTGATGCGTTTGAGCATCCATGACGGCATGCCCGCTTCGGCGGTGGAGATGGTGCCTGATTTCACTGCGGCGGCTTTGGCTATGCCGCGGAGTTTGGAGGCGAGCGCGCCGATGAGTGCGATGGGTGCGGTGCCTTGTTCTATGGCGGAGCGCATCATGATGATCGCGTCGGCGGTGCGGCCGGCGAGCGCGGTGTCGGCGAGCGCGAATCCGGTTACTTGGGCGTTGGCGGTGAGGTATTGGTTGACACGGTTGAGGCTGATGGGGTTGTCGTCGAAGTCGAAGCAGAGTTGGTTGCACATGGCTGCGAGTTCGCCGGTGTGTTCGCCGAGGACGTCGACGAGTTGTTGTGCGGCTTGTGGTTCGACGCGTCGGTTGTGGCGTTCGAATTGGCTGATGGTGAAGTTGAGTTTGGCTTCGGGTTTTTTGAGGTCGGGGATGTCTTCTTTGCCGGCTCCTGCGTGGGTGAGTTTGTCGATGAGGCGTTTGCCTTTGTTGCCGCCTTCGTGTTGGCAGATGACGATGCTGGATTCGCTGGGGTTGGCGCAGGCTTGTTTGCAGTATGCGATCATGGCTTCGCCGAGTTTGTCGTCGGCGTTTTGCAGGTTGGTGATGTGCACAACTGCGGTGTCGGAGAGCAGTGAGGGGCTGACTGCTTCGTCGAAGGCGTATTGGTCGGTGTTGGTTGCGTCGAGTTCGATGAGTTCGGCGTCGGGGCGGACGGTGAGTGCCTTATGGCATAGGTCGCGCATGGTTTGGTCGTTGAGGAAGCTGTCTCCTCCGTATACGATGCGCATGGGTGGGTTTCCTGCATGTTTTGCCATGGTTTCAATTTCTCTATATCGGTGGACAATCCTTTCCTGTGTTCGAACGTTTGTTCGATTGTGGTGGTTTGGGAACGCCCCGCATGCCGGTTGTCTTGGGTGTGGGTGGTGTTGGTTCGGCGGGCGGGACGTGTGTTTGGTTTGGATGGTTTGGGTTGGTGGGTTAGTCGAGGTTGATGGTTCGTAGTTGTGCCGCGTATTCTTCGACGAGGCGGCTGTCGTGTTCGGTCCATTCGTGGCTGGCTGAGTCGTCGGGGATGAAGTCGATGGCGTGGGTGTTGCGAATGGTGTCGATGGTGTTCTTGCGCATGATGTTCTGTACCTCCAATGGTGTTCCGTTCTCTGCGTCGTTGCCGGATCGGAACTAGTTCTGGTCTACCTCTTCCGCCGTCGTGTTCCGAGTGTTGTTTCACAGTGTGGCCATGGGGGTGCCGGGTGCGGCGTGGCGTGGCGTGTGGCGTGGTGTCGTTCTGGTGTCGAGACGCCTCCTTACGTTATCCAATGCATTTGGTCGGAAAGGAGATGCTGTGAACCATATCGTCGTTCGTTTTGCGTGTTTTGCGTGCGGGGTGGTGGTGAATTCCTTCGCCATCGCGTTGATCACCAAGGGCGATATGGGTACGTCGCAGATTTCCAGTGTGCCGTATGTGTTGAGTATACGTTTTCCGTTGAGTTTCGGCGCGATGACGTTCGTGATGAACATGCTGTTCATCGTGTTGCAGATCGTGTTGCTGCGTCGTGGGTTCCGTCCGGTGCAGTTGTTGCAGATCGTGGTCAATCTGCTGTTCAGTTCGATGATCGATGTGAGCATGTCGTTGTTGTCGTTCCTGACCCCGACGATGCTGTGGCAACGTCTGGCGTGCATTGTGGCGGGCTGTTGCATCATGGGGTTCGGCATCGTGATCGAGGTGTCCCCCAATGTGCTCATGGTTCCGGGCGAGGGCGCGGTGCGTGCCTTGTCGATTGTTTCCCATGTGAAGTACGGCACCACGAAGATCGTGTTCGATATCACGCTGATCGCCGTCGCGGTCGCACTCTCGTTCGTGTTCTTCGGCGAATTGCGCGGCGTCGGCTTGGGGACCGTCGTTTCGGCGTTGTGCGTCGGTTCCATCATCAACGCCATCAACCGCATGTTCTCGTTCCCGGAACGTATCCGTTCGCTCGCACTGGTCACGGATCGCGACCGCCGACGCCTCGCGCCGGCGAGCGCGAACGCCAGATCAGGCAGGTCTGCCGGTCGGGCAGCTTATGGTTCCGGGGCGTTTCGCCGCTATTCGCCGAGCAGTTTCGGCGACAGTCTGTGGAACAGGATGCCTGCCGTGATGGCGGATACGACGTCCGAGATCGGTTCGGCGAGGAACACGCCCGCGGCTCCCAGGTTCGCGACATGCGGCAGGAGCAACGCGAGGGGTACCAGCAGGATGATCTTGCGCAGGATCGCCAGGAACAGTGAGGGTTTCGCCTGGCCCATGCCGACGAACGCGCATTGCGTGGCGCTCTGCACGCCGAACACGCCCATGCCGCAGCTGAACAACGGCAGCATGCGCACCACCACGTCCGTGATGTCCTGGTCGGAGGTGAACAGTCCCGCGAACGCGAAGGGGAACATCGCATACGTCAACACCATGAGACTGTTCAGGATGATCAGCGTGACGGTCGTGCCACGGTAGGCGCGGCGCACGCGATCGAATTTCCCGGCACCGTAGTTGTAGCCGATGATCGGCTGCACGCCTTGCGTGGCACCGTTCGAGAACACCCATACGAGCTGCATCAGACTGGTGATGATGGTCATCGCGCCCACGTACGCGTCTCCACCGTACCGTTGCAGGCTCGAATTGAACACGACCTGGATCACGCATTCCGTCAACTGCATGATGAACGGCGAGACGCCGAGCATGAGGATGGAGCCGAGCGTCCTGCCTACACGGATGTTGCGCGCACGAAGACGGATGACGCTGCGTTTCGACGATAGGAACATGACCACCCACGCCGCGGACACGGCCTGCGCCAGCACATTGGCCAACGCGGCGCCGTATACGCTCATGTGGAGCGTGAAGATGAACAGCGGGTCGAGCGCCACGGACAGCAGTGCGCCGATGAGCGTGGAGACCATGGCGATGCGGGCCTTGCCTTGGGCGGTGATGAACGTGTTCAATCCGAGCGCGAGTTGCACGAAGATGGTGCCGGAAAGATATACGGAGAGGAATTGCGTGGCGTAGGGTATGGTGTCCGGGCTTGCGCCGAAGGCGAACAGGATGGGTTCCCTGAAAGCCTGCAGAAGCGCGGGCAGAACGATGGCCATGATGACGAGCGCGGCGACGCTGGTGCCGAGGATGCGTTCCGCTTTGTCGACATCGCCGCGGCCGAGTTCGATGGATGCGAGGGGTGCGCCGCCGCTGCCGATGAGCGCGGCGAACGAGGAGACGGCCAGGATGATCGGGAAGCAGACGCCCACGCCCGTCATGGCAAGATCGCCGATTCCGGGGATGCGGGCCAGGAACAGTCTGTCGATGATGGTGTAGAGCGCGTTGCATGCCTGCGCCACGATCGCGGGGAAGGCGAGCGATACGGCCAATCGTCCGACGGGCGCGGTTCCCAATGGGCTGCCTGTTCGTTGCTCATGTTCCGCTGCGTCGGCCATGTCTCCCCTGTCTTTCCTCGTCTCTCGGTTGGGCCGGAACCATTATCCTCCCGCCGGGGAGATTCACGTCGAGGGTTTCGCGGTGGGAGTGCGTCGCAGCATGCTAATCGAGGATGATGCCGGCTTCGCGCATCCGCTTGCGGGCGGCGGCGCCAAGTTCCTCGCTGACCGGTTCGGTCAGGTCTTCGATGACATGGACCTCGTAGCCGAGGTTTCGCGCGTCGAGCGCGGTTTCCTTGACGCAATGCGATTCGGCCAGGCCGACCACGTCGACCCGTGTGACGCCGGCCCCGGCCAAGGCGCTCGCGAGCGTGGTGTTCGTTCGGGCCATGGCGGCGGATTCCTCACGGGTGGGAATGCGGTCGGTGTTGTCCTCGTACCCTTCGAAACCGGAATATGAGGGCGAGTATTGGCCTTTCTTGAAATGATGCTCGACCTGCAGGGCGGCGATGGCGGGATGCAGGTCCGCGTTCGGCGTGCCGGCCTTGCCGTGCACGGGCCAGGTGTCCACGAAATCCGGTTGCTGCGACCAGTGTTCGCCGGGTTCGATATGCCAGTCCTGCGTGGTCGCGATATACGCGTAGTCGCCGCGGTGCGCGGCCACGTATCGGGCGATGCGTTCGGCCACGGCGTTGCCTCCACGTACGCCGAGTTCGCCGCCTTCGCAGAAGGTCGGCTGCACGTCCACGATGATCAACGCCTGCGCCATGGTGTTCTCCTTTGCGGTCGGTTCCTTCCTTGCAGCTTAGCCGAAACACGCCATTCCCTGACACGGGTCCCGGCATGCGGACGCGCGCCGGGACCGGACGATGTCACAGTACGCCGAGATTGCCCATGAGCACCGCGCCGGCCGCGATGAGTAGCGTGCCCAGGGCGATGAACCACAGTTGCCTGCGCGTGCGCTTCTCGTGCAGGATGAGGATGCCGCCCAGCACCGCCACAATCACGTTCAGCTGGGAGAACGTGGTGGCGACCGCCTGGCCGATGTTGGGATTGGCGCAGGAAATGAAGATCAGCACGTTGCCGATGGCCCACACCACGCCGGTGATCATGTTGAGGAACGTGTGCTTTTCGACGATCAACGACGGCTCCTTCGCCACGAACAGCACGATGAGCAGGGCGCCTGCGAGCATGCCGATGGATTGCGGGGCGATGACCGCGGTCATGTAGTGCACGCCGGTACCGTTCGGAGCGTCGTGCACGTCGTCGGAGATGTAGCCGATCTTGGACAACAGGTTCGGAAAGACGAAATAGAGCATGAATCCGAGCGTGGAGATCGCCACGGAGATCAGGCCCGCGGTGAACTGGCTTTTCGGCACCTGCTGCACGCCCTGCTCCTCTGATTTGTCCTGCACGGACGTGCACAACGCGCCGACACAGACCAAAGCCACGGAGATCAGGCCGAACAGCCACATGCGGCCGGTGTTCCATTCGCCGAGCACCAGCGCGGCCATGAGCGCGTTGGTGACGATCTGGCCCGCGGTGGACAGCGGGATGGCCAGCGTGACGCCGATCTGCTTCATCGCGGTGAACTGTCCGGCCGATCCGACCGCCCAGAACAGGCCGGAGAACAAACCGACCACCCAGATGCGCGGGTTCAGCACGTAATCCCAACCGGCGTTGGGCACCACGTAGATCAGCATGAGACCGAGTCCGAAGATCACCGCGCCGTAGGTCATGCCGAGCGTGCCCTGTACGGCCTTGCCTCCGAGCAGCGTGGTGATGATGCCCGTCGCACCGAAGAACAGGGCGGGAAGCAACGCTATTACCATATCCATGTTGGGAAAACCTCACAAAAAGAGCGAATCGTTAACGGTGCCGTCAACCACGACGGCATCCGGTACAAGGAACGACACACCTCCACAAGCCCCTGAATGGGAGGCAAACGCGTGCCGCATACCGGCGTCGAGGAATGCGAACCGGTGTGAATCATACGATTATCGTAGACAAAACCGGCCATCTTGTCTCACATTCAGTCGGATTCGCCGTGAAGATTCACTTCCCGACCACGCCATGCGGTCCGGTTGGAGTCCGTCACGAGGCGCACGGTGTCGGCGAACCATATGCCCAGCCTGTTGCGCGGATCGCGGGTGAACCGTTTGGCGGCAGGCCCGTCATCGCTCCCGCGTCCGCCCCGGCGCACGATCATGCGGATGGCGATGAGCGCCGCCGCTTCAATGCCCGCCATCGCCAATGCCCCGGTGATGCCGTCTTTCCATGGCAGCACCGCGACATCCGCATTGCCGAGGCCGTCGGCGACGACCTCCATCACGCGCGTGCCCAGGGAGGCGAGCCAGACAAGACCGTACGCCACATCATCGTCGGCCCAGGCGCATAGCAATGCGGCCAGGCCGAGCAGCGTCGCATAGGATACGACCGGCGCGACCAGCAGGTTCGCCACGCATGACAGCACGGGCAATTGGGGTTTCATCAGTATCTGTATCGGCATGGTCGCATACTGCGCGGCCACGGTCATGGCGAGACCGGATGCGATCGGTTTCGGAAGGATCCTCGTGAACGCCGACGTGAGCGGTCCGGTCAGGATGACGATGCCGAGCACCGCGGCGCATGACAGCGCGAAACCGTAGCTTTGTGCCATGGCCGGGTCGGCCAGCAATGTTCCGATGACCGTGCAGCATAATGCGCTCAACGCCTGCGGTCTGCGCCCCACTGCCATGGCTGCCGCGTTGAACCATCCCATGATCAGCGCCCGCGACACCGAATCGCCGGGCGCCATCAACGAAGCCAGTAATCCGTAGCTCGCCGCGATGCAGCAGGCGGTCACGGCGCGTGGCAGCAGGAACCTCGAGCACAGGCGGCGCACCAGCGAGGCGATGAGCACGAAATGCCCGCCCGACACCGCCATGAGATGCATGATGCCCGCGTTGCGGAACGAATCCTCCAACCGGTTCGCATAGGTCTCGTCGACCATGCCAGCCTCCCATCGGCCGTCGGACGGCACATGATCCTGGCCGAGCACGCCCATGGTCAACCCGGGGACCAGTACACGCCCTTGATCGCTCAGACGGGAGACCGCGTCGAAGAACCGCTCCTGCATGTGCGCCCGGACGAGATCGGTCACGGGTGGATCCCGGACACGTTCGACGTTGCGGTCGGAGCCGACCGTGAGCCACAATGGCGTGCCCCCGTACTCCGCCTCGCGCAATACGCCCGATACGCGGTATGTCGCGCCGCGGGACGCCGCGGCGCAATCACCTCCCGTGAAGAATGCCCTGACCTGGGTCGAGGAACGCCTTGAAACCCCCTGCAGCAGTATCGATTCGAGCTTCATTTCCGCCTGACAGTCCGCTTCGCGGATGGTCGACGTCTTCAACGGTTCCGTGATGCGCCCGACGGCGACGACCTCGACCTTCCCGTTCCGGGCGCCGGCCGCGGCGGGATCATGCCATCGCACGAGCAGATGCGCCCAAGCCGAGGTCACGCCCACGATCGAGACCATGATCACGACCATCATGGCGACGCGCATGTCTGCGCCGTGTCGGATGAACGTCATCCCCCGTTTCGACAGGATGACACCCACAGCGAAACCACCCGTCGCCATGCATACGGGCATCAGCCAGCCGGGCGCGCACGATGCGCCGTCCCCCGACCATTCGGCTAACGGTTGTTCCCCTTTGATGAGGATGGCGAACAACGCTTCGGCGGCCAGAATCGCGGTCCACAATACAAGGGCCGCGGGGAGCAGCCTGCAGTCACGGCTCCCCCGTTCACGCCCCATATCGGCGTCCGCGCCACCCATCGTCACACCGTCACCTTCGCGCGGATCTTCTCCAAGGTCTTCGCACCGATCCCCGACACCTCGAGCAGCTGGTCGACGCTGGAGAAACCGCCCGTGCGAGCACGGTAGTCGAGGATCTTCCGCGCGGTCACCGGTCCGATGCCGTTGATGGAATCAAGTTCCTCCAATGTGGCCGTATTGAGGTTGATGCGCGTATCCTTCGCGTCCATGCCCTGCGGTTCCTGCGATCCGTTCGACGTCTGCGGTTCCGGCTGTGATGGCTGCTCCGTGGACCCCTGCGGTTGCGTCACGGTCCCCTGCGGTTGCGTCGCATCGGACGTTGCACCCGACTCCCCCTGCGTATCCTCGTATGTGCGCACGATGCCATGGCTCGCGCTTTGGCCCACCGTCGCATAGTTCAGGGATTGGCGCACCAGCAACGTCAGGCTCGCGCAGGTGACGGCCACCAACAGCAGCATGGCCGCCAGCGCGTGCCCCGGCGTGAACCTGAGACGAGGCGCGTCCCTGCGCATGCGATGTTCGACCGTGACATCCGCATCCCCCGGCCTGACACCGGAAAGTTCGCCGATGGAGGTTTTCCCCGCGCCCCGGCGACCCGCACGGGGCGGGATCGGCGGGCGCGGCGGCGCAAGACGACCCGGACGCCCGGCGTCGACGGCGCTGCTCCGCCCGGCACGCCGCACATCGACGTCGCCCGGCTCCTCCAGGGAACGCAGCCTACGCGCCGCGGCACCCGCATTGATTCGCTCACGTTGAAGACCCATGCCACCACAGTGGGCCATGGCACGTGGAATGTCCAACCGTACGGGGCATGTGGACGGGACCCTCGTAATCCGTCACGTTTCCATCACAAACGGCATGCAGGTAACCGATATGCCGGCAACCGGCAATGGCACGAAAATGGCCCGGCCCATAACGGGCCGGGCCATCACCGGACAAACCGGAACGCCGAACAGGCGAAACGCATCGCATCAGGCGATGCCGAGCTCCTTGCGTTCCTTCCTGGAGTACATGAAATCGGGCAGTCTGCGCCCCTGCTTGATCCAGGAACGGTATTCCGCGGTGGCGGCGAACTCCACGTCGCTGGCGGAGTTGACGCAGGTTTCCACGGAATCCTGGATCACGCCGATGATGAATCCGACGCCTACCACCTGCATGGCCACATCGTTGGACAGACCGAACAGGGAGCATGCCATCGGAATGAGCAGCAGCGAACCGCCGGCCACGCCGGAAGCGCCGCACGCACCCAAAGCCGTGACCACGGACAGCACGATCGCCGCGGGCAGGGAGATCTGGATACCCATGGTGTTCGCCGCCGCCATCGACATGATGGTGATGGTGATGGCCGCGCCGTTCATGTTGATGGTCGCGCCCAGCGGAATGGACACGGAATACATGTCCTTATCGAGTCCGAGCTTCTCGCACAGCTGCATGTTGACCGGGATGTTCGCCGCGGAGCTGCGGGTGAAGAACGCGGTCAGACCGGATTCCTTGTAGCAGCGGTACACCAGCGGATACGGGTTTCGGTGCAGGTAGGCGAACATGATGGCCGGGGCGACCACCAGCACCATGAACAGCATGGTGCCCACCAGCAGCAACAGCAGGCTGCCGTACTTGGCGAAGGTGGACAGGCCGTTCTCGGAGACGTTGGTGAAGATGAGGCCCATGATGCCGAACGGCGCGAGGTTGATGATCCAGCGGATCAGCTGCGACACGGAATCGGCCACATTCGCCATGAAGGTCTTGCTGCTCTCCGAGGCGATGCCCTTCATGGCCAGGCCGAACAGGCACGCCCACAGCAGGATGCCGATGTAATTGCCGTCGATCATGGATTGGATCGGATTGGTGACGATGGCGGTGAGCATGTTCTGCGCCACCTCGCTGAGCCCCTGCGGCACCACATCGGATTTCGCCGCCTTGCCGAGCGCCAGCGTCTGCGGGAACAGACGGCTGGAGAACACGGCCACCACGGCCGACATGAACGTGGTGAACAGGTAGAGCCACAGCACCAGGCCGAAACGCCTGTCCAGCTTGGAACTGCCCTGGGCGAGTGCGCTCGCCACCAGCACGAACACCAGGATCGGGGCAATGGCCTTCAACGCGCTGACGAACAGCGTACCGAACTCGCCGATCCAGACGGCTCCCGGCACGGTCAACGCCAGAATCGTGCCGATGATCATGCCGATCACGATACGCAGGATCAGGGCCACGCCGTTGTATTTGGCGGCAATGCCCTTGAACATTTTCGTGACTTTATCCATAGTCTTGTATCCGTTTCTTTCTCTCGGGATGTGCACGCGGATCCCTCCGACCCCATGCGCGGACCGCAGAACATCGTAGCGGACCATTGTTACCGATGCGACGGATGACCGAAGCGCAGACGACTTTCTTCCACGGTGCTTGCGCCGTGATGCCACGAATACGAAAAACGGCATCCGCACGAATGCGGATGCCGTTTTTCGTTCAATGCCCGGCGAACCGGGATGCCGCCGTTACTCGGCGGGGACGATCGACACGATCTTCGGCGCCTTGACGATCACCTTGCGCGGCTCCTTGCCACCCAGACGGTCGGCGACGGCCTCCAACGCCATGCGCTGCAGGTCCCCGGAAGCGATGTCCGGGGAGACTTCGAGCTTGGCGCGGATCTTGCCCTTGATCTGCACGACCGCGGTGACGGTGTCCTGACCGACGTAACGCTCGTCGGCGACCGGCCACGGCGCGGCGGACAGGGACTCCCCATGACCCAGCTTGCTCCACAGTTCCTCGCACACGTGCGGCGCGATCGGGGCGAGCATGAGGATCAGCGGTTCGACGGCCGCACGCGGCACGCTCTTCAAGCCGGTCAGATGGTTGTTGAGCACGATGAGCTTGGCGATGGCCGTGTTCGGACGCATGCCCTCCATCTCGACGGTCACGTCGGCGATGGTGTTGTTCAGCAGCTTGAGGGTCTTGACGTCGGGGGTATCCTCGGTCACCTTCGCCTCGCCGGTCTCCTCATCGATCACGTTGCGCCACAGGCGCTGCAGGAAACGCATGCTGCCGACGACGTTGCGGGTGTTCCACGGACGGGATTCGTCCAGCGGGCCCATGCTCATCTCGTACAGGCGGAAGGTATCGGCGCCGTAGTTCTCGTACATGTAGTCCGGGGTGACGATGTTCTTCAGGCTCTTGCCCATCTTGCCGAACTCACGGTTGGCGTGTTCACCGTTCCAGGTGAAGGTCGGCTCGCCGTCCTCGCCGGCGGGGCCTTCCACGACCTCGTCGGCCGGCACGTACTGGCCACGGTCGTCGGTGTAGGCGTAGGCCTGGATCATGCCCTGGTTGAACAGCTTGTGGAACGGTTCAGCCGAATCCACGTAACCCAGGTCGAACAGCACCTTGTGCCAGAAGCGGGAGTACAGCAGGTGCAGCACCGCGTGTTCCACGCCGCCGATGTACAGGTCCACACCGCCTTCGTCGCCCGAATACTTGTTGTGGTTCGGGCCCATCCAGTAGTCGAACTCGTTCTTCTCGACCATGTTGGCGGTGTCGTTCGGGTCGATGTAACGCATGTAGTACCAGCAGGAGCCGGCCCAGTTCGGCATGGTGTTGGTGTCGCGGTAGTAGGTCTTCTCGCCGTCGCCCAGATCGAGGCGGATCTTCACCCAATCCTCGTTGCGGCTCAGCGGGGCCTCCGGATTGGATTCGGCGTCCATCGGGTCGAAGGTGCGCGGGGAATAGTCCGGCACGTCCGGCAGGTTGATCGGCAGCATGGAATCCGGCAGCAGATGCGGGGTGCCGTCCTCGCCGTACACGATGGGGAACGGTTCGCCCCAGTAGCGCTGGCGGCTGAACAGCCAGTCGCGCAGACGGTAGCTGACGGTGCCCTTGCCGACGCCGGCGGATTCGAGCCACTCGTTCACCTTGGCGATGGCATCGTCCACGCGCAGGCCGTTGAGGCTCAGCGCGTCGCCCTTGGCCTTGGTCGCCTCGACGGAGGAGTTGATGACGATGCCGTCGTGGGAGACGAACGGCGCCTTGCCTTCGTAGGCGGACAGGTCGTCACCGGATTCAGGCAGCGGCTGCACGGTGTAGATGACCGGCAGGCCGAACTTGACGGCGAAATCGTAATCACGCTGATCGCCGCCCGGCACCGCCATGATGGCGCCCGTGCCGTAATCCATGAGCACGTAGTCGGCGGTGAACAGCGGCAGCTTGGCGCCGGTGATCGGGTTGACGGCGTACAGGCCGGTGAACAGACCGGTCTTCTCACAGGCTTCGTCCACACGATCCTTGGCGGTCTTGGATTCCGCTTCGAGACGGTAGGCCTTCACAGCTTCGACGGGCGTGGCGTAGCCGCCCTTCCAATCCTCCGGAGTGCCTTCCGGCCATGCGGCGGGCACGTGTTCCAGCAGGTGATGCTCCGGGGAGACCACGGCGAACGTGGTGCCGAACAGGGTGTCGGGACGGGTGGTGTAAATCTCCATGTCCTGCACGCCGTCAGCGGTCTCGACCTCGAAATGCACGGACGCGCCGTGGCTTTCGCCGATCCAGTTGCGCTGCATGAGCTTGACCTTCTCGGGCCAGTCGATGCCGTCCAAATCGGCGATGAGGCGATGACCGTACGCGGTGATGCGCATGGACCACTGGCGCAGTTCACGCTGGAACACCGGGAAGTTGCCGCGTTCGGACTTGCCTTCGGCGGTGACCTCCTCGTTGGCGAGCACCGTGCCCAGGCCCGGGCACCAGTTCACCGGGGACTTGGAGATGTAGGCCAGACGGAAATCGTTGAGCACGTCGGCCTGCTCGGCCTCGCTCAGATCGGCCCAAGCCTGACCCTCATGGCCGGGGATGGCCTTCTCGCCGGATTCGAACTTGGCGACCAGTTCGCTGATCGGACGAGCGGAACCCTTGGAACCGCTCGGGTTGGTGGCGTCCTCGTCATACCAGGAATCGTAGATGCGCGAGAAGATCCACTGCGTCCAACGCACGTAGCCGGGGTCGATGGTGGCGAAGCTGCGGCGGTTGTCGAAGCTCAGGCCCATGCGGTGCAGCTGGCGGGACATGTTGGCGATGTTCGCCTCGGTGGTCACGCGCGGATGCTGGCCGGTCTGGACCGCGTACTGCTCGGCGGGCAGGCCGAAGGCGTCATAGCCCATGGCGTGCAGCACGTTCTCGCCCTTCATTCGGTGGTAGCGGCTCACCACGTCGGAGGCGAGGTAACCCAGCGGATGGCCCACGTGCAGACCCTTGCCGGACGGGTACGGGAACATGTCCATCGCGAAGTACGACGGGCGTCCTTCGGCGTTGCGGCCCTTGCCGTCCTTCAGATCGCCGGCGACGTTCGCCGCCCAGAACGTGCCCTCGTCATCCCACTTCTTCTGCCATTTGGTTTCGATGTCCTGCGCCATTGCGGCGTTGTAACGGAACTTCGGTTCAGTCTCACTCATAAGGAACGAAAGTAGCCGCGCAACTGGACAGTTGCACGGCTTTTCTCACATAGTATCCGCGACTTGCGCGAAAGACGGACGATGCCCCCGTCGAAAGTCACGGGAACCGAGGACAGGTTCCCTCACACGGCGTATGCGGCCCAGCGCCCGTGCGAATGCTCGACCTCGATGGGCATGCCGAACAGCGCAGACAGGCGTTCGTCCGTCAGACCATCCTCCAGGGAGCCCGTGTAGATGATCGTGCCGGCCGAAGGATTGCCCATGGCGTCGATGCCATCCTCGGTGGCGTCCTCCGAGGAGACGGGTTTGCGCCCCATGATGGCGATATGGTCGAAGCCTTCGGGAATCTCCTCAAGACGATGCGTGACGAGCACCACCGCACGTTCCGAGGATTCGCGCCCGATACGGCTCAGCGTGCGCATCACCTGTTCACGGCCGCCCAAGTCAAGACCCGTGGTCGGCTCATCCATGATGAGCAGCTCCGGGTCGCCCATCAACGCCCTGGCGATGAGCACGCGGGTGCGCTCGCCCTCGGACAGGCGCCACATCTGCTTGCCTTCGAGATAGCCCACAGAGAAATCATGCAGCAGACGGCGTGCGCGTTCATACTCCTCGGCGGTGTATTCGTCATGCCATTTGCCGGTCACCGAAGTCAATCCGGTGACCACCGCGTTCAACGGGTCCTCGCCTTCGGGGAACTGCCGGCCGAGCGCGGCGGAGGCGAGGCCGATGCGGGTGCGCAGTTTGAACACGTCGTATTTGCCGAGCTGATGGCCGAGGATGAACACCTTGCCTTCGGAGGGGAAAGTGCGCGTGGCGAGCATGCCGACGGTGGTCGACTTGCCGATGCCGTTGGGGCCGAACAGCACCCAGCGCTCCCCCGCATGGATGGTCAGGTTCATGTCGGTGATGATCACACGACGGTTGCGGCGGAATTCCACGTTGTCGAGTTGCAATACGGTTTCGTTCATCTCATCCCCATTCGCATATGCGTTGTCCTGCGACACGAAGGCCGCGCGATATTCCGTGTGCAAGAATATCGCGCGGCCTGCCATCATGCCTTGCGCCGTCCACCAGCCGTCACGAACACGTGCGGATCGGCGGCCGGACCTGGCTTACTTGCGTTCGGCGAGCACGTCCTCGTAGACCTTGACGGTCTGGTCGGCGATCGACTCCCAGCTGAAATGATCGCGTGCACGCTCATAACCGGCCTGCCCCATCTTCCTGGCCAGTTCCGGATCGGCCATCACCTTGTCGATGGCGGCGGCCATGTCGGCCACGAACTTGTCCGGATCGGTCGGCGTGCCGGTGCCGTCATGCAGCTGGTCGATCGGCACCAGGTAACCGGTTTCGCCGTCGACCACGACCTCCGGGATGCCGCCCGTCGCGGAGGCTACCACCGGCAGACCGCAGGCCATGGCCTCGAGGTTTACGATGCCGAGCGGCTCGTAGATCGACGGGCAGATGAACGCATCGCAGCCATGCTCCAACGCGTTGAGTTCGGGCTTGGGCAGCATCTCCTCGATCCAGATGATGTTGCCGCGTTCCTCATCAAGCCTGGCGAACGCGGTCTTGACCTCCTCGGCGATCTCCGGGGTGTCCGGGGCGCCGGCGCACAGCACCACCTGAATGCCCGGATCGACCAGATGCAGCGCCTTGAGCAGGTACGGCAGGCCCTTCTGACGTGTGATACGACCGACGAACAGCAGCGTCGGCTTGCTGCGGTCGATGCCGTACCGGTCGAACACCTTCCAGCCTTCATCGTCCTCGGCCGGGGTGGCGAAATCGGACATGGTGATGCCGTTGTGCACCACGACGACCTTATCCGGGTCGACGTTCGGATAGGCAGCGAGAATATCCTCGCGCATGCCTCCGGAAACGGCGATGATACGGTCGGCATGCTCATAGGCGTCACGTTCGGCCCACGAACTCAGGTTGTAGCCGCCGCCAAGCTGTTCGCGCTTCCACGGGCGGAAGGGTTCCAGCGAATGCGCGGTGATGACCAACGGCACCTCGTGCAGCTGCTGGGCCAGACGCCCCGCGAAGCATGCATACCAAGTGTGCACATGGACGAGATCGGCGTCCACGTCGTTGGCGATCTGCAGGTCGACGCCGAAGGTCTTCAACGCCGCGTTGGCATCACTCAGCTCGGCCGGCGTGTCATAGCCGAACAGGCGCAGCGAGCCCTTCGGGTCGGTTCCGGGAATGGCGGGGATATCCGCGTCGGTGCGCGCACCGTCGAACGCGCGTACCGTCACGTCGATACGTTCCGCCAGAACCTTGGAGAGTTCCTCGGCGTGCACGCCGGCACCACCGTAGACGTGCGGAGGATACTCTCGGGTGAGAATGTCGACTTTCATGGGGGAAGATCCTTTCCATCATTGGAATTGGAGTCGTTTTCAGCTTACCTCATCGGCACGGTGACGTACCGGAGGCAGCGCCGGCGCGTACGGAAATCCCCT
This sequence comes from Bifidobacterium merycicum DSM 6492, assembly GCF_900129045.1. Taxonomy (GTDB): domain Bacteria; phylum Actinomycetota; class Actinomycetes; order Actinomycetales; family Bifidobacteriaceae; genus Bifidobacterium; species Bifidobacterium merycicum. The sequence goes on along the minus strand of NZ_FQTX01000001.1, from coordinate 597,964 downwards.
GTGACCGCATCAGGACAGCAGGCCGAGCAGCTCGTCCTTGGTGAGCGAACCCACGCCACCGCCCGCGGTGCCATCCGTGAACTGCTTGGCGAGTTCGCTTTTCTCCTTCTGCAGTCGCAGGATACGCTCCTCGATGGTGTCCTGCGCCACGATCTGGTACACGTTCACATCGTGCGTCTGCCCGATGCGATGTGCACGATCCGTGGCCTGGTTCTGCGCGGCGGCGTTCCACCACGGGTCGGCATGGATGACCACGGACGCGCCCACCAGGTTCAGACCGGTGTTGCCCGCCTTCAACGAGATGAGGAACACGGGCACATCATCGCCGTTGAACCGGTCGACCAGTTCGACGCGACGCTTCTTGGGTGTCTCGCCGGTGATCGAATGGAACGCGACGCCATGCTGGGCGAGCCGTTCGCCGATCAGATCAAGGAACGAGGTGAACTGCGAGAAGATAAGCACCTTCTTGCCGGAATCCATGCAACTCGACACCAGATCGTCGATCGCGTCAAGCTTCGCGGAGGCGTTCTTCGCATCCGCGTACACGAGTTTCGGCGAACAGCAGATCTCACGCAGCAGCGTGAACTCGGAGAGGATACGAATCCTGCTCGTATCGAAATCGGCATCGTCGACCTTGTCGAGCGAGGCGCGCAGACGCTGCTCATGCGCGGCGTACAGCTTGCGCTGCTCCCCCTCAAGCCTGACGGTGACGACGTTCTCGAACTTGTCCGGCAGGTCGGTGAGCACGTCGCGTTTCAGCCTGCGTTTGATGAACAGACCGACCAGCGCCTGCAGTTTGGCGGCCATGACCGACTGTTCCGGCCCCGGCGCGAGGATCGGCTGCTCGTAGCGCTCGCGGAATCTCGCGTAGGAACCAAGCAATCCCGGCATGAGGAAATCGAAGATGCTCCACAGTTCGCTCAACCGGTTCTCGATCGGCGTGCCGGTGAGCGCGAAACGATGCTCGGCCCGCAGCCGCTTCACGGCCTTGGCGACCTTGGTCGTATGGTTCTTGATGTACTGCGCCTCGTCGATCGCCACGCAATCGAACGCGCAATCCCCGTAATCGTCGATGTCACGGCGCAGCAGATCGTAGGACGTGATCAGGATGTCCGGCGCATCAGCGGCGCGGGCCTCGTCAGTATCGCCCGCCCCGCCCGACTCCCCTGTATCGTCGGCATCCGCAGGCCGCGCCACGGTCGCCAGCACGCGACGGCGTTCGGCCTTGCCCCCCGCGACGATCTCGACATGCAGGTCGGGCGTGAACTTCGCGCATTCCGCGGCCCAGTTGTACACCAGCGACGCCGGGCAGACGATAAGCGAACAACCGTTACCCTTGCGGGATTCGAGCAGGGTGAGCGTCTGGAGGGATTTGCCCAAACCCATCTCGTCGGCGAGGATGCCGCCGAACCCCTTGTCGCACAGCGTCGACAACCATTGGAATCCCTCGACCTGGTATGGGCGCAGCACGCCGCGCAACGATTGCGGCACCTCATAGCGCCGCGGGTCGATCACCTTGACGTCGTCGACGTATGCGCGGAACGATGCGCTTTTTTCGGTGTCGGAAACGTCAGAGTCAAGCAGGAACGCCTGATAGCCAGGCAATTCGATGCCGCCTTCGTTGAGCTGGCGTTCGGTCAGCCCGAAATCGACGGCGACCGTGTCGAGTTCATCGAGATCGGCGTCTTTCAGGTCGACGAAGGAACCGTCACGCAGCCTGTGGTAGCGGCGCCTGCGCCGATAGCTTGCCAGCAGCGAACCGACCTCGTTCATCGGCACCTCGTCGGCGATTGGTGAGATCTCCACCAGATTCGAATCGATGGACAGGCCGACCTTCACCGTCGGAGCGCTCTCCTTGAGCATGCCGTCGAACGCGGCGGTGGAGAACACCTCGCCGATGGAACGGAGCATGTCCACGCCGTCGGTGAGCAGCAGCAGAACGGCATCCTCATCCTGTTCGTCGATGCGTGCAAGGCTATGATCGTCATGTTCGGGGAACAATTGTTCGACGAGTTCCACGCCGAGCCGTTCATGTTCCGCGTCGCGTTTGACGAGCGACGCCCGACTGGTGGAATCCGGATGGATGATGCCGCGCAACGACTTCGCCGCGGGAACGAGCTGGAACGCGAAATCACCGTATCGGGCCACGGCTTCGCAGGTGACGCCGTTCAGATCGCGGTCCAGGTAGAATTCGAGCCCGCATTCGCCGTTTGCGATGTACGCGATCTCCTGCGGCACGTCGAAGCCGATGCCGGCCTTCGCCAGCGCCGGCAGGATGGTACGGGCGAACATCGGCCAGTCGTTCTCATGCACGAACACGCCGTCCGGTTCACCGGTGCACAATGATTCCAACGCATGCAGCGCCGGGGCGAACGCGGCGGGGCAACGGTGGAGCTCCGGCCGGGAACGCCCGCCCTTCGAAGCGAGGATGTACCGGCTGTGCTGGCCGGCAATGGTGGCGAGCACCGTGCGATCGCCGGTGATCCGCACTCCGCCGGAAGCCATGCGACGCGTGTACTCCGCGTGGAAGGTGACATCCGGGCCGCCTTCCACTATGGGCGCACCCTGCTCACCCGATACGGTCGTGCCGTCCAATCGCAGGCCGATCGAGGCGGGCAGCTCATGGTACAGGTCCAGCAGATCACAAACCTCCCAGTCGGCGAGGAACAATTCGCGGTCGACCATCACGCCGGATGCGTACTGATGGTTCTGCAGCATGGCGATCCTGCGGGATCGGATCGCGCGTTCGATGAAATCGATCAGGCTCCGGGAGAACGGGGAGAACATCTCCGGGAAGTGACGGAAAGCGAGTTTCCTGCCGTAACTGGTGTATACGCCGGATCGGATGTCGGCCACCATCTTCGCGATGTTCCGCACCACATACGAGGCGTTCGCCCCGCCCGCGGCATGCGTGATGCGCAGTTGCAGCGACCATGTCCCGTAGCCGAGCACCAGCGTCGGTTCCAGTTCCACGCTTCCCGGTCTGACCGCGGGCGGCGTGCCGGCGCGTTTTGCTGCGCCCGGCCTGCCGACCGATGGTTGCGGCTTGCCCTGTTCGGCGGCGAGACGCCGTCTCGCCCCGTCCATGCGTTCGAGAAGAACACTGCGAACATCCTCATCCGTTCCGGCGTTCCGCCCGTCGAGCTGACGCATATAGTCAGCCAGCCGTCGCGGCGTCGCACCGGCCACCCCATGGTAGCCGTGGAACAAGTCCGGATTGTCGAGGAACAGCAGGATCATGGCCGCCACATGCTTGCAGACCCCGGTATAGCGCGCGTTCGCGGTCAGGCTTCCGGACCAGTGTGCGGGTGTGACGCCCCGCTCATCGTCATTGGGAACATGGCCGAACGTCGAACCACCCGTGCCGTAGCTTTCATACCCGGAATCGTCGTAGTCGTCGTAATCCCCATACGAGCCGTATGAGCCGCACGCGCCGCCATCCCCGTAATCGTCCGTGTCGAAATCACGGTACCCGGCCATGCTCCGGTATCCGCCCGCATCGGTTTTCCCGAACGCCGGGCAACTGCAATACCGTGACAGGAGCAGTTCGTCGCCGAGGTCGATGGTCGCCTGCACGGTATAGGTGCCGGCCGATGTCGACGCGGCTCGCATACGGGCGGTCAGGGTGATGCGGGTGCCGTCACCGTCCGACGAATCCAGACATTGCGCCCCCATTATCCGGTCCTGCTCATACCACACGATCCGTTGCGCGCGCTGCAGCATCCCCTCGCCGCATTCGCTGCGGATCTCATCGCCAAGCCATTTCAGTGAATCGTCTGCCACCCCGTTAACCTCTCTTACCCGGCGAACCGTTTCCCCGTCCAACCATATCAGCCGCCCGTGCTCCCCCTATGCCCGGGGCATATACGAAAACGGGAATGCGAATGACGGTTTGTCCCGTCCGCATCCCCGTTACGCCATACACGGCATACGGTCGACCGCCGTCAGACCGCGGTGCCGTTTTCGTCGAGATTCGGATTGTGCTTGTAGTTGCCGGCTGTGAAGAACAGGCTCAGCACGCCCACGATGAACACGCCGGATACGGTGGCGATCAGCCACATGGGGTGGCTCGGCAGCCACATCACCACGAAGAAGCCGATGATGGACAGGGCGATCAGCACCCAGCTGACCACGCGGAACCACTGGCGTACGGAATGCGGGGCCTTGAACATCTTCGGATTCGTGTAATCGGGGTTCGTGGTCAGCAGGCTCTCCTGCTCCGTGATGGTGTGTGCGGTGGGCTTCCAGGGGCCGTCGGTCCCCTCCTGCAGTCTGCGGGACTTCTCCTGCAACTGGTATTCGTCGATCATTCCCGCACGCCCGCGCCCACGGGTCTGGTCGTACTGGGAGGGCACTCCCCTGCGGTCGGCTTTGGCCTTGGCGCGACGTTCTGCACGATTGGGCATTGAAACACTCCTTTGTTACGTATCGCTGCATGTCACTTTACTGCATGCCGGTCGTTTTTCCCGGTCACGGCGCGGGATTCGGTCGTTTTTCGTTCCGATTCCCGCTTCGCACGGCGGTTTTCACATAGCAATCGGGCGGCCGCGCAACCCCCGCATCGGCAGGGAATCGCACGACCGCCCGTATTACACCCGTATTATCGGCGGAACGCTGGTCAGCGAGGCAGCATCATCGGACGCTTGGAAGCGACGATGGGCGCCTGCAGTTCGGTGGCTCCGGTCAGGTACTCGTCGACCGCCGCGGCGCAGGAACGGCCTTCGGCGATGGCCCAGACCACGAGGCTCTGGCCGCGACCGGCATCACCACAGGCGAACACACCATCCTGCGAGGTGGCGAAAGCGTCGTTGCGGGCCACGTTGCCGCGACCGTCGAGTTCGACGGGCAGCTGGTCGACCAGCGTGGTGGTGTCCGGGTGCAAGAAACCCACGGAGATGAGCACCAGATCGGCGGGGATCACGCGCTCGGTACCGGGCCGGCGGGTGAACGGACCGTTCTCGCCAGGGGCGACGTTCACGACCTTGAGACCGGTCACATGGCCGTTCTCGTCGGCGACGAAGCCTTCGGTGGCGGTGGAGTTCTCGATCGTGACCTTGGCCTGATCCTCCTCGGAGCCGACAAAGTTCACCGAATCGGTGTTGTAGACGTATTCGGCGCGTCCCGTCTCGAAACCTTCCTCCATGGAGGAGGTCTTCTGGTAGAGACGGGCGAAGGTCGGCCACGGCTGGTTGTCGGGACGCTCGTTCGGCTCCTGCGGCATGATCTGCAGCACGGTGACGTCCTTCGCGCCTTGGCGGATGGAAGTGCCGAGGCAGTCGGAACCGGTGTCGCCGCCGCCGATGATGACGACGTGCTTGTCCTTGGCGGTGATATCGTGCACCGGCTTGACGCCGTACACGCGACGGGTGGCGTCGGGCAGGAACTCCATGGCGAAATGGATGCCTTCGAGCTCGCGGCCGGGAAGCTTCATGTCGCGCGGCACGGTGGAGCCGATGGCCACAACCACGGCATCATAGCGGGAACGCAGATCATCCCAGGAGATGTCCTTGCCGATCTCCACGCCGGTGCGGAACACGGTGCCTTCGGCCTCCATCTGCTCCACACGACGGTCCAGCAGTCGCTTGTCGAGCTTGAAGTTCGGGATGCCGTAACGCATCAGACCGCCGATGGCGTCGTCACGCTCGTACACGACCACGGTGTGGCCGGCGCGGGTGAGCTGCTGGGCGCAGGCGAGGCCGGAGGGGCCGGAACCGACCACGGCCACGGTCTGGTCGGTCAGACGCTGCGGCGGCAGCGGCTTGACGTAATCCAGGTTCCATGCCTGATCGATGATCGTGCACTCGTCGTTCTTGATCATGGTCGGCGGCTGGTGGATGCCCAGCACGCAGGCGGCCTCGCACAGCGCGGGGCAGATACGGCCCGTGACCTCGGGGAAGTTGTTGGTTTCGGACAGACGGTTGTACGCGTCCTCCCACTTCTCCTGGCGGACCAGATCGTTGAATTCGGGGATGATGTTGCCCAGCGGGCAGCCGTTCATGCAGAACGGGGTGCCGCAATCCATGCAGCGTGCGGCCTGTTCGGTGGTCCAAGGCTGCAGGCCGGATTCGGCGTGGACGTCGAACCAATCCTTGATTCGCTCCTCAACGGGGCGTTCGGCCAGTTCGCGACGGGTACGGACCTTCAGGAATCCACGAGGATCTCCCATGTCAGCGCGCTCCTTCCATAACCTGCTCGTACACCTGTTCCCAGACGCCGGGCGTATTGAAATCAATGTCCTTCTCCTCGGCGTCCTTCATCGCCTTCTGCATGGCGAGGAAGTGCTTCGGTACGATGCGGGTGAACCGCTTGGACGCGTTCGCCCAGTCGGCGAGCAGGTCGGCCGCGAACGCGGAACCGGTCTCCTCGGCGTGCTGCTTGACCAGGCTATGCACCAGCTTGTCGGATTCGCCGTCGAGCGGTTCGAACAGCAGGGCGCCGTTCTTCGCCGCATCCGGGTTGACCTTGTCCATGTCGAGGTCGAGCACGTAGACGTTGCCGCCGGAGAAGCCAGCGCCGAGGTTGCGCCCGGTGGAACCGAGGATGACCACGGTGCCGCCGGTCATGTACTCGCAACCGTGATCGCCGACGCCTTCGACCACGAAGGTCGCGCCGCCGTTGCGCACGCCGAAGCGTTCGCCCGCACGGCCGGCGACGAACATCTGGCCGGAGGTGGCGCCGAAGCCGGTCACGTTGCCCGCGATCACGTTGGTGTGCGGATCAAAGGTGATGCCGGATTCGGGGCGCACGATCATGCGGCCGCCGGACAGGCCCTTGCCTGCGTAATCGTTGACTTCGCCGTAGATGCGCATGGTCTCGCCGCGCGGAATGAACGCGCCGATGGACTGGCCGCCGGAACCGTGGAAGGTCATGTCGATGGTGTCGTCGGGCAGGCCTTCCTCGCCGTAACGCTTGGTGATCTCGTAACCGACCATGGTGCCGAGCGTACGGTTCACGTTGCGGATCGGCATGTCGATACGCACGGGCTCCTTGTTCTCGAGGGCCGGCTGCGCGATTTCGATCAGCTTGTTGTCCAGCGCCTTGTCAAGCTCATGGTTCTGATCGATCGTCTTGTGCAGGATCGTTCCCGGAACCGGGCCGAGCTGCATGAGCACGTTGCTCAGGTCGATGCCATCGGACTTCCAGCGCTTGATCGCGTCGTTCTGGTCGAGGCATTCGACGTGGCCGACAGCCTCCTCAAGCGTGCGGAAACCGAGCTGGGCGAGCAGTTCGCGGACCTCTTCGGCGATGAACATGAAGAAGTTGATCACGTGTTCGGGCTTGCCCTTGAACCGTGCGCGCAGTTCCGGATCCTGGGTGGCGATGCCCTGCGGGCAGGTGTTCTTCTGGCAGGCGCGCATCATGACGCAGCCTTCGACAATCAGCGCCGCGGTGGCGAAGCCGAACTCCTCGGCGCCGAGCAGCGCCGCGATCACGACGTCGCGACCGGTCTTGAGCTCGCCGTCGCACTGCACGGTGATGCGGGAGCGCAGGCCGTTAAGTACCAGCGTCTGCTGGGTTTCGGACAGGCCGATCTCCCACGGGGTGCCGGCATGCTTGATGGCGTTGAGCGGAGCTGCGCCGGTGCCGCCGTCGTAGCCGGAGATCAGCACCACGTCAGCATGGCACTTGGCCACGCCTGCGGCGATGGTGCCGACGCCGAACTCGGAGACGAGCTTGACGTGCACGCGGGCCTTCGGGTTGGCCATCTTCGCGTCGTTGATGAGCTGCTTCAGATCCTCGATGGAGTAGATGTCGTGGTGAGGCGGCGGGGAGATGAGTTCGACGCCAGGAGTGGCGTGACGCACCTTGGCGATCCACGGTGGGACCTTGGCGCCGGGCAGATGGCCACCCTCACCGGGCTTGGCGCCCTGGGCGAGCTTGATCTGCAGGTCGGTGGCGTGGACCAGGTAATCGCTGGTGACGCCGAAGCGGGCGGATGCGATCTGCTTGATCTTGCTGTAGCGCAGCGGATCATTGATGCGGTCCTCGGATTCGCCGCCCTCGCCGGAGTTGGAACGTGCGCCGATCTTGTTCATGGCGATGGCGAGCGTCTCATGCGCCTCCTGGGAGATGGAGCCGTAGCTCATGGCACCCGTGGAGAAACGCTTGACGATCTCGCTGGCCGGTTCGACTTCGGAGATGTCGATCGGCTTGCGGGTCTGCTTGAACTTCATGAGGCCGCGCAGGGTCATCAGACGGTTGGACGTGTCGTTGATGTGGTCCGAATACTTCTTGAACATGCCGTAGTCGCCGCGCTGGGTCGACTGCTGCAGCAGGAAGATGGCCTCCGGATCGTTGAGATGATCCTCGCCGGTGCGACGCCACTTGTAGTCGCCTCCGGTGCGGAGGTTGCGATGCGGGGTCGCGGTCCACTGGTTCGGATAGGCCACGCGGTGACGGGTGGCGACCTCCTCGGCGAGCTCGTCGAGGCCGACGCCGCCCACACGGGAGGTGGTGCCGGTGAAGTATTCGTCGATGACGCTCTTGTCAAGGCCGACGGCTTCGAACAGCTGGGCGCCACGGTAGCTCATGATGGTGGAGACGCCCATCTTGGCCATGATCTTGAGCACGCCGGTGGACAGCGCCTTGGTGAGGTTGCTCACGGCGGTTTCGGCATCCACGTTGAGGTAGCCGCGACGGGCCAGGTCCTCGACGGATTCGAACGCCAGATACGGGTTCACCGCGGCGGCGCCGTAGGCGATGAGCAGCGCGACATGGTGGATTTCGCGCACATCGCCGGCCTCCACGACCATGGAGATCTGCGTACGCGTATGGCGGCGCAGCAGGTGGTGCTGTACGGCGGAGGTGAGCAGCAGAGACGGGATCGGGCCCCACGTATGGTTGGAATCACGATCGGAAAGCACGAGGAAATTCTTGCCCGCGGCGATGGCTTCGTCGATTTCGACGAAGATCTCGTCCAGACGTTCCTTCAGCGCCTTGCCGCCGCCTGCGACCTGATACAGGCCCTTGACCACGTACGGCTTGTAGTAGCCGCCGAGCAGCTTGGCCTTGTCCAGGCGCTTGAGCTGCGCCATCTCATCCGAGTTGAGCACGGGCAGCGGAATCAGGATCTTCTTGGCGTGCAGTTCGCTGTCGGACAGCAGGTTCGGCTCCGGTCCGATGGCGGATTCGAGGCAGGTGACGATCTTCTCGCGCTCCCAGTCCAGCGGCGGGTTCGTGACCTGCGCGAACTTCTGGGTGAAGTAGTCGAACAGCATGCGGCTGCGGGACGACAGGGCGGCGAGCGGCGCGTCGTTGCCCATGGATCCCAGCGGCTCCTTGCCGGTGTTGGCCATGGGGGTGAGCAGCAGCTTGAGGTCCTCCTCGGTGTAGCCGAACGCACGCTGGCGGCGCTGCACGGACTGGCCGGAGTGGTTCACGTGCTCGCGCTTGGGCAGCTGGCTCATCTCGATGGTGTTGCCTTCGACCCACTTGCGGTACGGGTGCTGGGAGGCGAGGTTCTTCTTGATCTCCTCGTCGGGGATGATGCGGCCTTCATCGGTGTCGACCAGGAACATCTTGCCCGGTTCCAAGCGGCCCTTGGAGACGATGTGCTCGTCCGCGATCTCGGGCAGCACGCCAGCTTCGGAGGCCAGCACGACGTAGCCGTCGTCGGTGAGCTGCCAGCGGCCGGGGCGGAAACCGTTGCGGTCCAGCAGGGCGCCGACCTGGGTACCGTCGGTGAACACGATGTGCGCGGGGCCGTCCCACGGTTCGATGAGCGTGTTGTTGTACTCGTAGAACGCCTTGACGTCCGGATCGAGCTGATCGTTCTTCTCCCACGCGGGGGGAAGCATCATGCACACGGCATGCGGCAGGGATCTGCCGGCGAGGTGCAGCAGTTCGAGGCATTCGTCGAAAGTACCGGAATCGGAGTAGCCGGGTGTGGTGATCGGCAGCAGCGGCTCGAATTCGCCGAGCAGTTCGCTGCTCAGTCGGCCTTCACGCGCGGACAGCCAGTTGCGGTTGCCCTGGATGGTGTTGATCTCGCCGTTGTGCGCCAGCAGGCGGAACGGCTGCGCCAGCGGCCAGCTCGGGAAGGTGTTGGTGGAGAAGCGGGAGTGCACGATGGCGACCTTGGCCTTCATGCGTTCGTCGGAAAGATCGAGGAAGAAGGGCTTGAGCTGCATGGTGGTGAGCATGCCCTTGTAGGTGATGGTACGCGCGGACAGCGAGGCGAAGTAGATGCCCACCTCATGCTCCACGCGCTTGCGGATGCGGAAGGTCTTGCGGTCGAGTTCCACGCCCGCGAGCTTGCCTTCCGGATCGGCCACGACAAGCGTCTTGAAGGACGGCATGCTGGCCAGCGCCTGCAGGCCCAGACCGTCGGGATTGGTCGGCACCACGCGCCAGGCGAGCGTCTCCAGGCCCTCTTCGCTCACGATGCGGGCGATGGCCTGTTCCTGCTGGCCGGAGGTCGCGATGTCACGGTCGAGGAATGCGATGCCCGCGGCGTAATGCCCTTCCTCGGGCAGTTCAGCGTCGATGGTCGCGCGCATGAGCTCGTCGGGCATGCTCATGAGGATGCCGGCGCCGTCGCCGGTGTTCTCCTCGGCGCCCACCGCGCCACGATGGTTGAGGTTGACGAGCACTTCGATGGCGTCGTCGACGATCTTGCGTTCCGGGCGCTTGTTGAGGGTGGTGACCATACCCACGCCGCAAGCGTCATGCTCAGCTCCAGGATCGTACATACCTTGGGAATCATGGATCGTTAGATCTAACGGGGCGTGGAAAGTCACCGAAACCACCTTCATTGTTTTTTGGGCAAGAACAGTCTTGCGGTTCTTTAATGCGTGGATTAGAATACCGCCCCCTTGTGTCATGAACATTATCATGTCCATATAACGAATACCGGGAAAAGTCAAGACCCTTTCTCACGAGGGAACGACGTCGATTCGCAATGAGCCGTTCTCCATATCATCGTTCCCGTCACTCCCCCTCGCCCAGAGCCATCCCCTCTTTGGCCACACCATTGTTTAGTCTGTTCTCGGACTATATTAGTCCATTCTCAGACTATTGGAGGAACCGTGGAAACAACGTCTCTGGAACGGCTGCATCCGATCGACGAGCTGTACACCCTGGGACTGCGATTGGACAAGGTATACGGCGCATTGGCGAAACGACATGGCGAAACGTACTTCAGCATGGGCGTACTGGAGGAGCTGCGCGACCATCCCGAAGGAAGGATGCAGAAACAGCTGTGCATCCCCCTCTATATGCCGAAACAGACCGCCAGCTCGGTCATCTCCTCACTGGAGGAACGCGGACTGGTCACGACGAAGGCATCCGAATCCGATCGACGCAGCAAAGTGCACACCCTGACCGAAGCGGGATTGGAGAAGGCGAGGCGTGTCGGAGCCGAGGAGCGCCGCGCCGAGGAGCTGTGCATGAACCAGATCGGCGTGGACCGCATCGCGGCCATGATCGACACAATGCATGAGCTGGTGCAACGGGTCGAAGAAACCATGAACAACGATCCCACACCGGAAGGATGCGAGGCATGAACGCACGCACATCGGACGGCACGCTCCAGGTACGCTCGATTGGACTGGTGTTCGCCGCCCTGCTCATCGGAGAAACCCTCAGCTCGCTCGACCAGACCATCGTCGCCACCGCGCTGCCGACCATCGTCGGCGAACTGGGCGGCGTGGACCACATGCTCTGGGTCACCACATGCTATGTGCTCGCCAGCACCATCGGCATGCCCATATGTGGCAAGATCGGCGACCTCATCGGCAGACGGGGATTGTTCCTCGGCGCACTCGCCCTGTTCCTCATCGGCTCGGCCATCTGCGGATTCACACCGAACATGGCCGGGCTGATCGCCGGCCGCGCCATCCAAGGACTTGGCGGCGGCGGGGTGATGGTGCTTTCGCAGGCGATCGTGGCCGACATCATCCCCGCCCGCAAACGCGCCATCTACCTGAACGCCATGGGCATCGGCTGGGCGGTGCCCATGCTGATCGGCCCGCTGCTGGGCGGCCTGTTCACCGATCACCTGACCTGGCGTTGGGCGTTCTGGATGAACATCCCACTGACCGCGGCCTGCATCCTCATCTGCGCCATCCTGCTGCCGAAATACCCGCAGCACGCGTCGTTGAAGCATTTCGACTCGTACGGCATGATCACCATCGCCGTGGCGGTGACCACGCTCACACTGGCCACCTCCTGGGGAGGCGTACAGCATGATTGGCGTTCGCCGGTCATCATCGGCCTGATCGCGGCGACCCTGATATTCGGCGTGCTCTTCGTCATCGCCGAACAACACGCCGCCGAACCGATCATGCCGCTCACACTGTTCAGGAACCGTAACTTCGTATTGGCCACGGTCGGCGGATTCATCATCTTATTCGCCATGATGGCCGCCATGTCATACCTGCCCACCTACTTCCAGCTGGCGCACGGCATGAGCGCCACCCTCGCCGGATACATGGAGGTTCCCTCGTCCATTCTGTACTTCGTGGCATCACTGATCTCCGGAGCACTGGTGGCCAAGTACGGCCGGTACAGGAAACTCATGGTGGCCAGCTTCATCATCGCGCTGGCCGGCGCACTCGGACTGTGCACGCTGACGGCCACCGCATCCCCGTTCCTCGTCTGCCTGTATTTGACGGTCATGGGATTCGGCATGGGTCTGAGCTTCGAGATCCTGGTGCTCATCGTGCAGAACGAATTCCCCGCGACCATGGTGGGTACGGCCACCAGCGCGACGAACTTCTTCCGTGAAATCGGTACCACATTGGGCTCATCCGTGGCCGGAGCGATATTCACCGGCAACCTGACCCATCTGCTCGTCGAACGGCTGAAACCGCTGGGCGGCGCCCATGCGCTCGGCGTCGACCCGAACTCGTTCACGCCGGGCATCGTCCACGCGCTGCCATCCCACGTGCAAAGCACGGTCGCCGCCGCCTACAACGACGCGCTCATCCCCCTGTTCATGCTCGTGGTCCCATTGATGATCGTCGCCGGCATCCTCATGGCGATGCTCCACGAAACACCATTGGCGGAAAGCCTTCAGGAACAAGGCTCCAAGTAACAGCCGAAAGAATGATTGAGGGGGTGCGGGACATCATGTTCCGCACCCCTCAGTGTTATCCGCACGTGCACCTACAACGAGCAGGCATCGAAGAACCGTTCGATGACGGTATCGTTGAGCAGGCGACCGGTTCGCGTGGGAATCACACGACCGTCGCGGATCTCGATCAAACCCTCATCCTCCATAGGGCGGATACGGGCCATGTCGACCGCACCACCGAGACGACTCAAGTCCAGACCCTCACGGATGCGCAGACCAAGCATGATGGTCTCCTCAAGATTCTCCTCGCGGGAGATCCGCTCGCTTCCGGCCCACGGCACCTTGCCGCCATCAATGGATCGCCCCCACAGCCGGGGATGCGCGATATCCCAACTGCGCAGGCCGAGCGGCGTAGTCGTCCTCTCCCCCACGCCTTCAGGGGAATCCACGGAACAGCGGTTGTAATGGCTGTGCGCCCCAGGGCCCAGTCCCGCCCAATCGACATTGCGCCAATAACCGAGATTATGCCGGGACTCGTAGCCGGGCCGCGCCCAGTTGCTGATCTCATACCATTCGAGTCCCGCGGCGCCCAACAGGTCGTCAGCGATCTCGTATTTGCTCGCCTCATCGTCATCATCGGGCGTGGACAATGTTCCCGCGGCGATCCGACGACCCATTTTCGTATGCGGGGCGATGGCCAACGCATACGCGGAAATATGGTTCACACCCAAATCGATGGCGGTTTTCACAGAGGTGCGCCAATCGTCGAGGCTCTCCCCCGGCGCACCGTAAATCAGGTCCACGCTGGAACGCATGCCAGCGGCGTTCGCCGCCTCAACGCCCGCCACGACATTGGCCGGCGTATGCGTGCGGTCAAGCGTGCGCAACACGGACGGCACAGCCGACTGCATGCCGAAGGAAATACGGTTGAACCCGCCATCGGCCAGTTCCCTCACATAATCGGCGTCCACCGTATCCGGATTCGCCTCGGTGGTGATCTCCGCACCATCCACGATTCCCCAAGTCTCGCGGATGGCGTCCAACACAGCCACCAGATCGGCGGCCTTGAGGATGGTCGGCGTGCCGCCGCCGAAAAACACGGTCGAAGCCGGCGGCTCATCAATGCCATGCGCCTGCTGCCAGTCGTGCACCAACCGCATCTCGCGGATCACCATATTGGCGTAATTGCCGCGCGATGCGCCGCCGCCCAGATCGACGGCGGTATACGTGTTGAAATCGCAGTAGCCGCAGCGTCTCATACAGAATGGGACGTGGATGTAGATCTCATATTCCAAGGGATACCCCCGTTCCACGCGCTGCGGCCTTCGCGGCAAGCCGCTCACCTCGCCTACAGGAAGCCCACAGGGCTTCCCGCTTCACTGCGTCAACCTCGAGCATCAGCCTTCGGTCTTCTGCGCGGCGCGGATCTTGTCCTTGGTGTCACGGTCGGTGGCGTCCTCGCCGGTGGACAGCGCGGCGATGAACGCCTCCTGCGGCACCTCCACATGCCCGAGCATCTTCATGCGCTTCTTGCCGGCCTTCTGCTTTTCGAGCAGCTTGCGCTTACGTGTGATATCGCCGCCATAGCACTTGGCGAGCACATCCTTGCGCAAGGCGCGGATGTTCTCGCGGGCGATGATGCGCGAACCGATGGCCGCCTGGATCGGAATCTCGAACTGCTGGCGCGGAATCAGCTCACGCAGCTTCTTCGTCATCATCACGCCGTAGCTGTAAGCCTTGTCGCGGTGCACGATGGCGCTGAACGCATCGACCTTCTCACCCTGGATGAGGATATCCACCTTCACCAGATCGGCGGACTGCTCGCCGTCCTCGTGATAGTCGAGCGACGCATAGCCCTTCGTGCGGCTCTTCAACTGGTCGAAGAAATCGAACACGATCTCGGCCAACGGAATACGGTAATGCATTTCCACGCGATCGGTGGAGATGTATTCCATCGTGCCCATCTGGCCGCGGTGATCCTGACACAAATCCATGACGGCACCGATGAACTCCTTCGGCGCGATGATGTCGGCGGCGACCATCGGTTCGACGATCTTCTTGATCTTGCCGTCCGGGAATTCACTCGGATTGGTCACATGATGCTCACTGCCATCCTCGGCGGTCACCTCATAGGTGACGTTGGGAGCCGTCTGGATGAGGTCGAGGTTGAATTCACGGCTGAGTCGTTCGGACACGATCTCCATGTGGAGCAGGCCGAGGAAGCCGCAACGGAAGCCGAATCCCAATGCGACCGACGTTTCCGGCGTGTAGACCAGCGCAGCGTCGTTGAGCTTGAGCTTGTCCAACGCCTCGCGAAGTTCGGGGAACTGGGCGTTGTCGATCGGGAACAGGCCCGCGTACACCATCGGCTTCGGATCGCGGTAGCCGGGCAGCGGTTCGGTCGCCGGCTTGAGCGCGGAGGTGACGGTGTCGCCCACCTTGGACTGGCTGACGTCCTTCGCGCCGGTGATCACATAGCCGACCTCGCCGGCGCCAAGCGCCTTCGTAGGCGTCATGTCGGGGCTGATCACGCCGATCTCGATCGGATCGTGCGTCATGCCGATGCCCATCATGTGCAGCTTCTCACGGGAACGCAGTTCGCCGTCGACCATACGGATGTATGTGACGATGCCGCGGTACGAGTCATACACGGAATCGAAGATCAAAGCTCGGGCGGGAGCCTCCGGATCGCCCTTGGGCGCGGGCACGTCCATGACGATCTGGTCGAGCAGATCGGCCACGCCCTCGCCGGTTTTGCCGGAGACGCGCAGCACGTCGGACGGTTCGCAACCGATGAGTCCGGCGATCTCTTCCGCATGCTTGTCCGGTTCGGCGCTCGGCAGATCGATCTTGTTCAGCACGGGGATGATGGTCAGATCGTGGTCGATGGCCATGTACAGGTTGCTCAGCGTCTGCGCCTCGATACCCTGCGTGGCGTCCACCAGCAGCACGGCACCCTCGCACGCGGCCAGCGCACGGGAGACCTCGTAGGTGAAGTCGACATGGCCGGGGGTGTCGATCATGCCGAGCGTGTATTCGGTGCCGTCGAAGGTCCACGGCACGCGCACCGCCTGGGATTTGATGGTGATACCGCGCTCCTGTTCGATGTCCATGCGGTCGAGGAAACGGTCGCGCATCTCACGTTCCGGCACGATGCCGCTTAACTGGAGAATACGGTCCGCGACGGTCGACTTGCCATGGTCGATATGCGCGATGATGCAGAAGTTGCGGATCAACGACTGATCTGTGGAACCGGGTTGGTTGTGCTGAACGACCACCGAATATGCCTCCTGACGAATGCTCAAACTTCACCCAGTGTAGCAAGTGCCGGCCTGTTCGCCGTCATTCCCGCGCTGTTTACGGCGTGGCATCCTGACTTTTTCCAACCCCCATGCTATCCTCTAACTTTTGTATGTCCTTGTAATACACATCGTTTGGAGTAAACGTGGCAAACATTAAGTCGCAGAAGAAGCGCGTTCTCACCAATGAGAAGTCGCACAAGCGCAATGTGGCCGTGAAGTCCGGTCTGAAGACCGCTATCCGCGCCACCCGCAAGGCCATCGAGGCCGGCGATAAGGCCGCTGCCGAAGCCGCCTACAAGGTCGCCGCTCAGAAGCTCGACAAGGCTGCCGGCGCCGGCGTGATTCACAAGAATCAGGCCGCCAACCGCAAGTCCGGTCTCGCCTTGGCGATCAACGCTCTGTGAGCCGTAGCGCCTAGCACATGAAAATCCCGCAGGTTTTCCTGCGGGATTTTTTGTTATGCAAAGCCCTCACGGCAATCCGTCAGTCGTTGCGCTCGCGTTCCCCACGGCGCGCCGCTGGCGTGTCCCCCTTCTTCGCATTTTCCGGAAGATGGGCGGTATGCCGTGTCAACGCCCCGGGAAGCTGGATGTCAAAGATCACGGATACCAATCTCATGCCGACCATCAGCGCCACGATCAGCACGTCGAGTATCTCCTCCGTAGCGAAATCGATGATGCCTGCGTCCACGCCCTTGCAGACGATCACGGTGAGCACGCAGCCGACCGCTGATGGCACCGCATACCAGTGCTTGTCGCGGATCACCATGGGCACTTCGTTGATGAGCATGTCGCGGATCAGCCCGCCGCCCAGAGCGGTGAACATGCCCAGGAACACGGCGGCGATGCCGGACATGTGGTACATCATGGCCTTGCTGGTACCGTTGACGGCATACAGGCCCAACGCCAACGCGTCCAAGGTCAGCATCGACCATTTCAACTTGTTGATTTCGGGATGCGCCACGGCCACCGTGATCGCCGCGAGCAGGGCCGTGATCACCAGTCCTTTGTCAGAAACGCCCACGGGCGGCGATACGCCGAGCAGCACGTCGCGGATGATGCCTCCGCCCAAAGCCGTCAGCCATGTCGTGACGAGAATCGCGAAAATGTCATACCCTTTGCGCACTGCGGTCAGTCCCCCGACCATGCCGCAGCAGAACGTCGCCAGATATTCGATTCCCCAGAAGAACGCGTTGCTCTCCAAGGCGACTTCCATAACTTCCTCCATTCCTTCGGCCTAGGCGAGCCTACCATCATTCGCCTGATTCCGAATCCCGGCATCCCGCCCCGGTCACGATGTTCGGAAACAACGAAACAGAGGGCGGGACGCGCGTCGCGTTAAGCGGCGCATGTCCCGCCCTCCGGCGGTTCACGTTAGTGATTCAGCGGATGCGAATCAGCAAACCTTCCACATCCAGTTGTGCGGATCCTCGATCTCGCCGAGCTGAATGCCGAGCAGCTGGTTGCGCAGGGCCATGGTCAGTTCGCCGGAGTTGCCGTCGGCGACGGTCACGTCGAACTTCTCGGACTTGAAGCGGCCGATCGGGGTGATGATGGCGGCGGTACCGCAGGCGAACACCTCGGTGACCTCGCCGGACTTGATGTCCTCGAGCAACTGGCCCAGAGCGATCATGGTCTCGACCACATCGTGGCCGTCGTCCTGCAGCAGCTGGATCAGGGAGCGACGGGTCACGCCCGGCAGGATGTTGCCGGTCAGCGACGGGGTCTCCACGTGGCCGTCCTTGTGCACGACCATCATGTTCATGCCGCCAAGCTCCTCAAGGTAGGTCTTGGTCGCGGCGTCGACGAAGCAGACCTGCTGGCAGCCGTGGTCGATGCCGGTGTATTCGCCGAGCAGGGACGCGGCGTAGTTGCCGCCGCACTTGGCGAAGCCGGTGCCACCGGGGCCGGTGCGGAACCACTTGTCTTCAACCCAGATGCTCACGGGCTTGACGCCACCCGGGAAGTACGGGCCGGACGGGGAGGCGATCACGCAGTAGTCCACTTCCTGCGGGGCGCGCACACCCAGGAACGGCTCGGAGGCGAACATGAACGGACGCATGTACAGGGTGTACTCGCGGCGGGACGGAACCCAGTTCACATCACGCTTGACGAGGGCCGCGACGGAGCCGATGAAGTCGTCGATCGGCAGTTCGGGCAGGTACAGACGCTTGGCGGAGTTCTGGAAACGCTCGGCGTTCGCATCCGGACGGAACAGCCACGTGGAGCCGTCGGCGTGACGGTAGGCCTTCAGGCCTTCGAAGCATTCCTGCGCGTAGTGCAGCACGGATGCGCCCGGATCCATCTTCAGCGGTGCGTACGGTTCGATGCGACGATCGGACCAGCCTTCGCCCTTGGTCCAGGTCATGTGCGCCATGTTGTCGGAGAAGACCTGGCCGAACGCCGGCTTGTCGATCAGTTCGTTGCGCTTGGCGTCGGATGCCGGGTTCTCGTTCGGCAGGACGGTGAATGCCTCGGTCAGCTTGTCCAAAGCTGCGGGATCGTGATGTGTGTTCTCAGTCATTTCACTTCTTCTTGACATCGATGGCCGTTGGGGGCGGCCGTTTCCTATGTTGTCCGCTTGTGGCGGGCGCTGATGTTTACTTTCTCACAGCGATGCGGCTTGCCGCGGGAAAGGTTCACATCGTGAAAGCAACGAAGGCCCGCGATCATTCGCGGGCCTTCGTCAAACTATATGGTCACGTCTGCGGCGATTACGCTCACTCGGCGTCGGCGGCCGGAGCAGCATCAGCAGCGGCATCGGCGGCCGGAGCAGCGGCGGCAGTGGTCTCGGTGGCGTCTTCCGGCACCTCGACGGTGACGACGGACTCCTCGAGATCGTCCATGTCGAGCTCGGCGCCTTCCGGCAGCTGGACGTCCTTGAGCAGGACCTTGGTGCCGTCGGTCAGGCCTTCGACATTCACGACGATCTTCTCAGGCAGGTTGGCAACATCGGCGCGGACCTTAAGCTCCTGGATGTCGACGAACGCCACGGCGGCGCCCTTCGGCTGACCTTCGACGAACACCGGCACCTCGACGTCGATCTTCTCGCCGGCCTTCACCTCGAGGAAGTCGATGTGCTCGATGATACGCTTGACCGGGTTCTTCTGCACGTCCTTGACGACGGCCATCTTGGTCTGGCCGTCGAAGGTGAGGCTGAACAGGGCGTTGGTGTGACGCAGGGCCAGGGTGGTCTCGCGCATCGGCAGGGTGAGGTATGCGGGCTCGGTGCCACCGGCGTAGATGGTCGCCGGGATCTTGTTGGCGACGCGCAGGCGACGGGCGACGCCCTTGCCGAACTCGTTACGTGCTTCACCGTTCAGGGAAATGGTGTTGGCCATGTTGGAATTGCTCCTTCGTAGTGTTCTTGTATTGGCGCCACGACGCGCCGAACAACACCCGAGGAGGGTGAGATACGCCGAGTCGATAACGGAAGCGCACGCACGTGCCTTCCCTCGCCAAAGCCTTCTCAATCATACGCATGGCCCGGACAAACCTCCGCACGCCGCGAACGCTCCGGAGGAAGGTAAGCTGTACTGAAGTAGTGAATGTCCGAAACGAGGCAATGATGACGCAGCATGACACCCACGATATCGTTCGTACTTCCTGTATTGCAGCCACGACGGCCACACTCGCGGCGACGGGACTGCTTGCCATCACCGCGGACGGCATGTTCCGATTCGCCATCGACACCCGGTCCAAGAACTCCATCTTCCGTAGGAATCTCATCGCGCCCGACCGCAACGAGAAGATGAACATGGGTGAGGCCAAGGAGGCCGGTGAATGGTTCGAACAGGCCAAGCAGCCGGTGCGGATCGTCAGCTCCGACGGTCTTCGCATGCACGGCTGGCTGTTCGACCCGGATTGCGCCGCTCCCCTGCCCCATGCCTATGCGATCTGCGTGCACGGCTATACCGGTGCCCCGGCGGAGATGGCGAAGTGGGCACATCGTTACGCCCGTCTCGGATTCACGGTACTGACCCCGGCGCAGCGCGGCCATGAGCTCAGCGAAGGGCGTTATGTGGGCATGGGCTGGCTGGAACGCAATGACCTGCTGGATTGGATTCGTCTCATCGTCGCCAGCGACCCCGATGCGAGGATTCTGCTGTACGGTGGTTCGATGGGTGCAAGTACGGTGATGAACACGGTGGGCGATCCGCGCCTACCTCGCAATGTGGTCGCGGGCATCGCGGAAAGTGGGTATTCCTCCGCCCGCGACGAGTTCATCGACATGGCGCATTCCATGTTCCACCTGCCGCGTTTGGCAGCGGCGATGTGCGTGGATGCGGCCGGACTGATCTGCCGGAAGCGTGCGGGCTACGATTTCACCGAGGCGTCCTGCGTCAAGTCGTTGAAACATGCGGTCGTTCCCATGCTGTTCATCCACGGCGGCGGCGATCGGATGGTGAGCCCGCGTTTCCTCGCCATGAATTACAATGCCTGTTCCAGCATCGATCGCGAACGGCTGCTCGTGCCCGGCGCCGACCATATGGAAAGTTCAGACGTGGCACCGGACGCGTACTGGCATAAGGTGGAGTGTTTCATCAGGCGCACGTTTGGCCTGCAGTAACGTGCAATCTGCGGCAATGCGCGGCACGTAGCATTCTAGCAGTTTTCGGCGTGCGCGAAGAGTGGTATGTCGTCCGCCGTGTATGTGTCCCCGTATCGGCGCATGGGCGAAAGACCATACCCAATATTGTGCGGTGACTACCCTGCCGTCTGTTCCCGATTGCCGCGGGTGGCAGTCGGGAACAGCGGCGCTGTGCTGGTTAGTCGCGATGATGGCCGCTTGCACATCACGGCAAGGCCGCTTCCTTGCGATGGGTGGAAGGTTCCCATCGCGAGGAAGCGGCCTTGCCGTGATGTGCGCGGGGCGCGACGTGTTTCGCGGTATGCCGGTCAGGCCTTGATGATCTCCGTGGAGTCAAGGTCGTAGTCGGCGAGCGGGTATGTGCGGATGGCGGGATCCTCGTAGGTGTTCATGTAGTAGGCGTTCGTCTTCGCGTAGTAACCGCTGGTGAACAGTGTCCGCTCATATTTGCCGTCAGCCATCCTGGCCATGCCTTCGACCATCTGCACGGAGCCGAGCGTGTGGAACAGCCTGGCGATATTCGCGGTTTCGCCGTTCTGCACAGGGTAATGGGTATTGGTGTACGCCACACGGGCGAAGCGGGACGGCGAGCTCACGTCGCCGGGGATGCCGTGCATGCTCACGCCGGCACCCCATGCGGTCAACTGTTGTTCGCCCCATGTGACGGGTTCGGCCATGTCGCTACCGACGTTCATGTAGTTGCGCAGGTTTTCCATATGCCAGTCGAAGGTCGGCTGGTTGGTGAGCACGTCCACGTTGTCGTGGTGGATGTGCATGCCATCGGCCATCTGCTCGATGACGATGCTGCGAGTAGCGTCGCCGACGAACCAGTGCAGGAACGACTTGGGACGCTTGGGATCGTCGGGGGCGACGAGGGTGACGTTGGCCAGTGCCTTCTCGGCCTCGTCGACGGTGTCGAAGTTGCGGGCGACCCACAGCGGGAATTCGCCGGTGAGGATGTTGATACGGCCGTCCTCCGGTTCAGAGGCGAACGATGCGTAACCGGGGAAGTTCAGGCCGGCGATGGCCAGCCCGGATTCGTTCGCGCAGTCGAAGTACATGGGCATGCCGCCCATTTCCACGCCGACGCCGATTACCGCACGGCTGCGCTCGCCGTCGATGTCACCGTATGCGTAGTCGCCGGAGAATCCGCGGGGCGTGACCAGAACGGTTTCGCCGTACGAAAAACTCCAGTCAAGGTTGCGTCCGAATACCATGTTGCCTTCGTCGTCGGTGAAGCGAATGCCAGTGCACATATGAAAACTCCTTCATCGGTTGGTCGGCCGATCCGACGTCTGCCGACGAAAGCCATGCTACGCCCGCACCCCGTTGCGCAAACCGTGTTTCGCCAGCAGAGTAGCGACCATGGGCCGGGGCGCCTGGGACCACGGCATGCCCGTCAGATGTTCGGCTGCGAGTCCACGCCCTTCCTCGCCATCAGATGATCGATCAGCATGTACACGTACCCGAGCACCACGAAACCGACAATCAGCAGTAGGATGGTGACCGTCACGGCGGGCACGCCGTTATGGTCGAAGTCGAGGAAATCATACGGCCAACGGCTGTGCTGGGCCGGGCGCACGTTCAGGCCGAAGCACCAGACACCCACCATGATGCAAACGAGGTAGCACAGCGGGAACACCGTCCAGAACGGTGGTTCGACGGCGCGCATCGTGCCCTTGCGGTCGAACAGCAGCCAGTCCAGAATCATGCCGATGGGCACGATGTAATGCAGTACGAGGGATGTCCAATGGAAGGTGCCGCCCGCGAACACGCCGCCATGGTCGAGCAGGAAGTGCGCGACCAGCCAGGTGACGGTGATGGCGAGCATGAGAGCATGCTTGAGCTTCGGCATCCACGGTTCTGGCCAGAGTGCGCCGTTGCGCAACGCGGCCACGGCGGCGGCGCACAGGTAGGCGACGACGGCGATGTTGCTCAGGTTGGTGAAATAGCAGAAGAACGAGCCGTTGAAATGCCCGTCGCCCAAGCCCGCGGCGTACAGCAGCGCCGCGACGCCGATAAGCGTCAGAGCGAATTTGTAGATGATGGATGCCGTTCTTGAATGGATGTACATGTGTGGGGTTCCTTTCCGAAAACACCACACAGCATAATGGCGGACGGTTGCGTTTCGGCGCGGCGTCTCATATCGGATGCCCCGGCGCAAGCCGGAACGGCGAGCCCATGGGATGGCGTCGTGTCGGGCGGATCGGCCATGGCGACCCGCCCGACACGACGGTTTCAGCGATACCAGACGTTGGCCTCGTAGAGGCGCAGCAGCACGCGCCGGGCGTATGCCTTGACCCGCTGGTTCGGGTAGTTGCCGAGCACGCGTTCGAATCCCGCGAGATCCGGGGTTTCCTCCCACATGCAGTCCTTGCCGTGGAGGTTCGCGGCCACGATGAGCTCATGGCCGTCATGGCGGCGGCGGTAGGCGAACATCGACGGGTGGGCGGGTGCAAGCGGTTCCACATCGCCGTAGGCGATTATGTCGAGCTTCTTGCGCAGGGCGATGAGCGCACGGTAATAGTTCAGGATGGAATCGGGATCGTCGTTCTCCTTTTCGACGTTGATGACCGTATGGTTCGCGTTGACGCCGATCCATGGCTTCGCATGCCGCGCGCCTCGTTCCGGCTCGTCCATGAACCCCGCGTACCGCGATCCGTCCCATTGCATGGGCGTACGTGCGTTGTCATGCGAATGGATCTGCACGATGCGCATCGCATCCTTGGCATTCAGTCCCCTGTCCTGCAGGATGCGATGGTAGTTCAGGCTTTCCACGTCGCGGAACTGGTCGATACGGGTGAAATCGGCGTTGGTCATGCCCAGCTCCTCACCCTGGTACACGTATGGCGTGCCGCGCAGACAGTGGATGATGGTGGCCAGCATCGTGGCGGACTGCCGCCAATACCGACCGTCGTCACCGAACCGTGAGACGATGCGCGGCTGGTCGTGGTTGCACCAGAAGACCGCGTTCCATGCGTCATGGTCGGCCATGCCGGTCTGCCAGTCGAACATGACGCGCTTGAGTTTGGCGAAGTCGGGCGGGACGATCACCCATTCGTCATCGCCGGCGAAATCGACCTTGAGATGATGGAAGCTGAACACCATGGACAGTGCGCCGGCCATGTGCCCGGCATACCAGTAGCATTCCTCCATGCTGGTGCTGGACATCTCCCCCACGGTGACGATCCGCGCGTCGGTGCCGAAGGTGGTCGCGTTCAGTTCGCGCAGATACCGGTGGATCTTCGGCCCGTCGGTGTAGAACCTGCGGCCATCGCCCTTGGGGTCGTCCTCGAACGCGGCCTTGCTGACGAGGTTGATGACGTCGAAACGGAAGCCTTTGACGCCTTTGTCCATCCAGAAGCGGACGATGCTGCGGATCTCACGGCGCACGTTCTCGTTCTCCCAGTTGAGGTCGGCTTGGCTGCGGTCGAACAGATGCAGGTAGTATTCGTCGAATTCCGGCACATACTGCCATGCGCTGCCGCCGAACTTGCTCGCCCAGTTGGTCGGCGGGCATCCCTCCCCCTTGCCTTTGCGGAAGAAGAAGAAATCCTTGTAGTACGGGTCGCCGGCGATGGCTTTGCGGAACCATTCGTGGTCGGTCGACACGTGGTTGAACACCATGTCGAACATCAGTCCGATGCCTCGCCTGTCGGCTTCGGCGATGAGCCGTTCGACATCGCCCATGGTGCCGTATCGCGGGTCGATATTGTAATAGTCCGCCACGTCGTAGCCGTTGTCATACTGCGGCGAGACGAAGAACGGCGTCAGCCAGACGCAGTCGACGCCGAGATCCCTGATGTAGTCGAGTTTCTCGATCACGCCGTTGATATCGCCCAATCCGTCGCCGTCGCTGTCGCGGAAGGATTTCGGGTAGATCTGGTAGACGACGCTTTTGCGGAAGTCACGCGGTTTGCTGCTGTGGTTCATGGTGTGTCCTTGATCGTGGTCGTTGTATGCGGTTTGCTATGGCCGTTTCGGAGGTGCGGTTGTCGGTGCGGTTGTCGGTGTGATGGCTGACGGATGCCGACGCCCCGCATGGGAGGGCGTCGGCGTGGCGCGTCAGGATTGGTTGTTCCAGGTGATGACCGGGGTGCTGCCGGCCTTCGCGTCGATGCCGGTGTGCATCGCTATGCCGGTCGCGTCGCCTTCGGAGGTGACGATGAGCATCGTGGTGCATGGATGCCCAGCCTTGCGGATCTTCCCCGCGTCGAAGCGGATGAGCGGATCGCCGCGACGCACCCTGTCTCCCAATCCGGCAAGGCATTCGAATCCGTCGCCGACGACCTTTTTGGAGAACACTTCGTCCGGCACCTGATCGAGCGGAATGACCTTGCCGTCGACGATTGCGGTGGCCTTACCGTCATCGACGGGTTCGGCGGCCCCGGCGGAAACGGCGGAAACGGCATCCCCATCATCCCCGGCTCCCCGGGCGGCGGAATCGGCGACGTCCGCCCCCTCGACTTCGGCGGATACCAAGCCGCGTTCGGATGTGGTCAGCTTCGCCTTGCCGACGATCAGGGTGAGCAGGAACGGCACGATCATGGCCACGAGCATGGCGACGAGGAACACAAGGAAGAAGCGGGGCCTGATGGACAGGATGCCCGGAATGCCGCCGACGCCGATGCTCAACGCCTCCGCGCCGAAGCCGACCGAGATCATGGCCGCGCAGGAGGAACCCAGCATGCCGCACACCAAGGGGAACACGTATTTGAGGTTCACGCCGAACAACGCAGGTTCGGTGACGCCCAGATAGCAGGAGATGAACGCGGGAACGTTGACCTGCTGGGCGCGTTTGTTCCTTTTCTGCAGCACGGACATGGCCACCACGGACGAGCCTTGGGCGATGTTCGACAGCGCGATCATCGGCCACAGGATGGTGCTGCCGGTGGCCGCGATCAGCTGGGAGTCGATGGCGTTGGTCATATGGTGCAGGCCCGTCATCACGAGCGGCGCATACAGCAGGCCGAAGATGGCGGCGAAGAACAGACGGTACGGGGATGTCAGGCCCGAATACACGATATGGGCGATGCCGTCACCGAGCCTCCAGCCGATCGGCCCGACGATCGTATGCGAGATGAGCACCGCGAGCAGCAGCGAGCAGAACGGCACCACGATCATGCTGATGACCTCGGGGCATATCCTCCGGAAGAGGCGTTCGAGATACACCAGCACGAAGCCGGCCATCATGGCCGCGATGACCTGCCCCTGATAGCCGATCATCCGCACATGGGCGAAACCGAAATCCCAGAACGGGATGTCGGCGGCCTTCGTGGACGCGACGGAGAAGCCGTTGAGCAGCTGCGGCGAGACGAGCGTCAGGCCGAGCACGATGCCGAGGATCTGCGTGGTGCCCATCTTCTTGGTGATGGACCATACGATGCCGACCGGCAGCAGATGGAACACGGCCTCGCCGATAAGCCACAGGAACTGGTACATGCCGCCCCAGAACTGGGAGATGCCGGCCAGACTCTGGGTGCCGTCGTTGAAGAAACGGATTTCGCCGATCACATTACGCAAGCCCAGAATGAGACCGCCGCAGACGAGTGCGGGGTGATCGGGGCGAAGATCTCGCCCAGCACGCCCATGACGCGTTGCAGGATGTTCTGGTTGCTTTTGGCGGCGTCCTTGACGGCTTCCTTGCTCACGCCCTCGATACCCGCCACATCGGTGAACTCGTTGTAGAATTCGGCCACATCGTTGCCGATGATGACCTGGAACTGCCCCGCCTGCGTGAATGTGCCCTTGACGCTGGGCAGCGCCTCGATGAGGCTGATGTCCGCCCGGCCCGGATTCGCCAGCACGAACCTCATCCTGGTGATGCAATGCGAGACCGCTTTGATGTTCGGTTTGCCGCCCACATATTGCAGGAGGCGTTTCACGTCGATTTCGTATTTACCCATGGTTCTTCCTCGACTTCACTTCGTTGTGTTTCGGCCGTGTCGACCCGGCGGTCGTTCCCCATGGCGTTCTCTCACGTGCCGGTCTGTTCGAACAAGACGAAAAACTCGTTCCCTACAAGCTTATCCCACTCGACACGGGATTCGCGGCACACGAAAAGGCGGGGCCCGCACCGTAGGTTCGGTGCGGGCCCCGCCTTGGACCAAGCGTCGGGCTGTTTCAGAGCATCGACTCGTAAAGCCGCTCCAACGATTCCTCGGTGGTGACGAGTTCGGAGCCGGGCGTGTTCACCAGGTTGCCGGGCGAGACCTTGCGGGCGTTGCCGGCGAGCCACGGGATGTCCTTCTTTTCGATGCCGAGGTCGGTGAGGGTCACGTCGAGGTCGAGATCCTTGAGCAGCGTCCTCATGCGTGGCGCGCAATCCTCCGCGGTGAAGCCGCCGAGGATCCTCGCGACGCGCCCGAACTTGAACCGGTTGTACTTGCAGGTCGCCTCGATGGCCTTGGGTTCGATGGCCGCCAACCCCTTGCCGTGGGTGACGTCCTTCAGGCCGCTGACCGGATGTTCCATGGCATGGCCCAGCGTGATGCCGGCGGTGTTGATCACCATGCCGCCGATGGTGCCGGCCAGGCAGACCTTGGACCATTGTTCGTCGGTGCCTTCGCCACGGTACAGGCTCACGATGTTGTTGGCGATCAGCGGGATCGCGTACAGTGCGAGCGCGTCGGTGAACGGCTGGGCGTTGTTGGCGGTGAAGGCCTCGATGCAGTGGCAGAGCATGTCGCATCCGTTGGCCGCGATGACACCGCTCGGCATGCTGCGCATGAGGTCGGGGTCGACGATGGACGCGGTGGCGACGAGCGCTGGGCTGCGCAGGGATTTCTTGTCGCCGTTGTCGGGGTTGGTCATGACCGCGAACCCGTTGGATTCCGAACCGGTGCCGAAGGTGGTGGGCACGAGAATGAGCGGCAGGGCCTTGTCGGATGTCTTCTCCCCGTAGATGTATTCGGTGACGTCGCCGTCGTTCATGGCCATGAAGGCGATGCCTTTGGCCGCATCCATGACGCTGCCGCCGCCGAGGCCGATGATGACGTCGGCGTGCCGTTCGACGGCCAGTTTCGCACCTTCCTCGACCGTGGTGGTCAGGGGGTTGGGGGTGACCTTGTCGAACAGGACGGTGTCCATGCCCTCGTTTTCAAGGAGCGTGCGGACCTTGTCGTAGGTGCCGGTGCGCTTGACGGAATTGCCGCCGGTAACGATCATCGCGGTCGAACCGTGAACGGTGGCGATCTTGCCGACCTGTTCCACCTTGCCTTGGCCGAACACCAGGTTGACCGGCAGGAAGTAGTCGAAGCCGTGGTTCCACTCGTCCGGGGCGCTGGCCTCCACGGCCATGAGATTGGTCGCCGCGCGTGCCGGGATGGACGTGTCCTCCTCGGTTTCGTTTCCGGCGGTTTCGCCGACGGTGAGCTGGGCGTAATAGCCGAATTTCTCCTTGTAGACGAGCTTGCTGAAGATGAAGAACACCACGCCGAGCAGCGTCCATCCAGCGACCATCGCCCACTCCTGCGGGGCGAGGGTGACCCCCGTGCCGGGCAGGATGTAAAGCATGATCATGATGGCCGACATGAGCACGGCCATGGCGCCGATGAACTTCCAATGCTTCACCTTGTACGGGCGGGGCATGGTCGGTTCCTTCACGTGCAGGATGATGAAGGACAGGGAGACCATGCAGTAGGCGAGGATGCAGCCGAAGTTGCCGGCATCGACGATCCAGACGAGCATCTTGCGGCCGGCGAACGGGGCGAGCACGCTGAGCAGGCCGACGACGAGGATGGAAACGTACGGGGTGTTGGTCTTCGGATGCAGTTTGCCGAAGAACTTCGGGATCATGTAGGACTCGGCCATGGAGTACATGGCGCGGCTGCCGCCGATCATGAACGAGTTCCAGCTGGTGATGATGCCGCACATGCCGGCCAGGATCAGCACCTTCGCCATGATGGTGCTGTGGAAGGCGTTCGCCATGGCGTCGGCGGTGACCAGGCCGCTGCCGTTGTAGGATGCGGCGATCTGGCTGCCGTTCATGACGTAGCCGACGGAGAAGATGACCAAGGCGTAGAAGCCGACGCCGAGGACGATGGAGAGCATCAGGATCTTGCCGATCTTCTTGAGCGGCACGTTGATCTCCTCGGCGGCCTGCGGGATGACGTCGAAGCCGATGAAGAAGAACGGGCTGACGGCGGCGACCTTGATGATGGTGCTCATCATGCCCTGCATGCCGCTGCCGGCGAACATCTGCCCTTCCAGGTTGGAGGGGTTGCCGGTGACCACGGATGCGGCGATGAGCAGGATGCCGGCCGCGCCGATGGCGAGGGTCAGGATGTTCTGCAGTTTGGCGGCGGTTTTCGCGCCCATGATGTTGATCACGGTGATGAACACCGCGAAGACGATGGCCGTGGCCAGCCAGGTGGCGTAGATATCGAATCCGGCGACCGAATACAGGTAGCCTTGCAGGAACTGCGGCCACACGTAGGTGATGATGGTCGGCAACGCGCACGCCTCGAAGCATACGACGCTCACATAGCCGAGGATGATGGCCCAGGTGCAGATGAACGAGCCGACCGGCCCCATGGCCCTCATGCTGAACACGTGCTCGCCACCGCATTCCGGCATGGCGGGCGTCAGTTCGGCGTAGGCCATGCCGATGAAGAAGATCATCACGCCGCCGAGGATGAAGCCCAGCATGGCGCCGACGACGCCGGCCGTGCCGATCCAGTCGCCGGTGGAAACCACCCATCCCCATCCGATCATGGCGCCGAAGGCGATCATCAGGATGTCCATGGAACTGAAGGTCTTGTTGAAATTCGAATTTGTTCTTGTATGTGTTTCCATCGTCGTTCCTTCCGAATGCGTCCTGTGCGATGGCATCGCCGTGCGGTCCTCACTCCCCGGGCCGCACGGCGGATCGTGTGTTATTCGTTCAGCATTTCCACCAGCAGGAGCAGGTACTGGCAGGTCTTCTCCCAGCCCAGCAGGCTGCTGTCGATGAGCAGGTCGCGCTGGGTGCGGTCGCCGCGGTTCGTGCCGGTGATGTACTGGTGCCGGCTGCGGTTGCGTTCGTCGTTGTAGCTGATGATCTCCCGCGCCTTGGCTTCGCTCACCGACTGGCGTTCCATCACCGCTCGCACCCGGTCCTCCTCCGGCGCGTAGATGAAGATGTTGACCAGATCGTCGCGGTCCTGCAGCAGGTAGTTCGCGCTGCGTCCGATGATCACGCAGGAGGATTTCTCGGCCATCTTGTGCATGGCCTGGTATTGCAGCGAGATCACCCGGTTCGTCAGGTTCGCGTAGCGCGGGCCCAGCGTCGTTTCGAAGGTGTAGGGGACGTTCGTCGACTTGTCGGCCTTCTCGACCAGCTCCTTGTCGACGTCCAGATCGTTGACGATCTTGTCGACCAGATCGCGGTCGTAGTATTCGATACCGAGCGCGTCGGCGAGCATCCTGCCTATCTCCGGACCGCCGGCACCGTATTCGCAGCCGATGGTGATGACCATGTGCTTCATGCTGTTCCGCCTTTCATGCGTTGTGCCTTCCGATCAGATCGGAGGTCATTCGGAAAGCGAATCGATGGCGTCCGCGATGATGGCCACGGCCTTGTCGGCATCCTCTTCGGTGATGATCAGCGGCGGGACCATGCGGATCACGTCCTTGCCGATGGCGGTGATGAGCAGCTTGCGGTCGAAGCAGCCGTGCTTGACGTCGACGGCGTTGATGGTGCCGTCGAATTCGACGCCGACGAACAGGCCCTGGCCGCGGGCCTCCTTGACGTGCGGCAGCTTGGAGAGCTTGTCGATGAAGTAGGCGCCGACCTTCTTGGCGTTGCCGGGCAGGTCGCGGTCGATGATCTCGGTGACCGCCGCGAGCGAGGCGGCGCAGCAGACCGGGTGGCCGCCGAAGGTGGTGCCGTGCGAGCCCATGGTGAACGCCTTGGCGACCTCGTCGGTGGCGCAGATCGCGCCGATCGGCATGCCGCCGCCCATCGCCTTGGCCATGGAGACGATGTCGGGCTTGATGCCGTAGTTCATGTACGACATCAGCGCACCGGTACGGCCCCAGCCGGACTGCACTTCGTCGAGCAGCAGGAGGATGCCCTTCTCGTCGCAGAATTCACGCAGGCCCTGAAGGAACTCCTGGGTCGCGGGGTGCACGCCGCCCTCGCCCTGCACCGGTTCGACCATGATGCCGATGGTGTTCTCGTTGCATGCGGCCTTGAATGCTTCCAGATCGTTGAACGGCGCGTAGGAGAAGCCTTCGGTCATCGGGCCGAAGCCGATCTGACAGGCGTTGTCCGGCTGGCCGGTGGCGGACATGGCGCCGAAGGTGCGGCCGTGGAAGGATTCGCGTGCGGTGACGATGTGGTACTTTTCCGGACCGTACTTCTCGACGCCGTACTTGCGGGCCATCTTGATCATGGCCTCATTGGCCTCGGTGCCGGAATTCTGGTAGAAGATCTTGTCCATGCCGATGGAGGTGCAGATCTTCTCGGCGAGCAGGGCCTGCGGCACGGTGTACGGGTAGTTGAAGGTCTGCATCAGCGTGGCGGCCTGGTCCTGGATGGCCTTGACGACCTTCTCGTTGCAGTTGCCGACGGAGTTGACGGCGATGCCCGCGTAGAAATCGAGGTACGGGGTGTCGTTCTCGTCGTACATGTAGACGCCCTTGGCGTGATCGGCCAGGAAGTCGAAACGCTCGTAGGTTTCGATCATGTACTTGTTGACCTTGCCCTTGATGTCTTCGAAGGTCAGTCCGGTATCCTGCAGCTTCATGATGCTGTCCTCCTTGCGATGCTTGGTGTGGATCGTGGTTCGCGCGATCCGTTCAGCTGGATTCTTCGGCGTGAACTGACTTCAGTATGTTGGTTTCCGTTTTCCTTCTCCAGCCGCCCCGACCCAAAAACGAATGTGCCCGGGCACAATCGGCGTGGATTTGTTAACACACTCAGGCCGTTCGGAATGCGGACCTGCGTAGGAGGGCGCAATATGGCGCCGATAGGCTTCCAAAGCATCCAAGTAATCGGAGAACGACCGCCGATACGCCGTTACATCAATGTTTCAGGGAGATTACGCATGGCTTTGGAATTAAGGGAGCTGCTCGATGGATGCCCCGACGCAAGGCTTGATCTGCTAGCCGGATCCGACGGTCTCACACATCGGGTCACGTGGGTGCATGTGCTGGAGTCCACCATGCTCAGCGATTATCTGGGTGGTGACGAGCTCATCCTCACCACCGGCGTCGCGTTGGGCGGCGATGACGACCTGATGTCCTATGTGCGCACCCTGTATGCGAGGGACGCGGCGGGCGTCGCCCTCGACACCGGCCACTACATCGACCACATCCCCGAAGAGGTGACGACCTTCTGCGATGAACACGCCTTCCCCCTGTTCGCCATCCCCAAGGACGTCCCCTTCGAAAGCATCGCACGCCCGCTGTGCCGCCGCCTCATCGACGAGGAGACGAAGGACCGTATGATCGGCAACGCGTTCCGCAACGCCATCTCCTACCCCGACCGGCAGGAACTGTACATCCCCGCGCTGTCCGAATTCCATTTCGAAATAGAGTGGCGTTACGCGGTCATCATCATCCGTCTTGACGATTTCGCCGACGATCCGTACAAGCGCATCGACGCGATGAGCGAAACCGTGCGGAAATACCTGCGCCGCCGAGTCCGTTTCAGCGCCACCTACGGGGAATGGGAACGGATCGTGGCCGTCGTCCACTGCACCAGCCCGGAGGAGCTGCGCGACGTCGGGCGAGGTGTGTTGGAGACCACGCAACGTGCGCTGCGCGGGAAGGAGACCGTTTCGATCGGCGTCGGCAAGCTGACGCAGAGCATCCGCTGCATCTGCAAAAGCCATCGCCAGGCCGAATCCATATTGAAACTGCAATCGAGAGGCAAACTGGACGACCGGATCAATTTCTTCGACGATCTCGGCGCCTACCGCGTGCTGCTCGGCGTGGAGGATCCGGAGATATCACAGGAATACTACCGGCAGGTGCTGGGCCCGTTGCTCGAATACGACAAGGAGAACGGGACGGATCTGACCGACGTGCTGCGAGGCTATCTCGACCATAACGGCAGCGTGCGCGACACCGCCGCCGACCTGTTCGTCCACCGCAACACCGTGAACTACAAGATCGCCAAGGCGGGCGACGTGCTGGGCATGGATCTGTCGCGCTTGAAGAACCGCATGCAGCTGATGCTCGGCTACATGCTCATGGACATGATGTGACGGTCCACGCTCGCGCGCACCGGCGACGCCCGCGGACCGGCGATGGCCTACGATTCGGCGGCCCGGGCCACGCATCCGTACACCTCGATGAGAGCCGGCAGACCGATGCCGGCGTTGGCCGGGCTGGTGGACGGCAGGCGCGTCATGGGCAGGTCGGCGAATCCGGCCGCCTCCAATGCGGGCGCGCACAGCGTGCGATACAGACGCGCGGCCGTGGCGCCGGTCGTGAAGACGTGGCCGATACGCGATCCGGCGACGAGCGGGGCGAGACGATTGGGCACCGCGTTGCGGATGCTGGCGTCGCTTGCGCCCACGATGTCGCAGGAGGCGATCACGTCCCACAACGCCACATGGTGACGCAACGCGAAATCGGTGCGTTCGCTCACCACCTGCGCAGGATCGTCGCA
Source organism: Bifidobacterium merycicum DSM 6492 (assembly GCF_900129045.1). Taxonomy (GTDB): domain Bacteria; phylum Actinomycetota; class Actinomycetes; order Actinomycetales; family Bifidobacteriaceae; genus Bifidobacterium; species Bifidobacterium merycicum. Next base: position 564,456 of record NZ_FQTX01000001.1, on the reverse strand, counting down.
CTCTTCGCACAGGCAGGAACCGTCACCGAAGATCGCGGCCATGACCGGCCAGAACCGGTTGCGCGGGTGACCATAGTAGAACCGCATCTCACGGGATTTCGGACTGGGCATGGAACCGAGCACCAACACGCGCGACCCGGCGTCCCACACCGGTCCGAACCCATGCTCCACATGCGTCGGCGTGCCCGCTTTGGAAGCCATGGCCGTTCCCCTCACGCGGCGCAACGGAATCCGAGCGCGGCGCATGCCACGGGCGCGACGATCGATGCCACCATATACCCGGCGAACACCGCGGTCCTCCCGCCGCGCAACAGGGTCACGGATTCGTTCATCATGGTCGAGAACGTGGAGAACCCGCCGAGGAAACCGGTGGCCATCAGCAGACGCGCCTGCCCGGACATGGCCGAATCCGCGTACAGGCCGGCGACCAGTCCCGCCAGGAACCCGGCGACGATGTTGATGGCGAACGTGGACAGCGGGAACGCCTTCCTCCAGAAGGCCTTGATATACGAATCGCAGATGTACCGCGCCGAAGCCCCGACGCCGCCGCACAGGCATACCGCCATGACGATGAACGCGTTCATCGGTTCGACTCCTTCCCATTCCCCGCACCGGCGAGACGCAGACCGGCGAGCACCCCGGCGTAGGCGAGTACGCAGCCCACGGCGAACGTCACAATGCAATACAACGCGCATCCTGCGGCATCGCCGCCGCGCAGCAGCATGAACTCCTCAAGCGCGAGCGTGGACATCGTCGACAGGCCGCCGCACATGCCCATGCCGAATCCGCGGTTCACGTACTCTTTCGCGCGACCGGCGATCCTGCCGGTACCGCCCAGCCAAGCGGACAACGCCGCGTACGCGAAGCATGCGATCATATTGGCGGCGAACGTCCCGACATGGAACGGACCAAGGTCGGCGAGGCCCGAAAGCGAGTACCGCAATGCGGTGCCGACGCAGCCTCCGAGGAACACCACGCATACGAGATTAAGACGAATGATATGTAATCGTGCCATACACCCTCTTTTCCGCGGGGTGCCGCGTGGAAACCCGGCCTTAAGGCATGGCACACCCGCATGTCGCAGGAACCATCAGCGGAATTGCGGTTCGGGATCCATACGAATCCCAGGCGAGTCCCATCACCGGGCTCCCAGTATATCCGCGGGGTGGACCCGCGCGAAGGCGGCCCGCCGCCATGCGGACATGCCGCGCTACGCCTTGTATCTGGCCATGAAGTCATCCACGCCCTTCGCGAAGATGTCGAGCACGCGACGGCGGGCGTTCTTGCTTTCCACCGCGTCGGCGGCGCTAACCAGCAGGAAGAACGGCGCATACAGTTCGATCGCCATCCTCTTCGGATCGTCGCCGCGCAGCAGCCCCTCGTCGAGCATCGCGCCGAGCATGTCCTCGATGTATGCGACCGGTCCGCTGCCGAGCACCTTCTGGTACATGGCCATGTTCTCCGATGACTTGTACTGTTCGAGGGTGAGCATGCGCCGGTAGTCGTGGGCGAGGCCGTCCTCCGTCCAGTAACGGAACCGGTCGACCATGAACGCGCGCAGTTTCGCCGGCTCGGGGGCGTCGATCTCGGATTCGGCTTCCTCCTCGTCCATCCCCGGCACTTCGGCCTGTTTCGCGTGCTCCGCGTCCAGTTGCCTCATGTGTTCCACAATCGCGTCGAAAATGGCCCTTTTGCTGGGAAAATGCTTGTAGAGGGACGGGGCTTTGATACCCACGGCCTGCGCTATCTGCGAAACGCTGACCGCATCATATCCGTTGGATGCGAACAGGTGCAAAGCCTCCTCGATGATCCTTTGCCGCGTATCGCTTCTCCTCATGACGCCCTCCTCGGCTAAAAACCGTTAGCAATATCATGATAATGGCAGTTAGCGTAGCGACATTCCCTCGAATGTGAAAAGACCGCACCGTTTCGGGTGCGGTCTTCAGCGATTGCGTCTTTCGTGGAATCCGGTTCAGCTGAGCGCGTTGTATGCTTCGGCGTCCACGGGCTCGAGCCATTCGTTGCTTATCGCCTTCGGATCGCCGGTCGGGACCATGAAGGCGAGATGGGAGAACGATTCGCCGGGAGCCGCGCCATGCCAATGCTTCGTATCGGCGGGGACGCGCACCGCCTGGCCGGCCTTGAGCTCCTTTTCAACGAGGGGCATCTGTCCCGCGAAGCCATCGAACGTGAGATCGACGGCACGCTCAAGCGTCTGGACACCGACTATCTCGACCTGTACATCATCCACCGTTTCGACTATGGCACTCCCATCGAGGAGACCATGGAGGCGTTGGATTCCCTAGTGAAGGCCGGCAAAGTCCGCGCTCTCGGTGCGAGCGAGATGTACGCCTACCAGTTCCATACCCTGCAAACCGTGGCGGAGGCGAACGGGTGGACCAAGTTCACCAGCATGCAATGCCATTACAACCTGCTGTACCGCGAGGATGAACGCGAGATGATCCCCGTCTGCCGCCAATATGACGTGGCGCTCACGCCGTACTCCCCCATGGCGTCCGGGCATTTGACCCACATGGGTTGGGATTCCGGTTCCAAGCGTGGCTCCACCGACGGCACCATGCGCAACAAGTATGACCGGGCGCGTGCGCAGGATATGCCGATCATCGAACGCGTGCACGAAGTCACCGAACGGCTCGGCGTGCCGATGGCGCGGGTCGCCCTCGCATGGCATTGGGCCAAGGGCGTGACGGCTCCCCTCGTCGGCTGCTCGAAGCCGGAACGCGTGGACGATGCCATCGAGGCGCTCGGCGTGCATCTGAGCCCCAGCGACATCGACTATCTCGAGGAACCGTACACCGCACACGAGCTGGTCGGCCCGCTGGCAAGGCCGGGCGAGCGTGCGCTGGCCGGCACCCTTGCACCGACACTCAAGGAAAGCGTCAAGTAACCGTCCGGCCATGTCATGACATACGACACGTCATGACATACGACACGTCATGACATACGAGGAGGCGGGAAGTCGAGCCGCGATCGCGCGGCTGGCTTCCCGCCTCTTCGTTCCCGGATTCCCCCTACTGCCGCACTTGCCGGACCGGCACGCTTATTTCGGTCACGAAACGCTCGGGGTCGGAGGTCAGTCCCTCGTCGATGAGCGCGATCTCACGCGAGAACCCGGCGACCTCGAGACCATGCTCCCCGATATAGCGCATGATTGCACGATATCGTTCCGGGGCGTCGCCGTGACTGCCGCCGAATCGGACGCGCACGCATTTCGTTTCCGGCAGTTCCACGGTCTCGCCCCGATACTCGTCCTCGTCGTCGAGCAGCAGGAACACCAGACCGTAATCGTCATATCGTCCCTGTTCCAGATTCTCGGCCGACACACCCACGCCGACATTGCCGAGGAAAACCATCGGATCGTCCTGCCGCTCCTCCAGACGACGGATTGAATATTCCAATCCAAGATACGAATCAAGCGTCGGCGAATCACGGATCCACGCGATTCTGCAGGCCGGCTGATCGACCAGTCGAATCACGTCAAGGTCCGTATCCACGGCATCACGCAAGCGTTCCAGCCGATGCCCGATCTTCCTGGAGATCATCTCCAGTTCATGCTGCTTGCGCTCGATGAGGGCCTTCTGCGCGACCAGCTTGTCCTCGATGACGCGGACATCGCGATTATGCAGGAACTCGGCGATCTGCTCCAACGGCATATCCAACACCCGCAGATAGCGGATGGTGTTGAGCACCTCGAACTGCTTGACGCCATAGTAACGGTATCCGGTACGCCGATCGACGTATGCGGGTTCCAGCAACCCGCATCGCTCGTAATGACGAAGCGAGCCCAGGGAGATGTTGAACATGCGAGCCACCTGCCCGATGCGGAACAGCCTCGCATCCTTCGGCATGGCGTGATCCGCCTCGTCACGCTTCGCCGTCAACGTTCACCCCCGTTGCCGAAAGCACGCTGCGACGCTTGAGCCAGAAGTAGAAGCCCAGGCAGATCAGCACGGAGAGCAGCGAACCGGCGGGGGCCGCGAGCCCCATGGGGAACAGGGTGTCGGGGAACAGTTTCGACGCGAGATACGATCCCGGGACCCTGACGAGCGTGATGGCCACGATGTTGTGGATGAACCCGATGTAGGAACGGCCATATGCCGCGAAGAAACCGCTGAAACAGAAGTGGGCGCCGGCGAAGATGCTGTCGATGATGTAACTGCGGATGTACTGCGTGCCCAGCACGATCACCGCGGTGTCGGCGGTGAACAGGCCGACGACGGAGCTTGCCGTCAACTCCACGACGACCGAGATGACAATGCCGTAGATGACGGTGATGGCGGTGGCGTACCGAAGCGTCCGTCGTGCGCGTGCCGGTTTGCCGGCGCCGATGTTCTGCGCGGACACGGCGGATACGGTGGCCAGCATGGATGACGGCACGAGGAACAGGGCGCTGATCACCTTCTCGACCACGCCCACGGCCGCGGCGTCATCAAGCCCACGGTAATTGGCGATGACCGTGATGATGATGAAGGCGACCTGGATACATCCGTCCTGCACCGCCGTCGGCACGCCGATCGTCAGGATCTCCTTGAGCACGGACCTTTGCGGGTGCAGGTCGCCGGCACCCACATGAATGCCGGTGCGCTTGCGCCTGATGGCGATGAGCGCGACGATCACGCTGATCGTCTGGGAGAGCGTGGTGCCCAACGCAGCGCCGGACGGCCCCATATGCAGCGCTCCCATGAACAGATAGTCGAGCGCGATGTTGCAGAAGCAGGCGACCGCGATGAAATACATGGGGCTTCGTGAATCCCCCAGACCGCGGAAGATGGAGCTGATGACGTTGTAGGCGACGATGAACGGGATGCCGGCGAAGCATATGCTCAGGTATGCGGCCGTGCCGTCCACCGCCTCGACCGGTGTCCCCATCAGCGCGACGATGCCATGCACGCTGCACAGCAACGTCACGGTAAGCACCACCGCCAGGCATATGAACAACGTGATGGTGTTGCCGATGACTCTGGCCGCGTCGCTGAACCGGTTCGCCCCGACCGCATGGCCGATGGTGACGGTCGCGCCCATGGCGAGTCCAACGATTACCACGGTCAGCATGTACAGCACCTGGCTGCCGTTCGCCACGGCGGTGATGCCGTCCACCCCGATGAACTGGCCGGCGATGAACAGGTCGGCCATGCCGTACAACGTCTGCAGAAAATACGAAAGCAGATAGGGCAACGCGAAGGTGATGATGGTTTTGAACACGCTGCCTGTCGTCAGATTCCTCTCCATGGTTTCCCGCGGGTCCTCTCCTTGACTGATTTCCTCAGGAAACCCTAAACCCTACAACCGTTGTAGGGTCAACCCACGCTCGCGGCATGTCCACTATGCGGTCCCTGTTCGCGATATCCATGGAATCGGACGAGGCCGGGCGGCGGCATACGGCATCCGGAATACGATATACGCCCCATGTCCGGCCTCGTTCACGCCCCTGGGCGGCGAACGAATCAGGCAAGAACGACGACTCCCCTCTCGTCATCGCGCTCATCGGACGCATCGTCATCGTCGAACGAACCACCAGACGAACCACCGGACGAACCATCGTCGGATGAACCACCGTCGGATGAACCACCGTCGGATGAACCACCGTCGGATGAACCACCGCCCAGCATCGGGAACGCCGCCACGTATTCCTCGACATCGCATGCCGCAATGGCCGTGGCGGCCTTCCTCGCGGAGCCGTCATACATCAGACGCGACAGCACCACCACGGCGGCATCGTCGCCGCATCTCCAATATCCGCGCAGCATCCTGGTCCTCTCGACGTTCGACGCCGGTTCCACGTCATCCGCCCATGCTTTGCCCAACACGACCATGATCGGCGGCAACATCTTGATTCCCCGCAGTTCGACGATCCCCCTCAGCCTCTGCAGATATTCCCGTCCACGTTCAAAACGTTCACGGTCACGCTGTTCGAAGCCCTGTACCAGATCCGCCGAACCGTTGGCTCCCATAAGCGATATGGCCAGTTCGCGCAGATACACGGGATTCTCCCACAGTGCGCAATCGGGTTTGACACGTCTGAATTCCAGGTCGCCGCGCATCCGTTCGGATGGCATGGTCCGCGTATCCCACAACGCCGCATATGCCTCGATCAGTTTGTCCGCATCATACAGGTAACGGTCATCCGCCTTGAGATCATCCATAAAGCACTCCGCGACGCGCTCGGCAAGCGCTTTGACGTGGGGGTGTTCGGCATACGCGTATTCCTTATCCGCCGCCGCACGAAGTTCATCAAGATAGTCGATCACCCTGAGGTAACGCATGTCCGGTGACGGACCCATCGCCATCACCTTCGCATCCTCCTTGAGCATGCACATGCCCAGACCGCCATCGGCGAGCATCATCCGGGCGATGGCTTCGGATCGTGGCTCGTCGGCGCCCCAACGCAGCATGACGTACGCGCCGAGTCGATACATCTGATGTATGTGCTCGGTCATATCCAATTCACGCTTCTTCCTACCGCCGTAACGTTTCCCGGCATTCGGCCTGCATCGTCGGGCGAGCTCGTCGCCCTCGCACAGGCGGATCAGCGGCGGCATGCGTTCCGTGGGCCGGTCGAGGGATATCGCGATCGCGGCGTCGTTAATCAGGTCGTACAGCCAGACGCTGATGCCATGGGCACGTACCGTATTGGCGCAGTTCGAGATGAAATCACGGCAGATCCGCGTCAATCGCCCATCGGGCACGACCGTGGCCGCCAGCAGCGTCGTGGACCATGAGGTGTTACCGAACAGATCGTCCACCATGCCGGCCAACCGTTCATCGGTTTCGAACGGCCGGCACGGCGAAACCGGATCATCGCCATTCAGCACCTTGCCCAAAGCCTCATGTGATGTCATCTCGTCGAACCGTCTGCCCAGCCTGTTGAACTCCTGCAGCAGACCCATGTCGTCCATATTGAATGTCGTGCTCATTGCAACTCCTTTGTTTGTAATGGGTATGGACACTGTGGCACAGGTCGTATCGGCGTCGCCACCGGTTCGCCGAAAATTGTGGAAATGTGGATAACTCGCGTGTCGCGTTCCGCGTAGTTCAGCCGAAACGCTCCCGAAAGACCTCCCGAAAACGCGGCAAGGCCTCTCCCGTAATCCACGGGAGAGGCCTTGCGCAACCGAGCGGCCTGCTCTGGTGATGACGCTGCGGCGCCTTAGCGGGCGAGCGTCACGCTATCAGTTCAGCAGCTCCTTGACGGCCGCGATCACGGCCTGCAGGCTCTTCTTCGCATCGCCGAACAACATCTGCGTGTTGTCCTCGAAGTAGAGCTCGTTCTGGATGCCGGCGTAACCGGTACCGCGACCACGCTTCATGACGACCACGTTCTGCGCCTTGTCGACGTCGAGGATCGGCATGCCGGAGACCGGGGTGCCGGGCTTGCGTGCGGCCGGGTTGGTGACGTCGTTCGCGCCGACGACCAGGGCCACGTTGGCCTGCGGGAACTGCGGGTTGATCTCATCGAGATCGACGAGCTCCTCGTAAGGCACGTTGGCTTCGGCGAGCAGGACGTTCATGTGGCCGGGCATACGACCGGCGACCGGGTGGATGGCGTAGGAGACCTCCACGCCATGGCCCTTGAGCAGTTCGCCCAGATCGGCCAGTTCGCGCTGCGCCTGCGCCTGGGCCAAGCCGAAGCCCGGCACGAAGATGACCTTGTCGGCGTAGACCAGCTGAACGGCCAGATCGTCCGAGGAGGTTTCCTTCATGGTGCCTTCGGGGCCATCGCCCGCGGCGGCGGAACCGGAACCGCCGCCGAAGCCGCCCGCAAGGACGGAGAGCAGCGGACGGTTCATGGCCTGGGCCATGAGGATGGACAGGGTCACGCCGGCGGAACCGACGAGTGCGCCGGCGACGATCAGGGCCACGTTGTCGATGGCCAGACCGCTCATGGCGACTGCGGTACCGGTGCAGGCGTTCAGCACGGAGATCACGACGGGCATATCGGCGCCGCCGATCGGGATGACGAAGACCAGACCGTAGCACAGAGCGAACACGGTGGTCAGGATCGACCACATGAGACGCTGCTGCGGCTGCACGCACAGCATGACGAGGGAGGCGATAGCGAGCACGGCGAACAGCACGTTCCACACGCCCTTGCCCGGAAGGCTGAGCTTCTTGACCCACTTGATGCCCTGCAGCTTGCCAGCGGCGATCAGCGAGCCGGTGAAGGTGACGGAGCCGATGAGAATGCCGAGGCCGGCGGTGATGAGGACCACGAGATCCGGGGTGCCGTCCTTGGTGAGCACGTCGTTCAGGGCCACGAGCGCGGCGGCACCACCACCCACGGTGTTGAACACGGAGACGAGCTGCGGCATGTCGGTCATCTTGACCTTCTTGGCGGAGACCACACCGGCGATGGCGCCGATGAGAATGCCGGCCACGAGCACGACGACGGCGATGATGTTGACGAATCCCTTGGCGAACAGCACGACGAAGGCCATGATGACGGCGACGATCATACCGAACGCGGACAGACGGTTACCCTTGCGGGCCGTCTTCGGGGAGTTCATGAAGTGCAGGCCGACCACGAACATGACGGCCGAGAACAGGTAGACGAACCAGGCGACGATATCGATGGCGCCCACGGTGGCTGCGCTCTGCATCACTTATTCGCCTCCTTCTTCTCGTTCTTGTTGGACTTGAACATCTCGAGCATGCGGTCGGTGACCACATAGCCGCCGACGACGTTCATGGTGCCCAGCACGGCGGCCAGAAAGATGAACACATAGGCGAGCGGGGAGTTGGCCTCGGCGGCCACGATCACGACGCCGACGATGACGATGCCGTGGATGGAGTTCGCGCCGGACATCAGCGGGGTGTGCAGGGTCGCGGGGACCTTGCCGATGACCTCGATGCCGATGAGCAACGCCAGTACGAACAGCGTGATGGATACAACAAGCGTAGGCATGTTACTTCTCTTCCTTCTTCTCCTCGGACTCGACGCGGCCGGCCACGACCAGCGCGTTGTCAAGTTCTTCCGTCAGATCCATGCCCAGCTTGCCGTCACGCACGAAGTGGGTCAGCACGTCGGCCACGTTGCGGCTCAGCAGGTTGGATGCGGTGGTCGCCACGCCGCTGGCGAGGTACGGGGCGCCGATCAGCTTGACGCCGCCTTCGGTGACCTGCTCGCCCACGGTGGAGCCCTCGACGTTGCCGCCGAGATCGGATGCGGCGCAATCGACGATCACGGCACCGCGATGCAGGCCGTCGACGCCGGCCTTGGTCAGCAGCACCGGCGGCTTACGGCCAGGCACCTTGGCGGTGGTGATGACGATATCGAAGCCGGACGCCTTCTCATCGACGGCGGCCTGCTGCTGGGCCTGCTCCTCGGCGGTCAACGCACGGGCATAGCCGCCTTCGCCCTGGCCCTTGGAGAAATCAAGGCCGAGGTCGAGGAACTTGGCGCCCAAGGATTCGACTTCGCCCTTGGATGCGGGGCGCACATCGTACGCGGTGACGACCGCGCCGAGACGCTTCAGCGTGCCGATAGTCTGCAGGCCGGCGATGCCGGCGCCGAGCACCAACGCCTTGGCCGGGCGGATGGTGCCCGCGGCGGTGGTCATCATCGGCAGGAACGAACCGTATGCGTTGGCGGCGGTGATTGCTGCCTTGTAACCCATGACGGAGTTCTGGGACGTCATCTCGTCCATGGACTGGGCGGAGCTGAGCTGACGGGGCAGCTTTTCGATTGCGACGCCCACCAGGCCAGCGTTGGCGAGGGATTCGACGTATGCGGCGTCGGTGAACGAGCCGAGCATGCCGATCACCCACTGACCGGCCTTGAGTTTGGCAATGGTCTGCGCGGACGGTCGGTCGATGAAGCCCAGCGCGTCGGCGGCGTTGATGACCTCGTCGCGCGACGCGACAGTCGCGCCGGCGGCCTTGTAATCCTCGTCCGTGTATTCGGCGGCGTTGCCTGCGCCGCTTTCGATGATGCAGGAAACACCGTTCCTGCCGAGCCTGATGACGATATCGGGGGTCAGCGCGACGCGGGATTCGGTATCCGACGTCTCGTTGAGCACACCGAAGGTCACCGTGGCTTCCTTCTGTTCAGCCATGAGAGCCCTTTCTAGCTATTGGCCGTGCCTTTTTCCTACGCCGCATCAGTGTAGTCAAAGACCCGTGATGGGGACTTCCCTTTCCCACCAACTGAGCCGAGCCGCTTTGTATATGTCCACAAAACGGACGGTTCACGGTACGGCTGATAACGTTTGACGTGGCGGTTTCCCTACGCTACCGTAAGGTGACGTGTCGCGATAAGAGGATTAGACTGGCTTATTTGAGAACTGGATAGTCAAGAACAGAACAGTATCAAGGAGCGTCACGTGTCCGTTATCTCTTCGCTGAAGCAGCAGACCACCAATCTCACCCGAAAGGCACTGAAGCTCGGAACGGATTTCGTGCATCCCGGTAGCGGCAATTCCGGGGACCAGCCCGATTACGCGGGCAATATCGCGGCCAAGGACGAAAGCGGTATCACACTCCCCCACACCGATGAATGGGGCCATGACCGTCCGACCATCACCGACATCGATCCGGAGACCGGTCTGCTCACCTCCACCACCCAGGGTAATCCGCCGCTGGATGACGGCGTTTCCATTTACGACCTGTACGCCGACCGTGCCGCAAGGCGCGGCGACGACGTGCTGTACACCTATAAGGACGGCAACGAGTGGGTGGATCGCACCGCCAACGAGTTCCTCGCCGAAGTACGCGCCATCGCCAAGGGCCTGATGAAGTACGGACTGCGCAAGGGCGACGGCGTGGCATTCATGTGCCGCACCTGCTACGAGTGGAATCTGACCGACGCGGCCGTCATGGCCGTCGGCGGCGTGCTCGCCACCATCTATGACACGGATTCCGCGGAGCAGATCCGCAACATCGTGAACAATTCCGACGCCCGTCTGCTTATCGTGCAGGATACCGACATGCGGGAGAAGGCCGATGGGGCGATTGAGGAATGCCCCTCGCTGGAACACATCGTCACCATCGCCACCGGCGGTCTCGACGAGCTGAAGGCGTACGGCGCCAAGGTAAGCGACGAGGAGCTTGACGAGCGCATCGAATCGGTCAGGAAGACCGATCTGTGCTCCATCGTGTACACGTCCGGTTCCACCGCCGCGCCGAAGGGCGTGGAGATGACCCACGAGCATTACTGCGCCACCGCGCTCAATCTTCCCGATTACATGCCCGAATTGCTGAACGACAAGCGCAACACCGTGCTGCTGTTCCTTCCCCAGGCGCATTCCTTCGCACGTGCCATCAACTACATCTGCGTCGCCAGCGAGCTGCACATCTATATCGCGCAGGGCATCAAGACGTTGACCGCGGACCTGCAAGTGGCCAAGCCCACGGTGATGATCGTGGTGCCGCGTGTGCTTGAAAAGGTGTACAACGCGGCCTCCCAGAAGGCCGGTCATGGCCCGAAGGGACTCGCCTTCGCCTCCGCCGTGGTCACCGCACAGTCCTATATGCAGGAGATCAGCGAGAACGGCAAGGCATCCGTGATGCTGCGTGCACGTCGCGCCGCGTTCGACCCGATGGTCTACACGCCGCTGCGCGAGGTGCTTGGCGGTCGTGCCAAGTGGATCGTGGCTGGCGGCGCGCCTCTCGACCCGAAGCTGCTGGAGTTCTTCCGCGGCGCGAACATCCCGGTGTATGAGGGCTACGGCCTGACCGAAACGACGGCCCCCTGCTCCTTCACCGTTCCCGGGGAGACGTTCCATCAGGGTTCCGTCGGCACCGCGTTCCCCGGTTTCTCGCTGCGTATCGCCGAGGATGGCGAAGTGCAGGTGAAGGGCACCTCCGTGTTCCCCCGCTATCACAAGAACGAGGAGGCCACCGAAGCCTCCTTCACCGAGGACGGCTGGTATGCCACCGGTGATCTTGGCCGTATCGACAACGACGGCTTCCTGTACATCACCGGCCGCAAGAAGGACCTCATCATCACGGCAGGCGGCAAGAACGTCGCCCCCGGCCCGATCGAGGAGGTCATCAAGCGTTGCGAATTCGTGTCCCAGGCTCTGGTGCTCGGAGATAAGCGCCCCTTCATCTCCGCGCTCATCACGCTGGATGAGGAGACCCTCCGCCCGTGGCTCGCCAGCAAGGGCCTTGACGAGAACATGTCTTTGAAGGATGCCGCCGACAACGCCGCGGTCCGCGCCGAGGTGCAGAAGTGGGTCGATCAGGCGAACGAGGGTGTTTCCCGCGCCGAATCCGTGCGCAAGTTCATCATCCTTCCCGAGGAGTTCACGCAGGAGAATGGATTGATGACCGCTTCGATGAAGGTCATCCGTCCGAAGGTCATCAAGCGTTACGCCACGCTGCTGAACACCCGGATGTACACCAAGAAGAAGTGATCCTCCACCTGTCGGCCTGATCCGGCCACGGGTTTCCCAAGGGGCGCGCATTTACTATGCGCGCCCCTTTCGTATGTCCAAAAACCAGCATCTCGCGCCCGGCATAGCATCGCAGGCAACGCCTGTCTTCAACGGGCCGGCTTGAGCACGATGCGGTATGGCGACACCATCGATGCGGGATCGAGGTAGGACTGCTTGCCGGAGCGGATGCCCCAGTGCAGGCAGACATCGTCGCAATGGTCGGACTGCTCGCCCACGGTTGCGAACCGTTCGCCTCGTCTGACGGAAGCCCCCACAAAGGATTGCGTGACGGCAGGCTCGAACGTGAGGATCAGCTCCCCATGCTTCATGCTGACCACGTCCTTCCCTGCCACTTTGCCGGCGAACGAGATCACCCCGTCGCCTGGCGCCAGAAGTTCCTCGCCGGGCATTGTCTTCAGGTCGACGCCTCGATGACCGGACAACCACGGTTGGGCCGGCCCGTCGTATGCCCTCAGCATGCTGACCGGTTTGCGCAGAGGCCAGTCGAGCATCGCATGGCAGGTGTTCCCCAAGGCGGATTCGACCGCCACATACCCACCCCGCGTCTCCGTATCCGACGCCATGGCAGCACCTGATACCGTTCCCTGTGCGGCGCTACAGGCGCTGCGTTCGCCGGAAGCATGTGCCTTCGGCTGCGCGGACCACGCCAGGCATGGCACCGCCAACGCGCATACGATCAGCAAACATATGACGGATGCTCTTGCCGAACGCCATCGTTCCTCCACCATGCGGCGGATGCGCATCACCCTTCGTCTGCCCTGTTCCGATTGTTTGTTCCCTGCCATCCCTCATCTCCTTTCCTAGGGTCTGTCCGCTTCACGATGACGGATGAGGGATGGCAATGTCCAGCCATACGGAAAATGTGGATAACTCCTCCCCGATTCTTCACGATTCCATTGCATTCCACGAAGCCGAAACACCCGTGAATGCGAATACGAAAGCGAAAAACACAGAGAGCCATGAATAAGGAACGTATATAAGGACAACGCTATCGGCATGTGACAAGGGCTTGAAAACAAGAAACCCCGCACGAAGCGGGGTAATAATGGAGCGGACAACGGGACTCGAACCCGCGGTCTCAACCTTGGCAAGGTTGCGCTTTACCAACTAAGCTATGTCCGCAAAAATCCTTGACAGGATTCGTGGGCGATGTAGGAATCGAACCTACGACCCCTTCGGTGTGAACGAAGTGCGCTAGCCGCTGCGCCAATCGCCCGTACATGACGGATCTTCAATTATTCAGCCGAATCACTTCAGCTTGAGTGGGCGATACAAGATTCGAACTTGTGACCCCTTCCGTGTCAGGGAAGTGCGCTACCTCTGCGCCAACCGCCCAGGTCTGCAAAAAATCAGGCGGATTGCTCCGCCTCAGTCCGAGAGGTGGGTACGAGAGTCGAACTCGTCTATACGGCTTTGCAGGCCGCTGCCTAACCGCTTGGCTAACCCACCGTAAAGGTCTGTCAACTCTTCGGACCTAGAGCGGACAACGGGACTCGAACCCGCGGTCTCAACCTTGGCAAGGTTGCGCTTTACCAACTAAGCTATGTCCGCCTTGTGCTCCTAGCAGTCGTTCCTGCCTGAGCACAAGTAACTACTATAATGATATCCGCGTGATTTGCAAACTCGGCGTGTCGCCCTGCTCGCCCGCAGAGAAAACGGCATGAAATCAACGCTTCCAAAGCATTCGCAAGCTATGCTTGCATTATATGAGTGAAGAACGAGAATCCACGCTGATCGCCGCATTCGGCGGATGGAACGACGCGTGCCAGTCGGCTACGAACGCCCTCCATCATCTCATCGATTCCTACGACGCATGCGAAATACGACATATCAATTGCGACGGGTATTACGACTACCAAGTGTCACGTCCGACGCTATGCCGCGTCAATGGAAAAGCGCGCATCGTCTGGCCTCAGACGTCGTTCTACGACGTGTCCTGCTCCCCCGACCAGCATCTCATCACGCTCATCGGCCCCGAACCGAATTACCATTGGCGCGAGTATTGTCAGAAAGTGCTGTCCATCGCCAGCGAACTCCATGTGGGCAGCGTCATCACGCTCGGATCGATGTTCGCGGATTGCACGCACACGCGTCCGCTCCCTGTCGGCGTATGTGACGACGTGGATTGCGACAGCGATTGCGATTGCGGCGAATACAGCGGCCCCGTGGGCATCACCACCGTATTGGAGGCCATGGCACGCGAGCAGCGTTTCGCAGGCACGTCGATATGGGTTTCCGTACCGCAATACATGGGCAACGACGACTGCCCGATGGGCACACTGGCATTGCTTGACGCTCTGGGGCACAAGCTGGGCATTCGCTTCGAAAGCTCGAAACTCATCAGGGAGACGCGGGAATGGCAGGCCAAGGCCTCCATGCTCACGCGATGCAGCAATCAGTTGAGCGATTACGTGCATCAGCTCGAAGAGGATTGGGATAAGGCGGAGCAGTCGAAGGAAGCATCCGGCAGTGATCCCCACAAGGCCGATCAGCTGGTTCAGGAAGCGGAGGAATTCCTGAAAAGGTTCTGACGGCCGAACAGATCTTTATCCGCGGGTGATGCGGTCGGCCAGTTCGCCGTTGTCGGTGATGGTAGCGTTCGCCGTCTGGCTGGACACCTGCATATTGATGTGATGCAGGCTCGCCTCGTCCTTGTTGCCCGCCTCGGCCACGAAGTCGCCCGTGATGCGGTCGGGCTGGGCCTGGGCGTTCTTGCGAATCACCCACACCCACGTGCCGTAGTAGCCCGCCAAATCGGAGGGCACGGTGTAATCCACGCCGTTGGCCTGCGCACGGACGGTGTTGGTCTGCCCGGCGGCGGTGAACACGGTCGAACCGGTGGCGACCGGATTGCCGTACAGTTTGTTCACGCGGGCCAGATACTGGTCGACCGTCTCGTTCGCGTTGCGCTTGACGGGCTGGAGGATGCCCTCATCCTCGGACGTGTAGTAATAGCCTTCGGCCCTGACCTCGGTGTTCGCGTTCCACGTGTTGTGGGTGGTGCCGTCCGCGCCGGTGCCGGAGATGAGGTCACCGACCGAGCTGGTCACCTTGTCGACGGGCGTGTCGCCGGGTTCGAGCTTCTTCGGGTCGGTCACGGTCACGGCCTGCGGCTGGAAGCTCCACTGCACGTTGTAAGCGTGGGATTCGACCTTGACCGGGTCCTGATTTCCAGCGCCCTTCTTCGCCATGTGCTGGAAGCCCTGCGCGTTCTGCGGGTACTGGTACGTGTACCAGACTTGCTTGTAGCTCACATTGTATTTTCCGCCGCCGTCGCCGGTCGCGGTGAACGGCAGCTGGAGGCCTGCCGCGCCGAGGCTCGGCTGGGTCTTGCCGGTCCATGTCTTTCCATCGGCGGAGACGGTACCGCCGTACATGCCGTTCGCCGCCGCATCGAACTTGGAGACGTTATCGAGCGTGACGATGACGTCGGTGGAGGCGAACTGGCCGTTGCCGTCCTTGTACCAGATTTCCTTGGTGCGCAGGTGCCGCTGGGCGTCCGTGTACTGGATTTCCTTGACGTTGAGGTTGCCGGACTTGGAGGCGGATTCGGACTGCGCCCACAACTGGGCCGCCTTCTGGCGCACCGCGCCGAGCGTGGTGTTCCCCTCGTGCGTCCTCGTGCCGCCGACCGTGACGTTATGCCACAAGCCGACCGGGGTGGAGTCGGGCAGTCCCGCGAGCTTGGCTCGCGTGGCCTGCTGGCCGATGTCGATGCCGCTCAGGATGTGGATGGCGTAGGCCACGCCCGCGTTATCGAGGGAATTGTCCTCCTGGCCCGGATACGCGAGCAGCCAGCCGATGCGCCGGGACAGGGCGCTGTCCTCCTTCTGCGTCCAGCCCATGGACGGGGACGCGTACTGCGCGGCGCTGGCGGTAGGGATGCCGGACTCGTAGCAGTAGCCCTTCTCGTTGCCCGCGTTGTAGGAGCCGAGCCACTCGTCGTAGCCCGCGCCGAAGAAACCGGCGATGACGCCGCCCGTCCACGCCGGTTCGCTGGCGAGCGTCGGGTTGTCCACGGCGGCCTGGGCGCTCGACACGCCCATGGTCGCCGTGGCCGCGAACGCCGCGAGCGTGGCGACGGCCGCCTTCACGAACCGCCGCAGCCTGTGGGGTTTGTTGGAACCCATACATGACCTTTCTCTAGACCGCGCGGGCACCGGACGATGCCCACGCACGGGAAAGGTCTATGCGGACAAAAGAAGGCGACCCAACCTACAAGGTTTCCTTGTAAGTTGGGTCGCCTCTCAGGAGCAAGGGAATAGCATCACCACCAATATGTACCGCTGCTGCCAACGCTACCGGAGCCTTCTATCGGCACCCAGCCGCTACTATCCCACCCATTCATATTGGGCGCTCCTGACCCGCTGCCCGAAGCTCCCGACCCGCCGCTCGTGGACTGGGAGGGCGCACTGGAACCGCCACCGTTGTTCGAGGACTGGGCTGGGGTGTTCGACGCGCCGGACCCGCCGCCGGTGGAACCGCCCGCATACCCAGTGGAACCGGAGGAATACCCGCCCGAATAACCGGTCGAACCGGACGAATACCCGGAGTAGCCGCCGGATTACCCGGTCGAACCGGAGGACGCGTACCCGCCGCCGGTCAAACCGGACGCCGCCGAACCCGTCTCACCGGCCGGGGCCGTCTGCGTCTGCGCCGCCTTCGCCTTCGCGTCCGCCGCGGCCTTCGCCTTCACGGAAGCGTCCACCGCCTTCACGGCCTTGGCGACCGCCTGCGCGTCCTTGGCCTTGACGGCCTTGTCCAACGCGGTGCGGGTCTTTTCATCCGCGACCTTGCCCTTGCTGTCGTTCAGGAGCTTCGCCCCGTCCGCGATAACCTTCGCGTCGCGCGACCCCTCGACCGCCTCCACGGCCTTCGCGAGGCTCGACTTGTGCTTGGCGTACCTGTCGCGGTTCGCCTCCACCCGGCCCGCCTGTTCCTCGTAGTCCGCGCGGGAATCCGCCACGCATGCGGCCGTCTTCGGTTCCTCCGCATCCAGCGCCTCGGCCAGCGCGGTCACGGTCCTCGCGTCCGCGACCTGCTTGGCGGTCACCGCCTTCGCGTCGGTCACCCGCCCGTCCCTGAGCGTGTTGTATTCGTTCATCGCCACGCGCAGCGACTCCGACGCGTCAGCGCACGCCGCGCGGGCCGACTCCAGCCGGTGGGCCTCGTACGCGTTCCACCCGGCCCAGCCGCCGCCCGCCAACAGCACCGCCACAGCCACACCCGCCGCGACGAACCCCATGCGCTTCCTCTTGGCCGGACGGCCCGACGGTTCCGCTGCAGGAGTTGCGTCCTGACCGGACATAACCGGATCCTCCGTATTCATGACATGTTCCCCTTTCTCCTCAAAAGCATGTCACCCTCCTGCTCCAACAGACTACTCGGAATCAGACGATTCGGTTTCATCCCATATCATGCGTCCCAGCCTGCTACCACACAAAAAGCAGTGGAAATCGATCAGCGAAGCAACGAACGGCACATGGAACGGTACTGGCTCACGTAGCCGCCGCCGAAGAACACGCAATGCCCGGCGATCGGATACAGCTGCCACAGGGTTTGGCGCTCCTGCCATCCGGTCTTCAACGGATGCACGGACTGGTAGCCTTCGAGAATATCCCGGTAATACGTGACACCGAACAGAGCGAGCATGGAAAGATCCTCCTCGCGGTGCCCGCCATGGGCGGCGGGATCGATCAGCACCGCTTCCGTCTCGCCGCGATCTGCAGTCCACATCACATTGCCGCTCCACAGATCGCCGTGCACCCGCGCGGGCTTGTCCGACGCGGCCTTGCCCAGCAGATCAGGCAGCGCGGCGATCACATCCTCCGTAAGCTCCACATCATATTGGTCAAGTTCACCACGCTTCACGCCAAGCTCCACCATCGGGCGCAGACGGCCCTGCGCGTAATAGGAGGCGACGTCGGTCCATTCGCCGGTATCCATCGGCACAGGGTCCTGCAGCGGGCCGAAATAGCATGTCCCCTCATAGCCGGCCGGAGCCGAACCGAAATACGGTGCACCCGCATCATGCATCCTCGCCAACGCGGCCCCGAACGCCTTCGCCGCCTCGATGGTCGGCATAGCGGAATCGACGCGCTCGATATCGAGATACCCGTCACCCCAACCGATCACATCGACAACCCTGGGGCCACCTTGGGCTTGCGCCTCCCCCAGCCATTGCAGACCACGTCCCTCACATTCGAAGAACCCCTTCGGTGCGAATGCCCTATGCTTGCGATACGTCGCCATTTCGACTCCTTTTCTGAACGGTCGATGGACTTATTGTGTGCATCGCGTGAGACAATCTGGACAATACCTGGGAAAACCTCGGTTTCGTGATGATGCCTGAGTAAAGTAGCAACAGTCAATACAGCAAACCATCCGCAATTCACGGAAGTGAACTAGGGAAAATAACGACATCATGAATTTCATCCAATCCATTTTCCTTGGACTCGTACAGGCCCTGACCGAGTACCTGCCTGTCTCGTCCAGCGCGCACATCCGCATCGTCGGTGATCTGATGATCGGCCGCGACCCCGGAGCAGCTTTCACCGCCATCATCCAGATCGGCACCGAACTCGCCGTGATCCTGTACTACCGCCGCGACATCATCCGTATCCTGGGCTCATGGTTCGGCTCCCTGTTCGGCAAGGAAGGTAAGGACTGGAAGTCCCGCTTGGGCGCCCACAACAGCGACACCCAAATGGGCTGGTTCATCATCATCGGCACCCTGCCCATTCTCATCGCGGGCCTGCTGTTCAAGGACGTCATCGAAACCACGTTGAGGAACCTGTGGATCACCGTCACCGTGCTCGCCCTCTTCGGCGTGCTGCTGTGGGTGTTCGACGCACGTTCCAAGCAGATCAAAACCATGGACGAGATGACCGCCAAGGACGCCTTGATCTTCGGCATCGGCCAGATGCTCGCCCTCATCCCCGGCGTCTCCCGCTCCGGCGGCACCATCACCTTCGGACGCGCCATGGGTTACACCCGTGAAGCGGCAGTCCGCACCAGCTTCCTGATGGCCATTCCCGCCGTGTTCGGCGCCGGCATCCTCGAAGCGGTCTCCGCGGTGAAGGACGTCAACGCATGCTCCGCCACCAAGGCCGCCGACGCATGCGCGGCGATCGGCGCGTTCCCCGGCTGGCCCGCGACCATCGCGGCGACCATCGTCGCGTTCCTCGTCGGCTACATCGTGATCATCGCCTTCCTGAAGTTCGTAAGCACCTTCTCCTATAAGGCGTTCGCCATCTACCGCATCGCGCTCGCCGTCGTGGTGGCTCTGCTGCTCATCACCGGCGTGCTGCCTGCCATCGACCCCTCCATGGCAGGCTGACGAACGGAGCCGCATAAGCACAAACGCCTTCCACCTTGGACTGCGCCTCGATCGTTAGGCGCTGTTCGTCAGGGCACTGGCTCGACTACGAGGGACGCACTCCGGAAATTTCTCCGAGGCGCGTCCCTCAGTCGTATCTGGCATCGTTTGGCGTCCCCATGCACGGTGCCACGCATTAGCCCCGGTCTCAAGCGTTCGAATGGACAAAACGTATAATTCGGAGAAACATCCATCTCGGATGAAGAATATGTTTTTTAGCGGGGCCACATGGGAATCAAAAAGAACACGACAGTCATAGCAGTTATTTTGACTCTTGTAATGACATTCATGGAGATGACTGCTTTACCGGCAGTCCTATTTTGTAATGTAAAAATAAAAGACATCAATCCGATTTACATTACATTGATGTTGAATTTTTTATTTGCATTTGTAATCTGTTGGGTATGCAAAAGATTCTTCATTAAAGAATGGCATTTCGGTTTACGATTTAATGGAATACTGCCAGGATTGAAAAAATATGGATTACCTGCGGTAATCGCGACTGCCATAGTTACGATTGCGTTCTGCGTCGGATTGGCGCCATTTGATAATAGGTCAACGGTGTGGAGAGTTGCCGTCGAAGGTGTTGTGTACTACATAGGCGTTGCCATTACGGAAGAACTGTATCTAAGAGGTTTACTGCAAAACATCATTAAAGAATGGTTCGCACAAAAGAAAAATGCAGCACTGTATGCAATTCTGATCACCTCTGCATTATTCGGGTTAGGACATATTTTCTGAGCTATTGGACAACCACTTATAACTGTAGTAGCTAAAACTCTTTGGGCAACTGCACTTGGTATTTATTTTGGGGCAGCTTATGTTGTAACTGACAATTTGTGGGTTCCTATTATATTGCATCTAATTGTTAATCTCTGCGGCATTCCCTTTTGCTACTCAACAAGTAATCAGTACCCTCTAGTAGCTTTAGCAACTTGCCTCTTCTCTTATGTCGCTCTTGCGTATTATGGTATATACACACTTAAAAAGTACCCAATGTATCAAAATTCACAGGGCGAGAATCAATCTATTTTGAGGAGAAAACAAGACAATAGCTTATTTCAAGGTTTTTCTCAAAGAAGAGTAGTAGATCTTCGCAGGAAGAACAGTTTGCCTGCATTGGTCGTTAAATCATAATAGCGAAAATAAATACAAGAGTCTAATCGCTATAAAAAATATCCATACAACACTTGAACGACAACAATATATTCTGGAGAATTAAATTATGTGGGAAGAGTTAGGAATAAGTGGCGGAACTGCGATTGTAGTTTTAATTACTTTATATTTTGTCATTAAATGGGCCGTAAAGAATGGTATTAAAGAGGCTCATCGTGACATCATGAGCGACAAGGATAGCAACCTCCGACTACAAGAGTAGACCACGAGGAACGACTTCGGTTTGACAAACCCAAGCGCCATGACCACCTGCAGTTCCGGCATCATGGTGTTTCCCCCGATTCATACAAATACGAAAGAGCCGCATCCCCGATCATCAATCTGAATTTCTTCAGTCCAACATCGGCGACGCGGCTCATTTACAGGCGAAAAGCCTGCTTTTATTCGTCTCAGTGACTGATCAGCTCAACGCATCCTTCAGCTTGGAGAAGAAGCCCTTCTTCTCACGGGTCGGACGTGAGCTCTGCGCAACCGGCTTCTTATCGCCGCCGTGGGACTCCTCATAGGATTGTTCCAGCTGTTCCATCAGTCCGCGTTCGTCATCGGAGAGCTTCGTCGGAATCTCCACCGCGACATGCACCACCAGATCGCCACGGGCGCCGTCATCGCGCAGACGACCGGCTCCAAGACCCTTGAGCGTCACGGTATCCTCCGGCTGGCAGCCGGCCGGAACCTGCAACGTCCTGGTGCCATCGAAAGTGTCGATGTCGACATCATGGCCGAGCACCGCCCAGATCATAGGCACGCGCACCCAGCAATGCAGATCATCGCCGTCACGGGTGAACTGTTTGTCGGGCTTGATGTGGATGTCCACATACAGATCACCTGCGGCGCCACCGCATTCGCCCACCTCGCCCTGGCTGGCGAGTCGGATACGGGAATCGTCACGGATACCCGCCGGCACGTTCACGCCGATATTGCGGGTGGTACGCACACGGCCATGACCCATGCAGGAAGAACACGGGTTGGAAATGATATTGCCGTGGCCTTCGCAGCGTTCGCAGGGCGCCGTGGTCATCATCTGACCGAGCATGGTGCGGACGACCTTCTGACGCATGCCCTGACCCTGGCAGTCGGGGCACGTGGTGGGACGGGAACCGTCGGCCGAACCGGTGCCGGAGCACTGGGGGCACAGCACGAACGTGTTGACGCGGACCTGCTCGGTACCGCCGAACACCGCCGTCTTCAGATCGACGGACATGCTGGCCAGTGCGTCGCGGCCGGGCTGCGTACGCGGAACCGGCCCCTGGGAACCGCCGAACGCACCACCGAAGAACGAGCTGAACACGTCGCCCATATCACCCATGTCGAAGCCGCCGCCGAAACCGCCGGAGTTCGGGTTATTCGGGTCGACGCCCGAATCGTACATACGGCGCTTCTCCGCATTGCCCAACACCTCATAGGCGTTGTTGACTTCCTTGAACTTGTCCTCGAATTCCGGACCGGCGATATCGGGATGGTATTTACGGCTCATCTTGCGATAGGCCTTCTTGATCTCGTCCTCGCTCGCGTTGCGGTCAACGCCTAAAACCTCGTAGTAGTCTGCCACTCTATCCAGTTCCTTTGCTTTATCTGCTCTATCCGAGTACTAGCGGGTAATTCTGTCACAAGGCAAGGTCACTCGCCTTATTCGTCGATCTCCTCGTGCGCGAGGAACGAAGTCAGGTATCTGGCCACCGCATGCACCGCGGAGATGGTGGTCGCGTAATCCATGTGGGTCGGACCGATCGAACCGACGAATGCCACGGGTTCACCTGCGGTGTCATGCACCACCGCCACATCCGGCTTGTTTGCCGCGGCGGTCTTATCGGTCTCGCCGGCATTATGCTCGCGCGAAACTCCGTCGCCGTTCCCGCTCTCGTCCCGCTCGTCATCGTCATGATCGGATTGCGTGACGGCATGACCCGCATGACCGTATCCACTGGTCACCACGGCCGCGTTCAGCAATCCGGGGGTATGCGTCTCCGAGCCGATGGCGACGTTGACGCCATCACCACGCAACGATTCCTCACTCAATGCGCTCATGAGCTTCATGAGCACCACCTGTTCCTCCAACGCGTCGAACAGCGGCGCCAGATTGGCCGCGGAACGCTGGTGGGCCAGATGCGATGCGCCGGACATATACAATTCGCTCGCGTTCTCGTCATCGGCCATCGAAACGAACGCACGTTCCAACTGCACCGTCAGCGCCTTGAGTGATGTGAAACGCGGATCGGCTTCCAGCGCCTGCATCCGTTGCGCCGCCTGTGCGAGCGACAAACCGGAGCATGAAGCGTTCAATGCTTCGGTGAACCGCGATATGGATTCCGTCGACGGCATGGTCGAAACGGGAAGCGTGTGCTGTGCGACACGACCCGTATCGGTGACCACAACGGCGAGCAGCACGTTCATGGCCACCGGCACGAGCTCCACATGCCGCAGCGACGACTTCGACAGCGACGGCGAGGCGATCACGGCTACCTGCCCGGTGATCTGCGCGAGCAGTCTGGCCGCCCGCTGCAACGTGTCCTGCAGATTGGCCGATCCTGACAGGAACTCACCTATTCCCCGGCGCTGCGCCGCGGACAACGGCACCACCGTGGCAAGCTGATCGACGAAATACCGGTACCCCTTCTCGGTGGGCACACGCCCGGCCGACGTGTGAGGCTGGGTGAGGTAGCCTTCATCCTCCAATGCGGCCATGTCGTTGCGCACCGTAGCCGAGCTCACACCAAGATCATGCCTGTGGGCGATCGCATTCGAGCCGACGGGTTCCTGCGAACGGATGTAATCCTCGACGACGGCACGCAGCACCAACAACCTCCGCGACTGCTGCATGCATACCTCCTCTTGCGAAATTAGACCACCGTTCATTGTAGGTGGACATTCCCGACTTCATGCGGAAACGTTCGTTCGCAGCGAATCAGGAACGAAACGCGAACGTTAACAGAACAGGAGTTACCAAAACACGCCAAATAGTGCACGATATTGCACGCAACGTCGTATCACGACGCTAGCATAGGAACCGCAATGTGAGGGCGTCCTGCGCCCGGCACAAGCCGGATACGCGGCCCGACCAATTGGAAGGAAAGTAATCCATGACCGAATTCAAGGAGACCGAGCTCGACGAGCGTGCCATCAAGATGGCCAAGGTCCTCTCTGCTGACGCGGTTGAACGTGCGGGACACGGCCACCCCGGCTCCCCCGTTTCTCTGGCGCCGATCGCCTACACGCTGTACCAGCACTTCATCAAGCATGATCCGAACGATCCCCAGTGGGAAGGCCGCGACCGTTTCATTCTTTCCGGCGGTCATGCCTCCCTCACCCAGTACGTTCAGCTCTACTTCTCTGGCTATGGCCTGACCCTGGATGATCTGAAGAACTTCCGTGGCGGTGCCGACACCCGCACCCCGGGCCACCCCGAATACGGTCTGACCCCGGGCATCGAAATGACCACCGGCCCGCTGGGCCAGGGCTTCGCGTCCGCCATCGGTTTCGCCTACGGCCAGCGCTACCAGCGCGGTCTGCTTGATCCGGAAGCCCCGGCAGGCGAATCCCCGTTCGACCACAACATCTGGGTCATCTGCGGCGAAGGCGACATCGAAGAGGGCATCTCCGGCGAAGCCGCTTCCCTCGCGGCCAACCAGGAGCTCGGCAACCTGACCGTGATCTTCGACGCCAACCGCATCCAGATCGAAGGCGACACCAACCTGGTGCTGGCCGAGGATGTGCTCAAGCGCTTCCAGGCCTACGGCTGGTACACCGACGAGTTCAGCTTCATCCAGCCCGACGGCTCCTACAAGGAGGACGTCGAGGGTCTGGCCGACACCATCGCCAAGGCTCAGAAGGCCGCCCCGAACCAGCCGAAGCTCATCAAGGTCGACACCCTGATCGCTTGGCCGACCCCGGGCAAGACCAACGATCCGTCCTCCCACGGCTCCAAGCTGGGCGCTGAGGCCGTTGCCGGCCTCAAGAAGCTCCTCGGCTACGATCCGGAAGAGTCCTTCCACGTGGACGAAGAGGCCCTGGCCCACGCCCGCAAGGTTGCCGATCGCGGTCTGGAAGCCCACAAGGAATGGGACGAGAAGTACAACGCATGGCGCAAGGCCAACCCGGACAAGGCTGTCCTGTACGACCGCATCAAGGCCGGCGAGCTGCCGGAAGGCTTCGACAAGGCCATCGATGACCTTGAGGCTACCTTCGAAGCCGGCAAGAACGTCGCCACCCGTGGTGCCTCCGGCTCCGTGCTGAACGCCATCGCCGCTGTCATGCCGGAACTCTGGGGCGGCTCCGCCGACCTCGGTGGCTCCAACAAGACCGATCTGAAGGGCGCCGAGACCTTCGCCCCGGCGAAGTGCGCCACCAAGCAGTGGCCGGTCTGCAGCCCGTACGGTCGTCAGCTGCACTTCGGTGTGCGCGAGTTCACCATGGGTACCATCACCAACGGCATCCTGCTGGGCTCCCACACCCGTCCGTTCGGCGGCACCTTCTTCATGTTCTCCGACTACGAGCGTTCCGCCGTCCGTCTGGCCGCCCTCATGCAGATCCCGAACCTGTACGTGTGGTCCCACGACTCCGTCGCCGTCGGCGAAGATGGCCCGACCCACCAGCCGGTCGAGCATCTGGCTTCCTTCCGCGCCATCCCGCAGCTTGAGGTCGTTCGCCCGGCCGATGCTTACGAGACCGCCGAAGCCTACCGTTACTTCTTCGAGAAGGACAACACCCTGCCGACCGCTATGGTTCTGACCCGTCAGGGCGTCCCGGTGCTCGCCGAGACCGCCGAGAAGGCCAAGGCCGGCGTGAAGAAGGGCGCTTACGTGCTCGTCGACACCGAAGGCACCCCGGACGTCATCATCATGGCTTCCGGTTCCGAGGTCCAGTGGGCCGTCGCCGCCGCCAAGACCCTGGCCGGCGAAGGCGTTAAGGCTCGCGTCGTGTCCGTCCCGTCCATGGAATGGTTCGAGGAGCAGGACGCCGAGTACAAGGAGGCCGTGCTTCCGGCCGCCGTCAAGGCTCGCGTCTCCGTCGAGGCCGGCGTGGCGATGCCGTGGTACAAGTACCTCGGCTCCTACGGCAAGCCCGTCTCCATCGAGCAGTTCGGCCTGCAGGGTGATGGAGCTCAGAACATGATCGATCTGGGCATCACCGCCGAGCACGTGGTGGAAGCCGCCAAGGCCTCCATCGCCGAAGTCGAAGCCGCCAAGTGATTCCTCGGAGGGGCGCCGCAAGCGCCGACGCCCCTCCCCCTTTGATATAACAAGATTTGTTCCATAACGGAATATAAGGAGAAAAACAATGACCGAAGCAACTCAGCGTACGTCCGATTCCGGCGTCTCCATCTGGCTGGACGATCTGTCCCGCTCCCGCATCGAGTCCGGCTCCCTGCAGGACCTGATCGCCAACAAGAACGTCGTCGGCGTCACCACCAACCCGTCCATCTTCCAGAAGGCTCTGCACGAGGTCGGCCCGTACGACCCGCAGCTGAAGGAACTGGGCAAGGTCGACGTTGAGACCGCCGTGCGCGAGCTCACCACCACCGACGTGCGCAACGCCACCGATATCTTCCGCGAGATCGCCGAGAAGACCGATTTCGTCGACGGCCGCGTCTCCATCGAGGTCGATCCGCGTCTGGCTCACGAGACCGAAGCCACCGAGAAGCAGGCTGAGGAACTGTGGGCGAAGGTTGATCGTCCGAACGCCATGATCAAGATTCCGGCAACCCTCGAAGGTCTGCCGGCCATCACCGCCACCCTGGCCAAGGGCATCTCCGTGAACGTCACCCTGATCTTCTCCCTGGAGCGCTACGAGCAGGTCATCGACGCTTACATCGAGGGCATCGCCCAGGCTGCCGCCAACGGCCACGACCTGAAGCACATCGGCTCCGTCGCTTCCTTCTTCGTCTCCCGCGTGGACACCGCCGTGGACAAGCTGCTGGAAGCCAACGGCTCCGATGAGGCCAAGGCTCTCGAAGGCAAGGCCGCTGTCGCCAACGCTCGCCTCGCTTACGAACTGTTCGAGAACAAGTTCGCCAACGATCCGCGCTGGGCTGAGCTCGAAGCCAAGGGTGCCAAGAAGCAGCGTCCGCTGTGGGCCTCCACCGGCACCAAGAACGCCGCCTACTCCGACTGCAAGTACGTCGACGAGCTGGTTGCTCCGTTCGTCGTCAACACCATGCCGGAGAAGACCCTGAACGCTCTTGCCGATCACGGCAACGGCGCCGCCTCCATCCAGGGCACCTACGAAGAGTCCCACGCCATCATGGACAAGCTGGCCGAGCTTGGCATCAACATCAAGGATGTCACCGACAAGCTGGAAGCCGACGGCGTCGCCGCCTTCATCAAGTCCTGGGACACCGTCCTCGCCGACGTCCAGGCTGGCATCGACCGCGTCAACGGCTGAATCATTCGCTGATACAGCACCGTTCAACGGTATATAGCTAGAAAATCCCCGTCATCGTCAAGATGGCGGGGATTTTTTGTAGCAGGCAGCCGATTCAACGTAGCCATCAGTGCAGCCGATCGACCATGCCATGTCAGCGCAAACGAAAAGCGGTTGTTCCGTTCCCCAACCGATGCATGGTGGGGAGCGGAACAACCGTTTCTGTCGTCGCCGGTCACCGATATCGGCCGGCTCATGCGATTACGGCAATGACGATCATGGAAGTTACTGATGGTAGTACTCGAGGAAGTCGGTGAGCTTCGCGGTGGCGTCCTTGAGCACTTCGATGCGCGGCAGATAGACCACGCGGAAATGATCGGGCTCCTTCCAGTTGAATCCGCCGCCGTGTACCACGAGCAGATGCTGCTCCTTCAGCAAATCAAGGGCGAACTGTTCGTCATCGGTGATGTTGAACTTCTTCACGTCAATCTTCGGGAAGATGTAGAACGCGGCCTTTGGTTTCTTCGCGGACACGCCCGGAATCGAATTCAACGCTTCGTAGATGTAATTGCGCTGTTCGTAGATGCGGCCTCCGGGAACGATGTAGTCGTTCACGCTTTGGTGACCGCCCAACGCGGTCTGCACGATGGACTGCGCCGGCACGTTGGAGCAGATGCGCATGTTGGTCAGCATGTTCAGGCCTTCGATGTAATCCTTCGCCACACGCTTGTTGCCGCTGAGCACCATCCAACCCACACGGTATCCGGCGATCATGTGGGATTTCGACAGACCGGAGAACGTCACGCAGAACAGGTCGGGCGCGAGGGAGGCGATGGAAGTGTGCGTAAGCCCGTCCATGACCAGGCGATCGTAGATTTCATCGGAGAAGATGATGAGCTGATGCTCCCTGGCGACCTGGACGATCTGCTCGAGTACTTCCTTCGGATACAACGCACCGGTCGGGTTGTTCGGGTTGATGATCACGATGGCCTTGGTCCTGTCGGTGATCTTGGAGCGCATATCCTCGATGTCCGGGTACCATTCGGATTCCTCATCGCAGATGTAGTGCACGGCCTTGCCGCCGGCCAGATTCACACAGGCCGTCCACAGCGGGTAATCGGGGGCCGGCACAAGCACTTCGTCGCCGTTGTCGAGCAGGGCGGACATGCTCAGGTTGATCAGTTCGCTCACGCCGTTGCCCGTGTAGATGCCGTCGATGCTGACGTTCGGGAGGTTCTTCAGCTGGGCGTATTGCATGATGGCCTTGCGTGCCGCGAACAGACCCTTCGACGGGGAATAGCCTTCCGTGTCGGGCAGCTGGCTGGCCATGTCATGCACCACTTCGTCGGGGGTGCGGAATCCGAAAGGCGCGGGGTTGCCGATGTTGAGCTTCAGGATGTGCGTTCCCGCGGCTTCCATACGATCGGCCTCGTCCACAACCGGGCCGCGGACATCGTACAGCACGTTATCAAGCTTGTGTGATTTGGTAAAGGTACGCATGGGCTTTCTATCCTCCGATTGCGTCGATGTTGCTTCATGACCTTCGTCGATTCGCTCCGGCTGCCCGGGCATGGCGGCGGTACCGTGTTCCATGGGAACGTCCTCCCCCATCAGCCATCGTTCGTCCACCCGCAACGTCGCAGCGAGGAAACGGGCGATGTCCGCCCGGGGAACCGTTTTGCCGCCGACGTATTGGCTCATATGGCTTTTGCCGAGTTTGACGCCCTGCCGTTCGGCCGCATGCACGAAATCGATCTGTTTCATCTTGCGCAACGCCATGGCCTCGTTGAGGCGATTGACGAAAGATGCATTGGTCATGACGACCTCCAGTTCAATTCTGTGGAAACACTGGTTCAAAGTCTAACACCATAGGTATCCGCATGATCCGGAAGTTCAATTCATAATGTGAAGATTATGAAAACAATACGTATGCAAGTTCAATTTTTCACCACAGCCACCATAGGAAATTGAACTTTCTGTGCCGTCGCGTATGCGTACCGTGTATACGGTGCCGGTCACACGACGGCACAGGCACCGTTACAGCAGATGCGATTCAATCCACTGTGCCACGCCGTCATCATTGTTGGCCGGGCAGATCTCGTCGGCGACCTTAAGCACCTCCGGGTTGGAATTGACCACGGCCACTCCCCTGCCCGAACGACGAAGCATATCGATGTCGACCAGATCGTCGCCGAAGGAGGCGGTCTGCGATAGCGGCACATGGAAGCGGTCGGCAAGCAACCCCAAGGCGTGTTCCTTGTTCGCGTCGGGATTCATGAGCATCCACAGCGACCCTTCGGAAATATGCACGTCGAAGTCGGCGGGAATCAGCTCGCGCAATGGATTCCACTGCTCCGGTTCCGGGAACATGATGATCTTGTCGCCGATGCCGTCGGGCACATCCTCGAAATCCGTGTACCGCCAGGTCTGCGTCTTCCAATATTCGCTCACGTCAAAGTTGGTGTACCGCACGTCATCCATCACGATGCCGATCTTCAGCCCGGGCATCTCCCCCAACAGGAAACGGCACACTTCGCAAGCACGCTGCGACGAGAAGCCGATTTTCACCAGATGCCCATCGGCGGGCATATCCCCGCTGGTCAGCATGCCGTAATCGGACAGGCCCGGGGCGAAATCGATCAGAGCGCCGTTCAGATAAGCCACGCCATCCACCGGCAGTTTCTCGACGAACTGGTAGCCGGTGCTCACCGGACGAGCGGTTTCGACGACGAACTTCACGCCGTTATCATGCAGACGATAGATGGCATCGATGGAACGCTGCGTGATGAAGCGATCCTCGAACACCGCGGCGTCATGCAACAGCGTGCCGTCAAGATCGGCGACGATCATCGACGTCGCGGCATCGTTTCCCATGATTTCGGATTCGTTCATCACAGCAGCCCTTCGCAGTAGGAGCGCACGACGTGCGCGGAATGATGCAGTTTGGCCTGTTCATCGGCGGTCAACGACAGTTCGACGATTTCATTGGCGCCATTGGAGCGCAGTTCCGTGGGCACACCCAGGAACACGTCATGCTCGCCATATTCACCGTCAAGCAGCGTGGACACGGGGACGATGCGCCGTTCATCCCACAGGATGGTCTGCACGATTCCCGCTACGGTGGAGGCGATACCGTAGTTCGTTCCGCCTTTGGCATCCCTGATGACATTGCCGCGTTCACGCGTCTTGGCTTCCAAATCGTCGGTGGAGACCGAGGAGAAACGGTTCCGATTGTCGTTGAGGAATTGCGCGAAAGGCTTGCCGCCAAGCGACACCGCCGACCACGGCACGAACTGGGAATTGCCATGTTCTCCCATGACGAAACCGCCGACGTTGCGCGGATCCAGACCGGTTTCCTCGCCGATGATGGTTTTCAGACGCGACGTGTCGAGCGCCGTGCCGGTGCCAAGCACCTGCGTGCGTGACAGGCCACTGCGCTTCCAGACATACCAGGACATGACATCCACCGGATTGGACACCACCACGATCACACCGTCGAATCCGCTGGCCATGATGTTGTCGGTGATCTCGCCGACGATGCCGACGGTGAAGGCCAGCTCGCCCATGCGGTCGGAACCCATAGGCGGGCGACGTCCGGCGGTGATGACGATGACATCAGCATCACCGCAATCGGAGTAATCCCCCACCCGCACCTTGACGTGACGGTTCAGGAACTCGCTGCCGTCGTCAAGATCGCGGCATTCGCCCATCGCCTTGGCCGTGGCCGGATCGATCAGTACGAGTTCATTGCACAATCCCTGCGTGATGATGCTGAACGCCGTGGTCGAGCCGACCTGACCGGTGCCGACCACAACGACCTTGTTACTGCTCACGGAAACCATCATGACCCCTCTTTCTTCACGCTTTACGCGCGTGCTTTACGATTGGGCAAACAAAAACGTCGGCCCATAACCACAATGGTATGGGCCGACGTCACATAGGAATGAATCAGATCAGACCGAACTTGGTCAACAGGCCGAGGGCGATGATGATCGCGACCCACAGCAGCGCGATGATGACCGTCCAACGGTTCAGGTTCTTCTCGGCGACACCGGAAGTACCCGCGTTCTGGGTGAGACCACCGCCGAACATGTCGGAAAGGCCGCCGCCCTTGCCCTTGTGCATCAGAATAAGCAGCGTCAGCAGGCAGCTGAGCAGCACGACAACAATCTCCAGTGTGATCTTGAGAGCAGTCACGGGTCGATTACCTCCGGGTTCCATTACATCTTGTTACAGCATAGCGCAACGTCTTGAAAAAATACGTATTACGGTTTGTATGTTGGAAAACGGCTGGGTCATGCCTTCGACCCGGCCGCGATACGGCATATGGATGCGAATTCGTTGGCGTCGAGCGAGGCGCCGCCCACCAGGAAGCCGTCCACATCGGGTTCCTCGATGAGTTCCGCCGCGTTCTTCGACGTCACGGAACCGCCGTACAGGATGCGCACGCTGTTGGCCACATGCTCATTGAAGGTTTTCCGCAGATCCGCGCGAATCGCCTGCGCGGCGTCCTGGGCGGAATCCGGCGTGGCGACCATACCGGTGCCGATGGCCCATACGGGTTCGTAGGCGACGATCAGTTTGGCGGCCTCGTCCTCGTTCAGGTCCCTGGTGACGTCACGCACCTGCCCGACGGCGAAGTCGAGTTCGATGCCCTGACGGCGTTCCTCGAAGCTCTCCCCCACGCACAGGATCGGACGCATGCCCGCGGCGAGCGTCGCACGCACCTGATCGACGATGTTGGCGTCATCCTCGGGATGGTATTTCCTGCGTTCGGAATGCCCGATGATCACATAGGAACAGCCGAGGTGGGCGATCATATCGGCCGAGATGTCGCCGGTGAACGCCCCCTGATTGATCACGGATACCGATTGCGCACCATAGCCGATATGCAGCTTGTCCGCTTCGACAAGCACCTGCACGCTGCGCAGCGAGGTGAACGACGGGAACAGCGCGACCTCACAGCGCCTGTAGTCGAATCGCGAGTCTCTGAGCAGCCAGGAAAGCTTCTGCACGAAATACGTGGCTTCGATATGGTCGAAATTCATCTTCCAGTTGCCCGCCACCAGAGGCTTTCGCTTCGCTGCCATGCGCGTGATTCCTTTCGTAATGGGCGAGGGGCAGATCCATACGGAGCCGCCCCTCGGCCAGTCACATCAAGGGTTCCTTGGAACCGTTCTCTCAGTCGAGCACCTTCAGGCCCGGCAGCTCCTTGCCCTCAAGGAACTCGAGGGAAGCGCCGCCACCGGTGGAGATGTGGGAGAAGCCATCCTCCGGGAAGCCGAGGTTACGCACGGCGGAAGCGGAATCACCGCCACCGACGATGGTGAACGCACCGGCTGCGGTGGCGTCGACCAGACCCTGGGCCACGGCCTTGGTGCCTTCGGCGAAGGTCGGAACCTCGAACACGCCCATCGGGCCGTTCCACACGACGGTCTTGGAGTCGACGATCTTGTCGTGGAAGAGCTTCTGGGATTCCGGACCGATGTCCAGACCCATCTTGTCGGCCGGGATGGCGTCCGCGGCGACGACTTCCGGAGCGATGTCCTCATCGGACTTCGGGAAGACCGGGTTCAGCACGACATCGGTGGGCAGCACGAGTTCGACGCCGTTCTTCTCGGCACGCTCGATGTAGCCCTTGACGGTCTCGATCTGGTCCTCTTCCAGCAGGGAGGTGCCGACCTCGAGGCCCTTGGCCTTGAGGAAGGTGTACGCCATGCCACCGCCGATGACCAGACGGTTGGCCTTGTCCAGCAGGTTGTCGATGACGCCGAGCTTGTCGGAGACCTTGGAGCCGCCAAGCACGACGGTCAGCGGACGCTCCGGGTTCTCGGTGGCACGGGACAGGGCCTTGACTTCCTTCTCGACCAGCAGGCCAGCGGCGGCCGGCAGATCGGCGGCAACGTCGTAGTTGGAACCCTGGGCGCGGTGCACGACGCCGAAACCGTCGGACACGAAAGCCTCGCCGAGGGCGGCGATCTTCTTGGCGTAGGCGGCGCGCTCCTCCGGATCCTTGCTGGTCTCCTCCGGGTTGAAGCGGACGTTCTGCAGCAGGACGACGTCGCCGTCGTTCATCGCGGCGACCTTGGCCTGGGCGTCCTCACCGTAGGTGTCGGCGGCCAGCGGGACCTCGATGCCGAGCAGCTCGCCGAGGCGGGCGGCGACCGGAGCCAGGGACAGTTCCGGAACGACCTTGCCCTTCGGGCGGCCGAGGTGAGCCATCAGGATGACCTTCGCGCCTTCTTCGCGCAGAGTCTTGATGGTCGGCAGGGCGGCCTTGATGCGGCCGTCGTCGGTGATGGTGGTGCCGTCCAGCGGGACGTTGAAATCAGCGCGGACCAGAACGCGCTTGCCCTTGAGATCTCCAAGATCCTTGAGTGTCTTCATGTGTATCCTTTCCTAACCGCTTGACGCGGAAAGTGGCGACTTCTTGCCACTTCGCATAATACAACAGACCCACCACTCGGGTGGGTCTGAAACGGGGTTCGCCCCAAAAATCTTCGAATCGCGTCGAAACGCTCAGGAGAGCGAACGCGCGGTCTTATCGGCCAGCTGCAGCAGACGACGGATACGGCCCGCGATGGCATCCTTGGAAATCGGCGGCTCGGCGAGACGGCCAAGCTCCTCAAGGCTCGCGTCGCCATGCTCGAGACGCAGCTTGCCCGCCACACGCAGATTCTCCGGCACATCCACGCCGTTCTTCTCGAACAGGTCGAAGGCCTGACGGACCTTGTCGCATGCCTCGGCCGCGGCCTTGGCGCTGCGGCGCATGTTCGCGTCGTCGAAATTCGCCAGACGATTGGCCTTGGAACGGGTTTCGCCGTCGGAACGCTTACCGGTCCAGTCGCGGGACGAACGAACCGCACCCATGGAGTTGAGCATGCGTTCGATGGAATCCGGGTCGGTGAGCGTCACACGGAAGGACTTGCTCAGCTGACGCGGCTTGGCGGTGATGCCTAGGCGACGTGCCAGACCGGCCAACGCCATGGCCGCCTCATTGGTCGGGCAGATGATCTCCATGAAGGGGTTCTTGCCCAGATCGGAAAGAATGCCCCTGACCATGAACGCGCCCCTCCACGCGGCACGAACCTGCGCGATCTTGCCCTGCACGATCTTCGCCGGCAGGCCACGGACCGCCCTGTTGCGGTCGATCAGACCGGTGGCGACGGCGAGGTTCACCGCGCCGCGCTCCACCTTGACGATATGGTACTGATGCGTTCCCCTGGGCGTGGTACGCGTGGACGTGGCGATATGGGCCTCGAGGTTGTACAGCTCCTCGATGTTCTTCTTCAACCACTCGGCGGGTGTAAGGGAATCGAACGTGGCAAGCATGACGATCTGTTTCTGGGCGTTATTCATAAAGCCGCCGGCGAAGCGAATCATGGCGGTGACCTGTGCCTTGCGGGCGTCCACCTTCTCGTCTTCCAGCTCAGCGAGCTCGCTCTTCACATCATCAATAAACGCCAAGAGCAGACCTCCTCAATCCATCTGTTCCATTGCTCTTTGCAGACCTGTCGCGGGGTTACACACGACTTCACCGAAGTTCTGTGATACCGACCTACTTGGACAAGACTCTCTCAGATTTCATTATTTTAAAACCACTCGTCTCGCCATGTGAGCATATTGACGGGCGGCGTATGGACCGTCAATGACGGCGGCGCAGTTCACGTGCGGAAACGCTGACTTCCAGCCCATGTGAGCGCAACCGGTCCGCCAGGGCTTCGCTCATGGCGACCGATCTGTGCTGACCGCCGGTGCATCCGACCGCGATGGTCACGAAATGCTTGTCTTCCTTCGCGTACCCGTTGATGGCGATCATCAACGCCTTCTCATAGGCGTCGAGGAATTCGGTCGCCCCGTCGCTGGAAAGCACGTAATCGGATACCGCCTTGTCCTGGCCGTTCAATTCGCGCAGGCTCGGCACCCAATACGGATTGGGCAGGAAGCGCACATCCGCGACGAAATCCGCATCCGTGGGGGTTCCGTATTTGAACCCGAAGCTGAAGATGTGGACGGAAACCGTCGATGGGCCGGAACCGACCATCGCCTCGTACAGCTTCGTGGACAACTGGTGGATGTTCAGGCGGGAGGTGTCGATGGTCATATCGGCGCGCTCCTTGAGCCCCTGCAGCAGCTGCCGTTCCTCCATGATGCCGTCGATGAGGCTGTTGCCGTGCTGCAACGGGTGCGGGCGTCTCACCTTCTCGTAACGGGTGACCAGTACGTCGTTGGCGGCATCGAGGAAGAGGATGCGCGTACGTACGCCGAGATCGTCGAGATGGCTGAGCACCTCGTTGAGATCGTCGAAATACGCGCGGGAACGCACGTCGATGACCGCGGCCAGCTTGTGCACAGCGGCGTTGTCCGCGGCGGCGGTCGTAGGACCGGCCACGTTGGTCATCATGTCAACGAGCGGCACGAGCAGTTTGGGAGGCAGGTTGTCGACCACATACCAGCCCATGTCCTCCAAGCAGTCCGCGGCATGAGAGCGCCCCGCGCCGGACATGCCGGTGATGAGCAACACCTCGAAGGTGCTGGCCGGTGCCGGCCGGTTCGCCTCGTCGCTATCGTTCCGTTTGGATGTCGTGTTCTCTCCGCTCATCACAACGCCTCCTCCAATGCCTGGCGCATGGCCGATCCCAACGCTTCATTCCGTTCCCGATCAGCCG
Organism: Bifidobacterium merycicum DSM 6492; assembly: GCF_900129045.1. Lineage (GTDB taxonomy): Bacteria > Actinomycetota > Actinomycetes > Actinomycetales > Bifidobacteriaceae > Bifidobacterium > Bifidobacterium merycicum. The sequence goes on along the minus strand of NZ_FQTX01000001.1, from coordinate 528,460 downwards.
GATCCGTGCTCTGCGGGTCCTCACCGCGGATACCCGTCATCAGCCATACCTGGATCATGCCCTGATAGAGAAGCATCTCCTCGCCGCCGATGGCCAGGCCTCCGCAACGCCTCCACGCCTTCATGAGTTCGGTCGGACGCGGATCGTAGACCACGTCGAGCAACGTACCCTTCACGGCGGGAGCCGCGTCAAGCAATCGGGCCGCCACACCGTCAGCGGCATGGCCGGGAATGGTGTTGATCGCCACATCCGCCGCGCGAAGCGCCTCGACGGCATGATCCATGCCAAGAATGCTGATGGGGTGCTCCCCCGGCAGGAATTTGCCCGCCAAAGGTTCAAGCTCGGCGTTGCCGTCCGGATGGCGGGCCACGATCGTCACATGGCCGATGCCGGGCATCATGGTGCACGCGGCAAGCGCCGACGTCGCGGTGTTGCCGTTGCCGATGATGACCGCCTCACCGGACCTGTCGCCCGGTTCGTCGACGCCGTGGACGCGATAGGCGTGGTCGAAGGCGAGACGGATGCCGGGAACATCCGTGTTGTACAGCCTGATGGCGGGAAGACCTTCGACGCCGGACGCGTTCGGAGCCGACCAGTCGAACACGGCGGTATTGGCCACCCCCAGTTCCCTCGCCCACTTATTCGACGGTTCACCGTAGGGCTGAATGGTTTTTTTCAACGGCATGGTCAGGCTCAATCCGGCCCACTGGGAATCAAGCCCCTTGAGGAAACCGTCGAGATCGCTCTCGCCCACTTCATGCCTGTCGTAGAACCAATCGTCGAGTCCCAAAGCGCGGTATGCGGCGTTGTGCAGCACCGGCGACAGCGAATGCGCGATCGGCTTGCCCAGTACGGCGCAGCGATGGTTGATAATGGTCATGCCCTTATCTCCTTCTCTCCGCTTCCATGGTAGCGTCACCACACGCCCGAGTCGCGGCTATCGTTCATTCGCCGGAGGATTCGGTGGAAGTTTCGTCGGATGATCCGTCGGAGGAACCGTCGGAGGAACCGGAGCCGTTATCGTCGGCGTGCAGCGCGTCGTACAACACCTTCGCCTTGGCATGACCGATGCCTTTGACCGCTTCGAAATCCTCGACGCTCGCGCCGCGCATGGCCTTGACCGAGCCGAAATGGGCGAGCAGACGTTTCTGATATTGTTCGCCGATGCCCGGAATATCGTCGAGGGCACTGCGCAGCGCGCCTTTCCTTCTGGTCTGACGATGGTAGGTGATGGCGAAACGGTGCGATTCGTCGCGCACACGTTGCAGCAGGTACATGCCTTCGGACTGGCGTTTGAGGATGATCGGGTAATCGTCGTCCGGCACCCACACCTCCTCGAGACGTTTGGCCAAGCCGCAGACCGCGACATCGGTCACACCGCAGTCCCGGAGGGCCTTGGCCGCGGCCGTGGCCTGGGGTTTGCCGCCATCGACCACCACAAGATTCGGCTTATAGGCGAAATGGCGACGGTCAGTGGAGGCCGCCCGCCCCTCGCTCATATCCTCGCCAGAATCACCGGCGATATTGCCGTGGCGGAACCGGCGGGTCAACGTCTCATACAACGCTGACAGATCGTCGAGCGCGCCTTTGCCGTCATCACCGCGTATGGCGAAACGGCGGTATTCGCTTTTCTTCGCGACCGCATCCTCGAACACCACCATCGAAGCGACCTGGAACGCGCCGCCCACCGTGTTCGAAATGTCGTAACACTCGATGCGCAGCGGTGCCTCGTTCAATCCCAGCGCGTCGGCCACCTCGTTCATGGCCCTGGTGCGCGCCTCCATATCGCTGATGCGGCTCATCCGGGAACGCTGCAACGCCTGCGCCGCATTCTCGTTCGCACGGTCCATAAGCTGCTTCTTGTCGCCGCGTGCGGCGACGCGTATCGACACCGCTCCCCCGCGAAGACCCGTCAGCCATTCCTCCAACTCCTCGCGTCGGCTCGGCTCGATGGGGACGATGACCTCCCTCGGTACGGGCGCGACCGGGGCGAGCAGGTCGGCGCGACCAGTCTGCTCCTGACGTTGATTGCGTTCGCGTGTGGCTTGGGCGCGTGCCACGGCATCCGTGGCGGTGACCGACTGCGTGGGGGCCAGCGCGTCACGCGAGGTGACGATGCGCGTGCCGTCGGTTTCCAAGGAGGATTCAGGGATTCCGGCTCCGGCCGCATCCGCGTACACGCGCACGATGAAATCGGCCATGAGATCGGCGTCCTCGATATCCTCGACCCGTTCGACGTTCCAGTTGCGTTCGCCGCGAATCGAACCGGCACGCACGAAGAAGGCATGGACGGATGCCTCCAACTCATCGGTGCTGAAGCCGAACACGTCGGCGTCGACCTGATCGTCCATCACCACGGCATTGCTCTGCACCACCGTGGACAGCAGCTGGATCTCGTCGCGCAGCTTGGCCGCCTTCTCGAACTCAAGGTCGGCGCTGGCGGCCTTCATATCGCGGGTGAGTTGGGCTATATAGGATTTGCCGATACGCCCGGTCATCACACCGACCAGCCGTTCGACCATGCGACGATGCTCCGCCGCGGAGATGCGACCGACGCACGGCGCGGAGCATTTGCCGATGGATGCGAGCAGGCACGGTCGGTTCGTCAGCTCGGCCTTGTGGAACGCATTGGAGTTGCAGGTGCGGACGGGGAAGGTGCGCAACAGCGTGTCGAGACTCTGGCGCATCGGCCAGACCTTGGCGTAAGGGCCGAAATACCTAGTGTCCTTGCGGTTGCGGCTGCGCGTCACCCATACACGCGGGTATTCCTGGCCGATGGACACCGCCAGATACGGGTAGGTCTTGTCGTCCTTGAACTGCACGTTGAACCGGGGGTCGAATTCCTTGATCCACGTGTATTCGAGCGTCAACGATTCCAGTTCGCTGCCGACGACCGTCCATTCGAGGCTGCGGGCGGTGAGCACCATCGTCTGCGTACGTGGATGCAACTGGTACAGCGGCTGGAAGTAATTGGTCAGACGATTGCGCAGGTTCTTCGCCTTGCCCACGTAGATGACGCGGCCTTCGCCGTCACGCCACTTGTAGACGCCGGGTTCGGCCGGAATGTCGGAGGTTTTCGGACGGAACAGGTCGCGGCTGTCCCCCAGCAGGGGCGCACCGTTCACGTTCACGCCGCGGCGCTCCGCCGCGTCCGACTGCCCCTCGCGCTGCCCGTCGAGCAGCGCGGAAGCGGTCTTGCGCCATTCGTCGGGGCTGTGACGTTCGAATATGGCGGTCATAGCATCGTCTTCAGGAACTTGCCGGTCCAGGATTCCTCGCACTGCGCGACCTGTTCCGGCGTGCCCTCGGTGACGACGGTACCGCCGCCGTCACCGCCTTCGGGGCCGAGGTCGATCACCCAGTCGGCCGATTTGATCACGTCGAGGTTGTGCTCGATGACGATGACCGTATTGCCCTTGTCGACCAGACCCTGCAGCACCTTGAGCAGCTTGTTCACGTCCTCGAAGTGCAGGCCCGTGGTCGGCTCGTCGAGAATGTACACGGTTTTGCCGTCGGAACGACGCTGCAGTTCGGTGGCGAGCTTGACGCGCTGCGATTCGCCGCCGGACAGGGTGGGGGCCGGCTGGCCGAGACGGATGTAGCCGAGGCCGACGTCCACGAGCGTCTTCAGGTAGCGTGAGATGCCGGTGTATGCCTTGAAGAAGTCGGCTGCCTCCTCGATGGGCATGTCGAGGATGTCGGCCACGGTCTTGCCGTTGTACTTGACTTCCAAGGTTTCGCGATTGTAGCGCTTGCCATGGCAGGTTTCGCATTCCACATAGACATCGGGCAGGAAGTTCATCTCGATCTTCAGCGTGCCGTCGCCATGGCAGGCCTCGCAACGACCGCCCTTGACGTTGAAGCTGAAACGCCCCGGACCGTAGCCGCGCACCTGCGCCTCGGGCGTTTTGGCGAACAGGGTGCGGATCTTGTCCCACACGCCGGTGTAGGTGGCCGGATTCGAACGCGGCGTGCGCCCGATGGGGTTCTGATCGACGTGGATGACCTTCTTCACTTGGTCGATGCCTTCCACGCGCGTATGCTTGCCCGGCACGATGCGCGCGCCGTTGAGCTTATCGGCCAGCACCGGGTACAGAATCGTGTTGACCAATGAGGATTTACCCGAACCGGAGACGCCGGAGACGACGGTGAACACGCCGAGCGGGAAATCGACGGTGATGTTCTTGAGGTTGTTCTCGCGGGCGCCGACCACGCGCAGACGCGCGGTCTTGCGCACTTTGCGCCGGTGCTGCGGCACGGCGATCTCACGGCGATGGGCGATGTAGTCGCCCGTGATCGAACGTTTCGCTTTCGTCAGTTGGCTGGCGGGGCCGGAATAGATGACCTCGCCGCCATGTTCGCCGGCGCCGGGGCCGATGTCGACCAGCCAGTCGGCACCGCGGATCGTGTCCTCGTCGTGTTCGACGACGATAAGCGTGTTGCCCAGATCGCGCAGGTGATGCAACGTTTCGATGAGACGCTCGTTATCCCTTTGATGCAGGCCGATGGACGGCTCGTCCAGCACGTACATCACGCCGACCAGACCGGAACCGATCTGCGTGGCCAGACGGATGCGCTGCGCCTCGCCGCCGGACAGGGTGGCCGCCGCACGCGACAGCGTCAGATAGTCGAGGCCGACATCGTTGAGGAAGCCGAGACGCGCCTTGATCTCCTTCAACACCTCGCCCGCGATGAGCGCCGCGGAGCCGGTGAGGTTCAGGCCGCGGACCCATTCCAGTTCACGCACCACCGGCATGTCGCACACGTCGAAGATGGATTTGCCATCGACGGTGACCGCCAGCACCTCGGGCTTGAGCCTGCGGCCCTGACACGCCTGGCATGACACTTCGCGCATATAGGACTCGTAGTACTGCTTCATCGATTCGGAATCGGTTTCCTCGTGACGGCGCATGAGCGTACGCACCACGCCTTCGAAACCGGTGGAATATTCGCGCAGACGCCCCCAACGGTTGCGGTAGGAGACGTTGACCTTGAAATCATGGCCGAACAGGATGTCGTGGCGGACGTCCTCCGGCAGCTCCTCCCAAGGCGTATCCATGGAGAAGCCCATCTCGTCGGCGAGGCCTTCGAGCACATGCCTGTAATACTGCGAGGTCATCTTGGTGTTCGACCATGGTTCGATGACACCCTCGTTGAGCGATTTGCTCGGATCGGCGATGACGAGTTCCGGATCGATCTCCAGTTTGAAACCGAGACCCGTGCACACCGGGCATGCGCCGTATGGTGCGTTGAAGGAGAAGGTGCGCGGCTCGATCTCGTCGAGTTCGAGCGTATGCCCGTTCGGGCAGCTGCGATGTTCGGAGAACGGCTGGCGGCGGGCCGGGCTACCCTCCTCCTCGTCCACGTAGTCGATGACGATGCTGCCGTTGGCGAGTTTCAGCGCGGTTTCGACGGAATCGGTGAGGCGCTGGCGCACACCCTCCTTGACGACCAGTCGGTCGACCACGACTTCGATGGTGTGCTTGCGTGTTTTGGCGAGTTTGATGTCGTCGGACAGCTGGCGCATTTCGCCGTCAATCAGCGCACGGGCGTAGCCGTCGGATCGCAACAGTTCGAGCATGTCCACGAATTCGCCCTTACGTCCTTTGACCACGGGCGCGAGAATCTGGAAACGCGTGCGCTCCGGCTTGGCGAGCAGCGCGTCGACGATCTGCTGCGGGGTCTGCGCCTGCACGGGCTCGCCGCATTCCGGGCAATGGGGTACACCGGTGCGTGCGAACAGCAGTCGCAGGTAATCGTAGATCTCGGTGATGGTGCCCACCGTGGAACGCGGATTGCGGTTGGTGGTCTTCTGGTCGATGGAAACCGCCGGCGACAATCCTTCGATGAAGTCGACGTCCGGCTTGTCCATCTGCCCGAGGAACTGGCGCGCGTAGGCGGACAGGGATTCGACGTAGCGTCTTTGGCCTTCGGCGAACAGGGTGTCGAATGCGAGCGAGGATTTGCCCGAACCGGACAGACCCGTGAACACCACCATGCGATTGCGCGGGATGGCGAGGTCGACGTTTTTGAGGTTGTGTTCACGTGCACCCTGGATGATGATCTTCAGATCGTTGGGGATGTGCGAGATGTCCGCCACGAGGCATCCATCCTGTTCGATGAGCGGCGCTTTGGCGATCTCACGCGACAGGAACGAGTCCTCGCTGATCACCTGCTTGACCGTCACCGGACCATTGGCGTTCCTCGCCTTCGAGGATCCGCGCTTGGCCTTGGACGCGGCGCGCGCACCATCCGCCGTTCCCCTGCCGTTCGTGTTGCCGGTGACCATACTCATCCCACCTTTCTGCGGGACGGGCCCGCGGTACTCGCCCCAAGGATACCGCACGCCCCGGTGTTCGAACACTTGTTCGAGCGTGTCGCGAAAACCATCCGCGATTCCCCGTTGAACGGACTGCGCCCCGATGCGAGCGGACGGAACCGCTCGCATCGGGGCGCATGGCTTATCCGACGATCCGCTACTTCTTCAGCGGCACGTAGATGACTTCGTCGATGAGCTTGGCGTAATGCTTGATGATCTGCGCACGGCGGGTCTTGAGGCTTGCGGTGAGCATGCCGTTCGCCTCGGTGAACTCGTCGGGCAGGATCTCGAACTTACGGATGGACTCGGCACGCGAGACGCCGTCGTTCGCCGCGTTGATCGCGCGCTCGACCTCGGAGCGGACGATCGGATTGCGGGCTAGGGAGGCGAGATCCGGTTCGCCCTGCGCGCCCTGCGCGGAGAGCCAAGCGTTCGCATCCGCCAGATCAAGCGTGACCAGCGCCGCGACGAAGGGTTTCTTGTCGCCGATGATCAGACACTGGCTCACCACCGGGGAGGTCATGACGGAAGCCTCCAGGATGGCGGGCGACACGTTCTTGCCGCCGGCGGTGATGATGAGGTCCTTCTTACGGCCAGTGATGGAGACGAAACCGTCGTCACTCACATCGCCCAGATCGCCGGTATGCATCCATCCGTCAACGATCTGCTGGGCGGTGACCTCAGACTGATTATGGTAGCCATTGCACACCAGCGGACCGCGGATGCACAGCTCGCCATCGTCCGCGATGCCGACCGTCACGCCGTTCAGCGGCTTGCCGATGGTGCCGATGCGGTTATCCTCGGGCAGGCTCACGCACACGGGACCGCAGGTTTCCGTCATGCCATACCCCTCGAGCAGCTGCATGCCGATGCCGTTGAAGAAGTGCGACAGTTCAGGGTCCATCGGCGCACCGCCGGTGATGGCGCACTGCGCGTTCGGGCCGAAGATGGTCCGGATCTTCCGGTAGACGAGACGCTCGTACAATGCATGCGACGCGCGCAGCTTCAGCGACGGCTTCTCGCCGGCCTGCAGCACATGCGACCATTCGCGTGCGGTGCGTGCGCCCCGGGCGAACAGTTTGCCGGCGACACCGGTGCCGGCACGCTGCGAGGCGGCGTTGTGCACCTTCTCGAACACGCGCGGCACCGCGAGCAGCAGCGTGGGGCCGAACCCTTCGAAATCCTTGACGATGGTTTTCATGCTGGAGCTCAGTCCGAGCGTCAACGTGCCGGCGAAGCACAGCAACGACATGTAGCGGGCGAACACGTGGCTCAACGGCAGGAACAGCAGGAGCCTGCGACCGGGGGCGTTGACCACGCCGGGCATGTACTGTGTGGCGGACAGGCACAGGAAGGCGAAGCTGGCATGGGTGAGTTCCACGCCCTTGGGAGTGCCGGTGGAACCCGAGGTGTATACGATGGTGGCGAGCGCGTCGCCATGCACGGCGTTCTTGCGTGCCCAGAATTCCCTGTCGCTGACGTCCTCGCCGAACGCGATGATCGCGTCGATGGCGCCGGCGTCCATCATGAGCACGCCGCGTAGGCTCGGCACTTCGTCCTTCACCGTTTCGACCTTGTCGCGCTGCGTATCGTCCTGGGCGACGGCGAGCACCACCTTCGAGTCGTTGAAGACGTTCTTGATCTGTTGCGCGGAGTTGGTTTCGTAGACCGGGACGGTGAGTGCGCCCACGGACATGACCGCCAGGTCGAGTGCGGTCCATTCCCAGCAGGTGCGGGCGATGATGGCGACGGAATCGCCTTTTTTGATGCCCCAGCCGATCAGGCCTTTGGCGATGTCGATGACTTTCTGACGGAATTCGCGTGCGGTGAAGGAGTGCCAACGGCCGTCTTCGCCCTTGTATTCCACCATCGAGCCTTCCGGATCGCGGCTTGCACGCTGGTCGAGGAAATCGAACAGGTTGATGTCGTTGTCGATCGGTGCTTTCAGCGGGTTGGTGTATTCCTTGACCATCGTGGTCGTGTTCACGCTTTGATCTGCATGTTCAGTCATATCCATATTGCTACCTCACGCCGGATACAAATTTCCTTGACGGTGCAGCTCCGCCGGGGCTGGCCGACTCCCCCATCTTATCAATCGTGCGCTTCGATACGGAACGGGCAGGCTCCGGCATATGCGGAGCCTGCCCGTGGTTGGATGCGGCCGGCCGGTATTACTACTCTTCGGCGACCAGATCCAGGTAGGAGTCGTTCCACAGGTCCTCGTCGCCGTCCGGCATCAGCAGCACGCGTTCCGGGTTCAGCGCCTGTACCGCGCCCTCGTCGTGGGTGACAAGCACGATGGCGCCTTCGTATTTGGCGATGGCTTTGAGGATCTCGTCCCTGGATGCGGGGTCGAGGTTGTTGGTCGGCTCGTCGAGCAGCAGCACGTTCGCCCTTGATGTGACCAGTGTGGCCAAGGCGAGTCTGGTTTTCTCGCCGCCGGAGAGCACGCGTGCCGGTTTCATCGCGTCGTCGCCGGAGAAGAGGAACGAGCCGAGGATGCTGCGCGCCTGGGTGTCGTCGAGTTCCGGGGCGACGCGCACGAGGTTCTGCAGTACGGTCGCGTCGAGGTCGAGTGTGTCGTGTTCCTGCGCGAAGTAGCCGATCTTGCAGCCGTGGCCGTAGTCGACGGAACCGGTGTCCGGCTCTTCGATGTGTGCCAGGAGGCGCAGCGTGGTGGTTTTGCCGGCGCCGTTGTAGCCCAGGATCACCACTCGCGACCCCTTGTCGATGGCGAGGTTCACGCCGGCGAACACGATGTTCGAACCGTATGCCTTGGAGATGTCCTTCGCCATGATCGGGGTCTTGCCGCAGGGTGCAGGTTCGGGGAACCGGATGTCGGCGACCTTCTCCGCTTTCTGCGCTTCCGACGTGTTCTCCAGCAGTTTCGCGGCGCGGCGCATCATGTTCTGCGCGGCTACAGCCTTGGTGGCTTTGGCGTGCAGGCGGATGCCCTGCTTCATCAGACGGTCGGCTTTCTTCTCGGCCACTTCGCGTTCGCGGCGGCGACGTTCCTCGTCGACCACGCGCTGATGCAGATACGCCTTCCAGCCAAGGGAATACATGTCGATCTGGCCGAGCTGCGCGTCGAGATGCCACACCTTGTTCACCACTTCGTCGAGCAGTTCGGTGGAGTGGGAAATGACCAGGAAGCCGCCCTCGTATTTCTTGAGATAGCTGCGCAGCCATTCGATGGAGTCGGCGTCCAAATGGTTGGTCGGCTCGTCGAGGATCAGCGTGTCCGCGTCGGAGTACAGGATGCGGGCCAGTTCGATGCGGCGGCGCTGACCGCCGGAGAGCGTGCCCAGCTGCTGTTCCATGACGTCCTGCGGCAGGCCGAGTGATGCGGCCATGGTGATCGCCTCGGACTGGGCCGCGTAACCGCCGGCCTTGTCGAAGTCCTGCATGGCCTTGTCGTAACGGTTCATGGCCTTGGTCATCACGTCGGGATCGGGGTCGGTCATCTCCTTCTCGGCTTTGCGGATGCGGCTGATGATCGAGGCGATGTCACGGGCGCTCATCATGCGGTCGAGCGCGGTCTGGGTCGGATCGGCGGCATGGGTGTCCTGCGGCAGGTAGCCGAGCTTGCCGGATACGCGCACATTGCCCGCGGTGGGCAGCATGTCGCCGGTGATGACGCGGGTCAGCGTGGTTTTGCCGGCGCCGTTGCGCCCGACCAGACCGATTTTGTCGCCCTTCGCCACATGGAAATCCGTTGGGTGAAGCAACGTGCGTGCGCCGATCTGAATCTCCAGGCCCTTTGCCTCAATTGCCATGCTTCACCATGCTCTTTCCGATATTGCGATTGCGGATGTGTATAAACCAAGGGAACACTATAGCAATCACCGACTACCCCGTCACCGTGCGCCGATTCATGCTTTCCGGACGCGCATGCGGCCGGGTCGGCACCGCCCGTCCCCGTCGTTTCGCCGCACGTGGGCCGACACGCCGGCATGACGCGCTCCCCCTCCCACTCCCCTCACCGTACGGGAGGATGATCGTCCGCGCCGCGCTCATGAGCGACCCTCGCCTCCGACGGGCAGACCGTCGAATCCGATGCGGCGATACCCGTCCGCGAGCGTGTCAGGTCTCATGTGTTCCATGCTTCGTGTGGTTGACATCCTCGTCCTTTCCCATAGGGGCTTTCCCCATGTGTGCGGGACAGCTTATGGGAGGGCGATGCCGTATGCAACCGGTCGTCCCCGCTTTGGGGATATGTGGATAATCCGCTTCGGTTCGCGGTGGGTAATATTCGGTCTTGGGGCACGTTTGTGGATAACACGGTCTTCGATTGGCGCGTGATCCTGCCGTGTTCCCGTAATGGCTACATATGTGAAGGGGCGGGAAACAGCCGTTGTGCTTCCCGCCCTGAACGTGTTCGGATACGTTGCGCCCCGATACGCCGTGTCGTGTCGCGCGGCTCAGGCCTGCATTGCCTGCGCGGCCTCGTTGATGCAGCGCAGCGCGTTGAGGGTGCGCGGGTAGCCGATGTACGGCATGCACTGGGAGACCACCGCGATGAGGAACGCCTTCTCGTTGCCGACTCCCATGTTCGCCTTCGCGTGGGAGGTGAGCTGCGGTTCGCATCCGCCTTGGGCGGCGAGGAAGCACAGGGTGATCATTTCGCGCTCGCGGGCGGTCAGGCCCTTGCGGGTGTAGTAGTCGCCGAAGCAGTTGCCGGCCAGCCACTTGTTGATGTGGCGGGTCTCCTCGGGGCCGGATTGTGCGAAGCCGCGCATCCGTTCGCCGAAGATGTCGATTTGGGTTTGTTCGCCGGCTGCCGCGCGGGTTTCCGGCGTGGTGGTGGACTGGCCTTCCAGCGGCAGGTTGATGCCCTTGTCGACGAAGATCTCGTTGGTCGCTTTGAGGAACGGCAGTACGCGGCCGAATCCGAGGTAGGCGACGGCCTGGTAGACCACTTCCTTCACCTGCACCGGCGTGAGGCCCGTTTCCAAGGCCACCGGCAGCATCATCTCGTAGGCGTCGACGCCCTGGCATCCGATCAGCGTAGCGAGGATGGCCATGGAGCGGGTGGCGTCGTCGAGGTCGGGGTGCTGTGCGCCCGGTTCGTTCACCACTTCGTCGTAGGCGAAGTTGGAGAACAGGGTGATGAATTCGGGATCAGCCTGTTCGAGGGTGATCTTACCGTCGGAGAAGAATCCGTTTTTCTTGCCAAACATGTGTTCCGGCCTTTCTTATGCCCGATTGTCGTGCGATCGTCGGATGGCGTCATGGCCTGCCGACGAATGTGTTGTATAACGTTATGCCCGGGCTTGCGTCTCATCACATGCATGGTGAAACGGGTTCGGGCGTATTCCCGTCGTTTCCGCGGATCGCGGTCAGTCCGCGGCTCAGACCTCGCTGACGCGCAGCAGGGACTTGATGGTTTCGCGACGATCCATCGCATCGTATGCGGCCTGGATGTCGTCGAGGGTGAATTCGGCGGTGAACACGCGGCCGGGGTGGATATCGCCCTTGAGCACGAGTTCGAGCAGGTGGTCGACTTCGGTGTCGTAGTGGCGCACCGGTGCAGGACCGCCGCGCAGGCCGACGTTGCGGTAGAACAGGCCGGGGACGTCCGCTTCGACGCCGTGGGGCAGGCCGACGCGGCCGACGATGGCGCCGCAGCGGGCGACCTTCATGGCGGTGTCGTTGGACAGCGCGGAGCCCACGCATTCGAGCACGGCGTCCGCACCGTAACCGTCGGTCATTTCCATGATGCGGGCCACGGCCTCGTCGCCACGCTCCTCGACGATGTCGGTGGCGCCGAATTCACGGGCCAACGCCTGACGGTCGGCGTGACGGCTCATGGCGATGATGCGCTTGGCTCCGCGGATCTTGGCGGACAGCACTCCGCACAGGCCCACCGCGCCGTCGCCGAACACCACGGCGGTGTCGCCGGGCTTGACCTCGGCGGATGCGGCCGCATGGTAGCCGGTCGGCATCACATCGGACAGGGCGAGCAGGTCGGCGAGCTTCTCGTCGGAGAAGGTCTTCACGTCGCCGGGCACCACGACGAGCGTACCGTTGGCGTGGGGCACGCGCAGGTATTCGGCCTGGCAACCCAGACCCTCATCGCCGAAGTAGCCGCCGTGCGGGCAGGACGATTCGAATCCGGCCTTGCATACCGGGCATTCGCCGCAGGAGTACGGGAACGGCACGATCACGAAATCGCCGGACTTGGCGATGGTGACGTCGGCGCCGACGGATTCGACCACGCCGATGGCCTCGTGACCGGTCTGGGTGTCGGCTTCACGGCCGTCGCGGAAGAACCACAGGTCGGATCCGCACACGCAGGCGCGCACCACGCGGATGATCGCGTCGTCGGTTTCGATGAGGACTGGTTCGGGCCTCTCTTCACAGGCCATGGTTTTGATGTCCTTGTAGATTGCTGACTTCATGGGTCACTCCTTCATTGGTGGATATGGAATCGGTGAATCGGTGATGATGTATGGGATCGATTGAATCATGCGGCCGGACGGCTATATGACCGGACGGCCGTATGACCGTATGACTGCATGACCGCCGGTCAGACGCCCGACGGCTCGTGTTGCTGGCGTTTGACCGCGTCGACGATGTCGCGGTTCTCGGCCAGCAGCCGTTCCGCCTCGTCGCTGCGCCCCTCCGCAATAGCCCTCCAATACAGGGTTTTGAACGACACATAGGCTTGCTGCATGCGGATGCTTTCGGCTTTGGCCGCCAAACGCAACGCCTGCTCGTCCAGCAGTTCCACCTGCCTGCGAGCGCCTTCCGGCCCGTCGACGACGTTGGCGAGGTATTCGCGCATGGCGTTCAATGGCATGCCGGTCGCGGATAGGCAGGAGATGGTGATCAGCGATTGCAGGTCGTCGTCCGAGTACATGCGGTGCCCTGAGCTGGGGTCGCGGGTGATCGGTTTGATGATGCCGATCTGTTCGTAGTAGCGCAGTGTGGTTTCCGGCAGGCCGGAGATCATCGAGGCTTGTCGGATCGTGTGCCAGGTGCTTGCTGTGTTGCCCATGGTTTGCACTCTAAGAACTTCGAGTACTTGAAGTCCAGTGCCGGGTGTGTTGCGCTGCGGGAGCGGGTTCGGGTTCGCCGCCGGCCGTGTTACGCCGCGTTCAACGGAAGATGACGTGCTTGCACAGCGGGTAGCCCCATGCGAACTGGCATCCCATGGTGAGGAACTTCACCACGATCGCGTTCCAGCCGAGGGTTGCCGGCAGCCAGGTGAGCATGGTGGAGCCGAAGAGGTAGTTCCATATCCATAGGAGGATGAACAGTGCGACGCTGCGCGTGAAGTTGCTGGATGATTTGAACGTCACGTTGCGGTTCAGGAGGAAGTTGTAGGACGCGGACAGCACGATGGCGACGGCGTTGGCCGCCGTCGAGGGCACGGCGAGGAGATACAGGATGGTGAAGGAGCCGAATTCGACGAGGGTCTGCGTGGCGGAGACCATCAGGTACGGCAGGAGTGTTCTGTGTGGTTTGGCGTCGGTGTTCTTCTGTGTGTTCCGTGCCTTCCCGCCTTGCGCCTCATACTGTTCGTCCGACATCGCATGCGACCCTCGTTTCGTTCCCGCCTGTGCGTTCCTGTGGATCGCGGCCCAGTATAGGCGCGTCCCGTACCTTTCGGTATGCTCGCGTCGCATTCGCGAATCTCGGGGTACCATACTGTAGGTTTCGTCAATCCGATTGCCAATCGCAAGTCAACAGCCAAAGGAGAATCATGGCATATTCCAAGAACGCGCCGTTCCGTGCCGATGTGGTCGGCTCCTATCTGCGTCCGGCCGAGCTTAAGCAGGCCCGCGCCGATTTCGCCGCGGGCATCATCGACGCCGCCGGCCTGAAGGCCGTCGAGGATAGGCTCATCACCGAGCTCGTCGCCAAGCAGAAGGCCGCCGGCCTGCATGTCATCACCGACGGCGAGTTCCGCCGCGGTTGGTGGCATTTCGATTTCATGTGGGGCTTCAACGGTGTGGATCATGTCGCCGCCGCGCATCGCGTCGCCTTCCATGACGAGGTCACCCCCGCAGACACCGCCACCGTGACCGGCAAACTGGACGGTCATGACCATCCGTTCGTCGAGCATTTCAAGTTCGTCAAGCAGTTCGAGGACGGGAACACCGTGGCCCGCCAGACCATGCCCTCCCCCCGCGCAGACCCGTTTCGTGCTCACCGGCAACAAGACCGCCTACCCGTACGACGAGTATTACAAGGATGATGACGAGCTGACCGCGGATATCGTGGCCGCGTACCGTCAGGTCATCGCCGACCTGTATGCCGCCGGCTGCCGTAACGTGCAGTTCGACGACTGCACGTGGACTCGCCTGTGCGACAGGAGCGTGCGCGAACGTCTCGGCTGGAGCGACGAGGACGCGGCCCGCCTGCAGCAGGAGAATCTCGACGTGATCAACGCGGTGATCGCGGACCAGCCCGACGATCTGGCGATCAACACCCATATCTGCCGTGGCAACTTCCATTCCGCCTGGCTGTCGTCCGGCGGGTACGCCCCGGTCGCCGCCAAGCTGTTCGGCGAGGAGAACGTGAACGCCTACTATCTGGAGTTCGATGATGATCGTTCCGGTGATTTCGCGCCGTTGGCCGAAGTGTCCGGCGACAAGCAGGTCGTGCTCGGCCTCGTCACCTCCAAGAGGCCCGAACTTGAGGATCCGGAGGCCATCAAGGCCCGTATCGCCGAAGCCGCGCAGTATGTGCCGCTGGAGCGCCTATGCCTGTCCACCCAGTGCGGTTTCGCCTCCACCGAGGAGGGCAACAAGCTCACCGAGGAGCAACAGTGGGCCAAGATCGCCCTCGTGCGTTCCATCGCCGAAGAGGTTTGGGGCGAATAACCCGAACCGATACACCCATACGAGCAACGCCCGATACGGCCGGCCCCGCGCCATGGCCGCATCGGGCGTTCCCGTATCGGCGCATGTACTACAGTGTGTTCTAAATACGTCTCGGAAGGGGAGGATTCCATGGACACCGCCAATGATGCTGACCGCCTGCAAATGCTGCTGTATAGCGCCTACGATTCCGACACCGTGCGCGATATGGAACGTCCGTTGCTCGACGATGGCACGCCGCTGATGCGCATGGCCGCTTCGGCTGCGGCGCAGGTGACGATGACGCTGCTCGATGATGAGGATCTCGCCGTGGAGGACGCCCGCATCGCCGTGCTCGTGGGAGCTGGCGACAATGGCGGCGACGGATTGTACGCCGGAGCCATACTGGCCAGGGAAGGCGCGCAGGTCACCGCGATCGCGACGGGACGTTCCCTGCATGATGCGGCGTTCGCCGCGTTCGTGCATGCCGGTGGTCGTGTGCTGGTGCTCGACCCGAACGCCGACATCCTCGGGTGCGCCACCGGGTTCTCCGCCGGTGAGGCCGGCGAACGTCTGCAGGCCGCGGTCGAATACGCGCAAGGTTCGCATGTGATCCTCGACGCGATGACCGGCATCGGCGTGGCCGGGGCGCTGCGCGGCATCCCCGGTACCATCGCGGCCTCCCTCGGTTTGACGTCACGACTGCCGGACCGCCCGGCGTTGCCCAACAACGAGCCTTCCGCCGACCTGCCGCTGGTGGTCGCGGTCGATACGCCTTCCGGCGTGGGCGTGAACGATGGTTCACTGCCCGGCGCGTACATTCCCGCCGACGTGACGGTCATGTTCGGCGCGATGAAACCGTGCGCGATGGTGCCGCCCGCCTCGTACGCCTGCGGCAAGCTGGTTCTGGTCGATTTCGGTTTCGACATCGACGGGACCGTCCCCGCCGTCGAGATGACGGATGGTGATTTCGTGGCGGATGCGATTCGTCTGCCGCACCTTTCGGACGGCAAGTATTCTCGTGGCGTGGTCGGATTGGTGACCGGTTCCACCCGCTACCCCGGAGCCGCCGTCCTGACCGCGAAGGCCGCAGCCCGGACCGACACGGGCATGGTGCGATACATGGGCCCGCAGCGCGCGCAGGACATGGTGTTGTCCGCACTGCCCGAGGCGGTGATCGGCAAGGGGCATGTGCAGTCCTGGGTCGTGGGATCCGGCGTGCCTTCCGGCGACGACGCGGACGGCAAGGACATCCAACGTGAAACCATCGAAGCGTTGCTGCGTCATTACGCGCTGCCCGGCGACGCGAACAGCACGGATGGCACGGACGACACCGAGCGTGATGCGTCCGACGCCCTGGCCATGCCGCCCATCGCGGTGGACGCGGGTGCGTTGGATCTGCTGCCCGACCATGTGCCGCCGCAGGTGGTCATCACCCCGCATGCCGGCGAGCTGGCACGTCTGCTGAACCGTCTGAACGGCGGCGACGCGGATGACGATGACGCCCACGGCGGGACGATCGATGCGGGCGACGTGCAGGCCGAACCGCTGCGTTATGCGACGATGGCCCACAAGCTGACCGGCGCGACCGTACTGCTCAAGGGAGCCGTCACCATCGTGGTCGGCGAGGACGGCGAGGACGGCACCCGCGTTATCCTTTCCGGACGGGCACCGGCTTGGCTGGGCACCGCCGGCGCCGGCGACGTGCTCGCCGGCATGCTCGGCGCATTGCTCGCCCAACAGGACGGCACACTGTCCGCCAACCCGTCGTTCGTGCCCGAGATCGCCGCCGCGGCCGCGTACATGCATGGTCTCGCCGCGGCGGTGGCATCCGGTTCGGAGCAGCGCGGCTGGCATAGGCCCGAACTGTACGGCCATGCGGAGAAGCAGCGCTTCTCATCAATCGGGCATCCGATCATCGCCACCGATGTCATCGACGCCATTCCGCAGGCGTTCGACGAACTGATTTCCTGACGCATCCGCCTTATCGGGCGTGGCATCATCCAGCTTCCCCACCCCTTGACGGCAAGTGGCCGTCAAGGGGTTTCTTCGATATACTGGCCTCGGTTGTGCAAACGTAATCAATGATTGCAAACGTAGTCAACGTTGACATCATTTCGAGGGAAGAAACCGTACATGGATATTTCGCAGACCATCCTCTACCTGTTGAAGGGCTTGATCCTGCTGTTGGATCAGGTGCCCTATCTGCTGTTCATCTATGCCATCGTCACCGTGATCATCACCGCCGTGCGCCGTTCCAAACGCGACCCATCCGTCAGAAGAGGACTCATCAGGAAGCTTTCCGGAGCGACCGGAAGCGCGAACGGCAATGAAGCCGCGCACGGGTTCGGCGCTGACCCAAACGGTCCGGACCCGTACACCACCTCCGCGCTGCTCAACGGATACACCCAAGGCGTCACACCGATCAACAGGGAATCCGAACCGTTGCCCGAAAACACGCTCCGCAACCCAACGCCGCTGCCTCCCGGCTTCGTGCGCCTCGACTCCCCCGCATCCGTATCCCCGGTGGCCGCATCCCCTGCGGCCGCAGCTGCGGCGACCATGGCTCCAACCGCACCATCACCCGCCGGAACCGCCTTCGACGCCGCGCGCATAGGCGCCGCCGCAAGCATCACGGCCATGCTGCGCAATCTGCCCGCCGACTACCATGTCATCGACGAGGTGATGATCGCCAATGGCACGGGAACCTCAGGCGATCACGCCATCACTACGACGCTCGATCATGTCATCGTCTCACCGTACGGCGTGTTCGTCATCGACGAGAAGGAACCCATGGCCGACCGCATCGAAGGCGATACGCAGGACATGCATTGGCGTGCCGGATGGGGCAAGGACGGACGCATCAACGGCCCCGTCAGCGACATGGTCAACCCCGTGCCGGAGAACGTCAGAAATCTCCAAGCGCTCTCGCACATCACCGGCATACCGCTCGACCGGTTCATCTCGATCATCGTGTTCTGCGGCGAAGGCTTCGACCTGAGCGCACTGACCGGACGCAAACGCCTGCTCTCCAGCACCAAGGGCATGCCCTACCCGACCCGCATCATCACGAGCGCCGAACTGCCCAGCGTCCTCGCCGATTACCGCAAACCGTTGCTCGACGCCTTCTCCGTGCAGGCGAAAACCGCGACCATCGGCTCGCTGAGCATCGCCAAACCCATGAACGGTCAAGCCCTCTGAAGCATACGAGTCATACGCGGAGCATAGGAAAGGCGCCCATCCGATTCGATTTGATTCGATTGGACGGGCGCCTTTCCTATAAGACGTTCGCTATTCGTCGGACCGCCCGACCAGCATCGCGACGGCGCATTGCGCCACGGCTATGGCGGTCATGACCGCAAGGGATACCGTATAGCTGCCGGTCAGCTGGCACAGCACACCGAACAGCAGCGGTCCCATCGAAGCGATCAGATAGCCTGCGGACTGCGCCAAACCGGACAGTCGAACCGTATCCGAGGCGGAACGTCCGCGCATGGCGATCAACGCCAACGCCACCACAAGCGAGGCGCCCTGCCCCGCTCCCCCGATGAACGCCCATACCGGCATGGCTACGGGAGCAACCATCATACCGATGCCTGCAATGACCATGGGAACGCTCGACGTCAAAGCGGCGCAAACCTGATTGCCTCGGACATGCATGAGCTTGGGGATCAACAGGCCGGAGAAGATACCGATGGATTGGAATACGAACAGGTGCACACCTGCGACGGTCGCGCTGAACCCCGCATGTTCGGAAACGCTCGGCATCCAATTCGACATGGTGTAGAACGCCGAGGATTGGGTGCCCATGAACAGGGTGACCCACCACGTCATCGGGCGGCGCAGCAACGAGGCCATCGATTCTCCGGCGTGCGCAATATCATGCTTTTCGCTCGAAGCGTCCGAAACGCTCGAAGCGCTCGGAACGGCGAATGGCTCCTCAGGCGTTCGCCCAAACGCCATGGCACGCCACGAATGCACGATTCTGCAACTCCATAGCAGTGCGACCAGCAATGGCGGCACCGCCCAGAACGCCAGCGCATGCCGCCATCCTCCCCACACCTCGGCCATAGCCGACGCCGTAAGGCCCGCGAGCGCCGAACCGCAGGTGATGCATGCCGAATAGGCTCCCGTCGCCATGGCGACATGATTCGGATAGTCGCGTTTGGCGACGACCGGCACCAGCACGTTGCCTACCGCGATGGCCGAGGCGAAAATCACGGTACCGGCCCACACCCCTGTTTCGCCGGCAAACGAACGGATGATGTCGCCCGCCGCGATGGCCGGTCGCAGGTTCAAGGCGACCAGGAAGATCAACGCCGCCCAGATTCCCGTCGATCTTCGGTTTGAAACGTTCAACAGTTGCTTCATCTCTTTCCTCCACTCGGTGCCGTCATTCAGCCGTCATGTGCGCAACGCCATGGCGGCGGTCCCGCTTGCGCTTCCGCTTGTCGTTTCCGGCCTTCACAGCATGCCGCATATGCGAGACGGAACGGTTCCTCCGACGGGCGGGTACGTTACACTGACGGTGCTGATATCCGTTGTTCAGAAGGGTGTTCCGATGACTTCCACGTCTTGCGCCATCACCGATGTAATCTTCGATTTCTGCGGCGTCGTGCTGGATTGGCAGTGCCGTGCCGCGTTGGAGGGGCGCTACCCCGCCGAACTGGTCGACCGCATCTGCGCGGATGATGATCCGTGCGGCTTCTTCGACTATGAGGATCGCATGGACCACGGCGAACTGCTCGCCCAAGTGCTGCCGGACGTGGAGTGCGAACAGGGCAAGGAGCTTGCGGACATCTTCGCGGATTACATCGCCCGCTATGATGACGCGCTGCCCCGCATGATCCCCGGCATGGAGGAACTGTTGGGCGATCTGCGCAAGGCCGGGTACGGCGTATGGGGGTTGACGAACTGGTCGTCCGAAACGTTCCATTTCGCCTTCGAGAAATTCCCGCAGCTCGAACGGCTGCTGAACGGCACGGTGGTGTCCGGCGTGGAGAAGAAGTTCAAGCCGAACGCGGACTTCTACGAGCTGGCGTTGCAGCGGTTCGGCTTGGATGCCGGGCGATGCGTCTTCTTCGACGATACGGCGAAGAACGTGACGGGCGCCGAGAATGTGGGCATCCGCGCGTTCCGGTTCACCGACGCCGATCAGGCGCGACGTGATCTGGAGTCTTTGGGATTGAAGTTCTGACCCTCCGCGCGTTCGCCATATACATACACGGAATATATACGAAGGCGGGCGGCCATGCATCCGATGTGCATGGCCGCCCGCCTTTCTCGTTTCTCGCCGCGCCTGCCGCCGCGCCCGGTTACCGGTTCTCCTTGCCTTTCAGACCGGTGTAGAGCGTGTAGTAGCGGCCCTGCTGGGCAATGAGCTCCTCATGCGTGCCGCGTTCGATGATGCGGCCGGCCTCGATCACCATGATGCAGTTCGCGTTGCGGATGGTGGACAGTCGGTGCGCGATCACGAACGTGGTGCGATCCTTCATCAACTGGTCCATGCCTTCCTGCACGAGCGCCTCGGTGCGGGTGTCGATCGACGAGGTGGCCTCGTCGAGGATCAGCGCCGGCGGATCGGCCACGGCCGCACGCGCGATGGCCAGCATCTGGCGCTGCCCCTGGCTCAGGGACTCGCCATCCGCGGAAAGCTGCGTATCGTAGCCATTCGGCAGTTTCTCGATGAACGAGTCGGCGTTGGCGAGTTTGGCCGCGGCGATGACCTCTTCATCGGTCGCGTCGAGACGGCCGAAACGGATGTTCTCCATGATCGAACCGGAGAACAGGTGCGTATCCTGCAACACCATGCCGAGCGAACGGCGCAGATCGCCCTTGCGGATATGCGTCACGTTGATGCCGTCATAGGTGATCCGGCCGGAATCGATGTCGTAGAAGCGGGTGATCAGGTTGGTGATGGTGGTTTTGCCCGCGCCTGTGGAGCCGACCAGCGCGATCTTCTGACCGGGCTTGGCGAACATCGACATGTCATGCAGGATCACCTTGCCCGGCACGTAGCTGAAGGTCACGTCGTCGAGACGGATGTCGCCGCGCATGGGCCGGATGTCACCGGTTCGCGTATCCTTCCAACCCCACAGGTCGGTGCGTCGTCCGGATTCGCATAGCGTGCCGTCCGCGTCGCGGCGCACGTTGACCAAGGTGACGGCACCCTCGTCGATCTCCTCGGGCTCGTCCATCATCCTGAAGATACGGTCGGCACCCGCCAGACCCATGACGATGGAGTTGAGCTGCTGGCTCACTTCGCTGATCGGCATGGTGAAGCTCTTCACGAAGGTCAGGAAGCTGACCAGCGCGCCCAATGTCAGGCCGGTGCGCCCGGTGATCGCGAGCCAGCCGCCCACAAGCGCACACAGCACGTACGCCACGTAACCGAGTTGGTTGTTGATCGGGCCGAGGAAGCCGGAGAACCGGTTCGCCTTGTCGGAGGCGTCGAACAGTTCGCCGTTGAGCTTGCGGAAATCATCCTTCGCGGCCTGCTCGTGAGTGAAGACCTTGACGACCTTCTGACCGCTCACCATCTCCTCCACGTACCCATTGAGCTTGCCGACGGACTTCTGCTGCCTAGTGAAATAGGTGCCGGATTTGCCGGTGAGGATCTTCGTGATCCAAACCATCACCGCGCTCACCGCCAGCACGACCAGGGTCAGCGGCACACTCAGGTACACCATGCTGCAGAACACCATCACGATGGTGAATATGGAGTTGATGATCTGCGGCACCGACTGGGAGACCAGCTGGCGCAACGTATCGATGTCGTTGGTGTACAGGCTCATCACGTCGCCGCGCGTATTGCGGTCGAAGTAGCCGAGCGGCAGCTTCTGCATGTGGGCGAACATGCGGTCGCGCAGGCGCCGCATGAACCCTTGCGTGACGAACGCCTTGAGGATCGAGCTGCCGGCGAATGCGGTGACGCCGCCGAAGCCGAACAACAGCGCCATATGCAGCACCGCGGTCAGCAGCGGACCGAAATCATGGACACCGGAAGTGAGCATCGGCGTGATGTAGTCGTCGATCAACGTCTGGAAGAACAGGTTGCATTTGACCTGCGCGAAGATCGTCATCAGGGTGAACAGGATGACGAACGTGTATTGCACGCCGTACTCCTTGAACACGAATTTCATCAGACGCAGGAAGATGCGCATCGGATGTTCCAGTTCAGGCTTGGCGCCCTTCATCTTCGGATGTGGTCCCGGCATCAGCGATCCTCCTTTCCGTCGGTTGCGGTTGCATCGGTGGCAGCGTCGGTCGCGGCTGGCGTCTTGACCGTATCGGCAGCCATGGCGGCCTCGTCGAAGTCGCCGCCGCCCTGCGACTGCAGTTCGTAGATGCCCCGGTAGATGTCATTCGACGCGACCAGCTCGTCATGCGTGCCCACGCCGGAGATGCGGCCGTCATCAAGCACCACGATCATGTCGGCGTCACGTACGCTGGAGATGCGCTGCGCGATGATGATCTTCGTGACGTCCGGCAGATATGCGGCGAAGGAGCTGCGGATGCGTGCGTCGGTGGCTGTGTCGACCGCGGATGTGGAATCGTCCAGGATCAGCACCTTCGGATCCTTGAGCAGTGCGCGGGCGATGCACAGGCGCTGCTTCTGGCCGCCGGAGAAGTTCTGCCCGCCCTGTTCGACGGGAGCCTCATAGCCTTGCGGCAGGCTTTCCACGAAGTCGCTGGCGCAGGCGATGTCGCAGGCGCGTTTGCAGTCGTCGATGGTGGCGTTGGGATTACCCCAACGCATGTTGCTCAGGATGGTGCCGCTGAACAGCACGTTGTTCTGCAGTACGACGGAGACCTTGTCGCGCAGCACGGTGCGATCATAGTCGCGCACGTCCACGCCGCCAACCTTCAGGCTGCCGGCGGTCACGTCGTACAGTCTCGGAATGAGGTTGACGAGCGTGCTCTTGGCGGAACCGGTACCGCCGATGACACCCACCACGGCGCCTGCGGGAATGCTGAGATTGATATCGGACAGCACGTTTTTGCGCACTTTGCCGTTCAGGGCCGCGGCGGCCTCCATGCGTTTCTTCGCCGTGGGATCGTTGGCCGAGAAGCCTGCCTCCGGGTAGGCGAAGTCCACGTGACTGAATTCGATGGAACCGTCCTTGACCTGCTTGACGGGATCGGCCGCGGCGGTCATGTCGTCCTTTTCGGTGAGCACTTCGCCGATGCGTTTGGCGCTGGCCGTCGACATGGTGATCATCACGATCGTCATGGACAGCATGACCAGGCTCATAAGGATGTTCATGCAATACATGAGCAGCGATGCCAGATCGCCCGTGGTGAGCTGGTCCTGCACGATCAGATGCGCGCCGATCCAGCTGATGAGCAGCATGCATGTCCAGATGGTCGCTTCGATCACCGGGTCGACGGCGGACAGGATGAGCTCGGCTTTGATGAAGATGCTGTAGATGCGTTTCGACGTGCCCTTGAACACCTTGGTTTGCATGGTCTCACGATTGAAGGCCTTGACGGCGCGCATGGCGGTGACGTTCTCCTCCACGGATTCGTTCATCGCATCGTATTGCGGGAACGCCTGACGGAAGTGGACGGAGGCGCGGCTCATCAGGAAGCCGAGCACGACGCCGAGCACCACCACGGCGCCCAGAAAGATCGACGCCATGGCACCGGAAACGAGGAACGCCATGCACATGGCGATGATGAGACTGGAGAAGGCACGCGGCACCATGCGCAGGATCATCATGTAGGCGTTCTGGATGTTCATCACGTCCGTGGTCAGTCGGGTCATGAGGCTGGGCGTGGAGAACTTGTCGATATTCGAGAAGGAGAACGTCTGGATGGCGTCGTATTGGTCCTGACGCAGGTTGCGGGCGAATCCGGTCGCCGCGCGCGAGCCGAACACCGATCCCATGCATCCTGCGAGCAGGCCGATCAAGGCCACGCCGACCATGATGGCCGCCGTGCGTTCGATCACACCCATATCGCCCCGTTCAACACCGTCGTCGATCAACGTCGCCATCAGCAACGGAATGATCATTTCGCAGCATACTTCGGCGATCATCCACAGAGGGGTCACGATGGATGCCCTCCTGAACTCGCCGACGTGGCGCAACAGCTCCTTCACCGTTCTCAAATCGTCTCCCTGATTCAATGGTCAAACCACCTCAGACTACCAACGGCGCGAGCCAATAAGAGGTCATGAATCGCGGGCGGCCCGCGCCATGATCGAGCATGGTGCGGGCCGGAACAGCGCCTTTTGAATCGGTTTCAGCGGGCGTTGCCGCCATCCGCGGCGCGGGCGTTGCCGCCTTGTTTGCCGCCCCGGCTGCGGGCGAACAGCAGGTAGCTGTATCCGCACATGGCGAGCGTTCCCAGCAAGGCGATGGCGACGATGAGGCCGACCATCACCCCATCGTTTATGGGAAGGAGGAAGCCGATGATGCCAGCTATGGCAATCAGCGCGCCCATCACCATGAATACGGCTCCGCCGAAACGTTGCGTACGGTTCCAGTTGTTCTCGTCCGCGAGCGCCCAGGGGGTGCGGATGCCGAAGGTGTAGTTCTGCCTCATGCGGGGCAGATAGTTGCCCAGCCCGATGAACAGTGCGCCCAGCGCCACGGAGACGATGAGGCCGACCGGGCCGCCTTTGGTGGGGATCAGGCCGAATACCGTGATCTCGGTGAGCCAGGTCATGCCGCACATGATGAGCGTGAACGCAATGACGAATCCACGGTAGAGGCCGCCTGCTTTCCCGTAGCTTTCGCCTTTGGGGTCCATGCCCGGGATGATGCGGAAGAGGCCCAGAAGGACGAGTGGCAGTATGTCGAGGATCAGTGTCATGGCGCGTGGCCCGTATCCGTTGACCGACCCGTCGGCGCCCCAATGCGTCGGCACCTGTTCGGGGAGCCTGCCGAACAGGGCGAGGTGGGCGATGATGTTGGCCACGCAGAGCACTGCCAGTATTATCCAGATTCGGCGGCTGATCGGTGCCGTGCCCCGACCGGAAGCGTTCCCATTCGTGTTATTGGCGCTGTTCATGACCATTCTCCTTGTCGTCCCGCTGTTCCACTGGAGCGGTGCCGTGCTTGTTGCCGTTCGTGTTGTTGTTGTCTTTGGTGCCGCTGTCGATGTCGGCACCAGTGTTCGTGTTCGTGCCGGTGCCGGTATCATCGCCGCCCAGGAATCCCATGAACCATCCGATGAGATCCTGCATGACGGTGGTGTTGAGACTGTAGATGATGTTCTGCCCGTGCCGTTCGTCCAATACCAGTCCGGCCGCTTTGAGCGTGGCCAGATGGTGGCTGATCGACGGCTTGCTCATGTTGAAGTGTTCGGCCAGCTCCCCCGCCGTCATGTCGCCATCGCGTAACAGTTCCAGTATGCGGCGGCGCGTGGGGTCGGCGAGCGCCTTGAATCCCTCCCCTGCCAAAATTCCTCCTTGTCTGCTTGTCTGCCATGCGAATCGAATATTTTATTAGTTAGACAGCTATCTAACTATCCGACATGGTATCACGTCATACGACGGGAATCCCCATGTGAGGATTATGGCATCAACGTCGGGCCGATTCCGTGCGGCGCGGTGCATGCCGAGCATATCGACCATGGCGTGCGTGCAATCGACGATGCTGCGCTGGTGAAACGTCTTGCCGACGAGCAGGTGGCACTGACCATGTGCCCGCTGTCGAATCGCAGACTGCAGGTGGTGCAGGATGTGGCCGAACCGCCCATCGCCGAGCTCTCGAAACGACGTTATGCGGCGAGCGCCGTGGCGTTGAGCACGAAAGTGGCGGCGGCGTTGCAGGAGGTGGTGAAGTCAGTTCCCGAGAAACCGTGACCTGCATCGGGGATGGTGAGCAGTTCGGCGGGCACGTACAGCCGACCCGCAATGCGGAGGGCCCGCCCGGCTCCGGCGGCGCCGGTCATGCCGGTTGGGGTGCGTGCGCAATCAAGCGCGTAGCCGACGTACCGTTCCGTCCGTTCAAGAATCGTAAGATCATCAAGATTCGTCATCTACAGCCGCCCTTTAACACGCAAGCCATGCGTGGAGCTCCTTCACCTGACGTACCCCGCCGGCAGCGCCAACACCTTGATGCCCAACGTGTTAAGCACCTTGAATGTATTGGCGACATCCGCTTTCCCCTCGGTGATCAGGGATTCGATCACGCCGCCCTCGACGCCGGCCTTATTGGCAAGTTCCGATTCGTTAAGCCCCTGGTAGCCCATCTCATCCTTGATGACACGAGCCAACTTGTCCGTCGTGTTGAAATAGAAGCTCATCTGCCTGGGTTGGGGCTTGCTGAGAAACTCACGGATCTCTGGTTCCATCCCCGTCCAGCGACTCAACTCGATAGTTGTTTCCACGGCACGTCTCCTTTTCTCCCACCATAATGCCAACGCACAGCCTTATACCCGTATCTGGATACATGGCGAAAAGCCCCGTAACGTCTATATTGAGTAAGGAAACCGATCAATCCAACAACCGAGGGGTGCGCCGATCATGCGTTCTCAGGTGGCTGATGCGCCGGTTCTGCGCAACGAAGCGTTGTTCCAATGAGAGGAGCCTCGGCACGTTCAAGTCATCCGCACCGATCAACCCGTTTCGCCCAGCTGCAGAGCCGTCAACATCTGTCGATTCCACTATGTAGACACACGGTTATAAGGCGACGGACAGCGTCATGACTTGGTTCTAACCTGAGCTTATGACTCTCCTGCAGTTGAAATACATCGTCAAAATCGTCGAATGCGGTTCGATGAACGAGGCCTCCCACGAACTGTACGTATCACAGCCCGCGCTGAGCTCATCCGTCAAGGAACTGGAGAAGGAGCTCGGCATCGAGATCTTCACCCGCTCCTCCCAAGGCATCGCGCTGACCGTGGACGGCGCGGAATTCCTCACCTACGCGCGCCAGGTCCTCGATCAGGCGTCCCTGCTCGAGGAACGGTACAAGAACGCCAAGCCGCGCAAGCAGCTGTGCACCGTCTCGACGCAGCATTACATGTTCGCCGTGGAAGCGTTCGTGGAGATGATCAATTCGATCCGTTCCGACGAATACGAGTTCACGATCCGCGAGACCCGCACGCGCGACATCATCGACTCCGTCGCCAACATGCGCTCCGATCTGGGCATCATCTACCTGTCCGACTTCAACAAGGACGTCATCGGCAAGCTGCTGCGCGAGAAGCACCTGGAATTCCATCCGCTGTTCCGCGCCCCGCTGCACGTGTTCATCTCCCGCGACAATCCGCTCGCCATGAAGAAACTCATCACGATGAAGGATCTCAAACCGTTCCCATTCATCCAATACGAGCAGGGCGAGGACGGCAGCTTCTACTTCGCGGAGGAGGCCGTATGGCCCGACTACTCCCCCAAGCAGATCAACGTGACCGACCGCGCCACGATCCTGAACTTCATCATCGGCCTGAACGGCTACACGGTGTGCACCGGCATCGACAACGGCGACCTCAACAACGAGAAGATCGTCACCGTGCCGTTGGATTCCGACGAGACCATGCTGGTCGGCTGGATCACCAACGAGCGTGCGAAACTGTCGACCGCGGCGGAAAGCTATCTGGAGAAACTCAAGTCGGTGGTCACCGATCACGGCTACAACCTGATCGACTGAACGTCATCGTTCCCGCACATCCGTGCGGATGGCAGCGGATAGTACAAGGGGATTCCCGAATGGGAATCCCCCTTCATCGTTTGGGGCATAACGTTACGCCCGCTCCCCCGCCCCGCGAAAACGCGGGAAGGGAATCAGGCGCCGTAGCGGGCGAGATACTCGTCGGCGGCAGCGGCGATCTCCGGCGTCACATACGCGGTGCCATCGGCGGTTTCGATATGCTGGCCGGCTTCGAAGATCTCCTTCACGTTCGCGATGGCGAACACCGGGAAACCGAACTCGGCTTCGACGGCCTTGACCGCGGAAGTGTCGGAATCCTTGGTCTTCTCCATACGGTCCACGCTCAACACCAGACCCACGACCTCGACATCGGCCTCGGCCTTGAGCTTCGGGATGACCTCACGCACCGCGGTGCCGGCGGTCATCACATCGTCGACGAGCAGCACCTTCATGCCGTCGGTCAGCTGGGTGCCGACCATCATGCCGCCGTCGCCGTGATCCTTCTTCTCTTTGCGGTCGAAGGTGTAGCCGATCTCCATGCCATGGCCCGACGTGAGGCTGATAGCGGTGGAGACGCCCAACGGAATGCCCTTGTAGGCCGGACCGAACACGGTGTCGATGTCCTTCGGCAGGTTGCCCGCTTCGATCTCGCTGGCGATCTTCTCCGCGTAGAACGCGCCGAGCGTCGCGATCTTCCTGCCGTCGTTGAACGCGCCGGCGTTGATGAAATACGGGGACTTGCGGCCGGACTTCAGCGTGAACTCGCCGAACTTCAACGCCTTGGATTCCAACAGGAACTGTGTAAAACGAATATCGAGGGATTCAGCCATTGCTTTCCTTTCCCGTTTCTGTATCGAAAACTCAAATATGCCTCGGCATCCGGCGGGAGTCGGCATGCCATATGTACCCGTCTCCCGCCAGATGCCCATCGGACTCTTAGCGCCAGGTCTGCCCGGCGGCGAGCTTGGCCGCAAGCTCCGGACGATCGTCAAGCAGATCGTCAAGCTCGCGCGCCACACGCAGCGGAGCGACCGGGTCGAACAGGGCCGCAGCGCCGACCTCGACCGCATTGGCACCGGCGTACAGGTATTCCAACGCCTTCTCGCCGGTGTCGATGCCGCCGATGCCGATAATCGGCACCTCAGGCAGCACGGTGCGCACGCGATAAACGGCAGCGATGCCCACAGGCAGCACAGCCGGGCCGGACACGCCGCCGGTACGATTGGCGATGATCGGCTCGCCGGTCTTGATGTTCAGCCTCATGCCCAGCAACGTGTTGATCATGCTCAGCGCGTCGGCGCCATGCTCGACGGCCGAGCGGGCCGGAGCGGTGATATCGGTGACGTTCGGCGTGAGCTTGACGATCATCGGCTTGTCGGTCATCGGGCGCAGCTTGTCCATGAGCTTGGAAAGGGCGACCGGATCGGTGCCCACGCTCATGCCGCCGTGCGTCACGTTCGGGCAGCTGACGTTGATCTCCAGCATGTCCGCGTCGCAGTCGGCGAGCTTGGCCACAACCTCGCAGTAATCCTCGTCGCAATGGCCGGCCACGTTGGCGATGACGGTCGCGCCGATCTTCTTGAGCTTGGGCAGATCGTCGACCAGATAATGGTCGACGCCCGGGTTCTGCAGGCCGACGGCATTGAGGTTGCTGGCGGGGCCTTCGGTGGTACGCGGGCTGGGATTACCTTCCCACGGCACCGGGGAGACGCCCTTGGTGCACACGGCGCCAAGCTGGCTCACATCGTAGAACCAGCGCACGGCGGCGTACTGGAACGTGCCGGAGGCGGTGCCCACCGGGTTCTTCCAAGTCACACCGGCCACCTTGGTGGAATGCTTCCACTCGTGCGGTTCGTACAGGTTGACGTGCTCGTTGCTGTTCGTGTTCGCCGTCATATCATTCACCCCATCCCAACTGTTCGCGAGAGAAGACCGGACCGTCGGAGCAGACCTTGAGCCTGCCGTCCACGGTGTCGATGGTGCACAGCACGCAGGTGCCGTAACCGCAACCCATGCGCTGTTCCATGCTCAACTGGCATGCCAGGTCGCGCTTGGCGGCCCAGGCGGCCACCGCCTTCATCATCGGCAGCGGTCCGCACACGAGCAGCACGGTATCCAGTCCGTCCACGATCAGGCCGTTCTCGGATTCGAGCTGGTCAAGCAGCGTCACGACGTTGCCATGCTCGTTGTCGATGCTCAGCACGTTGTCCGCGTACGGCGCGACGATGTCGTCCGCGAACTTCACGTCACGGTAGCCGAACACGGCGGTGACCTTCGATTCGCCGGCATCATACAGCTTCTGCGCGGCGCAGATCAGCGGCGGCACGCCCAGGCCACCGGCGACCAGCACGTAATGCGCCTTATCCTTGACCTTGAAGGGGTGCATGCCCAACGGGCCGAGCACGTCGACGCTGTCGCCGACCTGCTTGGCGGCGAGGTTCGCCGTACCCTTGCCGACCACGGCGAAGATGATGCTCACCTCATCGCCGTTCACTTCGCTCACGCCGAACGGACGCGGCATGAGCATCATCTCGTCATCGGTGAACAGGTTCACGAACTGGGCCGGACGCGCATGTTCGGCGATGTACGGATCGCGGAACGCCATGCGGACGACTCCGGGGGCGAGCTCATCAATCGCGGTGATGACAACAGGGTGACGCGGCGGGAAATAGCCTGCGGCGACCGCCTCGTCCACCACGTCATAGGTGCGGGTGAAAGTCATGTTCATCTCCTCTTGCTCTTACAGCACTGCTCTCAGATTATCGCGCATGTCGATGGTCGCCGCACGGGCGCTCTCACCGACCAGTTCGAGCGCCTCATCGGCGCTCATGCCTTCGCTGTACTGGCCGCTCTTGCGCCATGCGCCGATGATGCCACGCGACGAGTTGACGATCGCGCCGGAACCGTCGGCATCGAACATGCCGCGAACGTCGGCCGCGGTGCCGCCCTGCGCACCGTACCCCGGCACGAGGAAGAACGTGTGCGGCATGCGCTTGCGCAACGCCTTGCCTTCCTCGGAGTGGGTGGCGCCGACGACCGCGCCAACACGCGAATAACCGTACTTGCCGATTGTTTCGGCTCCCCAGCCTTCGACCAGATCGGCGACATGCTCGTAAACCTTCTTGCCGTCGGCCAAGTCGAGCATCTGCAGCTCGCTGGAGGACGGGTTGGAGGTGCGCACCAGCACGAACAGATCCTTGTCGGCTTCGGTGGCGGCGTCGACGAACGGCGTGATGCCATCGGTACCGAGATACGGGTTGACGGTGACCGCGTCGATGCTCCACGGGTCATGCTCCCCCACGCCGGTGAGCATGCGGGCGTAGGCGGCGGCGGTCGAACCGATGTCGCCACGCTTGACATCGGCCAGCACGTACAGGCCGCGTTCGCGCGCGTACTCGCAGGTCATGGCGTACACGTCCACGCCCGCGGGGCCGAGCGCCTCATACATGGCGATCTGAGGTTTGACCGCGGGGACGATGCCCGCGACGGCGTCGATGATGGTGCGGTTGAACTCGTAGTAGGCGACGGCAAGCTGGGCGGCCTGCAGTTCCTCCTCGCTTTCGACGGATTCCCGGACCTCGTCGGCGAAGGATGCCACCACTTGGGCCGGCACGAGCGCTTCCGTCGGGTCGAGGCCGACGACGCTGGGGTTCTGCGTCGTGTTAATCGCTTCGATGAGGCGATCCATATTCTTTCCTTTCGCTGGTGCTTTCGGTGGTGGTTACAGTCGGCTGAACGCCAGGGACGTGCCGATGATGGTCGCGAGCGGGCGGCCGGAAACCTGCCATCCGCCGAACGGGGTGTTGCGGGCCTTGGAGTGGAAACGTTCCGGGTCGACGGTCCACTGTTCGGCCGTGTTAAGCACGGCCAGGCCGATCCGCGCGGCGTCGTCGCACTTACGCAGGTCCAGCACGCGCTTGGTCCCGCCGACCGCACCCTGCTGCTCGTCGAGCAGTGCGGTGATGTCGGTGGGCGTGCGTCCCATGAGCTTCATCGGCTCGCCGGCCATCAGTTCGATCAGGCGCTTGTCGGAAATATAGCCGCCATCCACCAGCACCTTGTGGCACACGCCGTACGCGCATTCGAGCCCGATGATGCCGTTGGGCGCTTCGAGGAAGCCGAGCCGCTTCTCGTCGAGGGTGTGCGGCGCGTGATCGGTGGCCAGCATGTCGACGGTGCCGTCCGCAATGGCCTCGATGGTGGCCTTGCGGTCGGCTTCGCTGCGCAGCGGCGGATTCATCTTGGCGAGCGTGCCGTACTTGAGCAGCGCCTCGTCATTCAGTGCGATGTAATGCGGCGCGGTCTCGCAGGTGACCGGCAACCCTTTGGCCTTGGCGGCGCGGATCGCCTCGAAAGAGATCGCGGTGCTCACATGCTGGAAATGCACGTGGACGCCGGTTTCACGCACCTTCTCGATATCACGCGCGACGATGTTGAGCTCGGTGTCCTCGGGAATGCCGGGCACGCCAAGTTCACGCGACACGGGCCCTTCGTTGACCGCGCCCGTGTCATGGTGTTCGCAGTGTTCGATGAGGTACAGGCCCGACTCCTTGGCGTTGGCCAGCACCTGATCGAGGATCTCGGGCGTGGTGGCCGAACCGTCGTCGCTGATGGCGGTGACAGGATGCGCAAGCTGGTATGCGTCCTTATTCGCCGTATCCTCGCCCGGCATGTACCTGCGCCATTTGGCCACTTCGGTGGCTTCACGGCCCACACGGCCCTTGGACGCGCACACGCACAGGTCGTAGTTCACCGGCAGCTTGACGCCGTGCACGGCCTCGTAGTGCTGCAGGTAGTCGATGACGTTGTCATAGCCCGCATCCAGCACTTCCTTCGCGCCGGGGGCTTCGGGATCGGCAAGCGTCTCGCCGTCCATGGCGGGTACGGTGTTGGGCATGATGAGCACGTTCGTGTATCCGCCGGACGCGGATGCCGCACAGCCGGAGACCATGGATTCCTTGTAGGTTTGGCCCGGATCGCGGAAATGCACGTGGGGGTCGGCGAAGCCGGGAGCGAGGGTGAGCCCGGTGGCGTCGATGTTCTCGGCGAGCGGCTGCTCGGTCAGCGCATCGGCGGAATCGTCGACGATGAGATCGATCGTCTCACCGGTGTCCCAGACCGTGATGTCGTGGAGGGTGATGGCCATGCTGTCAGAACTTCGCTTCCTCGTCGCAGTAATCGCAACGGTATTCCTGACGGTCGGAATGCACCAGGTGGAACATCTGCACGGCGGGTTCGGTGGTGGTCACGCAACGCGGGTTCACGCACTTGATGATGTTCACCACATGCTCGGGCAGCGTCGGTTTCTTCTTCTCGACGATCCTGCCGCCGCGCACAATGCCGACGGTGGCGGTGCGGGCCACCAAGCCCAGCACGTCAAGGTCGATGGATTCGGTTTCGTCCTCGATCTTGATGATGTCCTTGGTGCCGTACAGGTGGCTGTCGGTGTTCATGATCAACGCGAGCTTGGTCTTCGACGGGTCGATTTTCAAATAGTCGAGCACCTTGAGCGCGGTGCCGGCCGGCACGTGATCGATGATGATGCCGTTCTGAATGCTGGTGACTTCCATCAGGCCTGTACCTCCTTGGCTTCCAACGGTTCGTATCCCGGCAGTTCGTCGCCGACCACCGAGCTTTCCAACGCCATGCGCATGAGCATGCCGTTCTTGACCTGCTCGAAATAGGCTGCTCGCGGGTCGTCGTCGACTTCGACGGCGATTTCGTTCACGCGCGGCAGCGGGTGCAGCACGGCCATATCGGGCTTGGCCTTCGCCATCTTGGCCTCGTCGAGAATGTAGGTGTCGCGCAGGCGCAGATAATCATCCTCGTTGAAGAAACGTTCCTTCTGCACACGGGTCATGTACAGCACATCAAGATCGCCGATGACGGAGACGAGGTCCTTGACCTCGGTGTAGGAACAGGACGGCGTCGCGTCGATACGGTCGAGCACGTAGCGCGGGGTCTTGAGCTCGTCGGGGCTGATCAGCACGAAGTTCACGTTGCCGAAGCGGCATAGCGTCTCGATCAGGGAGTGCACGGTGCGCCCGAAGGTCAGATCGCCGCACAGGCCGACGGTCAGATTGGTCACACGGCCGAAACGGGACTGCAGGGTGGCCAGATCGGCCAGCGTCTGCGTCGGGTGCATATGGCCGCCGTCGCCGGCGTTGATGACCGGCACGGAGGCGGCGCGGGAAGCCACGAGCGCGGCTCCCTCCTTCGGATGACGGATGGCGACGACATCCACATAGTTGGAGACGGTCTTCAGGGTGTCGGCGATGGTTTCGCCCTTGGTCACGGATGCGAGCTGGGCCCCGGCGAAGCCGATGACCTTGCCGCCCAGACGCAGCATGGCGGTTTCGAAGCTCAGGCGGGTGCGTGTGCTCGGCTCATAAAACAAAGTGGCGAGCACCCTGCCTTCGCAGGTGTGCGCCACTTCCTTACGATGAGAATCAATGTATTGCGCTTTATGAAGAAGCTCCCGGATCTGTCGGATCGAAAGATCATCAAGAGTGATAACGCTTTTACCGACCATCGGCGTTTCGATCGCCGGTTCGAGTTCTGAAGACAACGGCTCACCTTTCATGCAACTTGTGGTTGAAGGTGGCCACTCGAAGTGACCTAGCCAACTATAGGGCGAGCCACTGACCCACGGCGGCGCCCGCGTGTTCGCACCGGAATCATCGCCATGCCGCCGCGACGCGCGTCTCCGGGCGCGGGCACCCATACCCCCGCAGGCCACCCCGCAAGCCCGGAAGACGCGCATCGCGCACTCCCCGGCGTATCCCCTATTCGCGTCCGTAGAACAGACGTTCCGTCACATCACGGCTTCTGCGCATCATGGCGAGCAGGTCGTTCTCGAAATGCTGCCCGCGGTTCGCGTCATAGCCGAGATACACGGCGATGCCGCCCAGTGAATAGATGTCGTCGGGCAGAATGTCCGCCTGGGCCACGCGCCCGGACCACAGATAGTTGCCGTTGCGGGCGGCGGTGCACATGCGCCAGGCCTTGCGCAGCACGGCGGCATCGGCCGAATCCACGATGCCGAGCCGTTCGAGTTCATCCAAAGCGGGAAGCGTGGAATTGACGCGCAGGCTCTCATGGTCACCGGCATGCCTCAGCTGCATGAGCTGCACGGTCCATTCGATATCGGACAGGCCGCCCTTGCCGAGCTTGAGATGACGCTCCCTACGCACGCCGCGCGGCAGACGTTCGGCTTCCATACGCGCCTTGAGCTTGCGGATCTCGCCGAGCTGCGTTTCGGTCAGGTCGGCGTTCGGGTAGCGCAGCGGGTCGGCGATATTGCGCAGGAAATCCTCGGCGAGACGTTCGTCCCCCGCCGCGTACCGCGCCCTCAGCAGCGCCTGATGCTCCCACGTGCTGGCCCAGGATCGGTAGTACTCCTCGCAGGATGCGTAGGAGCGCACCAGCGGACCGTTCTTACCTTCGGGGCGCAGATCCATATCCAGTTCGATCTTCGGCTCGATGGTGGTCGGCCCTTGCAGGATGGCCCGCAGGCCCTCCTGCACCTTGCGCGCGAAAGCGAACGCCGCATCATCGTCCACGCCATCGGCCGGACGGTAGATGATGATCACGTCCGCATCCGAACTGAAGTTCACCTCGCCGCCGCCGTACCGGCCCATGCCGATCACGCTTATCACGGCGGGCGGCTCGTCAAGACCGGAATCCGACATCTGATGGCGGATCGACCAGCGCAACGCCGTGTCGATGATCGCGTCGTACACGTCGGTCATGCCGTGCAGACTGACCTCGTCACCGATGACGCCGCTCATCCATCCCAAACCGATGCGCTCGATCTCATGGCGGCGCATGGCACGCATGGATGTGGCGAAATCGTTGATATCCCAAGCGTTGCGTTCGAGCGAGGAATTGCATTGCACGTCGAGGCTCGCCCTCGTGCGGCATTCCAGCTCGTTATCCTCGCCCATCCAGGTGACGGATTCGACCGACTTGTTGAGCGCATCGCCCAGGAACCGCGAATTCGACAACACATGGCACAGTCGTTGCGCCGCCGACGTGGAGTCGCGCAGGAAGCCGAGATAGTCGCTGTCCGAACCGAAATGCTCCTCCAGTTTGCGCCAGTTCAGCAAACCCATGTCGGGGTTCTGGCCTTCGCCCAGCCATTCGAGCACGGCCGGCAGGATGATGCGGTTGATCTTCGCCGCCCTGCTGATGCCAGCGGTGAGCGCCGCCACATGGCGCATGGCGGACTGCGGATCACCGAAACCGATGGACGAGAAGCGTTCCTCGGCGGCCTGGGTGGTCAGCTGCACCTGATCCTCGTCGAGTTGGGCGCTGATGGGCAGCATCGGGCGGTAGTAGATGTCGAGATGCAGGTGACGTACCTCGCGGCGCGTCTCGTCATAACGTTCCACGAGCTCCTCGGGGTGCAGGCGGAAGGCGCGTGCCACACGGCGCAGCTCCTGATTGCGGCTGAGCTCGTCCACGTTGATGTCACGTTTGCGTTCAAGCCCGCCGAGATTCGCGGAACCAAGATCCGGGAACAGGTGCGTGCGTTTCAACGCCCACATCTGCTGGCGATGTTCCAGCACGCGTTCGAACCGGTAGTCCGCGGCGAGTCTCGCCGCCTGCTTGCGTGACACGTAGCCGCCGTCGGACAGCCGACGCAACGATTCGAGGGTGGAACGCGTGCGCAGGCTCTCGTCGGATCGGCCATGCACGAGCTGCAGCATCTGCACGGTGAACTCCACGTCGCGTAGGCCTCCCCTGCCGAGCTTGATCTCCCGGTCCTTGAGCGGCGCGGCGATGAGATTCTCGACACGTTTGCGCATCTGCTGGCAGTCGTAGACGAAATTGTCACGCTTGGACGCCGACCATACGAACGGTCTGGTCATATCCAAGTATTCCTTGCCGAGAGCGCGGTCGCCGGCCACGGGCCTGGCTTTGAGCAGCGCTTGGAACTCCCAGTTCTCCGCCCACTGCTCGTAATAGCCCTTATGCGATTCGACGGTGCGCACCAGCGGGCCGTCCTTGCCTTCCGGGCGCAATCCGCCGTCGATCTGCCACAGGGCTGGGGCGGCGACGCCCATGATCACGGACTGGCATACGCGTTGTAGGGTGGTGGCCATTTTGGTGCCGATACGGAACAGTTCCTGGCTGCCGGTCTCCTCGTCGGCGGGTTCCACCGCGTAGATGAGGTCGACGTCGGACACGTAATTGAGTTCCTGCGCTCCGAGCTTACCCATGCCGATGATGGCGAAACGCACATGTTCGCTGCCTTCGACCTCATGGCGGGCGATGGCCAACGCGCCCTCCAACGCGCTGTCCGCCAGATCGGACAGTTCGCGGCTGATGGTGGGCTGGATGATGCACGGATCGGTGGCCGTGGCGTCCTGCGCCATGATCGCCGCGAGATGACGGTAGTACGTGCCACGCAATGCCGTGGCCGAATCGGCGAGTTCCATGGTGGACACGGGAGCATCCGCTTCGTCGGGATCGGCGCCGATCGCCGTGAGCATGGATGCGCGGCGTTGCGCATGGTTGTACAGGTAGGTGTTGTCCGCGTCGGTCGACGCCGCCTGGACGAGATCGGGATGGAAGCGCATGAGCTTGCCCATCGCGTCGGAGACGCCGAGCACGGTGACGAGCCGTTCGAAGGATTGCCGGTCGGGCATGATGCCGTCGATGTCGTCGCCGCGGCTGACCGCGACGTTGACGATGGAGACGAGGTTGGTGAGCGCGACATCGGGGTCGCATGCCTTCGACAGTGAGGCGAGTACCACGCCCAACCGGTCGTCGTCTATGCCGTTCGATTTGAGTTTGCCGAACAGGTCACGCGCGGTGTCAAGATCCTGCAGACCCGCGCGGATCAGGTCCATGGCGGAAGGTTGGAAGCGCTCGTTCACAGTCATGCCACCAATCTACTCCGCGCGTCGAACCGACGCCCGGCATGTCCGGTTCGACGCGCCGATGATGCGGCCGCGGATAGCCCACGGCCGGTCCGAAAGCCGGTCCGAAAGTCAGTCCGTGAACAGTCCGGAAACGTTGTTCCAGATGCGGCGGACGACGGCCGGGTGGTTCATCGTGTACAGGTGGACGCCGTCCACGCCGTGGGCCACCAGATCGGCGACCTGTTGGGAGGCATACGCGATGCCGGCCTCGCGCAGCGTCGCGGGGTTCTCGCCCCAACGCTGCAACATCACCTCCACCGATTCGGGCACGCGGGCTTCGCAGGTGGAGCTCATGCGACGCACGGATTTGGCGTTGGTGACGGGCATGATGCCCGCCTCGATGGGCACGTCGATGCCGGCGGCGCGAGCCTTGTCAAGGAACCGGTAGAAGTCGACGTTGTCGTAGAACAGCTGGGAGATCAGGTGCGTGACGCCCGCATCGACCTTGCGCTTGAGATTGTCGATGTCCTCATC
Organism: Bifidobacterium merycicum DSM 6492; assembly: GCF_900129045.1. Taxonomy (GTDB): domain Bacteria; phylum Actinomycetota; class Actinomycetes; order Actinomycetales; family Bifidobacteriaceae; genus Bifidobacterium; species Bifidobacterium merycicum. Next base: position 490,329 of record NZ_FQTX01000001.1, on the reverse strand, counting down.
CAAGGTTTTGGCCTGCGGATGCTTCTCCGGGTAGCAGGCGCCGTACACCTTGAGCTGCGGCCTGGTTTTGCGGATGTAGGTAACCAGGTCGCTGGCGTATTCGAACACGCCGGCGGGGGTTTCGCCCTCCACGCGGTCGCCGCGCAGAGCGAGGATGCCTCCCACCTTGGCCACTTCGAACAGGTCAAGCGCCACATCGGCGGCTTCCTTGTCCAAATACTGGGCGGTCAGATGGGCCACTGCGGGAATACCGTATTCGCCACGGATCGTGTTCGCGATACGCGCCGTGGCGGTGCGGTCCTTGGATTTGCCGGTGCCGTAGGTGACGGAGATGAACGCCGGGGCAAGACCCTGCAATCCGTCGAGGGTGTCGTAGATGGTGCCGACCGGCGCGTTCCTGCGCGGCGGGAACACTTCCAGAGAAAACAGCGGCGAGGTCATTTCTTCTCCTGTTCACCTCGTGATCGGACCGATATGGCCCATGATGGTCGCGGCGCATTCGTGTGCGTCGCCCGCACGCCGGGCGTCACCGTCGGCGTGCGCGTATGGCGAGGGCCGTCCCCATCGGAAGGAGCGGACGGGAACGGCCCTCGCCTGATATGCGGCATGCGGATGCCCGTAGGCACCGTTCGGCTACCGCGATTGCCTGAGTTGCTGGGTTACTTGAGTTACTTGGCGATCTTGGCGCGCACGGCCTTGGCGGCGGCGACCAGGTTCTCCAGGCTCGGCCAGGTTTCGGCGTTGCCACGGGTCTTCAGACCGCAGTCCGGGTTGATCCAGACCTTCTCCACGTCCATCTTCTTGAGGATCTCGTAGATGCGATCCTCGATCTCCTGCTCGGAGGGGATGCGCGGGGAATGGATGTCGTAGACGCCCGGGCCGGCCTCGGTTTCGAACTTGGCGTCGTGGATGGCGTCGAGCACCACCAGATCACCGCGGGAAGCCTCGAAGGAGATCACATCCGCGTCCATGGCGTCAATGTCTTTGATGATGTCGTTGAACTCCGAGTAGCACATGTGGGTGTGGATCTGGGTGGTCGGCTTGACGGCGGAGTGCACCAGACGGAACGCCGGGATGGCCCAATCCAGGTACTTCTTATGCCAGTCGGTCTTCCTCAGCGGCAGCTTCTCGCGCAGTGCGGCCTCATCGATCTGGATGACCTTGATGCCGGCGGCCTCCAGATCGAGCACCTCGTCGCGGATGGCGAGGGCGAGCTGCTGGGTCTGCTGCTCGTGGGTGATGTCCTCACGCGGCCAGGACCAGTTGAGGATGGTCACCGGGCCGGTGAGCATGCCCTTCATCACATGGTCGGTGCGGGACTGGGCGTAGGCGCTCCATTCGACGGTGATCGGGTTGGCGCGGGACACGTCGCCCCAGACGATCGGAGGCTTCACGCAGCGGGTGCCGTAGGACTGGACCCACGCGTTCTTGGTGAACAGGAAGCCGTTGAGGTTCTGGCCGAAGTATTCGACCATGTCGTTGCGCTCGAATTCGCCGTGGACCAGCACGTCGAGACCGATCTCCTCCTGATGCTTGATGCAGGCGTCGATCTGGCTCTTCATGAACTCGTCGTATTCGGCCTTGTCGATCTCGCCCTTGCGCAGCTTGGCGCGTTCGGCGCGGATCTCCCTGGTCTGCGGGAAGGAGCCGATGGTGGTGGTGGGCAGCAGCGGCAGGCCAAGGGCCTCGCGCTGTTCCTTCTGACGTTCGGCGCGGGCGGGCTGGCGGACGAAATCATCGTCGGTCAGCGCGGCGAGACGGGCGGCGACGGCCGGGTCGGAGGCGACGCGGGTACCGTCGAACAGCGCCTGATTGGCCTTGAGCTCGGCGGAGGCCTTCTTGGCTTCCTCGTCGGCATCGGCCAGCACGGCGACCTCGTGCAGTTCGCCCAACTTCTCGACGGCGAACGCGAAGTGCCTGCGCACCTCGTCGGCCAGACCGGTTTCACCTTCGGTGCTGAACGGCACGTGCAGCAAGGAGCTGGCGGTGGAGACGGCGACGTTCGGGGTGACCTTCTTCAGGGCATCCACCAAGCCGAGGCTGACCGCGTAGTTGTTGCGCCAGATGTTACGGCCGTTGATCACACCGGCGAAGATGGTGGTGTTCTCGGCGACGCCGTACTGTTCGACGGCGGCGAGGTTCTCCTCGCGGCCCTCGTTGAGGTCGAGGCCGATACCGTCGAAGCCGAGCAGGTTGACGGTCTCGTAGGCGTCGGCGATATGGCCGAAGTAGGTGTTGAGCAGCACCTTGACGGCGCCCTTGCGGGCCGACAGGATCTTGGAGTACAGGGACTTGAACAGCGAAAGGTCGCCGTCCTCCTTGTCGAGCACCAGATACGGCTCGTCGATCTGGATCCATTCGGCGCCCAGACCGGCGAACTTGGTGATGACTTCGGCGTACACAGCGGCGACGGCATCGATCAGGCCGCGGTCGTATTCGACCTCCTCGGCCTGCGGGTTGCGGGCGAGCTTGAGGAAGGTGTACGGGCCGATGAGCACCGGCTTGGTGACGATGCCCAGCTCCTTGGCCTCGTTGAACTCGTCGAACGGCTTGGTGCTGTTGAGCTTGATTTCGGTGGCCTCGTCGATTTCGGGGACCAGATAGTGGTAGTTGGTGGTGAACCACTTCTTCATCGGCAGTGCGGTCACGTCACCCTTGTCGCCCTGGTAGCCGCGGCCCATCGCGAACAGGGTCTCCTCCGGGTTCTCGAAGGCGAGACGCTGGTAGCGCTGCGGGATCACGTTCAGCAGGATCGCGGTATCGAGCATCTGATCGTAGTAGCTGAAGTCGTTGCTCGGAATCAGGTCGATGCCCGCTTCCTGCTCGAGCTTCCAGTGCTTGGCGCGAAGTTCCTTGGCGGTGGCACGCACCTCGCCCAGGCTGGCGTTGCCCTTCCAATACGCTTCGATGATCTTCTTGAGCTCTCGGTTCTGACCGATGCGCGGGAACCCGGACACGGACGTAAGTGCGGACATGAATCCTCCCAAAATGCCTACTACGGATACGTCATTGAACCCGTCCACCCTATCAAAATCGTTCCAAAATCAGGCTATCAAGACCGCTGGGGTGTCGTTATAGACGAAGGTTATAGCTGTGTGGGCGCCTCTGCGCGCGAGGGAAATCCCGGCCCGTTCACGGACCCGCTGAGGCGGGTTCATCGGGTTCCGCGGCTTGCCGGGAAGCCGCGGAACGGGTAACTCGCTTATATGTGGCGGATCCAAGGGTCCGCGGAAAACCAAGTGGCTTACAGATGGCACCCATACGTGGATATCGCAAGTATAGACGTTGCGATTGTGCGGTTCCTACTCGCGGTATCGCGCTTTGAGTGCCATTTATAAGCCACCTAGAGGAAAGCGCTCCCCCGAATCCGCCATATATAAGCCAAGTAGGCGCCGAACAGACACCGTGCGGACGGTTTCGCCTTAGGACGGCGTACTATTCGAAGTCCATTGGCGACATGACCGCCAGCAGCACACCGTCATGCAGCTGCCACTGGTTGAACGGCTTGTTCGAGGCGAGCACCAGAACGCCCGCGGTCTGCACGCCGAGATTGAGCATGTCGATGCGGTCCGCTTTGGATTCGTCGGAGGCGAGCCACTGCCCACAAATCGATATCGTCGGCTCATGGCCGAGCACCATCATCACACGCGTCTTGTCCTTGGCGTGGGCGAGCTCATCGAACACGGCCTGCAAGCCGCCGTCGTACAGGCTCTGATGGTAGTCGACCTGCGTCTTGTCACCGAATACCTTGAGCAGCCTGCCGCAGGTCTGGCGGGCACGAAGCGCCGCCGAACAGTCGATGACCTCCGGCACGAGCTTCATCTCGCGCAATCCCTTGGCGACCTTCTTGGCTTGCTTAAGCCCCTTCTCCGCCAGCGGACGGTCGTAATCGCCGTTCTTACCCGTGACTTCGGCCTTCGCATGACGCATCAGGATCAGCACGTGATCGTATTGCTTGGCTTTCTTCGCGGTCTTGCTCATTCGGCTTGCCATTGTAGCCCCCTATCGAACGTCATCGGTCGGGCGCCTTCGGCGTGCCCCGCCGCTTCCATCTTATCGGTTACTCCTCGCCGATCTCGCCGAGCTGCCGGTCGAGATCGCGCAGCACCTTACGCAGTTTGCGGTCGGAGATGTCGCGCAGCTGAAGATCCTCCAGCTGCGCCTCGCGCTCCTCCGGGGTCAGGTCGTCGATGTCGGTGACCGTGTCCTTGGTGGCGCGGTCGCGCTTCTTCAACGCCTGGAAACCTTCGGCCATGGCGCGGGAGACGACCAGGAAACCGGTGTGGCCGATCATCTGATGATCCGGTCGGACGGCAAGCCCCTGCGCCTTCCAACTGCGTTCCAAGGTTTCCTGGATGTCAGGCTCGGTCCACACTCCGGATTCGCGCAAGGCTTCGGCCAATCGGCTCATCTGCGTGGTGGTGGTGACGTAGCAGACGAGCACGCCTCCCGGAGCGATCACGCGGTATGCCTGTTCCAGCCGGTTCCATGGGTCGAGCATGTCCAGCATGATGCGGTCGTAGGAGTGTTCGGGCAGCGTGGCGGCCACGCTGTCGAAGTCACCGACCTTCAGATTCCACCATTCGGGGCGCTTGCCGTAGTAGAGCGTGGCGTTCGCTTTGGCTACCCGCGCGAAATCGGCGCGCAGCTCGATGGTGGTCAGCGACCCGTTCTCCCCCACGGCGTCAAGCAGGTTCACGCTCATCGCGCCGGATCCCGCGCCGGATTCGAGCACGCGCAGCCCGCGTCGGATGTCGCCGAGCTGAATGACCTGGGCGATGTCCTTCGGGTACATGATCTGTGCGCCGCGCGGCATGGACAGCACGTAATCCGCCAACCTCGGACGCATGACCGCGTACTGCCAACCGCCGATGGCGCGTGCCGCCTTCCACGGCTTGGCGCTGTCGGTTCCTTCACGTTTCGCGGTGACGGTGGTGACGACCACGCCTTCGGTCCGGCCGATCACGTCATCGTGCAGGATCAGGCCATGTTCGGTCTGGGTGACCCCGCCCGGCGTCAGCTGCTCGGTGATCTTCTTGCCTTTGCGGTCCGAGAACTGCACCTTCTCCCCAGCCTGCAACACTCCACGTCTCATCCGTCATTCCTTCCAGCCGGTTTCGGCCTGCAACTGCTGTTGGTATTCCTTCAATGTGCCGTCGGAGCGCATGTCGGACAGCGCGTCCGCAACGTTCTTGGCCAACGTTTTCGAGGTTTTCGGCACCGCGATGCCGTAGGAGCCCTTCCCATAGGAGATGCTCCGCGCGACCACGCCCACGTCACGTGCCTGGGCGTGGGCCAGGCCGGCGAGAATCACGGCATCGCCGGCCACGGCCTTCGCCTTGCCCGTCATCAGATCGGTGACGCACTGCGGGTAGGAGCCGCGCTCCTCGATATCCGCCTTGGGCTGCGTGGCTAACAAACGTTCGCTAGCGCCGCTGCCTTTCACCGTGCACACCGTCTGCCCACGCAACGCGCCGGTGCCGGTCATCGCCACCTTATCCTCCGGGCGGACCAGCACGCTTTGCGACGTGGACAGGTACGGACCGGCGTACTGCGCCGCATCGTCCGCGGCGACGATCGCCTTGCCGGGCCCGTCAGTCTTGCCGGTCCCGTCGGTTTCGCCGGATTGACCGGAATCCGTCGACTCGTCCGGTGTGGGCATGGCCTCGACGACCATGTCCACACCGCCGTCGGCGAGCCGCGCCGCACGATCGGCGGGCATCACCTGCTTGAACACGATCTGCTTCCTCGCGTACCCCAGCTTCCCCGCGACATATCGGGCGACATTCACCTCGAAGCCTTCGTACGCGCCCTCATGCCAGAATCCCAACCCGGGCACGTCCGATGAGATGCCGATGGTGAGAATCGGCCCGTTCGGCTGGATGATCGAGGAATCGACCTGCCCGGCACCGCACGCGGCCGCACCCGGCAGCATCAACGCCGCCGCCAGGCATGCTCCGGCCGCGCGGGCCATGCGACCGCGCCTCATCATGCCTGCCTTGCTCATCGGAACGCCCATCACCTTCGATGGGCCTTATCTAAAATTCCGCGAGCGCGTCAGGAACCAAGTGACCAACGCGGACAGTATGACGGACAGTAGAACGACGGCGGTGAAACCCCAGGGCTTGTCGGTGAACGGCATGCCGAGCATGCCCTCCTGGAAGTTCATGCCGTACATGGAGAAGATCAGCGTCGGCACGGAAAGCGTGATCGAGATAATGGTGAAGATGCGCATCACATTGTTCATGTTGTTCGACACGATCGACGCGAAGGCGTCGGTCATGTTCGCAAGAACGCCGCTGTAGATGTTGGCCATCTCGATGGCCTGCTTGTTTTCCGTAATGACGTCGTCAAGCAGATCCTCGTCGTCCTGATACTGTTTGATGCGCTGCAGGGTGGTGAGCTTTTCCATCACGATTTCGTTCGATTTGAGCGATGTGGTGAAGTACACCAAGGTCTTGCTCAGTTCCATCAGCATCATGATCTCGCGGTTGTGCATCGAATGGCGCAGCTTGAGTTCGAGCTTGTCGCTCTCGCGGTCGATGATGCGCAGATAGCGCAGATACATGGTGGCATTGCGGTACAGGATCTGCAGAATGAACCGCGAGCGCATGAAGGTGTTGAATCCGCGGATCGTGCCTTCCATGAAGGGGTGCAGCACCGGGGTGTCCTGCATGCAGACGGTGACGATGAGGGTTTCGGTGACGATGATCGACAACGGAATAGTTTCATACCAGTCTCGTCCGCCGCGTTCTTCGACGGTGGGGATGTCGACGATGATCATCGTGTAGTCGTCTTCGACGTCCACGCGCGAGCGTTCCTCGTCATCCAGGGGGGCGCGCAGGTCGGCGAGGTCGATGCCAGTTTCGGAGGCGACGGATGCCAGCTCAGCGTCCGTGGGTTCGCTCAGGCATAGCCATGAGCCGCTTTCCGGTTTCTCTACACGCTCCACTTGGCCGTTAATGGTGCTGAACATCCTCAACATCGTTTCTCACCCGCCTCTCCGAATCCTCTGCGGCCGTGCCTGTCCTACTTCCTGTGGCCGCCCTTCCTGTAATCGAACCGTGCCAAGTCTAGCCCTATGGGCACGACTTTGGACGGGCGGTCATGGTACTTGTTCACTTTTCTGTTGCTTTTCGTTCATCGTTGCCGTTCGTACCGTCTCGTTTCCTTTCCCGTCTGCCGTCGGCCATTCTTCGAATAGTGATTTTGCCGCCGTGATGGGGAATGCTTTGAGGATGTTGAGGATCAGTGTTTTCGTCGCCTCGTCGGTTTTTCTGGCCGCTTGCGCAATGGTCGGCAGGGCCTCGCCCATATGGTCGGTGAGTTCGGCGAATGACGGGTACCCTGCGGAGGCGATGATGTCGTAGCATTGGTCGACCGCGCAGGCGCGTTCCTGATCGGTGAATTGTTCCATCCATGCGTCCAGGGTGCGGTCGAGCAGGCGTGAGGCGGGGGTGAGTTCGGGTTTGGTGACGAATTCGCCGTTTTCGATGCGCCAGTTCAACCCCATGTGCTGCATGATGCCGGAGACGTTTGTTTCGACGATGGTGTATCGGCTCACGGTGCTCATGAGCATGCCGATGACGGAGGATTCCGGAACGGTTTTCTCCACGCGTGGCTCGATGGCGTGGAAGGCGTGGCTGCGTGTGACCTCGCGCATGAATCCGGGGCCGTCGTGGGAGAATATGCGCGAGATATGGTCGGATTGGGTTTTCATGGCTGTGTATACGGCGAGGTTGCCGCCTTTGGAATGGCCTCCGACTGCGATGCGCGCGGGATGCGCGGCGAAGGGGTTCGATGCGCGTTCGTCGACGGATCGGTAGTATTCCACGGCCTGGCTTTGCGATGGGACCGGGCATCGTACACTCATATTGAAGTCCTCTTTCCAGCCCACCAGTGAGTTGTCGGTGCCGCGGAACGCCACATACAGCATTGTTCTCACGCTGTCGGCGTCCGGCTGGATGCCGTCGCAGTCCGTAAGGTCGAAGGTGACTGCCGCGAACTGCGTTTCAGTGTGCTCGTCGAATCGTTCCGCGTATTCTCCCACCCGCAGTCCGCGGAATCTGGGGCTTTCGGCTACGGCGACCAGCAGATCGTGCCGGCCGGCATCATATTGGGATCCCGTGCAGAACATTTCCGGGTAGTGTTCGGCCTGAAGCAGTTCCCATATGGGCACGGTGGCTATGCTGCGGGCCGAGCCGAACAATGGCACCGCTGCCGGCATTCTGATATAGGCCAGTTCGGACAGCACCAGCGAATCCACCGCTCCGAACGGCTTGTGGGCGAATGTGCGCATTTCCGTTCGTACGTAATCAACCATGTTTCCCATACCCATACTCTAGTCCCGCGCCTTCGTGCCGGCCGCACCCGATAGGGCGGCGGGTCCTACAATGATGGGGTGATGAATGATGAGACCCGTGCGTTCGTTGCGGCGCACCGTATGGAGAATGTTCGCGATCTGGCGTTGCATGCGAAGCGTGGTGACGCCGTTAATCTGCCTCTGGCGCTCAATCAGATCGCCGGATGGCAGACGGCCCGTACGAAGCTTCCCGACTGGGCGGCATGTGATGGCGTGGTCTACCCTCCGCACCTGTCGATGGAGCAATGCTCCTCGCAGTCCACGGCGCGGTACAAGGCCGGCGTCGCCAAGCGAATCGTCGGTTCCGATGCTGCCGCGAACGGCTTGTTGGTCGATCTGACCGGCGGGTTCGGCGTGGATTTCTCCTATATGGCACGCGTGTTCGGTCATGCGACGTATGTGGAGCGCCAACCTGTTCTGTGTGAGCTCGCAGAGCATAATATGGCCGCATTGGGTGTGGCGCACGCGCGGATCGTGAATGACGAGGCGGAGCATTTCCTTCAGGGAATGGATCAGGCCACACTGGTCTTTCTCGACCCGGCACGGCGTGATGCGCATGGCGCCCGCACCTATGCCATCGCCGATTGCACGCCCGACGTATTGGCGTTGGCGGATGCGCTGCTGGCAAAGGCGCCGCATGTCATGGTCAAGCTCTCCCCCATGCTGGACTGGCATAAGACCGTGGAGGATTTCGCCGGCCTGGTCCACGAGGTGCATATCGTCTGCGCTGGTGACGAATGCAAGGAACTGCTGCTGGTCATCGGCAGGGACCGTTGCACCTCCCCGCACATGTATTGCGTGGATGACGATCGCGTGATCGATTACAAGATCGGTTCAGACGAGAGGACCGGCACGGCAAATGACGCATATGATCCAGCGGATGCACGGTTCCTGTATGAGCCGAACGCCTCGATCATGAAGGCGGGGTGCTTCGCCCTGATCGAACACAGATTCGGCGTGCACCAGATTGCGCCGAACAGTCACCTGTTCACCAGCATCAAGCCCGTGGCGGGTTTCCCGGGCCGGTCATTCGCCATCGACGCGGTATGCACAATGAACAAACGCGAACTGCGGCATGCGCTTGAAGGCGTAGGCAGGGCGAATATCGCCACCCGTAATTTTCCGATGTCCGTCGCAGCGTTGCGCAACAAACTCAAATTGAAGGACGGCGGCAACGTCTACCTGTTCGCCACCACGTCCTCTTCCGGCACCCATCTGCTGTTCCGCACCAGCAAAACGGCCTAGGCCGTTGCACTCGCTCGACATGCACAGTACGGATAGCAACGTGCGGCCATGCTCGTATACGGTTCGTATGCGGGCATGGCCGCACGTCAGGGCTTTCAGTCTTTGCTGATGGTCGTGCCTGCGGCGGCACCCGGAGTCAGATCCTGGATCTCGGTGACTTCAAGCACCGGAATGACGGCCGGCTTCTTCGTTCCCCTGGCTTCAGCCACACGCACCTGCTCCTCGTAAAGCGCGTCGTCATCGTGCAGGGTGACGATGCCACGGAAACGGTACCCCTTGCGTTCCTCCAGATTCGCGAAGGCGATGACCAGCGGCGAACCGTTGCGCAGGTCGCTCATGATCTGCCCGGCGGTGCGTTCGTGATACCCGATGTGGTTGTCGTCTATGACGAACGTGGACATTTTCGGCCCCAAATCCACCTGGCCTTGCGGCGAGACGGTGGCGACCCAGCCGAGGTTGTGCTCGATGAATTCCCTCATTTCCGGAGTGATGGTTGCCATGGTGCTTCCTTTCGTCGTTGAATCCGCAACTGTGTCAAGCGTATCGTGCTTGGACGTTCGACGCACGGCTCGTCGATGTGACAATGTTCACGTTGCCTCAAATCGTTCGTCGGCACCATGCTCAGCCTTCGGTAGGAGAACGACAGGCTCTCCTCGTGCTGTGGAATGAGATCATCCGCGCGTTCTCATTCCACAGTCTCAGGGGGTTGCAAAGATTGCAAATCCTTCACCATTAGCCCAGTGTCGTTCCAGTGTCTATGGCTATGGTCGGGTACCGTGAAGAAGTTTTTCGAAGGCATATCCATATCCCAGATCATCGCGGGCTCGCTCGCGGCGATCACATCGTTTTTCCTGGCCGGCAAGATCGGCGTCGCCGGTTCCACCATCGGCGCCGCGGCCAGTTACATCATCTCGACGGTGGCCGGCAAGGTCTACCAGAACGTACTGAAGGCCTCGGGCGAGAAGCTGCAGGCGGCAAGCCCGTTGGGCGGCTCCTCCAGCGAGTCGGAAGGCGCTGCGTCCGATCAGTCCAAGCAGGCCGAACAGGCCGAATCCGCTGCCGGCGACCAGACCACCGCCGCCGCGGATGCCGAAAAGGCCACAAGCACTGAAGACACCGCGGACATGAGCTCGCTGGAACAGCCCCGTACCGTTGTCTCCAACGGTGCGCTCTCCCCTGCCGGCAGCGACGGCAAGGTGCAGACCTTCGCACAGGTTCGTCATCGCAATGTCAAACGCATGGCCATCGTCGTTTCGCTGATCAGCGGTCTGGTCGGCGTGGCGCTCACCGCCGGCGTGGTGCTGCTGTTCACGCAGGGCAAGGGCACCGATACCGTGGTACGTGACATGACCGGCAAATCCTCCGTCGTGGAGACGCCGAACGATGGCGCGGACCAGAACACTCAGGACACCACCACCCCTGATTCCAACCAGTACGGCACCGACGACCACAAGCCGCGCAACGGTTACGGAACCGACTCCCCGTATGATTCCAAGAATCCCACGGAGCAAAACGGCTCCGGCACGAATTCGAATTCCGGAACCAGCTCGAACAAGGGCACAAACTCCAACTCCGGCAACTCCAACAGCTCCGGCAACTCCACCAATCAGAACGGCAATTCCGGGTCGGGCAACTCCGGCAACTCGGGTTCAGGCAATTCCAACGATTCAGGCAGTTCCAACGGTTCGAACGGCTCCGGCAACTCCACGAATTCCGGCGGTACAGGAACCGGCGGCACGGGGCCGAACAGCTCCGGCACCGATTCCAGCACCAGCAGCGGCACAGGAACCGACTCATCGGGTTCCACCAGTTCCAACTGACCGTCAATCAAGGCCGTCACGTTCACCAATGAGCGTGACGGCCTTTTCCATATATGGGCATGCGCCGTTTCATCGCGGCAAAGAGTCTAATGCTTGCCGCACGGATGCCACGCCGCCAATCTAGGCGACAGCACGGAGCTTACCAAGCCTGCCACGGCCACGGCGCACCCTACGGGAACGAACAGGTTCAACGGCGCATCGGCCAGCTCCATCACCAGGCACATGGCCATCAACGGCGCCTTCTGCGATGCGGCGAGCAGCGCGCACGCGCCGATCAACGCATACACACCCATCGAATTGGTATGAAACACCATCATCCAGCACACGCCCATCGACGCACCCATCGACGCACCCAATGCGATGCCCGGCTGCAATACGCCACCCGACGCACCGGCACGAATGGTAAGCAACGTCACCACCGCCTTGGCCGCGAACGAAAGCAGCAGCACCGCGACCGCCGACCATTCGGACACGCTGGAAAAAGCCAATTGGGCCGTGGCGCGCCCATTGCCCATGACCTGCGGTACCCAAATCGCCACCACACCGGTCAGCACGCCGGCCAACGGCAGCGTCCACAGAATCGCCCTGCCCGAGGACCGATGACTTTCGGCCCATGACGATCCTCTCCGAAACAGCGAACCGAACAGACCGCACACCAGACCAGCCACCACCGCGAACCCGATCAGATCCGAGGTGAACAGACCGTCCACATGCCCGATGGCATAAAACACATGCGTGCCTTTGACCAGCGACGCCATCCACGAAGCCAACGCCGAACAGCCGAAGGCAAGCGACACGGCCTCCACGCTGATATCGGCCAGCAGAATCTCCGTGGCGAAGAACGTGCCCGCCAACGGCGCGTTGTATACGCCGGCAAGTCCCGCAGCTGCGGTAATGGCCACCAGCGTGCGGGTGTCACGCGGGCCGAGATGAATCCAATGTGCGAATCGCTGGCCGAACAACGCACCCAGCTCACGAGGGGCGACCTCACGACCGATCGAAGCACCGGTGCCGACGATGAAGATCTGCAACAGCACGTGTACGACCGTCTGCCATAACGGCATGCGCTCGCCGTTCACGGCCTTCTTCACGGATGGCACGCGGGCTGTTCGCGTGCGCAGCAGCCACCAGGCGAATGCGGCAATGGACAGACCGACGAACACGGATATCGCACGTCTCCATGCGGGAACATCGAACGGACCGGGCTGCCCATCGCCTTCGACATACCCCAGGAACGCATGCTCCACCACGTACAGCATCAGGGTGAGCAATCCCGCGGCCACGCCGATGAGCATTCCGATCACCGTTACCGCGATGATAAGCGACGGCAGCCTGCCGAATCTGGGCTCCTGCCGTTTGGCATCGTCCGCGGCGTTCGCGCCACATGGTTCCGTCTGCATACCTGCCATGTCTCTCCCATCCGCATGTCGTCGCCGTCTTGCACCGGATTCCCATCGTTCCACTTCACGGGGACGCGTCAGCTGTCTTCATCGCTCGGCTCATCCGCCCGCAGCGAACCGCGGGGTATGAAAGCGTACGGCAGAAGCGGGCATGCAAAATCCCCGCCATGATCCATGGGGAGGCGCATGGCAGGGACTTTGTGGAGACGCTGGGCGCGAGAACGATTATTCGGCGGTGAGTACGAACAATCTGGACGAGAAGTCGCTGGCCTTGCCGAGCGGTTCGCTATCGCCCATTTCGCCGTACGAGCCGTCGGAACTGACCATGCCGATGCGCATCAGCTCGGCTCCGGTGAATGCTGCGCCGTCGATGGAGGATGCCCCGGTGCAGGAGACCCGGTATTGCGCATTCTCGTCAAGGCCGCGCAGATGCAGCCTCATATACCTGCTGTTCGGGGTGAGCAGGATGCGGTAGTCCCCCACGATGGCGGTTTTGCGGTCGCGGGAGACCACCATCCATGCGGCCTGCTCGTTGCCGTCCGGCGAGACGAGACGGTGGAAGTCGCCTGTATGGATGATCTCGCGGTAGCGTTTGAAGAATTCGATCTGGCTGCGTACCTTGCCGAACTCCTCCTCGCTGAGGGTGTTGAGGTCGAGCTCATAGCCGAAGGTGCCGAACATGGCTACGTTCGCACGGGTCTCGATCGGTGTGATGCGGTTCGCCTGATGGTTGGGCACGACGGATACGTGCGCGCCCATGGCGGACAGTGGGTAGAAGTAGCTGGTGCCATACTGGATCTTGAGGCGTTCGATGGCGTCGGTGTCGTCCGAGCACCAGATCTGCGGCGTGTAGTACAGCATGCCCATGTCGAAGCGGCCGCCGCCCGAGGCGCATCCTTCGATGATGAGATCCGGGAAGCGCTGCAGCAGCCGTTCGAGCAGATCGTAGACGCCCAGAATATAACGATGGTATGCCTCGCCCTGGTGTTCGGCGCCGCGCGTCACATCGTAGCCTTCGGAGACGAACCGGTTCATATCCCATTTGATGTATGCGATGTTCGCCTCGTCGAGCAGTCGGCTCATCTGCCCGTAGATGTTGTCGACCACGTCCTTGTTCGCGAAGTTCAGAAGGAACTCGTTGCGGCCGTGGTTCATATGACGGCCGGGTGTGTGGACCGCCCAGTCCGGGTGCGCACGGTACAGGTCGGAATCCTTGTTCACCATCTCCGGTTCGAACCATAAGCCGAATTTCAGGCCAAGATCGTTGATTCTCTTCGACAGTCCGGCAAGCCCCTGCGGCAGCCTTGCCGGGTTCGGCGTCCAATCGCCAAGACCCGCGGTGTCGTTGTTGCGCGCCCCGAACCAGCCGTCGTCGAGCACGAACAGTTCCACGCCGGCCTGTTTGGCCGTGCGTGCGATGTCGACGAGCTTGTCTTCGTCGAAATCGAAGTAGGTGGCCTCCCAGTTGTTGATCAGGATCGGACGTTCGCGCCGCTTCCATGCTCCCCGCACGATATTGTCCAGCACCAGGCGGTGGAATGCGCGGCTCATGCCGTCGTAGCCCTCATCCGAATAGGCGATAAGCGCCTCAGGGGTCTGGAAGGTCTCCCCCGGTTCAAGATGCCATGCGAAACCGCGTTCGTTGATGCCGAGCTGCAGGCGTGTGACGTCGTAGGTGTCCACTTCGGCATGCAGGTCGAAGTTGCCGGAGTATTCGAATGCCAGGCCAATGACCTCGCCCTGGTCTTCGCTGGCTCCTGGCCTGGCGAATGCCGCGACGGGATTGGCGAAATGCCCGCTGGCGTTGCGCAATGATTCGATCTGCTGCGTGCCGTAATGCAGATGCTGGGTGTGCGGGTGTCGTTCCCTGGACCAGGCTCCGGTGAATTCGGTCATGTCGTAGTCGCTGTCAGGCAGGTCGAGGCTCAGGCTCATGGCTCGTTCCACACTCAACGCGTCGGCGCCGTTGTTGCCGATGACGACGCTGCGCGCCACTGCGGGCTTGTCGGCGAACACCGTGTAGTTCAGTGTGACGCTCAGGCCGATGAGCCTGTCGACAAGATCGATGCTTAATGTCGCCGCATCGTCTTCGTTGTCCACGTAGGTGGCCGGCAATCCTTCGAGCTTCGGCTTGCCTTGGCTCACATGGTAGCCGTCGTAGGTCAGGTCGACCATGTCGGATCCGTTGGGTTGGCGTACGGCGATGGCCGGCGTGCGGTAGTCGCCGGTGCCATATTCGGGGTATCCTGGCGAAGATGCTCAAGCGAGTAATGCAGGTCGCCGTCGATACGGCAGGTCGATGTGGGTCTGTGGGCGAGTTCGATCAGGTAGCCGAAGTCCTCGCGGTCGGGCACGGCTTTGCCGAAGTACAGGCTGAGCAGCGTCCCCTGTTCGTCCGCCTTGATGATGTAACTGATGCGACCGTTGGTCAGATGGAATTGTCGGTTCTGTTCGTTGACGATGATCGCCGCCCCGTGAGCGGTCTGCGTGGCTTGCATGTCTTCTCCTTTGAATGATGCGGCATCTGCTGTGACAGCCGTCAATCATATGGTAAACATGCCACCGTCTTTTTTCTAAACGTTTTACTCTTTTTTACCAAACGTCCTATTGCACATACGGCGTACCGCCTCCCCGTCCGATATTCAGATGGGAAAGCGATACGCCGTATGGATTGATCCGACGACCCGCAGACTAGTGCGATTTGGTGATGTTCACATAATCGGGCACGCCCATGTAGTTGAAGTCCGCGTTCACGTGCCTGCCGGCGGCCGCCGTGACGTTCTTGTACCACAGCGGAATCACCGGCAGGTCCTTGAGCAGTACCTTCTGCGCCTCCTGGTATGTGGCCACGGCCTTGTCCAGATCGGGCTGCGCAGAGGCCTTGTCGATCAGGGCGTCGAATTCGGCGCTTTTGTAGTCGCCGTTGTTCAGGCCTTTGCCGTCGGCCTGCGAGGAGTCATACCCTTGCACCAGGTAGCCCTCCGGATGCGGGTAGTCGGATTGCAGGCCTGATTTGAATGCGGCCCCCACCTTACGCTCGTTGATGGCGCTGCTCAGCTCCTTGGACGTGGAGAACGGGTATGACTGCGCGTCGATGCCCAGCACGTTCCTGATGGAGTTCACCGTGGCGTCGACCCATTCCTTGTCGGTTGAATCGGCACCGTAGGCGATGCGGAAGCTACCGCTCCACGGCGAGATGGCATCGGCCCGTTTCCATAGATCGCGCGCCTTGGCCGCGTCGTAGGACAGCACGCCGCTCGTGTCGAGCGTTGTACTGTGCCCCTTGATTACGGGCGCAAGAAAATCGGTGGCCGGCGTGACGGTGTTACGGAATATGGCTTTGGCGATGGCGTTGCGGTCGATGGCCTGGCTGATGGCGGCCCGACGCAGACGCCCCTCCTCACCCTGGAAATGCTCCAGGCTTTGCGGGATGGTGAACGACACGAACGACGGCCCCTGCCTGTTCACCGCCTTGGCGCGGCGCTCCTTGCGATAGCTGCCCAACGCCACCGTGGGGATGCTGTCGAGCACGTCCAGGTTGCCTGCGAGCAGGTCGGAGTAGGCGGCGTTCAGGCTCTGGTAGACGCGGAAGTCGATGCCGTCGTTCTTCGGTTTGCGCGGCCCGTTGTACGAAGGGTCCTTCTCAAGCTCAAGATCTTCGTTCACCGTCCACGACTTCACCTTGTATGGCCCGTTGCCGATCGGCTTCTTGCCGTAGGTTTCCGGGTCCTTGACCGCCTTGGAGCTGATCGGCAGGAACGCAATGTCGCCCACCTTGTAGGGGAATGACGAATCCGGCTGGTTGAGTTCGACCTTCAACGTGCTGTCGTCGACCACATGCAATCCGGACAGCTGGGCGTTCTTGTCGCCGTTCGCGTCCTGCAGCTTGTCGTATCCCTTGATGGTGGCAAGCGTCGAGGCCCCGACCTGCCCGTTGGCGGCGTTCGCTGCGAACGACCACGACTTGGCGTAGGTGGATGCGGTGATCTTCTCGCCGTTGCTGAATTTCAGGTTCGGTTTGAGTGTGATGGTGTATTCGGTGGCGTCGGCGTTGGCGGCGATGCTTTTCGCCTCCACGTATTGCAATTCGCCGGACGTGCTGAAGGTGACCAGTCCGTCGTAGATCAGCGAGGCGATGCGCCAGCCCGCCATGTCGTTCGTATTGCTGGGGATCAGCCCTTTGGTCGGTTCGGTGCTGTTCACGGTGACGATCGAGTTGCGGGAACCGGATGAATCCGCGGCATCGTCGGCAGTGCCGCATCCGGCCACCATGGCCAATGTGCAGCATACCGCCGCGACCGATGCCGCGATGCGACGGGCACGATGCGTGATGGCATTGTGGGCGATATCGATGTGAGGCGTGTGCGCCATGACTTGCCGCCTTTCGTTTCCGGACGACCCGGCTGTTCCTGGTAGTGATTATGGATGGTGATTATGACTATTCGATCCCATGGCGTATGCCCATCGCCATTGGCGCGGGCGTTCGTGATGGGCATGCAGGAGTATCGTTGTTTGTACAGAGTAACGGCTTTTGCCTGAAACACGCGGATATCGCTATACGCGAAAGTTTGACGACGCCATCAATTCCATCATGATGCACAGCTAACGCGGCCCTCGACCCCCACAGCAACGGTTTCTCCCGTCCATGCCGCAAGAAGCGCATAGGCCCTGCGGTATTTCGTCACACGTCGGCGGTCGGCCTCGCGTATGACGCGCAGGCGGCCAAGATCCATATTGTCGCGCAGGTCGGCCATCTTGACCTCGCGTGCGGTACGCCCGGCCTGTCTGGTCTGCCGGTCGTCGGCATCGCATGCCGCAAGGATGCGGTGGATGTACGCCATGTAGTCTTCGCCGTCGAGCCGTGTATCCAGTTCGACGGCTTGCACCACTGCCGGTGGAAAGCCGAGTTCCAGCAATTCGTCCGCCGTGGTTTCGGTGTCTTCGATCAGGTCATGCAGCCACCCGGCGATTTTCGCCTCGGCCGAAGCGCATCCTGCGGATACCCTGGCCGGATGCCGCCAGTATGGCATGCCGCCCTTGTCCACTTGGCCGGCATGGCGGGAGCGGGCCAATCGCTCGGCCCGTTCCAGCATCGTGCGCGATTCGGAGTCCGCCGCTCCGCCACCGTCAGCAGCCATCGTCAGCACGCCTAACGCGAACGCTTGGTCAGCGGTTCCCAGGGTTCGAGTTCGATCGGCTCGGTGGCAAGCAGCGAGCGCGTGGCCTCGTCAAGGTATTCCTTGCGGATGATGATCTCGGTCACGTAACGGTCGAACCATGCGTCGGATGCGACGTAGTAACCGTCCTCGCCGTTGTCCTTGCCCCAGCTGTTCTCGACCTTCCAACGGTTGGGCTTGCCGTCCTCACCCAGGTTCACGCCGGTCAGGGTCATGGCGTGGTTGCTCGGGCTGTCGCCGTATTCGAGCCCCTGGCCCTTGTCGAAGGTGAACTCGGTGCCGAACAGCTGGTCGACGCGCACGGTATCACAATCGAAGTACCCGGCGCCGCGCAGGGAGAACTGCGTGCAGTCGCAGGCGAACCAGATCGGGTGCCCTGCCGCGATCTGGTCGACGGCCGCCTTCTTGAACACGTTGAGCGGCACGTTCACGAATTCCATATCGCCGGCCTCGGCCACATTTGCGGTGAACCTGATGCGGTAGCGTTTGCCGTACGGTCGGCTCGCCATCGGCACGTTGCACAGCGTGACCAGATCGTTCACGTCGACCGGCACGTATTTGCGGTAGAACTCCACCGGCGTGATGCCGAAGTCGCGGATCTGCTTGCGCTCGTCCTTGCCGCTCTTCGGGGCGTTATCGGCTTCCTTCGCTTCCTTCGCGTCGCCCTTCTTATCGTCCTTCTTCGCGTCGTCGTCCACGCGGGCGAGGAAATCGAAACGTTCCGGCGGCTCGCCGAGCGAGATCGCGCAGATGCGGTACACGGTCGCCATGTCGTCGTTCTTGACCGCACGCAGCTGTTCCATCGGCGTGCCCTTGGCATGACGGTCGCGCAGGTCGGCGGCGAATTCACGCAGCTTGGAGTTCAGGTACTGCTTGAACGCGTCGGAATCCTTGGAGTTCGCGGACTCCGGGTATGCGGATTTCGGCACCAGGCCGTACTTGTTCACCAGCGCGGCGAACATCTGCCACCAGCCGCCGTCATCGGCCGGACCATAGTTGATCTCCTGGAAGATACGGCTGTCGGTTGGCTCGTCGAGCGTGGCCAGCACATTCTCCAGGTATGTGTTCGACTTCTCCATCGCATCCCAGAAGAACAGGTAGGTTTCGGAGAATTCGAAATCGTCGAGGTTCCACTGGTGCATCACCTCGTAGCGCAGGGTGTTGAGCGCGGCGAACATCCAGCAGCGCCCGGAGCGGCGCTGGTTCGTGATCGATCCCTGCTTGAGTTCGATCGAGAAGTCCCGGGGCAGCGAGCGCGCGCCCTTGTAGTCGGTGGCGGCGGCCAGTACGCCGGATGAGACGGCGGCGTTCGCGGCGACGAGGTTCGCCCTGTCGGCGTTGAAATCCTCGGCGTAGTGTCTGATCAGCTGCGGGTCCAATGCCTTGTGCTCGTTGGCGTCGATGGTGTCAGTCATGTCTTTGCTCCTTCTCCATGGTGGTGATGGCCGTTTCGATGTCGCGCAGACGGCATCGCAGGTCGGTTTCGATGTCCACGCCGTCGCGGCGTGCGCGGCGGATGACGTCGATGATCTCGTCGGCGTACCGGTGGTCGTGCGCGCCATCGGGCGTCGCGCCCGGTTCGAATGCGTGTTCCAGGCGTTCGTGGTCCGGCGATTTGCTTACCCGTGAGACGATTTTGGCGGCTCGGGGCAACGCGCCTTGGGCGTGCGAGATGCCTTCGAGCACGGAGCTGCGCCGTTTCTCCTTCTGTTTCATCCTCTCCCACAACGCGAGCGTCTCCTCGGCGCTGGCCGGCTTGTTCGAGTCGGCATCGTCGCCCGAGGTGAAGACGTGCGGATGGCGGGTGATGAGCTTGTCCACGAGCCGGTCGCATACTTCGTCGATGTCGAACGGGTCGTGCAGGTCGTGTGCGCATACCTGCGCCTGGAATACGGATTGCAGCAGCGTGTCGCCGAGTTCCTCGCGCATGTTGTCGCGGTCGCCGGTTTCGACGGCGTCGATGTATTCGTAGGTTTCCTCCAACAGGGGTTTGAGCAGGGATTCGTTCGTCTGCTCGCCGTCCCAGGGGCATCCGCCCGGCTCGTTGAGGATGCGCACGATGGCCTTGACGCGGTCGAGTGCGCTGGTCGCCTGCACCACCGGGGCGAGCTTCGCGCAGTGTTCGAAGCCTTCCGGCAATGTGTAATCGTCATGTGCTGCTTGGGTCATACCTGCCGATTGTGGTCGCATGGGCAGACGCGCCCGCGGGCATGGGCCGGCGTGGAGCCGCCCGCCCGACGAAACGCCCGCCCGTACTCCTATGATGACGTGTTGATTCATTCCATGGTGAGGAGAAACGAGGAATCAATGCATCACGAACCGTCACGTGTCCGCCCGTTCGCCGCAATGTGCGCCGTATTGCTGTCCGCCTGCATGGCCGCTGGCATGGCGGCCGACCCGGCCTTGGCCGCGCAGCCCGCGGATAACACCGGCGCCGGCCAGTCTGCCACCGTCGTGCTGGATACGCTGCAGGTGAAGGGCCGTGCGCCGAAGACGGGGTATAAGCGCACGCAGTTCGGCAAGGCGTGGGCCGATGTGGATCATAACGGCTGCGATACGCGCAACGACATTCTCAACCGTGACCTGTCCGGCGTGAAGCACAAGCTCGGCACGCATGATTGCGTGGTCAAGTCGGGCACGCTGCAGGACCCGTATACCGGTAAGACCATCACGTTCAAGAGGGGGCAGAAGACCTCCACCGCCGTGCAGATCGACCATGTGGTCGCCCTGAGCGACGCTTGGCAGAAGGGCGCGCAGAAGCTCAGCAAGACGACGCGCACCGAACTGGCGAACGACCCGTATAATCTGCTGGCCGTGCAGGGGCGGGCCAATCAGCAGAAGTCCGATGGCGATGCGGCGACGTGGCTGCCGTCGAACAAGGCGTTCCGCTGCGAGTATGTGGCCAGGCAGATCGGCGTGAAGCACAAGTATTCGCTGTGGGTCACCGCGGCGGAGAAGTCCGCGATGGAGCGCGTGCTGGCTTCCTGCCCCGCACAGACCGTTCCTGATTATGCGGGCGTGAGGGCCACCAGCGCGCAGCAGTCGCAGCAGAACGATACGCAGACCAGCGAGGAGCAGGCGCAACAGCAGCAGGCCGCCGAGGATGCCGCAGCCGCAGCGGCCCAAGCGCAACAGCAGGCACAACAACAGGCACAACAACAGGCACAACAGCAAAGCTCCGGTTCCGATGTCTATTACCAGAACTGCACGGCGGCGCGTGAAGCCGGCGCAGCGCCGATCTACCAGGGCCAGCCGGGCTATCGTGCGGCACTTGACCGAGACAAGGACGGCGTCGCCTGCGAGTAGCGGGCATAACCGGCGTCTTGCCGGCCCCGCGCCTTCGAGCCATATGGAATGCTCCCGTCGAATGCTTCCGTATGGCTCGTTATATATCGGCGGGGTCTTTCCGTACGAGGCCATCCGCACGCCGCATGGACCCGTAACGGCATGGGCACGTACCGTATGCTGCGGATTACAGCACAGAAAGAAGCATCTATGACACTGAGCAAATGGGAGCGCGTCACCGAATGGCCGATGACGGCATTGGCGCTGGTTTTCGTCTTCGCCTACTCGTGGGAGGTGATCGCGCGAACGCACATACCCTTGTGCGAGAAAACCATCAACGGCATCTGGGTGCTGTTCATCATCGACTATGTGGTCTCCATCTCGCTGGCACGCAACAAGAAAGCCTGGCTCAAGAACAATCTCATCATGCTCATGTCAATCGTGCTGCCGATGTTCCGCCCCTTGCGTCTGCTGCGTCTGGTCGCCGTGCTCAACGTGCTCAACCGGACCAGCGGCATGGCGGTACGCGGGCGCATCACCATGTACGCGTGCGGCAGCGCGGTACTGCTCATCTATATCGGCTCGCTGGCGATACTCGATGCGGAGCGGCTCGCACCAAACGCCACGATCACTGATTTCGGCAAGGCGCTGTGGTGGTCGTTCGTCACCGTCACCACCGTCGGCTACGGCGACCTCTCCCCCGTGACCTGGCAAGGCAAATGCATTGCGGTCGGCCTGATGATCACCGGCATCGCGCTGATCGGCGTCGTCACGGCCACGCTGGCCTCGTGGATCGTCGACCGTGTTGACAGCGAGACGACCAAGCGCGCCAAGGAAAGCGACAACGAGATCAAGCAGCTGCAGGACAGTGTCATGCGACTGTCCGAAACCGTTTCGCAGCTGCGCGACGAACTCCATGCGGCACGCCTGCAGACGAATGCCGACGGCACAACGGCCCCGACGAGGTGACGGCATGCGTGTTCTCATGCAACGGGTTCGAGAGGCGGCGGTCTCGGTACTCAACGAACTGAACGGCATCGACCCCACCTTCGAACAGCGATACATGGGCCCGGGCCTTGTGCTGACCGTCGAAGCCGAGCCGGGCGACGACGAACGGGAGGCGGGCCGTATGGCGCACCGCATCCTTACGATGCGCTGCTTCGACGGACCGAACGGCCGGCTGTCCGCTTCGATCCAGGATATAGACGGCGAGATCATGTCGATTCCCCAACCCCTGACCGGTGTTGAGCGTCCGGCAACCGGACGACCGCGGCTGACGAGCCGTGACGCGGACGCGGACCATGCGCTCATCATGTGGATCAGGCTGAACGAGGCGCTACGCTCGGGCGGCATTCCGGTATATGAGGGCCGCTATGGGGCGCATATGCAGATCGGCATGGTGGCCGACGGGCCGATGCATCTGACGCTTGCCAGCGACCGACGCGCTCAGTGAGGCGAATCACGGCGCAAGTCACGGCACAAACCACGGCGTGAGCCACCGCTCATGGCGACGCGTGACGCTCCCCTGAGGTACGAATCCCAATACCCCCTAATTCGACACAGTTGAACATAACGTCTCAATACGCTCTAGCTGCGGCATCCTTCCGCGACACCATATGGCAGTCGCCGGGATGAGGGACGGCGACCACATGCAACGAGGCACGCAAGATCGTACCGGAATCAAGGGGCACCCAGCACCATGCCGCACGCTATGCCGCCGGTGCAGATACGCGCAAACCCGCGAAGTATAATTGCCTGCGCACGCAAAACGGAAGGCGCACTCATGGGAATTTGGCAGCTGATACAACAGACCCTGCTTGGCAAAGCCGCAGAACGACCAGTCGCCGCACAATCCCCCGCCCCAGCAGTTCAAGCCGGCAAAGCCCGTCCAACGGCCCCAGGCCAGCGCTCCCAGAACTCCACCAAGCCGCAGCCACAGCGCTCCGCACAACCCGGCAAGCCAGCCGGCAGGCAAACCCAGGCCACGGCACGGCAGTCGCATGGCGGCGATACGCCATTGCCTTCGCTCGATCTTATCGGCCGCCATTACGGAACCACCAAACGAAGCAACTCCCGAAGACTTGAACCTCAGCCGCTCTTGGACGCCGCCACCATCGCGAACGCCAGAAGCACGATCGGCAACGTCGAAAAGAACGAGCTGAGCGACGAACAGATCAGCGCCATCGTGGGCGCGGCACACAACACTCTGATTCTGGCCGGTGCCGGAACCGGCAAAACCACCACCATCGTAGGGTATATCGCATGGCTGCTGCACACCGGCAAGGCGCAGCCCAATGAGATTCTCGTGCTCTCGTTCACCCGCAAATCCGCTGACGAGATGTCCGCCCGCATTCAGGCGCAGACCGGCGCGGCCATACGCGCCTGCACCTTCCACAGTCTCGGCCTTGAGATCTGCCGGAGCTCCACCATCGCAAACCGGCCGATCATCGACGAGAATGTGGCGAATAAGGCGATCAAAGCCGCCTTCGACCAGCTGCTCGCCACGAACATCCCCTACCGTCTGCTCGCATTCAAGCTGATGCCGAAACATCTCGGCGAGAAGTACGCGGCCGCCGCACGACTTGAGAACTTCCGTCTGCCGGTCAAGGACTACGACTTCAACCAGTATGCACAGCATCTGGTTGACACGGCCAAAACCATCATCCAGCAGATGCGTTCGAACAACATCAACGTCGACGGCATGCGTGCGCTGAACCGGCGCTACGGCGGCAAGCATACAGGGCGCAACGCGGAGATGCTCGATCTGATCGAACCGCTGTACCGCGCCTACGCCGAATGCTTCCGAGCCAATAACGGCATCGACTTCCCGGGGATGATCGTCGACGCCATCCAATGCGTGAAAACCGGCAAGTACCGTCACGAGTACCGTTATGTGCTGATCGACGAATACCAGGACATGTCGCGGCCGCGGTATGCGCTAATCCGAGCGTTACGCGAACAGCGGGACTTCTCGCTGTTCTGCGTGGGCGACGATTGGCAGTCGATCTACCGGTTCGCGGGAAGCGACATCGGGCTGATCCTTGATTTCGACAAGCTGTGGGAGCAATGGGGCGAGACCCGCATGTTCCAGATCACCACCACCAGGCGTTTCCGCACCAGTCTGATCGAAGCCAGCGGCGATTTCGTGATGGCCGATCCCAGCCTGTATGCCAAGCATCTGCACAGCACCAACGAGAAGAAGGACTATTCGCTCAAGGCTCTGGGCGGCAAAACACCGGAGGAACGGTTCACCGTGATCGTGGAGCAGCTACGCAAGCTGCCGAAAAAGGCGTCCGTGCTGCTGTTGGGGCGATACCGCAGCGATCTCAATCTCATCACCGGGCAGGATCAGGAGGGGCTGTTCCGCTGCGACGGCAATAGCATCACCTTCCTGGAGAAACCGGAAATGGCCATCGAATTCATGACCGCGCATAAGTCCAAGGGGCTGCAACGCGACTTCGCGTTCCTGCTATGCTGCTCCGGCGGGCTGAAGGGCTTCCCCAGCACCATCCCCGAGGAGCCGTTGCTGGGGCTGCTGCTGCCCGAGGTGGAACGCTATCCGCACGCGGAGGAGCGCCGCCTGTTCTACGTGGCCATGACCCGCTGCAAGAAAAAGATGTTCTTCGTAGTCGATCAGACAAGGCCATCGAGGTTCATCTACGAGTTGCACGACAAGATCTGCCCGAATATCTTCCGTGGCGTCTCGCTGCCCCCGCAATGCCCGATGTGCGGCAGCGCGTTGACGGAACGTCACACGCGCAACAACCCGAACAGCACGTTCTATGGGTGCACCGGGTACCCATTCTGCACCTATGTGAAGCACATCCGCTAGCGTTGCGCCCTCGGCATCGTTCATTGCGCAGCCACCCCGATGCAAACGTTCGCTATAGCTTGTACTGTGGAGCCACAGAGGAAAAGGGGGACGCTTGGAAAGCACAACGAATCACGGCACACAGCCCAACCCGATGCCGACCGATGCCAGCGACGACATCACGCAGACTGGCAACGCACATTCGCCGCGCCACGCATCACCACAGCATGGCGAACGCAAGCAGGCGCGCACGTTCTGCGACGATCTACTGGCCGTCTCGCAATGGATGGCCGAGCACAATAGCGGCGATACGCACCCGTTTCAGTTGCATGCCCCGGAGCACCGCCCACCCAGCATCGTGCAAGCCATGTCGCAACTGAATACGCTGACATTCCACGACGTGCTCAACTGTGCAGACGGCACGACAGGCACGGCAGGCGACACAGCCGCCGCCAATACCGCCAACGAATTTACACCCATCGAATCCGCGCCGCCTTCGCTCGCCGAATCGCTGACCATGCTGCTGTTCTCGTTCGACGAACGCGAATACGCAATAGCCACCCAGCGCCTAATGGCCGAACAGCCCTCCACACTCGATGAAATCGGTAAGGAATTCAACATCACCCGCGAGCGCGTTCGGCAGATCGAAAAAGCATTGCGCAACGAGATCACCACGCTGTTGGACGGCGAATTCCACCTATCCGAGCGTCTTGCCGCCATGTTCGAAGCCGAGGGACCGATTCTGCGCTATGCCACGGCGGCACGGATCATTCCCGAGCTTGAAAGCACCGTCGAACCCGAAGGTTTGGCTATTCTGCCGCTTATCGGCAACCTGTGCTCGCCCACGTTCAGCGTTTCGGACGGCTGGCTGGCCACACCGTCCATCGATGATGCGGTCAAACTGGTGAAGACGGATCTGCCGCAGGCTGCCGACGAGTACGGCGTGGTCGATCTTGCCCCCAGCGCAAGTCATGCGAATGCGGAACAGCGTGAGCGGGAGACCCGGAACTTCACCGATTGGCTCGCCTATTCGGATGTCATGCTGTATAAGAATCACGCGATTCTAGGGCGCACTCAGGGCGATCGTGCCGCCGCGGTGCTGAGCGTTGAGCAGCATCCGCTTACCACGGAGGAGATCGCGGAACGTATCAATGCGGGCAACGCAAGATCATTGGCCAACAGGCTTGCCATCGATGAGCGCATCATGCGTGTGGACATCGGCACATGGGCGCTGCGTGAATGGGACTTGGAGGAGTATTCGGGGATTCGTCAGGAGATCCGCGAGCGCATCGAGCGCAATGGCGGTTCGGTGCGGTTGGACGCGTTGGTGGAAGAGCTGAGTTCGCAGTTTTCGATTTCGCCGAACAGTGTGGTGACGTATGCTTCCACGCTGCCGTTCCTCTCCTCTCATGGCGTGGTCACGCTCGCTGACGAGGAGCGTTATGACGTGCCGGATGCAAATCCGTATGATGTGGCGCGCATGTTCCGCATTCCTGGCGGCTGGGCGTTGCGTATTACGGTGAATGCCGAGCATGCGCGTGGCAGCGGCAGCATTCTCCCTCTTGCCATCGCCAATATTCTGCATATGCGGTTCGGCGATACCGTGGAATTGGATTCGCCGCTCGGCGTGCAAAGCGTGTATTGGACGGGCACGAGTGTAGGTCTGGGAACGATTCGCCGGTTTGTGCTCGATGGCATGATCCAGGTTGGCGATGAGGCGTTGCTGGAGTTCATGGATGATGGCTCGTTCACCGTGGAGCTGGTTCGCCCGTTGAACGGCAACGCGCTGCATGATGCGCTGGCATTGGCCGCCTGCCCTCAGACCGCTGACGCGCGGAGGGCATTGGGCTACTTGCAGGATGCGATCGATGCACATGATTGCGTCACGTTCGCCGAGCTCGCCGCGCGGCTTGCCGACCGTGGCAACGCCGATATCGCGGCATTGCTGCGGCGCCTGGCATAACATAATCGGAGCCGTATGAGCGGCGTGCGCTATACGATGGACCGGTTATGCGCGGACCGCAAGAACACGAGCCGTATGGACACGGGCCATATGAATCGCACGAAAAGACAACGAGGTAAGGAGAAGGCCATGCCGTTTTCCGTAGTGCATCACGATATCACCGATATGCAGGTGGATGCGATTGTCAACGCCGCGAATACCGATCTGCTGATGGGAGGTGGCGTGTGCGGCGCCATTTTCAGGGCGGCCGGGGCCAGCCGGATGCAGGAGGCGTGCGACAGGCTCTCCCCCATCCGAACCGGCGAGGCTGTGATCACACCGGGGTTTGATCTGCCGGCACGGTATGTGATCCATACCGCGGGGCCGCTCTGGCGTGGCGGAGACCATAATGAGGAGGCGCTGCTGCGTTCCTGCTATCGCAGCTGTCTGGCGATTGCGTCCGTGCACGGCTGCACCAGCATGGCGTTCCCTTTGATTTCGGCGGGCATCTACGGTTACCCGCGAGCCGAGGCGCTTGATGTGGCGGAGGATGAGATCCGCTACTGGCTCAAGGAAAACGATTCGACCATGGACGTGAAGCTTGCATTATGGCCGTAAGCATGGCGCCTGCCGCGGCATGCACCGCCGTACCGATGTTTCCAGCGGCGCCATTCTCTGTCAGACGGCCAGGGGCTGCCTGCACCGACCCGCCTGCAGCCTGGGATACTCCGCTTGCCGCGCCACCAAGGCAACGGGCGTCGGTTCTGCAACCCCACGCTGATCAGCACATTGCCGAAGCTGTCCGCGTTGGATGTGATGGTTTGCATGCATATTCTCCCTTTCTGCGCGGATGTCGGTCACGCATACCGGCAGGAAAGCCCATCATTGACAACGCTGCGCACAGTTGAACCGTGCTCGGGAACCGCTTCACCCCGGCTTTCACTGCTTTCCGCGGCTATTAGCCTTAATGGGCTACGGCAAGGGCCAGGCTTTCCCGGGTGTTCAGGCGTTCGTGGCCGAGGATGGTTCCGCCGTGTGGGTGAGCACTGCAGCCGAAGGCGATGCCGTCGCGCCGATTCATGTGGCGTTCCAGGCCGCCGACAATGACACAGCGAAGGCATTCTATGATGCTGGCCTTGCCAATGGCGGCACCGGTAACGGCGAACCCGGCCCGCGCCCGAACTACGGCCCGACCTATTACGCCGCTTTCGTACACGATCCGGAAGGCAACAACATCGAGGCTATGCTCGCCTGAGTGTCCGACAGCTCAACAGCGACAAAACCAGATCCCGCCATACGTAATGTTCTCATGGCGGGACCTGTCATATTCCCAGAGAATCAAACATCTCAGCAGCCGTATGGAAACGCGGGCCGTTCTCCGCTGAATATTCATGGACTTCCCGCAAGGCAGAAAACGTATCAGTAGGAACGGCGCTCTGTTGAGGAAGGTCTAATGAAAGTCGGAACTCGTACGTGTCTGGATTGGAACACATGTGATTCCCCCCCCCTAGCCCTGGTTACTTGAACAGGTCGAACAGGCTGAACGTGGTCTTCTTATAGATGGTGTTGTACAGCTTGCGCTTGGGATGCAGCCAGCCCATGCCCTTCTTGCCATAGCCGGGAATCAACGCCCGCTTGATTGCGCGGGTGGCGCGGCCCTTCGTACGCGCGGACAGGCTCTTCTTCCAGCTGGGTTTCCTCATTCCGTATTTCATGACAGCCTCTTTTCGGATGACTACGTTCATTGTATGAAGCATTGAACGCACAGCAGTCGAAACGGCCAAAACATCAGCCGAGCAGCTCATACACATTGCGCATGGCGAGCAGCCCGTCCGTCATCCATTGGTAGGCTTCCGTCATGTCACTGGCAAAATCCACGTCATGCCGTACCCAAAGGTGTCGGTTTTTCTTGTCAGCTTCCGGCTCGTCCCAAATCACCTCGCCCAGATTTGCCAGTATCCGTTCAACGGAATCCCTCATGGTGTAGAGCTTCGCATACTGGAACGTGTCGGTGAAGTACAGGTCGACGTAATATAGCCGCCACGGATATTCAGCGTCCCATCTGGGTGGCAGATTTCCGAACCCACGCCGAAACTTGTCCATGTGTCGCTGTTTGTCTTGCGGCCGGATGGATCGCCATACACGTCGACAAAATCAGCCCGTGTTGCGGCATATTCGTACAACCCATTCCAGAAGCTGCGCCGCGGCGAGATATTACTGCCGATTTACCGCAGTTCGTCCAAGGTGTATGTAATCAAATAGATGGCTCGACGAGTAGAATAACCTCATTACGTAAATGCGAAGTACAAACTTGAAAGAACAGGGAATGGGCGAGCATAATTTCGGAGATTACATTGTCTTCGTTGACGAAAGTGGCGACCAAAGTCTGAAATCAGTCAACGCCAATTACCCTGTATTCGTATTATCATTCTGCATCTTCGAGAAAACGCATTATTACACGCATGTAGTACCGGAGATTCTACGTTTCAAGTTCGATTTCTTTGGCTCCGACATTCCCATCCTCCACGAACGCGAGATTCGCAAGCGTGAAGGTGACTTCAATATTCTTATGCGTGATGACATCCGCAGCGAATTCTTCGACAGACTCAATCAAATCATGGTCGAATCCGAATACACAGTAGTGTCTTCACTCATTGACAAACGGAAGTACTCACACTTTAACGCGCCAGACAATCCATACTCCATTGGCACGCAATTCGGTGTGGAGCGCGTATTTTATGAAATGCAGGAACGAGGTCAACGTGGACGGCGGATTCCTATCGTGTTTGAAAGCCGAGGGGGCAACGAGGACCGCACTCTTGAACGGGAATTCGAAAAAATGGTAAACCAATCCGGCATCGATGGACTGAAAGGAATGTTCGATTTCCATTGTGTTAGTAAGAAAGCGAACCTTCCCGGCCTGCAACTCGCCGATCTCGTAGCAAGGCCAATAGGCGTACACTATCTTCACCCCGAACAACGCAACAGGGCATGGGAAATGCTCCTGCCCAAGATGCGCACGTCACGTGACGGGAAACTGGCAGGCTATGGGCTGAAGATCTATCCTCTGTTCGACCCAATAGAGTTTGGGCCCAAAATCCACGATGCCCCTGCCTATCTGTAATACCAGTAAACGAAAGGCCTTGGAATCTCTTCCAAGGCCTTCGCCGATCGGGCTCTCCCAATCCATGGAAGCTAGAATACAGCCTTGATTCCTGAAAGTCAAGATGCTGGCAAGCCTCCAAATCATTTCTCCGAGATTACTTGTATCACTCATAGAATATCTATCAACAATTAAGGAGTGAAACGAGTGGCAGAGGTAGTGCCCGAAAAGTTGTGCACTTTGGATCATGGCCGTCCATGGCGCGACGATCAGTTCGCTGTTTGCAGGGTGTCATCAAGTTGAGACATGTCCACAGGTAGTGGCGTGTGCTCCATGCGTTGCCGGCACTGCGCCTTGCCCCATGAGTATCTACGCTGATACACCGGAACCACGAACCGAAGCGAACCGGTGAATAAATCCAGCAGAATTTTCTTGCCAGCGTCCATGGTGCTCCTCTTCCCTTACCTCACATGCGCCGAGACGCCAGTTAGCAGCACACCCTTTTTAGCACGTGTCATGGCTACGTAAATGAGGCTTCGTTCCTCCCTGTAGATTTCGTTCAACGCGGCCGAATCGGCACCAGCAGATTGCAACGCGGGCTTCGGCGGGCATACCCCATCGTTCACGTCAACTACCACCACATAGTCGAATTCCAGACCTTTAACTCGATGCATGGTGGCGATGCGAATTCCTTGCCTTTGCCTGTTTTCTGCATCCCTACCAAGCCGGTACACGCCATACGGCAAGCCGTCATCAAGCGTCTTATACCACTGGTCGATGCAGTAACGACTTCTTGCCACCACACACACATTACGCGGATCCACACGCCCGCCGTCGGACTCATCGCTGGCCGCGTCTTCCGCCGTGCCGCACAATCCATAAATCCATTCCCTAACGGCATCCATCTCATCTGACTGGGATGCAAACCGCCGCGTTTCAGGAACGGGACCGCTCATCAGCGACCGGCTGTCGCCGGTCGGGCTCTCCCCTCCGTCCAGGTCATCGAACGTTGTGGCCGGCGAAGCATCTCCGATGCCGCGAACAGCCGCAAACACCGAATCCGCGACATCGGCGCCGGAACTACGGAAAATGGAGTCGGCGGCGCTACGAATCTGTTCGGTGGTGCGATAGTTGATCCGCAGTTTGCGGGCACGTCCCTGGATTCGGATGCCGCATTTCGATAACACCGCGATATGCCCGTAGATGCGCTGCTGTGCATCGCCGACAATGAAGATATCATCGTCTCCCTCATCCACCAGAGCACGAATCACACGGTATGCCGGCGTGGAGAAGTCCTGCCCTTCATCGACCACCACATGCGCATATTTCCTTGGCATATCACCCTGCGTGAGCAACGACACGACGTTCTGCATGGCCGTGTCCACATCGTACGCGTCGTTCGCCTGCATGATGCGCCGATACGTTTCCACGACCTTCCAGACGGCGAGCTTCTGCGCTCGGTTTAGTTTCGTGCCGCGCCCCTTGCGTAGTACGCGCATGTAATCGGCTGCATTCCGCACCTGCTGCGGCACAATCACCTGGCTGAGCTCGCTTTTGAAGAAGGAAACCGTGAGTTTCGAATCGTTCACGCCGATGGACGTGATGGCTTTACGCCACACAGCGTCAAGATCATTGCCATGGTCGGGGCTGCCGTCATACCAAATCTCACCGGAATAGCCATGCCCCGTCAGCAGATCTTTTACGAGCTTGTCGAGATTGACCACGTCGATGGTATTGAATTCGTCTGGCGTGCAGATGAGTTTCAGGTTCGATGCAATATCGGTGGCAAGATTACGCGAGTATGTGGTGAACAGCACTTTCTGACGGCTACCGCTTCTCAGCAGTCTTGCAGCGAGACGTTTCGCGCGATGCATGGCCACCACGGTCTTTCCCGTACCGGCACCGCCGAGCAGGCGGAACGGACCATGGTAATCATGTTCCACATAAAGACGCTGCGATGGATGCAGGAACACACGCCACTGTTCCAGCGGCGCATCCAGAATACGTTTGAGATCCGCTTCTCCCTGCACGACCACGAAAGACTGCTGCGACGCATAGCTTGACAGGGCGGCACGGAAGTCCTCCGGATCGGCCTCTTCACCAGATTCGATGGACGAGGCAGACATCTGCTGCTCCAGCCCCAGCCTGTCGCTGGTCTTGCCTTCGGTTTCATCGAGCAGTCCGAAGACCTCGGACTTGGGAAGTCCTTCAGCAACGAAGGTAAGGTACGTGAAAGCATCCTTTGGGAGCCTGGCCCCCCACCGTTCAAACGCTTCCCATGTTTTTCTCGTGCACATGACCGGCACGTACATGTCAGGCACACCGAACCGGCGCATGTCATTGTCCGTCAATGCCCGGTAAGTGTCTGGAAGCGGACCGGTATGAGGTTCGGGAGCTTGCTGTGGCATCTGCGGCGTCTTGTCCGTCACAGCTGAAGTTGCAATAGCTGAAGCTATTCCGTGATTCGTGCCGGCATGGTCTTCCGTGGGCTGGGGAACAGATTCCGACGCAGCGGAATCTGATTGGGGCGCGTTTGCGGCAACGCTCCCCCATCCAACTTTGTTTTGGGAATCCTCATGCATCGCTGCGTCGATTTCCTCTTGAGGAGCCATATCGTACAGCTGGATGGCCCTCGTATTCGGGTTGACGCTGATTCGCTTTGTTTCCGCCCATTTGTAAGCGTCATCGTGGTCTCCAACGTACAGCAAAACGTACACGTTGCTGCTTTTCTGGAAAGCGATGATGGCGCGATATCGCTGGTCGATGCGCGCGGAATACAGTTTTTCGTCCGCCGCATTGGCGATTCGTTCCAGATTGATTCCGGATGATCGAGGATTCGCCTGGAATTTTGTCAGAAACGTCGTGGCATGTTTCTGCGCTTTCTTAGGCAGCTCGAGCAGGCTGCACATAAGATCGCTGCCGAGCGCGACCACGGGTTTGTTCATCGTACGTATATCTGCCATCAGCGTTCCATGCCTTCCGTCAGTGAAGCGAATACCTTGTCAAGGTCATCGTTGTTTTCCGTAATGATAGTCCAGCCGCGCTTGACGAATTCGTCGGCGTTCTCTCGGTCGGATTGCAAGTCGTAGGACGGGAAAAACACGATCTTCCCATCCTCCCATGCGAGCTCTGCCTGCGCAATGATTTCCTCGTTCTCGTCCAGCAGCTCATATCCGAGTGCATCCGGTGCCGGTATGTCAGACTCAATAAACCGTTTGACGGCCTCCTTGGTTTCATCCGCGCAATACACGTAGGTCGGATCCGCCAGAATATCGTTCCATTCGGAATCATTGTCTTTCTGCAGATCAGGAGCGTTCCGCAGGCCGTTGCGAAGCGGCTCGTACATGGATTCGTCACGTAGCGCAGCATCACCGATAGCATGGAAGTATTCCGAGAATTGCATCACGTTCGCAAAATGCCAGAAGGCTGCCCACTGCGTTTTGAACGCCTCTGCCTCGTTCTCGTCCAAAGCATCCAACGGATTATAATCATCGTTCTTTGCTTTCGCGGCATCACGTTGAATGTCCGAGAACACCATGCCGACGTGGGGTTCGGTGGTCCGCATATCCTCTCCAATGCACAAACCGGATTGGAATTTCAGTCTCGTGCAGTTCGAAGGATTCCAGGACGAGCAAATCATGAATGTCGATTCGTTCTCGCCGTGCAACGCTTCATTCCGATGCAGCATATCCACGGCCTGAGGTTCAACGTTCTTGTTTCGCGGATTCAGAGCATAGCTCATTGCCAGCGCTTGGATGGCGAATATCCGTTCGGCATCCGGTTCCGCGAGATAATATTCCAGCATGGCCATTGCCGAAACTTCGCTGGGGTTGAATTCGTCAGTCCTCTTGCCAATCGTGCTCTTGTAAGCCACCGGAGACGGCATGGACTTGGGTGCCAGCATCGGATCGGCGAGCTGCGCCACATCCTTGCCCTGCACATATCCGATCACATCGTCATAATCCAAGGACCATATGCGATAGCCTGCCTGACGAAGCGCTTCCCTCTTCAGGGAATCCTGGGCGACGATGCCTGTATGGTATTGCAGGCCATCGGTAAAGATGGCAACCGGCTTCCTTCCGTCATGCTCAACCACGTCACCAGATTCATCGATATTGCTGACCGTCAGCACGAAATCAGGCTTGCAGGGAATCGCGACCCCATCGGCCGGCCCCAACGCGACTTGTAGCTCGACGCTCCACACGCTTCCGTTCACGGTGATGGAATATCCAGGTTTGCTATTGATGAATTCGTCCTTGACGATGGCGCGACGTCCCTTGGCATCGTCGGATTCCGCGAAGGGATGGGCATGCATGCACCGGAGAGCTTCGATGAACTGCTGTTCGAGTCCACTGTCGAACAGTTTGTTCGTGTTGATCTTCGAAACGGTTGTCACACGACTGCGTTTGTTGGCCAGGTCGAGGATGCCCGTGAGCATCGCCAGCGCGGTCTTACGGGAAATAAGTTTCAGGTCCTGGCTTTGTCTGTATGCATACAGGCATCTGTAGCACCCGTCGCCGCCGTTCTTTGCACATTCGCAATGCTCCATGACTTCCTTTGCCCTGGAAAACACCTCGAACATCGTATCCGGATCGGACAGCTGCTTAAGATAGCCAGTTCCTCCGGGCACTGTGTCATATAGAGCAAGATAGGTTTTGCGCAGTCCGGAGTTATCCGGCAACGGCTCGTTCATGAGTGTCGCCTGTAGATGTTCCACGTTGCCGAAGCGTTCACGCAGCCCAAGCATCACTGCGGCGGTCAATGACTCCGCAGCACCGTCCGCACCTTGGGCATCGGCAAGCCCTGGCACGAGCATACGCAGCACTTCCGATTTGACCTCACGGTATAGGAACAGGCACGTGCCGTTCCGCTCCGATTGCTCCAACTGCTGTTCCTGCGCCTTCTTGCGTTCCGGACAGAAGTAGGCGTGCCGTGATTCGCGCTCGCCGAGCAACGCGCCGCATTTCAGGCACACGTTGAAACCGTTACGTATCTCCTTGCTACCGGCGATTTCCACCGAGGCTCCCCTATCAGAAACCTGTCCGAAGTTGATTTCACGGACTGTGCCCTGCGGCGTGTAGTCGAATCCGAAGTTCGTGATTCCCTTGAACTGCCATCCCGATTGGATGTCTGCCGGATCAATGTCCACCATCGTATTCTTCAGGAACTGGGTCTTGGGTCTGCTGTCGGAGGTGTCCTCAATCAGGCTTTCGCTGTAGGTCTCATCGGATATGACGGTGTCGATGCGCAGCATCGGCCTTTTCTGGCCGTTATCGGCCCACTGCATTGACCCACAGGAGGGACAGCTGGCGAGGTTCTCGGTGCTGGAGGCGGGTTCCGCGTGCGAACAGTTCGGGCATAGGCGCCACATTGCCAGTTCGTCGTCGGCACCGCCTTTCGAACATAGCACGCGGCTGATTTTGTATTTGCGTCCGCCCGCGAAGAACGTGTTTCCCGGCGCCAGTTCCGTGATGGCCGTGGCCGCCGGGCGCACGAAATCACGCGTGGCCTTCCCCCTGCGTTTCGTCTTGTCCTGCGCGGCAGGCTCGATTCCGTGTGCCGCATCGGACGGTTCCTTGTCCTCTTTGAGGATGGTGTGGAGGGTCACACCGGTTTCCGGGAACGCATAATTGGGCAGGATACCTTCGTCGGAAAGGTAGTTGAACGTGTTGGTGTTGAGAATGCTTGTGACGATGCGGCCAAGATTGTGAATCTCATCTTCGCATTCGCGCTGCTGCTCTTCGAACGATGAGTCGGAGGGCTTCTTCTTGAGCTCGTCGAGCAGCTGCCTCGCAGCGCTCTTCTGCGATTCCAGCGTTCTGACGGTATCGTTGGTTTTTGGAACACATCGTAGACGCGTCTGGCCATGGTGCTGCCATCTTCCGTACCGCGTACGAATCCGTCGAGCTGCGTTCGGAGTTCCTCGGAGAATGAGAACATTCTTCCGAATCCGTCGAGCAGTTCGCCGGAATGTTGGCCTGTCCAGTTCAGGAAATTCACCGGGAACCCGCTGGAGCCGCTGCCGTTGACATTATCCAAACAGTTTTTCAGTTTGTCGGGTACCACATCGGCCGGTTCGCTGCCGGCATCCAGCATGGCATGCACCCAACGATCCAATGCGTAGGCGGTGAGCTGACGCTCCAACACTGCGGTCGCGTCGAGGAAGATGTGCGGCGGGTTCACCGCGCCTCCAAGCATATCTTTCGGACGCTGGTAGAAGTACGTGTCGTGTTCCTTGGTATTGGCCACCGCCAGCACCAAGGAGTTGCCGTCACGTCGCCCTGCACGACCGGCACGTTGGATGTACTGGGCTTGGGTAGGCGGAATTGACGAGAGAATCACTGTGGAGAGGTCTCCGATATCGATGCCCATCTCCAAAGTCGGCGTACAGGCGAGCACGTTCACGTCGCCGGGCTTGCGGTTCTTGCGCTTGAATTCCTCTTCGACCTTGGCACGGTCATCGCCATTGAGCAGCCCCGTGTGTTCGGCAGCGTGGATGCGATCGGCTGGCTCCCCGCAGTACAGCTTGCCATAGTAGCGCAATTCCAGGGCTTCGGCTTCGGGAGTGCCGGAGACCAGTCTGCCCGGGCATTTGCGGATACGGCAACGTGCTCCGTTCCACGCGTCAAGGTTCTGCGTAGCGCACGAATAGCTCCGTCCACACGTGTCGCAGATCAACTGCGTTACCTTGCCACTGACCATGCAGCCGGACTCGTTGAGCCCGTACACGGTGCGTTCCATTTTCATGCTTGGATAACGTTGCTGCGTGATGAATCCTGCTGCTATGCACTCTTCGAGCACGATTCCCAACAGCTCGTGGTGGATGTCGCCTTCAAGGGCGCCGTCGGTGAGGTACCGGTCGACGATCTGACGGTATGCCGGCGAATTCAGGGTATTGAAAACGCCTTTGCGCACTGGCTCCTTGTCCGACAGGAAATAGGGCATACCATCCGCGTACATGCCGGGCATCCATTTGATGTTCGTGTTGGAAAGCAGGAACTTGTTGCCGTCGTTTTGCAGGAACTGGTCATAGGTCACGTCGAAGAACGCGCCTTTCGTGCGCAGCTGGTCGAGGAACGCCATAATCAGTCGGAGCCAGTCAGTCTCCATGATGGAATTCTCGTGCAATCCAATCTCGTTATGACAACATTCGGCAACGGTCTGTGCCACACGTTTCAGGAGACTCTGGTCGAATGCTATTGCGGCGCAGCCGGATTTCTCCAACGTACGTCCGGTACGGGAGCGCATGCCGAATTCCAGCAGCGATTCCAGTCGGAGTCTGCGCTCGATCCAATCGAGCAGCTGACGCCGGCCGGGCCCTGCGGGATTGCCTTGCAATACGGCTTCGTATTCGCGCATCCATGTCATGTTCGGCGCAATGAATCGCACGATGTATTCGTTGTCGTCCGGATAGCGGCGATGGTAGTAGTCGTTCTGGCTGTTGAGATATTCGGCGAGGGAAACGCCGTCCTTGTGTTCCTCGCGCATGTAGTCCATGGCGGAGTTGCGCAGGGCGAATCGCCAAGTGCGGGAGTTGAACACGCTGGCTCGGTAGGATGCATCCTGCACACTGTCGGAGAACACGATGGCCTTGCTGTCGTCGTTGAAGGAGTCTCCGGAAAGTTGGGTAAGCATCACACTGACTTGCGTGGTGGTTCTCACGCCGACCATGGCGATGTCCTGTTCGCTGCCGCAGAACGGACACTGATAGTGTTTGCGGTTGCCGGATACAAGCTCCATGCCCCTAGCGACCATGGGTATGCGCTGCTCTCCACAGGCCGGGCATTCACGTTCCGTGGATTCGAAACGTTCTACGGCCTGTTCCTTCATGCATGCATTGCAGAACCAGACCATGGCTCCGTTGTCGGCATGCGAATCAAGAACATAATCCATGGTGCAGGGTTGCAAAGTCACCAACGCATTGTCGGCATGGTAGGCGAAATACTCGTTGTAGAACGTTCTGGGATCGCCCATGCTGATACCGCCGTCTTTGCCGACAAGTCCAATCCATGCGGTCCCTCCGCAATCACGGCAGTTAATCACCGGCATGCGGGTCTTGAGGTCGTCTTTGGACAGTTCGACGACCGGACGGTAGTCGATGCTCCCCTCCTGCGAGGTGATGTTGGCGACCACGCGGCCGAGTTCCTTGACCCATAGTTGTACCTGTACATTCAGGAACGGACGTGTGTGCCCCTCCGAACCGTTGCGAGCGCGGGAGACGAGCGCTATCAGCGCGTTTACACAGGCCTTCTGCTGGCGTGGGTGCAAGGCGTTGAACCTTGCATCCATGATGGCGAGCCTGTCCAGCAGTTTGCGATCGATTTGCCGAGGTTCGTCGCAGATAAGCGAGGACAAGCTGGCCAGGAACCTTGAATGACGCAGGGATTCGGCGAGCCGGATGCGTGCCTTGTCTGCGGAGACCGGCTCTGTGGGGGCGTCGTCAAGCCACGCTTGGGCCGCATAGGCAAGGTATTTATCGGGGTCGACGTCCTCTTCGAGTTCGATGAGCCGATCGGCCTGCGCGGCAGTAGGCATGGTGTCGTCATAGTCGCTGGTGACGAAGAATTCGTCAACGCGAAGACGATCCTCAGTCACCACGGATTCCGGCGTGAACGTGGTGTTGAAGATTTGGCTGGCATACTCACAGACGTCACGTACTGTCTCTTCGGTGCCCATGGTGGCCGACGTGCCAACGAAGCACATATCGTCGCTGGTGGTGTTCAGCCTGTCGGTGAGCCTGCGCAGCAGGCAGGCCAAGTCAGTGCCCTGCGCGCCGTCGAAAGTGTGCAATTCGTCCACGACGAAGTATTTGAGCGTGTCCGGATCGTTGCTGTCCCAAATCCGGGAGTCTTTGGGGCGCACCAGCAGGTAGTCGAGCATCTTGTAGTTGGTGAGCAGGATGTCCGGCGGGTTTTTGAGCAGCTCATCGTGGCTGGTCACGATGTTGGTGGCAGTCATGGCGTGGTTATCCTTGTCGCTGCCGCCTTGGCTCATCTGGCCCACATACATGCCCGCGGTCACGTTGTTGCGCAGCTCCGGACTATCGTGGATGAGTTCTGCCAGTCGTTTCGCCTGGTCAGTGGCGAGGGCGTTCATCGGATAGACGAGGATGGCTTTGATGCCCTTGCGTCCGAGCCTGCGCTGCCGATAACAGTAGTCGAGGATTGGGTACAGGAAGCATTCGGTCTTGCCCGATCCGGTGCCGGTGGCCACCAATGTGGATTCACCCGCCGCTATGCGTTCGAAGGCACGCATCTGATGCGCATATGGCCGGTATGCGGGGTGCAGGCATGGGAACGGAAATTCCGCATGTTTGCCGACCACACGGAACGGCAATTTGACCGATACGAACGGCTCCTGGGAAAGCATGCCCTCCTGATGGGCGAGTTTACGGATGGAGCCACGGAACGGCATATTGGTCATGGGGAACGTAGTCTCCACGTAATCGGCGAGTCCGGACTGGATATGCCGTGCAAGCACCATGGGAATCATTTGACATCTCCATACTTCTGCGTGAAGAACTTCCACGCGGTTTTGTAATCCTCCACGCGATCGCATTTGTCGAACGGCGCCACATATTCGATGGTCCGCTCACGTGGACCACCCGGCTGGGTGTCGTCCGTGATGGTGCGGGGGAACACCTTGCCCGCAGGCGCGTTCTTGATTTTCTCGAAATCAGGACGTTTGAAAGTCAAATCACCGTAATTCTTCTTGGAGAACACGATACGACCATTCGCGTCATACCAGGTGTCATCCTCATAGCCGCTCAGCACGGTGAAGGTCAGACGGTAGATGTCGATGAGCTCGGCCAAGGTGATGCCGAGCGCCATGGATGCCAGTACGTCCAGCTCCACCAACGCCTGCCGGCGTTCATAGTCCGTGCGCAATGGCGTATGCCAGTTCCATTCATCCGTCAATGAGGTGAATGCATCGGCGGTAAGTCGAGGATCATCCTTCGCCCAGCTCATGGACGTGTACGACTCATCCCAGCAGGATTGCCACAGGTCTGCATACGACTTGGTCAGACAGTTGAGCAGCAGACCGCGGAGACGAATTTCGGGAGCGAGGATGTTTTCCGGAACTGGTAAAGATTCCAGCACGGATCTGTTGATGTGTGGTTTTCCAGCCGAACGTACAAAAAAATCATAGGGCAAAGCAGCCTCCAGGCCGCTCATGAGCGCAAGCAACGCGTAGCGCTCTGGGTGCACACCATAGCCTGCTATGGTGTTCACCCAGGCTGCGCCTGGGTGAACACAGGACGCTTGTAGCGTCCTTTCGCTGCCGAGCCCAACGTATTCACGATTGCAGAGCCTATAAACAGCATCGAATCGGCTGACGGCACCGTCTTCTTGATTCGGATCAGCCATTTTTTGCACGCGCGACTTATATTCCGCGTCCGTGCATGCCTGCGAGTATTTCACGCGCGGCATATAGTCCGCTGGAATGTCGGTCAAGTCAATTGGATCATAATCGCTGTTGACCTTGTAGTTTCTGCGGGTGGATTGCAGTAACGGATTGGCAACACCAATGAAAGGACTGGAATAAATCAGCGCTTTCGTTGAGGTCGGGAAATGAACACCATCCTTGATAGTGCCATCCTTACGGGAATTGGTTTCATTCCACATTGGAGAATAGGTGATCTCGTTAGCGTAGGTTCTCAGCGATCGAGGAATATCTGCCATCTGTTCCAAAGCATGCAATAGCTCTGCGGCATGGATACCGACCATCGGGGTCTGCTTCCATCCATCCTTCTGGCTATCCCCCACGAGTTTGGAAAACATTAACAGTTCGCCCTTGGAGATGGAAATGATACGACCCTTGTGCCCCCGCGTATTCCATTCCCCCAGTTCGTTCTTGACTCCGGGAATGGTACCAACGCCATCGGACGCATAGCATTCATCAATAGTCTTGGGATCGTAAAGATTCCAGATGGAATCAAACTGAGGAAGCTTGTCATTCGTCTCCGGATTCCGGTACACGTTCAAACTGAACATCGTCTCGTGATGAACCCCGGAGAAAAGTTTCTTTTCATTGATGAACTGGAAATGGTATCGAAGTCTGCGGTACATCTGCTCACGCAGTACGCCTGCTCTCGTGTCACCATACAGTTCATCGGGATGCACGAATGCACTCACACCATCATGTTTACGTGTGTAATCCCAAGCGTTTGGCAAGAAGCAGCGGAATAAGTTAATCCGCCCCTGCAACAGCGGGTAATTACCTGTTGAACCATAGAATGCCAAAGCACCGGCAATATTCACATACTCCCGAAGATACATAGTTCGTATACGTGCGTTCTTTAGAAGTTCACCCATACGCTTACTCAAATCGGAAGCCGTAAGCTTATGAATCGCAAAATAAGGATTCGCATCGGAAACGGCATCCGTCTCACTCCACTGCACGTTCACCCACGGCGGATTACCAACCATGAAGTCGAAGCCGCCGTCTTTGAACACGTCGGCGAATTCGAGCTCCCAGTGGAAGAACCGCTGTTTCTTGGCGATTTCCTTCACCAGTCGAAGCCTTTGCGCTGGTTCCCCATCACCTTTGCACAGCTCATCGAGATCCACAGCATGGTCATACATGTAGTCGCGTTCATGACTATCGTCAATGGTGTCCATAAGCGTGGGCTGATCGTCATCCATCGACATCAGCGTGAATCCCTCTTCCTGCAGAACCTCGCCGGTAAGAATCAGCGACATTTCCGTGAGGTACTGCGATCTTGTGGGAAGCAATTCCGCCTGACCGATGGGCCAGAACCACAGCGAACACCAGTAGTCCATGGCGAGTTTCAGACGAGCGTATTCGCTGGCATTCTCGGCCTTCTCCGAATGGTAGGCAACGCGAAGCATCTCGTCCTTCTCACGGATGGTGAGGTTGTTGCCGCGGAAGCATTCGCATCGAAACCGTAGATGATCAGATCGTCCTGGGTCGCCTTCTCCAATTGCCGACGTGCCTTGATCTGGCCGCGCCACAGTTCGTCGACGGTCTTCGACAACGCCCTCATCAGGCCGATCTCCGTTTTGGAATATGGCTTCTTGGCGAAAGCCTTCTTCCACGCCTTGATGGTTTCCAGATTCTCGGATTCAATGCTTTTGACAGTCCTGTCGTCATACTTGCACATGTCCGGATCCCCGGTCAGGAACTGGTAGATGCGCTTGACGGACGACGAGCTCCGGTCGAATCCGATGCGCTTGGGCTCGACCTCATACCAGTGACGGTTCTTGGTCGTGCTGGCCAGATCCGACTCCAAGTATCCGACGCGGCGGCCGCCAATCAGCGAATTGCCGCATTGCAGCTGCGTGCCGAACCATGGCACGAAGGATCCTTCGCAGATGGTGTTGAGCCATAGTGACACTTCCCCCAATTCCACTGCAACGGGGTTCAGGTCGATGCCATAAATGTTGTGGTCGGCGATGTACATCTTGACCTTCTGCAGTTCAGCCTGCCTGCGTTCCGCAGGAATCGCCGCCTTCTGTCCTTCCTCGGCAACCCGCTCCTTCTCCCTGCGGTTCAGATACATAGTGGCCAACTGGTTGATGGTCTCGTTCAGGAAGGTCGCAGAGCCCATAGCCGGCTCGCAGATCTTCAGGCTCAGAATATCGGTGGCTTGATGGATACGTGGCTCAATCTCCTTGAGCGCGTACTTCACCAGGCATTGCGCAAGACTGTCCGGCGTATAGAAGGAGGCCGACGTTTCACGTTCCCGGCCTGCAAGCCGGTAGATGAATGTGCCCGGCTCGTAGGTGCGTAGCTCGCCGGCATGCGGGCTTTTGTCCGGGTAACGGACGCGTTCACTCTCCGAATAATTGTCGAGTTCGCGTTCCGGCACAAAGTAGCCGACTTTCAAAGGATCGTAGGAATCCTTGGCGCGTTTGACCTCGTAGAGCTTCTCCTTGGCGATAAAACCACGGTAGGACAGCAATGCCTCGTACACGGCACCCATCTGGCTGATGCCCAGGGCCGCATAGGAGATGCGCTGCCTGCGTTTGACTCCCTTACCAGTCTTGGTGACGCTCATCAGGTCTATGATGCGCAGCATTACGCTGTCGCGGAGTGCAGCATGTTCAATCAGCACGGTCCGCTCCGGATCGAAAATGTGCGCCTTGAGCGGCGGAACCATGAACACCGCATTGATGGCTTCCTCGCCAACCAGCCCCTTGAAATCCTCATCCGCCTTCGGGTAACCGTTGAACACCAGATCGTCGAGTCGGCGCAATGTGTCCGCTAGATAGGTGGAATCGCCAGCCTCATCCATGCGACCACGCATCTGTTCTGCAATATCTCGCAGACTATCCAGCGAATAGCCGGTACGGTAGATGTCGGATTTCATCGGCGCGTAGCCGAGCGACGGCTTCGCCTCGATGAACAGGAGGAACAGCAGACGGTACATGTAGCGTAACGCCTGCACAGTCAGGTCGCCTGCGTCGATTTCGTCGATGCTTCGCCCCTTATTACAAGTCCAGTCGTGGATGACCTCGTTGCCAAGGATCTCCACACATTCACGTAACGCGGAACGCAGATTGTCAGACACCTCAACCGCGTTCTTCGCAGACGTGTCATCAAACGCGTCAAGCAGACTGTCACCTTTGTTCGGGCAGAGACTATCACGACGCAACAGCACAGCCATCGCCGTATACACATGATCCTGATGGCGGCTGAAGATCTCGTCCAGGTCAAACAGCATGCATTTCTTGTCATTCCATTTACGGCGGTCGATCAACGCTATCTGATGCAACCCCATAAGAAGAATCCACCGTGCCGGCTCGTCGAAATCGGCAAGCAGCATACGTGCATATTCCTCACAGGAGGTGCCGTCCTTGCCAGAGCCATCTTCGATGGGGCATTCCAGAACGCCTGCCTCAGCACTATCGGACAGGCTCACCAGAACTTGCAAGCGCGGAGCCCCATCGGAATCATTGACCTGATAGTAGAC
Source organism: Bifidobacterium merycicum DSM 6492 (assembly GCF_900129045.1). GTDB lineage: Bacteria > Actinomycetota > Actinomycetes > Actinomycetales > Bifidobacteriaceae > Bifidobacterium > Bifidobacterium merycicum. The sequence goes on along the minus strand of NZ_FQTX01000001.1, from coordinate 446,248 downwards.
AGGAACAGACTTCCCTGAAATCCGGTCAGGTAATCCCTCGTCTTTGGTTTGATTCCCCTCCTGCGTATAGCCGAGTGCGGCGAGCATGCCGTCGATGAAATTCCGTACCCGTTCAGCTGGAAACAGATCGTTCTCGTTGTTGTTGATGACTTCGGTGAACGACTGGCGCATGTCCTTCAGCAGTCGCACTGGGCGTTCCTCAGGAGGAAGCTGTTTCCAAGGTGCAGAGGCATTCTTCACTTCATCCGGAAAATATTCCTTCATGTAATACGGCGTGTAGAAGTCATTGACCGCCTCGATACCTGGGAATGTCTCGTTCAGTTCCTTCGCCATGGTCTCCCCCTCTATTCCTTACCTACGAATGCGGCCACAATGCGAATCACCGGTTCGCCGGAGGCATCCAATGTGTCCTGAACCCAGTCGGCATATTGTTCGAGCATCCGATCAACCTGTTTTGTGTTTTCCTTGGTGTTTTTGCCTTGGGATTGCAACAGTGCCTTGCGTGCATGGGACCAATGCTCGATGCGGCCCATTTGCCGAGCCACTTCTTCATCTGCCTGCGCACGATATTGTTCACCGCAATCGCTGAGCATGCTCTTGCCGCGCGATACCGCATCCTCCAACAGCAGTTGTGCCGCATCTATCTGTTCGGAGCTGGCCGCGGAATCCTCTCGATTCACATAACGACGTTCAGTGGTTCCCGGAATCAAGTTCCCACGATATCCGGTGATACGCCACACTTCCTCAAGTGGCAACATGCCCATGCATTCGCCATCGAGATACCGTACACCGAACCATTCATCGATCACCGGGGATGCGTGCCTGTTGGCGACCATGCCGTTCATCAGCATAATCGTCTCATCCGCATGCAGGTTTCCGTTGGTCACGCCAATAATCGGGGCCTCGTCACGTTGGTACAGCAGTGAAGAAGCCTTCAACCCGACCCATTCCGTGATCGGATTCAACTCCCACAGGTATTGGACCCGACTCCATGACTCGTCGTTGATACGGGCCAGCAGACCGTTGGCTTGGTCTTCGCAATATTTCGCGTCATCACTCCATTCGGCGATGTTGTCTCGCAACACCTGCGTGTTCGGCACACGTCTGCGCAGCCACGCGCGCAACGGGCTATCCCCTTGGAACTCCACCGCGAATCCATGAGTATCACGCAACTGACGTTTCGATTTAAGACCAGCCGACTGCCGGAACTCCTCGCAGGAGAGCCCCTCATCCACATACTCGTAATCCGACATCAGCGTAGAGGGATCGGCTATGCCGCCATCGTCGGCGCTCCCAGTCACGCTCTCCCCTGCGGACTCGTTTTCCTCAGTGCTCGTAGTATCGGAGCCATCCAGCGTAGTGAGGTTGAAGAAACTCAATGGATCGAAAACATCGTCATCCGGCACAGTTTCGACATCTTCGGAACGTTCGTCCGAATGATCGATGTCCTCATCAGGAATACAAAGTCTGGCTGCGAAATTCTCCGCCGATTCGCCGGACTCAATCGCTTCGCGGGTGAAATCCTCCTCCTGATCGACGTCGAATTTGCCCATGAGCAAGGACGGATCGCCGATATCCTTACGTGCCTGGTCTTCCTTCTGCTGCAGGATCTCTAGAATATGCGCGTCACCCTGAATCTTTGCATTACGCGAGTTGATCATCATGAAACGAATATCAGGCTGTTTGCGCTGCCCGTAACGGTCGATGCGTCCGTTACGCTGTTGGAACACCATCAACGACCATGGAGTGTCGAAATGGATGAGTCTGTGGCTCAGATAGTGCAGGTTCAGACCTTCAGAGGCCACGTCGGAGGCCACGAGAATGCGTATAGGCGAGGACTTCGTACCGAAATCCTCGACGATTTTCTGCTGTTCCACATCGCTCATGCCGCCATCCATGGAGACGATGGCCTTCTTCGGTAGTTTGAGATCCTGCCGCAAACGCTCCTTAAGATAGTTCTTCGTCTCGATGCGTTCCGTGAAAATCACGATACGGTCATCGGCGTCTTCGCCGTTATGCCAACCGTAATCGGCACTGCGCAGAAGCTGCAGCAGTCTCTGGTATCGAGAGAACTGCATCGGACCAATCTTCTCCAAAGCAGCTTTGAGTCCTTCAAGTCTGTCGACGTCTCCGGTCTGGTCGGATACATCTTTTTTGGCAAGCCGCTTTACTCGCTCGTCGATGGTCTTGATGCACGCTGCCGGCGATGAAAACAGACTCTTCTCAAGCATCGTCTTGAACAAGAAGGAATTGCTTCTCTTCTGATGCATATCCATGACGAGTTTCATATCGGTCAAGTAATCGAACGCCTCTTCCTCGGCTGCGGTGGCCGTGCATTTCTCCTGCGTCACCTTGCGCTCCGGAAAGCTGCCTGACACCTCGGCCATCACGTCCTTCTTGAAACGGCGAACATACAGGTGTTCGACATCCTTCTTGTCGTACTGCTCCGGATCGGGCAGAGTGGTTGGGTCGAGCATGTTCATCAACGAGGCGAAACTGCGAGCGCGGCCGTCATGAGGCGTGGCGGACAGCATAATCAACGTGTCGGAACGGGAGGCAAGGCGTTTGGCGAGCTTGGCGCGTTGCGCACTACGGCCGTTGACGGCACGGTCGGCGACATTCTGAGCCTCGTCGATCACGATGATGTCCCAATACGAGGCATCGAGTGCCGCGCCATATTGGATGTCCCGTTTCAACGTATCAATGGAGATGATCACCTTGTCGTAGTAGGAGAACGGGTTGGCGTTCGCAGGAATCTCGGAACGAATCTGCTGGATACGCGAGGAATCCAGACTAATCAGCGGGATGGTGAACCGTTCCCACATCTCCTTCTGAAACTGGACCATCATGCTTTTCGCCGTTACCACGAGAATACGGCGGCCCTTGCGGCGCTTGATGAGTTCCGCCATCAGGATGCCAGCCTCCAAGGTCTTGCCAAGACCGACAGCGTCGGCGATGAGAATTCGCTGGCGCGGTTGGGTGAGCGCCTTCTTTGCTGGAACGAGCTGGTATGGCAGGGAGTCCATGGCAGCCTTGTTGCCGACATGAATCCTCGCATCGGTCGGTGCAGTGGCACGTAACAGACTCTCGATGAACAGATGCGACTTCGCAGCTCTTGCCGAGGTGTCGGGAATGAAACGCGTCTTCACCGGATCGACAGGTGTAATTGTGTCCAAATCATCAAGGAACGTGGCCGTCACATCCCGTACCAGAGCGGAGATGCCAGTACATGAGACGGCGTGATTCCCAAGGCTGTTCGGTTCGACTTTATCGACAAGCCATTCCTGGCCGCGGATCAGCACTCTCATGCCGGGAGAAAGCAGTTCTCGTTCCGAATGCGCGCCATGCTTCATCGCCATGTGCTCCCCCATATGCTCTTAATCCCAATGTTTTCGCATATATTGTATGCCATTAGGGGTGGAAACCCTCTGCTTTTCCGCATTCTTTTCGTCCAATTCCGGAAACACACCCTTTAGAAATCTGACAAAATCTTTCCACCCGTTCCTACAATGAAAAGGTCAGTAAGGACATGACCATTCAGCGTTCATCATCAACCACAGGAGGTTAAACGATGGATCGGGCGAAGACATTAAAAGATGGCAGAGAGCTAACTGTCTTCGCGCATGATCTCAGCAGTAAGGGGAGAAAGCGCGTCACTCGTGGCGCCCGTTTCAAGTGCCCTTACTGTGGTCGTCCAGTTGATCTCGCCGCATTGGATTCCACGAAAGTCACAACTTATTTCAAGCATCACCGAAATGATGAACTGGCCAAATTCTGTGATGAGTATGTCAGCGGTAACGGATCCGGAAACCTCCTCATGAGGAATCCTGTCGTTCCCATCTTCCTTGATTTCGAAGGCGAATCCACAAAACGGTACGTGCTGAAGACGGGACTGTATGGAATCGGAAAAAGACTGCGCAGCGATCTCAAAAAGACCACAGAGGCTTACATGTCAGTCAATGGGCGAACATACCCGTTATGGCAGATGGCAGCTGAGTCTTTGAGGATTCCCATTCGGAAACTTCCAACGCTGGAACTAAGCAATGAGATAACGGTAATGGCTCCTGAATCCATACGCAGAAGAATAGGAGAAGCCGAAGATTGCAGATCCGGCATGGTATTCACCAGTGACTATGACAGCGCTCCGCCAAATCATGCCAACCATATCGGAATCCGAATCCGACGTGGAAATGACGTGTATGTGGGACGACGTTATTATCTTGTAATCGATTCAAGGGAGCCGAAACTGTCCAAATCGGTTGCCACATCCTTCGATACGGCGAAAAAAGTCGGAGTCCTTACAGCAAACAGCTGTTTCACTGTTTGGCGTGTGTCTGTTGCCGCGTCATCCTCCAAAAGAGAGACCGCTGCGAATATGTTCGCCCATTTCGGCTGCCGTCTTACCGACAAGGAAAGAACAGTCGATTTGCTTTGGCCTCCATCTCTCACCTCCAATGGAATCGATCAGCCATTGTTCGAGAACACATCCGTCATATATCACGAACCGGAGGGAACCGGCAGCCACAAGGATAATGGAACCGTTCAACTCACGCATCCCGCAGAAATCTATGCGCTGGGAGACGACTACATATCTCCATTCGGATATATTGGAACAGGCAAACATGAACGCCCAATTTATGAATTGGACACCGGTTTTTTGGTGTCCCGACCGGATGAATTCCACACATGGCGAATGATCAGCCAAGATCAAATCGATTTGTCAGCATTTTCGGCATCGGAGTGTGACGAAACGTCGGTGATCCTGACATCAGATGACAAGCCGAATCTGACTTGCTCATTCCCTGTGAACGTGGAAATACGTTCGAGGACAGGGAACGTCCAGACCGAGAGCCTTCTTACAAGCGAGGAAACGCTTCCTGCGAAGCGGAAGGATCTGGTTCTGGTTGCATCAGCAAGGAAGGCATTCCCAAGGTCTTTCCTGCTATGCGTAAACAATGCCGGTATGACAGTGAAGTCAGCGTCCTGCCCCGTCACTGGGCTTGATTCGAAGTCACGACTGCGAGAAGTAAGTCACGGCATGTCAATTGCAATGAGACGTGCCGGCATCGCAACCAGGGAAAATAGCGCATCAAAAAACAAAATACTAATCCAAGCAAGGAGAGGGGAATAAAAATGGCAGGGGGACAAGAGTACATAAGAGAATCAATCTGCATGGTTCGGTACAACCATGACGGCACAGTCAACAATTATCTCCGTCTTGCCGACTATGATTCCCAAGCGCAGGATATCCCTTTCCTGTGGCTGGATCCCGGTCGTTGGATCGATAAGAACGATCCGGATGACCCAGCAACGCTGTATTCGATGAGCATCACTAGCAATAGTGAACGTTTCAGCAGCGATTTCGTACGCCTGAGGTGGAGGCCTAACCCCTCAAAACCAAACAGACCGACTGTAATTGATCCTTTTGATTTCCATAATTCGTCCTATGACACCAATCCGCGTGGCCTCATCGAGGTGGTCTATCTGACAGACAACAACGCCGCGCTTTCTGAGATGCTTTCTGTCGGATTCGAATACCAAGGCAGACCAGCAGAGCGTATTCTCCTCGTATACAAGCGCCACAAGAAAAACATGCTGGAAGCGACTATGCTCCAGAGCAGCAAATTTGAATTCCAGAATGGAAGAGCGAAGCTGCGCAAATACATGCATGACGGAAAAGTGACGGCACCCTGCTTCATCATCAATGAAGACGACGTGCTGGTACTGACTAGACAGTTCGGAGAAAAGACCGCACGGATGCTTTATTCAAAAGCCACTCTTCCGGATCCCAAAGGCACCATACCCATCAGGCCTTTTGAGGATTATGCTGATGACTATCTGAAATGGTATTGCGACCAATCCGGCTTCAATTATTCCAAAGACGAGCGTCAAAGAATCGCAGCGTTGTTCAAGGAGACCATCAGCTCACCAACCACACTGGAAACCTATGCAGGAGGACCTCTCAATGAGCACGATGAACAGCTCTACTCGCGCGTAGTACAAAGGCTGATACATGCTGATGATGATTTGATGAATCGGATCATCAGCCACGTATTAGCGGCAGACGAAAGCTTCCATCGTAAATGTCTTGAAGTTGTTCTTACAAGCAAGGACCAGGAAATCGAGGAAAGGAACAAAACCCTCCAGCAAATCGAGAATCGTATACGCGAAAAGAACATTATGCTTTCTTCGCTAAAACAACGAGAAGCTGACGACGAAGCCAAACATTCGAAGTCTGTTGAGGAGCTTTCCCAACTCGACCAACAGATAAAGATGACGCGTCGAAATGAGGACGAGGTTCTGAAAGAACTGGAAAATAACGTTGCTCTGAAAATCGGGCTACGAAGTGTCGTTCGGAACATGCCAACGGCCACCGACAGCCCAATCGATTCGATTCCCCTCCCCTGCCCTCTGTCTGGCGCATCAAAGAAAGCAGAACCGGGAGTAGAAGCGGGCGGCACGCTCATCGGCAATCTCAAAGATTCCGGTATATACGCAATCGGGGAAATCAGCACGGAAAAATTATCAGACGGATTACTGGCAACAATGGCAGCGACCAGATTCCTTGCCATGGATTCATCATTCTGCTGCAGCATCGCCAATTCGTTGTCGTTCACGATATCCGGCAAACCCGCTTACCATGTCGCAGTGCCAATTGATTGGACCAACGCCGACACCGTGTTGGAGAAGGCAAATCAAGTAGACTGCACAGTCTTGGTGATAGACAATATCATCGACACCATGAACGAAGGACTTCTATTCTCCCTCGTGCGATCGGGAACCGATAAGACCATCGTCTTCCCCATCGGAGCGAGAGGAAACCTCAAGCTCCTCGCGCCGGAATTATGGGAACGTATCTTCTATGTACCGACCGATGGATTCATGCAGGATCCCTCGGATGAGATGCTGGCCCAATACAAAGCAAAAGACTTGTCCGATATTGAGCAGGTCGAATTCAAGCCCAAGAACAAGGAATCATTAGACGAAAATCTTCAAGACACGCTGCCAAATAACGCGCTCGTGCTTCCATGCAAGATACTCGAGGCATTTCGACGTAACAGCGCCAAAACAGATGAGCAGCAAAAAAGAAAAGGAATGAGCGATTTCCAGCAATGGACAATCGATCATCTGCTCATTCTGGTCTATGCCTTCGCCGGACCGAGAGAAATGATGATCTTCGCCAAAAACATAGATGAGACGAATCGAGCCGAACGGCTTCTCAGAAGAATCGACAAGGACGCAGCCAATGAAGCATGACGACTTGCTCAATATTATGGCCGCGGATCTTGGAATGAGTCGATATCGAAATGAATCGGATAAATCGTTCGGCATCAGAACGGTTTATTCCGCTTCAAGATTCTGGATCGAAGCCTTTTGTCTGGACGATGAACGGATGGGGGCTGATGGATGCCAGCCCGGCATCATTTCACGAAAACTGAACCTTTGGCTCGACAGAATCTCATCCATATATCCGTTCATAGGACAATGGATTAACAGCCAACGGCACTATACGCCATTTTCCAAACTCCTCTACAACAGACTCATCATGGTCGGTGACATCATCTCCGAGAACAACGGCGAAACATACAGATGTTCCTCCCGCCATACGATTCAAATCGACAATGGCTTGAAGGCGCTCTTAGGCGTTTACGATACGACAGGCGACGACACGTCTCTGCCGATTTCGGGAATGATGCTCTCGAAACGCGACCAAGCTGAACCACAGATCAAACGTAACCCGGAATGGTGGAATCTGCCACGAGAATACTATGCCTGGTCGTCTTGCTCCGACGAGGGAATCAACGAATACGCCGACCCATCCCGAAAGAGCGTCAGGGACTGTTGGATTCCGAAACCCGTTTTACCGGATGGAATCGGTCTTGGAAGGAGACAGGAAGCCCATAAATACACATACTTCCTTTTGCATAACCATCAGGACACTATCGAAGCGAGAATCATCGACGACTACCGATGGCCGTCGCTGTACACGCATCTGAGGAACATCGTGGGCAATCCCTATTGGGCGGACGTGGAAAAACTGGATGATGCCCATTACAGGATTGAAGCGCCTTTCAGCCTACTTCCGCCCGAAACATCCAGATGGCTTGATTTCATGACATGGCCTGAGAAAACCCCCGATGATTGCGTATTCCGAATCATCCGCACCGAATTATTGAAAACCGCCACGGATATGCTTGAATCCTGCGGAATCAAAGTAAGGAACAGCAAAACATGCCAGTCCAACTGAGTATCGCCGACGCCGAGAAAGCCATCTCGAATAGACTCATCGAATACATCGAGACCGAATACTTCGGCAAGACACGGGAGCTTCTTTCCAGATGCAAGGAAACACTCGCCGCTCCTGGAACACTGTTCCAGAAACCGTATCTGGAGGCGGCGAAAGCCTACCAGCTTGCCGAAGGAGGTATCGGCAATGCCAAGATTCCGGAACGAATCAAAATCCTTCTCCAGACTATGGCGGAGAAAGACAAGGGCGTATTCGCCAAACCCTACAGTCACCAAATCGAATCCCTCGAATCATTCTGGAACGGCTATGATGTCCTGGTCTCCACGGGAACTGGTTCCGGAAAGACGGAATGCTTCATGTGGCCGCTCGTCTCCAAAATGGCGGGAGAAGCCATAGGATTGACCGGCGACCGTCTGTCGTGGGAAGGAAGCCGGGCGGTCAGAGCATTGATCCTGTATCCGATGAACGCGCTTGTATCCGACCAGGTCGGCCGTCTGCGCAGAATGGTCGGCGACAAGCAAGGAAGTTTCTTTGACATATGGAAAAGTGCCGTCGGAAATGTACGACGGCCCCAATTCGGCATGTATACCGGCAGGACACCTTATGCAGGTGACACAAGGAGCAAGCGACGCGACAAGGAATACGCCGAAACGCTGCGGCGCGATTTCGGTGAACTCAGTGAGGAGGACAAGCTTCATCTGTCGGAAACGGGACGTTTCCCGGAAAAGCAGGATATTCTTGCCTATGCCGATGTGATCGCGGAAGGTGAGGACGGATGGAGTCCGCTGGATGCGGAGATGCTAATGCGTTTTGAAATGCAACGGCATACGCCGGACATCTTGGTGACCAACTACTCCATGCTGCAGTACATGCTTATCCGATCCACAGAAAACGGTATCTGGAAGAATACCGCGAAATGGCTAGAACGGAATCCAAAGGAACGAATGCTGCTCATTCTCGATGAGGCGCATATGTATAAAGGCGCTGCTGGAGGCGAGGTAGCCCTGCTGCTGAAACGCCTTGCGGCAAAGCTCGGTGTCGGGATGGAGCGTTTCCAATTCATACTGACTTCCGCTTCCATTCCTGAAAACCATGAGCCGGTCGCACACTTCTTCGAGGACATGGCAGGCAGAACAGCCTCAAAGCTGCGCATCATCACAGGCAGAGAACAGAAAGTCACACATGGCTCCCGAATCCTTTCTGCGAAAGACGTAGTAGCCGCTGCCGGAACCAGTGATGGGCCGGATACGTCGATGACACGTCTCCGACGATTCTTGTCGGGAATCGGACGACCTGTTCCGAATGACATGGATGAACAAACGATACGAGAACTGGCCGGAGACGAGCTCCAGAAGATTGAGCAATTCGGAATGTTGGAGGAGATTCTCCGCCAGAGAACAATGACTTTGGACGAGATCGCGGAAGAGATCTTCAACGACGAGCCCGATGCCACCAACGCGACCGACATCCTGCTGAACATCGCCGCATTGGCCTTGAACGATGGACGGCCGCTCTTGCCGACGCGCATGCATCTCTTCATCAGAGGAATCCAGTCGCTCACGATCTGCGCCGATCCTGGATGTCCTCATGTGGAGAAAAGAGATGATCTGCCGCTTGGCAAGGCGTTCATCAACAAATCGGCTGGACGTTGTTCCTGCGGCGCAAAGACCTACGAACTGGCCACCGACCGTACCTGCGGAGCTCTGTTTCTTAAAGGCTACGCCAATCCCGGTGAAGACGGCTTCTTCTTCTGGAACGAGAAACCTGTCGGGAACAGTGAGATCAAAGAAATCATTGTCATGCCGATAGCAGAAGATTCCCGTCCAGACGACGTCAAGACAGGATGGCTCAATACGATATCCGGCAAGATATACCGTGACGATCATCACGGACAACCGCATTTCTCACATGTGGCCTTCTCTTTCGACCAACCCCAAAACATGGATGGCAAAAGGATGCAGTTCACCACCTGCCCGAAATGCAATGGCCGTCTTTCAGTCAGCGATTTCACGACCAAAGGCAACGAACCGTTCTACAATGTCGTCGCCGAACAATTCTCGTTGCAAGAGCCTTCAAGTGACCCGGAAAAGCTACGAAGGAATCCGAACGCCGGAAAGAAAGTGATCCTCTTCTCCGATAGCAGACAAGCCGCCGCCAGAATAGCGCTCGACCTAACCGAATCCTCCGATAAGGACCTGATGCGCAAGCTGTTGTGCCGGGCGGCATACGACCTGTACCAGCAGTACGAAGACGAGGCAACGGTCAGTGCGATTTACCCGATGTTCCTGAAAACCGTTTCGGAACATAAATCACGCATCTTCTATGGAGATGATCGCACAGTCGTAATGGATCAAATCAAAAGCGACCAGAGACGTTTCGACAATCCACACCGTTTCCTGAGAATTCTAAGAAGCAGCGACAGCAATGTGCCGGAAGAGTATCAGCGCCTTCTTTTGGCACTAGTCTGCGACCATTATCGGTCCCTCAGCGACATGGCCATCGGATGGATAGATCCTTTTGATGAAGATATATTCGACATTAGCGAGGAACTTGACAAGAGCGGAATTACTGAAGACGAGTTCAAGGCTATTTTCTACGCGTGGAGTGAATATCTGCTCATCCACAACGCCGCTTTGGACTCAAATATCAAATGGTCCACACGAGATAAGGCAATGCCTTTCTCCAGAGAATATGGCATAGACCATGACAATATTTTCAAAGGACAGACTCAGGGAAAGAGATCGTTGTACGAGTTCTTGAAAAAACGTTTCGATGCTGATGAAATGACGCATCTCACGAATGCGCTAAATCATTTCCTTGAGACATCGGCGAAAGATATTCGATACAAATACCTGAATCCGCACCGCCTCACATTGAGAATCGAACCGAATACCCAATGGAAAGTATGCAGTCGCTGCGGCAAAAACGCACCATATGATCTATGGGGCAAATGCCCTCATTGCCGGCAAGGCGACATGCATGAACTCGCGGATTTCAGTTCCGTTGCGTTCTGGCGCGATCCAATAGTCAAGATTCTCCAAGGTGATGACGATTCCCTACGCGCAAGAATCAACACTGAGGAACATACAGCCCAGCTGTCCCATAAGGATGGTCAGAGCGAAAGCTGGTCCACCACCGAGGAATACGAGATGCGGTTCCAAGATATTTATACGTCCGATAACGAAGAGCCCGTGGATGTTCTCTCCTGTACGACGACGATGGAAGTCGGTATAGATATCGGATCCCTTACCGCAGTGGCGCTTCGCAACATTCCACCGATGCGTGAGAACTACCAGCAAAGAGCGGGACGCGCGGGTCGTCGTGGCTCTTCGATATCCACTATCGTGACATATGTCGATGCCAGGCCATTCGACAACCACTACTTCGAACACCCGGATCATATTGTTCGAGGAGAGTTGAGAGAGCCACACATCGATGTGGATAATGAGAAGCTAATCAGACGGCATCTGGCGACCATCCTGCTCACCGATTTCAGCACCGAACATGGATTCTCAATGGAGAACATCACCATTGAGGATTTCTTCGAAAGCTATTGGAAGGAATGGAATTCCTTCCTCAAATCGTACGATTTCGGCACCATCGTCCAGCAACAGATAATCCCACAGAATTGGAAGCTGGATCCCGATGGATTCCGTCGGGCCCTATCTGTGGAATTGAACAATCTTAAAGAAGATTTCGGGAAATACAGAGAAAATTATCTGTCCGCAGATAATAAAACCTGCAAAAGTCTTTTGGACAGCCTCCTTGAAGCAGCCATACTTCCAACGTATTCCTTCCCTCGTAACGTCACCGGATTCGATATCGAGGATTCATCCGATGCCAAAACACTCGAGCAACGTCCGGAACGGTCACTCGACATGGCCATCAGCGAATACGCCCCAGGACGGGAACTCATTGTGAATAAGAAACGGTACATTTCTGGCGGGATCTACTCGCATTCGTCAAGATTCGCTAAAAAACAGGGAGAATCTTTCGAACCAGCAAGAAAATATTTCAATAATAAGGACTATCACAACGAGGTACTTCTCTGCACAAACCCGACCTGTGGATGGTTCGGATACGAAAAAGAATTGAGAGAACCTGACCGCTGCCCATTCTGCAAAGAACCCGGACTTGAACACAAGCCATTCCTCAAACCATGGGGCTTCGCGCCAAAGGACGGAAAGCCTTCCCCATCAGCAAGCGAGCGCTCCGAACTATCCTTTGCGGAACCACCCTTCTATTCCGCAACGCCTTCCGAAGAGATGACGGATGCCGGTTATGCTCATATCAAGTACAGCGAAAGGCATGACTGCTCCCTTATGGTCATTAATAAAGGGCCGAATAGCGAGGGATTCACGATTTGTTCCCGGTGCGGAGCCGCTTTCCCGACAACGGATTCAGCAGGTATAGCTAAGCGTATCAAGGCGCCTTATACTAAGACTCCGCAGAACCGGCAGCCTGACTGCACGCATGACTTTGACAGCGGAATATATATCGGAGACGTGTTCAATACGGATATGATCATATTCGCCCTCCGCTTAGACCCGAGCGAGGTGAGTGTCGGTCAAGCGAATAGATGGCTGAAACGGGCTCGCGTATCACTTGCCGAAGCGATGCGTCTCGCCGCCGTCGACCTGTTGGACATCGATTTCAATGAATTATGCGTCGGCAGCCGCTCACGTCTTGATGGAAGTGGTGAATCCGCGTTCGCAGACGTGTTTCTTTTCGATTCTCTCTCCAGTGGAGCCGGATACTCGTCCGCCCTTTCCAAAGGGCATAATCTCGAGAAACTCTTCGGCAAGACTAGAGGCATACTCACCAGTTGCGATTGCGAAGATGCATGCTTCTCCTGTCTGAAGCATTACTATAACAAGCAATTCCACAATCAGCTCGATCGTCACGCAGCACTTGATTTGCTTGACTATGCGATGAATGGGACTGTGAGAAATCACGTGTCTGATGGTGATGCACGGGATGCCTTTTCTTCGCTTGCAGAAGTGATCCAGGATGACGTAAGGGCGGTATGTTCATTCAAAAGCGACAAGATGACTTTCATGCTGGATGGCAAAGAAACTACTCTCACTTGCCTTCCGGATATGAAACCCAAAGTATCCGCGTCAGCAGTAAATGAATATTGGCAGTACGAGTTGAAGCACAACGTTCCAGGAATTGTCGAAATGCTCATCAAAGAACGATCAGGCGATTCCACGTTGTTTTGATTCCTTCAATCGGTAAACGTAAATGTTATACCCACCAAATAACTGCTAGATGAGCGTCTGTAGAGATCTGCGAAAAGTAGACGAAACGTTTTGAGCCGATGACAGAACTGATGGGTTGGGTGGTTAACAGACATATAATCTGCTAATCACCCAGCCCATCATTTTTCAGTCGTCTATCTCAATCGCATGAATCGTGACTTCGTCATCTTCCGATGGCTCGGCTTTTCTGAATTCTGGGCGGAGTTTCATACCGGTCTGGTTGAACTCACCGTTCAGATTATGCACCAGCACATCAACCAATGGCATTAAACACGTCTACACCTAACCAATATTCGCTCTCTTCCTGAACTACACTGTTCCTAGAAGAGTTTCCGTGTTGAAAGGGGTAACCGGTGGCACGCAAAGGTGGGTTTCTGAAGGGGATCGTCGCGTCGGCGGCGACCTATGCCGTCAAGACGGCGGTCGATATCGCGGTCAATCCGGAGAACATGCAGAAGGTGGCGCAGCTTGTCAGCGAGCAGCAGGTAGGCAGCAAGCTCAAACAGGCAGCCGCGAACATGCATCTGCCTGCCGCGCTTAGCCCATCAGCAAGAGTCACCAAGCAACTCGACACCATCGAGGAGACACTGGAGCAATACGCCGACCAATTTCCCGTAAACGCACCAGTCGAACGATGGAAGAGCACCCTGCAAAGCCTTCGTCTTATGGACACCATGAACAGATCCACAACCGGCAGCGAGCATAAGAACCGCCTGGAAAAGCTCCAGACACAGACCGAGGCCCTGTTCAACGAAATCTTCCAGTCCCTTGACTCGGGCGATGCCCAGATCGAAGACTGACCACTTCCCCACCGCTTGCATACCTGTTCCCCGCCACTCCCAAGCGCACCGACGCGTCTGCCGGTCGTATACTGCTACCAGGTGGATTTGAAGGGAATAACCATGATCGACGACGATTCCAACAAACTCATCCCATTCGAAGGCGGAGACGGTGATGCCGATGCCAACACCGGGAACAACAATCCAGACGACACGCAAAGCGTCACCATCATCCAAGACGAACAAGGCATCGTCTTCCTCGGCGACGCCGGTACCATAGATCTCTGGCTCAAGGACGAAGGCTTCGATTCCAAAGCATTCACAGCTAAAGCCGTGCAGACCATCTCATCAGCCAGCAAAGGCGCACAGGCAGCCGGCAATGCCATGGCCGAAAGCGGACGCTGGGTAAAACTCACCAAGGAATCGGCCGAACTGGTCGCCAAATACGGCACGAACTGTAAGAAAGGACCGTTCCAAGCCGGTGTTGTACGGCAACCGAACGGGCGCATCATCAAACATCTGCAATTCACCCAACCTGGGCAGCTCAACCCCGCTATGCTCACCGGTGTCAGCGGCGTCATGGCACAGATGGCACTGGAACAGGCCGTCTCCGAAATCACCGATTATCTGAAGGAAATCGATGCGAAGCTCGATGATCTGCTACGCGATCAGAAGGATCAGACCGTCAGCAAGCTCGCCGGGATATCCCACATGATTGACGAAACCATGCTCATCTACCAGCAGGTCGGGTCGATCAGCGAGACCACATGGTCCAAGATGTCAGGCTGCCCGCAAGACATCGCCACCATCCAAGCGTATGCGATCGCCAAAATCAAGGGCCTCACCGAGAAGGTGGAACGCGAGCAGGATCCCAAGCAGGTTCGCCCGCTGACCCAGCAGATTCGTCAGGAGATCCACCAGTGGTTGGGCATGCTCGCATCCGCAGTCAGGATGCAGGATCAGGTCTCCTGCATCGAGCTCGCGCGCGTATGCCAAGAGGAGCCTGAACAGCTCGAAGCATACAAGAAGGGCATCGTGCTTGCCAGGAACAAGCGTCTTGCGGAAATCGAGCAGTCACTCAACGCATTGGGCAGGCAACTGGAAACGAAGGCTGGAATCGTAGGTGGGAAGGTGCTGCTGAACCCATACAGTTCACCTCATGCCATTGCCAACATCGAAAGCATCACCAGTGATCTCAATGTATTCGCCAGCACATTGCAACTTGAGCACATTCATCTGCATGTCGAAGACGGTCCCACCTGGATCGAAGCCGCGGGCAAGGCCGTAGACGACACCGGCAAGGCCTTGCAGAATGCCAGGCAGCAGACCACACACGCCGTCCAAGACGTCGGCAATGCGATAGCGAATGGCGCTCAGAGCACCGGTGCCGCCGTTGCCAAGGGAATGCAGGACGCCGGAAATCAGGCCGCGCACATCGCGCAGGATGCGGGCGACGCCATTGCGAAAGGTGCTCAGGACGCAGGCGCCGGGATAGCCGACGGAGTGCAGCAGCTTGGCAAAGGAATAGCAGACGGATTGAAACAACTCCCGGAGATTAAACTGCCCAAGTTCGGGTGGGGCAAGAAATAGGTTGGAGAATCACGGCGTGAGCTAGGAGTATGTCCGACTTAAGGGGCATACTCCCAGCTCACTTTTTAACGTTCTACATGTCCTCCAGTCAGCGACCTCATTCTTCGATATCCGTAGTCGCCCTCATCGACGGAGCATTGGTAAAATCCGATGATTCGCACTCATTTTTAAACAGCCCTGCACCTCAGTGCGCCACTCGCCATCGCGCGTTTTCACTTGTTCAATGCGATAATCCTGCAGCATCCTGTAATTATTCACCGCTATCTACCGGACAAACCAAGCCAGCATAGCCCATTTTTTCGCTAGTCGTCTTGTTTGTGGCACTCGGACGCCGAAACGCGAAGTACAAGCATTGGAATTCCAACGCTTGTACTCGCCATAATCGGCAAACGGTGCCACAAGCAAGCCAACAAGCATTTTTAGGAGGGCTTTTGCGAAGAACCAGAGCCAGTATGCCCGGTCAGTATCGGTCCCAACCGCATCCCGGTAGAATAAGGCGATATGAAGGGAGCGAATATGGGTAAACGAGTGGCACTGGGGATCTGCATGGTGGCGGCACTGGCGAGCACAGCCTATGGCGCGCATGTGTGGGCGGCGCATTCGGGTACGAGTTTTTGGATGATGTGGATTGTCATCGCATGCCTATTCATGGTTGCCGGCCTTGCAGTATGGTTTGGCTGGTGGAAGGCACTGCCGAAAGTGGTGCGCCGGGTATGCGCCGTGGTGCTTTGCACGGGTCTTATCTGTTTTGGTGCGGTCGAAGGTTTGGTAATCAGTGGCATGCGCGCCGCTGGTGAACCGGGATTGGATTATGTGATCGTACTTGGCGCGCAGGTGCATAAGACCCGTCCGAGCCTGGTGTTGCAGTATCGGCTTGATAAGGCCATCGACTATCTTGAGTCCAACCCGAACACCATATGCATTGTGTCCGGTGGCAAGGGCGCGAACGAGCCGTTCCCCGAGGCGCAGGGCATGGCCGAATACCTGGAACGGCATGGCATCGCTGCATCGCGCATCATCAGGGAGTCCAAGTCGAAAGACACCAGGCAGAATATCGCCAACAGCCGCAAGCTCATGACGAAGCGCAATGCGAGCATCGGCATCATCACCAGCGATTTCCATGTGGCGCGCGCCATGCAG
This sequence comes from Bifidobacterium merycicum DSM 6492, assembly GCF_900129045.1. Classification (GTDB taxonomy): domain Bacteria; phylum Actinomycetota; class Actinomycetes; order Actinomycetales; family Bifidobacteriaceae; genus Bifidobacterium; species Bifidobacterium merycicum. The sequence goes on along the minus strand of NZ_FQTX01000001.1, from coordinate 429,230 downwards.
ATCGCACGCGACCAGGGACTGGCAAACGCACAGGGCATCGCCTCCGGTTCGCCTGGCGACATGCTGGTGAACAATATGCTGCGCGAGTTCTTCGCCGAACTGAAATATTTGGTGAAACGCTAGGATTCGACGATCCTCGTTTCCGCCAGCTCTGTATCATCCACACGCCCCTCGTATAGGAAACAGTTCAGCGTTTCGCCGGGCGCGAGGGAAAGCGTTTCGACAGCCATGCGTTCCAGTCCCTTATGCTCATAAAACCCGTAGTCGCAGGTGGTGTCGGTGAAGAGGAAATATTCGCTGACACCGATCGCCTGAAACCAGTCGAGCATATGGGCGAACAGCCGACCGCCGACACCATGCCCTTTGGCTTCGGGCGAGACGAGGAACAACGCGATTTCAGCTTGGTAGGTTTTGTCCACGGTGCGTGTGAGCGTCCGATCGGCGTGCAGTATGCCCAGCTGTTCGCACAGCCCGTTTCTGCCTGCCCCACTTGCCAGCATGGGCAATGCCAGGCGTGCCTGCCTCAGGCGGTGCCGCAGCACTTGCGCACGCGTCACGTTCATGGGAATGGATCCGAGTATCACGCCAAGCACCCGCCCGTTTTGTTCGGCTACTGCGGCATGCATGGCTCGCGCCAGGCAGTCGTGCGCGTCGATGGCGGCAAGACGCCATGCCACGCTGTGACGACGTGCACGATCAGCCGACTCATGGCCGTCAGTATCCCCATCCGTCTGATCCGCATACCATGTTTGGCGAATCAGTTCCACCAATGCGGGGTAGTCGGCTCGTCTGAGCCGGCGAATATACACCTCATCGGCCTGCATATCCCGCAGTCCTCACTTCATAAGCTCGTCGGTGTCCATCACGATGGTGACGGGCCCGTCGTTGGCGATATCCACGCGCATATGCGCACCAAAACGCCCTTCCTTCACGTCCAGACCTTCGGCACGCAGCGCGTCGTTGAATCGCAGCCACACCTGCTTGGCATGGTCGGGGGCGCCTGCCTTGACGAAGCTGGGACGATTGCCCTTGCGCACGTCGGCGAACAGCGTGAACTGCGAGATGGACAGAATCGAACCGCCGACACTGCCGATAGACAGGTTCATTTTGCCGTTCTCATCCTCGAACACGCGCAGGTTGGCGATCTTATGCACGAGCCATGCAATCTGCTCGTCGCCGTCCGTATCACTCACCCCAACAAGCAGCACATACCCCTGGCCTATGGTTTGCGGCTCGAATGTCAGATCCCGCTTCCCCGTCTCTTCATCAAGCACATCCACCGAACCGTGACTCACCCGTTGCAATACGATTCTCATTCGTTCTCCTTCGCCTAGCCGAACGCTTATATCCTACGCGCCGGGCCTCATACCGTTTCGGCGCACCGTGAACCGCAAATCAGGGCCGCAGTGCGCCGTGGCATGCCCCATGGTACCCGAACCGATATTGCAATGGTCTGGATTTCCCGTGTCATTGCAACCTTGCAATCCATAAGATGACATCTTCGTTGACGCTTGCCATCATAGTCCGCAATGTTTGGCATGTTGCGAACGGTTGCGACATGAAACACGCGTGGAATACGGCAAAGGGCTGGGATCTCGTATTAAGATCCCAGCCCTTGACGCTAGACAACCGTCAGACCAACAGGTCTGCACGGTACACCGGCATAAGCCGTTAACGGCTCACTCGCCGTCCTTGGCGCTCAGCTCGTCGGCCACGGCAGCGGCGGCGGAAGCGGCCTCGACGGACTCCTCTTCCTCTTCTTCAGCGGCGTTGCCCAGGAAGTCGGACAGGTCGACGACTTCGCCGTCGGCGGTGAACTTCACTGCGCGCATACCGGCAAGCAGACCCTTGGAACGGGCGACTTCCTGCACGGCGGAGCCAAGCTGGCCGTTACGCATGATGGCCTGGATGAAGGCGTTCGGATCCATGCCGTACTGCTGGGCGATGGAAGCGAGGAAGTTGAACACGTCGGTCTGGGAGACCTGCACGTCCAGCTTCTCAGCCAGAGCATCGAGCACCATCTGGTCGCGCAGTTCCTTCTCGACGGCTTCCTCGGCCTCGGCCTTCTGCTCCTTGGTGGCCTTCTTCGGATCGGCGGTCACGTTCTTGAGCTGCTGCTCAATCATGTTGGCCTTCACACCCTTCGGCACCGGAATCTCCAGGCCCTCTTCGAGCTTGGCGATGAAGGCGTCGCGGGCCTCGGTGGCCTGGCGACCCTTGGCGTCCTGAGCGGCGGCCTTGCGGATGTCGGCCTTGAGCTCGTCCAGGGTGTCGAACTCGGAGGCTTCCTGAGCGAACTCGTCGTCGAGCTCCGGCAGCTCCTCAGCCTTGACGGAGTTGACCTTGACCTTGATCTGAGCCTTCTGACCCTCGTGCTCGCCCGCTTCCAGGGTGCCCTCGAAGGTGGTCTCCTCGCCGGCGGACAGGCCGTCAAGAGCCTCATCCAGGCCGTCAAGCATGGTGTTGGAGCCGAGCTCGTAGCTCACGCCTTCCTGGGAGTCGACGGATTCGCCGTCGATCTCGGCGTTCAGGTCGATGTTGGCGAAGTCGCCCTTGGCGGCCGGGCGATCGACGCTCACCAGGGTGCCGAAGCGCTGACGCAGGGCCTCAAGGCGCTTGTCGACATCCTCGTCCTTGATTTCCGGAGCGGCGATGGCGATCTCCATGCCTTCGATCTCCGGCAGGTCGAACTCAGGGCGACGCTCGACGGTGGCGGTGAACTTCAGCTTCTTCTCGTCCTTGGCGGATTCCGGGATGTCGACGACATCGAACTCCGGCTCGGCCATCGGGCGGATCTTCTTCTCTTCCAGGGCCTTGGAGTACAGCTCCGGAACGGCGCCGTTGACAGCCTCGCCAGCGACGGCACCAAAGCCGAAACGCTGCTCGACGAGCTTGCCGGGAACATGGCCCTTACGGAAACCGGGGATGTTCACTTCCTTGGCGATGTTCTTACGGGCTTCTTCCAGGTACGGGTCGAACTCTTCCTGGTCGACGGTAACGGTGAGCTTCACCTTGGTGGGTTCGAGGTTACGAACGCTGATCTTCACGCTAAACGCTCCTGCAAAGTCGTGTTTGTTCTTTTTTGCCGTTAGGCACAACTCTCATACTATAGCGTGGCTTAAGGACGCTGCGATAAGCCGCACCTGCCAGTCGCGCGCGCCTTGCCCGGCGAGAAACGCCGCGACGTCGCGCTTCCCCGGCTCATCCGTCCAGCATAGATTCTTGAGAATCTGCGGTTTGAGCAGCACTTCGGCCGGCGTGGACGTGTCTTCGGCGATCTGGTTGAGGGCGCGGCGGGCTTTCTTGAGTACTTCCAGGCGCTTCGGATGACGCGACGACCAGATGCGCATCGACTTGGGCGCGTTCGTTTCGGCGCCGTCCTTGTCGTGTGCGGGCGGGGGCATGACGGGAAGCTCGCTTTCGGGCAGCGCGAGCGCCTCCTGGATCTCATGCTTCCATACGGAGGGTTTGATTTCACGCTGGATCGGGGCGTAGCATTCGAACATTTTGTCCTGTTCGCCGCCGGTCTGCACGCGCACGCGTTCGTTCAGGGAGCGGATGACGCGGAATTCCCTGGCGTTGTGGGGTTTCTTCAGCGATGCTTCGATGATCGCCTGATCGGAGAGCAGCAGGGTCGGCGCGATATCGTGGAGGCGGGCGAGCTCGTCGCGCTTGGTCCATAGCGCACGGGCCACGGCGAGCGCCCTACGGTCGCCGCGAAGCGAGGTGATGTGCGAGATGCGCAGCCACGGTACCGGATGCTCGTGGCGGGGTTTGCCGGAGGTTCCTTCGGCGAGGATGTGGCGGAATTCCTCTTCGGCCCAGCCCTCCTTGCCTGCGGACTTCAGGTCGGCGCGCATTCTGGTTTCGAGTTCGATGAGCAGTTCCACGTCGAGTGCGGCATAGTTGCGCCAATCCCGCGGCAACGGTCTGTACGACCAGTCGGCGGCGGAATGCTCCTTGGCGAGCGTGATGCCCAGGTATTTTTCGGTGACCGCGGCCAATCCGAATCGTTTGAGCCCCAGCATGCGGGCGGCGAGTTCGGTGTCGAACAGGCGTTTCGGTGTCATGCCGATCTGGGTGAAACCGGGAAGGTCCATCATGGCGTCGTGGATGATCCATGTCGCGTCGCCCACCGCACGGTTGAACTCGTTCCAGTCCGCGCCTTGCCGCGTCAGCGCGATCGGGTCAAGCAGGAAGATGCCCGCCCCCTCACGTTTGAACTGCACCAGCCAATCCTCATGCCCGTAGCGGAAGCCGGACGCACGTTCGGCGTCGGCCGCGAGCGATCCGCGGGCGGCGGCGAGTTCGGCGCATGCGTCGCGGAAGCCTTCCAGGGTGTCGATCACGTCGGGCACTCCCCCGCGTGGTTCGGATTGCAACCGTGGCTCATGCATAAGTTCGCTCAACGCGTGATTCTCCTTCACCGCGAACGGTGGATTTCAGAAATTCTGCCCATGCCTCCACGCAGCCGCCGGGTTCGAAACCGTGTGCGGGCGGAATCGACGGCGTGTAGGAGACACGTATCTCACAGCCTGCAAACGTATCAGCACCCTGCGAACCAAACGCCGTGTTCTGCGTGACACTCACCGTGCCGGCCACGCTGTCCGGTTCCACATCGCATAGATAATCGCACATATCCTCCCAATACATGGAGGGCGCGAGGCCATCGTTTTCACTGGAATCAAGGGGCATTCGGGCGAAGCAGACGCATCGCCACCGTCCGCCCCATTCCTCCCGTGGGCGGCGGCTGTACAGCAGCATGATCCAACCGCTGGCGTTTTCTTCGGAATAGGGGCGGGAAAATGTGCGGGACGCGTCGTCGGCTCCGATGCCGAGTGCGACGCCGATGCCGTAATCGGCCAGAGTGGAGGGAACGGGGATCTCCCGGTAGCGTACGCCGGGCAGCCTGCGCATGGCGCGAACGGATTCCACGGCACGCCAGACCTCGTCAGGCACGCCGCGCGGTCGGGGCGGCAACTGCGCCTCGGGATCCTGCGTCTGCGGAGCGATCCCCTCGGGAAAAGAGAAAATCTCGGCCATGTATCTAGGCTACGTGTTGAAGCGGCATTCGGCGCGGATTGACGCGCGGTGGCGTCGATTTCCGTTCCCCGCGCGGTGCGGCCGGAACCATATGGGCAAGGAAAGCCGCCGCACTCGGAACTCGATCGGACCGGGGAAGACGGCCCGCTTCGGGTTTCGGGAGCGGCGGCAGGTCCTGCAATGATTCGGCCGAATCATCGAAAAACCATTTGATCCAACCGGGAATCGGCGGAATCAGCGGAATCAGCCGTGATTCGTCCGAACCGCGGGCATGGATCAGTACACGACGAACCCGTGTGCCTTGAACTGGTCCGCCACACGCTTGCGCATGGCGGCGTTCGGCCCCTTTTGGTTCTCCAGCGGGTATTCGATGCGCAGTTCATGCCATTTCGGGCGGCCGAGCTGGTGGAACGGCAACACGTCGATATGCTCCACCGCATCCCCGAAGGTCTCGCAGATCCTCGCCACGTTCTCGACGTTCTCCTCGCTGGAGGTGAGGCCGGGCACCAGCACGAAACGCACCCAGATCTTCTTGCCCGCCTTCGCGAGACGCTGACCGAAGTCGATGGTCGGCTGCAATACGCCGCCGGTCACCTTGTGGTAGGTCTCCTCATCGCCGGATTTGACGTCCAGCAGGCACAGGTCGATGTCGTCGAGCATCTCATCCGTGTAGTTCGTGTTCAGGAAGCCCGAAGTGTCGAGACAGGTGTGCACGCCCATCTGCTTGGCCGCATGGAATACGCGAGAGACGAATGCCGGCTGCATCATCGACTCGCCTCCCGAGAAGGTGATGCCGCCGCCCGTCGCCTTGAACAGGTCGGCGTAACGGTCGATCTTCTTGATCATCGCCTCCAGATACACCGGCTTGCCGTCGCGCATCTTCCACGTATCGGGGTTCTGGCAGTACTGGCAGCGCAACGGGCATCCGCTCATGAACACCGTCATGCGCGTGCCCGGGCCGTCTACGGAGGTGTTGATGTCCCAGGAATGCACGAAACCGATGTCGCCGGTCTTCAACGCATGCAGTCTGTCGCGCCTATCGAGGCCGATCGGCGATTCGAATCCGGAAAGACCGCCCATCAGGGTCTGGGACGCGTATTCCTTCGATTCGCGAAGCATATGGCGCGTGGTACTGCGGAATTGCTGGGTACCGGGCATCGTTGCACTCCTTGGTATCTGTTGGATGGTCGGCCGTCGGCGGCAAGGCCGGCGGTCATTATGCAAAGGGGCGGAACCGTTCCAGCTCCGCCCCTCGCTTTCGTTCACGCCGCGCGATGCGGCGTCATCGGCTATTCGTCAGCCGATCCGGTCGATAGGCCGGATCAGTCGACCACCGCACCCTGATGGAAGGTACGGCTGATCACGTCGAGCTGCTGCTCCTTGGTGAGCTTGACGAAGTTCACCGCGTAGCCGGAGACGCGCACGGTCAGGTGCGGGTACTTCTCCGGGTGCTCGACGGCATCCTCGAGCTGCTCCTTGCGCAGCACGTTGATGTTGGCGTGGTACAGGCCGTGGCCGTTGCCGGCGTCCAGAATGCCCACCAGGTTGGTGATGCGCTCGGCCTCGTCGCGGCCCAGACCATCGGGGGTGATGGTGTTGGTCAGCGAGATGCCGTCAAGGGCGTCGTTGTAGTCGATCTTGCCGACGGAGAACATGGACGGCAGCATGCCGTGGGAGTCCATACCGTTCTCCGGGTTCGCGCCCGGAGCGTACGGGGTGCCCTTCTTGTGGCCGGACGGGAAGGCGCCGGTGGCCTTGCCGTATTCCACGTTGGAGGTGATGGTCAGGATGGACTGGGTCGGGACGGCGCCACGGTAGACGGGCAGGCGCTTGACCTGACCCATCACGGTGGAGACGACCCACTTGGCGATGTCGTCGGCGCGGTCGTCGTCGTTGCCGTAGATCGGGAACTCGCCTTCGGTACGGTAGCCGACGATCAGATCGTCATCGGCGCCTTCGACGTACTCGTCCTCATGGCCCGGCGTGGTCTTGGCGTCCTTGTTGTAGATCGGGTAGACCTTGGCGTACTTGCAGGCGGACAGGGAGTCGGCCGCGATGGACAGGCCGGACATGCCGCAGCCGAGGGTGCGGTAGACCTCCTTGTCGTGCAGGGCCATCTCGATGGACTCGTAGGCGTACTTATCGTGCATGTAATGGATGATGTTCAGCGCCATCACATAGGTTTCGGACAGCCATTCGAGGGCCTTCTCGTAGTTGGCCTTGACCTTCTCGTAATCCAGGGTGCCGTCGGCTTTCGGCTTGATCGGATCGATCACGCCCTTGTCGATCACCTGCATGCCGGTCATTTCGTCGCGGCCACCGTTGATGGCGTACAGCAGGGCCTTCGCGGAGTTCACGCGGGCGGCGAAGAACTGCATCTGCTTGCCCACGCGCATCGGGGAGACGCAGCATGCAATGGCGGCGTCATCGCCCCAGTGGCCACGGATTTCCTTATCGGACTCGTACTGGATGGCGGAGGTGTCGATGGAGATCTTGGCGCAGAAACGCTTGTAGGCTTCCGGCAGCTTCGGATCCCAGAAAATGGTGATGTTCGGTTCGGGGCCGGGTCCGAGGTGCTCGAGGGTCAGGGTGTTGAGCAAACGGAACGAGGTCTTGGTGACCAGGGTACGGCCGTCGTCGCCGAAGCCGGCGTCGGACCAGGTCGCCCAGTACGGATCGCCGGAGAAGATGGCGTCGTAATCCTTGGTACGCAGGAAGCGCACGATGCGCAGCTTCATGACCAAGTTGTCGATGAGCTCCTGGGCGCCTTCCTCGGTGAGCTTGCCAGCCTTCATGTCGCGCTCGATGTAGATGTCGAAGAAGTCGGAGACGCGGCCGAAGGACATGGCGGCGCCGTCCTGGCTCTTGACGGAGGCGAGGTAGCCCATGTAGGTCCACTGCACGGCTTCCTGGGCGGTCTGAGCCGGGCGGGACAGATCCAGACCGTACTCGTTGCCGAGGTTGATGAGCTGCTTGAGGGCCTTGATCTGCTCGTCATGCTCCTCACGGAAGCGGATCCAGTGCTCGATCTCCGGCTCGGTGAAATCGTTGCGGTACGGCACGGAATCCTTGTCGCGCTGCTTGAACTTGATCAGGGCGTTGACGCCGTACAGGGCCACACGACGGTAGTCGCCGATGATACGGCCACGGCCGTAGGCATCCGGCAGGCCGGTGAGGATCTTGTTGTGGCGGGCGACCTTGATCTGCTTGGTGTACACGCCGAAGACGCCATCGTTGTGGGTCTTGCGGTACTTGGTGAAGATCTTCTTGATCTGCGGGTCGGGTTCCTTGCCGGCCTCGCGGATGGCCTGCTCGACCATGCGCCAGCCGCCGTTCGGCATCATGGCGCGCTTGCAGGGAACGTCGGTCTGCAGGCCGACGATCACGTTATCGACTTCGGGGGAATCGATGTAGCCGGCCGGGAAGGCGTCGATGCCGGCCGGGGTGTGGGTGTCCACGTCGTACACGCGCTGCTTGCGTTCGACGGCCAGGTAGTTGTCGTCGAGGTACTTCCACAGATGCTTGGTCTTGTCGGTGGCGTTGGCGAGGAAGGTTTCGTCGCCTTCGTACGGGGTGTAATTCTTCTGGATGAAGTCACGGACATCGATGTCCGACTGCCAGTTGCCACCCGTGAAGCCGTCCCACGCCTTTGCGTTCAGCTCCTCCTGGGTAGGTGCAGATGCTTCAACTGCTGTCATATCCACTCCTTGGTGTTGCTAAGAGGCGGCGCTCCTGTATGCCGCGCTATCCCCCAGTGTAGTGGCTGACTTGGGGCGAACCCCGCAAAAGAAGAGTGAGCTATATCACATTTCCGCACGTCGCGATGGACGGGAAAAGGGGAAGCCGAACAACGGCTTCCCCTTCCTCCAAGGGTGGGGACTCAGTCGGAATCGCCGCCCCAACGACGGTCCTGTTCCTCCCAACGGCGATTGCGTTCGCGCACGATCTTCCATGCGTTCATGGCATCCTCACGGCTGTCGTACGGTCCCATGCGCCTGTCGATCGGCGAAAGCGGGCCAAGCTCGGGTTCGCCGGTGACCATGTTGAAATACCATTTCCGTTTACCCATGGCTTACTCCCTGAACGCGCTGGTGATAGGGAGCCTGCGGTCGCGGCCGAAGGCCAATGCCGTCACCTTCGGCCCGAGCGGATACTGGCGGCGCTTCCATTCGGCGCGGTCCACGAGACGCATCACCGTGTCCACGGTCGCCTCGTCGAAGCCGTCGGCCAACAGGTCGGCGCGGCCGTGCGCCTTCTCGATGTATGCGGCGAGCACCCGGTCAAGCAGCTCGTATTCAGGCAGCGAGTCGGAATCCTTCTGCCCGGGGCGCAGCTCGGCGGATGGGGCCTTCTCGATCGAGTTGACGGGGATCATCACGCCGTCGCGCAGCGGCACCCCGGCGCTCCCCCGCTCGTTGCCGACGATATGCAGGCCACCTACGCCCATGCCTTCGGCGGCAACCTTGTTACGCCAGCGCGCCAGCTCCCACACGCGTGTCTTGAGCAGATCCTTAATCGGCGCGTAACCGCCTACGGCGTCGCCGTAGATGGTCGAATAGCCGCAGGCGAGCTCCGACTTGTTGCCGGTGGCAACGGCCAGCAGACCCTTCGCGTTGGAGTAGGCCATGACGATCACGCCGCGGATGCGGGCTTGCAGGTTCTCGGCGGCCACGCCGTCGAGGTGGAGCTGATGCTGGTAGGCCTCGAACAATGGCTCGATGGGCTGGATGTCGTAATGCGCCCCGATGTTCTCGGCCAGATCGGCCGCATCGTCCTTGGAACCGTCCGAGGAGTACATGCTCGGCATGGAGATGCCGTACACGCGGGAACCGCCGCACGCATCCGCCGCCATAGCCGCGACAAGGGCGGAATCGATGCCGCCGGACAGGCCGAGCGTCACGCCGGTGAACCGGTTCTTGGCCATGTAATCCTTCAGACCGAGCACGCAGGCGGTGTACACCTCCTCGTCCGGATCGGGCTTGCCTGCGATGCTGCCTGCCAGCTGCTTGGCCGCGGCCGTGTTGATGTTGATGTACGACAGGTCCTCCATGAACATCGGGGACCGTTCGAGCAGCGTGCCGTCGGCGTCGACCACGAAGCTGCCGCCGTCGAAGACGAGATCGTCCTGGCCACCCACCTGGTTGACGTAGATCAGCGGCGCGTCCACTTCGGCCGCGCGGCGGCGGGCCAGCGCGAAGCGGGTGTCGGTCTTGCCTTCCTCATACGGCGAACCGTTGATGGTCAGCAGCACGTCGATGCCGCGTTCGGCGAGTTCGGCGACCGGACCGCCATCCTGCCAGATGTCCTCGCAGATGGCGACGCCGACCTTGACGCCGTCGACGTCGAGCACCACGGATTTCTCGCCGGGGGTGAAGATGCGGAACTCGTCGAAGACGCCGTAGTTCGGCAGGAAATGCTTGTCATAGCCGGACCACACCACGCCGTCGTGCAATACGACGAGACGGTTGAGCGGCTTGCCATGCTCACGGTCGGTGCCGACCGTGCCGACGACGACGAACAGGTCGCCGAGCCCATCGGCTTCGAGTTCGGTGGCGAGCCAGTTGGCCTTGTTCCATGCGGCGGTGCGGAAGGTGGCGCGTAGGGCGAGATCCTCGATGGGATAGCCGGTGAGCGTCATTTCGGGGAACGCCACCACCTTCGCGTGGTTGGCGGCGGCGTTGCGGGCGTATTGCAGGACCTTGTCGGCGTTGCCGTCAAGGTCGCCGACGCAGGTGTCGATCTGTGCGAGTGCGAAGCGAATATCAGTCATGCCTGTAAGTCTACTTGCGTGAGGAAACCGGCGGTTCAGGCGAGTTCCTTGAGCAGGCGCAGGGCCGTGTTGACGTAGAATTCCACGCCCGCCTGCAGCGCCTCGTCGAAGCCGACGAACTGGGGGCTGTGCCAATCATGATGGCCGGGCTTGCCGTTCGAGCCGATGAAGGCGAACACAGGGCGGGTCACCTTGGCGAATTCCGCGAAATCCTCGCCGGCCATGGACGGGCGGATCGGCTGAAGGTCGGCGTAGTCGGGCACGTCCGCGGCCACGAGCTTCGCCAGATCGGGATCGGAGACCATCGGGTCCTGGAAGTCATCCCAGTCGATGTCGGCGGTGATGCCGTACCCGGCGGCGATGGATTCGACCTGGCTGCGGAAGCGGCGTTCGGCGAGTTCGCCGTCCTCCTTGTAGAAGTAGCGCACGGTGCCCATGAATCCGGCTTCGGCCGGCACCACGTTCCACACGTCGCCGCCATGCACTTCGGTGACGGACAGCACCAGCGGATGGAACGGGCTCGTGTTGCGGCTCACGATGGTCTGCAGGCTCAGGATCATGGAGGCGAGCGCCTCCAGCGGGCCGGTGCCCATGTGCGGGTAGCCGGCGTGGGTGCCTTCGGCGTGCAGGTTCACGTGGAATTCCACGCAACCGGCCATCATCGGCTCGACGCCGACGGCGATCTGGCCGGGCGCGTAGTCGGGGTTGTTGTGGGTGCCGATGATGGCGTCCACGTCGTCGACGACGCCGGATGCGATTACGTGGCGGGCGCCGCGCCCGGTCTCCTCGGCGGGCTGGAACAGGATCTTGATGGATCCGGCGATGCGGTCGCGGTGGTCGGCCAGCCAGAACGCCGCGCCGAGCAGGAAACTCATGTGCAGGTCGTGACCGCAGCCGTGCATCACGCCGTCGTTTTCGGAGCTGAATTCCAGTCCGGTGCTCTCCTGGATGGGCAGGCCGTCGATGTCGGCGCGCAGGGCGATGCGCGGGCCGGGCTTGGTTCCTTCGATCAGGCCGACGAGCCCGGTCTGCAGCGGGGTGTCGAGCACTTCGATGCCGTGGGCGCGCAGCTGGTCGGCCAGGTAGGCGGTGGTGGAGGTTTCCTTGAAGCTGCGTTCGGGGTGGCGATGCAGGTAGTGGCGGATCTCGACGAGTTCCGGGGTGGTTTCGATATGTTCGCTCATGATGGTTCCTGGTTTCTCCGAAATGGTTTCGGTTGTGTGGTTAGTGGGTTGCGATTGAAAGGTTATATGGCGTGCGATGGCGGCGGATAGCATTCCGGCCCCCGTTTGCGGGAGCCGGAAGTCGTGGGTCGCGTCAGCGTTTGAGCAGGTGCTTGGCCACCGAATTGGCGATGCCCTGCACGACTTGGACGAGGATGATCATGATGATCACGGCAGTCCAGGTCACGGTCTGGTCGAACTTCTGGTAGCCGTAGGCGATGGCGAAGTTGCCGAGGCCGCCGCCTCCGATGTAGCCGGCCATGGCGGACATGTCGAGCACGCTGATGAACAGGAAGGCGTAGGCGAGGATGAGCGGGGCCAGCGCTTCGGGGATGAGCACGGTGCGCACGATGGTGAACTTGGATGCGCCCATGGAACGCGCGGCTTCGATGATGCCGGGGTCGACGGGCACGAGGTTCTGTTCGACGAGTCGCGAGGTGGCGACGGTGCACATGACCACCATAGGGAAGATGGCGGCCGTCGTGCCGATGGAGGTGCCCACCACCTTGATGGTCAGCGGCTGCATGGCCGCGAGGAAGATGATGAATGGTATCGGTCGGATGATGTTCACGATGATGTCGAGGACGCGGTACACCACGGCGTTCTCGAACAGGTTGCCCGGTCGCGTGCCGTACAACACCACGCCCAACACCAATCCGAGGAATCCGCCGATGAGAAGCGTGACCACCACCATTTCCAGGGTCTGGGCGACGGACTGGACCAGCAGCGGGGTCAGCACGCTCCAATCACTGCGGCTTGCGAGTACGATCATTGTCTCCGCTCCTCTCACTCGTTGCTTCCATCGGCGCGTGCGACGGCCTGCGCGTACGGTACCGGTTCGGCGGCCGTGCCGAAGTCCACGATGTCGCTGTTCTCCTTCAGCTCCCGCAGGAAGGCGTCCAGCCCGTCACCCTTGAAGCCGTAGGTGACCGCGCCGATGGCCGACCCGCGCACCGTGTCGATGCCGCCGTACAGCAGGCTGCTGTCCACACCATGCTTGGCGATGAGCGTCGAGATGTTCTGGCCGGATGCGGCGGTGATCGTCTCCCCGTCCTTCACGTCGCGCTGACGGATCAGCACGGTGACCAGACGTTCCGCCCACTGTTCGCGCATGCGCGCCACCCTGTCCTCGTCCGGGACGCCGTTCAACGCGGTGGCGATGAAACGCTTCGTGACCTGCTGGCGCGGTGCGGCGAACACGTCGTACACGTCGCCCTGTTCCACGACCTTGCCGGAGCTCATGACTGCGACGCGGTTGGCGATCTGCTGCACCACGTTCATCTGATGCGTGATCACCACGATGGTGATGCCCAGTTCCTCGTTCACGCGCTTGAGCAGCGACAGCACTTCGGTGGTGGTTTCCGGATCCAATGCACTGGTGGCCTCATCGGCCAGCAGGATCTTCGGATTGGTGGCCAGTGCGCGGGCGATGCCGACGCGCTGCTTCTGACCGCCGGACAGTTGCGACGGGTATTTGTTCGCATGCTCGCCCAGACCCACGAACTCGAGCAGCTGCTTGACGCGGCGCTCCTGATAGTCCTTGCGCCAATGGTCCAGCTGCAGCGGGTACGCGATGTTCTGCGCCACGGTTTTCGTGGAGAACAGGTTGAACTGCTGAAAGATCATGCCGATCTTCTGGCGGATGGGACGCAGCTTCGCCTCGCTCAACGACGACACTTCGGTGCCAAGCACCGTGACCGTGCCCGAAGTCGGTTTCTCCAATGCGTTGATCAGACGCACGAGGGTGGACTTGCCGGCACCGGAATAGCCGATGATGCCGAAGATGTCGCCCGCGTTGATGGTCAGGCTCACATCGTCCACCGCGCGGGTGGTTTTCGCGGCCTTGCCGGCCTGCTTGAATTCCTTGACCACATGGTCGAAGGAGATGATGGGGGTTTGCTCTGTCATACCGTCACTTTCGTTCAGCGGTTTCACGCCGTTGTAGAACTTACAACTACACCTTGTCGAACGGGGGCATGATACACGGAACGCCCCCTCGGTGTGGGCGAGGGAGCGTTCATGCATGCCGGCATGGGATCATTCGGCGGACTTGGCGTCCTTCTCGATCTGGGCCAGGTAGCTCTGCAGCTCGGAGGGGGTGAACTTGTCGGCGAACACCGCGGTGCCGCCGGAGTTCTCCTGCAGCTTGTCGAGCACGCTCTTGGTCTGGAAGATCTCGACGACCTTCTTGTAGATTTCGTTGTTCACATCGGCCTTACGGGTGGCGAAGATGTTGATGTAGGGGTGGGCTTCCTCGGATTCGGCGTTGTCCTGGTAGATCGCGTCGGTGGGCTTGAGGCCGGCGTCGGCGACGTAATCGTTGTTGATCACGCCTGCGGAGACCTGCGGGTCCTTGAGGGAGTTGGCGACCTGTTCGGCCTTCAACGGGGTCACCTTGACCTTGGACTTGGCGGTGTCGACGTCCTGCGGGGTGGTGAACGCGGTCCAATCGCCCTTCAGGGTGACGAGGCCGGCGGCCTTCAGCACGCCGATGGCGCGGGCCTGATTGGTCTCATCGTTCGGGATGGCGACGGTGGAACCTGCCGGGATGTCCTTGATGTTCTTGTACTTGCTGGAGTACACGCCCAGCGGGTAGATGGCGACGCCGCCGATCGGCTGCAGGTCCTTGTTGTTCTTGACGTTGTAGTTGGCGAGGTACAGCAGATGCTGGAATTCGTTGAGGTCGAGCTCGCCGGAGTCGACGGCCGGGTTCTCGGAGGTGTAGTCCTGGAAGTCGACGATGTCGACGTACAGGTTCTGCTTCTCGGCCTGCTTCTTGAATTCGACCCACTGCGGGTCGGTGGCGCCCACGACGCCGATCTTCACCGGATTGTCCTTGGTGCCCTTTTCGGCGGTCTTGTTGCCGCCGAACGCGCGGACGCCGAAGAAGGCGCCGACCGCGATCAGGGCGATCACGACCACGGCGATGATGATGTTGCGGGTGGTGTGGTTCACGCGCACCGGCTCTTCGCCGTTCACCGGCTGGGGAGCTTCCTGAGTCATGGTTTCTTTTCCTCTCTCGTAAACGTGTGCCATCCGGGGCACGGGAGTTGCCACCGCACCGTCCGAACGTTACCGTGCTCTACCATAAACGACGTTCGCGCCCTGACTCGTCGAAAACGGTGAATTGGCTTATCGGCGTTCGTTATAGCGCGTGTTCGAACGCGGGAATGCCGCTGTTCCGCGCCCCGCTGGCGGCAAGCCCGTCCTCCGTGGGCGAACGCACCGTCGGGGGTGTGTCCTTCTCCCCCGTCCGTTCATAGAATGATGTACGACGAATCACCCGCGATCATGAAAGGCACATTCATGGCTTCGACCGATATCAAGGCCGCTTTCTTCGACATCGACGGCACGCTGACCAGTTTCGTGACGCATGTCGTACCCGAATCGACGATCGAGGCGCTGCGCCAGTTGAAGGCGCGCGACGTGCGCGTGTTCATCTGCTCGGGTCGCGCGCCGTCCGTCATGGGTGTGGTGCTCGACACCATTCCCGTCGAATTCGACGGCATCGTGGGGATCAACGGCCAATACTGCGTCGACGGCAACGGGTTCCTGGAGAAGGAACCACTCGCCAAGGAGGATATCGCCACCGTCCTCGACTGGCTCGACGGGCATCCCAACGTCATCTCCAACTTCTGCGAGTCCGATTACGTCTACTTCAACCATTCCAACGAGACCTTGGCCGCGACGTGGCGAAGCCTGGGCAAAACCGCGCCCAAGATCTATTTCGACGATCCGCATGAGCGCACGCTGCGTTACGAGACGTTCCAGATCAGCCCGTATATCGACGAGCGTACGGAAGCGGAGCTCGTCTCCCTGTGCCCGCATATCCGGGGAACCCGCTGGCATCCGGACTTCGTGGATCTCATCGCCGCCGACGGCGGCAAGGCGAAGGGCATCGAACGCTTCCTGCGGCATTACGGTTGGGACCGCGAGCAGACGATCTCCTTCGGCGACGGCGGCAACGACGTGGACATGCTGGAATACACGGGCATCGGCGTGGCCATGGGCAACGCGACCGAAGCGCCCAAGAGCGTGGCCGACTATGTGACCGACGATGTGGATCATGACGGCATCATGAACGCGTTGAAGCATTTCAGCATCCTCTGACGGCGCTATGGCCCCGACGGCACATGCCACCGGGAGAGCACACGATATACGAAAAAACGGTGTCGGGTCTGCGGGCTTCCCTAATCGCCCAGCAGACCCGGCACCGTTTTTCGATCAGCATCCGACCGTCCTGCCCGCCGCAGCATGCACCGCACTTGCAGCGGGGTTCGGCATGGCCTTTTCTCCTAATGGGTCTCCCCCATTGCGATCGCCGTAGCCGAATCCTCGTTCTTCACGGCGGCTTCGATCGCATATTCCAACGCCTTGGCCATATCGTGCAACGGCATGCACGGCGTGCCATTGGGTTTGCCAACCACCTGCTGCGGCGCGAACGGCACATGAATGAATCCGCCACGAATGCCGGGAAAACGCCGATCCAACAGGTAGAGCATGTTGTACATCACGCTGTTGCACACGTAGGTGCCGGCCGTATACGACACGAACGCCGGCAGATTGTGGGCACGCACGTTACCGACCATGGCCTTGACAGGAACCGTGGCGAAATAGGCGGTGTCGCCATCCGTACGCAGCGGGGTACCAAGCGGCTGCTCGCCGTCATTATCGGGAATGCGCGCCTCGGCAAGATTGATGGCCACCTGTTCCACGGTGAGCGTACTGCGGCCACCCGCCTGCCCAACACTGATGACGATGTCGGGATGTTCGCGTTCCAACGCCTGTTCGATGGCGACAGCGCTGCGCGTGAACGCGGTGGGAATCTCCTGTTTGACAATCCTGGCGCCCGCGATCTCACCGGGCAGCAGCTTCACCGCCTCATACGCCGGATTGACGGTCTCGCCGCCGAAAGGGTCGAATCCTGTTACCAATACCGTTGCCATATTTGTCTCCTTAAAACATTGAGGTGTGGTTGATTGTTTGAGTGTGATTGCCGTCGATGCGCTTAGCTGCCGCGCCGGTCAACTTGCGATGAGCATGTACACGATCTGCACGCTGATCATGACCAGCGCCGGCAGTATCTGATTCCTGATCACGCCCATGCGATCCTTCATCTCAAGCAACGCGACCGGTACGATGTTGAAGTTCGCGGCCATCGGCGTAAGCAACGTACCGCAGTAGCCGCAGGTGAGCGCCAGCACGCCCACGACCGCAGGATTGGCTCCGAAGGCGAGCACGAACGGGGCGCCGATGCCTACGATCAGCACCGTGATGGCGGCAAAGGCGTTGCCCATGACCATGGTGAAGAGCATCATGCCGACGGCAAGCACCACGATGCCGATGGTCACATTGCCTTTGGGGATGATGCCGCCGGCCAGTTTCGAGATCGCATGTCCGACGCCGGCTTGCGTGAAGATCGCGCCGAGGCTGGCCAGCAGCATCGGCAGCATGCTGAGCGGCCCCATCGCACTGAGCAGACGCTCGGAGTCATCCAGAAACACCCTTGGCGTATTGGCATGGTTCAGCGCCATAAGAATGCCGGCCGATGCCATGACTCCGATACAGCACCCGGCCAGGGCTCCGATGCTGGGAATCAGCGCGCCGATCATGGCTCCCACGCCAATGGATAATGCCGGTATGAAGATCCTCATGCCGATCCTGGCGAAGTTTCCGCTGCTTTCCCGCTTGCCTGGAACGGATGACTTGCCGTTCCCGACACGACGCAGAATCGCAGGAATGGCCATGAGTGTGATCAGAGCCCCGTCCACTGTGGCGGGTATCCACCGTCCGAAGGCGATGACCACGCCCAGAAGACTCCAGAACATGCAGGTGCCGTACCGTGTCGGATTCGACCTGTCACGGAGGTTGCGCACGCCGGTGTAGATGACGATCAGCCCCATGATGATGAAGAACACTTCAAGTATTTTGGCGCCGATGGTGTTGGAGGGGTTGGTAAAGAACGACATGACTCAGCCTTTCTGAACGCTTGCGGCCGCGGTGCCGGAAACGGCGGCATCGCCGTAGTACATGACGCGCAGATGGCGATCTTTGATGATGTAGTATGCGGCGGTTGTTCCAACGGCGATGACGGCCACCGGAATCTCGATCAACGCCATGCGCAGCAAATCGACGTTGTAGCCCAAAGGTTTCAACGTCGATTGGACCAGCAATGCGCCGCCGGTACCCACGAACAGCATCTGCCCGAAGAACCATGCGACGTTCTCCATGCCGGCGGCCATGCCCTTGAGCTCCTCGACGTATTCTTCCCTGGGCTTATAGCCCGCCGCTTCGATGGCGCCGACGGCCATCGGCATGATGATGGGCCGAACGAATCCGGCCACGCCGCCGAACCCTACGTTGAACGCGGCGAACACCACACGCATCATGCCGTACAATGCGATGACGATGCCGGGCGTGGCATGCTTCGCCTTGCCGATCAGCGCCGCTGCGGCTTCCTTCAAGCCGTTGCGTTCCAACGTGCCCACCACCAGCAGAATGATGATGAACACTGCCATGCTCCTATTGCTTACGAACGACGAGCCGAGCGTGGCAAGAAACCCGTCGACGCCGATGCCGCCTACCAGGGCGGTGACGATTGCGGCTGCGAAGATGATGAGAATTGCATCAAGCTTCAACACAAAACCGACAATTACAATTAATATGCCCAATAATACTAGGTAGTCCAATAGCCCGATTCCTTTCTGCGAATATGAGAAAACGATTGCGACTCGACAAAAACAGCCGAGGTGACGATCGGAGATGAGGGATACCGCCAACTTTACATGGTTCGCCAACGCCGAACGCCGCAAACCGTCAAAATATCGCTCTACGCGCTATTGCACTCCCCATACGCGGCAAACATCGCAGTCTCTGCCGCCGCACGGCGGCAGCCGATAGAACCGTTAACGTTCCAGCAGCTTGTGGATACGGTCGGTCAACTCACGACGCGCCGACGAACGCAGGGAGGGGAACGCCCGAAGCAGACGAATCTGCTGGCGGCTCAGCGCACGGCGCACATGTTCCCCGGTAAGCCTATCCAACGCCGCGGCCTCGCCCTTGCGCCCAACCGCCCGAATATCAAGAATCGCATCGTCGATGCGGTCGCGGGCCTGGTCAAGACGATCCCGCGCGGAACGCTGCGCCTGCGCGAGACGCTGTTCCATACGCACATTCGCCTCGGCCATATCGCTATTCGCCTTGTCGATCGCCTCCAAACGACCGGCCTTGACATCCTCGCCAAGCCGCGCGAGCCTATTATCCATATCGGCCATGCCCATGGTGCTGATCAGCCAATCGACGAAAGCCACAGCCAGCAGGCCCCAAGCCGCGATGTGCAGCCAAGGCTGCGGCATGGCGGCAGTGAGATGCGCGAGCCCGGGTTGCACAACCAGCTTGATCAGCGTGGCTCCAGCACCGAACGCCAGAAAGCCGTTCAGATAGACACGGCCATTGACGTTGAACGGCTTATCGGTGTAATCCCAAAGCCGAATGCGGAACAGACGCTCATATTGCCACGACACCACGTATTCCAAAGTGCAGGCGATAACGCCACTGCCCAGAAACAAGGCCACCGGATTGGTCACATCATGCAGCAGCAGAATGACCAGCAGCGCGCCGTTGCCGTAAATCGGGCAGATCGGGCCATTCAACGCCCCTCGATCCACCCACTTGTGTTTCAGCACCAGATTAAGCCCGGTCTCCCATACCCAGCCGATGCACGAGTAGCACATCCACCACAGCACCACCTGTTCCGCAAGATTCAGCAAATCCATGCACCCATCCTACGCCTACACCTGCGCCTTGCAGCCCGGCACACAGGAATCCAGCCCGCCCGACCTCAAGCCCATGAGACACTTAGGACCATGACTACCATCATCATGCGCACCTCGCATGATAATCGTGGCCAGCTGTTTTTGGCCTTATTCCAAGGTTTTCGATTTTTGGGAAACCTGCCGATTACGCTCGTTCTCCACGAGGCACCTACAGGAACCCAAGAATAATCTCATTCTTCTGTGCATATCAGCGGCTTACCGACGCACACGAAAGAAGCATGCGAGTGTTCCCGCGACCTATCTCAGATGGCGAAGCCGCTCGATCAGATCGACGAGCGTCTGTTCCTCCTGTTCCACGCAGTCTAGGAAAATGGAACAGAACGAATCCGTCTTGCTGCCCACCTGCCATGGCTCCAGACCTCGCGCGTATGCCCGACCCGCATCGTATTTGATGGCTGCGGGACGGTATCCGTTCCGCAGCAGCACGAAGTTGAGCAGCTGACAGCCGGTCCGCCCATTGCTATCCATGAACGGATGGATGTTCTCGAACATCGCATGAAAGCCGACGCCCGAGCCCAAAGAGAAAACAAAGAAATCGGACGGAACGCTCCTTGACTAAAACCGAAAAATCTTCGTGACCAATCACGAAACGCCGACTTGACTAAATACATTCGGTTGGGTGTTGCCTGTTTTTGTACATCTAAGGGTTGAAAATCACCGATTTTCAGCGCTGTAAAGCAAGGATAGTAAAAAGGGCGAAATAGTTATCGCTCTCATACAGTTCCTTTGTGAAACAGTGAATCGCTGTATAGTGCATACAGTTCGCTGAGGAGTGCGTATATTTGCAGTCGTGCAAAACACCTCATAAAGCCGCAAAGTCGATAGACGGGCATTTCGATGCAGAGTATGTTCGACACTGTGGAAACTGAAAATCAGCTTGTATTCGCAGAAAAGTTACATTTTAAGGCGGTAAATTTCATATCATATTGAAAACAGACCGCTCCTTGCGATATAACATGTGTACACACTTTTGAGGAGGTGCAGCATGGCTATACCAAAGCTGAAAAAACAGGATGTTTTGATGTCCTGAAATTTATCGATGAAAACGGAGTTCCCGAACATAATACAAGCGCAAAATATGTACTTGTGTCCAAGGATGGGAAAAATATCCGCCGAAGTATGTGGTAGCCGTTGCTGACCATTTGGCAAACAGCACGGATATTTCGACAGAATCCTTTGACAGCGTTTATGCAAAGAACTATCTGGAAAGTTGGGCTTCTCCATGGAGACTAAGCAGCAAGAAAAATTCGAGTTATCTATTACTGCCGAAAACGTCGCGTCAACAGATGAACGCTTTACAATGGATAATCTGAGCCTCGGTGATAACTATAAGCCGCTGGATGCCTGTTTCAAGAGGGCAAATGGAGACGTAATCAAGCGAGCCTACAGCAAAGGCGAAAGAAGAAATTCCAATCAAACCTTGCCCCGCATTGCCTGTCAGGTGTTCGAAAAGCAGCTTGCTGCATTATCGGTTGAGGACAAGGAGAACTTCCCTGTCTGCAGATATAACCCGGACAGCGACGTAATCAGAGGTATTTATGCGAGTGTTGACGATTTCAAGAAGCACCGCAACTCAATAGAGTACCTGACATACGGCTATGACAACGGACGGCAGTTTGTTATCTATTGCTGGAATATCTTCTCTACGATTATCTTCGTTCAGGAATGTTTGAAACGTTTCGGTGAGCCGGGAGATCAGTTTATTTTGACATACCGCGAAAAAGATGGGAAGGAAACCGCAGCGGCAGAAACGGAAGCTGCTGTTCAGGAAGAGCTTGTTCAACAGTTCAGGGGATACCGAAATCCGTTTTCTTCCATGCTGATTGAATCAAAAAATCTGATTTTCAGAGGTGCGCCCGGTACCGGAAAATCTTATCTTGCCAAAGAAATCGCTGCGGACATCATCAGCAATGGGTACTTTGACGATTACACACTTCTTACTGACGAGCAGAAAAAACAGGTTGAGTTCGTTCAGTTCCATCCGAGTTATGACTACTCTGATTTTGTTGAAGGACTAAGACCGAAAATCAATGATGATGGGACAATGGGCTTTGAATTGCAGGATGGCATTTTCAAGAAGTTTGTTGCCCGTGCCAGAAAGAACTATGAGGACTCCCAAAAATCCAGAGAAACCGTAGAAAAGGAAGTCACGGTTCAAGAATCCATGACAGATTTTTTCTCCGGCGTTGAGTTTGGCGTTAACACATTTAAGACGATCAGTGGAAATGAATTTACCATTACCGGCGTGGATGACGGGCATATCCATATTTCCATTCCCGGTAACGCATCTGTCAACAGGCTTGCTCTGAGTTTGGATGAAGTTCGGAAGATGCTGGAATCCGGGCAGAAGTTTGAAAAAATAAAGGATATCACGTCCTTTTTCGGAAAGACGTTTGCTACGCAAGGATACTCCTATGACTTTGCCATCTATAAAGCAATCAAAGCGAAGAAAAGTACAGTTTCAAAAGCAAAGGCAAAACAGGAGAAACTGAAAAAATACATATTCATCATAGATGAAATCAACCGCGGTGAAATTTCAAAGATTTTCGGTGAATTGTTCTTTGCAATAGATCCCGGTTATCGCGGTAAAGCCGGAGAAATCTCCACGCAGTATTCCAATCTGCACTCTGACCCTGGCGAAAAGTTCTATATTCCTGAAAATGTCTATATCATCGGCACCATGAACGATATCGACCGCTCTGTAGACAGCTTTGATTTTGCCATGCGTCGTCGCTTCCGTTTCGTAGAGCTCAGAGCGGATGAGCGCCTTGAGATGCTTGCGTCGCTGGAAAACGAGGAGTTGGAGGCTGAGGCAATCAGAAGGATGACTGCCCTTAACAAGGAAATTGCTGCCGTTGATGATTTGAATGAGAATTATCAAATCGGCGCTTCTTACTTCCTGAAGCTGAAAACACTGGACTTTGACCAGCTTTGGACGGATTATCTGCAACCGCTCCTCCAGGAATACATTCAGGGTATGTACGATGAGGAAGGGATTATGAAACGGTTTGCAAAGGCATATGGCTATCAGCGACAGTCCAGAGGTGATGTACATGAAGCTACTCAGGATCAAGGATAACTCCCAACAGAAAAAAGATGCCTTTTCTCAAGTAGCGAAGCTGACTGGCATAATTGCAGATAAAACATTGGAACAGCTTGAGCGTGAAGGTGTGTTCGTATTTCCCGAAACCGTAAAGGATGCAAAGGATATTACGCAAGATCAGATGATCCTCCAAAGCGTCAATGACACCTATCGCTCCGGCAATGTGATGGGCTTTCTCGGCTACGGTGATGAGCGGCTTGCGATCGCGTCCCGTTTTTGCGGAGAGGGCGAGGATTACTTGTTCCAGTATCTTTTAGACAAAGTTCTGGACTTTCCAAACATCGTGGATTTGGATGCAGACGCCAATCAAGACAATCGGCTGTTCAATTTTCTGCTGTTTCTGTTTCCGCATTACCTTAAAGCGGCGATGCGGAAGGGTTTGTTCAAAAAGTATATCCGCCACAGGTACAATGATGGAAATGTAAAGGGCACGATTGATGTCGCAAGACATATAAAGAAGAACATCCCGTTTGTAGGAAATGTTGCATACAGCCAGCGAGAGTTTTCTTATGATAACAGTCTGATGGAGCTGATGCGGCATACCATAGAGTACATCAAAAGAAAGCCTTACGGGAAAAAACTTCTTATCAAGGTGAAAGACGAGGTAAAACTCGTTATAGATGCGACTCCAGGATATGAACCGTATGACAGGCAGAAAATCATTGAACAGAATAAAAAGAATACCGTCCGCCATGCCTATTTCAGGGAGTATCTCGCTTTGCAGAGGTTGTGTCTTTTGATCCTTCGACACCAGAGACATCAAATTGGTACGGGAGCGAGGCAGATATACGGCATTCTGTTCGATGGTGCATGGCTGTGGGAGGAATATATTAACTTGCTCATTAAAGATATCTTCTACCACCCAATGAACAAGAGTGGCAAAGGCGCTCAGAGACTGTTTGATGGAAATGTAGGATTGATCTATCCTGATTTCATCAGCCGGAATAGCGAACCACGGATCATTGCTGACGCGAAGTATAAGCTCCTTGGCAACATTGGCAATCGAGATTATTTACAAGTGCTTGCCTATATGTTCCGGTTTGATGCAAAGGCTGGTTACTATCTCTATCCAGAAGCGGAATGGTCTGACGATTTGAAATTGTGGTTGAATCGTGGTTCGACCTATGAGAAAAATGTCGTGCCGCGTGATGACATCAGCATTACCAAGCATGGCCTGAAAATTCCCATGGATGCGCAGAATTATTCAGAGTTTACCGCAAAGATGAAGGTTCAGGAGCAGGAATTTACAAGCGTATTCTATGCCTGATTTTGTAAGGAGCACACAAAGCTGCATATCAAATAATCGACCGGGTTTGATTAGAAATAATCCGTAGGATTAAAGAGGAATCCCGATGCCGGATAATATGCGCAAGCCCTTTGTTCCAAAATGCAAGTTGCACATATTCCCATCCAGTCGCAAGAAGTGAAGGATGAACAGTCGCCCAACCAACTTCTGTGTTCCAAAACCACAGACTCGTTGAAGGCTTTGCAGCTTTTGCCCATGCCAAAACATGCGGCTTATACCATTCAACCAAACCGGAAACGTCAGTTGTATCACCGCGAAAACCGCGTACTCCATAAGCACCATCGGACACAATTAAATCCGGTGCCGGCCATTTGTCATATTTTTCCGATGCATTGCCGTGATGCAAATCATGCATCGGACCGACATGCTCTCTTCGCATGTCACTATCCTCACTTTGATTATCGCACAATCCCATTATTACCCGTTATGCTGTTATCTACAATCCATAACGGTCTTTCCCGAAGAAACTCTGGTCACCTCTTCCGATACCGGCATGTACATCGCCATCTCACCGGAAATTAACTGCTCATGCGGATGGGATACGTGACCAGTCCCACCGCCAGCGCGACGACGAGCAGTGCGACGAAGCCCGCACCGATGACGGCGACGCCCAGGTATATCGCGAGCATGTAGAGTCCGAACATGATCGACCTTCCTTCCCTCTCCTATTTCGTTCCTTCGGGCATGTAGGTGTAGTCGACGACGACGCCCACCGCCTCGCGCACGGCGGCGGCATGCCGTTTCGCGGACGCCTCGGCCTTGATCCAGTCGGGCAGGTCGCCGGGCAGGTCGGAGACGCGCGAGAACGAAAGCGTGGCCCGCTCCTCTCCCCTGTGCCGTTCCACGATGGCCGCGACGGCGCGCCTGTGTTCGGCGAGATAATGTTCGAGCATCTCCCGCATCCTCTCCGAGGGTTGGATCCGGTATTTCTTCGACTCGTATTTCTTGACCATGCCCACGGTGAGGTTCGCGAGCACGGCCACGTCGTGCTGGGTCATGCCGATACGTTCGCGCGCGGCACGCGCCCAGGCCTTGCCGTTCATTCCGTTCAAGCCTTCCGGGATTGCCATCCGTTCCATCCTTCCCGGTGCCTTTAGGTGCCTCCACGACGCAGGTCGGCCAAAACAGTCCCGAAGGCATGGAAGAATCTGAAGACATGACTACAGTTATCATGCGCACCTCCGAAGGTGACATCAGAATCAACCTGTTCGACGATAAGGCCCCGAACACCGTGGCTAACTTCCTCGGTCTCGCCACCGGCGAAAAGCAGTGGCTCGACCCGATGAGCGGCCAGCCTTCCAACGATCCGTTCTACAACGGCCTTACCTTCCACCGCATCATTAAGGACTTCATGATTCAAGGCGGTTGCCCGCTGGGCACCGGTACCGGCGGCCCCGGCTACGAGTTCGACGACGAAATCGACCCGAGCCTGAAGTTCGACCACCCGTACCTGCTGGCCATGGCGAACGCCGGACTGCGTCGCGGCCGCGACGGCCAGATCCACGGCACCAACGGCTCCCAGTTCTTCATCACCACCGTGCCGACCCCGTGGCTGGACGGCCACCACACCATCTTCGGTGAGGTCGCCGATGACGAGTCCAAGGCCGTGGTCGACAAGCTCGAAGCCGTCTCCACCGATCGCATGGACCGCCCGACCGAACCGGTGGGCATCGTCTCCGTCGAAGTGGTGAAGTGATTCGCACCGCCTGATCGAAGGCATATGACCATATGGAAAAGCGACCCTCAATAGGGTCGCTTTTCCATATGCAGCAACATGTCGCTACTTCATCTTGCGCATGCGCGGCTCGGCGGACTCCTTGGCACCGGTGAGACGGTACACGTCGAACACGCCTTCGATCTTGCGCACGGCGGCGAGCAGCGTGTTCAGATGTTGCGGGTCAGCCATTTCGAAGCTGAACTGGCTGGTGGCCACACGGTCAGAACCGGTGGAGATCGAACCGGAGATGATGTTCACGCCATGGTCGGAGAGCACGCGGGTCACGTCAGACAGCAGGTTGCGCCTGTCAAGCGCCTCCACTTGGATCTTGACCATGAACACGCCCTGCGTGCTGGTCCATTCGACTTCGACCACGCGTTCCGGCTGACGCTTCTTCAAATCAATCATGTTCTGGCAGTCGGCGCGATGCACGGAAACACCCTGGTTGCGCGTGATGAATCCGACGATCTTATCCCCCGGCACCGGCATGCAGCAACGGGCGAGCTTGACCCACACGTCACCCACGCCCTTGACGGACACACCGCTGGAGCTTGTACGCTTGGCACGGCGTTCGACCGGCTTGAGCGGCAGGACCTCCTGCTCGATCTCCTCGTCGACTTCGTCGGCACCGGCGTCCTTGACCAAGTGCGAGATGACGTTCTGCGTGGAGATCTGACCGTCGCCGATGGCCGCGAATAGACCATCCGCGTTCGGGAAGTTGAGTTCGTCGGCAACACCGACCAGCGCCTCCGTGGTGAGCAGCGCGTTAATCGGCAGATTACGCTTGCGCATGGCGCGCGTCAGCTCGTCACGCCCCTCCTCGATGGCTTCGGAACGGCGTTCCTTGCTGAACCATTGACGGATCTTGTTGCGCGCCTTCGGGCTTTTGGCAAAGCTCAGCCAGTCGCGCGACGGGCCGGCGGTGTCGGACTTCGACGTCAGGATCTCGACCGTATCGCCGTTCTCAAGCTTGGTGTCGAGCGGCACCAAACGTCCGTTGACACGGGCACCCATGGTGCGGTGACCCACTTCGGTGTGCACGGCGTACGCGAAGTCGACCGGCGTGGCCTGCGCGGGCAAGGAAACGATCTTGCCCTTCGGCGTGAACACGTACACTTCGGCCGAACCGAGGTCTTCCTTGAGGGAGCCGAGGAATTCGTTGGAGTCCGGCGTTTCGCTGGTCCAATCGGCCAGCTGCTGGATCCATTTGAGGTTATCGGCTTCGCTGATGTCCTGGCTTTCGCCGCGCTTACGGTCGGAGCTGTCCGGCGAGCTCAGCGCACGGCCCGCCTGACCGTTCTCCTTGTACTTCCAATGCGCGGCGATGCCGAATTCGGCCCGCCTGTGCATGTCCCACGTGCGGATCTGAATCTCCACCGGCTTGCCGCCAGGACCCACCACCGTGGTGTGCAGGCTCTGGTACATATTGAGCTTCGGCATGGCGATGTAATCCTTGAAACGCCCCGGAACCGGGCTCCACCGCGCATGCACGGCGCCCAAGGCCGCGTAGCAGTCCTGAATCGAATCGACGATGATGCGCACGCCCACCAAATCGTAGATGTTGGCGAAATCATGCCCGCGCACGATCATCTTCTGATAGATGGAGAAATAGTCCTTCGGGCGTCCCGTCACATACGCCTTGATGTTCTGCTCGTCCAGATCCTCATTGATCTCGGCGAGTATCTGCTTGAGATACACGTCGCGCTGCCCGGCGCGGCGGGCCACGAGCACCACGATCTCGTTGTAGATCTTCGGGTAGATGGTTTTGAAGCTCAGTTCCTCAAGCTCGGTTTTGATGGCGTTCATACCGAGACGATTGGCCAACGGCGCGTACACGTCGAGCGTCTCGTGAGCCTTCTTGACGGCGCTGGCGGTTTTGACATAGCGCCAGGTGCGGGCATTGTGCACACGGTCGGCGAGCTTGACGACCAGCACGCGCACGTCACGGCTCATGGCCACGACCATTTTGCGAATGGTTTCCGCCTGCGCGGAATCACCGTATTCCATCTTGGAAAGCTTGGTCACGCCATCCACCAAACCGGTGACGGTGTCGCCGAATTCGGCGCGGCATTCGTCAAGCGTGTAATCGGTGTCTTCGACGGTGTCATGCAGCAGTCCGGCCGCGACCACGCGCGGTCCCATACCCAGATCGGCGAGGATCTGCGCGACCGCAAGCGGATGGATGATGTACGGCTCGCCGGATTTGCGCCGCTGCGAGGAATGTTGGATGACCGCTCGCTTGTAGGCGCGTTCGAGGATCGTCATGTCCTCGCCGGGGTGATGCACCATGCACGCCTGCATGATGGGCAGCAACGGGTTTACGGGGTCGGAGCTGACCTCGCAGCCCAGTTTTCTCGCGGAATCGAACTCCATGTCGTCGTCTGCCATACTTGCCTCTCCATCGCTTGCGGTATTACACGCGAATGTCTCCACGTTATCACCGCTTGCCCGCCGACCCGCTTTCGAGCGGCGGGCAAGCCGATGCGTCATGCTTTGATTCCGGTGGATCCGAAGCCCTGTTCCGCGCGATCCGATCCCGGCAATGTCTCGGCCGGAATGAATCTGGCTTCCACGTACCGCTGGATGACCAGCTGCGCGATACGGTCGCCGATCTCGAAATGCGCGGTGTGTTCCGGATCGAGGTTGATCAGCGGAACCTTGATTTCGCCACGGTAGCCCGCGTCGATGGTTCCGGGCGCATTGAGCACCGTGATGCCCTGCTTGACGGCCAAACCGCTGCGGGGATGCACCAAAGCCACGTATCCGGCCGGCAGCGCGATGGCGACGCCGGTGGGTACCAGTCTTCGCTCGAACGGTTTCAGGTCGAATGACTCGGCGGCTCTCAGGTCGGCGCCGGCGTCCCCGGCGTGCGCATAGTGCAACTGCACCAGTTCCGCCGGTTGACCTTCGTTCACGGCCTTGATGAGAACCTCGGTGTTCTCCGGCTCGTTGTAGGTTTCGTCGAACGACATCAGGCGGCGCATTCCTTGCAGACGGGACCATCCTCGGTGGTGTGGTCGAGCTGGCTGCGATGCTTCACCAGGAAGCATTCGGAGCAGATGAACTCGTCACCCTGCATCGGAATCACCGTCACGGAGGAGTCCTCGTTGCTCAGATCGGCGCCGGGCAGCTCGTAATCCTCGGCGATGGCGTTCTCGTCGTCATCAAGATCGCTCGCGGAGTTCTGCGAGCTTTTGCCCAAGGCCTGCAGCGATTCCTCGTCCTCGTCCTTATTGCGGGGGAAATCGTAATCCTGAGCCATCACATTTCCTTTCTTCGGTCCAAGCGACACGCACTCGGTGTCGGGTCTACTCCCGTAGAGGATACACGAAAAGAAATACTCGTAAAGTTCGACACGTGGGGCATACTTAAAGAAGTGCATAAGTTTTAGCGGAAAGTGGTGTGCGCATGGCTGATAATTCGCCTCGGGGCGCCCGACTGGACCATGTCTCCGACGCAGGTGACCTGGTATTCGTCGCGGGCGGCGAGAAGTTCCTCGTCACGGTGGACGAAAAACTGGAGCGAGCCATCCTTGAAGCCAAGCAGATTCGCTTGGAAGCGTCGGGACAACAGCAACCCCAGACCCACGACACGCTGCCGATTTCGAAGATCCAGCAGCTGATTCGCGCCGGTTTCACCCCTTCGGAGGTGGCCGAGCAGTACAACCTCAACGAGGCGCTGGTCCGACGGTTCTCCTCCTCGGTGCAGACCGAGAAGCAGTACGCCATCGAACAGTTCAAACGCGTTCCGGCCCCGAAGGAGAGCCGTGCGCACACGGTGGAGGATCTGATCGCGATCGCCATCAGCGAGTCGCATATCGAACGTGACACGCTCGCCTGGAGCGCGACGCGCCGTGGGCATGAGCCGTGGCATATCTTCGCCGATTTCATGATTTCCGGCGAACAGATGCGCGCCGAATGGACTTGGAATATGCATGACAATTCCGTGGTGAGCCTTAACGACATCGCGAAGCGGATCATGGAGGAGCATCGCATCGTCGACCGTTCCCCCAACATCATCTTCGATGAGACGGTTCCGTTGGACGACACGGCATCCGCGCACACCGCGGATGGGGATTCCCCTTCGCCCACGATTCCGCTGATCACCGAGCGGGTGAACGGCACGCAGCGTCTCGCGGTGGACACCGTGGCATACACCGCGCAGACCGCCGAGGCCATGGCGAACGAGCACAACGAGACGGATGGTTCCCGGAACGGCGGCGATGAGGGTGATGCCGCGAATGGCGACGAGCGGGGAGACTCCCCCGATGAGCACGCCGAAAACGCCGGCGGCACCGGCGCGAACACGGATACGAACGTCGCCGATACCCAGAACGCGGAAGGCAACAACAGCAACGGCGACGACGGTCAGCCGCAGTCCGATGACGCGCAAAGCCAATCCACCGACCAGCCCCAAGGCGATCCGAACACACCGGAGACCCGCAGCATCACGTCCGAGCAGGCCGTCGCCGCGCAGGACGCGACGGATACGGATGAAACGCCGCGCGTGGCCAAGACGGTGCGGGCGAAGCGCCGTTCCGGTCGTTCCGCGGTACCCAGTTGGGACGAGATCCTCTTCGGCGAATGATCGATAGGCGGCAAACGCCTTCCCACACGCCCATACAGAACGGCCTTCCGGTGGTCCTCACCGGGAAGGCCGTTCACTGTTTCCAAGCCCGTCAGAGCCGCCGTATCGGCGTGATCAGGCCACATCCACAATGCAGGGGATGTCCATTTCCATCATGGTCTGCGATCCATGCACGCTGAGCAGGCGCGTGGCCTTATCCGCCTGGGTGCGCGAATCGACGATCGTGACCTCATCGGCAGCCTGCACGATCACGTCGCCGAGCATCGGCGCCACGCGTTCGCTCACCATGCCGAACAAACCATCGGCCATCGCCTGCGTCTTGGTACGGACCAACGCCCTATCGCCCAGGAAATCACGCCATCTACCCGCCACGGCCTCCGGATCATCCTCCGCATACAGCATCACCGCACGCGGTTCTCCGCCCACGAAGCGGACACCCCGCTGCAATGCCGGTTCGCCTGCGATGTCGATACGTTTGGCCGGATCGGCGTTCACCATGCCATGGTCGGCGGTGATCACGATCAGCGTGCCCTTCGGAGCCTCCCTGGCCAGCAATGCCAGTTGAGCGTCGATATGCTCGAACGCGGCGATCCATTTATCGCTGTCCCAGCCGCTGCTGTGACCGACCTTGTCCGCGTCACGAATGTACAGATACGACAATCCCGGCTTGCGCGCGGCACCGGCGGCCGCCCTGACCCGTTCGCGCGGCGTGACGTTGGCGATGTACTCGCTTCCGCGCAATGCCGCCTCGCTCAACGGCGACCCCTTGAATTTCGCCAGCCCGGAACTCGTGACACGCACCCCTTGAGCGCTCAGCGTCTCAAACACGGTGGGCTGGCGCTGCAGATCATGCGGATCGATGATGGGCGCGAGAGGACCATTCATCTTCGGCGCGAGCGGATCCTTGAACTGGATGAGCTGGATGAGCCTGTCCAGTGCAGGCACGAACTGCGTATACCCGGCCATGGCCGTCAACCCCGGGCAGGTGCCCGTGCCGAACGTGCCCATGGCCGCCGTGGTGGTGCTGGGAGCGCAAGTGGAGATGGGGCGGCGGTTCGCCTCGTCCCTCAGCAGCGAGCGCAAGTACGGCGCGTGCCCGATGCGGTCGGTGAGATTCCAGAAGCCAAGACCATCCACCAGCACCACGATGGCGGAACGCACGTCGGGGAATCCCAACGCGCGCTGCAAGCTCTTCGGGTCGCCATGCACAGCCGTGGGCACGGGATGCCCGATGGCGCTGGACAAGGCCGGCAGGATGGAAGACAGGTGCAACGCTCCCCCGCGCTCCCCCTCCTGCGGCAGGTGATCACCATACGTCGCCGTGGGCACCAGCCCCAGCAGTTCTTTTCTTTCCGGCATTTCCATGATGTCCCTATCCTAAACCTCACCCCCCAACCGGGATTCCGTTGCCGGACCGGTTGAGGGGTGAGCGATCGATTCAAACCGAAGGCTCCGGGCCGAAGCGTTTCCACGCCCGGTTCCGGAGCCTCATGGCATCACTTGCGGCCGTTGCCGAGGGGCTTCACCATGCCCACGGCCTGCTTCACGGTGACGGTCGGCACGTAGGCGCGCACCACAGCCAAACCGATCTGCGCGAGCTTCGCCGAATCGCGGTAGCACACGTATACGGGCTCTTCGGCGGGCTGGAACTTGCGCTTGAAGTTGAACAGCGAACGGAAGCCATACGCCGGTTCCATAAGGTTGGCGACCAGCTGCAGGCCATGCTGCAGGATGACCATGCCTTCACTGGTGTTGCCGTTCTCATCGGTGTTGTCGCGCTCCGGATTCATGCCGGCGAGCGGCGCCGCGGACAGGCTCATGAACTCGACGGCGTTCTGCGGATCGGCCTCGCCCTCGTCATGCAGACGCTGGGCCATACGGGCGATGAGGAACTCCATGATGCCGTTCGGGCTGTCGGTGCGATGACGCATGAAGTCCAACGTCCAACCGACCAGACGGCCATCGCGCCATGTCGGCATCCAGCTGGTGACGCCGAGCACGCGACCGTCCGCGTCGATGGCGTACAGCAGCTTGACGCGGGGATCGCGCAGCTCCTCCACGCCACCGAGGGTGAACTTCATTTCAGGCAGCGCCTTGCCGGACGTCCATTCGTCGGAAATGTCCTCGATCTGCTCACGCACGTCGAACGGCGCGTCGGCGAAACTGGAGTACACGTCGGTGATGCCTTCACGCTTGGCCTTGTTGATGGCCGTGCGGATGTCCTGCCACTTCTTGCCGGTGGTCTTCCAGCTACGCGGATCGACCACCATTTCGCCGCCGACCTCGATGGAATGCCAGCCGGACTTGAGCAGGAAGTCACGCTGCCCGCGATGCACGCTGTAGAACACGGGGATCAGCGACTGCTTGGCGCAGAAGGAGGAGAACTCCTTCAAATCGCTTTCCCACTCGGCGGGATCGCCGAACGGACCGGTACAGGTCAGCGCGATGCCGTTGACGACACGGTACGCCACCGCGGAACGCTTGGACGGCGACAGCCAATACTGGTTGCCCTCCCACGTGGCCATGAAGCTCATGGATTCGCCGTCGAGCTCGACCAGACGGCCGGTGCGTTCGCGGACGGCTTCGTTCTCCTGGATGGCGTCCTTCATCCAACGCAGCATCACCACGAGCACGATCAGCCAGAACACCAGGCCGACACCTTGGAACACCACGGACGCGATCAGGGTCTTCGGTTCGAAACTCAGCCCGGAGAAGTGCAGGAAACCGATGGGCAGGAAACGGCTAGGCAATTCGCCGAGCAGGCTTTCCATGGTGACCGTGGGCTTGAAGGAGTCCGGATGGGCCATGCCGTAGATGAGGAACAGACCCGCGCAGGCGAGGAACGCGATGGCCATGGCGCTCAGGCCATGCGCCAGACGCTGCCAGCCGATCGCAATGTTGAAGTGGTTCATCGACATGATCAACGCGACCGCAAGCAGCAACGACGGCAACGCGGTGGTGATGCAGGCGAACATCGCACCATGACGCGCCAAAGAGGAGAAACCGCCATCGGAGAACGTCATCGGGATGAACAGGTAGTAGACCACCGCGACGAACACCTGCAGGATGTCGACGGCCACGGTGCCGATCGCCGCGAAACGACGGCCACGGTATACGCCCCACGCGAGCACCAGCATCACCGCGGTGGGCAGCAGGGAGCGCAGCACGCCACCGGGCATGGAGACGCGCAGCAGATCGAACTGGAGGAAGCAGCCCTGCTTGGTGTTGTTCGCCAGGCAATCGGCGAGCGAGACATTATCGACGTAATCGGGGCTCATCAGCAGGCCGAGCGTGCTCAACGGGCCGGCATGGTTGGGCGAGGTGATCGCGGTGAGCGGGCCCAAGGCCATGATGGCCGAGATCGCACCGAAGATTCGACGGCTTTCCAACACGGAACTGAACTGCCACGGATGCATACCCTTGGATGCCTCGGTTCCACCCTTGGCTAGGAACGACCTGCGCTTGGGCGCTCCGGCGCACACGCGACCGATGATCTGACCGATCAGGGCGGCGGCGAGCACACAATAGTCACCGGGATTGCCGCCATACAGCAACACCACGAGGATGGCGATGTAACCAAGCAGTCTGATACGACGGCGCATCAGGGTATCACTGTAGGCGCTGGCCGCCATGAGCGCGCCGATGACCAGCACCACCGGGCTGAGCGTGAACTGCTGTCGGGTGATGAATCCAACATCCTGATAGGCCAGGCCGATGCCGTAGCACAGGCCGATGCCGACGACCAGACCACCGAGGGCACTCACCAGCGACACCACGATGGTGCGCATAACACCCATGCGTGATTCGGCGACGGTCAGCACGAAGATGATCAGCAACGCGCCGCCGAGCATTTGCAGCACGCCGCGGGTCAGTACCAGCGAAACCAGCAACTTGCCGATGTTGAAGTCGGCGATGGTGGTGTTGAGGTAACGCAACGGCAGCCTATGGCCGAAACACGCCAGAATGATCCACAGGACGATGTTGATCGCCACGAACGCCGCCGTCGTGATGGTGGCGAAATTATGGTTCTTGTTCCATCGCTTGGCGTCATCCCACAGCATGGTCCAAGGCGTTGCGGGCCTTGGTTTCTTTTCTTCCTTGGTTTCACCGCTCACGGCAATACCTCCACTGATTCATATTCATTAAAGGTTTTCGTCATTTTTCCCAGTCCGCTCATGTCGGCGAACCGGTCGATGGTCGGCTTGAGCACCGCCTGCACCGCATGCCAGTCATGGGCGGTGTCGGGCACCTTGATCTTGACGACCGTCATGCCCGCCTGGATACCGGCCTGCGCGTTGGTTTCCAGATTGGTAAGCGACTGGTGGTCAAGGGCGCCTGATCCGAGGATCATGACCTGATCGCTGGGCGCATGCTCCTTGATGGCGTTGGCCGGGATCTGACTGTCATAGGCGCTCTGGTTCCCGTTGAAATACTCGGAGACCATGTGCTCGACGCTGCCGCTGGTCGGTTGCAGTTCGCCGCCGACCGCCATGATCAACGAGTATTGCTTCGGATGCCTCGGCCCCAGCTGCGTGGCGCAGGTCCCGCCCTGTGAGAAGCCGCCGATGGCCCACCGTTGATTGGACACGGGCAGGTTCTCCTTCACCCAGTCGACCACGTCCCGGGTGAGATAGGTTTCCGCCTTGCCCTGCGATGTGTCGGCGCACAGGCTGTTATTGGAGTTCGACCCGTTCTGGTCCGGGGAGATCACGATCGGCGCCAGCCCGTCATGCTTGGACGCGTATTCGTCGAGCATGCCCTTGATATGGCTGGCTTGGAAGAAACGCCCCGGACTGCCCGGCTGCCCGGCCATGAGTTCCATGACCGGCAGTTTGGGTGGATTGGCGCTCAATGCGGCAGGCGGCAGGTAGACCATGGCGTCGCGGACCTTGAACCCGGATTCCGTGGCGGGAATGGATATGTTGTAGATGCGTCCTTCCTTCGGGGTCGTTGGCTTCTTGCCTTCGGCGGCGAGTTTCTTCCACTCCTTGACACTCATCGTGCTCTTATGCAATTTGGATGCGGACAGTTTCGAATACCCCGTGTAACCGAACAGGCTGCCGACGGTCGGGAACTCCTCGTAGATCGCATCCACATGGATGCAGGTGGCGAACAGCGCCACGACGACGGCCACGGATGCCACGACGCGCTTCCACTTGCGTAGGAACACCACACCGCAGATGAGCAGCGCCAGCGCCGCGAAACCGATCGCCACGGCGCGAATCACCTTGGCTCCCATTTCGACGCCGAACACCACGAACACGTCGGAGCACAGCCAAGTCAGCAGATATCCCAAGCCGCCGCTCACCACCGTGGCGATCAGCGTGACGATCACCTGCCTACGATTCCCTCCCCTGATGAGGAACGCCAGCACCGCGATCATCCCGGCTATGGTGAGTATCCAGAACGTCCATGGCAATGCCCCGCTTACCAGCGAGCATTCCATGACAGGTTTCAGCCAAGGCTGATTGAGCATTGCTTCTCTTTCCTTTCGTGATGGCCATATACACCGTAACCAACTACGTACGAAACAACGCCCCGCGGCTTGGCACGAAATCCGCAGCATCATCCCGCGGCATCACGTTTTTCGATTGTATGCCGCATGACAACGGTATCCATCGTTCTGTCGAATGATATCCGGCGTCATCGAACGATATGCGGACGATATACAGGCGGCAAACCGCGGCGGCGGTGAAGACGCTAAAATGGAGCGAGTTTGCAAATTCCAAGGAGTCCCATGGCATCACATCGTAAGGCAGCCGCGCCGGCATACGATCCGCGCACAGTGAAAGAGAACATCGTCGAGACGCCGTTGAATGAGGAGATGAGCAAATCATTCCTCGAATACGCGTACTCCGTGATCTACGCTCGTGCACTCCCCGATGCCCGCGATGGCATGAAGCCCGTACAGCGGCGCATCGTCTACCAGATGGGCCAGATGAACCTGAACCCGGACCGTCCGTACATGAAGTCGGCGCGCGTAGTGGGAGAAGTGATGGGCAAGCTCCACCCGCACGGCGATTCAGCCATCTACGAAGCCATGGTCCGACTGGCACAGCCGTTCGCCATGAGACTGCCGCTCGTGGACGGTCACGGCAATTTCGGCTCGCTGGACGACGGCCCGGCGGCATCCCGTTACACCGAAGCCCGACTCGCTCCCGCGGCGCTCGGCATGAACGCCGATATCGACGAGGACACCGTCGACTTCACACCAAACTACGACAACAAGCTCAAAGAACCCACCGTACTTCCAGCCGCCATCCCGAACCTGCTGGTCAACGGCGGCTCCGGCATCGCCGTGGGCATGGCCACGAACCTCGCCACGCATAATCTCGGCGAGGTCGTGAACGCCGCGAAGTATCTGATGGTGCACCCGGACGCCACGCTTGAGGAGCTGATGCGCTACGTGCCCGGCCCGGATTGGCCGACCGGCGGCATGATCATCGGACGCGACGGCATCCGCGAGGCATACGCTTCCGGACGCGGCACGCTTTCCACTCGCGCCACCACGCATATCGAACATGTGACCGCACGCAAACAAGCCATCGTGGTGACCGAACTGCCCTACATGGTGGGTCCGGAGAAGGTGCTCGAACGCATCTCCGAAGGCGTGAAGAATCATAAGCTCGAAGGCATTTCCGGCGCGATCGACCTGAGCGACCGCCATAACGGCACCCGTTTGGTGATCGAGCTGAAAACCGGTTTCGACCCGCACGCCGTGCTCGTGCAGCTGCTCAAGCACACCCCGTTGCAGGATAATTTCGCCATGAACAACGTGGCGTTGGTCAATGGGCGCCCGCACACCATGGGGCTTAAGGAGATGCTCCAGGTGTGGATCGACCACCGACGTGTAGTGATCAGGCGTCGCAGCGAATTCCGCCGGACGAAGGCACTGGAGCGACTGCATCTGGTCGAGGGGCTGTTGCTGGCGCTGATCGACATCGATGAGGTGATCCAGGTCATCCGCTCCTCCGAAAACGCGGATGCCGCCAAAACACGGTTGATGGCCGTATTCGACCTGGACGACATCCAGGCGCAGTATATTCTCGACCTGCGTCTGCGCAGACTGACCAAGATGAGCCGCATCGAACTGGAATCCGAACGCGATGATCTGCACAAACGCATCGAGGAACTCGAGCGCATCCTGGCGTCCGACAAGGCGCTCGACCGGGTCGTGGTCGATGAGATGGACGGGGCCGTGGCCGAATACGGAACGCCGCGCCGCACCGTGCTGCTGGACACCGACGCCGAAGGCAACCTCGCCCCGGTTGTGGCCGAAGGCATGACCGGCGTCTCCGCTTCGGCGCTCGAAGCCGTCAAATCCGCTAACACGGTGTCATCCGCCGCTGCGGATGTGGCGGCGGCGAAGAAGGCCGGCGAGCAAAGCATGGCTTTGGAAATCGAAGACGAGCCCTGCACGGTGATGATGAGCGCCACCGGACTGATCGCACGGGCCACGCCGGAAGCACTGAGCATGTTCCGGTCACGTTCCGTTTCCGGTGAACGTGCCACCGACGACCAGATCGTCTCCATCTTCTGCACCACCACACGCGCCACCTATGCGCTGATCACATCGGCCGGACGGCTGGTGCTCGCGCAGGTGGCCGATCTGCCGGTCGTACCCGCTACGAACACGCTCAGTCTGAGCAGCGGGGTGAAGGCGGATGAGCTGATCGGGCAGACGGAAAGCACCGACCCGATCCGCGGCGAGCATGTCGTCACCGCAATCGCCATGGAGCCCGTTTCGAAAAAGCATTCCGATGACGCGACGGATAGCGACACGACCGAGCCGCAGGCATTGCCGCCATTGGCCATCGGCACGCGCGCGGGCGTGGTGAAACGCTGGAACCGCGAAGCCCCGACCACCATGGATTCCTGGTCGGTAATCGACCTGAAGGACGGCGATGAGATCGTATTCGCCGCAATCGCCCGCGACGAGGATCGACTGGTGTTCATCTCCACGGATTCCTCGCTACTGACCTTCGAGGCGAAGAATGTACGCCCGCAGGGCCGCACGGCCGGAGGCATGGCGGGCATCAAGCTTGCGGAAGGCTGCAAGGTTGCCACATTCAATGTAGTCGCAGCCGACAAGGTCGCATGGACCTATGAGGAAGGCGATAACGGACTGACTTCGGCGTCCGGCGCCGTGGTGCTTACCGTGGCCGGCGATTCCGACGCGCTGCCGGGAACCGAAAACGGCGCAGCCAAGGTGACCCCGTTCGAAATGTACCCGACCAAGGGGCGTGCCACCGGCGGTGTACGCTCGCAGCGATTCCTCAAGGGGCAGAACACGCTGATCTTCGCCTGGGTGGGCGATTACCCGGTGCATGCCTCCACCGAGACAGGTTCGCCGGTGGAGCTGCCTGAACCGGACATGCGCCGCGACGGCTCGGGAACCGAGCTGGACTCCCCCATCTCCTTCGCCGGGTAGTCGCACGCCGTCTGCGTGCCTGAACGACAAGCGGGGTCTTCCACCTTCCGATGGGAGACCCCGCTTGTCTGTATGGGGACGAATCGGCTACTCGCCGTCGCTGAAGTAGTTGATCACTTCGGTCGCGGAGCCGTACGCGGACTGCGCGCCCAGCTTGGTGGCCGCATATGCGGAGACATAGGAACCCATCTGCGCGGACTGCAGCAGCGTATAGCCAGCCGCCAATCCGGCGAGCACGGTTCCCATGAAGGAATCAATGCAGCCGGTGGCATCCACGGACTTGACCTGCACCGCAGACACACGATGCCAGTTGCCGTTCTCAATCACAATCGAACCGGATGCGCCGAGCGTGACCACCACGCGGTCGAAACCGTAATCCTCGAAACGGGACACCGCGTCGAACCAGTCGATGGTGGAGACGTCTTCATCCGGCATGCCCAGCAACTGGGCCACCTCATGCTGGCTGACCAGCAGAATATCCACTGCTTCGATAAGCTCATGGGGCAATTCGTCGATGAACGGCGAATCGTTGAGCAGCACCGTGACACCGGCCTCATGACCGGTCTGCGCCGCCGCGATGACCGTGGCCAAAGGGCTTTCCAGGCACAGGCCCAGCACCTTGGCCTCGGAGATCACGTCCTGATGCGACTGCACGTACCCCGCACTGACCTTCGCGTTCGAACCCGGCGAATACACGATGGTGTTCTTGCCTTCCGGATCCACGGTGATGATGGTGGTACCGCTCACACCTTCCTCATGCAGGATCTCGGCGGTGTCGACACCGGCCTCATCCAACTTACGCAGCAGGAAGTTCGCGTTATCGTCTTCGCCCACGGCACCCAGCATGCACACCTGTGCGCCGAGACGCGCCGCCGCGGACGCCTGATTGGAGCCCTTGCCGCCAGGCAGGATCTTGAGGCTGCCGCCGCTGACCGTCTCACCCGGTGCCGGCAAGTGCTTCGCCGCAACCGTGTAATCAGCGTTCATGGAGCCGACGACAACGATGGAGCCTCGTGCGCCTTCCAGTGAACGTAATCGTTCCCGAATGGCCTCGGGCATCTGTTCGCGCTCTTCACTCTCTTCAAGCATGCGCTTCAGCATAGTAGCCTACCCGCCCAAACGCCATTTTTCTCACATCAGTACACACGAAAATCGTGTTGGCATAAGGCTCAAAACACTGCTATCGCAACGGCTCGTCACTTATTTTGATGAATGAACCAACAATCCGTGAGACCATGGCACAACACGTTTCGAGCCTTACCGACCGACGATATCCGTCAGATCGTCACCGAAAGACGGCTTTCGGCGTTCTCGCTCACGCGTTCCACCGTGATCCGTTCCGCAATCTGCCCTTTCAAGCGCCCCACATGGGAGATGATGCCGATGTCACGACCGCGGGCGATGCCTCGCAGCACATCCATCACATCGTCCAGGAACTCATCGGACAACGTGCCGAACCCCTCATCGATGAACAGCGTATCCATCGAGACCCCGCCGTTCTCGGCTTGGATGACATCGGCAAGCGCCAACGCCAATGCCAACGAGACGAAGAAGGTTTCGCCGCCGGACAACGTGCTGGGCTCGGTGGCGATGTCGGTACGCCTGTCGAGCACCTCGATGGGCAGACCCGTTTTGCCTCCGGCCCGCCCTTCATGATCGCCAAGACGCAACTCGTAGATTCCTCCACGGATGTCTTTGAGCAGCTCGTTGGCACGGTCGAGCACGTCGCGGAAACGTTCGGTGACGGCATAGGTGATGAGCGACACCTTGTGCGCCGCAGGCGAATTCCTATCCCCCATGGCAAGCAGGGCCATGGTACGGATCGGCGCATAGGAGACCATGGCCTGCCGCCAGTCGGACGCCATAACGCGCAACTGGCTCGCATAGCGCCGACGTTCGGCGTCAAGCGCTGACGCGGTGCTCTGCAAGCGCATGGCCTCGTCACGCCGCAGTCTGGACGCTTCCAACGCTTCGGCAGTGCGCTCGATGCTGTATTGGCCGCCGATGGCCTTCCAGGCATGCCGTTGCCGTGTCAGCTCGTCGTCGGCACGTTCCAGTTCGCCCTGCGCCGCGGCATGATTCCGTTTATAGGAGTCGATGCGCTGTTTGAGCTGTTGTATGCTTCGTTCGTCAAGTGCGGCATGGCATGCTGCGTCAAGGTCCGTGAATGCGCTCGATGCGAGCTTTTCCCGCAATGCGCGCGCGATGGTGCCGCGTTGCTGGTTCAGCGTCTCGTTATGCGCCGTAAGTTCGGTGATGCGCGTTTCGATGGCATTGCGTTCCTTGAGCTTCTGCTCGATCTGCTGCGCACGCCGCTCCTGGCGCCGTGCTTCGGCAAGGCGCCGCTCGGCCCGCTCGCGTTCCTGTTCCACGCTTTGCGCTGTAATGCCCTCCGCTCTTTCGGCGGCCTGCTCCAACGCCTGTCGGGCCGCTGCGCGTTGCGCCTGCACCGCCACGCAATCCTGCTTGGCCCGGTCCAATTCGTTCTTGAACGCACGACGTTGTTCCCTGCTGCGTTTGAGCTTCCCGTATTCATCACGTAACGGTTCGAGCTTCTGCAATGCGCGCTTCGCTTCGGCGAGCCGATTTTCGGCTTCCAAAACGTCGCATCCACCGCTGGCTTCATGCTCCGCTTCGATGTTCTGCCTGAGTTCGGCTAATGCAATGCGTGCTTCGCCCAGTTCGCCCGCACGTCGTTCCGCCTGCACCTTCAACGCGTCGATGCCGGCTTTGGTGGGAGTCTGTTCGGGCTGCCGCGCGGGATGCGGATGCTCTCTGCTGCCGCACACCGGGCATGGCTCGCCGTCATGCAGCTCCTGAACGTACCGGGCGGCGCCTGCGGCATACAGTTGCCGCTGCGCCCGCTCATACGCCGCAACGGCATCCTCGTGGGAACGTTCCAATGCCTTGACCGTGGCTTCGGCCCTGTCTCGTTCTGGCAGCAGCGTCTCGTGGCGTTGCGCATGCTCCAATAGTTCACGTGCGCGATTGACGGTTTCGGTAAGCTGCCCTTGTGTCCCAAGCCTGGTGGCGATCTCGTCCAGTTGCTGTTCGAGCCGGCTTTCCTCGGGGAATTGGCCGATTGCCCGCTGTGCGTGTTCCAGCTTGCCTTGGCATTGTCGCCAGGCTGTTTCCGCCTTCTGCAGCGCATGCTGCGCCTGCTGCATCTGGCCGACCAGTTTGCCATGGGTTTGCGCGATTTCCATCTCACGTTCGGCCGCCTGAGCGACGCCGGCGGCCTGCAACGCCTGGGCATGATCGCGATTGAGGCTGTCAAGGCTCTCGTATTGGTCCAGTTCCGACTGCAGCCGTTCGCGATCCCGCACATTGCTTGCGATCAGCTCGTCCTGCCGTTTGCGATCCCGGGCGAGATCCATGATGGGGTTTGCCTGCATGGCCTGCTCCACACGTTGCTCATCACGCTTGTTCTCCTGTTCAAGAGCGTTCAGCTCTTCCATCCGTACCTGCGCGGACCGCAGATCCCCTTGCGCCTTGCGCACCGCGTTGGCGGTATCGTTTCGCCGTTGGGATTCCCGCCATGCACTGTCCGCTTCGGCAAACTGCGTTTCGGCCTTTGTGACCAACGTCTGCGCGTCGCTTCGCACGGATTCCAGCGTGCCATCGAGTCGTGCCACGATCTGATCGGCGCTGTAGGCTGGCTCATCGATGTCGCCGGCCTCGTTCAAACCCCACCGGGCATCATCGCCGAACGGCATGGCCTCCGGTTGCGCGGCATCCGAAGCCGCCGTAAGGTCGCTCAAAGCGCCATCGATGTCACGATACGCGTTCAACGCCTCACAGATACGCCCAGCATTCGCCTGATTGTCGCGGATCGCGGCGGCAAGGTCATGCCGCTGTTCGTCGACACGCCTGCCGTACTGCTGCCGCATGACGTTCAGCTGGTTTTGAATGTCCTCATATTCCTGCGCGCAGAACAGATCCTTGACCAGTTCGGTCCGCTGTTCCGGTCTCATCCGCAGAAACTCGGCGAACTGGCCTTGCGCAAGCATGATGGTTTTAGAGAACTGGCTACGGTTCAATCCCAACAACCCCGTCACCTCGACGGACACTTCGCTCACCTTGGAGGTGATGGCCTCGGCACGCGCCGGCATGTCGAAGAACGCATAGTATCGTTCCGCTTCCCGACCGTTTTCGGCGTTTTGTGGCACTTCGTCTATCAGCAAGCGAAACTCCGCCTCATAGTCACCGGCGATTCGCATCATGTTCGCCTTGGACTTTTCGCTGGTGAAACCTTCACTACGAGCCTTCGCACGCGGGTATTCCGGGGAACGATACACCTTGTAGTAGTGGCCGCCCTCCTCGAAGATCAGATCCACATATGTCTTCTCCGCTGTGCCATCAAGGAAACGGGAACGCAACCGCTGTTTGTCTCCGGCACCGTTGCGTCCCTCGGTGTTGCCGGAGATGTTGCCATACAACGCAAAGGTGATGCAGTCGAGAATCGTGGTCTTGCCGGCGCCCGTCTCGCCGTCGATCAGGAACATGTGCGATCGCGTCAACGCCGCGAAATCGATCGAGAATTCGCCCTTATACGGCCCTACGCCCTGAAATTTCAATCCGATCAGCTTCATCGACCGTTCTCCTTATCCGCATGCTTGACGTTGGCATCCTTGCTCTTCCCTGCCGATCCGGCATGTTCGGCACCGTTGGAACGCACCGCCTCCACGGCTGTTCTCAGCACCTCACGCTCATCGTCACGAACCTCACGCCCAAGTGAATAACGCACGAAACCGGCCAGCACATCCATCTCGTCGACCGCCGAGCGCATGTCGGCCATCGCATGAGCGGGAGCCGACGATCGTCTGTCGTATACGGGGTTCTTCTCCAGCGCATGCGCGTATCTCGCA
The DNA here is from genome assembly GCF_900129045.1 of Bifidobacterium merycicum DSM 6492. Lineage (GTDB taxonomy): Bacteria > Actinomycetota > Actinomycetes > Actinomycetales > Bifidobacteriaceae > Bifidobacterium > Bifidobacterium merycicum. Next base: position 385,347 of record NZ_FQTX01000001.1, on the reverse strand, counting down.
TCTATTTTCTGGTAGAGCCCGTGTGGGTATTCCTGCAGATGAACGGTGATGGACACCCAGTCGTCGCCGTACGCATCGGCCAACGGGCCGAGCACTTTGTCCAGATCGCCTTCGATTTGGGCGAATGCCGGTTCGCCGGATGCCACGTCAACAACACGAACATCGCCAAGCGCATTGCCTCCCGTTTTCGGCACGCTGGCGGCATCCATATCAAGCAACACCACGCTTTTACCGTTTCCTTCGACCGGCGGCGTACGGCTTTCGGAAAACGAATAGGCCAGCAGCGAACCGCTGTAGCGTGCCTGAGGGGTGCGTGACTGGTGGAATATCGATTCATCGGAATCGGATTGGGCGATGGTGACGCTCTGTGGCCTGTGCAAATGCCCCAGGGCAAGATAGTCGAGCCCGCTGTTCGAGAACAATGCCGCGGGAACGCTGTCCACACCGCCCACGCTGATATTGCGTTCCGAATCGCAAGATTGGGCACCGGAAACGAAGGCATGCGCCATGAGTATCGCGGCCAGCGCAGGCCTCTTGCGACGGCGTTCGGCCAGATCGTTGACAATCAGTTGCAGAGCCGCCTTCATCACGCCCTCGTGCGACCGGGCGATGCGAGCATGCCCGTCTTCGTCGCGTTCCTGCTCCCCATACGCGCCCAATGCGCCGCCGCGCTCATCAAGCATGCTCTGCAGCACCGGCCGCGACAGGTCGGGATCGAGATATGGCAGCGCATACACAGCCAGTTGTTCGCCGCCTATGCCGATCAGCACAGGCTCGTCAATAGTCTCGATATCGCAGCGCATATGCACGTTCGGCCGCATCAGCGCGGCACCAGTGCCCAGACGATCCGCCGAATCGTGATTGCCTGGCGTGAAGATGATCTCCAACGGGTGACCGTTGACCTCCATTCGACCAAGCATGGCGAATATATCGTTGAACAGGCGCACCGCTTCGGTTGAAGGACGTGGCGAGTCGTAGACGTCGCCCGCCACGCATAGCACGTCCACATGCTCGCTGTCGATGAGATTCGCCAGCCATTGCAGCGCCTTGCGCTGGTATTCAAGCAGGTCGACGCCTTTGAACCGTCGACCGATATGCCAATCGGACGTATGCAGTACCCGTATCATTCGTTTCCTTCGTTTTTCGTCTGTATACCATGCCATGGTTGCCGTCCGCTCAGCCATACAGCCGCATGCCTTGCGGACAGGGGGTGAACCCGCCTATGTGGAGTAACCGGACAAAATCGTTCCGTCGGGTCAGTGGCATGCCGTTCATCTCGTGGAAGGTTATGCTCCCGCTCGGCTGCCTGCGCAGCATGTTGCCCAGTTCGCTGCAGGCATGCCTCAGCAATGCCTCGTCTTCGGTGAAGGTCTGGATGCGATGCGAGCGCGGCATGGCGAACAGTACCGGCGATCCGTGTGCCAATACCGTGATGCATCCTGCACGGCGCGCAGGCTTGACGGCATGACCAGGCCCGGAACGCGGCGCCGCCATCCCATCCGTTTTGCCACGGTCTTCTGGCTGATTCGATTGCGGCCATGCGATCGCCGCGCCCGATAGATTGGCCGGGTCGGTCGCGTCCAGCGCCACACATGAACCGTCGTCCCATGCGTGGGAGCGCAAGGCGTCCACAGTGCCAGTATCGGCGAATTGTGCGGCGCCGAATCCTTCGACGAACATGCCGCGCGCTACCGTTCCGTGCTCTTCCATACGCTTCAGCACCGGGTATATTGCGGAGAAGCCTCCGGCAACGGGTTGGACTTCAAGCAGTGGCGCCGCTACAACGCCATACCTGTCCAGCAATGATTCGACCAGTGCGATGGCGTGGCGTTCAGGACCGTCCGGACCATGGGCGGCGTTTTCGTCACCGTATGCATTGTGTGGCGTTCCGATCAGCGACCACAGGCCGGTCATGCATGCCGGGGTCGAACCGTGCGCCCGCGTGTGTGCCAGTGTGCGCGCCCGCCTTCGCGGGGAAGCCGCCGAGGATAGTCGTGCCCCTTGTATCAGAGCCCGTACCGGCGCGAATGAGCTGTTCGTAACCTCACCCTGCCATACCAGAAGCCATAATGCTTGTTCGAAGCGATGCTCATCCCATACGGGAGGCAGCAATTCACCAGTGATGCCGTCCACCTCTTCTGGAGCATGGCGCTGCCAGAGCGCTTTGACGGCGGCGGCCAGCTGTCGCGCGTGGAATGCGCCTCCACCGCCAAGCACCATGCGAATCGCCTGTATCACGGTGCGAGGCTCGTTTTCGGATACATCCGCTTCATTGGTGGAGTCGAAGGATTCGGTGGCCTCAGGCGTATTCTTCCTGGCATCCGCATGCACAGTCAGGCTACCGTCCGTTAGCCCTGCCAGCAGCGGCGAATCCTGCGGGTAGAACGCGATTCGTCCGGTCTCCAGGGCGTCGCCGGCACCGGATTTGCCGCCCACCCACACAACATCGCCGCTGGCCAGCAATTCGTCAAGCAACTGCGGCTGATACCCGTTCACCCGTGCAGGGAAAACCGCGGATTCCCAGACCGACGCATTCAGATACACGCCTTCCAGCTGTTCGATCACGCGCATGAGCCCCTCTGCGCCGTAGTGATGTTCGCCGCCGACCGACCCCACACCTTGCCGGGCAAGCAGAAACGACTGGTATTCGCGTTGCCCGACCGGTTTGACGGCCTTACGAGCCTTAGCCAGTGACAACGTACGAATACGGCGGAACACTTCGCGATGCAGCCATTGATACGCCTGCCCCGCTCGCCCAGTATCGGATTCGTCTTCCTCGCCGTGCTCGGCTTGGGTGAAATGGCCTCGCAGCACTTCCCCCTCGGCGTACATATCGTTAAGCATCCTCACACCTTGCTCCGCGTCAAGCCCCAGATCCGCAATCATGCGGTCGGCGGTGAACGGACCATGTGTTTTGGCGTAGCGCGCCACCCTTCCAGGTACGTCGTCTTCCGGCAGATCGTTCCAGAACGTTCTGCCGGCAAGTTCCCCCTCCACCTGCGCGATCACCTCGCCGTCGAGCAGCGACGGCATATTCGCATCGCCAAGCAGCCGTTCCAATACCTCCGGATCCATGGACAGCAGCCGGCTGCTGCGTTCCGCCTGCGGAACATCGTACTGATACATGACGGAACCGACGAACCCGAACAACAGGTCTTCCGCGAACAGCGACGGGACTTGCGTAACCGTTTCGCTTATGGCTATCGCGCCGGCATTCAGTCCGTCCATGACCTTGCGTAACGCCGGCAGATCGTAGACGTCCTGCAGACATTCGCGTGCGGTTTCCAGCAGCAGCGGAAAATTCCTTTGGGTTCGCGCCGCGTTGAGCAGCTGAGCCGCCCGCAGCCGCTGCTGCCATAACGGCACGCGCCTGCCGGGGCTTGTTCTGGGCAGGAACAGCGACCGTGCCGCGCATTCGCGGAATCGCGCCATATACAGAACTGTCTCGCCGATCTGGGTCTCGATAATGTGCTGCAGCTCGTCCACGTCGAAAAGCAGCAACTGGCGCATCGGCAGTGCACCGTACCCGTCCGGCATCCGCATGACGATACCGTCGTCGGTGGCATACGCCTGGCAGTCGAAACCGTGTCTCTGCCGAATTCGCGCGGCAATGGCCATGGCCCATGGCGCATGCGCCCTTTTGCCGTATGGCGCATGGATGATGATCCGCCAATCCTCGCTTTCGTCCTTGCATCGTTCGACAACCACATGCTTGTCGCCGGGAACAGTCCCCGTGGCGTGTACCTGGTCGGCGATGATGGCCGCCATATTCCCGATGGCGTTATCGTCGAGCCCGTCATGGCGCAGGCGCTCAACGATGTCGACGGCGAAATCCGGACCGTCGCCACGTTCATGGCACCCGGCAGTCCCACCAGTATGATTGCGCAACCCCTGCGCCAGACTAGTGAGGAATCTGCCCTGAGCAAGGCCGAAACCGTAGTCACGACCGTCGCCTTCCCCATGCCAGAACGGCAGGCGCGCGGTGCGGCCGGGTGCGGGGACGACCACCACACGGTCACGTCTGATCTCCTGAATCTGCCAGGATGAGGTGCCCAAGGTGATCACGTCGCCGACGCGCGACTCGTACACCATCTCCTCGTCCAATTCGCCCACTTTGCGCGGACCCGTACCGGACTCGCCTTCGGGAAGCACCACCGTGTACATGCCGCGGTCGGGAATGGTGCCGCCGCTGGTCACCGCAAGACGCTGCGCCCCTGGCCGAGCTGAGATGAGACCGGCTTCCTCGTTGTACTGCAGCGGCGGGCGGAATGCGGAGAACTCCTCGCTGTTGTACGCGCCGGTCATCATGCCCATCACCGAGTCGAACATGTCTCTGTCCAGGTCACGGAAGGGCGCGGCCTTGCGCACTTGCGCATACCATTCGTCCGGGTCGAAATCGTCCATCGCGGCGGCCGCCACGGTTTGCTGGGCCAGCACATCCAGCGGGTTGCTGGGAATGTGCAGCGGCTCAAGATCGCCCGCCGTCATGCTTTCGATGCTGGCCGCGACGCCGATGATCTGCCTGCGGGTGACCGGGTAGAACAGGGCGTGCGATACCCCGCCGACCTTATGATCGGCACGCCCCACCCGCTGCAGGCCGGACGAAACCGACAACGGCGGCGCGATCTGGATCACCAGATCGACCGAACCCATATCGATGCCTAGCTCCAGGCTGGACGTGGCGACAACACAACGCAGACGCCCCTGCTTCAAATCCTCTTCGATCTGCTTGCGCCTGTCTTTGGAAACGGAACCGTGGTGGGCCATGGCAATGACGTCGCCGCCCTCATGTGCTCCCACGAGCATGGTGGTCGAGCCGACGACGGAATCGTAATGCCTGGCGAATCCTTCACGGCCTTCGGGCGAATCCGGTTCGCGATGCCGCGAGGCCCGCAGCTCCGCATACAGGTCGTTAAGCCGTGCGGTGAGTTTTTCCGCAAGACCACGGGAATTCACGAACACCAGTGTGGTGGTGTGCTCAAGCACCTCGTCCAGCACGCTACGCTCGATGGCCGGCCATACCGAACCTCCCGTAGCACTGGTGTCGAGCATGTTCGTTAGCGGCTCAACGACTTTCAGCTCCATATTCGGCCGCACACCAGGGTCGACGACGTGCACGGGACGCTCACCGCCAAGAAAACGCGCCGCTTCGCCAACAGGATTGACTGTGGCGGACAATCCTATGCGTTGCGCCGGGCGTTCGGTCAGCCTGTCCAAGCGTTCCAGGCTCACAGCAAGATGCGCACCGCGCTTGGTGCCGGCCAGGGCATGTACCTCGTCCACGATCACGGTGGTGACGGTGGATAGGATTCGCCGCGCTTTGGAGGTAAGCAGCAGGAACAACGATTCCGGAGTGGTCACGAGAATATCCGGCGGATGATTGACGATTCTGCGGCGTTCCTGCGGCGTGGTGTCGCCACTTCTGGTGGCCACGGCGATCTCCGGCACCTCGCCATGCAATTTGGCGTATCGTTGCCGAATGCCGTCAAGCGGTGCCTCAAGATTCTTCGCAACATCCACGCCCAATGCCTTCAACGGCGAAATGTACAGCACGGTGACGCCGTGAACACTTGCGCCGGCTCTCCCGGCTTTGCCCCCATCGGGATTCCTTTCGGACGACCGCACTGCCTTGGCCGCCATCAACTGGTCGATCGCCGACAGGAACGCGCACAGGGTCTTTCCAGAACCGGTAGGCGCGACGACAAGCGTGTTCTGCCCCGAACCGATGACCGGCCATGCCTGATTCTGCGCTTCGGTGGGTGTGCCGAACGCATCGGCGAACCATGCTGCGACGGGCTCCGAAAACAGATTCAGACATTCGTACATATGTTCGATTATGGCATTACGTTCAGATATCGCCGGAACCGTTACGCATACAACGATGCCCACGGTTTCACCGTGGGCATGTCATACAGTACAACGCCGCTAAACGACGGGAATCGTCAGGCGCTTAACGCGCTGCCGCACTTGCGACGCAACGACTCATGCATGATCACCATGACCGCCAGGCAGGCCAGCAGGAACCACGGGAACAATGCGACGCTGATGTTCTGCGCCAGCAGGCCGAACAGCGGCGGCATCAGCATGGAACCAGTGTAGGCGAACGCCATCTGCATGCCGACGATGGCCTGCGACTTGTCCTCGCCGAAATAGTCCGGCGTGGAGTGGATGACGCACGGGTAGATGGGCGCGCAGCCGAGCCCTACCAGCATAAGCCCGGCGATGGTGCCGGCATGTGCGGGAAGCGGGACGAACAGTACGATCAGACCGAGGAACATGACGCTCTGGCCGATACGAATCATGATCGGATCACCGAAGCGCATGGTCAAAAAGCCGCTGAGCACACGCCCTGCGGTAATGCCGATGCCGAAGAAACTGGCCCACATGGCCGCCGTGGTCTTGTCAATGCCGTTACCGAGCACCATGTAGCTGCTGGCCCAGAGCATGGCGGTCTGTTCGGCGGCGCAATAGCAGAAGAACATCATCAGGATCTCCTTGGCGCCGCGAATGCGCAGAACCCCACGGATGCCCAGTGGCTTTCGTGTAGCGGGAACGGATTCGGCGGATTCGCCGGATTGTCCGCTATGCACGGCAACAGTGGCTTTGCGCTGCTTCCATAACGGCAAGCTGGCGATAAGCAGTGCGGTGAGCACAATCTGAATGATGGAGATGTATCGGTATCCCCAACCCCAGCCTTGACCATGACCGAGCGCATACCCCATAACATACGGGCCGGTGAGCATACCCAGGCCCCACATGGCGTGCAGCCAGCTCATATGCTTGCTCTCATAGTGGATGGCGACATAGTTGTTCAGGGCCGCGTCCACACCGCCCGCACCCAGACCATAGGGAATGGCGAAAGCCATGAGCACCCAGTAGTTCGGCGCGATGGAGAAGCCTGCGAGCGCGGCGGCGGTAAGACCCACGGAGACTGCAGTGACCTTGCCCGCACCGAAACGGAGGGTCATGCGGTCGGAAAGCAACGCGGAGACGATGGTGCCCGCGGAGATGACCATAGAGATGCCGCCCGCCCACGACAGCGGCGCGCCGAGGTCCTGGCTCATGGATGGCCATGCGGCCCCCAGCATCGCGTCAGGTAATCCCAAGCTGATGAATGCGACATAGATGACCGCAAGCAGCAGACTTGCCATGCGTTCTCCCATCCTTTCCCAAGCAAATCAAACCGACTTATTATATCGGTGCGTCTGCCCTGGGGTCGGCCTGCTTTGACACGTATTCACGTAACGCGTGACAAATTGATCATATCGGCAAGGCATATCTCTGTTACGTGTGGCATGATAAGCCGAACCCCTGTCTCCTGATTGGCGGAAGTTCAATGCCTGGTATCGATCTTCTCAACCCTGCATGCCACACATAAGCAAAAACTCGCCAGTCCCCTCAGCTGTCCTCGCAACGGGAATGCGTCACAAACTGGAAGAAGACGACAGAATCGAAGTTACTTGCGAACCGGATAAACGCTCAATGATGTTTCACATCCAGAGAAAGGCAACCGAGCTTTCAATCACTTTTGGCATCCAGCATTATTCACTACTGCCGCAATATAGCTTCTATCAAGCCAAAACGTCTGTTTTGGTATTGTTTCTCCATTTGGCAGAGTAATACGATCACTGCTGTTCCGGCCTTTTGGACGTATATGACAAACATTGTTGAACGAAGCACCCGGCAACAAATTGGTGCCACGACCATAGTGAACCGATTGCCCACTCATCATAAGCTCATGCAATTTTTCCCATACCGGTTTCACATATTGTTGAATATCCGACTCAGGCATGTTCCAGAGGAAGCTGTGCCGCAAAATATCGTTATTAGGCCTGTGGCTCTTATACGGCACAGGAGAATCAAACGGGACAAACAAGAATTTATTCTCTTCAAAAAATTCGTATAGGAACGAATTCTCCCACGATGACCGAGGATTAGATAAATCAGACCATTCATCCTCTGTTATTTGGCGGAAGGACATATGTTCTTTGGGCAGTCCGTCTGGATAAAAGACGATGGTCTTGAGTTTAGTCACATTCGCCTTTTGGAATTGCTCAATTTGATTGACCTTACTGCTTTTTGTTCCCAACATCCTTAATGCAAGCTGAGCTTTGGACTGCTTCGCCCGCCCAACATCAAGTCCAAGTTCATGGGCAATTTCAGCAACGGAACGCCCTTCAAAACGCCCCATCATGGACGCAACAAATTGCGCAAGCGTCTGTCCCTCCTCCATGGGCAACCTGTATTGTGGCAGCTTTTCCACCAAAGCTCTTTCAATGATGGAATTCATGTACGAGGCTTTATAGCTAAACGCACGCTGCTTAGCCAAGATATATTCTTCTGCACAATCATCCAGAGCGGGAGCCTTACGCATACTTTTCTTTGCAGTCGCCCCCTTAGTGCACGCCGCAAGGTAGTCGGTATCCGATTCAGAAAGCTGGTCGGCATGCCCTTCCGCAACTTTGTCATGAATCAGTTGCCAGTCTTTTCTAATCGTTGCCAAATCATCAGCATCATAGTGAAGAACTATCGATTTGAAAATCTTGCAGTCCAATCGAGACTGCCTTTTCTTGTCCTCCCTATCATCGTAGTAATACACAACAATGATATTCTTGGATTTCTCCCAAAATTGCGACGTCTCGAACTCCTCATCAGGAAGATTGAGATAGTTGATGATGTCGAGGACGAGTCGCTCTTTGGCCGTTGTCTTTTTCTTTGCTCCTTTACCCACATGATGCAACGGGGTGACTTTCAATTCGTAGCGGGTATCACCTACCAGAATATCCGCTTCCTTATCGGAATTAACCGGATAATGCAACACCGATTCTTCGATAATATTACCCAGTGACCCTTTATTACCTGAAGACAAGCCTCTGCCGGTCTCATCGATTTCCCTAAAACTTTTGCCTTCAGCGCCAGTAAGCAGACGCGTTACTTCTTCCAACGAAGAAAAACTACGCTCCTCGTTAAGTTCAGTAGCCATAGTACCCCCTATCAACTTGTCTTTAATCTACTACTCTCTTGTCACACCGGCCAATCTAAACAGCAACACTATTTGAGACAAAAATCTCACAATCCCCTCCCCAGGTTGATCTTTGGGAAGTGATTCAATATAATCGACACATGTTCTTAGAACATATGTTCGGATCGAAACTGGAGGAAAACATGCCCAAAGAGATTAGGATTGCGGAATTGTTCGCCGGTGTGGGCGGTTTCCGTCTGGGGCTTGATGGATACGATAATCCTGATTACCCGACTTTTCATATGGATCCAGCAGGGAACTTCCGCACCGTTTGGGCAAATCAGTGGGAACCCGATGGCCGCGACAGCAAGCAATTTGCTTGGCGCTGCTATGAGCAGCGCTTTGGCAAAGGAAGCTGTGTAAATGAGGATATCGCCGTCGCGCTAGAAGAAGTCAGACAGGGGAAACGTGAAATCCCGGAATTCGACATGCTCGTTGGAGGCTTCCCTTGTCAAGATTATTCCGTTGCAAAACCTCTCGTCCTCGCATCCGGCATTGAAGGCAAGAAAGGCGTGCTGTGGTGGAGCATCAATACACTTCTCGAGATGCGCCATCCAAAATATGTGCTGCTTGAGAATGTCGATCGTTTGCTCAAATCGCCGAGTTCCCAACGTGGACGCGATTTCGCAATCATTCTCTCCTGCCTGTACCGACTTGGATATTCCGTCGAATGGCATGTAATCAATGCGGCTGACTACGGTATGGCGCAGCGACGTCGTCGTGTTTATATCTATGCGGAATATGATGCTCCAAAATGGGATTTGAAAGATCGACTGTTCAGCAGTGGCGTTGAAGCTCGAGCATTCCCCATCGAGGCAGACGAGCGATTCGCTCCTGAGACCTTTAGTATCAGTAACGACCCCTATGAATCAACTAATGCTTTCGGGATAGGGATGAAAGTATCGCAATTCAAAGATGCAGGCGTTATGCAGTCGGGAAAAGTCCTTACATACCGAGTAAAGCCCGTATACAACGGCTCTCGAAAGACCCTTGGAGACATTCTTATCCCCATCGAGGAAGTTCCCGAGGAATTCTTCATCAGCGGGAAGAACCTCAAGGCATGGGAATATCTTAAGGGCGGCAAGAAGGAAGAACGTACTACGTCGGCGGGATTTACCTATACCTATTCCGAAGGACCGGTCGCATTCCCTGATCCTCTCGATAAGCCAAGTCGAACAATTCTTACCGGCGAAGGCGGACGTGGCGCAAGCCGAACCAAGCATGTAGTCAAGCAAGATGGCAGATTACGCCGGCTCGTACCTGATGAATTGGATCAGCTACAGCATTTTCCAAGAGGATGGACGAATGATGGCATGACAGATGGGCATCGTGCGTTTTGCATGGGTAATGCCCTAGTAACGGAAATACCTCATCGCATCGGCGCAATCATTGCTGAAGACAATGATTGAATTCCCGAGAAGGTGGTATCTCTTTAGAAGAGATACCACCTTCTGTCTTTATAGATATTCTTCTTTCTTAAGCTCACCAGCAATAAATGCCCCTTTAATCCAAATATTCTGATGATACATTTGAACGCCATTGATTACGAGGGGCTTATTTTTTGAATCTGAATTTTCGCCTGCCCCTCTGAGAAATACAATCCCGTCTTTTGCTTTTGGCAGATTTGGTGCACCACGAGTAAACCCGTTGCGATTGTATCTGACAGTTCCATCTTTTTTAAGTTGGGGAACAAATGCCAACTTATCATCTGCAATTAGCGAATTCATCCGCTTCCATACATGCCTTACTTCACTGTCGATAAAATCATCAGAAAAGGAATACCATTTAAATCCAAGAAAAACATTATCATCGAACGGCGCATCATGACTTGGCTCTTCAAAAACCATGCATAAAAATTGCGTGTCCTTAAAACAATCATAAAATGCAGAATCCTCGAAATCGGCACAACTTACCTTGAGGGCGCTCCAGTCGCTGTCGGTAACTGAATCAAGCTTCATGTCTTCTGTGTGTTTGCCGCTCTTCGTAAGCACAATGGTTTTAGCCTTAATTCCGAACCTGCTAAAAACATCAACCTGACTTACATGAATACTTCTACCGTCAAACATTCGCACCATTATGCGTTCTGCATCACTTTTGGAGAATTGTTTGTTTCTCTTTATATTCAGCAATGAGCATAATTCACCTACAGTTTTGCCGCGATATTGATTGGTCAGCACGTGACATTTTTCCTCGATTTCCTCATAAGTTGAATAGTCGTGTGGAAGCTCTTCAAAACTGTCACCGTAAAGCTTCTTAACGAAATGCGTAACAAAAGACCTCTTAAAACGGAAGCGAGGGCTATTAGGCCATTTAGGAGAGGTATCCAGAACAGTGAGTTTTCCCTTTCTGCCATTCTTGCCTCTCGTTCCATTCAGCTCAGATGAAATTCTGAGATATTGGGATTGCGGATTTTCTGGATATTCTTCCTGGATTTTTTAATAAAATCACGGACAATCGTCCAATCTCTACAAACCGCCTCTTTGTCTTTTCCCTCCAAATCAACAAATTGATGGTTCATAATTGGAAAATCCGCATACGTAGAAGGATCCTTTGGCGTTGCATAATGCGCATACCAATAATAGACAAATAAAAGATGGGCACATTTATGCCAGAAGACAGAAGATTCAAAATCTTCATTAACAATTTGAGACGGCTTAACTCCTGTAATCGACACAGGCTGCTTTGCCTCAATCGATGTGTCTTTCCCTTTTCCTCTTTCATATATGCCTGTTGTTTTAAGCTCAACCTCCACCCCATCAATCAAAAGATCAGGACGAGCCTTATTATCAGCTGGATACCCAAAAACAGACTGTTCGATGATAGCTCCCGGATATCCTTTGTTCCCTTTCTTCGATACCTGCAGAACATGGGCTGAATCAATTTCCTCCAACGTTTTCCCATGGCATTCGTTAAGAATGCTCTCGACCTCTGCCTTAGTGAAAATATGCCTATCATCCATATCCGTATTGTACCTTGCACATATATAAGCCGAAAGAGCCCAGACCTTTCACAAGGACTCAAGTATGGAACAGTCCCTCGCTTTCAGCTTCTCCACAGCTCCACGTCGAGAGGCCACTCGTTCACCGTGCAACCGTCGAGATGCATGGACTGTTCCTGCATGAGCGGCGCGGGCTTGCCGGCGCCCGCGCAAGTGGTTTCGTTATCGACATGCCCCAAGGCATGACCGACCTCATGGTTGATCACCATGGTGCGATAGCGTGCGAGATCACCGCCCGCCTTCTTCCAATCCTCGATTCCATCATTCCAACGATCGAGGTTGATGATGACGTGGTTTCCCACGCGGCAGCTGTACTTCGTGCTGCATCCCGCGTCGAACGATGGCAGATACTTCGCCTCGGACAGCACTATGGTGAAGTCGCAACCCTCGTCGGCCTTGGTGAAGGTCGCACCGGCTCGCGGCCAACCGCGCGAATCGTTGAGCACGCGGTACACGGTGTTGGCGAATCCGTCCAGTTTGCCCACGTTCCCCTTGCCCGCGATGCAGTACTTGTATTGTGCAACGCCCTTGCCGCTCTTGTTCGCGGTCTCATTCGCCTTCGCCGCGATCTTCGCGGATTCCTCATCGCTGATCGTGGCCGCGAGCGCATCGAGTTTCGCCTGTTCACCGTTCTTCGCCGTAGCGGAATCGGATGAGGAACCGGATGAGGAGTTCTTCTCCTGTTCGCTCTTCGTGGATGTGGTTTGTTTGGTCATTTGCTTTGTGGACGTCTTCGCGGACGACTTCGTGGATGTGGATGCCGCCGCCTCGCCGTCGGATGTCTTCTTCGTCGTTGACGCTTCGCCCGACTGCCCGTCCGTCTGCGAGGTCGTTGTCGTGGAACCGTCGGCGGCGGCTCCGCTATGCGTATGCACGACCACAGTCACGACGAGCGCCACCACCAGGATGATGACCGCCAATCCGGAGAATACGACCGTTCTACGGATGCGGAACACCTTCTTCGCATCCAATCCCGAAGCGGTCTTAGGGTTCAGCGCATCGGCGACGGTTCTGCAGCGTTTCGCGATCGCGCCGTTCACACCGGAGCACCATTTGCGGAGGGTTCCGCCCATGCCGCGCGATACGCGCATCACCGCTCCCCCGATTCCGCGCATCATATCCGCTGGGGATAGCCTGCCACTCTTGCGTCTATTGTCATCGCCGTCGCCGCCGTTTCCGCGGTTTTCGGCGTTGCCCTTATCCTGCAGCACCATGTTCCCATCCATCTCTCGTAACCAACATCCCAGTATATGCGAGGCCGACCATATCATCGGCATGATGGCAGCCGAGTCATCATGAAGGCATGAAGCGGAAACCGACGGGTTGCAAGGTACAACGGGTACGAACGGCGCATCAACAGTCAGCAGACAACGGAGAGCGACCCGCGCGCCGACGCATAACCGTCCGGAAATGCAAATTTCCCCGGGATCGTGGGGATCCCGGGGAATTGAGGGAAAAAGAAGCGGAAAGAGACCGGCTACGGTAGGGCATTCAGCCAAAGGAGATGAGAGAACTTTGAATTTTCCCTGCCTCGCCGGCCTCTTTCCTGTCTTGCGATCACTGCGAACCACATGACTACGTAAACTATGATATTCGACATTTCGAACCTTTTTGTCGTTTTTAAGGATGATTTGCCGAAAGCGAATCTCATCCTTGCGGAGGATAGGAAAACCACGCGAATACACTCATCCGCATCCATCGCGCAGGTCGGACCAACGCAGGTTGTAGCCTTACCTGTGCGAGAGGAAGGATGATCATGGTCGACGCACCACATGAACGGATCGATACGCGACGCGAGGTCGAGGAGCTCACCGACTACGTCAACAACGGCTGGCTGCGATCAGGCGAGTTCGATGGGCCGACGATCCTGTGGAACCATCTGATCCGCGAAGCCTCGCAGCAGGACGAGCAGAACCGCAACGATGCACCCGTCGCCCCACTCACCGACGCGGACACCGTCATCGGCATGCCCATGCAGTGGTATTTCGATTCCATCGCCGCCATCGTGCCCACGGCCGAACGCACCGAGAACGGCGTGGAAATGCCACGCAGCGACATGCCCACCTTCCACCTCGATTCGCAGGCGTTGTCCGGAGTGGACGCGGTGGTCGGCAACGCCTTGGCCAGCACGCGCTGGGCGGATGCCGTGGCCAATCTCGCCAAGGCGTTGGAAATGACCGCGAGATTCGTCGGCAACGTGGCCGATCGCGACAATGAGGGCTTCGACTATCTCAAGGATCTGGTCCAAAGCGTGCGCGTCTACATGGATGCCGTGGCTTGCAATGCCGACCCGATGACCGGCGAGCAGGCGTTGCGCACGATCACGAGGGTCGCCTGCAACGATGAATTCCGCCTGAATGCCATGCAAATGGTGGAGCTGCTGTCCTGCGGTCTGTCGTTCGCGCAATGGGACGACACCCGTATGTTCGCCTATGACGCGCTGACCGCGGCGACGGCGGCGATGGATGAGCTCATCAAGCACGCGTCCGGGAACGAAGCGAACGAAGCGAATAAGGCGAACGAAATGGGCAAAGGGGTCGACGAGCCTCATAAGAACCTGAGCGCCGACGACCTCGCCAACCTCGCCTCGCTCGACCCAACGCTGCTGACGGAACGCGAGCTCGCCGAAAGCGCACGGCACCAGTTCGATCACGCCATCCAGTTCCTGCGCCACGATCTCATGCGCATCAGCGGCGATGCGACGGCAGCGGACAGGTTCCTCTGCGAGCATCACACGGTCGAACCGCTCGCCGACACCTATGCGGCCCGTCTCGTCGACGCCGAACGGTGGACCGATCTCATCGATTTCGTCGATCTGGTGGAACGCGACAATCCGAACCAGTGCACCGTGATGTTCCCGGAAGATATCGTCCCCTACGAGTGGGAAACGATGCGCGAGGCCGCGTTGGAAGCGTTAGGAAGACGCGACGAGCTTATCGCAATGTACCGCGAACGGCTGGACGACGAGTTCGATCCGAACACCGACATCACCCGGTACAAACTCAACCTGTGGAGGGAACGCCGGGATTGACCCGCGCGGATGGGCCAGCCGCAAGACAACCGCAAAACAGCTGTAGACCGACTGTAGATTAGCCACGGATCAACCGCTTATAACCGTGCGGGGCCGTGCACGCGCGGCCCAAACGAACGGACCACATGCGCACGACCCCGCACGGTTGAATCGGCAAAACGCCGATCAGGTGTCGATCTTGGAACGGTCGAAATCATCCGCGTTCTCGACGATGAACGCCTTGCGCGGCGGCACGTCGTCGCCCATCAGCAGGCTGAAGATTTGACTGGCCTGCTCGGCGTCCTCCATGCGGATACGACGCAGCATGCGTGTACGCGGGTCCATGGTGGTGTCCGCCAGCTGATCGGCATCCATCTCGCCCAAACCCTTGTAACGCTGGATGTCGTCGTTGTACCCGATGTGCTTGCGATCAAGCTCGGCCAGCTTGCCGGCAAGCTCATCATCGGAATACGTGTAGATGAACTCGCCCTTATGCGAACCGGTCAACGCGATGCGATGCAGCGGCGGCACAGCCGCATACACGTAGCCATGCTCGATGAGCGGGCGCATATACCGGTAGAACAGGGTGAGCAGCAGAATACGGATATGGGCGCCATCCACATCGGCATCGGTCATCATGATGACCTTGTGGTAGCGCGACTGCTCGATGTCGAAGCTTTGGCCGGAACCGGCGCCCACCACCTGGATGATGGCCGCGCATTCCTTGTTCGACAGCATCTGCGTGATCGACGCCTTCTGCACGTTGAGGATCTTGCCTCGGATCGGCAGCAGCGCCTGGAATCCGGCGTTTCGTGCGGCTTTGGCGGTGCCGAGTGCGGAATCGCCCTCCACGATGAACAGTTCGGCCACATCATCATTGCCTGGCTGGCAGTCGGACAGTTTGGCCGGCATGGATGCGGATTCCAGCGCGTTCTTGCGGCGCGTGACCTCCTTCGCCTTGCGGGATTGCACGCGGGCGTGCATTTCGCCGACGATCTTCTCCAGCACGCGCCCGGACTGTTCCTTGTAGCCGCGCTTGGAACCGGTGATCATCTCGCCGAACTGTTTGTCGGACATGCGCGTGACGATCGGCTTGACCTGCGCGGTGCCGAGCACGTCCTTCGTCTGCCCCTGGAACTGCGGTTCGGCGATACGCACGGTGACCACAGCGACCAAACCGGCCATGATGTCGTCGCGCTCGACCTTCATGTTGGAGTCCTTGAGATTCACCTTGAGTTTGCGCGCGTTCGCCTCGACGGCCTTGCGTACCTGCCTGGTGACGGAGTTCATCAGGCCGTCGACGTGCATGCCGCCGCCCGGCGTCTCGATGATGTTGACGAAGCTGCGCATCACCGTGTCGTAGCCGTTCACCCAGCGCAGCGCGATGTCGACACCGCAGGTGCGCGTGATCTTCTCCGCATGCAGTTCGCCGTTCGCGCCGACCGCCTGCGTCTCCTCCTCGTACGTGCCTTCGCCCTGGATACGCCAGATGTCGCTGACCGGCTCGCCCTTGGACAGGTAGTCCACGAAGTCCTTGACGCCGCCGGCGTGAAGGAATTCGGCCACGCGCGGGTGGTCGGGCTGGGCGCCGAACGCGCCGTCCTCGATGACATCCGATCCGGTGAGGGTGAGGTCCTCGTCCGACTGTTCGCCGTCCGCCTTCTCCCCCGTGGTGGGCTGCGACTGCGCATCGGCGGTATCCGACGCCGCCGCGGTTCCGGCCACAGCAGCCTCGTCGGCTGAGCCCAAAACCGGCTGCGCGACCGTATCGTTCGCGCCGTTCGTTTCCGATTCGGAAGCCGCGTCGCCCGATTCCCGCGTTTCGGGAATGTTCTCGTCAATCACGGTGATTTTCAGTCCGGGAACCAGGAAGCTGGTCTGGCGTACACGGTCGACGAGCTGCTCGTATGAGAATTCCGCGGTCTTGTTGAAGATCTCCGGATCGGCCCAGTAGCGGATGCGCGTACCGGTACGCTTCGCCGGCACCTTGCCGATGATGTCGAGTTCGGTGGGTCTGTTCTTGCGGGTGCGTTTGAACGGGGAATCAGGAGAGGGATGCTCGGGATCGGCATCGGTATAGACGCCGGGATGACCCTGATGGAACGCCATATGATAGGTTTTGCCGTCACGGTCGACCTCCACGTCGAGACGGGAGCTCAACGCGTTGACGACGGACGAGCCGACGCCATGCAGGCCGCCCACCGCGTTGTACGAGGAGTTGCCGAACTTCGCGCCGGCATGCAGTTTGGTCAGTACGACCTCCACGCCGGACAGCTTGGTTTTGGGTTCCTTGTCGACGGGGATGCCTCGGCCGTTGTCGTCCACGGAGATCGAACCGTCCGCATGCAGGGTGACGATGATCCTGTTGCAAAATCCCGCCAGAGCCTCATCCACGGAGTTGTCGATAATCTCCCACAGACAGTGCATCAGGCCCTGCGAATCCGTGGTGCCGATATACATGCCCGGACGCTTGCGCACCGCGTCGAGCCCTTCAAGAACGGCGAGATCCTTCGCGCCGTATTCCTCTTTAGCCATGTGCCTCTTCCACTAATTACCTACCTTGACGTGACAAAAAGCTTCCCCAAGGCTTGGCCTCGGGGAAGCAACGTCATCACTGATCGAGGAAGTCGCGCAGCGTCTGCGAACGGGACGGGTGGCGCAGCTTCGACATGGTCTTCGACTCGATCTGGCGGATACGCTCGCGGGTCACGCCGTACACGCGGCCGATATCGTCCAGCGTCTTCGGCTGGCCGTCCTCCAGGCCGTAACGCATCTTGATCACACCGGATTCGCGCGGCGACAGCGTCTCAAGCACCTGCTTGAACTGGTCCTGCAGCAGCGAGAAAGCCACGGCGTCGGACGGGGCGATGGCGTCGGTATCCTCAATCAGATCGCCGAACTCGGAATCGCCGTCCTCGCCGAGCGGGGTGTGCAGCGAAATCGGCTCACGACCGTACTTCTGCACCTCCTGCACCTTCTCGACCGGCATATCCAGCTCACGCGCCAGCTCATCAGGCGTGGGTTCGCGGCCAAGATCCTGCAGCATCTGACGCTGCACACGCGACAGCTTGTTGATGACCTCGACCATGTGCACAGGCACACGAATGGTGCGAGCCTGATCGGCCATGGCTCGGGTGATGGCCTGACGGATCCACCATGTGGCATAGGTGGAGAACTTGAAGCCCTTCTTCCAGTCGAACTTCTCGACGGCGCGAATCAGGCCCAGGTTGCCTTCCTGGATCAGATCGAGGAACAGCATGCCACGGCCGGTGTAGCGCTTGGCCAGCGACACCACCAGTCGAAGATTGGCCTCCAGCAGGTGGTCCTTGGCCTTCTTGCCATCGTTGGCCGCCCACTTGAGCTCGCGCTTACGCTTGAAGTCCATCGTGTCGCCTTCGGTATCCAGCAGATGCTGGGCGTACAGGCCGGCCTCGATGCGCTCGGATAGGTCGACTTCCTGTTCGGCGTTCAGCAGGCTGACACGGCCGATCTGCTTGAGATAATCTTTCACCGGGTCGGCGGTGGCACCGGCGGTGACGACGCGGCGCTTCGGGTTGCCGATCTTGCCGCGGCGACGGCGAGGCTTCACGTCCTCGTCGTCGTCATCGTCATCGCTGACGACGAACGCGCCCTTCTGCTTGCTGATGTCCGGGGCATCGGACTTATCGTCCTCCTCATCGTCGTCGTCATCATCGTCGTCGTAGTCGTCATCGTCATCGTCCGACTCGCCGTTGATGCCGTCGAGATCGTCCACATCATCAACGTCAAGGTCCTCGTCCTTGGCATTGTCCAGATCGGCGTCCTCATCGAACTCGTCGACTTCGTCAAGATCCTCCTCGGACCTCTTCTTGGTCTTGGAGTTCTTCGTGCTCTTGGTGGCAGCGGACTTCTTCCTGACACTGCCCGTTCCTTCGCCAGACTTGGCGGTCTTCTTAGCCGCGGTCTTCTTAGCCGCGGCAGTCTTGCGCGTGGCACTGGCTTTTTTGGCGGAAACGGCCTGAGCCTCGTCCTGTACCTGTTCGGTGTTCTCAGCGGCCGCTGTGCTCTTGGTAGCCAAACTATCCCTCCTCGCGGAATGCTCACCCCGCCGCGTATACCATATAGGCGCACTTCTGGCAAGGGCAAATCGTCAACTATGTGAGTTAACCACCTGATAGGGACGATTATTCCCGAAGACATGGGAAAGTCCATATCCGCGACCGTAATACGGGCCGTGAAACCACACCACGCAAACCGGGCCGGCCAAGTCGCAAGACGTGACGCGGCAAAAGCCATCAGCCTCCGCAGCAGGCGGGATGCATACCGTTGCGCACCGATTTCAGCACGATCGCGGCGAGTGAGCAATCCCCGTCGATGGACAGGCTGCTCAACGCGTAATCCTCGGCCCTGCAATCACCCGTCCACCACATTACATAGGAGATGACCGCCAGCGGCTGCACCCTCATACGTTCGGGCATCACCCGGGCCATGGAGGCGAGCATGCGCAACGCGGTCCGGCAACGGTCACGATCCGGACCGTCACGGTCATCGAACGCCTCGGACAGCACCTTGTGCACGACGGTCACCACCTGCTTGGCATGCGGGGTTCTCACAATATCCATCAGCATGTCCCGGTCGCACGTCCCCTGTTCGGCGATGACCGAGATGATCAGCGCATCCCTCATCGACAGCACCTCGTTGATGCCGACCGCCAGCGGAAGCATCGCCTTCATGCCGAGTTCCGAGTTTCCCTTGTCAAGGCAATCCAGCCATACGCGCATCGGCTCCTCCATCCACTCGCCGTCAGCGCGGCGCGGACCGTACCTGCGCCTGTCCTCGCGCAGCCGATTAAGCAGATCGTCGGCCACGCTTTCGCCCACCGGTTCCAACGTATCGAGGAACTCCGCGAATGCGACCGGATCGTCATCATGGGCGCAACCATGGGTTTCGCCGGCATGGCCACCCCCACAGGCGCCGTACCCGCACGCGAAATCGTCACGTAGGTCGTGCGCGCCGCGCGCATCGTGCGCACCGCATGCGTCACGCGCCCCCGCTCCGCCGAGTCCGTTCGCCCCGCCAAGCCCGTTCGCCCCGCCAAGCCCGTCATCGCAACCGCAGACCATGCATCTGGCCGTTTCCATTCGTTCCTTCATGGGATCATCCTCCTTGATGTCATCCGTCACGCCACCGCCCCGTGCGATGGCATCCATACAGTATGGCCGTTCGCCAAGCCGTGCGCACGCCGGATGAGGGGTTGTGGTCGACACGCGGCGAGGCCTTGGAAACATTGGATTCCGTGATTCGTAGTGCGATGAGGATACCTTAGAAGCTATGTGCATAACCGACGTCGACCGTTCGAAAATCGAGCCACGCATCGTCTCCTTGGTGAGGTCTTGGTCCGCCATGCCCAAGGATGCCGCGATGCCCGAAGCATGCCGCAATGTCATGGACGCGGTGACCCATCAGGCGGTGTCCAGCAGCGAAGGCGGCAAACGCCTGCGAGCGCTGCTGATGCTTGCGGCCTACGCTGCGTTCGGCGGTGAAACCGCCGCCCGCAGCGCCATGCTCGATGTCGCCTGCGCCCTTGAAGTCTTCCAGACGGCGGCGCTGGTGCATGATGACATCATCGACGATTCCGATCTGCGCCGCGGCAAGCCGAGCGCCCATCGCGCATTGGAGCAGGATACTGGCAGCGCCGCCATCGGCAGGGGCTTGGGCCTTATGCTGGGCGATCTGCTGGCCACGGTGTGTATCGATATCGCCAATGGTGCCGCCGACCATATGCCGAACGGCACCGCGATGACCTCCGCGTTCCTGAACATGCAGCGCGAGGTGGAAATCGGGCAGATCCTCGATCTCGCCGTCGAACAGGCGCCGTTGCGGGATGCCGAGGCGTTGGCCACCGCCTCGTTGAACGTGTTCCGTTGGAAAACCGCCAGTTACACCACCATCGCCCCCATCGAACTGGCACTGTTGGGCTGCGGCCTGGATCCGGGGAACGCCCGCGCCCGCGCATTGTCCATCGGCGAACCGCTTGGCCTCGCCTTCCAGTTGGAGGATGATCTCATCGACGTGATCGGTTCGAGCCGAGCCACCGGCAAACCCGTCGGCGGCGATATCCGCGAAGGCAAGCGCACCGTGCTGCTGGCCGATGCCATCGCCGCCGCCTCCCCGTCCGAGCAAGGCGAGCTCATCGCCATGTTCGAGGCGCCGTCACGCGACGAATCCGACGTGCGCAGAGCCATCGACCTGTTCTCCTCCACCGGCGCGGTCGACCGGTCGCATCGTCGCATCGAGGATCTGTGGGATCGCGCCCTGCAGGCGATACGCGACTGCAGGTTGCCCGAACAGGGCGAAAACAGGCTCACCGAGGCGTGTGCGCGTTTCGTTCCCGACATCACCAGCCACTAAACTGATTGCCAGAACAACGCCGTATGGATTCCCATTTCACCAAGGATTTGACGATAAGCATGAGCGAAGACGCATCCTCCCAGAACCAGCTGATCGACGACCGGTACCGTGTCGTACGCGAAATCGCGCAAGGCGGCATGGCGACGGTGTACGAGGCGGTCGATGAGCGTCTGAATCGCACCGTCGCATTGAAGGTGATGCATACGCAGCTTGCCCAGGGCGCGCATCGCGAGCAGTTCATCGAACGGTTCCGCCGCGAGGCGCAGTCGGCGGCGAGGATCGCCAACCCGCATATCGTCCAGGTGTACGATACCGGCGAATTCAATGGGTTGGCATATCTGGTGATGGAATACGTGCACGGCGTGAATCTTCGGTATGAGATGAACCAGCAGGGCACGTTCACCGTGCGCGAGACGCTGCGTGTGATCGGCGAGACGCTTGACGGACTCGCGTCGGCGCATCAGGCGAATGTGGTGCATCGCGACATCAAGCCCGAGAACATCATGCTCAACGACCGCGGCCGCGTGCAGATCACCGATTTCGGTCTCGCAAAGGTCGCTTCCGCGGCCACATTGTCGTCCACCGGCATGCTGCTGGGCACGGCGGCGTATCTGCCGCCCGAAACCATCGAGCGTAATGAGGCGACGCCCCAGGGCGACCTGTACGCGGTGGGCATCATGGCTTGGGAGATGCTGAGCGGATCGGTGCCGTTCATCTCCGAGAACCCGGTGACGTTGGTGTTCAAGCACGTGCATGAGGATGTACCGCCGGTATCGAGGCAATGCCCCGGCATCGATGCGGGCGTATCGCGTTTCATCGAACACCTCACGCAGCGTTCCGTGGATGCGAGGCCTGCCGATGCGGGAGCCGCGCTGGCGGAACTGCAGGAACTATGCGGCACGCTTTCCACGGATGCGTGGATGTACCGCAAGCCCGCCGCGGACGGCAACAACCTAGGTGCCGCGGACGTTCCCCTTCCTCCCGCTCCCCCGGCGCCTCCTGCCGCAGGCCGCGCTTCCGACGCCGGTACCGCGCAATTCCCGAACGCACGCACGAGCGCAGGCACGCAGCCGAACGCCACCACGCCCATCAATGCCGATTCCACCCAGGTGTTCGACACTCCGAATCAGGGGGCGGCAGGCGATCATGAGACGGTGGCCCTGCCCGACGGCGCGGCCACGACGAACGGTACGCCGAAGGCCGCGGCCGCATCGAAACGTGGCAGGAAGGCATTGCTTATCGCGATCATCGCCCTTGTGGCCGCGTTGGCGTGCGCCGGCGGCGCCTGGTGGTATTTCATGGGTCCGGGCAGCTACTGGACCATGCCCAAGCCCGCGGACGTCACCTGCACATCCGACTCCTCCTGCTCGCTGCAGGGCGCTTCATGGAAGCGCTACGAGACGATGCTCAAGGATGCCGGCATCCCATACGAGGTCACCAAGGAGTACAGCGACACCGTCGAGGAAGACCACGTGGTTTCGGCTTCCGTGAACGGCAGCCCCGTCGCGGTCGACAGCCATGTCAGCATGCGTCAGAACCAGAAGGTGAGCGTCGTCGTCTCCAAGGGCGTGCGCATGGTCACGATCCCGTCGGATATCCTCGACCCGACCAGCGCCAACGGCAAGAATCCGCTGACGGCGTTGAAGAACGCCGGGTTCACGAACGTCAAACATGATACGGCCAAGGACGAGTATTCGATGGATGTGCCGGAAGGCGCGGCGTTGAGCATCACGCCGAAGCCCGGCGCCACGATCAAGCACGGGACGACGGTGAAGGTCGCGCTGAGCAAGGGCCCGATGCCGGTGACCATGCCCAACATCACGGGCCGGGCGAAGGATGAGGCGGAACGTACGCTCGATGATCTGAAGCTCAAGGCCAACTTCACCGAGGAGTACAGCGACACCGTCGCCTCCGGTGAGGTGATTTCGACCTCCGTGCCCAAGGATACGCAGCTGCATTGGGGCGATTCCGTGGACGTGGTGGTATCCAAGGGCCCGGAGACCGTGACCATGCCGAACGTGGTGGGCAAGACCTACGAGGAGGCGAGCAATATTCTGCAGGCGCTCGGCCTTGAAGTGAAGAAGTCCGCACCGTTGGGCGATCTGACGCACGTGGTGCGCCTGCAAAGCCCCAGCGCCGGCGATCAGGTGCGGGTGCACGATGATGCCGGCAATAAGACCGTGGTGACGCTCACCGTCGTCTGACGCACGATGCCGGGCATGTTCCCACGTCAAAAACGCAAGTCGCCCGCCGCCGGTACTGTTCCGGCGGCGGGCGACTTGCGTTTATCGGATTCGGATCATCAGATCATCGGATCATCGAATCATTCGGCGGATTCTTCGGACCCGTGAGCGGCGGCTTCGGCTTCGGCAGCAGCCTTGGCCTCGGCTTCCTCCTTCAGGCGGGCCTTGACCTTCTGCGCGTATTCGGGCACGTATTCCTGACCGCTCATCTTCTGGATCGCGGCGCTGACCTTATCGGTCAACGTGCGCAGATCGTCGTGCGTGATCTCATCCGCGGCCTTCTTCTCCACCGCGATCGGCTTGCCGTACAGCACCTGGGTCTTGCCCTTCTTCGGGATGACCGTGCCGACGGGCTGCAGCTTGTCGGAGCCGATGATCGCCACGGGGACGATCGGGCATCCGGTTTCCAACGCCAGACGGGCGGCACCGGTATGCCCCTTGTACAGGCGTCCGTCCGGGCTGCGGGTGCCTTCGATGTGGATGCCGAACAGATGACCGTCCTCGATGATCTCACGCGCATGCTCCAACGCGCCGAGCGACTTGTTGCCGCCGGAACGGTCCACGGGGAACACGCCGACGGAGGTGAACCACCACTTCTTGAAGCGTCCCTTGATGCCCTTGCCTTCGAAGTATTCGGCCTTGCCCATGAAGTGCACCATACGCGGGCAGGTGATCGGAATCAGCGCGTCGTCGATGACGGCCAGATGGTTCGCCGCGATGATCGCGCCGCCCTCGCGGGGAATGTTCTCCAGGCCGGTGACAGTCGGTCCGAGACGATGACGTGCGATGGAACCGAATCCGTTCACGAAAAACCAATACAGCACCTGGCGTTCCTTTCCACTCGATGCCCACCGTGGTTTACAGTGGTACATATGACTGACCCTAACAATACCAATGCAGGTGACGAGCGGCCAAAGCACATGCCGGATGACGAAAACAAACCGGCCGATCTGGATGCCGCATGGGCGGCGTTCGAGACCGAACATCAGGATGATCTGAGCGACGTCGCCGCATCGCGTAACGCGAAACGCTTCGAGAAGCATGCGCAGCGCAAGGAGAAGGAGGCGCTGCTCAGCGTCGACGACCTGACCGCGGATTCGTTCGCGAAAAGCGGTCCCGCGCGTGGGCCGCGCGATTTCACGGGTTCCAGCTGGCTGGATACCGATGATGTGATGGACCGTTACGGCGATGATTTCGTACCGCCGAATCCTAAGATCGGCCATGTGGGCGGCGCGAAGCTGCTGTTCTGGATTCTGCTGGTCGCCGGCATCCTCGGCGTCATCGTCTCCGTGTTCCTCCCCGCGTATACGGGTGTGCTCGGCGTCATCGCCGGCATCTGCATCATCATCGGCGGCGCCGGCCTGCTCGCGCGGCACAGGGGTTTCAACGAGACGCGCACCGACTATTTCGACGACGGCGCACGCGTGTGACGCGGTGATGCTCCATCATGTCGAATCCGTGTGATTTCGACTTATGAACCGTTGAGGGTTCCCGCCTTCCGCTGGGAAGGTGGGAACCCTCAACGCTGTAATCGGATGCGTTACGGAGCCAAGACTCCGTCTCCCGCCAGGCTCAGGCCTTCTTGGCCTTCGCCGTCTCGATCCACGTGTTCAGCAGGGCTTCGGCCTTGCCGGAATCCACGGCCTCCTCGGCGATGGCGTATGCGGTCTTGAAGCGCTCGGCCAGTGTGCCGTCTTCGGGCACCTGATGGCCGTCCGCGACGATGGCGGAGGCGGCGTTCAACAGCGCCGTCGAGCGGAACGGCACGTCCTTGCCGGCGAGGAAGTCGCGCGCGGCCTGCGCATTGTAGGCGGGCTTGCCGCCCTTGAAATCCTCGATGGTGACCTTGGCGAGGCCAAGCTCGACGGTCGGATCGAATTCGGTTTCCGTGACCTTGCCGTCCTTGAACTCCCACACGGAGATCGGACCGGTCGGAGCCATCTCGTCCAATCCCTCGTTGGAGGTGTACACCATGCCGGTCTGCCCGTTGGCGGCGTAGACGGCGGCCATGATGGGGCTCATCGCGCGGTTGGCGCAGCCGATGGCCATATGCTTCGGGGTGGCGGGGTTGGTCAGGGGGCCGAGCACGTTGAACACGCACGGCACGCCCAGCGCGGCACGGATCGGACCGACGAAACGCATTGCCGGGTGGAAGGTCTTGGCGAATGCGAAGGTGATGCCGACCTCCTGGGCGACTTCGGCCACGGCGGCGGGATCGAGGTCGAGCGGCAGGCCAAGGGCCTCAAGGCAGTCGGCCGCACCGCATTCGGAGGATGCCGCACGATTGCCGTGCTTGACGATCTTCACGCCAGCGGCGGCCGCCACGATCGCGCCCATGGACGACAGGTTCACGGTCGCCGCGCCGTCACCGCCGGTGCCGACGATATCGGTGACCTCGCCGTCGACTTCCAGCGGCACCGCGTGCGCCACCATGGCCTTGGCCGCGCCGCGTACCTCTTCGGCGGTCAGACCGAGCTGCTGCTGGGTGGCGAGCACCGCGCCCACGGCGGCGGGGTTCGCGTTGCCGTTCATGAGGTCATCGACGAACCACTCGGATTCCTCGGCGCTCAGATGGTCCCCTCCGACCAGCTTGGTGAGGATCGACTTCCATGTGATTTCGGCCATGATGCCCTCCTTGGCGCTCCAGCACGCCTGTTTGTTGTTACATTGCCGCCTCATTGTAATGGCTTCCTGTTTCCGTGCCAATGAACGTCCGTATCACGGAAATGCGACGCCTCTCCTCTCCCCGCCTCTTCGGGAAACGAGTGAGCCGCCGCACCCGTTGCCTGGGTGCGGCGGCTCACTCGGTAAGGCGTTACGCCGTAACGTTCAGCCGTTCAGCCGTTCACTTCTCGTTCTGGCCGTGGCACATCTTGTACTTGCGACCGGAACCGCAGGGGCACGGGGCGTTCTTGCCGGTGCCGGGGAACGTGCGGCCGTCGGCCCACGGGGTCTTCAGCTCCTCGCTCTTCGGCTGCTTGCTGGCCGGGACCTTGCCTTCGGCGTGGCTGACCGGTGCCGGGCCGACAATGACAGGGTTGCCGTCCTCATCGCGCACGACCTCATCGCCGTCCTCGCTGGGACCTTCGGCCTCGGTGTTCGCGGACGCGGAGGATGCGATGCCGAGTTCGGCCTGGGTGGCGCTCACCGCGGCGTCCTCATCGGCTTCGGATTCGAGATCCTCGGTTTCGGCGACCTGCTGGATGTCCACGTGGAAGAGCAGCTGCACGGTTTCCTCCTTGATCGCCTCGATCATGGAGTTGTACATCTGGTAGCCTTCGCGCTGGTATTCGACCAGCGGATCACGCTGGCCCATGCCACGCAGGCCGATGCCGTCCTTCAGGTAGTCCATCTCGTACAGGTGCTCACGCCACTTGCGATCGAGCACGGCGAGCACCACACGGCGTTCGAGCTGACGCAGGCCCTCGCCGCCGAGCTTGTCCTCGAAGCCCTCGTAGGCGGCCTTGGCGTCGGCCACGATCACATCGCGAACGGCTTCGGCGGCCTTCTCTCCCTTCTTGCCTTCGGCGGCCTTCTTGGCTTCGTCGATGGTCACATCGGTCGGGATCACGCTGTTCAACGCCTTGAACAGGCCGTCCCAATCCCAGTCGCCCGGCTTGTCGGAGCTGTTGTTGGCGCCCTTGACGTAGCTCAGCACGGTGTCGGAGATGAAGCGCAGGATGTCCTCGTGGATGTCCTCGCCCTTCAGCACGGCCTGGCGCTCGGCGTAGATGACGGTACGCTGCTTGTTCATCACGTCGTCGTACTTCAGCACGTTCTTACGGATTTCGAAGTTCTGCGATTCGCGTGCCTTCTGTGCGGTGCGCACACCCTTGGAGACGCTCTTGGCGGCGATCGGCTCGCCCTCCGGCAGGCCCTTGGCCATGATGCGGGCGACGAGCTGCGTGTTGAACAGGCGCATCAGATCGTCTTCGAGGGACAGGTAGAAGCGGGATTCGCCCGGATCGCCCTGACGGCCGGAACGACCGCGCAGCTGGTTGTCGATACGACGGGACTCGTGGCGTTCGGTGCCGAGCACGTACAGACCGCCCAGATCGACGACCTCCTGATGCTCGTCCTTGACCTGTTCCTTGATCTCCGCCAGCACGCCCGGCCAACGCTTCTCGTACTCGTCCGGGGTGTCCTCCGGGGAGTAGCCGTCGGCCTTGAGCTTGGCGTCGGCGAGGAATTCGACGTTGCCGCCGAGCATGATATCGGTACCACGGCCGGCCATGTTGGTGGCCACGGTGACGGCGCCCTTACGACCGGCGACGGCCACGACGGCCGCTTCCTTGTCGTGCTGCTTCGCGTTCAGCACCTGATGCGGGACCTTGGCCACGCCGAGCAGGGTGGACACGACCTCGGAGCTTTCGACGCTCGCGGTACCGAGCAGCACCGGCTGGCCGGCGGCATGACGCTTGGCGACATCCTTGACGATGGCGGCGAGCTTCTCCTTCTTGGTACGGAAGATGAGATCCTCCTGGTCGATGCGCTGCATCGGCTTGTTGGTCGGGATCGGCAGCACGCCCAGCTTGTAGGTGCTCATGAACTCGGCGGCCTCGGTTTCGGCGGTACCGGTCATGCCCGCGAGCTTGTCGTACATACGGAAGTAGTTCTGCAGGGTGATGGTGGCGAAGGTCTGGTTCTCGGCCTTGACCTCCACGCCTTCCTTGGCTTCGATGGCCTGATGCAGGCCTTCGTTGTAACGGCGGCCCGGCAGCACACGGCCGGTGTGCTCGTCGACGATGAGGACCTCGCCGTGGGTGACAACGTAGTCACGGTCACGCAGGAAGAGTTCCTTGGCCTTGATGGCGTTGTTCAGGTAACCGATCAGCGCGGTGTTGTTCGGCTCGTACAGGTTGTCGATGCCGAGGAAGTCCTCGACCTTGGTGATGCCCGGATCGAGGATGCCGATGGTCTTCTTCTTCTCGTCGACCTCGTAATCCTCGTCACGGGTCAGCTTGACGACCAGCTTGGCGAACTCGCGGTACCAGCGGGTGACGTCACCTTCGGCCGGGCCGGAGATGATCAACGGGGTACGGGCCTCATCGATAAGAATGGAATCGACCTCATCGACGATGGCGTAGTGGTGGCCGCGCTGCACCAGATCGGACTTCTCCCACGCCATGTTGTCACGCAGGTAATCGAAGCCGAACTCGTTGTTGGTGCCGTAGGTGATGTCGGCGTTGTACTGCTTGCGACGCTCCGGCGGCTTCTGATCGGTGATGATGCAGCCGACGCTCATGCCGAGGAAGCGGTAGATACGACCCATGATCTCGCTCTGGTAGCTGGCGAGGTAGTCGTTCACAGTGACCACGTGCACGCCCTTGCCTTCCAGCGCATTCAGGTAGCTCGGCAGGGTGGCGACCAAGGTCTTGCCTTCACCTGTCTTCATTTCCGCGATGTTTCCCCAATGCAGGGCCGCACCGCCCATAAGCTGCACATCGAAGTGCCGCTGCCCGAGAACACGCTTGGAGGCTTCACGCACGGTTGCGAACGCCTCCGGCATCATCTCGTCGAGACTCTTGCCGTTCTCCAGCTGCTGCTTGAATTTCGCAGTCTGGCCCTTGAGTTCCTCATCCGAAAGCGCCGAAATCTCATCTTCGAGAGCGTTCACGGCCTTTGCGACACCCTCAAGCTTCTTGATCTGACGGCCTTCGCCCATGCGCAGTGCCTTGTCGACAATATCTACCACGTTCTGCTCCTGTGTCGGTCGCGATATTAAGTACCCGTGAGGCATTCTATGCCATTATGGCCGGGCACACTGCCAACCATCTTACGCGACATTGCCGATAACGCTGTCATTGCCGTGCTGGATGGTGAAAGATCCGAACATGAGTCGGGGCCCGTGCCGTATACGAACGACGCGGGCCCCGTCATCTCTGACTCATGATCGTCTATGGATAATCGTCAGTTCACGTTCTCCGGGGTATCGATCTCGAACACACCGTAGCTCCAACCGTGACGGTGGTAGACAACGGACGGACGACCGGTCTCCTTATTGACGAACAGGAAGAAGTCGTGGCCGATGAGCTCCATCTCGTACAGCGCCTCATCGATGGTCATCGGTTCGGCGATGTGCAGCTTGCGACGAATCACGATCGGGGTGTCGCCAACCTGGACTTCGACGGATTCGCCGGGGCCGAGATCGGATGCGACGGCGGCCGCGGGACTGTTCTCGACATCCTCGGCGGGCTCTTCCTCGACCTCGACTTCGGGCTCTGTCTGCGGCTCGACGGTACCCAGATCGACCGGAACCGGGTTCTCATAGCCGCGGCGATGATCCTTGCGGCGGTCACGGGTGCGGCGCAGACGCAGGGTCAGCTTGTCGAGCGCCATATCCAGCGCGCTGAACTCGTCGGCGGAGGAGGCTTCGGCACGAACCACGGTGCTGCCGGCGATGATGGTGATCTCCACGCGCTTGGCGGTATCCGCCTGACGCGGATTGCCCTCATGGGACAGAACGATCTGGGCGCGCTGCGCGTCGGGAGCGATAGCGGTCACACGATTCATCTTGCTTTCAACGACATCACGGAACCTTTGCTTGATCTGAGTGTGACGTCCGGTAATGACGATTTCCATGTGGACCTCCTAGTAAACTCAAGCGGCGCCAACCGCTATTTGCGTTCCAGCCGTGTCTTCACTGACCGGGTACGTTTCATTGTAAACGAGCTTTTGGCAAACACCGGGAACAAACCGCAGAAAAATCTGTGAATTTCCTTGGTTTT
Source organism: Bifidobacterium merycicum DSM 6492 (assembly GCF_900129045.1). Lineage (GTDB taxonomy): Bacteria > Actinomycetota > Actinomycetes > Actinomycetales > Bifidobacteriaceae > Bifidobacterium > Bifidobacterium merycicum. The sequence continues at coordinate 354,956 of NZ_FQTX01000001.1, read as the reverse complement.
TCATATTCGCAAAAGCTGGTATAGTTGTGCGTTTGAGACCTCTTGATGGCCGCGGTCGGACGTGTTCGCATGTCCGTCTGAGGAACTTCCGGGCTCCATAGAGCACGATGGCGGATAACGTCCGCCCAGGGTGACCTGAGAGATAGCGCAGCAGAGAACAGACCGCCTTTCGGTTTCGGCCGGAAGGTAAGGGTGAAACGGCGGTGTAAGAGACCACCGGGCCCCTGGTAACAGTGGGTCGCTTGGCAAGCCTCATCGGGAGCAAGGCCAAACAGATGGCGGCAAGGGCTGCTCGCCCGTGCCATCGGGTAGGCTGCTAGAGCCCAGCGGTGACGTTGGGTCGAGATGGATGGCCATCCGTGTGCCTGGCACACGACAGAACCCGGGGTATAAGAGGTCTCATTTCATTTTTTGCATTCCATGCATCAGCGCACGGTCGCGCCGATGCATGTTTCGGGGATCCAACGCTTTTCACGCAGGTACTTTCAGATACTTTTCCACGCAGGTACTTCGAAACGCGAGTACTTCGGGACTGCATGGTTACGCGATTATGCGACCGGCGATTCCGCGATGTCACGGGTTCACGTTTTCACCGGTACGTTGTTTGCAATTGTCTCATCACCGATTCGAGGACGCGGCACACCGGCGGTAACGCCAATGATTCCAAGCAATCGCGCTCCCCTACGCCCCCGTGATTCACGTCGATTGCGCTTCCTTCCCGTCAAGGCGACACGACGCGACACGCCGTGCGACACGCCGAATCAATCGTTCAGCAACTCATGCGCGACACGCCGCAGCGTGTCGGAATCATGCCCTTTGCGACCCCCTGCCGACCAAAACCGGCGCAAGCGCACCTGCCTGTCCAGTCCACGGGTCTTTTTGGCGACCTTACGCCCCAGCTCCCAAGCCGCTTCCTCGAATACGCCCTGGGCGGCAGCCTCGTCGGCGATCCTGTGCGCGAGCGACGGCGCAACGCCCTTGCGGCGCATCTCCATCACCGCGCCACGGTAGCCCATCATGCGATTCGAGCAATATCGGACGACTGATCTGGCGTATGCCTCGTCATCCAGCAGATGCAATTCGGCCAGACGGTCGATGACATCATCGATCATGCCATCGTCGTATCCCTTGCCTGCCAAGCGTTGGCGCAACGCCCCGGTAGAGCGGGGTGCGGCATCGAGCAGACGGAACGCCGCCTCACGACAGGCGTCGAAATCATGCGGATCGAAGGATTCGGATTTCCCCGCATGCGGTGCGGAATATCTATCGGAAGCATCGGCGGCACCGGCCGCATCAGAGGCTTCGGCCACATCGGAAGCCACATGAGAGGAACGCGATGCCCCCATACGCCGGGCCGACGGTATTCCGAACGACCCGGAACGGGAACGACCGCCATCGGGAAGCCCCGATCCGGCTCTCCCTGCCAAGGCCGCACCCGTCCCGAACGCGCCTCTTGCAGAGGTATCACGGTCGGCGGCATCAACCACTCCGCACGACTTCGACGGTTCCGGATCCCCCAAGGCATCCGGAACCGTTTTCCCATCCGGGAAACCGTGTTGCGCGAGGAACTCCTGCACGGAGATCATGCCTGTCAGGCTTTCACCGCGGGCTTCGCCTTGGAGGCCTTGCCATCCGCCGGCTTCGCGCCCGCACTCTTCTCACCGGCGCTCTTCGCACCGGTGTTTTTCTCGCTGGCGGACACGGCTTCGACGTTCTTATCCGCCTCGGCGGCGGCCTTGGTCGCACCATCCTCGGCAAACTGGTCCATCGGATCAATCAAGCCGAACTCGGCCTTCACCTTACTCTCGATCTCCTCGGTGATGGCGGGATTGTCCTTCAGGAAGTTACGAACATTCTCACGACCCTGACCGAGCTGATCGCCCTCATAAGTGAACCAGGAGCCGGACTTCTTCACCACGCCCACCTGGATGGCCATGTCAAGCGCCGAACCCTCGCGGGAGATACCCTCGCCGTACAGCATGTCGAACTCGGCGGACTTGAACGGCGGCGCCATCTTGTTCTTCACCACCTTGACGCGGGTACGGTTGCCAACCGCCTCGTCACCGTTCTTAATGGTCTGGATCCTGCGAATGTCAAGACGGACCGAGGAGTAGAACTTCAGCGCCTTGCCACCGGTGGTGGTCTCCGGATTGCCGAAGAACACGCCGATCTTCTCACGCAACTGGTTGATGAAGATGGCGGTGGTGCCGGCCTGCGCCAGGGCACCGGTCATCTTGCGCAACGCCTGGCTCATCAGACGAGCCTGCAGGCCGACGTGGCTGTCGCCCATATCGCCTTCGATTTCAGCTTTCGGCACCAGCGCCGCCACGGAATCAATCACGATGACATCAAGGGCGCCGGAACGGATGAGCATGTCAGCGATCTCCAAAGCCTGCTCGCCGTTGTCGGGCTGCGACACGATCAACGAATCGGTATCGACGCCGAGCTTACGGGCGTACACCGGGTCGAGCGCATGCTCGGCGTCGATGAACGCTGCCACTCCCCCGGCCTTCTGCGCATTGGCCACGACATGCAATGCCAGCGTGGTCTTACCGGAGGATTCTGGACCGTACACTTCCACGATGCGCCCCTTCGGCAGACCGCCGATGCCAAGCGCCATATCAAGGGCCAGCGAACCGGTGGGAATGACTTCGACGTTCTGCTCCGGCCTGTCGCCCAGCCTCATCGCGGACCCCTTGCCGAAGCTCTTCTCCACCTGCGCCAACGCGGTGTCGAGGGCGGCCTTGCGCCTGGGATCAAGCTCGTGCTTCGCCTGACCGGCGCCGGTGTTCTGTGCCATGATGTTCTCCTTCGGGAATCAGTTGACGAACATGCCTTCCACGGTATGGGGCCGATGCGCCACCGGTCAAGAACGGCCCACCCCTGTGGTCGACACGCCCCTGCCGGAATGCACGGATGACGACGAATCCCAATCAGGACAACGCCTTTCATACCACCATCGACGACGTCCGTTGCAGGTGTCCGCGATATTCGCTGTGGACAACTATACCTCACATGCGAACATTTGTTCGAATCGATGCGCCGATAATCACCGTATGCCCATCATTCCGCGGCAACGTCGGCGCGTCATACCCGGGCCGTCCGAAGACGCCCGGTTCATCGCATGGGCATGGGAGGCGCATTATGGCCACGCCCCCAGCGCTTCGTATCGGGAATATCCATCTGATCGCACAGCACGTTCCACACCACACGCGGCTCTTCACCGGCTTTCAGCGCCTCCACCGCCGTCAGATCCTCCAGCCCCGTCAGCTCCTGATCCTGAGCCAACGCCCTGCCATAGCTGCGCCCGAACACCTCTTCGACCAACTGCCAAAATTCCCGTTCCTGCATGGGGTCCCAGTGTACGCCATCGGAACGATGCACCTCATGCCACCCGGACTCGCCGCAAACGAAAAGCCCCACGGCACGAATGCCATGGGGCTCAACCCGTTATACTACGCAACCATGCAACGGCGTCAATGACACTCACAACACATGCTGCAGGAAGTCCTTGAATCTGGGTTCGGTCGGATTATCGATGATTTCCGGACCGCCCTGTTCCACGACCACGCCACCGTCCATGAATACGATCTGGTCGGCGACTTCGCGCGCGAATCCGATCTCATGCGTCACGACGATCATGGTCATGCCTTCACGGGCAAGTTCGAGCATGACGTTGAGCACTTCTCCCACCAGTTCGGGGTCGAGCGCAGAGGTCGGCTCGTCGAAGAGCATGATCTCCGGCTTCATGGCGAGTGCGCGGGCAATGGCCACACGCTGCTGCTGGCCACCGGACAGCTGCGAGGGGTAGTAATCCAAGCGCTCTCCCAAACCGACGCGTTTGAGCTCATGAATGGCCAGTTCCCTAGCTTCCTGCTTGCCCATGTGGCGCACGTGCACCGGGGCTTCCATCACGTTTTCCAACGCGGTCATGTGCGGGAAGAGGTTGAACCGCTGGAACACCATACCGAGCTTGGCACGCTGCGCGGCCACTTCCTTGTCGTTCAGGGTCTGCAGCACACGCTGGCCCTTCTTCTCGACATACTTGTAGCCGATCATCTCGCCGTCGACCTCGATGCTGCCGCCGGTCAGGGTTTCCAGCTGGTTGATGAGGCGCAGCAGCGTGGACTTTCCGGAACCGGACGGGCCAAGGATCACGGTGACGCTGCCCGGTTCGACGGTCATATCCACACCCTTGAGCACGTGCAAATCACCAAACGCCTTATGTACCTGGACGGCCTTCACGGCCGGGGTGCTCTTCGAGGTTGCTGTCGTTTCGTTGGTCATTGTCGCTCCCCTCACGCGGTCATGCCGGTGAACACGGCTTCGTTCTGCTTGTTGACGTCATCCTTTGGCTCACCTTCGGTTTTGCCGGGCAGAGGCGTCTGCTTGCCACGTGACCCCACCGGACGGGCATCGAAGCCCTTGCCGAAATGCTTCTCCAGCCTGGACTGGATCACCATCAGGATTGATGTAATTACCAAGTACCAGATGCACGCCACGATGAGCAGTGGGATCGGCTTGTACAGGCGGGTCGCGATGGCGGTGGTGGCGAACTGCAGTTCGAGGGTGAACGGCACCGCGTTGACCAGCGACGTGGTCTTGAGCATGCCGATGAACTCGTTGCCGGTGGGCGGGATGATGATGCGCATGGCCTGCGGCAGGATGACGCGACGCATGATGAGCGAGCGCTTCATGCCGAGCGCCTGCGCAGCTTCGGCCTGACCCGGGTCAACCGCTTCGAGGCCAGCACGCACGATCTCCGCCAGGTAGGCGGCCTCGTTCAGCGCCAAGCCAAGCCATGCCGCGTTGAACGCGGTGATGACGGACTGCGAGTCGATGCTCCAGAATTCGACGGAGGTGAACGGGACGCCGATGCCGATGCGCGGGACCAGCACGGCGAACAGACCCCAGAACACGAGCTGCGTGTACACAGGGGTGCCGCGGAAGAACCAGATGTAGAACCAACTCACGCTGCGCAGCACCGGGTTGATGGATTTGCGCATGATGGCGAGCAGCACGGCCAGCACGATGGCGATGGCCATGGAGATCACCGTGAGCAGCAGCGTGTACTTGATGCCTTCAAGCACGTTCTCGTTGAACAGGTACTTCCATACCACGTTCCATTCGAAGCGCGGGTTGGTGATCAGTCCCTGCGCAAGAAGGACGGCGAAGATCGCGACGACCACGCCGGCCAAAATGGGTCCAGTCCTTTTTACCGGCAATGCCGTGATGCGATTGGGGATGTCGAGGTTCGCGCCATCAACCTGTTTCTTCGCCATGCTTCCTGCTTCCTTCTGATATGTCTATCTGATATGCCTATCGGATGATCGGTCGGACTCAGTCGAGATCGGTCGGATTGATCTCGGCCTTGTCGAGGGCGCCGGATTCAACGCCCCAATGCTTGAGGATCTTCATATACGTGCCGTCATCCATAAGCTTCTGCACGGCCTTCTGCACGGCGGTCGCCATCTTGGTGTTGTTCTTCTGGATGGCGATGCCTTCCTTGACCACACCGACATCCTTGCCGAGGGCTTCGAGCTGGCCGTCGGTCTGCGAGATGGCGTAACCGGCCACGGGGGAATCGGCGTAGAACACATCGGCCTTGTCGGTGGCCACGGCGGTGGCGGCTTCGGCCTGACGCTTGTAGGAAGCGACCTCGGCGTCCTTCTTGCCGTCGGTCTCGCACTGCTTGGCGATCTTGTTCGCCTCGTCCTCCTGCACGGTGCCGGTCTGGACGGCGATCTTGTTGCCGCACAGGTCGGAGGTGTCGACCTTCTTCGGGTTGCCCTTCTGCACGGTCCACGTGGAGCCGGCACGGTAGTAGCTCACGAAGTCGACGGAATCCATGCGTTCCTTGGTGATGGTCATGGCGGTGATGCCCAGATCGTACTTCGAGCCGACGGACGGCACGATGGTGTCGAACATGGAGGACACGATCTTGGTCTTCAGCCCCAGCACGTTACCGATGGCCTTGGAGATGTCGACATCGTAGCCGGTCGGGGTCTTACCGTCCTCGGCGAGGAATTCGGCCGGGGCATAGGACAGTTCCATGCCCACGGAAAGCTCGCCGTCCTTGACGGTGTTGCCTTCGACGAGCGTGGCGAGTTCGGCGTCCTTCTTGACAGAGCTCACGTCGTAGCCCGCGGTGGTGGTCTTGGACGCGCCGGAATCCTTGTCCGTGGCGTCGCTGGTGCCGCACGCGGCGAAGGAGACCAGCATGGCCGCGCTCAACGCGGCTGCGGTCAGGGCCCTCAGTTTCTTCGTGGTCTTCAATGCCATTTGTCGTCTTTCTCTTGTTCTTCTGTTCTCTTCCGCATGCCCGCGCTCTTCCGCGCGTCATGCAATTCCAAACTATGCCAGTATCGCCAATGGGCACGATAAACGTCCACATGCAACACCCGGCAAACGGGAGAAGCCCCGATCGCAATCGGAGCTTCTCGTGGGGTGATCCGATTTACCGGTCACTCGCTGACATCGGTCGGATTGATCTCGGCTTTGTCGATGGCACCGGAATCGACGCCCCAGTGCTTGAGGATCTTCATATACGTGCCGTCATCCATGAGCTTCTGCAGCGCCTTCTGCACGGCCTGCGCGGTAGCGGTGTCGCCCTTCTTGATGGCCACGGCCTCCTTGGCCATACCGCTGGCCTTGCCGAGGGCCTCGAGCTGGCCGTCGGTCTGCGCGATCGCATAGCCGGCCACGGAGCTGTCGGCGTAGGAGACGTCGGCCTTGCCGGTGGTCACGTTGGTGGTCACATCGGTTTGCAGCTTGTTCGACAGCACGTCGATGGCCTTCTTGCCATCGGCCTTGCACTGCTCGTTGAGTTTGTTGACTTCCTCCTCCTGGATGGTGGCGGTCTGCACGGTGACCTTCAGGCCGCACACGTCGGAGGTGTCGACCTTGTTCGGATTGCCTTTGCGCACCACCCAGGTGGAACCGGCCTTGAACATGCTCACGAAGTCGACGGCCTTGAGTCGTTCGGGGGTGATGGTGAAGGAGGAGATGCCGACATCGTACTTCGCGCCGACCGAGGGGATGATCGAATCGAAGTTCGCGTTCTGCGGATCGGCGGTCAGACCGAACACCTTCGACATGGCCTTGACGAGGTCGACGTCGAAACCGACCGGGGTCTTGCCGTCTTCGGCGAGGAACTCCGCAGGCGGGTATGACAGGTCCATGCCGACGGTGTACTTGCCGTCCTTGGTGACGGATTCCGGCAGCAGTTTGGCGATGGACTCGTCCTTGGCGACGGAGCTCACGTCGTAACCTTCGATCTTGGAGGAACCGGATGCCTCACCATCGGAGCCGGAATCGTCGGTGGTGCCGCAGGCGGCGGTGGAAAGCAGCATGGCGGCGCTCAACGACAACGCCAGCGCGGCCTTGATTCTTCTGAATGACATTATTGTGCAACCTCTCTCATCCTTTGACCCATACATGGTGGGCCGATACAAGGACAACGTAGGGGGCGTTTGCTACGAACCCGTTAATCTGCCGGAATATGAGAAATGGGGCCGGCCCGCATGGACCCACCCCATCGAATGCATACCCGGCGCCGAATCACCAGCGCCGGACGGAACGAACCTGTTTTCACGCGGCCATATCGAGTCGATCGGCCACCATGCGCAGCAGCTGCGCGGTGCTCACGCCCAAGGCCTCGGCGATGGAGCTGAGCAGTTCGGAGCTGGCCTCCTTCTGCCCACGTTCCACTTCGGAAAGGTATCCGAGCGAGACGCCGGCCTTCTCGCTGACCTCGCGCAGGGTCTTGTGGTCGCGCGAGCGCAGGTCACGCAGTACCAAGCCGATGGCACCGCGCAGGGACAAGGTGTCCTCCTGCTGCTCGCTGGTTTTGGTTTCGCCGCGCAATGCGATCTGGGCGCCATGCTCCTCGTCGCTCCACATGCGGCGACGCATTTCGGCGGCCTCATCCTTCGCCTTCTTGGCGGCACGGGCCTTCAGCACCTGCTGCTGTGCCAGCGCGACGGCACGGCGCTGTGCGGGGGCCAGTTCACGCATACGGGCGGCACCGGGCTTCACCATCGGCGCCGCGGCCTTCAGTTCGTTCATATCCGAGGTCCTGCGAACCTGAGTCATCGTTTCCATATCCAGTCCCCTTTGCTCCTGAGGCTGTTCACTGTCCATATACTCCAACAGCGAAAGGAGGACGTTTTATTCCACGACAGGCAGTGTGAGCTGCGTCACAATCCGCAGCACGTGGGTCACGACGCCTTCGCGCACCTGTTCGCGCGAGCCGTCCAACCTCAGCTCATAGGCCACGGCATGCCATCCGTCGCCCATGTCCTTCAACGCCGCATTCCCCTCACCGACCATGCGTGCATGATCGACGTTCACGGATGTCAAACGGTCCGATGCAACGGATGCCATGGTGTCGGGAACCGCCACGGCGACGTACGCCAGTCCGGCCGGTTTGTCACCGTCCGGGCCGGGACCGGCCACGCCGGTGGTCGACAGTCCGATGACGCGCCCCTCGTATTGCGGCTGGTCGTACAGGCGGGCGGTGTATGCCGCCATCTGACGTGCGACTTCGGGGTGCACCGCACCTTCACGCTCCAGCAAAGCGCGATCCACGCCGAGGATCGAAGCTTTCGCCCGGATGTCGTAGGTGACCGCGGAGCCAAGGAACACGGCGGACGCACCGGGGATGCGCACCAGAGCATCCGCGAGCAGTCCGCCGGTGAGCGATTCCGCGCAGGCCAACTTCACGCCACGGGTTTCGAGGCCGTGCAGCAAGTCGGACGCGAGCCTGCGCCGAATCGACGACCCATCCATGCCCATGGCTTCAGTCGTCCGCGTTCCTACGGGAACCGACGAACGTGTTGTACAGGTAGATGCCGCCGGAATACAGGCACAGCACCAGCGCGACGTACAGCATGACGTAGGTGACGATGTAGTACACGTTCACCCATGCCGCAACACCCTGCGCGGGGCCTCCGATATGGGCGGGCAGCAGCAGCATGGCCAGACCGATGCACTGGAAGAGGGTCTTGAGCTTACCGGGCCATGCGGCGGCGATGACCTTGCCGCCGGGGCGTTCCATGACGAAGAAGCGCATCACGGTGATGCCGATCTCGCGGATCAGGAACAAGATGGTGGCCCACCACGGGAATTCCGCGAACACGGAGGCCACGACGAGCGCGCCGCAGGTCATGAGCTTGTCGGCGATGGGGTCCATCAGCTTGCCGAGTTCGGTCACCTGATTGTATTTGCGGGCCATCCACCCGTCGAGCTTATCGGTGCTGGCGGCGATGATGAACACGATAGCCGCAGCCCAGCGCATGGAGGCGCTGTTCACCCCCCATGCGCCGGCGGCGATGTACAGGCCGAGGAACACCACGACCAGCACGATGCGGCAGTAGGTGACCAGATTCGGCGGGGCGTTCCATCCGTCCAACAGCGACGACTTCTTCGATTGGGTTTGTTCTTCAGTCATACCCCCACACATTACCCGTCATGCTCTACCTTGCGTGCCGGCTCGCTTCAGGCCTCGCCGTCGCCGGAGGGGGCTGAAGAGGGGGTGATGCCATCGGTTTCGCCGCGGATGAAGGCGAGTACCGCCGGCAGATCCTGAGGCTGGACGAGCACTTCACGAGCCTTCGAGCCTTCGGACGGTCCGACCACACCACGGGATTCGAGCAGATCCATCAGACGACCGGCCTTGGCGAAACCCACCCTGAGCTTGCGCTGCAGCATGGAGGTGGAGCCGAACTGCGTGGAGACCACGAGTTCCGCGGCCTGCAGCAGCACGTCCATATCGTCGCCGATCTCCTCGTCCGGTTCCGCGGCCTTCTTCTCGGCCTGCGCGGCCATCTGCTCGATGTCCTCACGATACTTCGGCTTGCGCTGGGTGCGCACGAATTCCACGGCCCTACGGATCTCGGACTCGTTCACCCACGATCCCTGTACACGGATCGGCTTGGCCGACCCCATGGGCAGGAACAGGCCGTCGCCCTGACCGATCAGCGTTTCGGCGCCGGTGGTGTCGAGGATGACGCGCGAATCCGTGGCGGATGACGTGGTGAACGCGAGTCGTGACGGGATGTTCGCCTTGATCAGGCCGGTCACCACGTCGACGGACGGGCGCTGCGTGGCGAGCACCAGGTGCACGCCTGCGGCGCGGGCGAGCTGGGTGATGCGCTGGATGGAGCTTTCCACATCGTTCTTCGCCACCATCATCAGATCGGCCATCTCGTCGACGACCACGAGGATGTACGGGTACGGGGCGACCTTGCGCTTGGAGCCTTCCGGCGCATGCACTTTGCCCGCGCGCACGGCTTCGTTGAAGTCCTTGACATGGCGGAAACCGAAGTATTCGAGGTCGGAGTAGCGCGAATCCATCTCCTTGACCACCCATTCGAGGGCTTGCGCGGCCTTCTTCGGATCGGTGATGATCGGCGTCAGCAGATGCGGGATGCCCGCGTAGGCGGACAGTTCGACACGCTTCGGGTCAACGAGGATGAGTCGCACCTGCTCGGGCGTGGCGCGCATGATGATCGAGGTCAGCATAGAGTTGACGAAACTCGACTTACCGGAACCGGTGGCGCCCGCCACCAGCAGATGCGGCATCTTGGTCAGGTCGGCGGTGACGAAATGGCCTTCCACGTCCTTGCCGATGCCGGAGAGCATCGGATTCGGGTCGCTGACGACCTTGTCGCTGCGCAGCACGTCACCCAGGCATACGATCTCGCGGTCCTCGTTCGGGATTTCGATGCCGATGGCAGACTTGCCGGGAATCGGGGACAGGATGCGCACGTCGGAACTGGCCACGGCGTAGGCGATGTTGCGGCGGAGATTGGTGACCTTCTCGACCTTGACGCCGGGGCCGAGTTCGACCTCGTATTGGGTGACGGACGGGCCGCGCAGGAAGCCGACGACCTTGGCATCGACCTTGAACTGCTGGAACGTGGAGGTCAGGGCGCGAATGACCCTGTCGTTGGACGGGGTGCGCGCCGCATGGGGTTTGCCCTTGGCAAGGATGTCGAGGCTCGGCAGCTGGTACGGCGGTTCCGCACCTTCCAAGTCTTCGTTCCCCTCGGCGTGCGCTGTCTGCGCTCCCCCGGCCACGGCAGCAGCCGCCGTGGAGGGAACCGCGCTATGCTCGCCGGAATCGGCGCCGTACGCACCGGAGCCCGCGCCATAGGAGCGCGTGGAGGGTTGCGCCTGATCCGATGGAGGAGCCGGAGGCTCGTTCGAGTCGGCCATCGCACTCCACGGATCGGCCTGTTCACCGACACCAGCCGAAACGGCTTGCGAATCGGAGGTCAGCGGCACCGTGGACTCGTCGGATGGCATGGGAGGCGGCGTCATCGTGAATTCGCCGTCCGGGATGGCCGGCGGCATCTCGGGGCCGCCCGCCGGCATGACACGCGTGGAACCGTGATCGCCGTCCAACGAGGTCTCCGCGGCTTCGCCGTGGCGGGATGCGGCCTGGGTGAAGGGGTCGTCACCCTGATACGAATCGAGCTTCGTGTCATCCTTCTCCTGCTTCTTGCGCTGGAAGAATCCACGGATCTTGTCCAGGAAGCTGTTTCCGCCCTGTTCGCCGTCGTCCTGGTCCTCGTCGCTGCCGTCATGCCTCGGCACGCCTTCGGCGAATTCAAGCTCGTCGTCATCGAGACGAACCTCGTTGGGGGAACGCTCCGCCTTGTCGCGGTCCTCATGCCCGTCCTCATCCGTTGCCTTGGCACCACGCAGCTTGGAGACGAGATTGTTCCAGATGCGGGGAATGTCGTCGACATGGATGCGCACGATCAGCATAAGCGAATACAGGCCGATGATCGCGAACACGATCACCGCGAACGTTTCGGAAAGGCCCCAGGCGAGCGGCGTGCCGACGATATAGCCAAGCAGACCGCCGGCCTGCTGCATCGCGGCGATGTCGAAACCCTGCGCCTGGGAAGCGAGCTCAACGTCGAGAATCGAACAGATCGTCCAGAACAGCACCACCAGTCCGACGATCACACGAGGATTCCCCGACCCGCGGCCGGCATGGCGTATCAGCCGTATCGCCACCGCGAACAGGAACACCGGCAGCACGACGCTCATCAGGCCGAAGGCACCGGAGGCGAGGGAATGCAGGAAGACGCCGAGCGGCCCCTGCACGCGGAACCATTCGGACGCGCAGAACATCACGCCCAGCACCACCATCACGAGGCACAGGCCGTCGCGCTGGTAGGCGGGATCGTACTCCCCTGTGCCCGTCGTCGCGCGCACAAGGTTCCCCAGACCGCGTGGAATCGCCATCAGAATCGATTCCCACAACGGCTCCTCTTCCTCGTAATCGTCGTCCCTCGGCTTGGGCGATGTGCCCTTGCCGGTGTTCTTCCCGCTGCTCGATGATGCTGTTCTTGCCATAACGTGTCAGATTCTACTCATCGGCGCACCCACGCGGCCCGCCGTACCGTGAATATCCTGTCGTGGTTTCCACCGCCGCTTCCCGCTCCGGGATGCGCCGGGCGAAAGCCGCCGCATCCCATGCTTCACGGATAGGAAACAACCGTTAGCCGAACGGAACGTCCGATCAGCCGATGTCGCCCAGATGATGCTGTACGTAGGCGTCGGCCTGCGCGTCGATGGCATCGTAGTCACCGTTGTCGGCATGGGCGATGATGGCCATGGCGTTGTCCACCAGCGCCGGGTTCAGCGCCTGCAGCCAGTGGATGCGCGGATCGCGGCCGAACCACCCCATCTGTTTGCGTGCCAGACGTTTGGTTTTCTGCGCCACATCCGCCCATGCGTCGCGCTCGTCCCACAAACCGTCGAGCAGATCGAACATCTGCTGGTAGCCCAATGCGCGGGATGCGGTCAATCCCATATGGGGGCGCAGCCGCCGGGCTTCGTCGAGGAAGCCGTCCTCGCGCATCCGCGCGGTACGGATGTCGATACGTCTGTCAAGATCGGCACGGTCCAGATCAAGACCGATCTGCACGGTGGGGATGACGTACCGGTACCGGGGCAAGCTCGCCGAATACGGCCGGCCGGTCAGCTCGATCACCTCAAGGGCACGGATGGTGCGCCTCGGATTGCGTGAATCCATGCGCTCCGCAGCCTGCGGGTCCTTGGCACGCAGCTCCTCGAACAGCGCGCCGGCCCCCTCCTCGCGTTCGCGTTGCTCAAGCCGTTCGCGGATCTTCGGATCGGTGCCCGGGAACGAGATGTCGTCGATCGCGGCGCGGGCGTACAGGCCGGAGCCGCCGACCAGGATCGGCCGGATGCCTTGGGCCTGCAGGTCGGCGATGGTTGCGCGGGCGAGACGCTGGAACCGGGCCACGGTCATCGTGTCATCGGGGTCGATGATGTCGATGAGGTGATGCGTCACCGCCGCCTGTTCCTCGACGGTCGGCTTGGCCGTGCCGATATCCATGCCACGGTACATCTGGTAGGCGTCGGCGTTCACGATCTGCGCCCGCTCGCCTTGCTCGGCCAGTCGACGCGCAATGGCGATGCCGAGCCCCGTTTTGCCGGAAGCGGTCGGGCCGACGATGGAAACCACGCGCGGGACGCGTTCCCGCACCGTCCGTTCGACGGGTTCAGCGGCATGTTCGATGGGTTCAGTGACGGACGGCATAGGTCTGCCCCGCTTTCGGATCGGGATCCGCGATGAGGTTATGCCGGCCGGCATGCGTCACGGTGGCGGTGACGAAATCGCCTACCTGCGGCATCGGTTCGCCTTCCGGAACGCCGATATGCACGAGCACACCGGTTTTTTCACGACCGGTCACGCGATGCGTGGCGGCATCCTTCTTACCAGGAGTGCCGGTCACCATCACCTCGACGTCACGGCCTTCGAAGGTCTTCAGATTCTCCTCGGTGATGCGCTCCTGCAATGCGACGAGACGATCGAAGCGGTCCTGCACCACGTCGCGCGGAAGCTGCTCCATGTCGGCCGCCGGAGTGCCCGGACGCGGCGAATAGATGAACGTGAACGCGGACGAGAAGCGGGCCTCCTCCACCACGCGCATCGTCTCCTGGAAATCCTCCTCGGTCTCGCCAGGGAAGCCGACGATGATGTCGGTGGAGATCTGCGCATCCGGCATGGCTTCACGGATCTTACGCAGAATATCGAGGAATTTGGCGGAACGGTACGAACGGCGCATGGCTCGCAGAATCCTGTCGGAACCGGACTGCAGCGGGAAATGCAACTGATGCATGACGTTCGGCGTTTCGGCCATGGCCGCGATCACATCATCGGTGAACGCCGCCGGGTGCGGCGACGTGAACCGCACGCGTTCCAGCCCCTCGATCTCGCCGCAGGCGCGCAGCAGCTTGAAGAACGCGAACCGGTCACCGATGCCGTAACCGAACGAGTTCACGTTCTGGCCGAGCAGCGTGACCTCCTTGGCCCCCTCGTCCACGCACCGACGGATCTCGGCGAGGATGTCGCCGGGACGACGGTCATGCTCCTTGCCGCGCGTGGTGGGCACGATGCAGAACGTGCAGGTGTTGTTGCAACCGACGGAAATGGCGACCCAGCTCGACACCTTGGATGCCCTGTCGGTGGGCAGCTGGCTCGGGAAATAGTTGAGATCCTCCTGCACCTTCACCTGCGCGTGGCCTTCGATGCGGGCCTGTTCGAGCAGTTGCGGCAACGCGCCGATGTTCTTGGTGCCGAACACGGCATCGACCCACGGCGTCTTCCTGGCGATCTTCTCCCGATCGAGCTGCGCCATGCAGCCGCCGACCGCGATCTGCAGGTTCGGGCGTTCGCGCTTCATCCCGGCCCACAGGCCGATTGTGCCGTACATGCGTTCGGCTGCGTTCTCGCGCACCGCGCACGTGTTCATCACGATCAGGTCGATGTCATGGTCGAGGTATTGCTCCTCGGTGGCCGGAACGTAGCCGGCTTCCTCCAGCACGCCGGCGATGCGCTCGGAATCATGCACGTTCATCTGGCATCCGAGCGTATGCACGTAGAACACGCCTTTGCCTCGCGCCGCGGGAGCGGGGTCGACGGTGCTTTCGGCCAGTTTCGAGGCGCGCTCCGCCTCGGTCATCATCTCTTCGTTCATAGTGCTCACTGTATCGGCGTGGCATGACCCGTTCAGTAATATCACAGGTTCGTGCGAGCCGGTCGGCTATATTGGGGAGCGTGATATTAGATCGACACAGCAGATTCAAAACATCCGATATCAGCGCACAGCTGAAGATGCTCGACACCACCGAGGGGAAGTTCAGCATCGACGAGATCACCGAATTCATCAACCTGATGCAACTGTATGAGGGGGCTATGTATGAGGTGAGCACCAAACTGGAGATCCTCGACGATGAGTTCCAGGTGCGGTTCAGCCATGATCCGATCCACCACATGGAGCGGCGCCTGAAGTCCATCAAATCGATCATCGGCAAGCTGCAGCGCCGCGGCCTGCCGATCTCGATCGATTCGGTGCGCGACAACCTGTTCGACGTGGCCGGCATCCGCGTGATCTGCAACTACCGCGACGACGTGTATTCGGTGTCGAACTACCTGTCGTCGCAGTCCGACATCCAGGTGCTGCGCGTCAAGGATTACATCAAGAACCCCAAGCAGAACGGCTACCGTTCGCTGCATGTGATCTACGCCGCCCCGGTGTTCCTCTCGTCCGGCGAGCATTACATGCCGGTGGAGGTCCAGTTCCGTACCATCGCGATGGATTACTGGGCGAGCCTGGAGCATGCGCTGCGCTATAAGAGCGACCTGCCCGACGCCAAGCTGGCCGAGCATTCGCAGACCCTGCTGGACTGCGCACGCAGCCTGCAGAACATCGAAGTGCAGATGCAGAACATCCACCGCGACATCAATGGCGCGCCGCGGGTCGAGGAGACGCCTCACACGACCGCGTGACGGCATCGGACGGTTCGTGCGCTACGGTCAGGGGCGATGGTGCACGAACCGTTCGACCGGCGCCTGGGCGAGCATGGTGCCGGCGAAGATCAAAGCGCATCCGAGATAGCCGCGCGGCGTCATCACCTCGCCGAGGATGATCGCACCGCCGACCGCGGAGAAGAACGATTCCAACGACATGAGCATCGCGCCGCGGGTCGGCGGCACGCACTGCTGCCCTACGACCTGCAACGTGTAGGCCACGCCCACCGAGCCGATACCGGCGTAGACGATGGCGAACCAGCCTTGCCCGGCCCCCGCCCAGTCCACGGAGCCTTCCGCCAATGCGCCGATCCAGCTCAGCAGCGCGGTGGTGGCGATCTGGAAGAACGAGATGACCAGCGCGTCCAATCCCCTGCCGAGCGTATCGATGACGAGAATGTGCACGGCGAACAGCACCGCACTGGCCAGCAGCACGAGGTCGGCCAGGGTGATGGAGCCGAAGCCGCCCGTGATGCACAGCAGGTAGAAGCCGAGCACCGCGAGCGCGACGCTCAGTATGACGTTGAGATGGATGCGGCGGCGCAGCACCGCGAACGCCAGAAGCGGCACCATGACGATGTAGAGTGCGGTGATGAATCCGGACCTGCCTGCCGACCTGCTGTAGAGGACGCCGTACTGTTGGATGGTGCTTGCGGTGAACAACACCAGTCCGCAGATGATGCCGACCACGATCTGATTGCCCGCCCATGCCGGCAATGTCACTTCACGCCCATTGCCCATGGTGACCGTCGGCGGAACGGCTTGGTTCCCTTCCCCGTTGCCTTCGCCATCCTTGCCTTTGCGCATCCGGAGGAACACGAGCAACGGGATCAACGACAACGCCCCCAGTGAGAATCGTGTGGCGTTGAAGAACAACGGCGACATGGAGTCCATGCCCTGTACCTGCGAAACGAACGCCAATCCCCAGATCAGCGCGGTCAATACCAGGCATCCCATGCCGGCGATCTCTTTCCTCTGCATAAGGCACCACCGTAAATGAATCCGCAACCAACGAAAAAGGTCTGACCGAAATACGGTCAGACCTTATTGTACAGGCTTGAACTATATGCCTAATGCTGGCATTGTTCCCGTTGATTGAATCCCACGCGACCGCGGAGCAACGCCGGGGACGCTCCGTCACCCAAGCCCAACGGAACAACAACGCAACGCGTGCGTCCCCAAGGCGCACCAAGGGAAGCGGTATTCCAATACCGCGACCGCGGAGCAACGCCGGGGACGCTCCGTTGCGTTGTTGTTCAGTCCCTGTTGCCGAGGAGCTGAAGGATATACAGGAACATGTTCACGAAGTCGAGGTACAGGTTCAGGGCACAGAGGATGGAGAGCTTCTTGATCATCTCGGGATCCTGGCCGGAATACTGGGCGAAGATGGCGCGCGTCTGCTGGGCGTCGTAGACGGTGAAACCGGCGAAGAGGACGAGGCCGATGGCGGAGATGAGCATGAGGGTGGTCTGGCCGGGGGCGACGAACATGAGGATGACTTCGGCGATGATGAGGACGATCAGCCCGACCATCAGGATGGGGCCGGCCTTGAGCAGATCGACCTTGGTGGTCATGCCGAGCATGGTGAGGGCGAAGAAGAAGCCGGCGCACAGGGCGAGTGCGAGGCCGATGGAGCCGAGATCGTAGGTGATGAAGATGACGCTCAAGGAGAAGCCCATGAGTGCGGAGTAGATGTAGAACATGACGCGGGCCGTGGATGTCTTCATCTTGGTGATGCGGGCGCTGAGCGCGATGGCGAGCACGATTTCGACGACCAGCGGGGCGAATACGCCGATGATGCCGGTCGCGGAGATGAAGGCCATATACAGGTTGGTCATTTGGGTGAGGATGGCGACGACCGCGGTGACAATGAGGCCGATGGTCATTTCGCCATAGGATCGCGTGACGGCGGAATGGTAGGCGCGCGCGTATTCCTCCTGGCGGTCCGCGGTCGCTTGGAAGGCCGCCGCGGCACCGCCCTGCGTGTACTGGTTGTACTGGTAGTTGGCCTGCTGCTGGACCGGCTGGCCGTAATCCATCTGCATCTGATTGTTGTAGTCGGCGGTGTTGTATTGGGGATTGCCGAGATTGTTGCGGGGGTTCTGACCGAAAGCCATGATCGCTCCTTTATCGTACGTACAGTCCCCAGTGTACCCAAGAACCTTGGAATAGCCTCAATATGCGGGGCCTTGAAACCGCGGGCGCCCGCCGGTCACGGAGGGAAGGGTGACCGGCGAGCGCGGAGCGGATATGCATCGGGTGTGCATCCGTGGGGGTTACAGCGTGAACACGTGCTTGACCTTGGTGGAATCGTCCATGCTGATGAAATCGGTGACGTCGACGGTGACCGCCGAATCGTCCTTGAGCACGTAGCCGATCGTCACCGTGGCGGTCGCGCCGGGCTGCACTTCGGCAAGGTAGGAGCTCGCATCGTAACCGGCGGGGGCGTCCGTGTAGATCGCGGTGTCGAGGGAGGAACCGTTCTGGAACACCTTGGGGTTGGCCAGCACGGCGAACGAATTGTTCTTTTTGGTGTTGTTGGTCCATTCGTAGGTGACGAGCACAGTGGGGTTGTTCTCGTAGTCGTTGCCGCTGCGGACCGCGGAGACGATCTTGACATGCATGCTCTTGAGATCGCCTTCCATATCCTGTTCGCCCTTGCTTTCGGTCTTCTTCGCATCCGACTTCTTCGACGAGGAATCGCCGGACGTCTGGCTGGTGGACACGCCCATCGCGTCGTCGATGGCCTTGCTTGCGGCGGACTGCATGGCCAGCGTGATGATGATGGCGAGCACCGAGAGGACGACGGCGACGATGGCCAGCGCCTTGCCGTGTTTCTTGCCGCGGAAGGTGCCGACGATGGCGATGACGCCGAGGACCGCACCGACCAAACCCAGAATCGCGGCCAGATTGTTGACGATCGGGATGAAGCTCAGAACGAGGCCCAACGCGCCGAATACTACGCCGACGACGCCGGTGACGGTCATCGGCGGGCGCTGCCCCTGATCCTGATACTCCTGATCCTGTCTGGACGGCTGTGCTCCGACCGGCTGCATCGGCGATTGGGGCTGCTGCGGGAAGTTTGCTTCGCTCATGTTCGTTTCCTTCTTCTCCGGAAGAGCTTTCGGCTCCTTGAATGTTGTCGATTTCGAGCCTATGCCGCGGCGAGCGAGCGCACCATTGGACAAGTGTGCAGTCCCGGTTGCCTGTTCGTGCAATGCCGTTCGCAGCCGAAAGGACAATGGCATGGGCTTCGCCCCGGCTATACATTGGTAGCTATGAGCAATACGAATCCGAACACGCCGCGCGAGGACGTGGATGTGCCGGTGCGCACCAAGCTTTGGTGCACGCTGGTGATGGTCCCCTGCGCGGGGTTCATGTGTCTTCTCCATGACGCTTTCGCCAATGCGCAGTACGGGAACGACACCCTTGGCACCTTGTGGACTGTACTCGGCGCATTGGTCGCGATTCTGTCCGGATTCATCCTGGTGGCACGCAATGAATATCCCGAACCCATATTCGTGCTGTCATGCATCCTCGTCGTCATACTCCCCTTCGATTCGCTGATCGTGCTCATGTCGCTCACCTCGCTGTTGGCGAGGCGTACGGACCGGCGCATCGCCCTGCGAGCGATTCCCGTGGCCGCCGGCATAACCGTATGGGCGCAGCTGCGCGACGCGCGACGTACGCCGGATGCGTCGTTCTGGCATCAGTTGTTCGCCGAACCCCATACTGGCGGCGATTCGGGTGTCCCGTTGCGGGTATTGGCTTCCGATACCACGATTGAAATCACCGCTGTCACGGTCGGATTGATCGCCACGCTGATCGCGGTGCTGGCGGGTTTCTTCATCCGTTCGCGTGCCACGGCGCGTGCCGCCCAGGCAAAGGCGAGCGCGGCCGAGGAGGAGGCGAAGGCGTTGCACGCCGATTTGAGCAATCAGCAGCTTGCGGATGCCATCGCAGCCGAGGCGCATGACACGTTGGCGCATTCCCTGTCGCTGTTGGCACTTAATGCGAGCGCGCTGCAGGCCGAATCGACGAAGCTGCAGCGGTCGGTGTCGCGTTTGGACGGGAACGATGACGGCGCCGCCGATGCCGTGGATGGGGACGGCGGCAACAGCACGGATGTCGACGGCATCATCGAACAGTCCGAGTCGATCCGACGTAAAACGGAGGATATCCGCAAGCAGGCCGCTGGTGCGCTCGATGAGGCGCATAGCGTGATCGACATGCTCCGGCATCCCGATCAGGCGCGTATCCAAATCGCCTACGATGATGACGCGTCGTTGACGAGGGATTCGCTCGACGCGCTGCTGACGGACTGCCGTTCCGCGGGCATGCAGATCAACGCGTGGATCGATATCCAGCAGTTGAGCCGTTTGAACGACCGCATCGGCACGATCGCCTACCACGCCGTGCAGGAGGGGCTCACCAACGCCCGTAGGCATGCGCCGGGCGTTCCCGTCTCGTTGGAGATCACCGCCAACCCCGCACGGGGAGTGCTGGTGCATGTCGCCAATCCCCTGCCGGCCGTTGGCAACGCCGGCACCGCTAGCGCCGGCAACAGCACCGGCAACGCCGAGGGTAACGGCCGAACCGGGGCCGCCGGACATGACGGCAAACGTTCCGGAGCCGGTCTTGCGGGACTGCTCGCACGGGTCCGCAAGGCGAACGGCACTTGCAGGTATGGGTTCGACGAGCGGCGGGTCTTCCATCTGGTAGTGCAACTACCATGGGTCGAATGACGAATGAAGGGCTACGGACGATTACGGTCAGCATCATCGACGACGATCCGATGATATGCCAGGCCATGCGCCTGATTCTGACTGATTATTCCTCGGGACGCATCGACGTCGTCTCCACTTCGACCGACGGCGCGTTGGCTTTGGCCCATGCCGAACGCGAACAGCCCGACGTGGTGCTTATGGATATCGCGATGCCCGGCATGGATGGGATCGAGGCGACCAGGCGGCTGCGAGCGCTCCCCCACGCCCCGCATGTGCTGATTCTCACGTCGCTCAGTCCGACCAATACCGTGGCGCGTGCGGTCGAGGCCGGTGCCGAGGGCTTCGTGTCCAAGACGGATGCGCCGGAGGATATCATCCGCCGTGTGATCGGCGTGGTGGATGGCGATCCGCAGTTCAATCCGGCCAGCCAGCGTCAGCTCATCGGCGATCTGAACAGGCAACGCCCGCAATCCAGAAGGGATGAGGCGCGGGCGATGCTCGACGCGCTGCCGGAACGCGAACGCGAGGCGGTGCTGCTTGCCGCCGAAGGGTTCACGAACGCGGAGATCGCGCAACGGATGTTCATTTCGGAGCGCACGGTCAAATCGCATCTTTCCTCGGCCGGTGACAGGCTGTGCATGGGCAGGGTGCAGATGGCACGTCTGGTGGAGCGTGCCGATCTTCCTCCGTTGCAATAGTCGTGCGGGATTCCGCCATGCGCGGCACGACGGGGTGACCCCGCTGTTTTGCACGCCGTTTACAATGAATGCGTGACGTGTTCCGGGGAGGAGAACATTCATGGCGATCAATGCAACGGAAAAGCCCCTGAGCAGGGTGTTCATGTCCGATTACCGTTTTGCGATCCCGTCGTTCCAGCGGGCCTATACCTGGCAGACGGAGAATATTCTGCAACTTGTCTCCGACTTGCAGGATGCGGGTTCGTCGGCTGGTACGCCGTATTTTCTCGGGTCGCTGATTCTGGTACGCGACGGCGAATCCAAGTATCAGGTGATCGACGGCCAGCAGCGTCTGATCTCCCTGTCGATCATCATCGCGGTGCTGCGTGAGTTGGAAACCGATCCGGTGTTGTTGCAGGAGCTTGACGAGCTGATCCGCGAGCCGGGCAACAAGCTGCGTGGCATCAAGGCCGAGCCGAGGCTGCGGCTGCGCGACCGTGATGCGGCGTTCTTCCGCGATTACGTGCAGGAGGGCGACCTGGAGGGCCTGTTCGATCTGCGTGACAGTGATTTCGAGACACGCGCCCAGCATAATATCGCGTTCAACGCGCGTAGCGTGTTCGACGAACTCGCCAAGCTCGACGATGACGAACGCCACCGTTTCGCCTCGTATCTGGTCAATCAGGTCACGTTGGTCATCGTGACCACCGACGATCTGGCCGGCGCCCATCGCATCTTCGACGTGATGAACATGCGCGGCGTGCCGCTGACCGCATCCGACGTGTTCAAGGCGAAAGTGGTCGCGGCGATGTCGCCGGCGGCGAGGAGCGTGTACGCCGCGCGATGGGATGACATCATGGATCCGATCGGCGACGACTCCCAGATATTGGAGGAGTTCTTCACGGATCTGCATCTCATCGTTTCGCATAAGGCGGTCTGTTCGCAGCTGTTGGAGGAGTTCCGCACCGATGTGCTCCTGCCATATATTCGGGAGCAGAACGTCATTTCGTTCGTCGACGAACTGCTCGCGCCGTATGCCATGGCGTGGCGTATTCTCGATCATCCGACCGATTCCATGCTTCCCTCGGGGATCGTCAGGCAGCTTGTGCTGCTCAACGACTACCCCACCGGCGATTGGAAGCCGGTGGCCATGTGGGCGCTGGTGCATTCCATCGGCAATCTCGCCACTCCCGGCGTCAAGGTGTTCACGGATGATGCGCGGAACGACGCAGCCGGGACGGGTGATGGCGGGAAGGATCGCGAACCGTTGCGCCTGCATGATGAGACGAGGCTTCGGGCGATCCTGTCCGCGTTGGAGCGCGTCACCGGCGTCGACGCGTTGAACAGGCAAAGTTCGCTGGCGCGGCGCACACGTGCCGCTTCCGCGGTCAGGTATCTCGACCGCGGCTATACGATGCCGCAGAACCGCGGCTTCCTCATCACCGACGATGAGCGCCGGTCGGCGTTGGCCCATCTGCGTGGCGAACTGCAAACCAATGCGCGGATGAACCGTCTGCTGCTGATCCGCGCGAACGAACAGCTGGCCGGATTCCGCATCACGCGTCCGCGCAGCCTGAACGCCGTGCCGATCATCCCCAAGCATGTCGCCAAGGATTCACCGTTCGCCGCATGGCCGGAATCCGTGCGCGATTTCTGGTCGGACCGCATCGGCAACCTCGTGCTCACCCAAGCCCATGAGGATCAGATGAAATCCCTGCAGACGTTCGCCGAACGGCGCGACCGCATGCTGTTGCCCGCCAGTTCGAGGCGTTTCCCGTTGACGGACAGGCTGGGCAGTATCGCCGAATGCACGCCCGAGACGCTGCACGGGCGGCAGGATGAGACGATACGGCTTATCGCTGAATTCTGGAATATCCGCTACGACGAAGGTCACGTCGACTTGTCGATCCTTGACGAGCAGCAGCTGACCCATGAGACCTCGTCCGCCACTCCGAACGCGAAACGCGTGACCATCGCCCAAGTGCTCAAGGCCGGCCTGCTGGTCGCGGGTGAGACGCTGGTGTGGGAGCGCCCGCGCAAGGGCGAGCGCTGGATCGCGACGGTCACCCCCGAGGGCAGGCTCAGGATGGAGGACGGTGAGGAATACTCCACCCCCACCGCAGCCGCACGCGCGGTCGGCGGCACGAGCGCCGGTCTGAACGTGTGGAAGCGGACATCCGACGGGCGCAAGCTCAGCGAGATCTGGAAGACCTACCGCATGCGCAGGCGGTGAAGTTCCGCGCGCGTCACGATTGGCACAGGCTGTAAGATGTTGGAACAACTAACGTCAATCGTTTGACAGCAAAGGAGCATCATCATGACGGAATCCACTTCGCAATCCATGCATCCGCACGCCCCGCCAAAGATGAATGGGAGCGCATGCTCTCCGGCGAACTCTACATCGCCGACGGCCCGCAACAGCGCGAGGCGAACATGCGCAAGCGCAGGCTCGTACAGGCCATCAGCACGTCGGCATACGACGCCTTCGAAGAGCGTGACAGGCTGTTCCATGAACTGTTCGGCTCGCTTGGCAAGGGCGCGTTCCTCGAACCGCCGTTCAACTGCGACTACGGGTGCAACACCTATACCGGCGACAATTTCTACGCCAATATGGACTGCATCTTCCTCGACGTGGCTCCAATCACCATCGGCGACCGCGTGTTCTTCGGCCCGCGCGTAGGCCTGTACACCCCGTATCATCCGATCGATGCCGCAGTGCGCGCCTCCGGCCCGGAAGGCGCACGGCCGATCACCATCGGCAGCGACGTGTGGTTCGGCGGCAACGTGGTGGTCGGCCCCGGCGTCACCATCGGCAACGATGTGGTGATCGGTGCCGGTTCCGTGGTGGTCAAGGACATCCCGTCCCATTCGGTGGCCGTAGGCAATCCCTGCCATGTGATCCGCGAAATCACGGATGCCGACCGCGACTACTGGGAAGGCAAGGCCGCCGAATACCGCGCGTGGAAGGATTCGCTCGACGGCTGATTGCCGGCCGGCACCCCACGCCCGGCGATCAGCCGACCGGCCGGTAGGGAAGAGCACGCCCCTCTCCCCTACCGGTCAATCGGCGTGCGACCAGTCGACGACGGCTTCGATGTTGTTGCCGTCCGGGTCGAGCACGAACGCCGCATAATAACCGGGATGATAGGCACGCGGCCCGGGCCCGCCGTTGTCGATGCCGCCCGCGGCGATGGCCGCCTCATGGAATTCACGCACCGCATGCTCGCCATCAGCGCGGAACGCGATATGCGTCGGCACGGGAGCCTCGGCACCGTCCTCCATCGGTGAGACGTAGAAGTCGGATCGCGGCGTGCCGTCGTCCACCCCGAAACCGACGGTCCGCCCATGACGGACCTTGGGAATATAGCCGAGCGGCGCGAGCGCACGCGTGTAGAATGCGATGCCTTGTTCGGCGTCGCTCATATGCAGGGTGATGTGATCGATCATGGCTCCAACCCTAATCCCACCGCCTCCCCCGATACGCGAACAGGCCCGGAACCTTGCGATTCCGGGCCTGTTCGCTATTCGCGTGAAACCTACGCGAATCCGATGTGAGTCAACCGATTACTTCATCAGATTGCGCAGCACGTACTGGAGAATACCGCCGTTACGATAGTAATCCGCCTCACCGGGGGTGTCGATGCGCACGACCGCGTCGAATTCGGTCTTGGCGCCATCCGCGTGGGTGGCGGTGACATGGACCGTCTTCGGCGTGGAACCGTTGTTGAGCTCCTCGACACCATCGATGTCGTACGTTTCCGTACCGTCGAGACCGAGGCTCTCATAGGATTCACCTTCAGGGAACTGCAATGGCAGCACGCCCATGCCGATGAGGTTGGAACGGTGGATGCGTTCGAAGCTTTCGGTGATGACCGCCTTGACGCCGAGCATGACCGTGCCCTTGGCCGCCCAATCACGGGAGGAACCGGTGCCGTATTCCTTGCCGGCGAGCACGACCAGCGGCACATCATGGTCGATGTAGTCGCGCGAGGCTTCGAAGATGGTGGTCGGCTTGCCTTCCAGGAAATCGTAGGTGAAGCCGCCGGGGGTGACCTCCTCGCCGACGGAGGCGAGCAGCTGGTTGCGCAGGCGGATGTTGCCGAACGTGCCGCGGACCATGACCTCATGGTTGCCTCGACGGGAACCGTAGGAGTTGAAGTTCTTCGGTTCGACGCCGCGATCGGTCAGATACTTGCCCGCAGGGCTGGAGGCCTTGAACGCGCCTGCCGGCGAAATATGGTCGGTGGTCACGGAGTCGCCGAGCAATGCGAGCACGCGGGCGCCGTGGATGTTCTCGACCGGATCCGGCGTGGCCTTCATGCCGTCGAAGAAGGTCTGCTTGCGCACGTAGGTGGACTGCTCGTCCCAGGCGAACAGCTCGCCCTCCGGCACGTCCAGACCCTTCCAACGGTGGTCGCCTTCGAACACGGAAGCGTAATCCTTGAGAAACATCTCACGGCTGACGGTGCCGTTCACCACGGCTTCGACCTCGGCATTGGTGGGCCAGATGTCCTTCAGGTACACGTCGTTGCCATCCGCGTCGACACCGAGCGGCTGGGTTTCGAAATCGAAGTCCATGGTGCCGGCGAGCGCGTAGGCGATGACCAGCGGCGGGGATGCCAGATAGTTCATCTTGACGTCGGGGCTGATGCGGCCTTCGAAGTTGCGGTTGCCGGACAGCACGGAGGTGACGGTCAGGTCGTTGGCGTTGATGGCTTCGGAGATCTCCGGCAGCAGCGGGCCGGAATTGCCGATGCAGGTGGCGCAGCCGAAGCCGACGAGCTGGTAGCCGAGCGCGTCGAGATCGTCCTGCAGGCCGGCGGCCTTGAGATAGTCGGCCACGACCTGCGAGCCGGGAGCCAAGGAGGTCTTGACCCACGGCTTGGG
Source organism: Bifidobacterium merycicum DSM 6492 (assembly GCF_900129045.1). GTDB lineage: Bacteria > Actinomycetota > Actinomycetes > Actinomycetales > Bifidobacteriaceae > Bifidobacterium > Bifidobacterium merycicum. Next base: position 328,806 of record NZ_FQTX01000001.1, on the reverse strand, counting down.
CTTGAGGCCCTTGGCGTGCGCGTTGCGGGCGATGAGGCCGGCCGCGATCATGACGGACGGGTTGGAGGTGTTGGTGCAGGAGGTGATGGAGGCGATGGCCACGTCACCGTTTTCGATCTCGAAATCACCGCGGAAGTCGGTGGAGACGGCGACCGGCTCCTGCACGGTCTTCCCGGTCTCGTAGGCCGGGAGCGTTTCGGCGAACTTCGCCTTGGATTCGGACAGCTTGATGCGGTCCTGCGGGCGCTTCGGGCCGGCGATGGACGGCACGACGGTGCCGAGGTCGAGTTCGAGGTATTCGGAGTACTGCGGTTCCACGTAGTTCGGGTCGGTGGTGTCCCCCCACAGCTTGTTGGCCTTGGCGTAGGCTTCGACGAGTGCGATCTGCTCCTCGGAGCGTCCGGTGAGACGCAGGTAGTCGAGCGTGACCCCGTCAATCGGGAAGATGCCGCAGGTGGAACCGAATTCCGGACCCATGTTGCCGATGGTGGCACGGTTGGCCAGCGGCACGGAGGCGATGCCCTCACCGTAGAATTCGACGAACTTGCCGACCACGCCATGCTGGCGCAGCATGTCGGTGATGGTGAGGACCACGTCGGTGGCGGTGACGCCCTCGGGGATGGAACCGGTGAGCTTGAAGCCGACGACGCGCGGCACGAGCATGGAGATCGGCTGGCCGAGCATGGCCGCTTCGGCTTCGATGCCGCCTACGCCCCAGCCGAGCACGCCCAGGCCGTTGACGGTGGTGGTGTGCGAATCGGTGCCCACGCAGGAGTCGAGGTAGGCGAGGGTGTTTCCGTTGTCTCTGGCCTTGGTCATCACGACCTTGGCGAGGTATTCGATGTTGACCTGATGGATGATGCCGGTTCCCGGCGGCACCACACGGAAGTTGCGGAACGCCTGCTGGCCCCAGCGCAGGAACTGGTAGCGTTCGCCGTTGCGCTGGTATTCGATGTCCATGTTCTGTTCGACCGCATCGGCCACGCCATACTTGTCGATCTGCACGGAATGGTCGATCACCATATCCGACTGGACCTGCGGGTTGATGACCTCCGGGTCGCCGCCGAGCTCCTTGACGGCGTCGCGCATGGTGGCCAGATCGACGATGCACGGCACGCCGGTGAAGTCCTGCATCACCACGCGGGACGGCGTGAACTGGATCTCATGGCTCGGCTGCGCGTTCGGATCCCAGTCGAGCAGCGCCTTGACGTGTTCGTCGGTGATGTTGGCGCCGTCGATGTTGCGTACCAGGTTTTCGACGAGGACCTTCAACGAGTAAGGCAGATGGTCGATACCGGGAAGGTTCGCGATGTTGTAGTACTCGTAATCCTTGCCAGCCGCGGTCAGAGTCGTCAGCTGATCATCAGTCAAGGACATGTTCCCTCCGTTGCGATAAGCGATAGTGCAATACCATCGTCGATATAACACTTCGAATGGTACGGCCGCGTTACTACGCTTCTGGCGTGTCGGTTTGAGATGTGAGACAATGCGCGGCCGCGCCGGCGCATGTGAGCGGGAACATCGGGAAAACGAACGGGCGCGGCGTGAACAAGGTCACGTCGCGCCCGGTTGCGGCTCTCACTTCCCCGCGGCGATGCCGGCCTTCCCGCGCCTGGCCAGCATGCGGGCCGTACCGACACAGATGAAGAAGATGACCGCGGCGATGGCGAGCGCGATGAGCACGGCGACCAGCATGGAGCCGCCGGGCACGATGAGCGCGAAGAACCGCCTGATGAACGGGATGAACATGCCGAGCGCACCGGCCGCGGCGAAGGCGAGCACCATGAGTCCGCGCCAGCCGGTGAGCGGCTGGGCGACACGGGCGAGCACGAGGATGCCGAGCACGAACAGGATGATGGCGTTCACCGCGCGCAGTTTGGCGAGGTCGGCCGGATTGCCCGTGATATCCCATCCCATGGCACCGGGCAGAATCCACGTGGACAGCAATATCGACAACGCCACCGCTATGCCTCCGGGCAGGGCGAATCTCACCACGCGCCCGAGGAATCCGGGGATGTAGCGGCGCGTGTTCGGCGCGAGGGCGAGGATGAACGCTGGCACACCGATGGTCAGACCACCGAGATAGGTGATGTGGCGCGGCAGGTACGGGAACGGAATCTGCGTGAGCACCACACCGAGCGAGATAAGCGCCGAATACACGGTTTTGACGAGGAAGAGGCTCGCGACGCGTTCCATGTTGGCCATGACCTGGCGACCGCGGGCGACCACGTCGGGCAGGTGGGAGAACTTCGAATCGACCAGCACGACCTGCGCGATGGCCTTGGTGGCGGGCGCCGCATTGCCCATCGCGATGCCGAGATCCGCTTCCTTCAGTGCCAGGGCGTCGTTCACGCCATCACCCGTCATGGCCACCACGTGATCGTCGCGATGCAGGGCCTGCACCACGGCCTTCTTCTGATTCGGCAGCACGCGCCCAAGCACGTCGACGTTCTGCAATACGTCGGCCAGCTCGTCGATGTCATCAGGCAGCTCGCGGGCATCCATGTATACGGGTTCGCGCTCGCCGGTGAGTCTCACCTTGCGTGCGATGGCGCCGACCGTCACCGGATTGTCGCCGGAGATGATACGGCAGCGTACACCCTGTTCGCGGAACCAGGCGAGCGTGGATTCGGCGTCGGAACGGATGCGTTCGGAGCACAATACGAGCGCCACGGGTTCGGCCGCGGGGTCGAGTCTCGGATTCTCCTCGAAATCGGGTGCGGCGCCGATGCTCTGATGGGCGATGAGCAGCACGCGGTTGCCTTCGTTGGCGTTCCTGTTGACCATGTCGAGCACGTGATCGTATGCGCCGTTCAACGCGGAGATGATGACTTCGGGCGCGCCCATGAACCAGACGCCGGTATCGGAGACGATGGCGCTCCACTTGCGTGCCGACGAGAACGGCACACGCGCGTCGACCGCGCCGCCCGAGAATCCTTCGCGTCCCAAGCCTTCGAGCACGGCCTTGCCGGTGCCGTTCGGCTGCTCCTCGTTCGACAGGTCGAACAGCGCCTGTTTGACGTCATGTTCCGCGATGCCGTTCGCGCCGGCGAGCATGGTCACCTGATTCAAGGCAATGCCGCCGTCGGTGATGGTGCCGGTCTTGTCGAGGTTGAGGCAGTCGACGCGAGCCAGGGTCTCCACCGATTCGAGTTCCTGCACCAGCGTGTTCTTGCGGGCCAGCCTCATGGCGGCGACCGCGAAGTTCAGCGAGGTCAACAGCACGAGGCCTTCCGGGATCATGCCGACCACGCCGGCGACCGCGGACACCACGGCCTGACGCCACTGGCCGGTGGCGATCGCCTGCGACCATCCGCCGACCGTGCGCATCTGCGACCAGATGAGCAGCACGCACAACGGCACCACCACGAAGGTCATCACCTTCAGGATCGTGTTGATGCCCTTGTTCAGATCGGACGTGGTCTTCTTGAACACCTTGGCTTCGGCGGTGATCTTCGCCGCGTAGGAGTGTTCGCCCACGGCGGTGACCCTGATCAGCGCCATGCCGGATACGGCGGTGGAACCGGAATACACCTCGTCGCCGGCCTTCTTGCGCACCGTGCGCGATTCGCCGGTGAGCATGGACTCGTCGAGTTCCAGACCCCAGGTTTCGATGATGGTGCCGTCGGCCGGCACCTGTTCGCCCGAACGGATCCACAGCAGGTCGTCGAGCACGATCGCGTCATGCGAGACCTCCACGTCCCCGCCGTCGCGGTGCACCAGATAATCCGACGCGACGAGGATGGATAGCTTGTCCAACGTGCGCTTGGAACGCAGTTCCGTGACGATGCCGATGCCGGTGTTCACGATGATCACGAACCCGAACACGGCGTCCTTCCATGAGCCGGTGAGCAATACCAGCAGCATGGCTCCGAGGATGATGCCGTTGAACAGGGTGAATACGTTGGCGCGGATGATGTCCTTAATCGAACGGGACGACGACGTCTTCATCGCGTTGCCGTGCCCGTCGGCCTGACGTTCGGCCACATCGCGCGCGCTCAGTCCAGGCTCGTCGATGCTTGGCATGGCTACGGTTGTTGCAGATTCCATGAGCACTACCCTACTCCGGTGGCCGTCAGACGCGTTCGTCCGCCGGGATGATGTCCGGACGGTATCCGACCGGTTTGCGCCTGGTCAGCGGATGATTCCGATTGCAGAACGACACGGAACATTCACGCAATCCCATGCACTCCGATGCGGTTCGACATGGTTCGACATGGTTCGGCACAATTCGGGCCAGCGCATCGATGCGTCAGCGCGTCACGGTGGAGACCATCAGATTCCGTTCATGCGCGCGGTCGTCGACCACCAGCATGGTCGCTTTGTCGATCGGCATGGCATCCGTGGCACGGTCGTTGACCGTGAACGACGCCGCGTACAGGCGCGCATCCCCCGGTTCATGAACGGGATTGAGCAGGATGACGGGAATGCCCGCCGTACGGACGCTGTTCAAAGCGTCATTCCAACCGTCGGCATCCCGCGAAACGTCAAGCCCGCTGATGACGATGACTGCCACCTGACGGGATACCAGATCGCGTACGGCCCGCTGGCCGGCCTCCACCGGATCCGCACTGTCACACAACCGCACGTACGAGGCGTCCAATCCGGCATGATCGTACGCATCCAGCACCAAGCCGTCCGCCGACGCCCCATGCGAGCCGACCATGCCAATCGACACATCATTGCGTTCCACCCCGGTCGATTGCACGTCCGGTTCACCGCTTCCGGAATCCCCTATCGCAGCCCCGGCAGGCGCACACGAAGCGAGCGGCATCAACGCCGCCGCCAGCAATACGACGCCGACACGGCGCACGAACGCTCCCATCCCCTGTGCCATGATCCGCGGTTCAGACGCGACGGAACAACGCCACGGTTTCGACGTGATGGGTCATCGGGTAGATGTCGTAGGCGTGGATATCCGCCAACTCATACCCCAGATCGAGGATCGTGGCCGTATCGCGGGCGAGGCTCGTGCAGTCGCATGCAATGTAGACGATCGCATGCGGCGCTGCCTCGGCGATCTGACGGCAGACCTTGGCATGCGCGCCGGCGCGAGGCGGGTCGAGTACCACCACATCGGGATGCGCCAGATGGGCCGGCACATGGGCGAGCGTACGCGACACGTCACCGCAGCACACATCCACATCATTCAAATCCAACGCGCGAAGATTACGCTGCTGGCTCTTCACCGCCACATCGCCGCCCTCCACGCTGAACACGCGCGTACGTTCGGCGATCAGCGTGGCCAGCGGAAGCGTGAACAGGCCGGAACCGGAATACAGATCCCACAGCACGGCGGAAACCGCGCCATCCATCTCACCGCGCACCAAGTCGATCACATGATCGGCCAAAGCGACCGGAGCCTCACGATGCACCTGCCAGAAACCGTTCGCATCCACCCCATAGGTGAACTCACGGCCAGCCACCGTGACCTGCTCCGTCAGACGGCGGCTTCCAGCCTTCAATTCGCCATCCACCAGCACGGCGTAATTACCGCCCACACCGGCACCATCCTCGCCATGGCGGGGCTCCGGCACAGACAGGCGAATCTGCGAACCAGGTTCGAACCCGCCATCCCAGACGCCATTGGCCGCAGCCACATCCAACAGCGCGTTCGTGGCCAAGGGCATGGTGGCCAACGGCACGCGCACATGCGTGCCGCGGCGTCTCATGGACGGCATGCCGTTCTCATCCGCGATCATCTCGATGCGCGTACGCCAATGCAAGCCGCCAAGCTCCTCATCGCCCGCCACGCGGGAAACGGGAACGGACACATCCACATGGCCGAGACGCTTCATCTGCTCGCTGACAGTCACCGCCTTCCACGTCAACTGCCCGGCAAGCGAGACATGCACCAGATCGGCGCCACCCACGCCACCGCCCATGGCGAGCGGACCGGCGAGCGCCCACGCCGGTTCCACACGGTCGGCGCTCGCTTCCAGCACTTCGACGACCTCGCCGGTCCAGAACCGTTCGTCACGGTCGTGCGGCTCATCCAATTCGATGCGTACCAGTTCACCCGGCAGCGCGAAACGCACGAATACCACACGTCCGTCGATATGGGCCACGCAACGGCCCTGATCGGCATACCGTTCGATGCGAACCTCAGCCTGCATAAATCATCTGTCCTTTTCCGTGATGATGGTCGATTCGTTCAGTCCGTCGCGTTCCCGCGCGGCGGATTCGGCGGCACGGGCCTGAGCCACCTTGTGATGGTGCATCGGTGTGGCGATGATGAGATAGCTCACCCAGATGGCGAGCGCCCAGAACGGGATGCCCATGAGCAGTCTGGCCACGCCGAGGGCCGCCACATGGTTGGTCAGGTACAACGGCACCTGCACCGCCAAGCGCAGCAGGAACAACGCCATCCACAGCCAGGTGATGATGGTGTATGCCTTCTTCAGCGCCTTATCGCCCGTCCAATCGTCGAACCATGCCCGGAAATGTTCGGTCGGCAGCTGGCGGATGAATTCGATGATCGCGCCCAATGCCGGAACCCTCGCGACCAGGGACACGCCGAGCAGCGTGGCGTAGGCCGCGTTGGTGAGGAATCCGAACATGTAGTAGTCACGCGCCTCATGGGATTTCCATGCCCAGATCAGGCAGATGCCCACGGCCACGAGTCCGCTCAAAGCGCCCATCACGGATTGGCGTTGCAGCAATCGTACGACCACTTGGGCCACGGCCAGCGCCGCGGAGACGCCGATGGTGAGATCCAGATTCTGCGTGGCGACGAACAATACCACGAACACGATGCCCGGCAGCATGGATTCCACCACGCCGCGCACGCCGCCAATCGCCGCGATGACGGAGAAATCGTCGCCTTCGCCGGCCGAGGCAAGCGCCTTGAGCCCCGTGCCGTTGGCGGAACCGGCTTTGCTTTCCGCCATGCTCAACGGACTTCGGAGAACATCGGGCCGCGCGAGAGCGTGGTCTTGACTTCCGTCTGCTGGTCCTGGGAAAGCGGGCCGTCGGGACGGTTCGGGATGTCCTTCAGATGTTCCTTGCCTTCGCCTGCCGTTTCGCCTTCCTCAGCTGCCGCGGCGGCCTTGCGCTCGCCCGGCGTGACGGGCTGATGCATGGGGATCGGGTCGCGCGGGGCGAGCGGCTCATCGCCGCGTTCGACCACGATGTTGGAGAAGAACTCGTTGAGCTTGCGGGTCTCCTCGGAATCCGGGTCGCTGGCGGCGTTGCCGGAGAAGATGCCGCGCAGCATCCATCGCGGGCCGTCCACGCCGACGATGCGGGTGAGGACCTTCTTGCCGCCGGACACTTCGACCGGCAGGAGGATCTCGGTGCCGAACACGCCGTCCACGGCCTTGGCGTTCGGGTTGGCGGCGAGGAAGTCCTCGCGCCAATCCTCCCACAGGCCCATGGTCTTCGGGGCGGCATAGGCCTCGACCTCAAGGCTGGAATTGTAATAGGTGGTGGTGGAGCCGAGCACCGCGCGGGTGGCGCGGGACGCCTTGATGCGCAGCTCGATGTGCTGCAGGAACGGCAGATAATAGGCGCCCAGATCGAGGTATTCGTCGTAGTCGGGAACGTTCTCGTCGTTCACATCCCACGGGCCACGCTCCTCGCCGCGACCCTCATAGTCGCTTGCGGCTTCCGGAAGCGCCGCCGCGGCGGTCTTCTGCGCCAGTTCGCTATCGGCCCTGGCCGCCTCGTTCGCCGCCTTCGCCGCCTTGACGTCCTCGTCCTCGGCCTTGGTGGTCTTGTCGGTCTTGTCCTTCTTCTTACCGAATCCGAATAGTCCCATGGGCTCCTCATTTCGATGCGTGTGTAACCGTGACCAGACTAGCACCTGACGCTGCGAACGTGCCGTATGGCTCCATCGGCGGCGTCAGGTGCCGTTCACGCCGGCACGGCTGCGACTCAGAACTCGTAGGTGACGCTCAACGGCGCATGGTCGGACCATCGGGTGTCATAGCTGGGCGCCTTGTCGATATCGAATGCGACAGCGGTTTCGGCCAATGCCGGGGTGGCGAACTGGTAGTCGAGCCTCCAGCCGACGTTGTTGTCGAAGGCGCGGCCACGCTGGCTCCACCAGGTGTACGGTCCCTGGATGTCGCCGGCGAGGCGGCGCGTCACATCCACGAAGCCGTACTCCCCAAGCCAACGGTCCACGTAAGCGCGTTCCTCGGGCAGGAAGCCGGCGTGCTTCTCGTTGGCCTTGGCGTTCTTGATGTCCGCAGGCGTGTGCGCGATGTTGAAATCACCGCACAGCACGGCCTGTCTGCCGCCGGTGGCGGCGGTGTCCCTCAACTCGCCCATGCGCGTGAGCATGGTGTCGAGGAAACGGTATTTCTGTTCCATTTTCAACGGATCGTCGGTGTTGCCCGCATGCACGTACACGCAGACCACCGTCAGCCGATTACCGGACGGCGTGGTGATGTCGTTCTCGATCCAACGCCCGGAATCCACATCCTCGTCAAGGCCCGGCAAACCGTAACGGCGTTCCGTCACCTCAAGATCGGTCAGCAGCGCCACCCCGGCGCGCCCTTTCACCCGGCACACCTCATTGGTGCGGGCAAGCTCGCCTTGATCGCCGACCGCGCCCGCCGTGGCGTATTCGAAGGCGAACTCGTCGAAAATCGGGTCGATCTCGCTTTGCGGCGCACGCACTTCCTGCATGCACCACACGTTCGGCGTATGCTGCGCCGCCCAGGTTTCGATGCCTTTGCGCTTGGCCGCGCGGATGCCGTTGACATTCGAGGTGGTGATGGTGATGCTCATAGCGCCCAGCGTAGCCCGGATGCGCGAAAACGCCGGCGGCTCGAATTCGCCCACCATGGATGTGACGAGTGCGGGAACACGGGTGGTACGCGAAAAACTCAACCCTCCCTGCCATACTGGGCACAGACGCGGCCATGGGAGAACAGAGAGAACGCAACGTCCTCATGAGGAGATTGGGGCTTTCATGGCAACAGCCGCATCAAATGAACGAACGGCGACATACAGGCATACACAGCGCAAAGGAGTCGATCCCATGGCAACAACAGCAGACGCAAGAACGACAATGGCGGCCGATACGACGAACGGAACGGCACCGGGCGGCGAGGGGAACCGCCAGCGCATCTTCAATAACACGCCGACCATCACGATTCTCATCCCCTGCTACAACGAGGAGGAGGCGTTGCCAGCCCTGTTCGACCGGCTCGACGGGCTTCGTTCGAACGCGGGTGAAACCGCCGATTACCGGTTCATGTTCGTCGACGACGGGTCGAAGGACGCCACGCGCGGCATGATCACCGACTACGCCGCCACCAGGGAGCATGTCGACTTCATTTTCCTGTCGCGCAATTTCGGCAAGGAGCAGGCGATGCTCGCCGGCATCGACGCCATCGAATCCGACGCCATGGCCATCATCGACGCCGACCTGCAGGATCCGCCGGAGCTGATCCCCGACATGGTCGACCTGTGGCTGCGCGGATACGACGACGTGTATGCGAGGCGCCGGACCAGGCGCGGCGAAGGCTTCGTCAAGCGTATGACCTCGCACCTGTACTACCGCGTGCTGCAGGCGATGTCTCCGGTTCGTATTCAGGTGGATACCGGCGATTTCCGTCTGCTCGACCGCAAGTGCATCCTCGCGCTGCGTCGTCTGCGCGAAACCGGGCGTAACAGCAAGGCGCTGTTCAGTTGGATCGGGTTCCGCAAGATCGAGTTCCTGTACGACCGTGACCCGCGCGTCGCCGGCAAGAGCAAGTGGAACTATCCGAAGCTGATCGGGCTTGCAATGGACGGCATCATGTCGTTCTCCACCGCTCCCCTACGCGTCGCGTTCTGCTGCGGCCTCGTCGTTTCGCTGACGGCGATCGCGTATGCCATCTTCATCATCGCCCGCACGCTCACGTTCGGCGTGGATGTGCCGGGCTATGCCTCGCTGCTGGTCGTGACGCTGCTGCTCGGCGGCATTCAGCTGCTGGCGCTGGGCATCATCGGCGAATATCTCGGGCGCGTGTTCAACGAGGTGAAGCACCGCCCCGGCTACTTGGTGCAGGAGTCGAAGATCGATGGTGAACATCAAGACTAAGCGCTTCACGTTCGTCGCCGCAATCGGTGCATGCCTCGCCACCTTGATCTCCTTCGCGCTCGGCTTCGGCAGGTCGGTGTGGTTCGACGAAGGCTACAGCATCATCGTGCTTGATCAGCCGTTCGACCGCATGATGGCGTTGCTGAAAGTGGACGTGCATCCGCCGTTGTACTACCTGCTGCTACGCGGATGGACCGGCATATTCGGCCCATCCGCGACCTCCATGCGGGCGATGAGCTGCCTGTTCTGCGGGGTTGACCGTACTGACGATGATGGCGTTGCTACGCCGCCTCGCCGGAGCCAAGGCCGCGCTCATGACGATGCCGTTCCTCGTTGCCGCACCGATGCTGCTGCGTTACGGCTATGAGATCCGCATGTATTCGCTCGTACCGTTCCTTTCGGTATTGGGCACGTACACGCTGGTGCGTGCCATCGAGGCCGAACACACGTCAGGGAATCCCGATCCGCGGATTCATGGAATCATGCCGGTCAAAGGCCGACGCTGGTGGGCGGCGTATGCGACCGTCGTCGCGCTGGGCATGTACACGCAGTACATGATGGCGTTGGTGTGGACGACCCATCTTGCATGGCTGTACATGCGTGCGCGGCGCGTGGGAGGTTTCACGGCGCTGCGCCGGTATCTTACGCCCTATGTTCTCTCGGTGGCGCTGTATCTGCCATGGCTGCCGTCGGCGGTCGATCAGGTCACGCACAACGCGTTGCCCGCGCTTAAGGAGACCATGAATCTCAATGAACTTGGCTCCATATTCTCGGTTTTCGTCACTGGGCTCAACGGCTCCCGTCTCCCATCCTGCGTGACCGTCATGCTGATCGCAATGCTCGCCCTGATCATCACACGCGCGATTCGACTGCACGACGCATGGAGGCTCCGGCAGAACGACGAAACCCGCGCCGCACGTAACACGCTGGGCGCCATCGCATTTTTCGCCTTCACGCCGATGGTCATACTGCTGCTTATTTCCGCAATCAGGGAGCCGTTCACCCATCCGTACGGCTTCTTCACCATGCGCTACACCACTCCCTTCGCGCCGTATTGTTACGCGTTCATCGGCCTGACCTGCTCGTATACGGTAATTGAATACGTGCCGGGTGGAACACAGGTCGAGCGCCGCGCCTATGCCCGTTTCATACGCCGTTGGTCAGCCTGGCTACTCACGATGGCGTTGCTTGCCGGCGGGTCAATCGGTTACGCCTTCCAAAGCAACTATATCTATGAACAGGCGACCACGCCTTCTACCGCGCAGGCGGCCGAGCAAGTCGCCTGCGATGCGGATCAGACGATTGTCGCCGCCAGCGAATTCGATTACATCGAGTCGTATTACTATTTCCGTTCCTGCAGCCGGTACCGGTTCCTGAAACGCGGAAACGTTGATACGCGGGGCGGCTATGCGCCGTTGCACGGCAGCCACGCCCAATTGCGCAATCTCGACGACCTCGATACGAAGCGCGTGGTGATCGTCAATCGTATGGGTTTCTCGCAGCCGGAAACGTCGCGATACCGGAAGATCAGGACGCTGCACGTCGGCAGCTCCACCATGGTGTTCTATGAAAGCAACCGTTCCACCGCCGGCTGAGCGCCAGGAACGCGCACCGATAGTCGATGCCGATAAGTTGACGCTGAGAAGATCACTAAATATGGCGTTGGGCCCGTTCCCGGAATTCCGGGAACGGGCCCAACGCCATATTGCCGGCTGATGCCGGTTGCCGGGTTCGGGCTATCAGTCCAAACCGAGCTGGAGCTTGCCGCCGGGGATGGCGTCGAGCAGGTCGCGTGTGTACTGCTTGCGCGGGTGATCGAACACCTCATCGGTGGTGGCATGCTCGACCAGCTTGCCCTTCTGCATCACGACCACCTCGTCGGCGATCTGACGCACCACGGCCAGATCATGCGTGATGAACAGGTAGCTCAGACCCTTTTCGACCTGCAGGTCGTTGAGCAGTCGCAGCACCTGATCCTGCACGAGCACGTCCAACGCAGACACGGCCTCGTCGCAGACGATCACGTCGGGATCGAGCGCCATGGCACGTGCAATGGCGATACGCTGGCGCTGGCCGCCGGACAGCTCGTTCGGGTAACGGGTCATCACGGACTCGGGCAGTTCCACCATGTCGAGCAGTTCACGCACGCGCTTGACACGGCTCTTCTTGTCGCCGATGCCGTGGATGCGCAGCGGCTCCTCGATGGAACGGTAGATCGAATACATCGGGTCGAGCGAACCGTACGGGTTCTGGAACACCGGCTGCACATGGCGACGGAAGTCAAGCAGTTCCTTGCCTTTGAAGCCGGAGATGTCCTTGCCCTCATAAGTCACGGTGCCGCTTGTCGGTTCGAGCAGCTTGAGCACCATGTTCGCCACGGTGGACTTGCCGGAACCGGATTCGCCCACGATGGCCAGGGTGCTGCCACGCTTGACGGAGAAGGAGATGTCGTCGACGGCCTTGAACATTTCCTTCTTACGCGGGAGCTTGAACTCCTTGGTCAGATGGTCGACGGTGATGATCGTCTCGCTCGCTTCGAGTTTCTGCTCGCCCACCACATGGTGTTCGAGCAAGGCATCGGTGCTCTCGCCGTGCTCCTTCGCGGAGATGATGCGCTGGGATGCCAGTGACGGCGCCGCCGCGACCAGACGCTTGGTGTACGGGTGCTGCGGGTGCTGCAGCACTTCCAGGGACGGGCCGGATTCGACGACCTGGCCCTTGTACATCACCACGATATGCTGGGCACGTTCAGCGGCCAGACCAAGATCATGCGTGATGAACAGCACGGCGGTGCCCAGCGAATCGGTGAGCATATGCAGATGGTCGAGGATCTTCTTCTGCACGGTCACATCAAGCGCCGAAGTGGGCTCGTCGGCGATGAGCAGGTCTGGGCGGCATGCCAGACCGATGGCGATCAGTGCACGCTGACGCATACCACCGGAGAACTCGTGCGGGAACTGGCGTGCGCGGGTCGCCGCGTCGGGCAGTCCGGCTTCGGACAGCAGACCGGCGATGCGGTCATCCATGGTCGAACCGGTGACGTGCTTCTTGGCGATGTCCCAGGCGGTGTCGTCCTTCACACCGGCCTTGATGAGATCGTCGGCGACGCGCCAACGGGTTTCGGAGCCGGGGACCCACTCCTCCTTGAAGTAGGCGAGGGAGCGTTCCGCCGCTTCGCCGGTGATGCCGACCTCGGCGATCGCGGCCTTGGTGGCGTCGAGCAGCGCAGGCAGTTCGGTGGACGAGATGAAGGTCTCGTCATCGTTGCCCTTGACGGCGACCTCGTCGCCGGCGAGCGCCTTGGCGAGCTTCGAACGCTTCTCGTGGGCGACGTCCATGTTGTTGGCGACCAGCGCCTCCTTGACCTGGGTGCCGATGCGCCACACCGGGTTGAGGTTGCTCATCGGGTCCTGGGGCACGAGGCCCATCTTGGTGCCGCGAAGCTTGTCGAAGTCCTTCTGCTTCAAGCCCACGAGCTCCTGGCCATCGAGCTTGATGGAACCGCCGACCACATGGCCGGTGCCGGGCAACAGGCCGAGCACGCTCATGGCGGAGGTGGACTTGCCGGATCCGGATTCGCCCACGATGGCGACCCACTGGCCGGGGTAGACGGAGAAGGAGACGTCGCGCACCGCATGGACGGCACGCTTGTCATCGGTGGTGAAATCGATGGCGAGATCCTTCACCTCGAGCAGGGGTCCCTGCTCCTTTTGCATGGTGACGAGCTTGGATTCGTTGTTTTCCATTGTCTTCTCCTCCTAGCTCAGAGCGAACGGCTCTTCGGATCGAGGGCATCCTTCACGGCATCGCCCATCATGATGAAGGACAGTACGGTGATGGCCAATGCCGCGGACGGGTAGAACAGCACCATCGGGTTCGTCATCAGGCTGGTCTGCGCCTGGGAGATGTCGCCGCCCCAGCTGACGGTGGTGCTCGGCAGACCGACACCGAGGAAGCTCAGCGTGGCTTCAAGCACGATGTAGGTGGCCAGCGAGGTGGTGCCGACCACGATGATCGGGGCCAGGGAGTTCGGCAGGATGTGGCGGAACAGGTTGCGCATCGGGGAGGATCCGAGCGCGGTGGATGCGGTGTTGAACTCGAGGTTCTTCGCCTCCATCACGGCGCCTCGCGCGATGCGGGCGGTCGAGGTCCAGCCGAACAGTGCCATGACGAACACGATCTTCCAGATCGAGCTGTTGGTCTTGAACATCTGCAGCACCACGATCGCACCGAGCAGGATCGGCAGCGCGAGGAAAATATCGGTCAGACGGCTCAGCAGGGAGTCGAGCCAGCCGCCGAAGAAGCCGGCGAAACCGCCGATGATCGTACCGATGAGCACCACGAGGATGGTGGCGCACAGGCCGACGCTCAGCGAGGTGCGGGTGCCGTAGACCACGCGCGTGTACACGTCGCAGCCTTGGAAGTCGAAGCCCATGGGGTGGCCGGCGGACGCCGGGCCCAGCGAGTTCTCCAGCGTGCAGTAGTTCGGGTTCTGCTTGGTGAACAGGGACGGGAACAGCGCCACGATGATGATGAAGATGATGAGCAGGCCCGAGATGATGAACATCGGGTTCCTGCGCAGCGTGCGCCATGCGTCGGCCCACATGCTGCTGGCGGGTGCGGTCTCGTCAAGCTTGTCGACATCCTGCAACGGGGTTTCGTCGAGCGGTGCGATGTAACGCTCCTGACCGGGAAGGGTGGTCATATCAGTCATGTTTCCTTATGCTCCTTTCCGAATCAGGCGTAGCGGATACGCGGATCGAGCGCCGCGTACAGTAGATCGACGATAAGATTGCACACCACGAAGATCAGCATGAGCAGCGTCACGATCGACACCACCAGGTTGCCTTCGCCTTTGAGGATGCTCTGGTAGGTCAGCCAGCCGACGCCGTGGATGTTGAAGATGGTCTCGGAGATCATCGCGCCACCCATGAGGGCCGCGATGTCCTGGCCGAGGTATGTCACCACGGGGATCAGGGAGTTACGCAGCACGTGGCGCAGCATGACCTGCCTGTTGCTCATGCCCTTGGCGCGTGCGGTGCGCACGTAATCCTCGGCGATGTTCGAGGAGATTTCAGAACGGGTGAGTCGGATGATGTACGCCATCGACACCGATCCGAGCACCATCGCCGGCAGCAGCAGGTCGATGAAGGTCGGGTCGTTGCCGGCGGTGACCGGGAGGATGCTCCACTTGATGCCGAACAGGTACTGGCCGAGGAAGCCGGTGACGAAGGTCGGCACGGAGATGAGCAGCAGGGAGACGATCAGAATGACGGTGTCGTACCACTTGCCCTTCTTCAGACCGGAGATGACGCCGAAGATGATGCCGAACACCGCTTCGAACACGAACGCCATCAGCGCGAGCCTGATGGTGACGGGGAACGCGCGTCCGATCTCGTCGATGACGAGCTGACCGGAGAAGGTCTTGCCGAAGTCGAGCGTCAGCGCGTTCTTCAGGAAGATGAAGTACTGGACGATGAACGGCTTGTCGAGATTGTATTCAGCTCGCAGCTGAGCCTCGACGGCGGGATTGACGGGTTTGTCGCCGAACATCGCCTTCACGGGATCGCCGGGCAGGGCAAAGACGAGGGCATACACCAGCAACGTCGTGCCGAGAACCACGGGGATCACCTGCAGCACTCGGCGCAGAAGATACTTGCCCATAGAAACTCCTTGTTCCATAACCACGCACGCACCGGCGGCATCGTTCCGCTTCACCTGGCGTTACTTCATGCGCGGTCAATAAATACTGTGACAGTCTACCGCATGGACTGACTTGGCGTTCAGTGCCACTGGCGGACGCCTGTGCGCAGGCCCGTAGCGCCACGGGTTCGCCGGAAACAAGAAGGGCGGGGACCATCCGGCCCTCGCCCTTGGAATCCGATCACGGAAGAAGCATCACTTCTTGCTCATCTTCTCGTAGGTCGGCAGGTTCTGCCAGTTCATGGCGAAACCGCTCTTCACGTTCTTGGACGCAACACCATAGGCGTTCGCGTTGTAGACCGGGAAGGCCGGCAGTTCCTTGAGGAGGATCTCCTCGGACTGCTGGTACAGCTTGTTGGCTTCGTCGGTGTCGGTGGTGGCGTAGGCTTTCGCCAGCAGGGCGTCGAACTCGGCGTTCTTGTAATCACCGTCGTTGGAGCCGTTGCCGTCCGCGGCCTTCGAATCGAAGATCTGGAACAGGTAGTTCTCGGCGGACGGGTAGTCAGGCTGCCAGCCGGTGCGGAAGGCGCCGGCTATCTTGCGGTTGGTGACCGCGTCACGGAACTCGTTGAAGGTCGGCATCGGGTTGGTGGCAGCGACTTCAGATCCCAGCGTGTTGTTGATGGAGTTGACGATAGCCTTGTAGATCGACTCATGGCCGCCATCAGCGTTGTAGGAGAAGGTCAGCTTGCCGCTGAACTTGGAGATCGCGTCGGCCTTGGCCCACAGTTCCTTGGCCTTGGCCTTGTTGTACTTCAGCACGTCGTTGCCCTTCAGGCTCTTGGAGTACCCCGGGGTCATCGGGGAGGTGAAGTCGAAGGCCGGAGTGCCGGTGCCGGAGAGCACCTTGGAGGTGATGGCGGAACGGTCAATGGCCATGGAGACGGCCTGGCGACGCAGCTGGCCTTCCTCGGTGTTGGTCTGGAAGTGCTCGAGGTTGGACGGGATGGTGAAGGTCTGGATGACGGAACCGGCCTTGTTGTAGGCCTGGACCTTGGCATCCTTCTCGAAGGTCTTGGTCTGGGCGGCCGGGACGACTTCCATCACGTCGAGGTTGCCGGCCTGGACGTCGGCGTAGGCGGCGGTGTCGGAGGTGTAGACCTTGAAGGTCACGCCATCGTTCTGAGCCTTGCGGTTACCGTTGTAATCCGTGTTCTTCAGCATGGCGATCTCCTTGTTGTGATCCCAGTGGTCGAACACGTACGGACCGGTGCAGCCGTCCTTCGGATTCTGGCCGAAGGCCTTGGCGGAGGCGGCATCCTTGAAGAAGGAGTCGGGCAGCGGGGCGAAACCGGTGTAGCCGACCTTCAGCGGGAACACGGAATCAGGCTGGTTCAGGGTGACGGTGAAGGTCTTGTCGTCGACGACCTTCAGACCGCTCAGCTGCTCGTTACCCTTGAGGCCGCTGGTCTTCTGCAGATCGTCGTAGCCGGCGATGGTGTTGAAGAAGGAGGAGCACAGCATGGCGTTCTTGGCGTTGGCGACGTAGCTCCAGGCCTTGGTGAAGTTCTCGGCCTTCACGGTCTGGCCGTTGGCGAACTTCCAGTCCTTCAGCTTGATGGTGTACTGGGTGGCGTCAGCGTTCGGGGTGATGGATTCAGCGATTTCGTTGGACGCGTTGCCCTTGGCGTCAAAGGACACCAGACGGGCGAACAGCAGGTCGGCGGGCTTGCCGCCACCAGTCTCGTTGATGTTGCCCGGAATCAGGTTCTTCTGGGGTTCGGAATTATACGCGGTGATGATGTTGTCGCTGGCAGAGCTGGAGCCGTTGCCGGCGCCACAACCACCGAGCATCATCGCGGCGGCGCACACAGCGGCCGCTACGGCGAATGCCTTGTTCTTCATATGTTTCTCCTATTCGATGCGGGCGCATGGTCGACGCCCTGAATGCGAAGGGGCGGGTGCACGACGTTCCATTGCCGAGCATCCAGCCCCTTTGACACTGTCTCCATTGTGTCCCACGACGAAGACAGACGGGTAGTGGTACGGCACACCCTTTTCGAAGTCCCCATAACTTCGCTGTAAACGAACAAGGCCTTCCGTTCCAATCGGTACATCGCTGAAGCACACGACAACGCCGAAACCATCGACAACGCCGAGGCCGCGATTCAGGCCCGCGGAAACGCCTGACGATAGCGCGACTTCAGCTGTTCAATGGAGACATGCGTATACCGTTGGGTCGTCTTAAGCGAGGAATGCCCCAGCATCTCCTGCACTTCACGCAAATCCGCTCCCCCATCCAGCAGATGCGTGGCCGCCGAATGCCGCAGAGCATGCGGGCCAATGTCCGGCACACCGGCCTCCCGCGCGGCGTCGTGCACCACACGACGTGCGATCCGCTGATCCAACCTGCCGCCGCGCGTGCCGAGGAACAGCGCGTCACGAGCATCGTCCGGCACGCCGCCCTTGCCCGAACGGGACGCCAGCACGCGGGGCCTGCCATGTTCCAGCCACGTCTCCAGCGCCTTCGCGGCGGGAAGGCCGAACGGCACCACGCGCTGCTTGTCGCCCTTGCCGGTCACCTTGACCGTACGGCTGGAGAAGTCAATGTCACCCGTGTCAAGTCCCACGAGTTCGGCCACGCGAATACCCGTGGCATACAACAGTTCGAGGATCGCCGCGTCACGCAGCGCTTTCGGGTCGGCCGGATCCGCAGCAACGTCGCATTCCTCGCGATCCATGAGTTGTCCTGCCTGATCCTCGGACAGCACCACGGGAAGGACGCCCGGAATCTTCGGCGTCATCAACGCTGATGCGGGGTCGGAGCGCGTCGCGCCATGCTCATACGCCCAGGCGAAGAACCGGCGCACGGCGACGACGCCACGAGCCATGCTGCTACGTGCGTGGGACGGCGAGCGCTTCCCCATCCAGGCACGCAGATCATCGGTGGTGATCTCGTCGAGGGCGCGTATGCCGTGCTCCTGCAAGTACACGAGGCAATCGAGCACGTCAGTGCGATACGCCTTCAACGTGTGCTCACTCAATCCCAGATTCGCCTTGAGATAGGCCTCGAACCCGTCGACCAGCCCTTCGAATATGCAATCGCCCATAGCGGCCACCTTACCCGCACATCCAGCACACCTGCATATAAACTCGGCAATGACATATCCGTAGGGCGTTTCGCCATCATGCAATCGAGGGAGACATGGCAAGATACGGCACACATCACATCGATCAGCGCGCTTCCGGCGACGATTCCGTAGTGGCGAGGGCCATCGACCTGGTCAAGACGTACGGTGTGGGCGACGCCCAGGTGAAGGCGCTCGATCATCTCAGCGTCGATTTCGCCCGTGGTGAAATGACCGCGATCATGGGACCGTCCGGATCGGGTAAATCCACGCTCATGCATTGCATGGCCGGGCTTGACAAGCCCACTTCCGGCAGGGTCGAGGTCGAGGGCCTTGAAGTCTCCTCGATGAACCAACGCCAGCTGACGCGCTTCCGCCGCGAGCAGATCGGCTTCATCTTCCAGTCGTTCAATCTGGTTCCCACACTGTCCGCGGAGGAGAACATCCTGCTGCCGTTGCAGATCGCGAAGAAACCCATCGACCGCGCATGGTTCGACAGGGTCGTGGATGTGGTCAGACTGGGCGAGCGCCTGTCCCATCGGCCGAGCCAGCTGTCGGGTGGCCAGCAGCAGCGCGTGGCGTGCGCCCGCGCGATCATGGCGCGTCCGAGTGTGATCTTCGCGGACGAACCGACCGGCAATCTCGATTCGCGTACCAGCCGTGAGGTGTTGGGATTCCTGAAGCATTCCGTCAGCGAATACGGGCAGACCATCGTGATGGTGACGCATGATCCGCGTGCCGCATCGTATGCCGACCGTGTGCTGGTGCTTGCGGACGGCGCGATCACGCGCGACCTGCATCATCCGACGTATCAGGAAATCCTGCAGGTGTTCGCCGCGGATGATGAGGATGATATGGGCGACGACGCGAACGCCGCCGTGCCCGCCGAATCCGGGGACGGTGCCGCCGCATGATTCGAGTAGGCCTGCGCGACGCACGCGCCCATTTCTCACGTTTTCTCCTATCCATCGTCGCCATCGCGCTCGGCGTCTCGTTCGTGGTCGGCTCGTTCTGCTTCCGCGAGATGCTCAACAATCAGGTCGACGAGATGATGGCCACCAACGCCGACCATGACGTGTACGTGCGCGGCACCGAGAAACAGCAGGACGGGGATCAGGATTCATCCGATTCCGGTTCCTCCTCCGGCACCACGGCATACAACGACATCGACACCTCGCTCGTATCCGTCATCGGCAAGGTGAAGGGCGTGGATTCCGTCAGCACCGACATTTCGATCAGCGGCAGGCTGACGTTGGTCGGCAAGGACGGCAACGCCGTTTCGGGCGGCATGTCCGGCAGCACCACCGGGGTCGACGGCAAAGCATGGCGTTCCGCGCGGCTCGATGAGGGCCGATGGCCGAAGAACCGCCATGAGGTCGCCCTGCATTCCTTCGCCGTCGAACAGTCCGGTCTGCATGTCGGCGACACCACCAAACTCGTCTACCCGTCCGGCCCCGAGGATGTGAAGGTCGTGGGTGTGTTCTCCACCGAATCCTCGCAGGCCGGCGCGTTGCTTATCGGGCTTCCCGGCAGCGTGGTCAAGGATCTATGCGAGCAGAGCAGCGGGCAAAGCGGCCGCACGCAGACCATCAACGTGTATGGCTCCGCCAACGGTGGTTCACCGCTCGACGCCGACCAGCAACGCGAGCTCGCCGACCGCATCGACAAGGCGCTTCCCGCCTCGGCGAAGGCGCATGCGATCACCGGCGACCAGATGCGCGACGAAAGTTCCAAAAGCAATAAGGAGATGCTGGGCTTCATCCAGCCGTTGATCCTCATCTTCGCGGTGATCGCCCTGTTCGTCGGCTCGTTCATCATCGCGAACACCTTCTCCATGATCGTGCGCGAATCCATGCGCGGGTATGCGCTGCTCCGTTCGATCGGCGCGTCCGGCGGGCAGGTGTTCCTCACCGTAATCATCCAGGCATTGCTCTTGGGATTGGCCGGATCCGTGGCGGGCATCGCGCTCGGCTGGGGTATGGTCAAGGCCATCGCCACACTGCTGGCCCGCATCGGCATGCCGTTGACCGGTTCGGTCGCGCCGACGCCGAACGATATGCTCGTCGGATTGCTGGTCGGCGTCGCGGTGGCAGTGATCGGCGCGGCGCTTCCCGCACGCAGGGCCGCGATGGCCCCGCCGATCCAGGCGATGAACGAAACCGTGAATCCGGAGCCGTCCGTGGTGCCGCGTGCCGTGGCCGGCACCGTCGTCACGCTGATCGGCGCGGCGTCGTGGGTGTTGTGCTGGCGTATCGGCGCATCCGGCAGCGGCGATCCGACACCGTTCGCCCCGGTGAATGCGCTGGCGAAAATGCTCGGCACCGGTTGGACGCTGGGCATTGGCGCCGCCTGCGTGGTGATCGGCGTGATCATGATCGGCCCGGCCCTGGTGAATGCGGCAAGCGTGTTGCTCGGCTGGCTTCCCTCCCTGCTGTTCCCCGTCGCCGGACGTTTGGCGATGCGTAATCTTTCACGACAGAAGCGCCGCACCTCGAACACCGCGGCGGCACTGTTCGTAGGCGTGGCGATCGTCAGCTGCCTCGGCGTGGTGGCATCCTCGGTGAACGCCTCCGTGGCGGGCCTCATCGACAACGAACTGCGGACCGATTACATCGTCTATTCGAACAACGGACGGATTCCGGACAAGGCCGTCGCAGGCATCACAAGCATCAAGGATGTGAAATCCGTATCCGTCAGCCGCATGATGCCGAGCGTGAAATTCGACGGCAAGTCGGCCATGGCGTTCGCCGAACAGCCCACCGTGTTCTCCGATGTGATGGACCCCACGTCCACCCAGGGCGATGCCGACAAGGCGCTTCGCGCGGGCGAGCTCGTCGTGGGCGAGAAGCTCATGGAGGATCGCGGCTGGAAGCTCGGCGACAAGGTCACGATCACCGGCAAGCGCGTGGTGGTCGACAAGGATGCCACGGCGAAGGCGCAAGCCGATTACCAGGCGAAGGTGCAGTCCAATGCCCAGGCGTTGCAGGCCGAGGCGCAGGCGTTGCTCGCGCAGGGCGATGTCGCCGGAGCGAAGGCCAAAGGCGACGAAGCGCAGAAGGTCGTCGACGACGCCCGAAACGTCGACCCGTCCACGCTGATCACAACACGCGAGGAACCGACCAAGGCCGTCAAACGCATCGGCGCGGTCATCTCCAATTCGATCTACCGCACCATGGTGCTCATGAACGACGAACAGGCGGAGAAGCTGACCAACAAGGAGGCCATGTTCACCATCATGCTGTTCGTCACCGCACGCAAGGGTTCCGACGTGGACGGACTGCGCGCGAAGATTCTCAAGCAGACGAAACCGTATTACGTGCTGAGCGTGAAGAACCATGACGAATACAAGTCCACGGTGAGTTCGCTCGTCGATCAGATGCTGATCGTGCTGTACGCGCTGCTGGCCTTGTCCATCGTCATCGCGATCTTCGGCATCGTGAACACGCTGTCGCTGAGCGTGTCGGAACGTACACGCGAGATCGGCCTGCTACGCGCCATCGGCACGTCCAAGGCGACGATCCGTGGCATGTTGGCCATCGAAGCGGCACTTATCTCGGTGCTCGGCACGGTACTCGGACTGGTGACGGGAACCGCGGCCGGCGTGGTGATCCAACAGACCTACAGGTCCAGCGGCATGGAGCATTTGGCGATTCCGTGGGGACAACTCGGCGTGTTCCTGCTACTGTCGATAGGTATAGGCGTTCTCGCTTCGCTGCCTCCCGCACGCCGTGCGTTGAAGGCACCGGTGCTTGACGCCGTCGCTTCGGAGTAAGGAGGCTCCTCATGGCTTTACCTCGTGAGATTCCGACCGGCGCACGCATCGTGGTGCGTGTGATCGAAGGGGTGGACCCGCAGGACGGGCGCACCAAGTTCCGTGATTACGTGGGGCACGTGGAATCATGGAACGGCTATACGCTCGAACTGATGCGCGATGCCGCCGCCAATGGCTCGCGCCCGGCGCAGCGCGTACGGATCGAGGCGGACACCATCGCCCGGTTGAAACCGATTCCGGAACGTCCACACGTGGTGCGGGAGAAAAAGTAGCCGATCGCCCGCACTTCGATGGGGGCTGGTCCCCGGCATCGCCGGGAGGCCAGCCCCCAATCCATATTCCGTATGAACGCCGCGTCACATCGCGTGGACGCGCAGCCGCACGGTATGTTCGTCGATGAAACCGATGATGGCTTCGCCGCGACGTGCGGATTCCAGCAGCGCCTGCCGCCACCCGTGTTCGGGAATGGCCAGTTCGCCGCCGTCCTGTCCTTTCGCCGCCTTGTAGTCGCGGAACGGCTGGCCTTCGGTGAAGAAATCCCCCAACGCGTCGGCGTCGCCGTCACGCAGTTCGTCGGCCACCGCAGTCAGTCGCTCGGCCATGCTGCGCAACAGGTGTTCGACGTTGACCCGATCCTCCTCCACCATGGCGCGGGTGCGGTTCGGATCAGTGAGCGCCACACGCGTCATGTCACGCCATGATCCGGCGGCGAGCGCCGCGGCGATGTTGCGGTCACGGTTGCCGACCAGCTCGTTGATGAGCGAGGTGGCCACCACGTGCGGCATATGGCTGATGAGTCCGGCCGCGCGGTCATGCGTGGCGTCGTCCAATACAATGAGACGGTTGCCGCAATCCTCGACGATGAGTTCGGCGACGGCGAGGAAACGTTCGTAAGCCGTGTTCGCGTCGACGGTGATCGCCCATAATGCCCCGTCGTACAGGCTGGGGTCGGCGGCGGTCCAGCCGGACAGTTCGTTGCCCGCCATGGGGTGTGCGCCGACGTACCACTCCCCCAGTCCGGCCTGTTCGACCTGTTCGCGCACCATGCCTTTGACGCTGCCGACGTCGGTGAGCGTGATCTCGGGGTGTGCGGCCAGTAGCGGTTGAAGTTCGTCCAGGATCGCCGGCATGGCTTTCAACGGATTGCACAGCACCAGCACCTGCGGGCCCGCGGCGACGAGTTCACGCAACGTGTCGACGCAGCGGATGCCTTCAGCACACGCCGCCGCATACGGGTGCGGACGATGGTTCCATGCGGTCACGTCGATGCCGCGCTCGTTCAATCTGCGCGCCAGTGAACCGCCGATCAGTCCGAGTCCTATGATGCCTACCTGCTCTACCACAGCAATTCCCTTCTTGCGCGTTGTTCCGACTGCCAATCCGATTCCAGTTTCGAGGAGTCGAGCCTGATGCCGCCTTCGGGCAGCATCCACGAGTCGACCGGCGGATTCGGCCGTTCCCTACGCGGGTATACGGCGATGGTTTTCGCCCAATCGCCGTGTTCCGCGACTTCGACGAGCATGTCGCGGAACCGTGGTTCCCAAGGCGCGGCGTCAAGTGTGATGATGAAGCTGTAGGTACCGTCATGGCCTTTGATCGGGCGTGAGATGAGACTGGTCATGTTCAGCCCGCAGTCGCGCAGCACGTCCAACAAGTTGGCGACGACGCCCGGGCCTGTGGCCAGGGGGATGAAGGTGATCACGGTTTCGAATTCGCGTTCCCGCGCCCGCGAAGAGTATGCCATGACGTCGTCGCGCGGGGCGATGACGAGGAAATCGGTGTGCGCGCCGTCGAAATCGTCCACGCGCTCCTCCACCAGGTCGAGGCCGTACAGGTCGCCGCAGATGCGCGGGCCGAGGGCCACACCACCGGGTTGCAGGTCACGGCATGCGGCAGCGTTCGACGATGCTGGCGTGGGTTTCAGATGATGGTCGGCGATGAACCGTTTGCATTGCGCGAGCCCATGCGAGTGGGCGCTGACGGTCAGGCCGTCGATATCGCGCGAAGCGCCGCGCGTGACGAAGGCGTTGAAGGAGATGTCGACGCCGACGCGTGCGAGTCCGGCGGCGTCATGGGCGTCGATCAGGGCGTCGAGATTGGGCATCACATACCCTTCGACGTTGTTCTCCCAAGCGATCACGCCCCAGGATTCGCCGGATTGCACCGAGGTCATGATGGCGGGCGCATCGGGTGCGGCCACCAGTTCCGGCGTGTCGATGCCGTACTGTTCCGTCAGGAGGTTGCCCGCCTCGATGGCGGCCTGATGGGTGAAGGTGCCTTCCGGCCCAAGATAGGTCAGTTGCTTATGGGTCATATCATCACCGTACCGCGCGTCGCGTGCGCGCGCCGGTATTGTTCCGTTGCGCGGCGTCGAACCGCGATGCGGGGCGGAACGTCACGGTCGTGACGTGCGTTTCGCGGCCGTCGTGTATTCCTTGCGCGGCGGGATCATGAACCACTTGCGCGGCAGGAACAGCATGATGACCTGAAGCACGACCAGCCCGTACAGCCATAGGTATCCCACGTTCTGGCTGAAGAACGGCACGCTGCCGGAGAAGCCGACCGGGGTGAGGGCGCTGCCGTTCACACCGCAGATGGCCACGCCCCATGCGGTGATGGAGGATGCGATCAGATGCACGCCGATGCCGGTGGAGCCCATGCGGGCCCGTGCGCACCAGGTGGATATGCCGAGGATGAGCAGCGCGATCACCAGCCCGTAGGGAATGTTCATGAACGCACCCATGCGGTGCGCGATGGTGCCGATGAACGCGCTGGCGGCCCCGGCGAGCATGGTGATGAACATCTGCATGAACGGGCTTTGGCGATGCGACCAGGGCATCAGGGATTCGTTGTTCCTGCGACTCATACCCCTGACTCTACCGCCGGTGGGCGAGAACGTTCGCGTTCCGGGAACAACGGACCATGAACAACAAAAGGCCTCTTCCCATACGGGAAGAGGCCTTACGCCTCACTCAGAATGCTCAGATCACTTATTGTTCTGAGCGTTCTGCCGACGCTGCTTGGCGCGCCACTTGTACCAGTCCTCGCGGTTGAGGATGATCTTGCGCACGCGGATGGACTCCGGGGTCACTTCCACGCACTCGTCCTCGTTGGCGAAGTCCAAGGACTCTTCGAGGCTCATCTTGATCGGCGGGGTCAGGGTTTCCAGCACGTCGGCGGTGGCGGAACGCATGTTGGTCATGTGCTTGGCCAGCGTGATGTTCACGTCGAGCTCGTCGGGCTTGTTGTTCACGCCCACGACCTGGCCTTCATACACCGGGGACTGCGGTTCGACGAAGAAGTTGCCGCGAGCCTGCAGGCGCTGCATGGCGTACGGGGTGGCGACGCCCTGACGGTCGCTCACCATGGAGCCGTTCTGGCGGATGGTGATGGCGCCGGCCCACGGGGCGTAGCCTGCGGAAAGCGAGGAGGAAATGCCGGTGCCGCGGGTGGCGGACAGCAGCGCGGTACGGAAGCCGATCAGGCCACGGGACGGCACGGTGAACTGCAGACGCACCCAGCCGGAACCGTGGTTGGTCATGTTGTCCATGCGGCCCTTACGGTCGGCCATGAGCTGGGTGACGGTGCCCATGTACTCTTCCGGCACGTCGATGGTGGTGTTTTCCATCGGCTCATTGATCACACCGTCGATGGTCTTGGTGACCACCTGCGGGCGACCGACGGTCAGCTCGTAGCCTTCGCGGCGCATCTGCTCGGCGAGCACGGCCAGGGCGAGTTCGCCACGGCCCTGGACTTCCCAAGCGTCCGGTCTGTCGGTCGGCAGCACCTTGATGGACACGTTGCCGATGAGCTCGCGGTCCAGACGATCCTTGATCATGCGGGCGGTGAGCTTGTGGTCCTTGCCTTCGGTGCCGGCCAGCGGGGAGTCGTTGATGCCGAAGGTCATGGAGATGGCTGGGTCGTCGACGTGGATGAGCGGCAGCGGCTTCGGATCGTTGGGGTCGAC
Organism: Bifidobacterium merycicum DSM 6492; assembly: GCF_900129045.1. Classification (GTDB taxonomy): domain Bacteria; phylum Actinomycetota; class Actinomycetes; order Actinomycetales; family Bifidobacteriaceae; genus Bifidobacterium; species Bifidobacterium merycicum. The sequence goes on along the minus strand of NZ_FQTX01000001.1, from coordinate 302,260 downwards.
GATGGTTTCACCGATCATGATGTCGTTCACGCCGGCGACGGCGACGATGTCGCCGGGGCCCGCGGATTCGACCGGGAGGCGGTCCAGACCCTGCGTGCGCAGCAGTTCGGACACGCGGAAGTTTTCGATGGATCCGTCCACACGGCTCAGACCGTAGGTCTTGCCCTTCTCCAGGGTGCCGTTGTAGATGCGGACCAGGCCGAGTCGGCCGAGGAAGTCGGAGGAGTCGATGTTGGCGACGTGGGCCTGCAGCGGTGCGCCTTCCTCGTATTCCGGGGCGGGGATGGTGGAGATGATGGCTTCGAACAGCGGTTCGAGGTTGTCGTTGTCCGGCAGACCACCGTCGGTGGGCTGGTTGGTGGAGGCGTAACCGGCCTTGGCTGCGCAGTAGATGACCGGCATTTCGAGCAGCTGGTCGAGGTCGAGGTCGATGCCTTCGTGTTGCACATCATCGGCCAGACCGAGCAGCAGATCGGAGGTTTCGCCGACGACTTCCTCGATACGGGCGTCGGGACGGTCGACCTTGTTCACGCACAGGATGACCGGCAGCTTGGCTTCGAGGGCCTTGCGCAGCACGAAACGGGTCTGCGGCAGCGGGCCTTCGGAGGCGTCAACGAGCAGGACCACGCCGTCGACCATGGAGATGCCGCGCTCGACCTCGCCGCCGAAATCGGCGTGGCCGGGGGTGTCGATGATGTTGAGGGTGATGCCGTCGGGGCAGCCGTACTTGGCGGCCATCGGGCCGTTGTATTCCACGGCGGTGTTCTTGGCGAGGATGGTGATGCCCTTCTCGCGTTCCAGATCGTTGGAATCCATCACACGATCCGGCACTTCCTCACGCTCGTTGAACACGTGGGACTGCTGAAGCATGGCATTGACCAGCGTGGTCTTGCCGTGATCGACGTGTGCCACAATCGCTACATTTCGAATATCGCCGCGAACCGCCATCGAAACCTCTCTTAGTATTACTGTTCTTGTTGCGTAATGTTCGGTACGTGATTGATTATCTGCACTTACACATAAACCGAGCCAATACTAGCGAGGTAATGCGACAGCGCCCGTGCGGGCCGCTTGGTTCCGGGCTTTGCGCGCCGTTCGCGTCCCGCATGTTCGAGGGAGGTTCCGATTGACCGATCATGCTGGAAATGGCCGTCACGGCGTACGGCTCAGGATGATGGCGAGCGTCGATGTCGAACACGATGACGATGTGCTGCTGCTCGGCTTCCATGGGTTCGGCAACGACGAGCATGAGATGATCCGCGTCATCGACGCGTTGTATGCGGGCACGGGCCGTGAACCGAACTATTTGTCGTTCCACGGCACGTATGACAGGCCGTTCACCGGCGGCAGCTACTGGTATCCGGATGGCTGCGGGGTGGCGGAGCGCCGGCGTGAATGCACCCACGTGGGCGAGGCGGGGGTGGAACTGCTGCACTCCCCCGTCTATGACCGCTTCCGCAAGGTGCTCATCGGTTTCTCCCAAGGTGGGTATCTGTCGTATCGCATGGTGTTGGAACATCCCGACATGTTCGATGCGGCGGTGCTGATGAGCCCATCGTTCAAGGGCGAGGAGGATGCGAAGACCATAGATGGCTCCACCCGGTTCGCGTTGTGTTACGGGGATGGGGATCATACGATTCCCGCCGATGACCAGCGCAATGCGCATGAGGTGCTCGCGCGGACCGGCAGACTGTTCCACCATGTGTGCCCCGGCCTGGGTCATGGCATCGACGATGGGGAGATCGCGGCGTTGCGTTCGTGGCTGTTCGACGCCAAGCTGTTCGATGCCGATCGGGCGTAAAACGGCGCAATAACGGAATACTGGAACGCATGTCGCCCGCCGAATCGACCGATGATCGTTTCGGCGGGCGACATGGCATCACGGGATCACCGTGCGCCCGCAGGCGCGGAGGGGTGCGCGTGGGTGAGCGAATGGCAGGATTCCTCGATGGCCGCGGCGACGCGGTTGACCTGCTCGGGTGTAAGCGGCGTGCGGAAGGTCATGCGCAACGCCGATTTCGCGACCGGCGCGGTGAATCCCATGGCCAACAGCGTGGCGGGCGCCTCATGGCGGCCGAGCGCACACGCCGAACCGGATGAGCAGGCGATGCCCCGAGCATCCAAGTCGACCAGCAGAGCCTCACCCGACAGGCCGGGGAACACGAACGACGCGTGACCGGGAAGCCTGCGTTTCGGGTCACCGGTCACCTGCGCCCTCGGCTCGACGCGCAGCACGGCATCCATCAGCCTGTCGCGCGACTCCGCCAACGCCCGGTATCGCCCGGCCATACGCTCATTCGATTCATGCAACGCGATGGCGAGCGCCACGGCACCGGCCACGTTCTGCGTGCCGGATCGCAATCCCCGCTCCTGCCCGCCGCCGGACAGCACCGGTTCGACCGGCGTGCGGCCGCGCAGCAGCAAGGCGCCGAGCCCTTTCGGGGTACCGAACTTATGCCCGGATATGCTCAGCGCGTCCACATCCCAGTCGCGCATGCGGATCGGGATCTGCCCGGCCGCCTGCACCGCGTCGACGTGCACGGGTACGCCGTGGGTGTGCGTGATGCGGGCGATCTCGTCGACGGGTTCGATGGTGCCGACCTCGTTGTTGGCGAGCATGACGGATACCAGCAGCGTGCGGTTGGTCAGGGCGAGTGTGCTTCCGCTCCCCTGCCCGGCCGTTTCGTGTTCGCCGTTGCCGATGTCGGTCATATCGCCTTGTGCGAGTTCACGTTCCAACGCCGCCATATCGATATGGGCTTGTTCGTCGACGGGGATGCGCACGACTTCCACGCCGAACCAGCGTTCCATCCAGTCCGCCGACTGCGCCACGGCGGGATGTTCGATCGCGGAGATGAGGATGCGCGGTTTCACCGATTCACCGTACCGGTCGCGCAGCATGCGCATCCTAGCCATGGCGATGCCTTTGACGGCGAGATTGTCGGATTCGGTGCCGCCCGAAGTGAAGATCACATCATCCGGGCGCGCCCCCAGATCGGCGGCCAGCGAGGCGCGGGCCGCACTGAGCGCACGCGCCGCGGTTTTGCCCGGCTGGTGCACGCTCAGCGGATTCGCGTACGCCTCGGTGAGGAACGGCATCATGGCTTCGATCACATCGCGTGACACCGGTTCCGTGGATGCCGCGTCCAAATACAGTTCGTCCGCTGCCTCGTTTCCACTCATCGCACCCAATCCAATCCCAAGTCGATGCTGCGTACGCTATGCGTCAACGCGCCCACGGAGATCACGTCCACGCCCGTGGCCGCCACTTCGGGCACGCGTTCCACCGTCATGGTGCCGCTGGCCTCCACAATCGCGTGACCGTCGATCATATCCACGCCGGCACACGTATCCTCAAGCGTGAAATTGTCGAGCATGATGGTGTCCGCACCGCCGTCAAGCGCCGCCGGAATCTGTTCGAGCCGGTCGACTTCCACTTCGATATGCGTGGTATGCCCCACCTGTTCGCGGATATGCCTGATCGCGCCGGCCATGTCGATGCCTTGCTCGGCGAGCGCGGCCAAGTGGTTGTCCTTGACCATCACCGCGTCGGACAGCCCATACCGGTGGTTGTGCCCACCGCCGCAAACGACCGCGTATTTCTCGAACGGGCGCAGTCCGGGCGTGGTTTTGCGCGTGTCGACGATGCGCGGGGCGGCGTAGGTGCGCGGGGCGCGATACCCGGGCAGGGTTCTCGCCTGGTCGGCCGCGGCCACGAACGTGTCGGTCATGGTGGCGATGCCGCACATGCGTTGGGTGAAGTTCAACGCCACGCGTTCCGCGGTGAGCAGGTCGTGCACCGGGCCACTCACGGTGGCGAGCGTCCGCCCCGGTTCGAAACGGTCACCATCGGCGATCGCCTGCATGACCACGGTTTCGGGATTCTGCGCCTTGAATGCCGCGACGAACACGTCGATGCCGCTCATCACGCCACGCTCGCGGGCGACGAGACGCACTTCGCCCCGTGCCTGCGGCGGAATCGTCGTGGCGCAGGTGATGTCACCGTTGGGCGCGTCCTCCTCGAGAGCGGCCTCCACGGCCTTACGGATGACCTGACGGGTCAGCATGACGTTCCTTTCAGACGGTAGGCGATGGAATGCGCGATGGTCGGATTGACCGTCGCATAGTCGGTGCGGGTGTGCGCACCGCGCGATTCGCAACGGTTCAGCGCGGCGACGGCCTCGACGTATCCGACGGTGAGCAGATTACGGTTCTCGAGCATGGCGATGCGATCGGCATACGAGGCGGCGCCCGAAACACCGGACCCATGCACTGCGGCGGGCACTGCGGCGGGCACCGCGGCGTTCGCTTCGGCGAGCGCACCGGCAAGATCCGTCACCGCTGCGGCAAGCCCGTCATGGTCGCGCAGCACGCCGACATGCTTCCACATCTCGTTCTCGATGCGCCCGCGGTCCCATACGCTCGCGCCCGCACCGTCGCCATCGGCGTTGCCGCCGTCATGGCCGGGCATATCCAACACCATCGGCTCCTGGGCGACCGGCAGGCCCGTAATCGCACTGTTGTCAAGGGTTTGCGGCTGCCATACGGCATCGTCCGCATCACGCACCGTGGCGAGTCCCGCGCGGTACCCGTAGACGAGTCCTTCAAGCAGCGAGTTGGAGGCGAGACGGTTCGCGCCTTGCACGCCGGTTCGCGCGCATTCGCCCGCGGCATACAGGCCGGGGATGCTGGACCGTCCGAACAGGTCGGTGCGGATGCCGCCCATCCAGTAGTGCGCGGCGGGGGCGACCGGAATCGGCTCCTTGCTCCAGTCGAAGCCGAGGGAACGCGTGTATGCGTCGATGGTCGGGAATCGGTGGCGTAGGAACGCCGCCAGATCGGGGTTCTCCTTGGCCATGGGCGAAACGTCAAGCATGACCGGCTTGCCGCCCTGCGCCTGCATGGTGCGGAAGTTGGCGCATGCCACCACGTCGCGCGGCGCAAGTTCGGCCCTGGGGTCCACGTCGGTCATGAACCGGTGCCCATGCTCGTCGAGCAGTACCGCGCCTTCGCCGCGGACGGCTTCGGAGACGAGGAAGTGTTCGCCGATGGCCATGGCCGTGGGGTGGAACTGGTAGAACTCAAGGTCGGTGACCTGTGCTCCGGCACGCAGTGCGGCGGCCAGTCCGTCGCCGGTGGCCACTGCGGGGTTGGTGGTGTACGGGTAGAGTCGGCCCGCACCGCCCGTGGCGAGAATCACGCGCGTCGCGTCGATTGTGCGGGATTCGGCTTCGCCGTCCGCGCCCCGCACGGTAAGCCGCACGCCGGAAACGTGCCCGTCGCGCATGATCAGATCGTTCAGGAACGCATGTTCGAGCACGTGGATGCGCGGATTCTCACGGACCATGGCGCTCACATCGAGTTCGAGCACCTTGCCGGTGGCATCCCCTCCGGCGTGCACCACGCGGGAACGGCAGTGCGCGGCTTCTAGCCCGCGCAGCACCGAACCGTCCTCGCCGCGATCCACATGCCATCCGGCGGCGATAAGTTCGCGCACGTGGCGCGCCCCCTCGTCGGTGAGCACGTCCACCGCGGTACGGTCGCACAATCCGTGACCGGCGGCCATGGTGTCCTCGGCGTGCAGCCGCGGATCGTCATCGCTGAAGATGGCGCATGCCACGCCGCCTTGGGCATGGTAGGTGTTGGATTCCACGAATTCGTCCTTGCAGACGAGCAGCACGTCATCTGAGGCGTCGCCCCCGGCGATGTTCGCGTTCCCGTATGCGGTGAGGCCTTCCGCCCCCACGCGTTTATCCCCCGCGGCCGCAAGCGCCGCGGACAGTCCGGCGATGCCGGCGCCGATCACGACGATCACGGGTGCACCTCCAGCATGCGCTGCAGGGCGATCTTGGCGTCACGGGCAGTGGTGTCGTCCACGGTGATGCGGTTGACGATGTTACCCTGTTCGATGTTTTCCAACGCCCATGCGAGGTAGGCCGGGTGGATGCGGTACATGGTGGAGCACGGGCAGACCACGGGGTCGAGGCAGAACACGGTCTTGTCGGGGTATTGCGCGGCGAGACGGTTCACGAGGTTGATTTCGGTGCCGACCGCCACGGCGGATCCGGCCGGGGCGTTGGCGATCTCCTTGACGATGTAGGCGGTGGAACCGGTGCCGTCCGCCGCGTCGACCACGTCCATCGCGCATTCTGGGTGCACGATGACCTTCACGCCGGGGTATGCCTTACGGGCCCGTTCGATCTGTTCGACGGTGAAGCGCTGATGCACGGAGCAGAAACCCTTCCACAGGATCATCTTGGCGTTGGCATACACGGACGGGTCTTCGGCGCCGCCGGCGGGCTTGAACGGATCCCACAGCGGCATTTCCTCCAGCGGAATGCCCATGGCGCGGGCGGTGTTGCGGCCCAGATGCTGGTCGGGGAAGAACAGGACGCGCTTGCCGCGGGCGAACGCCCATTCGAGTACGGCGTGCGCGTTGGAGGAGGTGCATACGATGCCGCCGTTGCGCCCGCAGAACGCCTTCAGTGCGGCGGACGAGTTCATGTAGGTGACGGGCACGATCTGCTGGCGACCATCGGAACCGGGCTTGGTGCCGCAGATTTCGCCGAGCTGCTGCCAGCATTCCTCGACCTGGTCGATGTTGGCCATGTCGGCCATGGAACAGCCGGCGGAGAGATTCGGCAGGGTCACGGTCTGTCCGGGCGTGGAGAGGATGTCGGCGGTTTCGGCCATGAAATGCACGCCGCAGAAGACGATATGGTCGGCGTCGGGGCGTTCGGTGGCGTTCTTGGCGAGCTGGAAGGAGTCGCCCACGAAGTCGGCGTGACAGATGATCTCATCGCGCTGGTAGAAGTGGCCGAGGATCAGCAGTTTCTTGCCGAGGCGGGATTTGGCCGCGCGGATGCGTTCCTGCAGTTCCTCGTCGGAGGCGTTGCGGTATTCCTCCGGGAGCACTTGCTGTCTGGGGGCGTTGCTTGGCAGCGGGTCGAACATGGATGCGCCGGGTCCGTAGCTCGGCTTGGTGGTGTCGAAATGCCATGGATCCTGGGTGAGTCCGGCGTCGCAGGTGCTTTGTGCGCCGAGCTTGGCGATGATTTCGTCGACGGACGGCGAGGAGAGTGTTGCAGTCATGCTGCGTTCCTTTCATATGGTGTGTTCACGATGATGCCGGCATGGCGCTGTGGTGCGTCGATGCCGAAAAATTTCCGATGTAGCTCGCCGTGCCCTGTCACGACGGCATGAGCGCGGATAGCGCGTCGTCGGCGCGGGTTTCCGGTTTGCCGTGTTCCACCGTTGTGGGGAACGTGAATTCCATGCGCGGCTCGCCGTCATGCCGGTACCGGTATATGGCCGCGGGGCGGCTGCGCCCCACGTGGAGTTTCCTGCCGGTGTCTTCCAGATGCCCGGATGCAAGCATTTTCCTGCGGAAGTTCGCCAAATCGAGCGGCTGGCCGGTGACAGCCTCGTACACGTCATGCAGCTGGCTGAGGGTGAATTCCTCGCCGACGAGTTTGGTGGCGATGTCGGGGTATTCGAGTTTGCTGCGCGAGCGCCACAGGGCGTAGTCGATGATGCGTCGATGGTCGAAGGCGAGATCCGGCAGATCGTCGACGGGGAACCATTTGACGTTGTCCTTTTCGGCGAAATCCTTGGTTTCGGCTTCGCCGACGAGCGCCCAATACACGATGGAGACCATGGGAAGCCCGCCGCTCGACCGTGAGGGGTCGCCGAACGTGTACAGCTGTTCGAGATATTTCGGATGCAGTTCGGTGGTGGATTCCAAGGCCTTGAACGCTGATTCCTCCAGGGAATGCCCTACGCGCAGGTCGCCGCCCGGCAGCGCCCAGGAACCCATGAAGGGTTGTCTGACGCGGCGGACCAGCGGCAGCCACAGACGGCTGCTTCCGTTGGCCGCGCTGTCGCCATGCGGGCCGAGCGCGAGAATCACCACGGAGACGCCGATTCCCGGTTGCGCCAAGCGCCTTTCCGAGACATTGCCGATGCCCATGGCCGTTCCTTTCACGGCAGGGTCTTTCCCTGCTGCGGAACAGCGTAACACCATTTATAGTCAAGCTGACCATAAATGGTGTCATCATGGAATCATCGGCTTCCTACAGCCGGTTCACCGGGCGTCAACGCTTCTTGAAATACCTGAACAACTGGCTTTGCCGAACGAACGCGCCCGCCGCCACGGCAGCCGTCACCGAGCCCGCGAACATCGCCACCGGCGCACGCACCGCCCCCAGCAACACACCGCTTGGGTCGGAGCCACCCATACGCGCACAGTATGCGACAAGCAGCACGCATGAGCACAACGTCGCCAGTCCCGACCAGATACTCGTTTCGATCATGATGCCCAACAGTTGCGAGCCTTTGCCTTGGCCTGAATGCAACGCCCCGGCATATTCCAAGCGACGACGTCTCACCGCAACCACACCGACGAGCACACCGACGGCAAACCCAACCCATGGCATCCATCTGGTCTGCCGATTCATATACGAAGCCCATGCATCGTAACGGGCATCGAATCCCCTGTTCACCTGCGTCACACCGGCACCGCCACCGCCGCGGCCCGACACCACCAACGTGGAGTACAGCAAGCTCTCCGACTGTTCGCTTTGCGGCCATTGCTTGACCCAACATTCGTTGAACATGCTCGCATCGGAGGAAACGGGAACAATCACCGCATAGGCGAACCGCGTGTCACGTCCATCATTGGGCCAATCGAATACACCCGCCACACGTACCGTGCCGGTATCGGTGCGCATCAGGCTTCCGCAAGCCAAACCGAAATCCCCAGCCACATCGGATGAGATCCACACACCGGAAGCATCGGCCCTCATGCCGCTCATCCCCGAAACGATCAGTCGCAGCATGTCTGAAGTCACTTCATATGATGCAATATCCTTACCCGGCGTGGCCTGCATGACAATGCGGGAACCGGCACGCATCGCCCCGGCCGAGGCGCTATCACCGAGCACGCCGGCAAGCCTATCGCAGGCACCACCATCGACATCGCCGCCAACGATGGACTTCACATCGGCATCGGAGCGGATACGCTCGCTCGCTTCGGTTTCCAACCCGATCACGTTCATCGCCTCATAGCCACCCAATAACGTGCCGGCTATCAGCATCACGAGGAACATCGTGAATGCACGACTGACACCACTGCCGATATTGCGCATCGCTTCGGAAACCACCGACCGTATTCTCATGCGCGTTCACCTTCCGTTTCACCGGACCGTTTGCCGCCCGGCGCATAATCCGCCAGATCGAGCACACGATCACACGCATCGCGCGTATCCGGGTCATGGGTGGCCACCAATACGATCATCCCCTGCCCGGCAAGATTGCCCAGCACATGGCTTACGGAATGCGCCGTACGTGTATCCAACTGCGCCGTTGGCTCGTCGACAAGCAACATATCCGGCCTTGAGCACACCGCACGGGCCAGCATCAGACGTTGCGCCTCACCACCGGAGAGATCCGAGAAACGACGACCCGCCGCATAAGCCAGATCGAACAGGTCCATGGCGGCCAGAGCCTCGGGTTCGGCTTCTTTTCGACGCAGCCCTTTCGCCAGCAAAGGAAACACCACATGATCCAACGCGGTCCGTTCCGCCACTCCATACGGATTCTGGAACACCCAACCGATGCGTTCCGCACCTTCGCGAACCACCGCGCCCTTATATGGGTTCTCCCAACCGGCCAGAATCGACAGCAGAGTGGATTTGCCGCATCCGGAAGGACCGCACACCGCCACCGTGACACCGGGTTCGACCGTGTAATCAAGGTTTTCGAACAGCACATCCGTTCCCGGGAAGCGATGTGCTAACCCCTTCATCTCGACACGCATACGGCGCCGCCCATCACCCGCATCGCAGCGCGTCCAAGCCGCTGCCGATACGTATCGTCGAAATCGCGGAGATATCCGCACTATCCGAAGTGATCATACTCACGCCAAGCTCACTGCCCACTATCGATACCGACATCGGCTTCCCCTTGGTTTTCCCGGATTCCGGCACGATGCACCCGTCGGAACCGCTGATGCCGAACACCGCCCCGGCGGGAACCCTCAATGCACGCAGCGGTTTGGACAATGTCAGCGTGGCGTCCAAGCCGGCGCTCTTCCCGTCCTGCGAAAGCGAACGATACGCTTCCGTTTCCGATACTTGCTGCAGGAACGTATCATCCGTCATCTCCGTCGAATTCGCCGGCAACGTGCCCGTGACACCGGATGCCACGATGATGCGATCCTCGGACGATGCGGTACCGTTCTTGATGGTTAGTCTCGTCAGATTTCCGGGAACCTTGCCCACCGCGGCATCCGATGCGACCACACTTCCCTTGACGGCGCTCCACGAATCCACATTCACCGAATCGCCGGGAATCCAAATCGTGTCCGCGAGTTTCAGCGAGCCATCCGATGCGTTCCCGTTGTCCGCCATGAGTTGACGCCACCCGTCGGAAGTGGCCCACCAGTATGTATTCGAGTCCGGGACGCTGTTATAACCGAGCCGATTCAACTCGTTGTTCAATGCAAGTACATCATCGCCTTTATCGCCTGTCTGCAAATCTCGATACAGGGGTGTCGCCGTGTTCAAGGCCACTATGGAGCGATCGTCGACGCGGTAGGCTCTTCTGCCGGAAGCAAGTCCATCTGCGGACCAGTCATCAGTTACAGTGCCCGTCGCATTACCGATGAGTTCACGGTCGGCGGAAACCGTCGGCACAAGCGTCACCTGCTGCGATCCGCTGTAGTCCTGAACCGATGCTGGAGCTGAAGTGACCTCCCGTGCTGCGGACAATAGCTGCGGAGAACGGTCGGGAAGCCATAGCGCACACGCTCCGACTGCGAGACATACGGACAAGACAACGGCCAGCAACGTCCAAGTAAGACCGCTTCTCCGCGATCTACCGCCATTTTTCGAATCGCTCCCCTGTTTGCCCATGCTCGTCCCCCGATGATGTTCATGCGAAACCTGCGTCATCCATGCCGCACGATCCCTTGTCTGTTTTCAGCCAGTATCACGCTCCACTGCCTAAAAACGCAATCTTCCCCTACCTCATTTGTGTATATGCGCCAGACATATCGGAATATGCCGCGCCTTTGAATTGAGAAGGCACGGCCATTATTTCGTTGCCTTCACGGGAATGCGGGCATACATGTTCCAGTCATCATCCAAGTTCTCCGATGTCAGGACACCACCCAAATCCGAAATCCTATCGGCGTAGAACGCGACCCCATGCCCGCCATCCGACCGCACAGGAGCTTGGCCATCGCAGCGTATGCGATTGATCTGCGTGATCTCGATGGAGGATTCATGCAACAGGACGAACACTTCATACGGAGAATCAGGCGACGCATGCTTGACAAGGTTCGCGTACATCTCGCGTATCAGCCCCTGCACAAGCTGAAGCGTTTTCTGAGGGAGTTCGTTTGGACATTCGATGACGCTGAGCGTTCCCCCCCCCCACCTTGGAAACCGGCCGACTTCATCTTTTCATCCCCGTCATGCAGGGATTCCCGCAAACCCTCCACCAACTGACGCTGGACTACGGTAACGGCGTCATGCTCCCCATCGACCGAATCAAGCTGGTCCGATGACCCTATGCACGTTGGCCAAGGCCATCTGGACGCGTTCGTTGATCTGCACCAACAAGTCACGGTTGGGGCAATCATCCCGTTCCATTTCCTGCTGTTTCATGACCGCGGCCAGGGCCAAGTCACCGGTGACGGCATCGTGGATACGATCCGCGATCTCGGCATTGCGGCGCATCTGTTCGGCTTGTGCCCGGTCCCTTTCCGCCTGCCAATCGCGTTCGAAACGACGTTCACGCCAGCGCAGCCCGCGTCCTATCAATACGGCCACCACATAGATGAGCGTGAACGATGGCACGTTACGCAGCCGAAGATCATATCCCGGAATCAGGGTGTCGATGAGCTGTACCGAAGTCAACGCAATGACGAGCACCACGGCAACGGCATTGGAAGTTTCATAGGCGAGCAGCCCCGCCGCGAAAACGATGCCGTAGAGGGAATACATGCGAAAATCCACGACCAGGGCATCAGCCAGAACGGACACCACAAGAAACGTGGACAACGCGACCTTGGGATGCCAATATGCAAACACAAGCAACACGATCTGCACCAAAGCGGGCAACAGAACCCACCAACGTAAGAAATCACCCATCACCAGGTACGAGCACAGACTGACGATGGGGATCAACAGTAACAGCAAACGGAAAGGATGGCTTAGCCGTTGTCGAATGTTTATCACGCATGCACCTCACTGTCCATCGTGTTCATGGTTACGCAGCCACAGTGATACGGCCTGACGTGAAGTCCTGCATCCAAGTTTTCTGGTGAGGTTCTGCATATGCTTACGCACCGTCGCGGGGGCGACGTGGAGCCGTTCAGCGATTTCATCATCCCGCAATCCCACGTTCGATGCCAATTCGATCACCGTCTCCTCAGTCGGGGTCAACCGCGCCCCTTCCGCACTGTTCCGGATGCGATAGTATGCCCCCTGTGGTGTCTCGAAACCTTCCATCACCACGCCATTGAGCGCATGCGCCATGGCGCCGGCCATCCGGTTAAGGTCCTCTTTGCCGATCAATCCTTGCGCTCCGGCTTCGATCATGGCGTTCCTATACCTGTTCAGGGAGAAACTCGTCATGCCCAATATCGGCAGATACCTGTTCTTGCAACGGATTCTTCTGCATACCGATGCGCCCTGCATATCCTCCATCGACATATCGAGCATCAGCAGATCGTAGTGCCCATTCTGCCCGGAACATTCGGATACCGCTTCAAGACCTGACGTGGACTGCCAGGCAACGTACAACCCCGGTAAATGGTCGGAAACAAGCGAATCCAACACTCGCAACGCCAATTCGTCATTATCGACCAACGCGATACGCTTCGGCACATTACGGCGTCCGTTCGGCATAATCCCTCCCTCTCGGTTTCCTGTAGGAAAGGATAGGTTGTTCTCGGCGGAATGCCTTATCACCTACACAAATGTGTACTTCGCTTTCTACACAAATGCGGAACCTTCGGTTGCCTTCATCGCATCATCCCGGCGATAATGGAAGGATAGGTTCGTTTCAGGGGAACGACTTGTCAATCGATCATGCAGCCGACCGTTTGCAAGGCGATCGGAACCGGATTCAGGGAGGAATCATCATGAGCATCAGACATATGCATCGCACGGCAGCCTTCGCGCTCTGCATCAGCGTGGCCCTCACAGGCTGCGCGGGGTGCGGCGCTCCGGGCGGCGCCTCCCAATCCGATTCCTCGGCTTCCTCATCATCTTCGGCGAGCACGCAGAACAACGGTGCAAAGATCGCGCCGACCCTAAAGGATTACATCCAAAGCCTGCTTGATGCCGACAAGGGCACCATGTCCGACCAGCAACGTTCCGCTTTGGAACGGGCCGTGCAGAACGATGGCAAGGTCTCCCGGTCGGATTATGAACGCGCATGGTCGGATTACAGGCAGTGCATCGTCGACAAAGGCTATTCGGTGCCGGAATTGCAACGGTATTCCAGCGGCGTATACGCGCTCCCCTCATACGACACCTCCAAGGCCACCCGGGAGCAGACCAGCAAGCTCAGCGAGGATCTTGTGACATGCGACCAGCTGCATATCACGAACATCGACACGGTGTACAAACTGCAGATCGGCAATCCGACCCTTTCAACGAACAGCAGCGCCGTCGCCGTCGACTGTTTGCGCCGGGAGAACGTCAAGCCGAAAAGCTACACCGTCGAACAGTTGGAGAAGGACCTCGTATCCGATCACAATGGTCTGACGAACAATGCCAAGGCGTTGGATTGCCTGGTCACCTCCGGCGTGAACGTGACACCGGCCGACGAGACGCCATGGCAGCCGTTCCAGTGAGCGGCACGCCGGGCACTCGAAGTCACTTCCCCGATCTTTCGTAGAATCCGCGGTCCTTCGCCACGAACGGACGCAGCAGCGTGGTCGTGCCGACGGCGAGCAATGTGAACACCGCGCCGACCGGGCCAAGCCACATCAGTCCGAGATGATCGTTGACCAGACCGCCGACCGCCGAGCCGAGCGCGATACCGATGTTGAACGACATGGAATTCAACGATGCCGCCAGATTAAGCGACCCAGGGTGCGATTGCGCGGCGACGTCCATGTACAGCACCTGCGACGCGGAATTCTGCAGGTACATGAACATGCCGAGCACCACAAGCAACGGCACGCCGTACGCCGGCACCCAATGCACGAGGATCAGCGAGGCGAGCAGCAGCGTATGCACGCAGTAGATGGGTCGGATATGCGTCAGCGGTTCCACTCCCCTACCGCGGTCGGCAAGCTTGCCACCATACAGGTTGCTCCACAGGCACGCCGCACCGAACACCACCAGGCCGATGCTCAGGAACCGTTCCGGCACATGCATTTCATCGCGCATGATCGGCGTCAGATACGTGTAGAACACGTAGCTTGCGGCGGCACCGAACATCACATCCGCCACACCGAGTTGGATGCGCCGGTCGAGGAACAGCCTGAACTGCGGCAGGAACCCGATCCTGACGATATGGCTATTACGCGGCAGTACGGTGACCATCAGCACCATGAGCACGATGGTGATGGCGCACACCAGCAGGAACGCCCAACGCCAGCCGAACACGCCGGCCACCCACGTGCCCACCGGCACGCCGGCCACGGATGCGATGGAGAAGCCGGAGAACACCCAGGCGATGAACTTCGTGCGGTACCGTTCGACAGTGACGTCCGGCGCATAGGTCATGGCGATGGCGACCAGCGTGCCGGATACGAGTGCGATGACGATGCGGGCGATGAGCAGCACCGTATAGTTCGGGGCGAACGCGCACATCACGTTGCCCACGAGGAACACGGCGACGAGTGTCAGATGCGTGGCAAAACGCGGGAATCTGGCGGATAATGCCGAGCCGAGCGGCGTGACGGGCGCATAGACGAGCGCGAACAGCGATACCAGGTTGCCGACCGTCACCTCCGAGACCTTCAATCCCGCCGCGATATCCGGCAGGATGCCGACCATGATGAATTCGCTCATGCCCAGAGCAAAGCTCAATGCGATCAACGTGACGACGGGAAGGTTGAAGAAACCTCCTGTATCAGCCGAAACACCCGAATCCTCGGGAGCCTTCGAGACCTGCGACGCCTGCCCATCCTGCGCTACGTTCACGGCACACCCTTCCGTCAATCGTCGTACATAGCCAGCGAACAGATTAGTCCTCCGCTACCCCAACACACGGCTCTTCAAGAAACGACCGCATAGGCATCATCCAAGCATCTCCGCCGTATGCACCCGCCCGAGAAAGCACCCGAAAGACGCGCATCAATAGCAAGCCCCTGCAGCCAATACCTGGTGTCCTCCGAGACTCGCATAACCGAGACTTGCATAACAATCGGCCGCCACCCCACCTGCGCGGGCAGCGGCCGGACAATCAGCAGCTAACGATCAGCAACCAGCAATCGGCGATCAGGCGACGATGCCCTCCGCCACAAGCTCGCGTGCCACTTCACGGTATTCCTTGCTGGTCTTGTGCCCGGGGGCGTAGAACGTGATCGGCGCGGCGGCCACGGTGGAATCCGGCAGTTTGATGGAACGGGAGATCACGGTGTGGAATACCTTCTCCTGGAACGCCTCGTAGATGCGCTGCATGACCTCCTCGCAATGCAGGGTCTTGGTGAACATGGTCACCAGCACGCCGTACACCTCAAGGCTCGGGTTGATACGGCTCTGCACCTTCTTGATGGACTGCATGAGCAATGCCACGCCACGCAGGGCGAAGAATTCGGCGGCCACGGGAATGATGACGCCGTCGGCGGCGGTCAATGCGTTCACCGTGAGCAGGCCGAGGGACGGCTGACAGTCGATGATGATGACATCGTATTCGTCCTTCAGCGGACGCAGCACGCTGGCGAGCATCTGCTCGCGTCCGACCTCGGTGACCAGCTGCACTTCCGCAGCGGACAGGTCGATATTGGCGGGGATGACGTCAAGATTCTCGAATTTCGTATGCTGCACGACCTCATGCGGGTCGATGTCCGGGGTGAACAGCGCGGTGTAGATCGTGTTCTCCACGGTGTTGGCGTTGATGCCAAGGCCGACGGTCGCGGCGCCTTGGGGATCGAAATCGACGATCAGGCAACGGCGGCCGAATTGGCTCAGCGCACCGGCGATGTTGATGGAACTGGTGGTTTTGCCGACGCCACCCTTCTGATTGCACATAGCGATGACCCGTGCCGGGCCGTGGTGTTCCAGCGGCTCGGGAGCGGGGAAGGTCTCATAGTCGCGTCCAAGCAAATCCGTAGGCATAGCCTCCACTCTACCAAACCCGCGACATTCGTCGGGGAAATCGGGCACCCCTTGGAACAACGCCGCTTCACGCATGACTTCCCGGCGTGTTCATCGGCGGTTCGCGTGATGCACGCAACACCTGCCACATACCGATCACACTCACCGTCTACATTACGTCGCCATACGCCGATGCACCGGAACACGTCACCGTGCACGCGGATGCGCAGTGAGATAGGTTTCGATGAGATTCTCCGGGCTCACATGCGTGTAAATCTGCGTGGTGGTGACGCTCGCATGCCCGAGCAGCTCCTGCACGGTACGCACATCGGCACCGCCCTGGATGAGATGCGTGGCGAAGGAGTGGCGCAACGTATGCGGGTGCAACGGCTTGCCGATATGCGCCCGCTGCCCGGCCTGGTTCACCACTTCCCATACCGACTGGCGTGACATGCGCCGCCCGCGCTTGTTCAGGAACACCGCCCTGCGCTCGGGCTCCCCGCTTTTCACGCAACCTTCCAGTATCGGCCGCCCCTCACGCAGGTATCGTGCTATCGCCGCGCAAGCACAATCACCCACCGGCACCAAGCGCTGCTTCGCCCCCTTACCCGTCACCCTGGCCACGCGCTCGTCCAAGTCGATATCGTTCAAGTCGACACCGACCGCCTCCGAAACGCGGCATCCGGTGGCATACATGAACTCCAGTAACGCCTTGTCGCGCAACAGCACGGCGTCCGGCGCATCCATCACGCATCCGGGAGCCGGCACGAGCATGCAATCCAGTAATTTCGCCACCTCATCGACAGTCAACACGTCAGGCAGCGTGCTCGCACCCTTCGGTGCCTTGACCGTGGCCGATACGTCATCGGTCACGGCATGCGCACTGAGCGCGAAGCGGTGGAATTCGTGGATGGAGGCGAGGTTGCGGGCCTTGGAACGGGCACTCGCGCCATTGGCATCCAGATACGCGACGTAATCCTCGACATGCTGTTTGGTGATGGCGTTCGGATCGGTGATGCCGCGCTTGTTCAGCCATGCGCGGTACCGGTCGAGATCGGAAGTGTATGCCGCGACCGTCGCCTTCGAAAGTCCACGTTCCACATCGATGTGTGCGATGAATTGCGTTTGCAAGCGTGCGATGGCGTCGGTCCTATCCATGCCGACCATTGTATGCGCGTGCCGGGCGGGGATTCCGGGAGGACGCGCGGCATGATGAGCAAAATGCGCACGGCATCATACGCAATTGCACAGGACCGCATGAATCACGCGAAGAAAACAAAACCCCGCCATATGGCGGGGTTCGATGCAGCCTATGCGGCTTCGCTCCTCATCCGATCGCCTCTCGCAATCGGAAGTGCGATTCCAATGAATCTCAGGCGTTGACCGGAGCGTTCACGTCGGCCGGCAGAGCCTTCTTGGCTTCGGCGACGATGGCCTTGAAGGTCTCCGGGTCGCTCACGGCGAGCTCGGCGAGGGCGCGGCGATCCAGTTCGATGCCAGCCAGCTTGAGGCCCTGGATGAAGCGGTTGTAGGTGATGCCTTCAGCGCGGACGGCGGCGTTGATGCGCTGGATCCACAGCTTGCGGAAGTCGCCCTTGCGAGCCTTACGGTCGCGGAAGTTGTAGTTAAAGGAGTGGAGCAGCTGTTCCTTGGCCTTGCGGTACAGGCGGGAACGCTGGCCACGGTAGCCGGAGGCCCTTTCGAGAACGACGCGACGCTTCTTGTGGGCATTGACTGCGCGCTTCACACGTGCCATATTTATTCCTTCGCTTTCTTATAAAATCCTAAAAGAGTTGTCTCACTTGCTCAGCATGCGGTTGAGCTTCTTGGTCTGCGGACCCGCGAGAACCTGATCGGCCTTCAGCGCACGGCGCTTGCGAGCGGACTTGTGCTCAAGGTTGTGGCGCATGGCGCTGCCGGCCTGCATCAGCTTGCCCGTACCGGTACGACGGACACGCTTGGAAGCGGCGGAATTACTTTTCATCTTCGGCATTGCTGCCCTCCTTGTTGGTGTGCTTCTTGCTGGAAGTCTTAGAAATCGAGGCCTGCGCCTCAGCTGCCGCCTGGGCCTGTGCCTCCTGCTTCGCGGCGAGACGAGCGGCCTGGCGAGCCTGACGTTCGGCGCGGGATTCCGCACCGCGACGGCGCTGCTCGGACTGGGTGTGCACCTTCTTGCCCTTAGGCGCAAGCACCATGATGATGTTGCGGCCTTCCTGCTTCGGCTGGGACTCGATGGTGCCGCTCTCCTCCACTTCCGCGGCGAGACGCTGCAGCAGCTCGACGCCGCCGATCGGACGGGACTGTTCGCGGCCACGCAGCATGATGGTGACCTTGACCTTGTCGCCGCCGTTGAGGAAGCGGGTGACATGACCCTTCTTCACATCGAAGTCATGGTCATCGATCTTCAAACGGAAGCGGATTTCCTTGACTTCTGCGGTGTTCTGATTGCGGCGAGCTTCACGAGCCTTGATCTTCTCGTTGTACTTGTACTTGCCGTAATCGATGAGCTTGGCAACCGGAGGCTTTGCATTGGGCGCCACCTCGACGAGATCGAGGTTCGCTTCCTTCGCAAGGTTCAGTGCGACCGAGGTCGCGATAACGCCCACCTGCTCGCCCTTAGGGCCGATCAGGCGCACCTGCGAGACGCGAATCTCGTCGTTAATGCGTGGTTCGTCGCTGATGATGACTCCAATCCTCTGTATTCCTTCACGAGGCTCACCTTGGAATCACAGCATCGGTTTCACGGCACGCCGAACACCCGTTCATAATCACACGAACGAATCATCGGCCTCATGTTTCTCTTCCATGCGCAACGCATGAGGAAACTGCCTTGAACCCGAAACCCTGAAAGGTTCCCAGGTGGGGTCGCCCCGCTTTCTTGATTTCTCAAGCCAATCGTTTAGTGTACCACCGGTCTTGACAAACGGCTCCCCGCGTGTCAGGCGGGCTTCCGGCACTCACGAGCGGCCCGTATGGCACCCTGACAGGGCGCTATTTCGTGTCGCCTTTGCTCTCGGGCTGCTTATCCCAGCAGTTCATGCCGCCTGCGCCACCGCTGTCACGGAACACGACGCAATGCTTCTCCCCGTCCGGAGTCTTCAATGTCACATACCGGTAGCTGGAACTGTCACTGCCGCCATACCCGTTGCTGCCGGTATGCCATTTGCCGTCCGTAAGATCGAGCGCCTTGCCGTTAAGCGACGCACGCTTGCCGCCTTTGATCTCGATGGTGCAGCCGCCCACCGGCACACAGGTCGCCATCGCTAACACTACTGCCGCCGCACGCTTCGCGGCACGGGCTCTCGCCATGCTTTTCATGCGATGGTGATGATGTCCGGCTTGGAACCATCGTGCACGAAGTACACGTCGTACCACGTGAGGAACGAGTACACGGTCCAGATCTTGCGGCGGTCGTCGGTCTTGCCGGCATAATTGTCGTCGATCATCCGAAGCAGGGCATCCTGATCGAAGAACTCGGACACGTAATCACGTTCGAATACGGAACGCACGTACTTGTAGAACTTCTCCTCGCGCAGCCACTTCTTGATGGGCACCGGGAAGCCGAGCTTCTCACGGTCGTACCATTCCTTCGGAAGATGACGGCCCGCGGCCTGACGGAAGGCGTACTTCGTGTTCTCGTCGGTGATCAGATACTTGGTCGGCACCTGCTCGGCCACGGCCATAAGCTCCTTGTCGAGCAGCGGCACGCGCAACTCCAGGGAATGGGCCATGGTCATCTTGTCGGCCTTGAGCAGAATGTCGCCGGGCATCCACTGATGCATGTCGAGGTACTGCTTCTTCTTAAGCTCGCTCAGCCCCTTGCCCTCCACACGGGCATAGGTCTTGCCGACGATGCTCCGCACGCTGGGAGCCTTGCGGTATTCAGGCTTAAGCAGCTTGTCGGATTCGGACTCGTCGAACACCCTGGCCTGGCCGATGAAGTTCTCCTCGGCGGGCGAAAGATTCGCATACATATGCCATGCGCCATGGAACGTCTTGCCCTTGCACCACTTCGCGATGGTATGGCGGGCGCCTGCGGGCAGATGGCTGAGCCAACGCGTCAGCACCTTGATCGGCTTGAACTTGGTGTGCACGCCGTAATCGATGTATCCGGCGAACAATTCGTCGGCGCCCTCGCCGCTGAGCACGACCTTGACGTCCTTCGCCGCCAATGCCGACAGGAAATACAGCGGCACGCAGCTCGGGTTGGAATCCGGCTCGTCCAAATGCCACTGGATGCGCGGGAATGCGGAGAACGCCTCCTCGTCGGTCAACGCCTCGGCGGTGTTGTTCAGATCGATGAGTTTGGCAAGTTCACCAGCCTGCTGGGATTCGTTGTACGTCCCCTTGCCGAAGCCGATGGAATACGTGTGCTGCGGACGCGCGACCGCCGCCACGTAGCTGGAATCCACGCCGCTGGACAGGAACGATCCGACCTCGACGTCCGCGATCTGATGGGCTTTGACGGAATCGCAGACGGTCCGGTCGATGGCATCGACCAGAGGCTCCAGCTTGGTGTTCGATTCGCGGAAGTTCTCATCGTAATACCGGTGGATGCTCATCTCGCCGTCGCGGTAGGTGAAGTAATGTCCTTCCGGCAGCTTGAACACTCCCTTGAAGAAGGTTTCGCCGATGGCCGGGTACTGGAAGGTCATATACGGCTTAAGAGCCTCCTTGTTGAGCTCCTTGACGAAATCGGGGTGCTGCAGCAGGCTCTTGATCTCCGAGGCGTACATGAACGTGCCGTTCATCTTGGCGTAGTAGAACGGCTTGATGCCGAAATGGTCGCGTGCGCCAAACAGCTCGCGCTTGGTCTTATCCCAAATCACGAAGGTGAACATGCCGCGGATCTTCTGCAGCAGGTCGACGCCCCACTGTTCGTACCCGTGCAGCAGCACCTCGGTGTCGCTTCGGGTGGTGAAGGTGTGACCGGCTTCGATCAGCTGTTCGCGCAGCGGCTGATAGTTGTAGATCTCGCCGTTGAAGGTGATGATGAGGTTGCCATCCTCGTTATAGATCGGCTGCTGGCCTCCACCCAGATCGATGATGCTCAGTCGACGGTGTCCCAAGGCTACATGCTCGTCAATATAATGCCCTTCACTATCTGGTCCGCGATGTGCGATGATATCGGTCATTTTCCGCAGTATCGGGCACTTGGTGTCAATGGGCATGTCGTTGACGAATCCGGCGATTCCACACATAGATGCTGCCTCAACCTTTCATCCTGAAAATTCAGACCCCACACTAGCAAAGCTTTTGTATCAAACCTGTGCCGAAACGACACGCTTACTCCCGTTTACCCCCCCATTCCTCCTGATACGCCGCCGTCGGCCCAGACCACACCATCACCTCGACACACCGGCTGATTAGACTATGTGAGCATGATGAGCATGACTGACGCAACGACATGCGTGATTTTCGGAGCCGGAGAATACTACGACGAAACGCCGATCGTGCCGAACGGAGCGTTCGTGGTGGCAGCCGACGGCGGACTCGACCATACACGCGCACTCGGCATCGACGCCGACGTGATCGTAGGCGATTTCGACTCGCTGAACGGACGGATGCCGCGCACCGGCGACCGTACGATCGCGCTCCCCCCGGAAAAAGACGACCCCGACATGCTGTCCGCGCTGAAAATCGGCTGGTCGCACGGCGCAAGCACATTCCATATATATGGTGCGCTCGGCGGACGCGTCGACCACACGATCTCGAACATCCAGCTCACCGCACTGCTCGCCCAGCGTGGCGGCACCGGTTTCCTGCATGGCGATGGCACGATCATCACCGCCATCTGCGACGGCGAACTCGCATTCCCCGAAAACCGCGTGCGCCCCGGACGCATGGTGTCCGTGTTCTCCCATTCCGACATTTCCACCGGCGTGAATGAGACCGGACTCAAATACGAACTGACCGACGCCACCATGAGCAGCATCCACGTCAACGGCGTCAGCAACGAATTCCTGCACGGCAATCCGGCTCGAATCGCCGTCGCCCACGGTACGCTCATCGTCACTTTCCCCGTCGAGGCGCCGATTCCCGTCGTGACGAGACGGCACAGCTTCACCGGCGATCTGGGTGCGCTCGACACTTCGGTGTCGTCGGCGTTGCACGACGGAACGCGATGAAGACGCATGATGCCGACGCACCGTGCCGACATCGTGTGAACATGCGCGGACGGCTAGGGAACGTCGGCGGAACGCCATCGAGACAACACGCGCCGCGAAACGAAAATGCGCACGTTTTCATTGCCTGAAGTACAGGTAAGGCATTAGAGTGGAGACGTTGGTAAAACCATGGCGCGGCATGCGCAACGGCATGTCACGCCTTCCCAAAGGGAGAATTACATGACAGTTAAGATTGGTATCAACGGCTTCGGTCGTATCGGTCGTCTCGCCTTCCGCCGCATCTTCGAGCTGCAGGCTCGTGGCGGCCAGGCCGGCGACATCGAAGTTGCCGCCATCAACGATCTGACCACCCCGGCAACTCTCGCCTACCTGCTGAAGTACGACAGCACCCACGGCACCTTCCGCCACGACGACGGCACCCCGGTCGACGTCAAGGCCACCGAGGATTCCATCATCGTCGACGGCAAGGAATACAAGGTCTACGCCGAGAAGGACGCCAACAACATCCCGTGGGTCAAGAACGACAGTGTCGAGTACGTGCTCGAGTGCACCGGTTTCTACACCTCCGCTGAGAAGTCCCAGGCTCACATCAACGCTGGTGCCAAGAAGGTCCTGATCTCCGCCCCGGCCAAGGATGACACCACCCCGACTGTCGTGTTCGGCGTGAACCACGACATCCTGAAGGCTTCCGACGTGATCGTCTCCGCCGGCTCCTGCACCACCAACTCCATGGCCGCCATGGTCAAGCTGCTGGACGAGAAGTTCGGCATCAAGGCTGGCTTCATGACCACCATCCACGCCTACACCGGCACCCAGATGCTGCTGGACGGCCCGCGTGGCACCAAGACCGGCCGCAACCTGCGCGCTGCCGCCATCAACACCATCGCCCACTCCACCGGCGCTGCCAAGGCCATCGGCAAGGTCGTTCCGTCCGTGAACGGCAAGCTGCAGGGGCACGCCCAGCGTATCCAGGTCCCGGACGGCTCCGTCACCGAGCTGACCACTGTCCTGAACAAGGAGACCACCGCCGACGAGATCAACGAGGCCTTCAAGGAAGCCTTCGCTGACTGCGAGTACTACGGCTACAACGACGAGGGCATCGTGTCCTCCGACATCCTGGGCGACACCCACGGTGGCGTGTTCGATCCGACCCAGACCGACGTTAACACCGTTGACGGCGTGACCCTGGCTCGCACCGTCTCCTTCTACGACAACGAGTACGGCTTCACCTCCAACATGATCCGTACCCTGCTGTACTTCGCCGAGATCTCCGAGTGAACCGACGCGGAGTGATCCGCAACGAGTCATAAGGAGACCGTCTGATATACGACTCTGACGGTCTCGATGGAAAGCCCCCGCCCACTTCGGCGGGGGCTTTTCGTATTACGGGGCATGGTTGTGGTTGTTACGGAAACTCGACTGTGTACGGAGACATGGTTGTTACGGAGACATGGTTGGAAGACCTAACTGCGGCGTGTCCCTGTGCTTCCCGCTCTTCCGCTCTTTCTCTCCCCATTTCTTCTCTTTCTTCTTCCTTCCTGTCTCTTCTCACCTCTTCCTTTCCTTCTCCTCCCCGTTCTTCATCCCCTTCCGTTTCCTTGATTCTTTTCCTTCTCCTCCCCGTTCTTCATCCCCTCCCGCTTCCTTTATTCTTTTTCCCGCCGTTCTTCATCCCCTTCCGCTTCTTTGTTTCTTTTCCTTTTCCCGGCTTCTTTCGTGCTCGATTCCCGAATCGGTCACGCGGGGTTCTATGATGAGGCACCATGAGCAAGAAAAAACGTGAGAAGGGCGCAGGCTCCACTCCCGCGACCGTGCAACTGGAACAGGCAGGCGTGGAGTTCAAGACCTACGAGTACGAGCATTCGAACGATCACATGGATGACGGGTATGGCATTGAAGCCGCGAAGAAACTCGGTTTCGACGAGCATCAGGTCTTCAAGACGCTGATGGCCGACACCGGTTCGGAACGCGTGGTGGGCGTCGTGCCCGTAAGCGGTCATATGGATCTGAAGGCCTTGGCGGCGGCGGTCGGCGCGAAGAAGGCGGCGATGGCCGATCCGAAGGTCGCCATGCGTGAATCGGGATATGTGGTTGGAGGCATTTCACCGTTGGGGCAGCGCACGAAGCATAAGACCGTGTTGGATGAGAGCGCGTTGCAATTCGACGAGATTCTGCTGTCCGGCGGCAAGCGCGGGTTCTCCGTGGGATTGAACCCATACGACCTGTTGAAAGTGTTGGATGGTATTACCGCACCGATTGGTACTTGGTGATAGATCATCCGTCCAGTGTGGACAAACGGAGGTGCTTTCCCTGTTTGGCTACGCTGAGCCACTCCCAGCGTAGCTAAACCGGGTCGCCACCTCCACTTGTCTACGCTGAGGTCGTGTCAGCGTAGACAGACGGTGGCGTCTTCTCCAGATACCTACGCTGAGAACCCGTCAACGTAGCCAAACGGGAACGACCTACCCGAATCACTGCGCTGAGGGGCTGAAAGCGCAGATACGGGGATAGCTTCGCCAGATGACTACGCTGGGAAGCCATACCGAGAACCACTCATCACGGCTTATCGCAGTCCGCAGCAACCAAGCACGGGGCATATCCACATATCAACGGACAGTCTGACGGCGCAACTCCGCGGGCAGTACGAAATGCATGTTCTCCTTGGTGGTTTCCACGGATTCCATATCCGTATACCCCATGCCACGCAGCGCCTCGACCACGCCTTCCACGTACATTTCCGGAACCGACGCGCCCGAGGAAACGCCGACCACTTCAACGCCATCGAACCACGCGGGATCAAGCTCGCTCGCATCATCCACACGATGCGCCAACCCGCATGCCCCATTTCGCGCCGGCGCATCCTCCGCTGCAAAACGAGCGTCAAGCCCCTCCTGCCCCACTTCCATGAGCCGCACGGAATTCGAGGAATTGGCGGACCCCACGATCACCACGCAATCGGATTTCTCTGCAACCAGCTTGACCGCCGCCTGACGGTTGGAAGTCGCATAACAGATATCAGAGCTGGGAGGCATCTCGATCCACGGGAACCGCTTCCGCAACGCGGCAATCGTATCCGCCGTCTCATCCACACTCAACGTGGTCTGCGTGAGCAGCACCAGTTTAGTTTCCGGCGAAAAATCAAGCTCCGCCACATCGCCTTCGTGTTCGATCAGATGGACATGCTCGGGGCTTTCCCCTACCACTCCGACCGCCTCGTCATGGCCGAGATGACCGATGTACACGATTTCATATCCTTCGCGCACGAAACGAAGCACCTCACGATGCACCTTGCCCACCAGCGGGCACGTCGCGTCGATCACATTCAGACCGCGACGCTGCGCTTCGGCTTTGACCTGTGGCGACACGCCGTGCGCGGAAAACACCACCGGCACATTCGCCTCGGCCGCAGCATCAGGGATCTCATCAAGTTCTTCGACGAACACCGCGCCTTGCGAAGCCAACTCCTCGACCACATGACGATTGTGCACGATCTGACGACGCACGTACACCGGCGGCAAATCACCATGTTCGCCATCTTGCGGAACGGATTTCAGAATGGTCTGCACCGTCAATATCGCCCTGTCCACGCCGGCGCAGAAACCGCGTGGATCGGCCAGAATAATGCGCTTGCCCATATCATCCGCCTTTCGTCTCAAAAACAACCCCACCAAGCATAGCCGTAAACCCTTTGCCGTGCACAGCACCACGCGAACTTGAGGTAGTGATTTGGTGACGAGATCACCGTTTAGCTATGCCGGCAAGACCCCAGCGTAGGCGCTTGGAGAAGACACCACCGTTTGTCTACACTAGTGAACCCCGAGCGTAGCGATTCGGAGACGGTATCACCGTCTGGCCATGCTGATAGCTCCTCAGCGTAGGCAAATGGAGACGGCACCACGGTTCAGCAACGCTGACAGACCCTCAGCGCAGCGATTCGGAGACGACACCGCCGACCGGCAACGCTGACGAACCTCGAGCGTATCCAAATGGAGATACCATCACCGTCTGCCTACGCTAAGCGCCAACCACCATCAGTACCGCCGCAGTTTTTACTAGAACGACATCGGCACCGGCCCACCGCGCTACACTAGATAGTGACGGCAACGGCTGTTAACGGTAACAAGCCCACTATTCCAACCGTTGCGTATCAGAACATCAGATACATCGAACACTATGGGAGTGTGAACAATGACACAGCATCTTTCCCCGCGTACCGGCCAGCAGTACTCGATTGCATACGGCGATTGGAAGGCCGTCGTCACCGAACTGGGCGGAACCCTGCGCAAGCTCACGTACCGTGGCCGCAACATCATCGTCCCGCTCGGCCCCGACGACCCGGTCACCTGCTGCCAAGGACAGATGCTCGTTCCATTCCCGAACCGCATCGAAGCCGGCACCTACACCTTCGAAGGCGTCACCTACGAGCTGCCCATCGACGAGCATGACCGCAACAACGCCATCCACGGCTACGGCTACCGCTCGTTCTGGAAGCTCGAATCACTCACCGAAACCTCCGTCATCCAGTCCTGGCGCGTGCCGTACTTGCTGGGCTACCCCTTCGACGTCACGGTGACCGCAACGCACGAACTCACCGAGGACGGCATGAAGGTCACCATCAGCGCCACCAACAATGGCGATATCGACGCCCCGTGGGCTCTGGCGCTCCACCCGTGGCTGGACAACGGCTTCAACGGCTACGGCGACGAGATCGACGGCCATAACGCGCAGTGCACGCTGCAGGTTCCGGCGAAGACGCACGTCACCGTGAACGAGAACCTCATCCCGACCGGCACCGAGCCGGTTGACGGCACCAAGTACGATCTGCGCAAGCCGACGCTGCTGACCAACCAGCCGTTCGATGATGCCTGGACGGATGTCGAACATGACGCGGACGGCAAGGTCACCGCCACGTTCACCCGCCCGGACGGCCTGACCATCACCGTGGGCGGCGACGAGACCATCACGTCCTTCCAGGTGTGCACTGGCACCGGCTTCCCCGCCGAGAAACACCCAGCCGGCACCGCCGTGGAACCGCAGACCGCCTACGCAAACGCATTCAACACCGGTAACGGGCTTATCGTCATCAAGCCGGGCGAAACCAGCACCACCGCAATCTATCTCGGCGCGGAACTGGCCTGATTCGCAGGCTTCACCAGCCGTATCACAGTCGTGGCGCGCCCGCATCGACAGTCGTACCATGGCTGGATAATGAAACGGGTATTTGCCAAGGTCTTTCGGTCATGGCATAATGCCTAAGGCTTATTTTTATTACTGAAAAGGAGTCCAATCATGGGCATGCGTGGACGTAAGCGCAAGGATCGTCGTAAGAAGGCCGCCAACCACGGCAAGCGCCCGAACGCCTGATCCTGTCGAATAGACGTAGAAACCCTCCCGAATCTTCCGGTTCGGGAGGGTTTCGTTTTATCTGATGCTTTATCCGAGGATTTCAGCGGCCCAGCTTGACTGGTTCGGTCGTTCGGTCAGGCACGGTTCGAGGTTTGATGGTCTGGTGGCCCGGCGATTCAACGGTTCAACGGTTCAATGCTTCGACTCGATGCACCTGTTCCATCGCGTCCGATCAAACACGACAACCGTCGACTCCGAACACGGCAACCGTCAACCCCAGCCTCACAACAACCCCTATTCGCGCTCCTCCTCGCAGCAGTGGTCCAGCGTGGCTTTCAACCGTGCCATCAGACAGGCGGGCGCCACCTCCGGCCGCAGATAGCTGCGCAGCGTGGCGATCATCGCGCGCTCATGCACATCGCAGCAGGATGACGGATCGAAGTACTCACCCGTTGCGGCAGTAGTGGTGGTAGTGGTGATATGCACTTCCGTATGTCCCACCACACCATCCGCACCGGCGCGGGTGATGGAAATATGCCGTTCGATGGCGGCAGAGGCAGCAGAAACGGCAGATGTAGCAGAAACGGCGGAGACGGTTGTCCGCCTGTCGCTCGGCATGTCGCCTGACGTTTCGCTTCGCTGGGGCGATTCGCAACAACAACACATGATAGTTCTCTCTCCTATTTATTCGTATTATCGTTGTCCGACCGCGGATTGTCACTGGTCTTTGCGCATAGTGAACCCTTCGGCCCGCCGGTCTTGCGGTCAAGGTACCCACGCTCCTTCGCGTAGGCTGCCAGCTCATGTTTGAGCTGGGTGCGGGCACGATTCAAACGGCTCATCACCGTACCGATTTTCACCCCTTGTTCCTCAGCCACCTGACTGTATGATTTGCCGTCGATCGCGGCGTCGATGAACACCTGCCGGCGTTCCGGCGACAGCTTCGCGAGCGCGGCCATGATCTCTTCGGGCGCGAACGCGTCCAGATATTCCTCTTCGGCCGATTTGAGCCCGTCCGAGGAGTGTTCCGAAGCGGAGTAGATATCCCAATCATCGTATTCGCCGGAGGAATCGTTGGCGCGTTGCGGACGGCGCTTGGCTTTGGCGTATTGGTTGAAGTAGGCGTTGCGTTCGATGGTGGTCATCCATGCTTCGAAGTTCGTGCCCTGCTTGAAGGAGTCGAAGGCCTTGAATCCTCGTTCGAAGGTGTCTTGCACCAGGTCCTGCGCGTCATCCGGGTTATTGGTCAGCTTCATCGCCTGACGATACAGCGCGTTGACTGCGGGCATGACGAGCCGTTCGAAGCGTTCCCGCTTCTGCGTCAGAGTTTCGCCGTCATCATTCGTCACGAACACCATTGTAATCCCCAGTTTTTTTGTCAGGATCGCTCAGCACAATGGGGGGTCGGGAAAAACTTGGGAAAGGACCCAACATGACGCTGACACTGGCTTCCGCCGCATCGCTTCTCTCACAGCATAATCTTCTGAGAGAGGTGGTTCATGGCGACGTCTGGCAACTCGACGCCTCGGGTATCGATGGTGCGGACACGCCTTTTGAAAAACTCTCGTATGACACACGCGAGATCGCCCCCGGCACGCTGCTGGTCTGCAAGGGCAGATTCAAGCCGGAATTTCTTGACGGCACGGCGGAGAAGGGGCTCGCCGCCTATGTTGCGGAAACCGATTTGTCGGAGCGCACCGATCGCCCCGGCCTCATCGTCAACGATGCGCGCAAGGCGCTGAGCCTGCTCGCTGCCGAATTCTACGATCATCCGGAACGCGAGCTCACGCTGGTGGGCATCACCGGCACCAAGGGCAAAACCACCACGGCCTATTTCACGCAGGCCATCCTCAACGCTTACAGCGGCGGGCGCTGCGCCTTGTTCTCCTCCGTGGACAACTGTCTTGACGGCCACGCCTACGCCGAATCGGATCTCACCACGCCCGAATCGTTCGACGCGCTGCGCATGATGCGCGAAGCCGTGGATAACGGCATGACGTACCTGGTGATGGAGGTCAGCTCGCAGGCATACAAGGTGCAACGCGTGTACGGGTTCACGTTCGACGTGGGCGCGTTCCTCAACATCACCCCGGACCATATCAGTCCCATCGAGCATCCAACGCTTGAGGATTACCTGTATTGCAAACGCCAGCTCATCGCCAACTGCCGCAAGCTCGTGCTCGGCTCCGGCTGCAAGCATATCAACCTGTTGCGCGAGGATGCCGCCGCGCATAACGTGCCGGTCAGCGAGTTCTCGGTATTCGACAATTTGGAGGATCATTACGATCCGGAGCATTTGGAGGATCTTCCCGCCACCTGCGCCTGGGCGGTCGACTGCACGCACCGCGCCTACCATATGCGTGTGGACGGCGTGGATCTGGGCGAGTACACACTTGATTTGGACGGCGATTTCAACTATCGGAACGCATTGGCGGCCGTCGCGATCGCGCATGCCGCGGGTGTGCCCGTCGACAGCGAGGCGATGCATGCCATGGAACACACCAAGGTGCCCGGCCGCATGATGCAGTATTACGACGAGGGCGCGAACACCGTCGTCATCGTCGATTACGCGCACAACTACGATTCCGTGGTCAAACTGCTCGACTATGTCGACGTGCGGTACGGCGAGGAGAATCCGGGCATCACCTTGGTCACCGGTTCGGCTGGCAACAAGGCACTTGATCGCCGCGAAGGCATCGTCCAGGCCGCGCAGGACCGCATCATGCGTTTCGTGTTCACCGCCGAAGACACCGACACCGAACCGTATGAGGATATCTGCCGCGATATGGCGAATTGCATCACCAACGACCGGGTGAAGTCCAGCACGATCATCGACCGCACCAAAGCCATCGAATCCGCTGTGGAAAAGGCGCGCAGCGACGCCGACCGCCTCGACGTGGTACTAATCATCGGCAAAGGGCACGAGCGTTGGATTAAGGATCTCAACAAGCATGTGCCGTACGAAGGTGATGATTGTGTAGTGGAGCGTCTGCTGCGATAGACACTGGGGTACGATGGTGGGGATTCTGTTTCCCGAAGGAAAGTCGAAGCATTCCCCCTATGGCATTCACGAACGCATCGTTCACCCTGACCAGTGCGGTCGAACTGCTCAAGCAGCATCATCTGCTCCGTGAAATCATCACGCCCGAACGCTGGACCGTCAACACGGCGGGTCTTCCCGGAGCGGATACGCCGATTCCCGCGATCACCTACGACACCCGTGAGGTCACGCCCGGATCGCTGCTGTTCGTCAAAGGCCGGTTCAAACCCGAGTTCATGGACGGGATCGACGAGCGGGGCTTGGCCGTCTACGTATCCGAAACCGAGTTTTCGGATCGTACATCGGCGGTCGGGCTCATCGTCGAGGACGCGCCGAAGGCCATGGCCCTGTTGTCGTTTGAATTCTACGGGCGCCCCGACAGGCAATTGAAGATGGTGGGCATCACCGGCACCAAGGGCAAAACCACCACCAACTATTTCACCCACGCGATCCTCAACGCGTATTCGCACGGGCGTGCCGCGATCACCAGTTCCATCGCCTGCTGCCTGGACGGCAACACCTGGATCCCTTCCAAGCTCACCACACCGGTGTCGTTGGATCTGGCACACATGATGCGCGAAGCCGTGGATAACGGCATGGAATATTTCGTCATGGAAGTCAGCTCGCAGGCGTACAAGGTCAACCGCGTCTACGATCTGACCTTCGATGCCGGGGCGTTCCTCAACATCTCCCCCGATCACATCAGTCCCATCGAACATCCGACGTTCGAGGATTATCTGCATTGCAAGCGGCAGATCATCGCCCACAGCCGCTGGTTCGTGCTCGGCGCGGACTGCGATCACGCCGATCTGCTGCGCGAGGACGCCGCCGCGAACAATGTGCCGGTGTTCTCGTTCGCGCTTCACGACGAAGCCGCCGGCGAGCGCACGCCCGCCGATCTCACCGTCTCCCCCACCGAGGGGACGAAAACCGGCATCACTGTCTCCTGCGATGGCGAGACGCGCGCGTTCACCCTCGATATGCTCGGCGAATTCAACTTCCTCAACGCCGCGGCCGCCATCGCGCTGGCTGTCAATATCGGCGTACCGTTCGACAGCGATGCCATGAAGGCCATCGAATCCGTGCAGGTTCCCGGTCATATGGAACGGTTCACGGGCGGCGAGAATCTGCTGGTATTCGTGGATTTCGCGCATAATTACCTGTCCACCAAGGCGCTGGTGGATGAGATGGTGCGCGTGTATGGCGAGCGCGACCCGCATATCACCGTGGTCGCCGGTTCCACCGGGGGCAAGGCCATCGACCGGCGTGAGGGCATCGTCAAGGGTGCGCTCGGCCAAGCGGAATCGTATATCTTCACGACAGACGATCCGAATTTCGAGGATCCGCAGGCGATCTGCGAACAGATGGCCTCGTATGTGACGGATGATGCGCGGACGCAAATCATCGTCGACCGCGATCAGGCCATCACCACCGCGATCGGCGAGGCTCGCGAACATGCGGACCGGTTCAACATCGTTCTGGTGATCGGCAAAGGCCATGAACGGCGCAACATCATCAACGGCAAGGCCGTCCCCTGGCCCGGCGACGCGACGATCGTGCGCCGCGAGCTGGATGCCCGTCCGGCCGGGTTGTAGGGTAAACAGCTGGGCAAATAAACGACTTGACCACACGACAACGGTAAGGTGAGGGTTTATGACAAGATTCCAACCGATTCTGCTAGGCAGCGACATCAACGTCTACGGCATGGCTAGGGCTTTCCATGAGGAGTATGGCATCGTCTCCGAAGCCTATGCGTATTTCCAGCTCAGTCCGACGAAGTTCAGCCGGATCGTCAATGTCCATATCGTCGACGATTTCAATAATTTCGTCACGTTCCGTGATTTCATGCTCGACCTGGGCAAAAGGATGAAGGCCGAGGACCCGGACCGTGTGCTGCTGCTCATCCCCTGCGGCGACGTGTATGCGAATCTGCTCAGCCAATGCGGCGACGACCTGCGCCGGTATTTCGTCTATAACACGTTGGACATCAACCTGTCCCGCAGGCTGGCGTACAAGTCGACCTTCTACCGCATCTGCGAACAGTACGATCTGCCGCATCCGAAGACGAAGACGGTCACCGCCGATGAGGTCGCGGCCGGTGCATACAAGGATCTACCATTCGCATACCCGGTTGCGATGAAGCCCGCCAATTCGGTGGAATGGCTGAACATCGATTTCGAAGGACGCCGCAAGGCCTACATCTTCGACAGTCCGGATAAGCTTGAGACGATCATCAAACGTGCCTACGCGGCGGGCTACACGTCCGAAATGGTCATTCAGGATTTCATCCCCGGCGACGATTCGCGCATGCGCGTACTGAACGCCTACGTGGATCAGCATCATCGCGTGCGCATGATGTTCCTCGGCCATCCGCTGCTCGAGGACCCCTCCCCCGTGGCGGCCGGAAACTATGCGGCCATCCTGCCCGACTACAACGAGAAGGTGTTCCGCATCATCAAAGCCTTCCTTGAGGATATCGGCTATGAGGGCGTCGCCAACTTCGATATGAAATACGATGAGCGCGACGGCGAATACAAGCTGTTCGAGATCAATCTGCGTCAGGGACGTTCCAGCTATTTCGTGACGTTGAACGGATTCAATCTGGCCAAGTACTTCGTCGACGATCTGGTCGAGGACACCCCATTCGACGGGGACACGCTGTTCGGCCGCGGGTCGAAGCTGTGGCTTGAAATCCCGAAATCCATCTTCATGGATTATGTGGCCGAAGGCCCGGATAAGGAAGCGGGGCGCGCGATGCTTGCCTCCGGGAACTGGGGCACCACCCTCGAATACAAGAAGGACATGAACCCCTTGCGATGGGCCATGGTCCGCCACATGTTCTCCATTTACAAGAAGAGCTACGCCAAATACTTCACCAAAAAGGACGAATTGAAATGAAACGACCGTTCTTCGCCGTACTCGGCGGCATGGGCACGTTGGCCACGGAAAGCTACGTCCGTCTGGTCGACGCGGCCACGCACGCGCACAGCGATCAGGAGTATCTGGATTACGTCGTGTTCAACGATGCGTCCGTGCCCGATCGTACCGCGTTCATCATCGGGGAATCGGATGACAACCCGTTCCCCGTACTCGCGGACGATATCGAAAAGGCCACGGCGATGGGCGCGAGCTTCATCGTGTTGACCTGCAACACCGCCCATTATTTCTATGACCGTTTCCAGGCGCTCACCGATGTGCCGATCCTGCACATGCCGCGCGAGGCGGTCAAGCGACTGTCGAAATCGTACCCGGCGGGTTCCGCCACGCGCGTCGGATTCCTCGGCACGGTGGGTTCGCGCGCTTCGGGCGTGTACAAGCATGCCGTGGAGGAGGCCGGATACACGTTCGTGGAACCGGATGATGCGCTGCAGCAGCGTATCACGTCGCTCATCTATGACGATGTGAAGGGCACCGGCGAGCTGAATCTCGCACGCTACGAGTCCGTGCTCCGCGACATGCTCGACCCGGCCGGTCCGTGCGCGTGCGATGCGCTGATCCTCGGCTGCACCGAGCTCAGTGTGCTCAACGAGGCCTTCCCACTCCCGCAGCTGCCCGTCATCGATGCGCAGGCCGTGCTGGTGGATGTGACCGTGGAACGGGCGGAGGCGTTGCGCGGCTGAATGTGCCAGCGCACCGAGCGCTCCAAGCGGATAAGCGTACATAACAGGAAAACGGGAGTCGAGCCATTGAGCCCGGCTCCCGTTTCTCGTAGGATCGCCGACTTACGTCACTCCTCGGCCGTTTCGGCGTTCCCGGCATCGCCGGCTTCAGTATCACCGGCTCCAGCCTCGGCATCCCCGCGATCATCCGGCTCCACGGTGGCCTGATGGATGCTCATGGCCTTCTGCATGACCGGGCTCGCGTGCTCCTTCAGCATGGCTCGCGCATCACCCGCGGTGACGAAGCTGCCGCAGATGAGCACGCCGTGGCCGTAGCCCACGCCCAGCTCATCGTCGGCGTCCACCAGGTTGACGGCGGTCTGGATGGCGTCGGGCAGGTTCGGTTCCTTGATCACGCGATCGGCGCCGAACACGTCGATGGCGATTTTCTCCAGTTCATCGGCGGGCATGACGCGGTCGCGCCACGAGTTCTCGGTCACCACGATCTGGCTGAGCACCGGCTCCAAAATGCCCAGATACTGTTCGACCTGCTTGTCGGCCATCATGGCCACCACGCCGACCAGCTGCTCGAAGTTGTAGTTCTCCTCAAGCGCCGCACGCAGCGATTCGGCGGCGTTGATGTTATGCCCGCCGTCGAGGATGATGGTCGGCGAGGTGCGGATCTGCTCGATGCGCCCCGGGATCTTCACGCCGCTCAATGCCTCGGCCACCAGATCGCCGTCCAACGCGCCGGACGTGGGGATCACGGCCTCACAGGCGGCGAGCGCAGCGAGTGCGTTATGCGCCTGATGCTCGCCGAACTTGGCGATGGGCACTTCGGTGTAGGTGCCGAGCGGCGTGGACAGGGTGGCGACCTGACCGCCGACCGCGGGCATGCGTTCGACGACCTCCATCTCGTAGCCGTCGCGTACCAGCTTGGCGTGGTTGCGTTCCGCGGCTTCCTCAATGATCGGCATGACCGCCTCCTCGTGGGGTTGACGGCCGATGACCGCGGTGCAGCCGGGCTTGATGATGCCGACTTTCTCCTGTGCGATGTCCTCGACGGTGTCGCCCAACCACTTCATGTGGTCCATGTCGATTGGCCCGATAATCGCCGCGTCCGCGTTCAGCACGTTCGTGGCGTCCCATGCGCCGCCCATACCGACCTCGACGACGGCGACGTCCACCGGCGCGTCCGCGAACTTCCAGATCGCCATGGCAGTGAGCACTTCGAAGAAGCTCATGCGCGGCTTGCCTTGCTCCTCCATTTTGGCGTCCACCAGATCGACGTAATCCTTGATCTGATCCCATGCATCGATGAAGTCGTCATCGCTGAGCTCCTGGCCGTCAATGGCGATGCGCTCGTTCACCTTCTCCAGGTGCGGCGACGTGTACAGGCCGGTGCGCAGACCGTAGGCGCGGCAGATGGCTTCTGCCATGCGTGCGGTGGATCCCTTACCGTTGGTGCCGGTGATATGGATCACGCGGAACGATTCCTCCGGATGGCCCAGCACGTCCAGCATGAGATTCATGCGGTCAAGGTCAAGATTGGTGGTGTTGTGTTCCGGCGGGCGGCTCATGATGTCGCGCTCCACGTCGTGGATGGATTCACCGTTTCTGTTCGGATGCTCGAATGACATGACTTCCTCTCGATACGTACGGATATGTACAACTTGCACAACCGATACGTACAAACCTCTCATATTCTATTGCACGCCCCGATGTACGGTTCGCAGCGTTCCGGATATCCCGTCCTGGCACGCCCCGCCCGCCCCGCTCCCAGGTTGCGTCGCACATGTGGCACCATAGGAAACACGGTGTGCGCGGGGCGCACGTGGACTACGATGGGACGATGGTGTGATGGTGTGGCCGACTGTTCCACGCGAGCCGTCCGGATTCACGGAAACCATCGATCAGGAATCAATGAGCCAAGGAGTAGATATGGGTGAAGTGATCACCGATAAGGACAGGGAATATGAGGCGGCGGAGCAGGCCGCCGCGCCGGGCGACGACCAGGCCATGGGCGATCGCGTGAACAACCGTTCTCTGCGCCCGAATTCCGACGCGTTCCGCGAGTTCATGAAGTCCGGTTGGGCCGATGAGAATCCGGATATCGAACCGTTGGAATCCTCCAAGTTCACTCCGGCCCGTCGCGCGGCGCTGGGCAAGGCGTTCGAGGGCGAACGTCTGGTGATTCCCGCCGGTCAGCCGAAGGTGCGCAACAATGATTGCGATTACATGTTCCGCCCGGACAGCGCATTCGCGTACTACACGGGTCTCGGCACCGATTACGAGGCCGGTGCCGTGCTCGTGCTCAACCCCGTCGACCCGGATTCGCCGGAGGCGAAGGCCGGTCAGACCCATGTGCCGGAACTGTTCGTCGCCCCTCGCGCCGATAATTCCACCGCCGACTTCTTCATGAACCCGCATTACGGCGAATACTGGGTCGGCCCGCGTGCCGGCTTGGTCGAGATGCAGGCCATGACCGGCATCGAAACGCATGACATCGCGCAGCTGGCCGACGCGCTGGGCAAGGATGTCGGCACCGAGGCCGGTGCCGTGCGCGTGCGCGTCATGAGAGAAACCGATCCGCAGATCACCGCACTGGTGGAGGATGTGCGCAAGGCCAACGGGTTCACCGATCCGGATCGCAACGCCGCCGATGACGACAAGCTGCACGAGTTCACCTCCGAGGCGCGCATGTGCAAGGACTCCTATGAGGTGGGCGAGATGCGCAAGACGATCAGCGCCACCAAGGCCGGTTTCGATCGTCTGCTCTCCACGCTGCCGTCCGCGCTCGATAAGCCGCGCAGCGAACGCATTCTGGAAGGCGCGTTCAATTCCGTGTCCCGTGAGCTGGGCAATACGGTCGGCTACGATTCGATCGTCGCCTCCGGTCCGCACGCCCCGATCCTGCATTGGATGCGTAACACGGGCGTGGTGCGCAACGGCGACCTGCTGCTGGTGGATGCCGGTGTGGAGGTCGATTCGCTGTACACCGCCGACATCACCCGCACGTTCCCGACGAACGGCAAGTTCACCGATCTGCAGAAGCGCCTGTACCAGGCGGTGCTCGACTCCCAGCAGGCCGGTTTCGAAGCCGCGAAGGTGGGCGCCACGTATTGCGACATCCATCACGCCTGCATGCGCGTGATCGCCGAGCGCCTGCACGAGTGGGGTTTGCTGCCGGTGAGCGTCGAGGAGTCCCTCTCCCCCGAAGGCCAGCAGCATCGCCGTTGGCTCGCCTGCGGCGTGGCGCATCATCTTGGTCTTGACGTGCATGATTGCGCGCAGGCCCGCTTCGAGGCGTATCAGGGCGCAAAGATCCGTCCAGGCATGATCTTCACCATCGAACCCGGCCTGTACTTCCGTGAGGACGATATGCTCATCCCGCCGGAATACCGTGGCATCGGTATCCGCATCGAGGATGACGTGCTCATGACCGAGCATGGCCCGGAATGGCTGTCCGCCGGCATCCCGAAGCAGATCGACGACGTGGAGGCCTGGATGGCCGAACGCGCCCGCGCGTGATTGCCCGTCCCGCTTATCGGAAGGTTTGGCATGGCAACCCCGCAATTCGTACTGGAACTGAGGAAGAAAATCGGCCACGCTGAGCCGTCAAGCGTACAGCCCAGTGGGCTGTACGTAGGCGAAGTGAGCGGCTATGCCGCGAAGGATCGTGGCACCGGAAAGGTAATGGCATGGCAACCCCGCAATTCGTACTGGAACTGAGGAAGAAAATCGGCCACGATCTCCTCTGGCTGATAGGCGTGACCGCGCTGGTGCGCGACGATCAGGGCCGTATCCTGCTGGGCAGGCGTTCCGACAACGGCAAGTGGGCGCTGATCTGCGGCATCAACGAGCCGGGCGAACAGCCCGCCGACACGGTGGCACGCGAGGTCAAGGAGGAGACGGGCGTCGACGTGATCGTCACCGACCTGGTGTCCGTCATCTCGGATTCGCGTGTCGTCACCTATATGAACGGCGACAACACGCAGTACATGGATCATTCGTTCCTGTGCGAGCTGAAGCCGGGCGGCAACGCGAAACCGTTCGTCGGCGACGATGAGAGCCTGGAGGTCGGCTGGTTCGACTGGGATGATCTGCCGGAGCCGATGACGGCGAGCAGCGTGGAAAGGCTCGCATTGTTCCGCCGGTATCTCGACGACAAGGCGCATGGCGAGGCACACACGTTGTTCAAATTCGACGGTGTGCTGAACTGATCGTTTCGGCATGGTCCCGTTCGGCGCGGCCCTGCCATAGGCGGGACCATGCCGAACGAAAACGAACGAAGCCCCCGTGGGATGATTCCCATCGGGGGCTTCGTCATAATCCGCGACGCCGCTCAGATCTTCTCGGTGGCGAGCAGCTCGTGCAGGTGCGCACGATGTTCGCGCTGCTCCACCGGATCGGGCAGCGGCAACGAGGCAAGCAGCTTGCGCGTGTAGGGGTTCTGCGGGTTCTGGATGACATCGTCCGCATCGCCATGTTCCACGATCCTGCCCTTGTGCATCACCATGATGCGGTCGGCGAGCATGTCCACCACCGCGAGATCATGCGTGATGAACAGACAGGCGAACCCGATCTCGGCCTGCAGGGTCTTGAACAGTTCAAGCACCTTGGCCTGCACGGACACGTCCAGTGCGGATGTCGGCTCGTCGGCGATGAGCAGCGACGGTTTCAACGCGAGTCCTCGTGCCAGGGAGGCACGCTGGCGCTGCCCGCCGGACAGCTCGTGCGGGTAACGGTTCATGTACACGCGCGGCAGCTGGACCATTTCCAGCAGGTCGCCCACATAATTCCTCGCTTCGGCCACGGAACCGAACTTGTGATGCACGAGCAGCGGCTCGGCCACATTCTCGGCGATGGTCATCAGCGGGTCGAACGAGGAGCCCGGATCCTGGAACACGAATCCGATGTCGGCACGCTTGGACTTGAACTCGCGTTCCTTCACACCGTTCATCTCCACGCCCAGCACGTTGAGCGAACCGCCGGATACCTTCTGCAGGCCCGCGATCGCACGACCCGTGGTGGACTTGCCGGAACCGGATTCGCCGACCAGTCCAAGCACTTCGGAACGGTGGATTTCGAAATCGATGCCGTCCACGGCCTTGAAATCGGGCTGCATGAGGTGACCGGGATACATGATGCTCAGATTCGTCGCCTTGACGGCGAGCGGCTGGTCATGCCAATCCGTCTTACGCTCGATAGGTTTGCCTTCGCGATCCTTCACCACGAGCTGTTGGCCGATGTGCGGCACCGCGGCCAGCAACCTGCGGGTGTAGTCATGCTGTGGCTTGTAGAAGATCTGCTCCACCGGGCCCTGCTCCACCACATGGCCGCGATACATCACCACGACCTCATCGGCGATATCGGCGATCACACCCATATTGTGCGTGATGATGAGCACGGATGCGCCGAACTCGTCACGCGCCAGACGCAGCAGGTCGAGGATTTCGGCCTGGACGGTCACGTCCAATGCGGTGGTCGGTTCGTCGGCCAGGATGAGTCCGGGGTTGAGCACCAGCGCCATGGCGATGACGATGCGCTGCTTCTGACCGCCGGAGAACTGGTGCGGATAATAGTCCACGCGCGTTTCGGCGTCCGGGATGCCGACCTTCTTGAGAATGTCGATGGCCTTGGCGCGAAGCTCCTTCTTGTCCTTCATGCCGTGGGCACGCAGGCCTTCCTCGATCTGCCAGCCGATGGTGTACACCGGGTTCAGCACCGAGTTCGGCTCCTGGAACACCATGGCCGCTTCGGCACCGCGCATCTCGCGCAGCTGCTCACCCGACAGCGATAGCACGTCGAGCGTGTTGGAGCCTTCCCTGTTGGACAGGTAGACGGCTCCGGACGTGGCGGCCGTTTCGGGCAGCAGTTTGATGATGGAGCGTGCGGTGACGGATTTGCCGGAACCGGATTCGCCGACCACGCCGACCACGGTCTTGCGCGGAATGGTGAAGCTCACGTTCTCGACAGCCTTGATGGATCCGGCGTCCGTCATGAACGACACGGACAGATCCTTGATGCTGGCGAGATTGTCCCGCTGCTGGTTGCGCTGATCCTGATTGTTCTTCTGATCGTGCTGTTCCGTCATGGCGATCACTCCTCTCCCCTATCGTCTGCGGCGCCCGTGCCCTGTCCTTCACCGGTCCATTCGGGGGCGACGAAATCAGCGTCGCGGTCGGTGACGGTCACCGGCGTTCCGGATGCGATCGGATTCTTCGCGGCGTCGAGCTCGGCGACGACCTCGTTGCGCGCCGACATGTCGGTCGGCTCGTCGACGGAGGTGTTCTCGATCGAACCGACGACCTCACCGGCGGACTTGCGTGCACGCAGTCGCGGATCGGCGAGATCGTTGAGCGATTCGCCGACCAGCGTGATGCCGAGCACGATGAGCACGATGGCCAGGCCGGGGAACACGGCGGTCCACCAGATGCCTGCGGTCACGTCGGACACGGAACGGTTCAGGTCGTAGCCCCATTCGGCGGCCGCGGTCGGTTCGATGCCGAATCCGAGGAAGCCGAGGCCCGCGAGGGTGAGGATGGCTTCGGAGGAGTTCAGCGTCAGGATGACCGGCAGGGTTCGTGTGGAGTTCTTGAACAGATGCTTGGTCAGGATGCGCCAGGTGGATGCGCCCACCACGCGGGCGGATTCCACGTAGGCGGATTCCTTGATGCGGATCACTTCGGCGCGGATCGTGCGGAAGTACTGTGGAATATAGACCACGGTGATGGAGATGCCGGAGGCGAGGATGCCGCTGACCAGGCCGGACTGGCCGTGGGAGATCATAATGGCCATCAGGATGGCGAGCAGCAGCGACGGGAACGAGTAGACGGCATCGGCGATCATCACCAGCACGCGGTCAAGCCAGCCGCCGAAGTAGCCGGAGATCAGGCCGAGCAGCACGCCTGCGAAGATGGAGAGCAGCACGGCCACGATGATGGCGATGATGGCGGTGCGGGTACCCCACACCACACGGCTGAACACGTCGAAGCCGCCTGCGGTGGTGCCCCAGATGTGTTTGGCGGAGGGAGCCTCCTGCGCAGGGAACGACCCGCTGGCATCCTTGATCTGGGCATGGCCATACGGCGCGATGACCGGCGCGAACAGGGCGACGAGCAGGAAGAACGCGCACAGCACCAGACCGGTGATCAGCATGCCTTTCTGCCAGCCGACGGCCACGCGCAGCTGCTTGACGATCGGCAGTTTCCGCCAGAACGACTTCTTGTCGAGGTTGAACCCTTCGAGTCGGTGATCGCGTTTGCTGGCGAGCTTGGTGGTTGTTGATCCGGCCATGTCAGTACCTCACTCTCGGATCGATAAGCGCGGCGATCACGTCGACGATGAAGTTGACGACGGCCACGATGATGGCGATAAGGATCACGATGCCCTGCACCGCGGCGAAATCACGCGCCTTCAGGTACTGGGACAGCATGAAGCCCAATCCCTTCCATTCGAAGGTGGTTTCGGTGAGCACCGCGCCGGCGAGCATCATGGCGATCTGCATACCCATCACGGTGATGATCGGGATCAGGGCCGGACGCCACGCATGCTTGCCGAGCAGGCGCTTCTCGGAGACGCCGCGGGAACGGGCAGCTTCGACGTAGCCGGAGTTGAAGGTAGAGATAACATTGGTGCGTACCAGTCGGATGAACACGCCGGCGGTGAGCAGCCCCAAAGCGAGGGCCGGCAGCACCGCGTGGCGCAGCACGTCGATGAGCACGTTGACGTCACCCAATTGCAGCGCGTCGATGATGTAGAAGCCGGTCGGCGACACCAGCCGGGAGAACTGCATTTCGGTGGACAGTGAGGAACGGCCGGAGGCGGGAAGCACGTTGAGCCAGATGGCGAAGATGAGCTTGAGGATCAGGCCGAGGAAGAACACCGGGGTGGCGTAGCACAGGATGGCGAAGGTGCGGATGCCCGCGTCGGCGGCGTGGTCGCGCTTGCGTGCGGCGAGACGGCCCAGGCCGATGCCCACGATGAGCGCGATGATGAGCGCGAGGAGCGCCAGTTCGAAGGTGGCGGAACC
The DNA here is from genome assembly GCF_900129045.1 of Bifidobacterium merycicum DSM 6492. GTDB lineage: Bacteria > Actinomycetota > Actinomycetes > Actinomycetales > Bifidobacteriaceae > Bifidobacterium > Bifidobacterium merycicum. The sequence goes on along the minus strand of NZ_FQTX01000001.1, from coordinate 259,829 downwards.
GTACCGGACGAGGATGGAGATGACGGGCTGGTTGTCGGTCATGGTGGTGCCGAGGTCGCCGTGCAGCAGACCGCCCAGATAATCGATGTACTGCACGATGAGCGGTCTGTCGTAGCCTGCGGCGTGGACGCGCGCCTTCAGCTCCTGCGGGGTCAGACGACCGCCGAGCGCCGCGGAGATGGGGTCGCCGGTCGCGCGCATCACGAAGAACACGACGGTGACGAGGATGAAAACGGTTGGGATGATAAGCAGGAACCGGGTCAGGACGAAACGGAAGAATCCGCCTGACAATCGGTTTTTCTTGGCTTCTTTCGGCTTGTCCGCCTGATCCGCGGCTGCCGGAGCTGCTGTAGCTGACACGCTCAAGCTCCTTTATATAGGGCCAATGTTGGTTGACGTTCGACATGGATTCGATTACGCGAATGCTGGGGGACGGGCGTGGTACGTCCGTCCCCCAGCATGCACGTTTCGATGGTCATCCGGATGCGCCCGCCTTGGCTTCTTGTGGAAGATGCGCCGCGCATCCGTATGGAGAGGCACGCGGAAATCCGGTCCGCGGGCCATTCACACCAGATGGGGTGGGAATCGCCCGATGAGACTCATCAGACGATTGGAATCACTTGGTGACCGGAATCACTTGGTGATGGAGGAGTAGCGGAAGCGGAAGGACGCGTCAAGCACGACACCCTTCACGTTGGTTCCGGTGACGGCGGTCTGGGCACCCTGCAGCAGCGGGATGGTGGACAGATCCTCAGTCTCCTTCTCCTGGATCTCCTTCAGCATGTTTTCACGCTTGGACTCGTCCTTCTCGGCGGCCTGGTTGATGATCAGGTCGTTGATCTCCTTGTTGGAGTAGCCGTTGTTGACGAAGTTGCCGTCACGGAAGAACGGGGACAGGTAGTTGTCCGGATCGGAGTAGTCCGGGAACCAGCCGAGCTGGTAGACCGGGTAGGAGCCGTCGGAGGAGTCGGTGACCACGCGTTCCTTGTTGAACTGTGTCCATTCGGTGGACTGCAGATCGACCTTGAACAGACCGCTGGATTCCAGCTGGGACTTGATGGCGGCGTATTCGTCGGCGGAGCTGGAGCCGTAGTGGTCGCTGTTGTACTGCAGCTTGAGGTCGACCGGGGTCTTCACGCCTGCGTCGGAAAGGACCTTCTTGGCCTTGTCGGCGCTGGGCTTGCCCTTGCCGTCACCGTAGGCGCTCTTCAGGGTGTCGCTGTGGGCGGCCAGACCGTCCGGGATGAAGGAGTACAGCGGGGTGTAGGTGTTCTTGTAGACCTTGGTGGCCAGCTCGTCGCGGTCGATGAGGTTGGCGACGGCCTGACGCACGGCCTTGGCCTTGGCGGTGTCGGGCTCGCTGCTCTTCTCGCCGTAGGGCTGGATCTTGAAGTTGAAGGCGAGGAAGCGTTCCTCACCGCCGGGGCCGGTGACGACCTTGACCTTCTTGTCCTTGCTCAGGTCGGAGATGTCGGTCGGGGTCAGGGAGCGGAAGGCCACATCGACCTGTCCCTGCTGCACGGCCATCTTCAGGTTGGAGGAATCGGCGAAGTACTTGACCTGCACCGCGTCGTTCTTGGCCGGGGTCAGGCCCTTGTAGGAGTCGTTCTTGGCGTAAGCCAGGGCCTCGTTCAGCTTGAAGGAGGTCAGCTTGTACGGACCGGCGAAGGCGTTGTCCTTGACGATGGTGTCGGCGTCGGTCAGCTTGGTGCCGGAGAAGGAGTCCTCGTCGACGATCGGGCCGGCCGGGGAAGACAGCACCTGCTTGAGGGTGACGTCGTAGGGCACGGAGTCCTTGAACACCACGGTGGTGTCGTCCTTCGCGGTGACGTCGGTGATGTTGGCGAGTAGCGAGGCGGGGCCGTTCGGGTCGTTGATCTTCTTGATGCGGTCGAAGGAGAACTTCACATCGGAGGAGGTCAGGTCATGGCCGTTGGCGAACTTGAGTCCGGACTTCAGCTTGACGGTGAACTCGGTGCCGTCGGAGCTCCAGGTGCCGTCATCCGAGGCGATGTCGGGGCTGGGCTCGGAGGTGTTGTAATCCTGCGCGTACAGGAACGGGAACACCTGGATCTGCACGGCGTAGGAACCGTTGTCGTAGGAGCCTGCCGGATCGAGGCTGGTGATCTTGTCGGTGGTGCCGATGGTGACGGCGTCGCCCGTGCTGGCCTCGTCCTTCACGCCGCCGCATGCGGCGAGTGAGGCAACGGCGGCCAGCGATACGGCCGCCGCAAGGATTTTCTTAGAATTCATGGGAATTCCTCTCTCTCATCTCCCATGCCTCGATACGGCATGGACTTGGGTCAAGCTAGTTGCCGTATGTTTCCCCTCCATTTCACCTGGAGGAAACAATGTGATGGTAAAAGGCGAAAATCCCCGACAGGGCAACGGTTCACGCCCTCATATCATCACGATGGAAACGTGTCCATATTATGGGACGCGAGCCTTCCTTCGGCGAGCACCGACATCACGACACGCCGCCGGCGACGAGCGTTTGCCGTCATTTGTTAACGGTGTTAATCTCTTAACGAAGTTCAGAGTTCTGATTCGAAGCCGAACGAATATGACGCAAGGAGGTGTCACCCATGAACACAGCGAACCCCATCGCCGCATCGCGAATAGGGGCCCTGTCGCAGGCAGGAGTCGCGGAAACCAACCGTTCACGCATCATGCAGCACCTTTATCATCACGGCATCAGCTCACGCGCGCAAATCGCCAAAGCACTCAGACTCACCCCCGCCGCCATCACCAAGATCACCGCACAGCTCATCGAAGCGGGCGCAATCGAAGAAACCGGCGGTCTGGAAGGCGAGAAAAACCGCCGATCCATCGGCCTCGCACTCGACAACACCCGCTTCCACGTCATCGGCGTCAAATTCGCACGCTCCCTCGTGCAGATCGGCGTCTTCGACCTCGCCGGGCATGCGTCCAGCCTCACCACACTCCCCTACGTGTCCAACGACACCATCGACGAAACCATCGCCACCGTGCACGGCACCATCGAACGGCTGCTCGACGACGACCCCACCATCCTCACCATCGGCATGGCCGTCCCCGGCCCCTACCTGCGCGAAAACGGCCACACCGCGGTCGTCTCCTCCATGCAAGGCTGGCGTGCGGTCAACTTCATCAGCGAATTCGCGGAAAGCTTCCGCGTGCCAGCCCTCATCGAACAGGACGCCCGCGCCGGCGTGCTCGCTAACTACCTGTTCGACCCCGAAACCGAAGCCGGCAACGCCAACCTCGCCTACTATCTCGTAGGTGAAGGCGTGGGTCTGGGCGTCATCGACAACGGACGGATCATCAACGGTTCGCTCGGCACCGCAACCGAAATCGGCCACGTCTCCATCGACGTGAACGGACGCCCCTGCGACTGCGGCAACATCGGATGCCTGGAACGCTACTGCTCCACCCCCGCCATCCACCAGATGATCATCGACGACGGCACGCTCATCCCCGACGCAGCCACCATGAGCCACACCGAAGCATGCCGCAAGCTGTTCGCCCTCGCGAACGCGGGCAACGAGACGGCGCTCGGCATGATCCGCACCATCGGCAGGTACGTCGGGTACGGATGCCTCATCATCTTCAACGCGTTCAACCCGCGAACCATCGTGATCGGCGACATCGTCTCCGAAGCCGGGCAACCCCTGCTCGACGAAGTCAAACGAATCGTCAAGGAACGCGCGATACCCGAAATCTACGCATCCACCACCATACGGCTCACGTCCACACCGACCGATGCCGCGGTGCTGGGCGCGGCGGCCGTGGCCATCAGCTACTTCCTTGACCACCCTTCCGAATTCTTCAACCTGAAATAGACACACCAACAACAACCCCACAACCAACCGAAAGGAACCCCATCATGACCAAGCCCATCGTCCTCTCCCTCGGCGAACTGCTCTGGGACATGCTCCCCACCGGCAAGCGCGCAGGCGGCGCCCCCGTCAACTTCGCCTACCACGCCATGAAGAACGGCGCCGAAGGCTACTCCATCAGCGCCGTCGGCGAAGACGAGCTCGGCGACGAACTCCTGGCCGAAACCGCCAAGGCAGGCATCCACGCCGTCATCCAGCGCAACGCATGGCCCACCTCCACCGTCGAAGTCGAACTGCGCAACGGCATCCCGGAATACACCATCGTCAAAGGCGTCGCTTGGGACCACATCCTCTACACCCGTCAGCTCATCGACATCGTGCAGCAGGCCGACGCCATCTGCTACGGCACCCTGGCCCTGCGCTCCCCCGAATCCCACGCCACCATCACCGAACTGCTCAAGCACGCCAAGCCCGGCGCAATGAAATTCTTCGACATCAACCTGCGCGGCGACCACTACTCCAAGGAACTCATCGAAGAACTGCTCGGCTACGCCACCGTGTTCAAGATCAACGACGAAGAGCTCCTGCTCCTGCGCGACATGTTCGACATCCGCGGCACCTCCGGTGAAGACGCCTGCCACTGGTTCATGGACAAGTTCGACCTCGACTACGTGATCCTGACCGCCGGCGCCGCCTACTCCACCATCATCTCCAAAAAGGGCGAAACCTCCACCGTCGACACCGCCCGCGTCGAAGTGGTCGACACCGTGGGCGCAGGCGACTCCTTCTCCGGCACGTTCACCGCACGCATCCTGCAGGGCGATTCCCTGGTCGAAGCGCACCGCAAGGCCGTGAACACCTCCGCCTTCGTATGCACCCAGAACGGCGCATGGCCGGAGTACCCGGAGCAGATCCCGGATTACCTCGCCGCGGCCGGCAAGTGAGCGGCAGGAGCTGAAGTTCCTTGCCGGGGCTCACTAGAAGTTCCCTTACTGGGGTTCTTTAGGGGTCTCTGCTGGGATTCTCTGCTGAGGTTCTGGAACCGGCGGTTTCACTGGTTTCTGATGAGCCCAACCCCGCCGGTTCCGGTGGACTGGGTTCCGGCTGAGCCCAACCCCGCCGGTTCCGACCCCGGGAACCTCTATATTCCGCTCTTCTCCACCCTCCTTATCATCATCCCTCTTCCGCGAAAATGCCCGTTGCCTCACCGCAGCGGGCGTTTTCGTATGTGTTGAAGCGCTCTGTTTTCCGCACTCCCATTCAGCCCCAATCCCCCATCCCCAAAATCAGACAAAAAACAGCCCGATTCTGTCCGATTCCGAGGAAGAATCCCTCAAACCCCGGAAACGGCTGGGCAGCGTAACCAGATGGAGACGGCACCACCAAACCACTACGCTCAGAAGCCACCAGCGTGGCCAAACAGGGGAAACACCGCCAAACAGCTACGCTCACGGCCCCTCAGCGTGGACAAGCGGAGACGGCGTAACCAAACAGCTACACTCACGGCCCCTCAGCGAAGCCAGACGGAGAAACCATCCCCAAATGGCTACGCCGAGAATTCCCGCCCTCTCATCTCCATACACCTCCGCCCATTTCCCTCCTCTTTCTCTCTCCCCTGTCCCTCCGCTTTCCTCTCCCGGCGTAGCCAGACGGAGACGGCACCACCGAACCACTACGCTCACGGCCCATCAGCGTGGACAAGCGGAGACGGCGTAACCAAACAGCTACACTCACGGCCCCTCAGCGAAGCCAGACGGAGAAACCATCGCTAAATCACTACGCTCAGAACTCCTCAGCGTAGACAAGCGGAGACGGCGTAACCAAATAGCTACACTCAGGACCCGTCAATGTAGATAGATGGAGACGGCACCACCAAATCGCTACGCTCACGGCCCCTCAGCGTAGCCAGATGGAGACAGCACCGCCGAAACACTACGCTGAGAGCCCCTCAGCATAGCCAGATGGAGCTGACATCTCCAAATCACTACGCTGGGTACCGCCCCGAAAGCAGAAAGCGGCCCAGGAAATCCCAGAAAATCCAGGAATCCCCGAGCCGCCCGACCGGCCAGCCCAACGCACCCGCGCACCCGAGCCCGCCGGATCCAGCGGAACCCAGCGGAACCCAGCGGAACCTAACGGAACCTACCTGCGCCCGCCGCGCCGCAACGGCTTGAGCTGGAACACCTCATCGGACTGCCCCGCCACCGCCGGGCTGTGCGTCACGATGATCACGCACTTGCCCTCATCATGGGCCAGATCGCGGAAAATCGCCATGCTGTCATCCTGCGTGGCCATATCAAGATTGCCGGTCGGCTCATCGGCCAGAACAACCCTCGGCCCATAGCTCAACGCCCGCGCAATGGCGACACGCTGCTGCTCGCCGCCGGACAGGTGCAGGATACGTTCCTTGGCATACTCCTCCGGCAGTCGAACCTTCCGCAGCAATTCCAGCACGATCTCGTGCTTCGGCCTATCGAACGACACCCCGGACGCCTCCATGGACAGCACGATGTTCTCCTCCACGGTGAGCGCGGGAAGCAGGTTGAAGCTCTGGAAAATCACGCCGATGTCATGGTCCGGAAACGATACCGGTTGAGTTCGGCGAGATTCCTGCCGTCGTACATCACCCGCCCCTCGGTGGGCAACGTCAGTCCCGACAGGAGCGACAGCACGGTCGTCTTGCCCGCGCCCGAAGGCCCGGTAATGGCGATCAGTTTGCCAGGCCGGAAGTCATGGCTCAGATCGTTGATGACTTTCTTGCCGCCTTTCGTATACGAATAGGTGACATGGTCGAGCGCGAGGATTGCAGTGTTCGTGGTGCTCGGATTGCTTGGGTTGTTCGGATTGTTCGGATTGTTCGCCGTATTCGGATCGAGCGGACCACCCGGATCGCGCGAATCACCCGGATCGCGCGGATCACGCGCGACGGGTTCGATCATGGGTTCGGTCGCGAGTCCGGCCGAATCAGCGGGTTCCGTCACTGTCGATTTGGTCTTGTCGGTCATATCAGGTCCTTTCATAAACGTTCGTAATCGTTGCTCTTGCACGCTTCATGTGATGCGCAGATTCGCCCGCCACGGCCGTCAGGAACGGTCGGCGAGAATCTGCAACGGCTCGTAGCGTATGATCGCCACCACGCCGACCAATGCGGAGATGAGCGTGAGCGCGATACCGATCAGCACCAGTTCGCCGATGATCTTGAAATTGACCGTGGCGTTGATCGTGCTCACATACTCGACCGCCTTGCCGAAGCCACGCGCATCACCCTTGCCGGACGGCGCGGACGGCTGGTTGGACTGATTCGACTGGCTGGACTGGCTGTCCGTCGACTGGCTGGACTGGCTGTCCGTCGACTGGCTGGACTGGCCGGACTGACCCGACAGACCCGAATCAGTCGACTGCCCGCCCTGGCCACTCTGACCACCCTGGCTGCTCTGGCCCGGCGCACCCGGCATATCGGCGTTACGCCCGAACTGCACCTGGCGGCTCGACGCCTGCGATTCCTGACTGGAAACCTGCTGTGCGAGCAGCTGGTTGGACACGGGCACCGACGCGGCCGCGCCGCCCGCCACGCCGATCGCGATACCCGCCATCGTGACGATCAGCAGCTCGGTCACGAACTGCGCCACCACCTTCGCCTTGGTGATGCCGATTGCGGTCAGCACGCCGATCTCATACTTGCGCTCACGGATGTTGAACAGGTTGATCACGATGAGCACCGCGGCACCGACCACCAGCACGATGATCAGCAGGGTCAACGCGAACTTGGCGAGATTGTCGAGCGGCACGAGGCTGGACTCGTAATTCTCCACGTCGGCGGACGACACCTTGTGCGTCGAATCGAGGCCAGCCTTCTTCACATCGGAGGCGAAGGTCTCGTAATCGTCCTTGCTGCCCAGCACGTAGGAGAAGCTCAGCTGGGTGCGCGACGCGGAGGTTTGGGTGGCGGAATCGGAATCGGACGAATCGGCGGAATTGGATGACGCTGCTGCGGATTCCGCGGACAGTCCAAGCTTCTTCAACGTGCTGACGGACGTGTAGATGGCGTTGTCCGGATCTGACGATATGCCGCCCATCGGCCCGTGCGAACCGGTATCGGTGGACGAGTCGTTCTTGTAGATGCCGGCCACGGTGAGCGTGTACGTGGTGTCGCTGCCGCTCAGATCCTCGACGGTGATGGTGCTGCCGACCTTCAGACCGTTGAATGTGGCGAGCGCCTGCGGGATGATGACCTGGCCGTCCGAATCCGTTCCGTAGCCGAACACCTTGCCCTTGACCATGGTGAAGCTGCCGTTGGATGCGTTGGAAACCGCGGTGTCGGAGGAGAAGCCGACCAGGGAGAAGTCACCGGATGTCATACCGCCGAAGCCGCCGTTACCGCCTTGGCCGCTCTGACCGTTCTGGCCGTTCTGGCCGTTCTGGCCGTTCTGACCGCTGGGAGCGTCACCGCCATTACGCGAATCGACGGAATCGGACGAAGAGGAATCGGACGAATCGCTGCGCTCGCTGTTGGAAGTGGTGGTCTCCACCGGCTGGAAGTCGTCGGTGCCGTTGACCGACGTGGTTTCCGTATAGTAGGTCGTCACCGGAACGCTGGATGCCTTGGCGTATTTCTTGTAGTCGGACAAGGACAGCGAGTTCTGGTCGAGGGCCTCGCGCATGGCGTTCTTGTCCGGCTTGCCGTCACTGGTTGATGATTGCATGGCACCACTCATCATCTGATCGCGATCCACGGCGATTGTTGCGGTGACGGTGGTTGAACTCAGTCCGGTGTCACGCGCGACCTGCGCGGCGTTGCGGATAGCAAGTCCTATGGTGGCCGCGGCTGCGATCACCGCGACGATGATGACGATGAGTATGTTGCGCCCGGCGTTGCGTACGACGGATCTCCAGGCATTTTTCAACACGAACATACTGTGGTTCCCTTGGCATATGTCATGCGGCAGACCCCATGCTCGCCGCGTCACAGCTCAGCATGCTCCCGGAGGTTTGCGATTGACTAGCAACACACTGCTCTGAAACTGGACGATTCATGGATTTTTTCTGAGAGCGAAATCTTGTTGCGCAACCGAACGGAGATGGCTTCTCCCACGTGGCTACGCTGAGGGCAACTCAGCGCAGCCAAACGGAGACAATTCCCCCAAATGACCACGCTGAGAGCCAGCCAACGTAGACAGACGGAGATGCCACCGCCAAATACCTACGCCGAGAATCTGTCAGCATAGAAAAATGGAGAAGATAGCGCTAAATGGCTACGCTCAAATCCACCCAGCGTAGTCAAACGGAGACGATACCGACAAATAACCACGCTCAGCCACCCCCAGCGTAGCCAAACGGAGAAACCGCTACCGAATCACTACGCTAAGGACCCGTCAGTGCAGCCAAACGGAGATGCCATCACCAAACAGCTACGCTGAGAGACGGCCAGCGTTGTCAAGGGAAACGGCTTCACCGAGAGGGAGACAAGGTGAAGCCGTGGAATCCTAGAGGCCAAGGATGGAGAGAACGGCAGAAAAATCGACGGAGCGAACTGGAAACTAGGTGCGCGGGATACCCGCTTGCGCGAGCTTGTTCCACAACGGCGTCGCATCCGCCACTTCGTCATAGGTGAATCGCACAATCCCGCGCACACCGGCACGACGCAAAGCAGCCTCACGTTCACGTTCCTGCTGAACCGTCGCCTGAATGCTCCTTCGACCGGTCATCTGCGGATTGAAATATTTCTCGGCCCCATCGAACTCGCCGACAATAATCGAACCATCAGGCAGCACCCACATGAAGTCCACCCGATAGAACCGTCTCGATTCGGGATCATAGAATACCACCTGCAGACTCGGTACCATGAATCCACCCTCAATCATCACCGCACGGCACAACGATTCCCCACCGTTCTCGCTCGCGCCATCGGCATGTTTCAATACGCGCATCACCTTCCGCATGTCACCGCCCAGTTTTGTACAACCAGCTAGCAGCTCGTCCAACTTGACGCCACGTGCCAACGCGGAATCGGCAATCGGCAACGCATGCCGAAACGCAAGCATCCTCGCGCAATCCAACACCGTCTGCACCACATTGGTCACACGAATCCCATTCACCGTTTCGACCGACCGCCTGCACCGATCCGGCACGTACAAGCGCCGCACCCCGCTGCCCGCACGGAAGCCCCTCCGACGAGCGTCGGCAATGGTGATCATGTCATCGTGCAGCACCCACTGGTGCTCGAGTCCATGCGCGGCCGCCGCGACGGTGCCGGCGAACACCCATTGCGGATGCTCCTTGCCGACCGCGCGAGCCAAGTGCAGCGTACGTTCCGGCGGAGGAAGACCATGCCAATACTCGCGGGGAGCGTAGAATCCTGGGATCACACGCACCAGTTCCCCATTATCCGTGGCTCTTCTGCGCAGCGCCGCAACCTCGGATTTCACCGTTGAATGTATGCATCGACGGCCGGCTTTGGCCTCCGATATGAGTCTGTCTACTTGTCTATGATTCTTCATACGTCGAACCTAGCCTATCGGTGATCGTTCGGCATCTTTTTTCGGGGGTTGTGGTTTATACCTCCTCAGCTCGCGTGTTCCAACGGTTTTACCTATGTGGATAACTTTTTGATGCATTTTTGCTGGATGACGTGTGATGGGATGCGAGATATGGGAATGCCAAGATGCGGAGATACAGAGATGCCGGGATACGGATGGGTGCGGACATGTCATCATGTCGGTACACGGATGGATGCATGATGTCGGCATGATTCATGGAAAGACAGCGCCGAGCCGATCCCAGTGTAGACAGACAGGGACAGCATCACCAAATGGCTACGCTCAGCACACCCCTACCACATCACTCCTTTTCCCTCCGCCTTTTCCTCTCCCGACGTAGACAAATGGAGAAGGCATCACCAGATAACTACGTTTAGAACCACTCAACGTAGGCAGACAGGGAGAACACCGCCGAATGGCTACACTGAGGAACCGCCAGCGTAGCCAATCAGGGATGATGTCACCAAATCACTACGCTGAGGGCATCTCAATACAGGTAGATGGAGAAGACACCGCCAAATCACTACACTGATAGGTCATCGACGTAGCAAAACGGGGATGGAACCGCCATCCACCTACGCTGAGAACCCGCCAGCGTAGCCAATCAGGGATGATGTCGCCAAATCACTACGCTAAGAATCCGTCAACGTAGTCAACAAGGGAAAACACCAGATGCCTATGCTTGGCGCAACTCAGCGTGGATAAACGGAGAAGATATCATCAAGCAGCAATCCTCAGAACCCTTATCCGGCTCACACCCTTTCCTCCGCCTTCTCTTCCCCTGTGCAGACAAATGGAGAAGGCATCACCAGATAGCCACACTCAGGACCACTCAACGTAGCCAAACGGAGACAACATCACCGAATGGCTACACTGAGGGCATCTCAATGCAGACAGACGGAGAAGACATCACCAGACATCTACGCTGAGAACCCATCAGCGAAGGCAGGCAGGGACAGCATCACCAAATGGCCACACTCAGGACCACTCAACGTAGCCAATCAGGGATGATGCCGCCAAATGACCACGCACCAAGAGCCGCCAAGAGCAGCCCCCACCCGCAAGCCGCCCAAGCCAACCCGCCCAAGCCAACACCCGTCAAGCAGCCGGCAGACAGCTCGGCCCGAACAGAATCTTGATCTCCGCGAACAGGCTCGTATCACGCTTCACCCGGAACCGGTCACCGAACGTCAGCACCTCGGCATTGCCCTTGGCATCCATGATCGCAAGCTTCACCTCGCAATACCCCGGATGATTCGTCAGCACGTGCCCCAACTGCATCATATGCTGCCGGTCAAGCGCCGCCTGCGGTAACGTGATGATCACCGGCCGCTCATCCGCAGCCTCCAACGTCGGCACCTGCATTTCGGTGGCACGCAGGCTCACGCTCTCATCACGCAATTCGACCATGCCACGAATCTGCACCACCTGATCAACGGTCAGTTCCGCCGCGGCCGCCTCATACACCTTGCCGAAGAACATGCACTGGATCGAACTCTCCAAGTCCTCCACGGTCACAATCGCCCACGCGTTGCCACGCTTCGACACACGCCGATCCACATTCGTGACCAGGCCGGCGATGGTCACCTGCTGCCCTTCGCCCATGGTCTTGGCACGGTCGATCAGATGCGCGATCGACATCTCACGCAACCCGGCAAGCACCGCGGTCATACCCGAAAGCGGATGGTCGGACACATACAAGCCCAGCATTTCACGCTCGAAATTGAGCTTCGTCTTCTTATCCCACTCCTCCACGTCGGGCACGGTGACGGAAGCATCGCCCATCGCACTCTGCTCGTCGGCATCATCCATGTCGCTGAACAGGTCGAACTGGCCTTCCGCCTCCTTACGTTTCAGACTGACCACCGACTCGATCGCCGTCTCATGGATCTGGAACAGCGCACGACGGTTCGGATCGATGGAATCGAACGCACCCGCCTTGATCAGCGATTCCACCAGACGACGGTTCAACGCGCTCAACGGCACACGGCGAATGAAGTCCATGAAATTCACGAACTTGCCGCGCTTGCCCTCACGTTCCGCGATGATATCGGCCACGGCCTTATCACCCACATTACGAATCGCGCCAAGACCGAAACGCACCACGTCGCCCACAGCGGAGTAGGCGTACACGGATTCGTTCACGTCCGGCGACAGCACCTGAATGCCCATGCGCCTCGCCTCGCCCAAATACAGCGCGGTCTTGTCCTTATTATCCTTGGTGCCCTGCAGCAACGCCGCCATGAACTCCACCGGGTAATGCGTCTTCAAATACGCCGTCCAATAGGAGATCAGACCATACGCGGCGGAATGCGCCTTGTTGAACGCGTACCCCGAGAACGGCACGAGCACATCCCATACCGCCTGCGCGGCCTCCTCCGAATAGCCGTGCTCCTTCATGCCCTGGAAGAACGGTATCTTCTCCTTGGCCAGCACCTCCGGCTTCTTCTTACCCATGGCTCGGCGCAGCACGTCTGCCTTGCCCAGCGAATAACCCGCGAGAATACGCGCCGCCGACTGCACCTGCTCCTGATACACGATCAGACCGTAGGTTTCGTCAAGCACCTGCTTGAGCGGTTCCTCCAGCTCGGGATGGATCGGCTCGATCTTCTGCAAACCGTTCTTACGTTTCGCATAGTTGTTATGCGAATCCATATCCATCGGGCCCGGACGGTACAGCGCGATCAGTGCGGAAATATCGTTGAAGTTATCGGGTTTGAGGGATTTGAGCAGCGCTCGCATGCCGTCGGAATCCAGCTGGAACACGCCCAGGGTGTCGCCGCGCGACAGCAACTGGTAGGTTTCCTTGTCGTCCAACGGAATCTTCGTGTAATCCACCGGATCCTTGCCGTTGGCTTCGATGTTCTTCAACGTGTCCTGGATGACCGTCAAGTTGGAGAGGCCAAGGAAATCCATTTTGACCAGGCCCAACGTTTCGCACGTATGGTATTCGAACGTGGTGGTCACGGTGTTGTCCACGCGTTGCAGCAGCGGCGACGTGTCGGTGATCGGCTCGCTACCCATGATGGTGGCGCAGGCGTGCACACCGGTCTGTCTGATCAGGCCTTCGATGGTTTTCGCCTTGTCGATGATCTTATGCGCGTCCGGATCGGATTCGTACAGTTCGCGGAATTCGCGCGCCTCCGCGTAATGCTTGGATGTCGGGTCGAAGATCTCCTTCAGGCTCGCGTCCTTGCCGTTCTTGCTGGGCGGCAGCGCCTTCGTGACCCTATCGCCCATCGCGAAATCGTAGCCCATGATGCGGGCGGAATCCTTCAACGCCTGCTTGGTTTTGATCACACCGTAGATCACGCACTGCGCGACCTTGTCGCGGCCGTATTTCTCACCGCAGTAGTCGATGACGTGCAGACGGCCTTCAGGGTCGAAATCGACGTCGATATCAGGCAGCGACACACGTTCCGGGTTCAGGAAGCGTTCGAAGATCAGACCGTGCTTCAGCGGGTCGAGTTCCGTGATGCCCATGGCGTAGGAGACCATCGAACCTGCCGCAGAACCACGCCCCGGTCCCACCATGATGCCGTGATCCTTCGCCCACTGGATGTAATCGGCCACCACCAGGAAGTAGCCGCAGAACTGCATCTGGCAGATCACGCCGCACTCGTAGTCGGCCTGTTTGGAAACCTCTTCGGGCACGTTGTTGTCGTACCGGCGTTCCAGGCCTTCCTCGACCTTCTTCAGGAAGAGCGATGCCTCATCCCAGCCTTCGGGGCAATCGAACTGCGGCATGAACGCGCCGTCCTCGTGATCGTCGAACATCACGTTGCAACGTTCCGCGATTTCGAGCGTGTTGTCGCATGCGCCGGGGAAATCCTTGAACAGTTCACGCATTTCCTCGGCCGGTTTCAGGTAGTAGCCGGTGCCGTCGAATTTGAAACGGTCCGGATCGTCCAGATGGGAGCCGGAGTTGATGCACAGCATGGCGTCCTGGGCTTCGGCGTCCTCGGCGTGCACGTAGTGGGAGTCGTTCGTGGCCAGCAGCGGCGCGTTGAGTTTCTTGGCGATTTCAAGCAGGCCCGGAATGTTGCGGTTTTCGATGTTCAGACCATGATCCATGATTTCGATGAAGAAATTATCCTTGCCGAAGATGTCCTGCATTTCGCCGGCGGCACGCAGGGCTTCGTCGAACTGGCCGAGCGCGAGCCTGGTTTGGATGATGCCCGACGGACAGCCCGAGCCGCAGATGACGCCCTTGGAATAGGTGGACAATACTTCCTTATCCATACGCGGGTAGCGCTGCACGCGGCCTTCGAGGTTGGCCACGGAACTGGCTTTGATGAGGTTCACCAGGCCTGCGTCGTTTTCCGCCCACAGTGTGAGGTGGGTGATCAGACCGCCGCCCGAAACGTCGTCGCGACGTTGCGCTTCGGTACCCCAGTGCACACGGCTCTTGTCTTGGCGCGCGGTTTCCGGTGTGACGTAGGCTTCGATGCCGATGATCGGTTTGACGCCGACCTTGACGCAGTTGGTGTACATTTCGTAGGCGCCGTGCATGTTGCCGTGATCGGTGATGCCTACCGCGGGCATGCCGAGTTCGGCCGCGTGTTTCGCCAATTCGGGGATTTTCGACGCACCGTCCAAGAGCGAATAATGCGTGTGATTGTGCAGATGTACGAAGTTTCCCGAATCAGACATACCCTCTAATGTACCGCATGCGGGGATTTTCTTTTCAGGTTTTTCTTCTTCCCTTTTTCTGTTCCCTCCCTGTCGATGCCCTCTTTCGTCCCTCTCTGTCCTATGTCCTCTTTTCCCCTGTTCTCTTCCTGTCTTCTCCCTGTTCTCTCTGTCCTTCCCCATTTTTCTCTTTCCCTTCCCCGCCCATCGATACCCTCTGTCCTTCTTCTCCCTGTCTTTTCTCTGTCCTCGCCCTGTACTCTCCATCCTTTTCTCGCCCCGTCTTTCTTCTCTCTTTCCTCTGTCCTTCCCCTCTCCGTCTTTTCCTCTTTGTCTTTCCCCAACGTAGGCAAACAGAGACTGCATCACCATATGGCTACGCTCAGGACCCCTCAACGTAGCCATATGGGCACAACTCTGCCAACTGTCCACACTGAGAGCGGCTCAACACAGAGAAACGGAGGCAGCTTCGCCAACTGTCTACGCTGAGACGCCGCCAGCGCAGCCATATGGGGACGGCATCACCAAATAGCTACGCCCCTGGCCCTTCAGCGTACTCATACAGAGAAAGCATCGCCAAACGGCCACACTCAGGGCACCTTAACGTAGACAAACGGAGAAGACTCCGCCAAACAGCCACACTGAGAGCGGCTCAACACAAAGAAACGGAGGCAGCTTCGCCAACTGTCTACGCTGAGACGCTCTCATCGTAGTCATTCTGCAAAACCATCCTCTAGCCGCTACGTTGATCAGTTCTCAGCGTAGCCATTTAATGAGGTCTTCCCCGTTTGTCTACGCTGGCGGCTTCTCAGCGTAGACAAACGGGATGGCTTCGCCAAACGGCTACGCCAGTGGTCTTTTTTCCCCCCCCTACTTCCCCTTTCTTTCCTCTCTATATCCACGTTCCTTTCCCTATTCCCTTCCCCAGCGTAGACAAACGGAGACGGCGCCACCAAACGACCACACTCAGAACCCCTCAGCGCAGCAACATGGAGATGGCGCCACCAAACAACTACGCTGAAAGCGACTCAGCGTAGACAAACGGAGAAGACTTCGCCATTTGCCTATGCCCAGAGTAATTCAGGATCACATGAATCAGCGCCGCGTATCCTCAGCGCCACATATCCGCAGCGCAGCGCTCCTCAGCGCTGGTCATCCTCCGCGTGGCGCGCCCTCATGGCATCAAGCGCGTGCGCAAGATCGGCCGGATAGGAGCTGCGCACCGTGGTCCACACATGCGTGCGTGGATGGCGGAATTCCAGCTGCATGGCGTGCAGCCACTGCCGTTCGATCCCCAACTCTTCGGCGAGCACGGGATTCGCGCCATACATGTGGTCGCCTACCAGCGGATGTCCGATGGAGGAGAAATGCACGCGAATCTGATGCGTGCGCCCGGTCTCCAGATTCACTTTCACCAGGGTCGCCTCGCTACCGAACCGCTCCATCACATCCCAGTGCGTGATTGCAGGCTTACCTGCAGGCGTCACGCAGAACCGGAAATCGGACACCTTCGCACGCCCGATCGGCGCGTCGATGGTTGCCTTATCCTCTTTCAGATTGCCTTGCACGAGCGCGTGGTACGTTTTGACGACCTCATGCTCGGCGAACTGCCGGCGCATCTCCACGTACGCGAGGTCGGATTTGCATACCAGCATCAGTCCGGACGTGCCGACGTCCAATCTCGACACGATGCCTTGGCGTCCGGCCGCACCATAGGAGGTGATGTGCACGCCGCGGTCGAGCAGACTGCCGAGCACGGTCGGCCCGGTCCAACCGACGGACGCATGCGCGGCCACGCCCACCGGCTTGTCGACCACGACCACGTCGTCATCCTCGTACCTGATCGCCATATCGTCGGCGATGGGTTCCAGCTCCCTGCGTTCCTCGATAAGGTCGATTTCCACGGTCTCCCCCGCCTGAAGCGTGGAGGACTTGGAGAGGTCGCGATTCAGCACGCGCACCTGACCTGTGTCGATCAGCGTGGCGGCCTTGGACCGCGACACGCCGAGCATCTTGGAAACGGCGACATCGAAACGCGCACCGACAAGCGCATCGGGAGCGGGCACCAAACGACTCATCGAACCTTGCCTTCTTGTTCGGATGATTCAGTTGATTCAGAGGATTCAGAGGATTCAGAGGATTCATCGGCAAACGGCACGTTCAGCAGGATCATCACCACAATGCCCACGCCGGCGATCGTGAGGAAAATGTCCGCCACATTACCGACCGACCATCCGTAGTTGATGAAGTCCACGACCTTGCCGTTGAGGAATCCGTCCGCGTAGCTCACGCGGTCAACGAGATTACCCAACGCACCGGCGAAAGCGCACCCAAGCGCCGCCGCCCACGCTTTGGACGTGGTTCGCAACCCGAGCACCACGATGACCACGCACGCCACCATGGCGAGAACGGAAATCACCCAGGTGAATCCCGAACCGAGCCCGAGCGACGCGCCGGGATTGCGCACCAGCGTGAAAGACAGCAGGCCATCGATCACACGGTACGAACGGCCGTCGCTCAAAGCGGATAGTGCCCACAGCTTGGTGATCTGATCAAGCAGCAGCGCCACCGCCGCCACGCACACAAAGACGGCCACGCACAGGCGCGGCCGTCTTGCCATAGCCTTGTCGCTCACTCTTCGTCACTCACTGAGCGGGCTGCTCAACAGTGTCGTAGTTGTTGGAGTCGGACACCTGCTGCTGCAGGTTGGTGAGGAACTCGGTCAGGCGAGCGCGGTATTCGCTCTCGAACTGCTTGAGGCCCTGGATGTTGCCCTCGATCACCTTGGACTGGTGGGTGAGGTTGTCGCGCACCTGCTGAGCGTAGTTGTCGGCGGCGGTACGAGTCTGCTGATCGTACTCGGCGGCACGCTTCTGAACCTCGTTCTCGTACTCGTCGGCCTCGTTGTGCTTGCCGCTCAGGTAGGTGTCGGCGTCCTGACGGGTCTTCGCGGAGTACGCGTCGGCCTCGTTGGCGCTGTTCTGAGCGTAGTTCTCGGCATCCTGACGGGTCTTCGCGGAGTACGCGTCAGCCTCGTTGCGCGTGGTCTGCGAGTAGGCATCGGCGTCATCACGGGTCTGCTTGCTGTAGGCGTCGGCTTCCTCGTGGATGCGCGCGTTGTATGCGTCGGCTTCGTTGTGCGAATGCTTGGAGTATTCGTTGGCCTTGGCGATCAGGGCGTCGTATTCGCGCTGGCTTTCCTCGGCCATTTCCCGAGCCTGGGCCTTGCCCTTGTCGACGTACTGGTCGTGCAGCTGCATGGCCAGCGAAAGCATTGCGGTGGCACGCTCGGCTTCGTTGCTGCCGGTGGCGGCTGCGCCTGCAATCTTCTGCAGGGAGCCAGTTTCGGTGCTCGGCTCGACCTTGGCGAGCTGGGCGCGCAGCTGCTCTTCGCGCTTCTGGGATTCCTGCAGCTTGCGGGACAGCTCTTCGGCCTGCGCCTGCACCTGCTGGCCCTGAGCCTGCAGCTGCTGGTTGTTGGCCTGGAACTGTTCGAGTTGGCCGCGCAGCTGTTCACTCTGAGCGCGGAACTGATCGCGTTCCTGCTGGACGGCGGCAATCTGCTGGGCGACGGCATCCTGATTGCCGGATGCCTGAGCCGCCTGTGCGGTGAGCTGATCGATCTGTGCGTTGAGCTGATCGACCTGGCCCTTGAGCTGTTCGTTGCTGGAAGCGAGCGTACGGTTCGCGCCTTCGGCTTCAGCGAGCTTCTCGTTCGCTTCGTTCAGCTTGTTGGTCGCTTCGTTCAGCTTCGCGGTCAGAACGTCATTGTCGTTGTTGGAGGATGCCGCTGCGGCGACATTCTTCAGTTCCGCGTTTTCATTCTGCAGCTGCTGCACCTGAGCGGTGAGATCGGAAATCTTGGTATTCAGCGACGAGACGTCCGGGCCGAGAGCCTGGGTGGACTGACCGCCAGCAACAGCCTGCTTGCCGAGAGCCTCGATGGTCTCGGTGACCTGATCAAGGAACTCGTCAACCTCGTCGGCGTTATAGCCTTCCTTGAAGCGCACGAGCTGGAAACGATGTTCCCTGATGTCCTTCGGCGTCAACAGAACCATAAAATTACACCTCGATTCAAGGCCGTGTATGCCTCGGTTACGTTGATAACATTTCCGACCTTACCACGGAATACGTCCTTACGTGGGCAAAACGGCGATTATTCAGGCTTGTGGTCAAGCCTGCCGAGTAACCGTCAGATGAGCACGCGGAGCACGATGAGCAGGAAGTACAGCACCATGAAACTCACGTCCAACCCGATGGCACCCATGCGAATCGGCGGGATGTAGCGTCTAAGCCATCGCAGCGGCGGTTCGGTCGCCATGTATACGGCGTTGATGAGCTGCGCGACGACGCCTCTCGGGTACCATCGCGGGAACAGGATCGCGGCCCAGTCAAGCAGCATGCGAATGAATAGCACCGTGAGATATGCGTCGATCGCGAAGTTGATGATGCGTAGCAAAAGATAGATCAGCATGGCCTTACCGTATCAGGGTATGCGGGCATTTCGCCCGGAACGTATAGGGATTACGTTGTCCGGCCGGTGGTATCTTTCGTGATTCGGCGTTCACGATGCGTCGTTCACGATGCCAACGGTTGCGGATAACGGTTGCGGATAAACGTTGATGTTTTGCGGATGAAAATGGATTGGTTTATGGACGGTTGTCGAGTATCGGCGGTTGTCGGTATGGACGGTTATCGAATATGGACGGTTGTCGAGTATCGGCGGTTGTCGGTATGGACGGTTATCGAATATGGACGGTTGTCGAGTATTGACGACCGCCGTCTATTATCGGCGGTGTGACTGATAGTCGGCTGGCAGCAGGCTGATCACGAATCGTGATAACGAACCGATCACGAACCGTGATAACGATGCGGAACGGATGCGAAGAAACCACGGTAAGGAACCACGGTAAGGAACCGCAATGCCATCCCATTGCAAGAATGGTTCCGTCCGACGACCCGATAACGAATCGTCGGACGGAACCATCGATAAGTCTTCATTCACAGCCGAACAGCCGACCGAACAGCCAAACAGCCAACCAATCAAACAGACCAACCAGCCTGTCAGCCAATCAGCCCGTCAAACGGAATATCAGCTGGCGAACAGGCTGCGCGCGGAATCCGGAGTAGTGGTCTCCTCGACCTTGATGTTCACCTGAGCCGGGCTCAGCAGGAACACGCGCGGGGTCACACGCTCCATGGAGCCGTGCACGCCGAACACCACGCCGGCGGAGAAGTCGACAATGCGGTACGCCACAGGCTCGGCCACGCCGGTCAGGTTGAGCACCACGGGAACACCGTCGCGGATCGCACGGCCAACCATCTGCGCATCCTCATAGGTCTTCGGATGAATGGTGGTAATGCGGCTCATCTTACCCGGGAAAGGAGTGGTGCGAGACGATGTCTGAGGCTGTGCCGGTGCCGCGGTGGGCATGGGGGTGACGGAATGATCGGAGTCGAATGTGCCCTCAGCGACGGTGGCGCTCTCCTCGTCGACCGCGAAATCGTCGTCGTCCGCCACGTCAGCCATACCGAGGTAGGACATCGCATTCTTCATAAACCCTGCCATACAAGGTTCCTTTCCTTATTATCTACGAATTCCTCAACGATTTCGCTAGCACGCCCGTCAGCGCAGGAAGTCCGGGATGTCGATGTAGTCGGAATCATCCGTGGTGTAAGACGGGTTCTGCATCGGCTGAGCCGCCGGATCACCGGCTGCCGGGGCGAACGTGAACGGGGACGACTGCTGCGCCTGCTGCGGTGCGGCGGCGGGAGCTTGCTGACCTTGAACCGGAGCCTGAACCGGCTGGCCCTGCTGGGCTTGGGTGGCATCCGTGCGCGGATCGGCTTGAGCCTGCTGGGCGGTCTGCGTGGTGGGCGCGGCCTGGGCTGCAGCCTGAGCCGCACGCTCCTCGGCGGTGGGCTTGTTGGAATCGAAACCAGCGGCGATGACGGTGACGCGAACTTCGTCGCCGTAAGCGTCGTCGAGCGCCAGGCCCCAAATGATCTGCGCTTCGGGGTGAATGGCCTTACGCACGAGTTCCACGGCGGCGGAAGCCTCCTGTAGGCCGATATCGGTCGGGCCGGCAACGTTGATCAGTGCACCGTGGGCGCCTTCGATGCTTTCCTCCAGCAGCGGCGAGCTGATGGCCAGCTCGGCAGCCTGGGTGGCGCGATCCTCGCCGCGGGCGGAGCCAATACCGAACAGGGCGGTGCCGGCACCACGCAGAATGGCGGTGACATCGGAGAAATCAACGTGAATGTAGGAGTTGGAGGTAATGAGGTCGGTAATGCCCTGCACGCCGGACAGCAGTGCGCCGTCGGCGGTCTTGAACGCATCCATGATGGTGATGGAGCGGTCGGACAGTTCAAGCAGGCGATCGTTCGGAATGACGATGAGCGCGTCGACTTCCTGACGCAGGTTCTCGATGCCGAATTTGGCGGAGGCGGCACGCTGCGGGCCTTCGAAGGAGAACGGACGGGTGACCACGGCGATGGTGAGGGCCCCCTGCTGATGAGCCGCACGGGCGACGATCGGGCTTGCGCCGGTACCGGTGCCGCCGCCCTCACCGCAGGTGACGAACACCATATCGGCGCCCTTCAGCGCCTCTTCGATATCGGACTGGTGATCCTGAGCCGCCTTCGCACCCTTCTCCGGATCGGCACCAGCACCCAGACCACGGCTCGTCTGATCGGACAGTGAGATCTTCACATCGGCGTCCGAGCGAAGCAGATCCTTCGCATCGGTGTTAATGGCCACAAATTCAACGTTTTGCAGACCTTCAGCGATCATGCGGTTTACGGCGTTACCACCTGCACCACCGACACCAACAACCTTGATATTGGTCTTGTCGTTCAACTCAGTCTGGGCGATCTCGCTCACGTTTGGCTCCTGTCCTTACACGGTTACGCATAACTCTAGCGCAGGGCACGCCCGATTCGGGCGTTTTTTTCAAGTGTACGCATACATTATCAGGTGATTTTCAGGTTTGGGGTCTGCCGCGTCGCCTGCACCGCGCGACACGCGCCCCAACACCGAAAACGGCGCCCCACAATGGCACCCCGGAACGGCACCCCGCTACTTAATAGACATCATTAATAGACATCATCCATCGGATCGTCACCGAACAATGCCTGCCGCTCCTCATGCGTAGTGGTTCTGGACTCCAACCAGCCATACGGCAAGTGCACCTTCTTGGCGAAACGGACCCTGCCACGCGGCTTATCGACCACGCGCTCCGGGAACCGCATATCGGGATCGAGTTTGCCGATCTCACGGCGCACGTCATCAAGCGACTCACATTCCATGAACGCCTTGCGCGTAGAGCCACCTACCGGGAACCCTTTCAGATACCATGCGACATGCTTACGCAAATCATGCACGGCCATGCGTTCGTCGCCGTCATAGAACTCGGTGAGCAGTTCCGCGTGACGTTCGATCACGCCGCACACCTCGCCCAACGTCGGATCGATACGCTCGGCGGAACCCTCGAACGCGTTCCGGATATCGGCGAACAGCCACGGGCGCCCCTGGCATCCGCGGCCAATGGCCACGCCGTCGCAGCCCGTCTCCGCGATCATGGCCAACGCGTCGTCCGCACCCCAGATGTCGCCATTGCCGAACACCGGAATATCCAGCTCCTGCTTCAGCTCGGCGATGCGCGTCCAATCGGAATGCCCGCCATAATATTCGGCGGTGGTGCGGGCGTGCAGGGTCACGGCGGCGCACCCCTCCTCCTGCGCGATATGACCGGCCTGAAGGAACGTCTCATGCTCATGGTCGATGCCGACGCGGAATTTCGCCGTTACGGGGATATTCGCCGCGGAACACACCTTCACCACGCGGGAGATGATCTCCTGCAGCAGATCAGTTTTCCACGGCAGCGCGGATCCGCCACCGCGACGGGTGACCTTGGGCACCGGGCAGCCGAAGTTCAGATCGACATGATCGGCCATGTTCTCATCGACCACGATCTTCGCCGCCTGCTCCACAATGGCCGGGTTCACGCCGTACAGCTGCAGCGAGCGCACCCGCTCGCTCGGGTCGAAGCGGCATAGGCGCAACGCCTTGGGGTTGCGTGCGACCAGTGCGCGTGCGGTGATCATCTCCGCAACGTACAGGCCGCTGGGTCCGTACTGTTCGCACAGCACACGGAACGGCCAGTTCGTCACCCCGGCCATGGGCGAAAGCACCACGGGCGTGGGCACGTCGATGTTGCCGAGTTTCACCGGCGCGATCCGGTGCGAAGCGGCATGCTGCGAATGCTGCGGCGAACAGGGGTTCTCCCCCACTCGGCAGCCTTCATGCACGTCGATTGTTTCTTCGTTGGTTGCCACGATTCGATACGACTCCAATAGGGCCTTATCGGTTCCATATGGTCCGATAAGGCCCCGGTACGGTTGTGTGTTTCGGTATGCCTGACGGTTTCAGCCCGCCATCAGTCCGCTATCAGTACAGACCGCCGGCTTCGGCGATGTGGACGGAATCCGGCCACGCCTCGCCGCCCATGGATTCGGGCATCTGCGGCACGCTGACGCGCTTTTCGCCGATACGCTCGGCAACGTAGTCGGCCACCTTGTCGAGGCTGACGCGCTCCTGCTGCATGGTGTCGCGCTCACGGATAGTGACGGCCTGATCCTCAAGGGTGTCGAAATCGACGGTGACGCACAGCGGGGTGCCGATCTCGTCCTCACGACGGTAACGGCGACCGATGGCGCCTGCCTCGTCGTAGTCGATCATCCACTCGTGCTGGCGCAGATCGGCGGCGAGCTTCTGTGCCACGTTCTGCAGGTCGGGCTTCTTGCTCAACGGCAGCACGGCGGCCTTGACCGGAGCCAGGCGCGGGTCGAGGTGCAGCACGGTGCGCTTGTCGACGCCGCCCTTGGTGTTCGGCGCCTCGTCGACGTCGTAGGCGTCGACCAGGAAGCACATGAGGGAACGGGTCAGGCCGGCGGCCGGCTCGATGACGTACGGCACGTACTTTTCGCCGGTGGCCTGGTTGAAGTAGCTCAGATCCTCGCCGGAGTGCTTGGCATGAGCGGACAGGTCGAAGTCGGTGCGGTTGGCCACGCCTTCGAGCTCGCCCCAGTCGGAGCCTTGGAAGCCGAACTTGTATTCGATGTCGACGGTGCGCTTCGAATAGTGGGCGAGCTTCTCCTTCGGGTGCTCGTAGTGGCGCAGGTTCTCCGGCTTGACGCCCAGGTCGAGATACCACTGGGTGCGTGCGTCGATCCAGTACTGATGCCAGGCTTCGTCCTCGCCGGGCTTGACGAAGAATTCCATCTCCATCTGCTCGAACTCGCGGGTGCGGAAGATGAAGTTGCCCGGGGTGATCTCGTTACGGAAGGACTTGCCCATGTTGGCGATGCCGAACGGCGGCTTCTTACGGGAGGAGGTCATGACGTTCTTGAAGTCCACGAAGATGCCCTGTGCGGTTTCGGGGCGCAGGTAGTGCAGGGAGTTCTCGTCCTCGACCGGACCGAGATGGGTGCGCAGCATCATATTGAAGTCGCGCGGTTCGGTCCACTTGCCACGGGTGCCGCAGTCGGGGCAGGCGATGTCGGCCATGCCGTTTTCGGGCAGCTTGTCGCCATGCTTCTCGGCGTAGCTTTCCTCAAGCTTGTCGGAACGCTGGCGCTTATGGCAGTTGAGGCATTCCACCAGCGGATCGTTGAAGACGGCCACGTGGCCGGATGCGACCCACACAGGGGTCGGCAGGATGATGGAGGTATCCACACCCACCACGTCGCCACGGGTGACGACCATGGAACGCCACCATTCGCGCTTGATGTTGTCCTTCAGCGCAACGCCGAGAGGGCCATAATCCCAGGCGGAACGGGTTCCACCGTAGATTTCGCCGGCGGGGAACACGAAGCCGCGACGCTTGGCAAGGGATACTACTTCATCGAGTTTGGACTGAGCCACAATGCACCTTCTGGTTCGAACGGTTTGGGGTCTATACAAGCGCACAGCCTACCGTTATGCGCTGACTTCTGCACGCCGTGACGGCGACGGAAAAATCCCCAAACCACCGGCGATGAAAGGAAGATAAGCGCCGGCGGTTTGGGGAATGGGTTGAGAGGCGGAAGAAGCTACGAATCAGCCGTTTGCCTTGTTCTCGGCGGAGGAGCCGCTGAGCATCATCGACCAGATGTTGCATTCGAGCACCACGCTGTTCTTGGTGTCGTCGCCATCCTTGTCGATGCTGTAGGTCACGGTGTTCGGCACAGCGATACGCTCGATCTTCTGCACCGCGTCGACGAACGCGCGCATGGAGTCGTAGCTGCCGGAAGCGGTGATGGCCAATGGCACTTCGACCAGATGACCGGCCACGATGCTTTTCTGCGCCTGCGCCGGCAATGCCGCCTCGACCGCATCGTCGAAGGTGACGGACTTGATGGTCACGCCGGTTCCCGCCGCAGCCTGGTCGATCGAGGTGATGAAGGCCGACTGGTCGAAGTTCTCCGGCAGCTGCGCCTGCAGCTGCTTCAGACGCGCCCGCTGGATGGTCATGGTTTCGCTGGCGATCATCAGCTGGTCGATCTTCTTCTGCGTCTTCTCGTTCTGCGCTTCGATCCGCGCGGTCTGCTCGTCGGCGTTGTGGATCTTGTCAAGGCAAGGCGAGACGGCCGCCATCCATGTGATGAGGATGACCAGCACGATGCCTACGGCAAAGCCGATCCACGCAATTCTATGCTTGTTGAGGTTCATGATTATCGCTCACTCTCCGTTGAATCGTTTCCGTTGCCACGTCAGTTGGACGAGCTTGACGTGCTGGAATTGGACGTGCCGTTCGACGAGCTGGCGTTGCCCGCCTCGGTGCCGCTTGCGGTCTTGGCCAGGTTCTCACGCAGCTGCTTGAGCAATACGCGGTGGGAGTCGACGGCGCCTGCAGAGTTGTCGCCGCGCGAGGTGGTGTTGTCCGTCAAATCGATGGACACGCTGCCGGTGTAGGTGTAGCCCTGATTGCTGTCGGAACCGTTGGTGATGGAGCTGACGTCGCCGGTCATATACCCGTTGATGTGCGAGAAGTTCGAGATGAACGCCTCGGCGGACACGAAGTCGGGCGACTGCACGGCGAAGTCGATCGAAATCACGCCCTTGGACGCCCACACGGAGGAGGCGTTGTCGCCAGTGGACGACGAGGAGCTCTGGTTGTCGCCGCCCAGCTGGTATTCGCTGAGCTTGAGGTTGGTGTATTTGCCGTTCGCAGGCAATGCGCCGTTGAGTCCGTCCGCCACCTTGTACCAGTCGATTTCGTCGTACAGCATGGAGACGCGAGCCACCTGGCTGTCGGCCAGCAAGTTCAGGGTGTCTTCCACGTCCTTGTATTTGGCGCGCTGCTTCTGCAGTGCGATGGAATGCTCCTGCGCCTTGTCGGTGCGGTGGTTGGCGAAGCCGACCTGTGCCATCATCACGCCGCTGACCACGATCGCGGCGATCAGCACTGCGGCCAGTACGTAGGCGAGCAGGTATTTGATGGCGCGATCGCGGTTCAGGGCGATGATCGATTTCGGCATGAGGTTGGCGCGCATGACCCACTGGTCGGGAGTCTCCGCCTTGCCGCTGCGCTTGCTGCTGCCCCGGCTCAGCGCCTGGCCGATGTCGGAGAAGTCCATCGACAGAATCGAGGTCTTTTCCACGTCGCCTTCGTCGCCGCCGCGCTTGCCACGCTGGTTCCTGGCTGGCTTCTGCGCTTTCGTCTTGGTTGTGGAACTGCTGGTGCGCCGGGTCTTTTCTCCCCTGTCCCTGCTCATCGTGCCCTCTTTCCGATTACGAGTCCGAGCATTGCGGCCATATCGGTCGCATGCATCATGATGTCTTGTTTTCTGACTTCCTTGGTCAGCTTGAATTTCTCGAATGGGTCGCCGATGCGCACCACTTTGCCGGTGGAACTGGCGAGCACGGACGGGAAGCCTTCGAGCTGCGAGCCGACGCCGGTGAGGATGATGCCTTCGATGGTGCTGCCCTCGTGATCGGTGCTGTAGTAGTTCAGGGTGTTGCGGATGCCGACGATGAGCTGGGCCGCGGTTTCTCGAATGACTTCCTCGGCTTTTTCGAGGCGTTCGTCGCCGACCACGTTCTGCAGGCCGAGACGCTGTTTGATCTGTTCGGCGTCTTCGAACGAGATGTTGAGCGCGTTGGCCACGGCGTCGGTCAGATCGTCGGTGCCGGATGGCACGACGCGCAGGTATGCGGGCTTGCCGTGGTCGAGCACGATCACGTCGGTGCTGTTGCTGCCCACGTTCACCACGGCTTCGATCTTCTCCTGGTTCGGGTCGCCGAACAGTCGCGACAATGCGAACGGCGCCGCGTCCACGGAGGTGACGACGAATCCGGCGTCTTCGATGACGCGCGCGGTTTTCTCCAATCCGGCGCGAAGCGTGGCGACGATCAGCCCGTGCAGCTGCTGCCCCTGGTCGCCTTCCTCCAGCGACAGCGGCACGAAGTCCAGTACGGATTCCTCCGCCGGCAGCGGGATCATGCTTTTGGCCTGGAACGGCAGCGTGGCACGCAGGTCGTCGAGCGCCATGTACGGGAAGTCGGCTTCGCGGAAGACCATGCGGCGGCTGGAGTACAGCAGCGCGGTGTCTTCGCGCGGGTATTTGAACCGCTTGACGAGTGTTTCCAGCAGGCCTTTGACGGTGGTTTCGTCCACCACTTCGCCGTCGACCACGGTGCCGTTGGGCAGCGGGAAGACCTGGAAATGCTTGATGGTGGGGTGCGCCGAATAGGGGTCGGCAATGACTGCCGCGCGTATGGCGTCGTTGGACAACGCCAGTATCGAGATAGCTCTCATGGACTCTCCTCTTGTTGTGGGCTCTAGGCGAGGCCCGAAATCTGCAGATACCAGTTGGCGATGAGCGCACCGGCGTAGATGCCGATCCATGCGCCGATCACCATGGACGGGCCGAAGGGTATGCCGCCGCGCAGCTTGACCTTGTGCAGGGCGAGCAGCACGATGCTGATGATTCCTCCGACGAAGAACGCGGCGAATGCGCCGACGACGAGCTGCGGCCAGCCGAGCCAGCCGAGCGTCAAGCCGATGAGCACGGCGAGTTTGATGTCGCCGCCGCCCATGCCGCCTGCCCAGACGAGTGCGAGCAGCAGGTAGAATGCGCCGAGCACCACCGCGCCGATAAGCGCGTGCACCATGCGCATCCAATCGCCGGTAAGCAGCGAGGCCAGTGCGAGCAGCACCGCGGTGATGCCCAGGCTCGGGTAGATGATGACGTTCAGAATGAGATGGTGGTCAAGGTCGATGAACGCCACCACGATCGACACCGCGGCGAAGAACAGCAGTGCGGGCAGCGCCCACGGCTCGTAGAGGCCGAACACCACCCCGGCCATCACTGCGGCGAATGCCACGCCGGTCAGGCTTTCGACCAGCGGGTAGCGCACGGCGATGGGCTCCTTGCAATGGCGGCATTTCGCGCCGAGCGCCAGCCAGGAGACGACGGGGATGTTGTCGTACCATGCGATCTGCGCCTTGCAGTTGGGGCAGAAGCTGCGTTTGGGGTTCACGATGCTGATGTGGTTGGGTACGCGCCAGATCACCACGTTGAGGAACGAGCCGATGATGGCGCCGATCACCAGTGCGGCGACCATCACCACCACGGCGGTGGTGGTGTCGAGCAGCAGATGCGGTTGCGTGTTCATGCGATCACCAGCCCGTATACGTGGCGCCGATTTCCTTGGAGGTCACGTATCCCTTGTATTGGGAGGCTTCGTGCGTGGTGACGACGGTGCCGCCGCTGGAGCCGCCGGAGCTACCGCCACCGCTTGGGCCGCTGGAATCCCATTGCACGGCCGCGTTCCACACCTGCGATTTGATGGAACGGTCGAGGTAGTCGGTGGACGAGCCGCAGGCGGCCATGCGAACGTCCGGTTTGCCGTCGGTGCGCGCGTAGGCGGAGACGCCGCCGATCTTATCGCCGGGGTAGACCTCGGTCAGGCATTGGCCGTTGGCCTGGAAGGTGCCTTTGTCGCTCTTGTTGGCGGCCTTGGCGTTGTAGCGCGTGAAGGTCGTTGCGGCGCCCTCGTTGTCGGTGAGTTTGATCTTGTCGCCGTCAATGACGAAGTACTTCTTCGCGCCGTTTACGCTCTTCCAGATCTTGGTCGGCGTGCCGGAACCGTCGGTGGAGGTGTTCTCGTCGTATTCGGCGTGGTCGTCCGGCGCGGCCTCGTTATGGTCGGCGGCACTGCAGTAGTCCGTGACATGCAGGTCGGAGTCCTGCTGTGCAGGGTTGCCGGTCAGTGCTTTCTTGTAGCAGTACGGGTTGAAATCGCCGGATTTCACATGGCAGGTGTCGGTGTAGGTGTCGGTGCCGTCCGCGGAGGTGGACAGGCAGAACCCGGAGGTCTCGTTCACCAGCTGCTGGGTGGCGGCTCCGGCTTCGCCGGCCTGTCCGAAGGATGCGGTGGCGTTCTCCATATCGCCAGCCACGTCGAACCATGCGGTCACGTCGGCGGAGGTGTTCCATCCTGATGCGCCAAGGAAACGGACTTGCAGGTTGGCGAAGTCATCGATGTTGGATGCCCAGTGGCCGCCGCTCAGATACCGAATATCCTGCCCGGGGTTCACGCTGGTCGAGACCTCCAGCACCTGGAAGCGGGTCTTCTTCTGCTTCTGCACGCCGCCTACGGAGAAGCCCTGCGATTCGGGCAGGCTGCCGTCGTAGGCCGCGGCCTGATCCTGCACGGAGGAGAGTTCGTTGAGATACCCGGCGTTGATGAAGCCGTTGTAGAACGCCCACTTCTGGTACAGGTTGAGTGTGCTGTTGGGGTCGCGCTTCTCCTTCTGCTGCGGCCCGTCGTCACCGGTGTTGGTGTAGTAGTCGGCTTGACCGGCGATGTTCACGCCGTAGGAGGTGCCGCATTTCTGCAGGGTGGCCGGGGCCGCGATGCCGCCTCTGATATTGGAGCTGCTGATGTCTGCACCGGTGACGCATAGCGACATGTCGGAGCTGGGGCGGATGGTATTGTCCGTCCAATACACCCATGTGTTGAGCTTGGAGTATGTGCCGTTGGCCTTGCACTGTTCGGTGTAGCGTACGGCGTTGTCGCTGCTGCTGGTCTTATGCGCTTGCGGGATGATGACCAGCGCGGAGCCGACCTGCGGCATGCCGGTGGGGTCGACCATCTGGTCCAGGGTCTCGGCCTTGTCGACCACCTTGGTGGTGGCCAGCATGCAGGTCTGGTTCACCGGGTTCATCACGCTGGAGGGCGAAATGGGATCGGAACCGCCCGAGGTTCCCGAACCGTTGGCGTATTTGACTTCGCCGGTCGGGTTCTTGTCGGTGTCGAAGTCGGGCTTGGCGATGATCTTCCATGTGGGCTGGTTGTCCATACGCCCGTTGTATGGGGCGGCGGCGTAGAAGCCCATGCCGACGCGGCCGCCGCCACCGGATGGCGTGGGCGGCGGGGTGACACTGCTCTGCTGTTCGAACTTGTAGACGGCTCGCATGGAGCGCAGCGGATTGGATTCGCTGCCGGTGCGCCCGTTCGGGTAGCGGTTGATGTAACCGTAGGATTTGGCCACCGCGTATTTCACGCCGCTTAGGCCGCTGGTGGTGGTGATCTGGTTGGTGCCGCTGGCGTCGGGGTCGCCGTCGAAGTAGGCGATCTCCACTTTGTACGACATGTTCGCCGGCGCGTAGGCGATGGTGCTGGCGTTGGCGGTGCCCGCATTCACGGCGACGTTGTTGAGCAGTACGGTGCCGCCCGCGGTTTTGGTGAACTGTTCGTCTTTGGCGGCCGCGCCCTTGTCGGCGACGATAGTGGGCAGTAGCGCGGAGGCACTGCCGCCGGCTTCGGCCTCGCGCAGGAAGCTCAATGCGGCTTCGAGCCCGGATTCGGCGGCGTAGCCGGCCTGGGCGTTGGCCCTGTTGTTCTTGTAGGGCAATGCCTGGGCGAGCAGGATGCTCAATACCAGTGCGGAGGTGGCGAGCACCACCATCACGAACATGATGGCCATGAGCATGGCGGCGCCCTGCTCCCCCACGCAGGCGTTGAGGCGTGCGCGGTAGCGTTTGTTCAATGTTGCCCAAAGCTGCGAATGCTTCATGGTTGCTTCCTCTCCCCAGCCGTCAGGCGGTGGCGTTCATGGCGTCGAACATGGAGAACATCGGCATGTACAGGCCGAGCACCATGAAGCCGACCACCACGCCGAGCACCAGGATCATCAATGGTTCGAGCAGCGAGGTGAGCTGCTTGGCCATGGATTGCGCTTCCTCGTCGTAGGCTTTGCCGGCGCTGGCGAGCATCTGGTCGATGGCGCCGGAGTCCTCGCCGATGGAGACCATTTGGGTGAGCATGGTGGGGAACACGTTTTCGCTGGCCATGCTGTCGGAGAGGCGGTAGCCGCGTTCCACTAGGTTGGAGACGCGTTTGGAGGCGGTGTCGAGCACATAGTTGCCGGAGGTGGAGCCCACGATGTCGAGGGCGTTGAGAATCGGCACGCCGGAGGCGAGCATGGACGAGAAGTTGTTGCAGAAGCGCGCCAGGGCCACGTTGGTGTTGAGCTTGCCAAATACCGGCGCTTTGAGCAGGAACGGCTCCCACCAGGAGCGGATGAAGTCCTTGTTGCGGTTGCGCCGCCAGAACATGAAGAATGCGATAAGCCCCACGATGACCAGCGGAATGGCCACGGGGGCGACTTTGCCCATGGCCACCATGATCTGCGTGATGAGCGGCAGGGTGGCGTTCATGGACTTGTACATGTTGTCGAACATGGGGACAATGGTGAGCAGCATCACGGCCACCAGCGCCAGGGCGATGCACAATACGACCACCGGGTAGGCGAGGGCGGATTTGATCTGGCCCTGCAGGCGCACGTCCGCTTCGAAGCTGTCGGCCACGGTGATAAGCGATTTGTCAAGGAAGCCGCCGGTTTCGCCGGCACGCACCATGTACACCATGACGGGCGGGAAGATGTCGTCCTCGTTCTCCTCCATGGCCTGGGAGAAGGATGAGCCGGCTTCGATTTTGGCGGCGCATTCCGCCAGTGCGTTGCGCAGCTTCTCGTTGCGGGTCTGTTCGATGACGATGTTCAGCGCGCGGATGAGCGAGACGCCTGCAGAGACCATGGTGGCGAGCTGGCGCGAGGTGACGGCGAAGTCCTTTTTGGAGGGCAGTTTGGCCAGGCCCTTGATTTCGATGTTCTTGTTGAGGCCGGTGCCTGCGGAGAGGTTCACCAGTTCGGTGGGGATGGCACCCATCTGGGTGATGCGCGCCACGGCCTGATCGCGCGAGTTGGCTTCGATGGTGCCTTTGACTTGTTTGCTGCCATCGGGCGTGACACCTTTATACCGCCATTTCTGTGCGGTGTTCTGTTGCATGGGCGTCTGTGCTTGTGCTTTGGCCATGAATTTTCCTTCGTTACCGTGTAGCGTGCAACTTCATGCTTGCGTTGTGGACCGTGCGGGTGTGGCGCCGCGTGCACCGGCCGCGCGACACCCCGCTTCGCGGGAATCGACCGTTCACTGCCGTTCCCCCGCGACGGTCCGACTGTCCTTGGATGTGTACGTATAGGATTTGCATCTGCCGCTGTTGGTGTTGTAGGCGGTGATGCGATATTCGTTGCCGTTCGCCTTATCGTGTTCGACGGCGAGCACGACGCTGGGGGAGACACCGATCGCGCTGCCCTCGACGTGGCAGGTCGTACCGTTCGCACCGCCGTCCACCCTGCCGCAGTCGTCGAGACTCACCTCGGTCAGCGAATTCGCCTGCGATCTGACCGTCTCCATGACAAGATTGGCGTTCTTGAGATCGCTTCGGGCGGCGGAGTCCCAGGCGGCCATACACTGGTTCAGGTAGACCGGGATGGCCACGGCGGCGAAGATGCCGATGATGATGACCACGACAAGCAGCTCGACGAGGGTGAAGCCCTGTTCGCCCTTGGTACGACGCTTCAACGCATTCTGCACACTTCGCATGTCGAATCTCCTTTCAGAGCTATGCCGAAAACCGACCATGGACCCGTACTTCAATCACCGGTTGATTCCGAATGGCTCTTCCCCCACGGAACAACCATTGGGATCATCATCGATCCTCGTTCGCCGCACCGCCCGACGTTGGACGGTGGCTTTCCGCTTCCGCCCGTGTGAGCGAAAGCCACGGCTTGTTGCCGTTACCCCCCCCCCTGTTTCCCCGTCGGCGCGTGCTGTCAAATGCAAGAATTCTGCGAAACAGCTGAAAACCTGATCTGCGCTGCACGATGAAAGACACGTAGAGAGTGGGGTGTCGAAGGTGATGGACACCCTCAACACCCCACTCTTCATAACGCGACTACCTGAGTTTCACTCACTTGGCAGAGATGGTGCCAACAGAG
This sequence comes from Bifidobacterium merycicum DSM 6492, assembly GCF_900129045.1. Lineage (GTDB taxonomy): Bacteria > Actinomycetota > Actinomycetes > Actinomycetales > Bifidobacteriaceae > Bifidobacterium > Bifidobacterium merycicum. The sequence goes on along the minus strand of NZ_FQTX01000001.1, from coordinate 226,511 downwards.
GAATCATAGGTATAAGTCTTGCACTTGCTATCGCTCTTATTTTGACCCGTGATGGTGTACTTGTTGTTGGCCTTATCAAAATCGATAGTCAGCTCGACCTTATCGGAAATGGTGACAGTATCCGCACCAACGGTGCACGTGCTAGGTCCCACCTTTTTATTGCAAGTCGTAGTAAGACCGTCCACCTTGCCGTTATTATTCGTCATGGCAGTTTCCACAACAACACTGGCGTTCTTCACGTCACTCTGGGCGGCGGAGTTCCATGCGGCCTTGCGCTGGTTCAGGTAGATCGGGATGGCCACGGCGGCAAGGATGCCGATGATGATGACCACGACAAGCAGCTCGACGAGGGTGAAGCCCTTTTCGCCGTTGGCGCGACGCTTCAGCGCGTTCTGTACACTCTTCATATTGGATTCTTCCCTCCAATTCAGCGGAGAGTGGCTGCAACCTCATGTCCCACACAACAGACATTTCCAACCAGTGCTTCCCCCACGGAATACCTATTGGAATCGCAACCAATCTCCTGTTGCCGAACGCCCATCTGCGGACTTCCGGCACCTTGCCCTGCCCTTATGGGCAACGCCTCAGTCTTGTGAACTGATGGCTCCTACTGTACGTCGTTCCGCAACCGTTGTCAAACCAAGAAACCCAATATTTGCACCACATCTGTCGATTAACTCGTTTAATTCCTGCAAACGATGGTATTACAGAATCTTTACTTTATTTCATCAACTAATGCATTACCGATCACGCACTCCGCTTTTTCGCACGCATACCCCCGTCGCAACCCCCGTCGTTACAAGGTCTGCGCCACGGCCACAAAACGTTAACGCCGTTTATGTTTATGAAAACACAAAAACAAATCCATGACCATCGCCGCTTCCGCCAGCCTGCCGGCTCCCCGAAAATCCCCTCTGCACCATGTGTCCACATCATGAATCCCGCGTGTCGCACGCCATCGCCGCCTCCGCCATACACCTCTCCATATGCGGCATACCTATATATCAAGCTCCTCAACCAGCCGCACCCGGCACGTGTGGCAGCAACAGGCCCCGCGCCCGCCACCAGCCAGCGGCAGACACAGGGCCCCGAAAACGCTCCGGGCACTACAGCCGAGAACTTGCCCACAGTGCACACGGCCCGGCCCACGGCCCGGCCCACACCGCTCAGCTGCACACCGAAAAATCCGGCGTGGGGTTCGTGGCCTTCACATTACGTGCGGTGAACGTGGTAGTCACATTCGAAGTGATCGGCTTGCCGCCCGAATACGAGCCGGCCACCGGCGAGAAGGTCAGCACCTTCTTCGTGCCGTCCAGGCTGAACATCTGCGCGCCGAACAAGGAATCGTCCGACGTGACACCACTGCTCGACGAATGGTTCATCAGCGAGCCGAGCACCACATTCGAACTCCACGAAGCCGCCCCGGCATCCTTGGTCTTAAGCACCAGCTTGCCATAGGTGTTCACCGTGCCGTTCGCCCACGCGGCCTCATCGTATTGCAGCACCACGCAGCGCTGCTTGCCGGCGGTCTCGCCCGACATAAGCATGGTGACCCGCTGCGCCGCATCATCGTATTCCATGGCGGAGGCATAGCGCACATACCGGTCGATGCGCTGCGTGGCCGTGGCGATCTCGGACGCCGACCTGGTGCGGATCGCATCCGTGGTGGTGGTGTGCAGGAACTGGATGATGGACGTGAGGAAGATGCCGGAAATCATCATGAAGATGAACAACGCCACCATCAACTCCACCATGCTCACGCCACGCTCGCCCCGCCGCGCGGGGAATACGGTACGCCGACCAGCGCCACAGCCTGCCCGAAGCCCACGCCGCATCCGGCGCACAACACCGCTCACACCCGCTTCGCATTCCCTATTCATCGTCACCGCTCCCCCGTTTCCTTCACACGCCTGACGGCTTGGCTTTTGCTCCGGCATCATGGCACCGATCACACAATCAGCTTCCAGTCGGCATTCACGTCAAGCACCATGGACGTGGTGTAGATGCAGGTCTTGTTCTTGGTCAGGTTATCCGGCCAGGTCACGCCCACAACCACGCGGATCACAGGAACATAGGTGCTGGTGGAACCGGACTTGAACGCCTTGGTGACCGGCTTGGTGGGCGTCCACACATCACCCGAGGCGTCGCCGCCGTTCACATAGTCCAGGCCGTGATTGGGAAGCCCCCATGCGCTGGCCGTCTTGACCTGCATGGTGCCGGAAAGCCGGTAGGCCTTCTCCACCACCGTATACACCATGAACTCGGACTGCTTGAAATCCTTGCCGGTAGTGGTACGAGCCGGATGGATGTATGTATCGGAGGAGTCGGCCGTGGCGGCCCAGCCCAGATCCTTCAGTTGCGTGGTGACGGCGCCGTTGGAAGTGAAGGCACCGGCCTTCTGCAATGCCGTATAGGCGTCGTCCACTCTGGACTCGCCCATGCCTTTGGTCAGCTCGTCGAAATACGAGTCGGAATTCACCGAGGCGATCTGCGCCTGCACGCGCTCCACACCATCGTCGCCCAGCGAGACGGCGGTGGAACGCATCTGCTGCGCGTACGATGTGCGAATCGCCGTCACCGCGAACTGCGCCGCCGCCAAGCCGACCAGGCTCAGCACCAGCACGGCCACAATGGTCTCCACCAACGTGAAACCCCGTTCGCCACGTTTCGGCATGCCTCGTTTCGGCATGCGCCCAGCCAGCATCACGCCTTCGGCCCCGCCTTCCTGCGGGAAGCCGACGCCTCTTCTGCGCCCCATATTCAGCCCTTCCACGCCGACGCCCGCCCATCAGTGGGCACGCGATCATAAGACCTGACAACACAACCACGCATTATCACTCTTTGCTTGACTATACCACGATACCGTGCCAACGTTTTCAGGACAGAAGACGTCTCACAAACCGTGCTGTATTAGATTTTTCCAGATTCATCCTTTACAATGACTACGAAAGTCTGCAATTTTTTTGCATACGTTACAGTCCGCGGCTCCGGCAAGCACGGAAGCTCTGAAACCGCGGACGAACAAGCCCCACAGTGGCGTGCGGGGCGGGGAGGAGGAGTCATGAGCATGAGTGACGCCGCAGGAGCTCTGTTCAATTTCAGACGGAAAAACAAAGACGAAGACGACACCGCGCCGCACGTCAGCACCGGCGACATCCCACAGGTGTTCGCACCGACGCCCACCGGAGCCATGCCACGGCACGCCGCCGAAAACATGACGCTGCCCAAACCGGAAATGCCCGAAGCCGGCGACGAGGAAATGGACGAGGAAACCGAACGCGCCAAGGCGCTGGCCCTGGCGCAAAGCCTGAGCTTCCCCTTCGTGGACCTCAACGAATACCAGATCGACGACAGCGTGATGAAACTCGTGCCCGATGACCTGTGCCGCCGCAACAACCTGCTGCCGCTGTCCATCATCAACGGGCGACTCACCGTCGCCATGGCCGACCCGAAGAACTTCTCCGCCATCGACGACGTCTCCGCCATCACCGGCATGCCCGTCATCGCCATGGTGGCCATGCCATCCCAAGTGCAGGAATCCATCAACCGACACCTGCGCGCTAACGCCGAGCTCGACGAGATCTCGCATGAGGTCGCCGTCACCGCCAAAAAGGAAATCGACCTCGAAAAGGACGATGCCGAAGCGTCATCGCCCGTCGCACGATTCGTCACCCTGCTCATCAACCAGGCCATCGACGACCACTGCTCCGATATCCACATCGAACCGCAGGAGGACGGCCTGCTCGTCCGCTACCGCATCGACGGCGTACTGCACGTGTTCCAGCGGGCACCCCGCGCCATGACCGCCGGCGTGATCAGCCGCATCAAGGTGATGTCCGACATGGACATCGGCGAGCGCCGCAAGCCACAGGACGGCCGCATCACCGTCAAGCACAACGGCGAGAAGGTCGATCTGCGTGTGGCCGCACTGCCGACCGTGTGGGGCGAGAAAATCGTCATGCGAATCCTCAGCACCCCGGCAGGCAACCTGAAGGTGGCGGATCTGAACTTCAGCAAACGCAACTTCGAAGTGTATTCCAAAGCGTATTCGCGCCCATACGGCATGGTGCTGGTCACCGGTCCGACCGGTTCGGGTAAATCCACCACCCTGTACGCCACACTGGGCGACGTGGCCAAGCCGGAGATCAACATCATCACCGTCGAAGACCCTGTGGAATTTCGCATGAGGGGCATCAACCAGGTGCAGGTGAACAACAAGGCCGGCATGACCTTCGCCGCGGCACTGCGTTCCATCCTGCGAGCCGACCCCGATGTGGTGCTCATCGGCGAGATCCGTGACGCCGAAACGGCGAACATCGCCATCGAGGCCTCGCTGACCGGCCATTTGGTGCTTTCCACCCTGCACACCAACGATGCGCCGAGCGCCGTAACCCGTTTGACGGAGATGGGCGTGGAACCGTTCCTAGTGAGCTCGTCGCTGGCCGCCGTGATGGCACAACGACTGGCACGACGCCTATGCAAGAAATGCTGCAAAGCCGACCAGGCCACACCGGTGGAACTCAGGCTGATGGGCGTGCCATACAAGCCGGGCGACCCGTTGCCAACCGTGTACCGCCCCGTGGGGTGCCGCGAATGCTCCAACACCGGGTATCGCGGGCGCGTGGCCATCCAGCAGGTGATGGGCGTGGACGCGACAATGGAGGACATGATCGCCAAGGGCGCCACCTCGCTGGATATTCAGGCCGCGGCCGAGGCCGCAGGCATGACCAGTCTGCGTGACGACGGCTGGCAGAAGGTGCTGGAAGGCATCACCTCCGTGGACGAGGTGCTGCGCGTCACCGTGTGACAGTGTGGACAATGCCGTGCCACCGATTTCGTGGTTGTGACCGGCGGCACGGCACACGTTCATACATGTTCATACACGTTCATGCACGTTCATGCACACTGTACCCGCGCTCATCGGGCGGCCGCCCAACGGCCAATGCGCCGGGGCACCGCTCCCCCAAGATTTTCAACGAAGAAAGCAATCGAGATTAAGGACAACACATGACTGATGCGGCAGAGCAGGCCGAGTGGGATTCGGACAATGGCTCATATCTGGCCGGGTTGAAAGGCGTGACCATTCCCGGCACCGCCCCCTCGCTCAACGAATCGCACAAACGCGGTCGCCACGGCTCAACCGAAGACGCGTTGCGAGCCAACGCATCCGACATGATGGGCATCTTCGAATCACTGAACGGCAAACCAGCCGTGCAAATGACCGTCGAATCGATCGTCCCGGCAAAACCGGCCCCGAAAGCCGAAGGCGACGACGCAGAGAACGCAGAGAACACCGACAATGCCAATCAGACGGCACGCGGCAACGAAGACGAACACAGGAAAGCCAACGGCGCAACCGCAGCCTCGCCCGCAGCCGCCCAGCACCAGCCGACCCCACGCCAGTCCGCCCCGAGCCAAGTCGATGCCACAGCACACGGCGACGGCAACAAACGCCACACCAAACCCTGGTTCTCCAAACCGGCCCCCTCCACGCCCGTACAGCGCCCCGCGTCATTCCCCGAAACCCAAAAACCCTCCATGACGCCGGTCGAAGGCTATTACACCATGCCCGAAAACACGTTCGAAGAGCAACAAGACGAGCCATTGACGGCGCGCATGCCCGAACTCGACCCCGAATTCACGCGCGACACCGACACAACACCGAAAATCCCATTGAACAGCATTCCCTCACCGCTGCCCGTCACCGATTTCGTAGTGCCGGAAACCACCGGCTCCGACAAAGACGCCATCCCGCCGCAACGGCTGGAAAAAGCCCGGCTCGTAGAGGAAACCCTACGCGCCGAACACCCCGACGCAGACGACGAGTTCGTAGCCGCCATCCGCCAGCTCGTGGAATTGAACGCCTCCGATCTGCACCTGGTGATCAACGACCCTCCCATGCTGCGCGTGGACGGCAAACTCCAGCCCGCCAAAGGCCTGAGCGTGTGGAACAAAGACCACACCTTCGCCGCCGTGCAGACCATGACCAACGATCTGGAACTCGAACGCTTCAAAGACGACCTGGAACTCGACATCTCATTCTCCATCGGCGACCTGCTACGCTTCCGCGTAAATGTATACCGCGACCGCCTGGGCATCTGCGCCGCTCTACGAACCATCCCCACCGAAATCAAAACCGCGAAGCAGCTCGACCTCGACCCGCGCATCGCCGACCTGGCCATGCTGCCGCGCGGACTGGTGCTCGTATGCGGCCCGACCGGCTCCGGAAAGTCGACCACCTTGGCCGCGATCGTAGACAAGGCGAACGCGGAACGCGCCGACCACATCATCACCATCGAAGACCCGATCGAATTCGTGCACCAGCACAAGCGCTGCGTAATGAGCCAGCGCGAAGTGGGCACCGACACGAAAAGCTTCGCCGAAGCGCTGAAGCGAGCGCTGCGCGAAGACCCTGACATCATCGAAGTAGGTGAGCTTCGAGACCTGGAGACCATCTCCACCGCATTGACCGCAGTGGAAACCGGCCACCTGGTATTCGCCACCCTGCACACGCAGGACGCAGGCTCCACCGTGGACCGTCTGATCGACGTATACCCGGAGAACCAGCAGCAGCAGATCCGCGTGCAGGTGGCATCCACACTGCGCGCCGTGGTCGTGCAGACCCTACTCCCCCGCGCCAGCGGGCATGGCCGAGTGCCCGCCACCGAAGTGATGCTCAACACCCCGGCCGTGGCGGCACTGATCCGCGGCGGCAAAGCCCATCAGATCCGCACGGTGCTGCAATCCGGCGAAAAGGAAGGCATGCACACGCTTGACCAGGATCTGGCGCGCCTGGTGAACAAGGGCACCGTGAAATACGAGGATGCCCTCGCCAAGGTGCAGGTGCTTGAGGAATTCGAAAAGATGGCCGGCGCCCGGTCCGTGTTCTAGAAGCGGCCGAGCCTGAATCCGGAGACGCTTTTCTTTCTTCCGTAACCGCCCCAAGGGTGTGAAGCAGACAAACGGCTTCACACCCTTCTGTTTTGAGCAATCCGATCAGAGCGAACGACGGCAACAGCCGATCGAATTGAGGGATGAGACGGGTCACTCCCCTCTCTGGCGAGTTCGGTAGGGGGTTTTGAGGTTCCGTAGGCGGTTGCCTCCGGAACCAAGACATAAAAACGGCCTGATAAAGCGGATTCCGTAACCGCTTTCCGGCACCGACCATCTACGGAACGCAAAAACCACCTACGGAACCCCGGTTGCGGTCATTCATGCCATTCCTGCCCATCCTCACATGTCGAGTGAATCAATTCGCCGCGAAAACGAAACGAACCGTCACACGGCTTCCATCTTTGCACTACTTGATCTTGCTGCCATCCGACCATTTGATGCCGGCATCTGGCGAATGCAACACACCACGATAGATATCCTTACGGATGTAGATATCCGTATCTTTCTTCGTTCTTGAATCTTTCCAGGGTGTAATGCGCGTTCCAACATGGAATTTGATATAATCGTTTCTTTTATAACCAAGATCCGAGAAATAAAAAGGCTGATAGATGGTGCTGTAGAATTCAGGTTCCTCAGAGGATCGCCATCGCTCGATGTCCTTCCGGGCGCGCTGAGGATCCTTCATCCACTCCCACGAGAGATACGTCTGATTTTCATATGAATTTCCTATGAGATTTGATTTGAAGTACGGATTGGAGATAAGTAGCGTGCCTTCAATCCAAGGAGTGAAGTCAACACATTCCTCACCGGCGCAATACCATTCACCGGATCGAATCATTTGTTTCACCTTGGCGTTTGCCTGCCCCTCAGTGATTCGCGACCATCCACTCATCCACTTATATTTTTCAAGATCATTGTCTTTGATGAAACTTGCCACATAACGACTGGAACTGTAGTCATACTTGATGTCGCACGCACAAGCGCTTACGTTCCAGTACACGCCTATGAACATGACCGACAAATCCGGCGCAACAAAGCATTGCCTTATACCAGAGGAATTTTGAATTGCCTATTTTCTCCGCAACATCCTTCTCAGCTTTCAACAGTTGTCGAGGCACATCCGCCATACCCAATTCTTTTACATCACATGCAATAGTCAGAATCATCAGAAAATATCCAAGAATAATGCCTTCATGATGCATCGAGAAATACATCATGAAGATCACGCTGAGAACAACGTATGGAACCAGCAATAGCCTCAACATATTTCGTCTACGACATATCCAACCGATAACGCACCAGACCATGATCGAAATCGCCGCAGCATAGAGAAATGCTCCGGCGGACAGATCCACCGTTTCCAAGGAGGAATCGCCGGTATATGACGTGAACATCGTCTCAGATGGAAGAAGCAGCCATATGTATAGGTATCGAATCGCGGGCGAGTTGATGTCATCATCGGATTCGCCAATGGCACCGGTCGATGTTCCGTCAATCGGGCGAATGGCATATATAAGGCAAATCGCCAAAACCAAAAGAGCAAGCAAGGCAAAGAATCTGCCTTTATTCAAAAACAGGGATTTGTCGGAACGAATGAAATCGAACACCCACAGCACTGAAAACAAACCGGCAATCACGATGCCGTACGAGCTGGTGAGGCACAGCAGCATCATGCTCAGCACAACCGGCCACGGCTTCTCATCGCGATTCTTCCAGTTAATCGCAACCAAGAACATGGCGGCAATCATCAGTGCATATGGGCGCGAAGTGACACCATACTGGTAGCACAGAAAATACGAGAACGGCATGATGACCTTCAGAATCTCGGGCAGCTTCGTCCTGAATTCCAACAACCAGATCATCAATGCCGCAGTCAGTAGCTGCACGCCTTTGAGGCCCCACTCGTATGGCATGCCAAGCTTTGCGGGAACGGCAAGCAACATCCACCACAACGGCGGATGGCCTTCGTAATGTGTACGGACCGTCAGGAGCTCCCTCCACGAACAGTCTCGGGCGATGAGCCACGCCTGCGCCTCATCGAACCATGGCTCGTGGAAGCACATGACCGTAACGACCACGGCAAGATAAACGATGAACACCGCACTATGGATAGCGGTGCGATGCGTACCGACGAACACCGGAAGAGACCGCAAAAAACGTTCTACGCCCGCTTCCTTTTCTTCTCTTTGCGGAGAACCATCACGCCGACACGCCTTACCAGGCACACGCCTGACGGATTCCTCAGTTTTCGTTGTCGTCCGGCTCATCTACGTTCTCCCTTAAATATTTATCTACAAATCTTTTCTTAATCCGGCGAATGCGAGAACTGGATGATATGTCATTACACAACATGTCAAATAACATATCGGCTTTTCTATCAACGCATATCACGAAACAAATCTGTCGAACAATATCGATAACAATGCATCCAATAAAGATAAGAACTATAATCGCAATGCAAGATAAAATAGCATGATCTGACACGATTAATTTGGAGAAGGGGTATAGTTCATCGCTCCACAGATAATCACGAAGACTAAAATGTTCATGAATCAGATACACGCCAAACGTTGCGGAAGATACCGCATTAATGAACGTGCTGCAGAAATTCCAACGCGAAAAGAGAATCAACAGGCCAAAGGAAACCAATACAATGGGGGCCTTACCCTCGGAACATAGAAAAAGCCGATTATGATCGACATTTTCGATGAATCCCAAATCCATTGGAACATAGTCGCGAATAGCAACATTAAGCACCACAAACAGCGTCCCGACACCGCAGAACAGCATTGCCGCTTTTGTGGACAGCGGCTTCATATACCATCGATAAAATGAGATCAAAATATACAAATACACGAAATACACGAAGCTATAATTTGAGAAATTCATATTTCCCAGGCCAGTCATTCCGTATATCAATCCCCATGCCACAAGAAATATCAAACAGATAATTCCATGACGTTTATATCCTATCTTCTTAAAACCTATAGTGAGAAAAGGATATAGAAGAAGAAACATCACATATGCCGTCAAATACCACCAGTTCCCCGACGCTATAGGAAACAACGACGAGAACACCACGGTTTCATTCGTCAATGATGATTGAACATCCAATAAAGAACAAAGTATAAATATGGAAATACTGTAGAATAAAACTTCTCGCTCTAAATTCCAGATTCTTCTCAACGACTGCCTAAGCTTAGGATCTTCCGCTTCGCATAGGAACCAAGCCGAAATCATGAAGAACAACGCAACACCGATTTTCCCAAATGGAATCTGCATGAGCATGAAGAAACGAAAAGCGGAGGGAGGAAGAATGTCCAATTGAATGGAAGCATGCGTTGCGCAATGATGGCCTACTATCATCAGCATGGCCAGAATACGCAACAGCTCGATTCCAGATTCCCTTCTCCGCCAGCGAGACATCAGACCTCGAAAAGGACCTTCCTTTCTGCCATCTCGCGATAGCCCCTCTTTCTTCGCAACGTCGCGAACTACATCTGACAGCGTTTGCATCTTTTGGTCCTTCATCCCCGGCGACGACTTCTCCCATAGAAAACGTACCATCAGAAAATAGGCACAGTCCAACCAAAGTACACCTATCGGACAGGCAACATCCTCGTTATGCGAAGGTTTGCATAACCTTGCATGCAGATATTCCGCATCCGCCGATATGGAAACGCGCAACCCAAACCGGTGAAACAGGAAACACCCATTCCTTTTCCGTTGCGCGTCCAAGGCCCCGACTTAAGCCTCTTTTTCGTTCTCCTTCAGCCATTCAGCGACTCCCGGAAGCTCACCAGGAACCTCGGCATCATACAGATATTCAATCCCCCTCAGCGGTCGCTGAATCACCGAACGTATCTCTGCATAATCCCCTGACTCGATATATGAGTCAATATCCTTAAAGGCATCCTCGATCGCTTTGACGATTCGAGGACCGCCTTTTACGAATTTCGACGCGTGAGGAAGCGGCTTTATGGCTTCGTCATAGATCCGCTGCCACTCCTCGATATCGTGATCGAATTTCGCCTTCATTCCTCCCTGACCAAGGAACCGCATGATCGGGTTCTTCTCCTGAGCGCGATACTGCCTCCAATCCGGTTTCGCCTTAAACCCCGCCTTGATCGTTTGGGATCGGGCATATTCACAACGATCGGATTCCGCCACCTTTCTCAATGATTTGAATGTAACCAGAATCGGCTCCCACTTATCTTTCCAAGCACGATATTCTTTTCCCTCTTCTGACTGAATCCACATCGAGAACTGATAGTTACTCATTCGACGCGCAAGGTCATCCAATGAGACATGCACCTGTTCGACGTCTTCCTCCAAATCCGACACTTGATCTTCCACATTGCCCACGCGAAAACTCAACTCATTAACGAGTTCCTCCACATCGGAACCGCTTGAGTTTCCCCCACTCTCCCCATAGTTGCCCATCCCGGCTCCTTCGCCTTTTCTTATCTGACAAGATGATTACCTACCCAGCGTATCAGGCATCACACAAATATTCGCACACCAAAGACACTTATTGATTATCGCCGCCAGTCGAAATTCCGACTGCCAGCTCCAAGCTCGAAATGACAGGCAGCAAGACCTACGTCGACGCCTGCGAACGGCATACCCGAAGCGGACGAGATGGTGACGCGATTCCCGCTTCCAGTTATCATGAACGGCTGCCGGTTGAGACCGGTCGGTGCGAGCAGTGCGGCGTTCACGCCATTGCTGAACCAGTCTGGCACCACAGCGCCATCGTATTTGCTTACCTCATCGGGGCGCTTGGAACGGTGCGGCTCGCCCTGAACGACACCATAACCCACCGTGATGATTCCAATCGTGTGATCGCCCTGCGCCATCCTGGCCACAGCCTTGCGGTTATAGGTGCCGCCCACCCACCATGTGTTCAGCCCCAGCGTCTGCGCATACAGCATGAGGTCAGCGCCGACATACCCCAGGCGATAGTCAAGATCGATGCCATCATCGCCACCGGCGTTACCCGACACCATAAAGTAATTGCGCACGCCCTTGGCCCGCACCAGCTTGGCCGACAGACCCAGCGCACTCGAATCCTCCGTCATCAGGCTTATGGCGATGCCGTATTCCCGGTTATCGGTTTCGAGCCGCTCCTCAAGCTGCTCCACCACATGTGCGGGAATCGGCTTACCAAGGTATTGGCGGACCGTATGGCGGGCCCTCATGGCCTGGATCATATCCATGGCTTCTCCTTCGAAAACGATGCGCGGCCGGTGGTGGTACGGGAATCGACTTCCGTCTTCTTCCGCCTTCGCCAACCGGTGTTGATATCCATCATGTCGCAAAACGCAATGAAACATGACATGTATCGGCAATTTGCGACAAGAAACGGCCCATCCTGTCGTGAATCCCCATGAAACCGCACGGCCGCAGAAACGATGCGACGGCAAGGGCAAAGAACGGTCTGGGCTAGACTGGGCAACCACAGGCGCTCCGAGGGAATACAATCTCAAGGCAATACCGTGAAAGAGAGATCGGCACATGATGATGTTCTACGATGCCAACCGACGTGGTTCGCGCATTGCGGCGAGGATTCTCATCGCGCTGCTGATCGTGGCCGGAGGCATTGGCATTGCCGGTCGCGGGCAGATTTCCAGCGGCGAGCTGGCAGACATTCGCACCGTGATCGAATCCGCGAAATCCACACGCGCCACCGCAGCGGCAAGTATGGATTTCGCGCAAGGCGCCATGCACGCCAACGATTTCCAAAGCGCCATCACATCCACTCGCCGAGCCGTTGCCGATTATGACCAGTTGGCCGCGAGCGCCAGTCTCACGCGTTTCACTTCGGATTCGCCATTCGCCCAGTTCGTCTTCACCCCGCGAACCACCCTGCTGAGCACCGTCGACAGGCTCAACAACGCCGCGAATACCATGCAAACGCAAACAGCCGCGCTTATCGACGCCATGGAAACCAGTTTCGCCAACGATTTCCGCACCGATGGCGGGCATTGGATGGTACAGGTCGACGACCCAGCCGCCATCAACGAACTCGTTTCCCGCTATGGCAAGCAGCGTTCATACCAGACCTTGCAGGAGCATCTCGATGATCTGAAAAGCCTGTACAACCTGGAGCAGCGGGTGCGCCAACAGGTGGCGGATTCCATAGCCGCCGTGCATGCGGGCGAGACGAACGCGGCGCAGATTGCCGTGCCGACCGAAGCGGGCGCGATGGATGCCGCCGGGTGGCTGGGCACGGCGCAATCGGTGGCGTCCACCTTGGGCGTGCAGGTCAAACAGACCAGCGTATACGGCTGCCCCGGCGCTGACGACAACGGAGACGACAACGCCGACATGGTGATCGGCTTCTTCTGTGGCGGCTCGCAAGCCAGCCGCAACGAGGTGAACATGCTGACCACGCACCCGGAGTGGCCCATGGTGGAAAGCAGCCCGCTGCTGGTCGATTACACGAAGCATGAGCTGGCGCATCGTTCGATCATGATCGTATGCGGCACCACAGAGCCTGAGATCGCCGCGAACCGGACGGAGGCGGTGACCAATTCGTATGCGGTGCAGTTCCTCGGTGCCAGCCGCGAGCGCATCGCTGGCAGTCAGCAGGGTTTGGCCGCGTATGCGATGGACGCGCAGAGCGACCAGATCGCGCAGTCCATTCACAACGGCACCTGTGCGTGAGCCACGCGGTGTCAATGCTTTACCAGCATCGCGCCGCCATGTCAATACCCTTGGTCAATACCCTTGTATACGTTGAAAACCGTATTTGTACATGCAGGGGGGCTTCCCGCACGCGCGGGAAGCTGAGATAGGCGAACGCCTGACCCTTTGAACCTGTTGGTTAGGACCAACGTAGGGAGCAGCGCAATGAGTGACAGCTCATACACTGACGGCACAGCAGCCGTTTCCTCGATTTCCGCAACAGACCCGATTCGCGAGCGCATCGCACAGGCGGTGAACGACGTACGTTCCACCACGCCGCTGGCGCAGTCGTTCACGAATTTCGTCACCATCAACCTGGTGGCGAACGCACAGCTCGCCGCGGGCGGTACCGCGGCCATGAGCTTCCTGCCGGACGACATTGTGGATACCGCGAAGATCGCCGGATCGACGTACATCAACGTGGGCACGCTGCTGCCGTTCTACAAGGACGCGCTGGCGGATATCGCCCGCAAACTGCAGTATTTGGGCAAGCCGTGGGTGCTTGACCCGGTGGCCGCGGGTATCGGCAAGACCCGCACCGCCATCCTGCAATCCTTCAAATCCGCTCCCCCGACGGTGATTCGCGGCAACGCCAGCGAGATCATCGCCTTGGACGCCATGTGGGAGCTTGGCGCGAACGACGGCACCGAAGGCGAGACCACCCGCCCCGCCGGCGTGGAAGCCGTGGACGAGGTGGAGGCCGCCGTGGATGACGCCAAACGACTGGCACGCTATCTTGCGCAGCATGCCGCTGGCGGCAAGGGCGCGGTCGCCGTATCCGGCGCATCCGATCTGGTGACCGATGGCGAGACCGTATACCGTTTGCCCGGCGGCAGCGCGATGATGACGAAGATCACCGGAGCCGGCTGCTCGCTTGGCGGCGTGACCGCCACCTACCTGGCCGTGGCGGAACCGCTTGTCGCCTCCATCGCGGCATCGCTGCTGTACAACCGTGCCAGCGAGATCGCCGAACGTGAGTCCAACGGCCCGGGCTCCTTCCAGGTCGCGTTCCTCGACGCATTGTGGAACGTCACCGCAGAACAGGTGGCTCAGTCCGAGATTCTGATCGGCTGACCGTCGAAGCGGCTTCCACACGTATCAAGCCGCTTGCCAGACGGGTATGCACGCAGCATTTGGCGCATACCGTCATGCTCTATGCCGAAACATGCGCCAAGCCCGTGGATCGGCTTTCCGTACAGCAGCGCGGCGCATACAGATACCCGTAACGCGCGGCGAAATCCATCCATACTTTCCTTCCATATCAAGCTATAAGGGGACACCAATGAGCAAGAATTTCCCATACGCATCCATGCGCGACTGTTTCGATCTGAGCGCCTACTTCGTCGTAGGCCCGGAGGATTGCAAGGGCCGACCGGTCACCGACGTGGTGGACGACGCCCTGCGTGGCGGCGCCACCTTCATCCAGTTGCGCGCCAAGAAGATGGACGCCAAGGAACTTACCGAAACCGCACGCGACATCGCGCAGATCATCGAGGACAACAATAAGTCCGACACGGTGCCGTTCGTAATCGACGACCGCGTGGACGTGGTCTGGCAGGCTCGCAACAAGGGCATCAAAGTGGACGGCGTGCATATCGGCCAGACCGATATGGAACCGCGCGAAGCCCGCGCACTGCTCGGCGAGGACGCCATCGTCGGCCTGTCCGCGGAAACCGAAAGCCTGGTCAAGCTCATCAACGAACTGCCGGCAGGCTGCATCGACTACATCGGTGCCGGCCCGCTGCACGTCTCCACCACCAAGCCCGAAGCCTCCGTGGGCGGCAACGACGGCTCCGGCCACACGCTTGACGAGGAACAGATCAACACCATCTGCGCGGCAAGCGATTTCCCCGTCGTGGTCGGCGGCGGTGTGACGGCTGATGATATGGAAATGCTGGCCTCCACCGACGCTGCCGGCTGGTTCGTGGTATCCGCCATTGCAGGCGCGGACGATCCGGAAGCCGCCACCCGTGAGATGGTGACGCGCTGGAAGGCCGTACGCGGCAACAGGAGGCACGGCTACGCGCAACGCCCGGCAGCCGTTGCGGAGAACGCCAGCCAGCAGCCGGCACAGCCCGCCGCAAAGAAGTTCACCAACGCCAAGGAGGCCAAGGCCGCCTCCAAGCTGGCCAAGCAGCAGCGCGTGGACATCGCGGCCCGCGGCTGCACCCAACGCGACAAGGCGCATATCCGCAAGACCACGCCGATCCATTTCGAAAACCAGTTCGGCACCTACGATCTGGAAGTGCCGTACACCGAGATCAAACTGTCCGACACGCCCGGCGTCGGCCCGAACCCGCCGTTCAAGGATTACAACACGGAAGGCCCCAAGTGCGATCCGAAGGAAGGCCTGGTGCCGCTTCGTCTCGACTGGATCCGTGACCGTGGCGACGTGGAGGAATACGAAGGTCGCCGCCGCAATCTCGAGGATGACGGCAAGCGTGCCATCAAGCGCGGCAAGGCATCCAAGGAGTGGCGCGGCCGCCAGCACAAGCCCATGCGCGCCAAGGACCATCCGGTGACGCAGATGTGGTATGCACGCCACAACATCATCACCCCGGAAATGCGCTACGTGGCCGAACGCGAGCATTGCAGCGTGGAGCTTGTGCGCTCCGAACTGGCCGCGGGCCGCGCGGTGATGCCGTGCAACATCAACCACCCCGAAGCCGAGCCAATGATCATCGGCGCCAAGTTCCTCACCAAGCTCAACGCGAACATGGGCAATTCGGCCGTCACCTCGTCCATCGACGAAGAGGTGGAGAAACTCACGTGGGCGACCAAGTGGGGCGCCGACACCGTGATGGACCTTTCGACCGGCAACGACATCCATACCACGCGTGAGTGGATTCTGCGCAACTCCCCCGTCCCGATCGGCACCGTGCCGATGTACCAGGCGCTGGAAAAGGTGGAGGACGACGCATCCAAGCTGAGCTGGGAGCTGTTCCGCGACACCGTGATCGAACAGTGCGAGCAGGGCGTGGACTATATGACGATCCACGCCGGCGTGCTTATGCACTTCGTGCCGCTGACCGCCAACCGCATGACCGGCATCGTCTCGCGCGGCGGTTCGATCATGGCCGAATGGTGCCTGCAGCATCATCAGGAAAGCTTCCTGTACACGCATTTCGACGAACTGTGCGACATTTTCGCCAAGTATGATGTGGCGTTCTCGCTGGGCGACGGCCTGCGCCCCGGTTCGCTCGCGGACGCGAACGACCAGGCGCAGCTGGCCGAACTCATGACGCTGGGCGAACTCACCAAGCGCGCCTGGGCCAAGGACGTGCAGGTCATGATCGAAGGACCGGGCCATATTCCGTTCGACACCGTGCGCATGAACATCGAGATGGAGAAGGCCATCTGCAACGATGCGCCGTTCTACACGCTCGGCCCGCTCACCACCGACACCGCCCCCGGCTACGACCACATCACCTCCGCCATCGGCGGCGTGGAGATCGCACGCTACGGCACCGCCATGCTGTGCTACGTCACACCGAAGGAACACCTCGGCCTGCCGAACAAGGACGATGTGAAACAGGGCGTGATCGCCTACAAGATCGCCTGCCATGCGGCCGACATCGCCAAGCACCACCCGCACGCCATGGACCGTGACAACGCCATGAGCAAGGCGCGTTTCGAATTCCGCTGGCTCGACCAGTTCAACCTGAGCTACGATCCGGACACCGCCATCGCCTACCATGACGAGACGCTGCCCGCCGAGCCCGCGAAGATGGCGCATTTCTGCTCCATGTGCGGCCCGAAGTTCTGCTCCATGGCCATCTCGCAGAACATCCGCAAGAAGTTCGGCGACGCGGCCGCGCAGGCGCAACTGGTGGATGAGGCGCTGAAGAAGTGATTGTGTTTGGGGCGCTTGGTGTTTGATGCGTTTGGTGCGCTGAGTGTTTGGTGCGCTTGGTGTTCGCTGTGCGTGCTGTGTGTGTCGTCGCGCTGAGTGCGTGCGGACGCACTGACACTGCAGACGGTCCGACGCACCGACGCGCTGACGCACCGATGGCTCGGTGCGCGTTATGTGCACCGAGCCGCGCCGTAGGCCACCCGCCCGGTTCGCCGGACCGGTGGCCTACGGCGTACGAACCGCCTAGAATCAGGATTTTGAGGACCGAAACAAAAGGAGAACAGATGGAACATACGACACTGCAACCGGTACTCGCCATCGCCGGATCGGACTCCTCCGGCGGTGCAGGCATTCAGGCCGATCTGAAAACCATGCTCGCCAACGGCGTGTTCGGCATGAGCGCCATCACCGCGCTCACCGCGCAGAACACCACCGGTGTGCGATCCATCCAGGACACGCAGCCTGAGATCCTCGCCGATCAGATCGACGCGGTTTTCGACGATATTCCGCCGGTTGCCGTGAAGATCGGCATGGTTTCGTCCGTCAATCTCATCACCGTCATCGCGGATCGACTGACCGCGCATCACGCCACTAATGTGGTGCTGGACCCGGTCATGGTCGCCACGTCGGGTGCGAAACTCATCAGCGATGATGCGGTCGACGCGCTCACGCAACGACTGTTCCCGCTCGCCACGGTCATCACGCCGAACATTCCGGAGGCTTCCGCGCTGACCGGACTGCAGATCGAGGATGCGGATGGTATGGAGCGTGCGGCGCTGAAACTCGCCGAACAGTTCGGTTGCGCATCCCTGGTGAAGGGCGGGCATAATACGAACGACGCGAACGATGTGCTGGCCGAGGCCGATGGCACGATCACGTGGTTCGACGGGCAGCGCGTGGACAATCCGAACACGCACGGCACCGGATGCACGCTGAGTTCCGCCATCGCATCGCATTTGGCGCTCGGCGAGACGCTGCCCGGAGCCATTCGCAGCGCCAAGGCGTACCTGACCGGTGCGTTGAACGCGCAGCTCGACCTGGGTCACGGTTCCGGACCGATGGACCACGCGTGGCGTTGGCGCTGAATGGGGCTTTGCGCTGGCTTGGCTGGCTTGGCTGGCTTGGCTGGCTTGGCTGGCTGGTTGCTGACCACTGACTGACCACTGACTGACCGACTGATTGGCCGCAAGTAATAATCACAACATCACAGAAATCAAACGCAGAAATGAGGAATCATGGCTCTTGACCGTAACGCCGAGAAGCAGGAAGTGCCCGTAGACCCGAAGACCGGCAAGCCGTACATCAATACGCTGGCGGCCGTCGCCATCAGCCCGGCCGGAGCGAGCCCGGAGAAGTCCACGTACGTTTCGCAGGCGGTGGACGTGATTCGCCAGTCCGGTCTGCCGAATGAGACGAACGCCATGTTCACGAACATCGAGGGTGACATCGACGACGTGCTCAAGGTGATCCGTGACGCGACGATGAAGCTGGCCGGCCAAGGGTACCGCACCGATGTGGTGATCCGTCTCGACATCCGCCCCGGTTTCGAAGGTCAGATCCACGCCAAGCAGGAGCTGGTGGACGAGATTCTGAGCGAACAGGCTGCACAGGACTGAGTGGTTCGGCTGCACAGGACCGAGTCAGGCTGAACAGCAGTCCATCTCTTAAATAACCCAGGCAAAGCACCGGCGAATGGGGAGGCGAATCCGCCCTATTCGCCGGTGCTTTGCTATGTTCGTCCGTTCCCCTTCTCGTCCGTTCCCCTTCTCGTCCGTTCCCCTTCTCGTCCGTTCCCCTTCTCGTCCGTTCCCCTTCTCGTCCGTTCCCGTCCCTTTCTCGCCCGCTCCTGCTCTCCCTCCCATTTATATCCGTTCCCCTATCGGCGTAGCCAAACGACGAAGCCATCCCCAAACGACTACGCTCAGAACCCCTCAGCGTAGACAAACAGGAACAGCATCACCATTTGTCTACGCTTACGGCACCTCAGCACAGCCAGACGGAGAAAGCATCGCCAAATGTCTACGCTCAGAGCCTCTCAGCGTAGACAAACGGAGATGACACCACCAAACGGCTACACTGGGGCCCGTCAGCATAGCCAAACAAGAGTGGCGTCACCGGATGGCTACGCTTACGGCACCTCAGCACAGCCAAATGGAGAAGACATCGCCAAACGGCTACGCTCAGAACCCGTCAACGTAACCAAACGGCGAAGCCATCCACAAACGACTACGCTCAGACCTATTCGCTCCTCCCCCCTGTTTCCTTCCTCTCCTTCCCTGTTCCCCGCCCTTGGCGTAGCCAAACGGAGATGGCACCACCGGATGCCTACGCTCAGAACCCCTCAGCGTAGCCAAACGGGGACGGCACCACCAAACGGCTACACTCAGAACCCCTCCAACGTAGCCAAACGGGGACGGCACCACCAAACGGCTACACTCAGAACCCCTCAGCGCAGCCATACGGGGACGGCATCACCAAACGACTACGCTGAGAGGACAGGAGGTGATGTCGAGTCGAGTCATTCGTGCCCCGCTCCCAACTGCCTCATCCGCAGCACCACACCTGTAATCCCAGCCATTTGTAACCCCACGCCCATCACTCGCGAAATACCGCCCGCAACCCGTCAATCAGCCCTTTGCAACCCCTTGCGCTATGCTGACGAATGGTATGAAACCGCGCACAACACGCGCGGATCAATCGAAAGACGTAACGAAAACGTAAGGACGTATCAATGGCACTGACTAAGAAGCAGACCAAGCAGCTGCGTGCTCTCGCGAACTCGCTGAAGCCGCTGTTCTACGTGGGCAAGAACGATCTGACCGAAGCCGCGATCAAGCAGGCCGACGAGACGATTGAAAAGCACGAGCTCATCAAATGCGCCGTGCAGGACGGTTCCGGCTTGACCGCCAAGGAAGCGGCAGAGGGCCTGGCGGAGCAGCTGAACGCCGAAGTCGTGCAGACCATCGGCAACCGTTTCGTGATCTACCGCCGTTCCAAGCGCGACGACGTCGAGCACATCCAGCTGGTGCGCGAATAGATTCGGCTCAAGTGCGTGACTAGGTGCGTGATCAGGTGCGCGACCAGGTGCGCAGCCGGATTATCAGCCGCGGACCGCATGTGATCGCGCACGCCGCGCATACCACGGATAGCGAAAGGGCGACCCCGCTCGAATAACGGGGTCGCCCTTCGCCGTATGAAGTCGGATGGTTCCGGTCGGATGGTTCCGGCCAGCCCACCTCGCCAATCAGCTCGCCAATCAGCTCACCAATCAGCTCACCAATCAGCTCACCAATCAGCGCACCTCAGCGCACAGCACGGCCACTGCGCCGCACACGGATGCGCATGGCCGTGGCGAGGCACGTCCAACCGATCACACAAATCAGAATCATCGTGCCGAAGGTCCACGCGCCACCAACCGCCGTGGCGTGGGCGAACGAAGCGGAACCTTCCTTGCCCGCACCGGCCTGCGCCACCGACAGGATCGTGGCGAACAGCGCGGTACCGGCCGCACCGCCGAACTGCAGACATGTGTTGAAAATGGCGTTTCCATCGGGCTTGAACACGCCCGGCACTTCAGACAGCGCACTGGTCATCACGTTCGCATTGCCGATGGCGTAGAAGAAACCAAACACGAAGTAGAAACCAGCCAGCATCGCGGCGGTCAGGTGCATGGAGAACACCAGCATCAGCGTGGGGCCGAGCACGGCGATACCCATCGGGATGAGGATCGGTTTGACCGCGCCGAACCGGTCGTAGAACCATCCGCCGAGCGGAGCGCACACCGCGCCGATCAACGCGCCTGGCAACACCAGCGCACCCGCCACGAACGTGGACGTGCCGAGCGACAGCTGTGCGACATTGGTGATCACGTAGCCATAGCCGATGGCGACAAGCGGCATGAGCGTATACGCGACGGCGTGCAGCAGCACCACGGGATCGCGCAGGATGCCGAGACGCAGCAGCGGCGAGAACGCGCGGCGGGACATGAATGCGAACAGTGCCAGCGAGCCGAGTCCCACCACCAGGCAAACCGCGGTGATGATGAAGGATGCGGTCGCCTTTGCACCGGATACGAGCTTGCCCACGGCCACGCCGCCCTGATTCAAGGCGAGCACCAGACCGACCAAGGCGAATACGATGGCGGTCAGTTGCAACGGTTCAAGGTAGGCGTCCTCGGTGGGCACTTTCTGTTCGAGGCAACGGCAACCGATCACCGCGGCCAGCAGGATCAGCGGAATCGCGATGACGAAAATCGCACGCCACGGCAGGATGCTGGTCACCGCGCCGCCGACGGTCGGGCCGATGGCGGGCGCGACGGTGATCACGAGCGAACCGACGCCCATAAGACGACCGATTTTGGAACGCGGCGACTGTTCGAGGATGATGTTGATCATGAGCGGCGTGGCGATGCCGGAGCCGATGCCTTGGATGACACGGGCGATGAGCAGCAGCGGGAACGCGTGCGCGACGATCATGATCAGCGAGCCGATGAGGGCGAGCGCCACCGCGGCAAGGAACAGCGCCTTGATCTTGAAGCGTCGTTTCAGGAAGGAGCTGACCGGCATGGTCGCCGCGACGGACAGCAGGTAGATGGTGGTGATCCATTGCACGGTGGACGTGGTGACGTTGAATTCGCGCATCAGTGCGGGGAACAGCACCGTCATCACGGTTTCCGTGAGGATGCCGATGAAGGCGAGGGACCCGACCGCGACGATTGAACCGATGAGTCGGCCGCTGATTTTCTCGTCGGCGGTGCTTTTGGATGCGGCGGCGGTGCTTGTTGCCGCGTTTGCTCCATTTGTCGTGTTTGTGTTTGCCGTGTTTGTCGCGTTCGTCGCGTTTGCGTTCGTGTTCGTCGTGATATTGCTCTCGTTCTTCGTGTCTGTGATCTTCGTGTTCGTGTTTTTCGTGTTCTCGCTCATATTCTCATTCGTGGTTTCGCTGCGCCCCGCGCTTCGCTCCGCAGTGGAAGCGATTTCCCGGGACTCGTTGTTGTGCTGAAGAAGTGGAATATAAGGTATTGCCAACCGGCGTATGTATCCTCGCGCCGCGCACCCACGCGGCAGACGTTTCGTTTGATAGCCGAGTGTTCAGTGTAGCCGGGTCAGGTGGACAACAGTGCGCTTCCGGGTGAAAGCCGGATGGATGCCGGATGGAAGCCGGATGGAAGCCGGATGGATGCCGGATGGAAGCCGGATGGAAGCCGGATGGAAGCTCGGCTGACTGAATCGGTTTCGCCAGCCTGACCGTTCCCGATCATCCCGCTTCCGCGGTCGTTCCGCTGTTACGGTCATCCCGCTTCCCCGGTCGTTCCACCGTTCCCTACCGTTCCACCGTTCCCGGCCATCCCGCTCTCCCCGTGCAGGATAGGGCGAATCCTCGCCAGTCGCGCCGATACCTCGCGCTCGTAACCGCGATCGTTGGGATGGTAGTATTCCCTGCCCACCAGCTCGTCGGGCATGTACTGCTGCGGCGCCACAGCACCGGGCCAATCATGCGCATACCGGTACCCCTCGTGGTTGCCCCATTCCTTCATGAGCTTGGTCGGAGCGTTGCGCAGATGCAGCGGAACCGCACCGATATGCCCAGCGTCCACATCGGCCAGAGCCGAGTTGATGGCGTTGTAGCTGGCGTTCGACTTCGGTGCAGTGGCCACGGCGATGGTCGCTTCGGCGAGGATGATGCGCGCTTCCGGCATGCCGATCAGCGCCACCGCTTGCGCTGCGGCCACGGTGACCTGGAGAATCTGCGGTGCCGCTATGCCCACATCTTCGGACGCGGCGATCATGATGCGTCGGGCGATGAAGCGTGGATCCTCACCGGCACGGATCATTCGCGCCAGATAGTGGATGGCGGCGTCTGGATCGGAACCGCGCATGGATTTGATGAACGCGGAGATCACGTCGTAATGATCATCGCCATCCTTGTCGTAACGGACCGTGGCCGTGTCCATGACGGTCGAAACGACATCCGGTGTGATGATCGGTTTGCGCGCGCCTTTCCTACGCGCCTTGTCCCCCGTCACCGCACCCGCCGCGGCTTCCAGGATCGTCAGGCTTTTGCGCGCATCGCCGCTGGCCATGCGCACGATCTCATCGATAGCCTTATCATTCGCTTTAACCTCGCCTTTCAGCCCGTTCGGGCTTTCGAGCGCACGCGTGACGAGCTCATGGAGCTGTTCGGGTTCGAGCGATTCGAGTTTGACCACCACGGAACGCGACAGCAACGGTTTGATGACGGAGAAGCTGGGATTTTCGGTGGTTGCGCCGATGAAGGTGACGTCGCGGTTTTCGACCGCCGGCAGCAGTGCGTCCTGTTGGGATTTGGAGAAGCGATGCACCTCGTCGATGAACAGCACGGTTTCCTTGCCTTGTGTCACCAAGCGTTCGTGGGCGCGGTTCAGCACGTCGCGCACATCCTTGACGCCGGATGTGACGGCGGAAAGTTCTTCGAATTCACGGCCGGACTGTTTGGCCACGATGGTGGCGAGCGTGGTTTTGCCCACGCCGGGAGGGCCGAACAGGATGATGGAGCTCGGTGCGGTGAGCGAGCCTTTGGAGGCTGGATTGGCGAGGCGACGCAGCGGGGACCCCTGACCGAGCACATGATCCTGTCCCACCACTTCGTCGATGGTTTGCGGCCTCATGCGCACCGCCAATGGTCTGGTCATGTCTTCAGGTGCGTCCGCCGCACCGAACAAATCCTGCTCGCTCATGTTGTCCACTCTACCGCTCTGCCTTCCGGGGATTGTGGTTGTCTTCCGATCATCCGCCGCGTCTCCTTGCGGCCCGTTTCTGTCCGATTCCAATAATTCCAATATGTGTGACTGCGTACTTCGGGACGCTCTCTCCCGAAATCAGACAAAACCAGCCCGTTTCTGTCCGATTTTGAGGATACGGAACCGGACACCCTCCCCCGAAATCAGACAGAATCAGCCCGTTTCTGTCCGATTCTGGGGATGTGAAACGGGGTAATCTCCCTCATTTTCGGACAGAATCAGGCTGTTTCTGTCTGATTTTGGTGAAGTGGAGCACGAGATTGTGTCTGTAACCTTCTGGATTGTCTGATGTTACGTAAGATGGCGTTCCCTCTGCACATGATTTCACTGCAACTCAATGTTTCAGCCTTTACCCCCTTTACCCCTGTCTTCTCCTTCCTCTCTCCCTCCCCCAATCCTCTTTCCTCCCTCAATCCCCTCTCCTCCCTCAATCCCCTCTCCCCATCCGCTCCCCTTCTTCCACCTTCTCCCTGACCATTCTTCTTGCGCTTCCCGCCAATCCAAAACAAACGCAATTCTCCTCGCATTCCCAAACACCCCTCCTCAATCCCCGGCAATCCCCTCTTAAAACCGTCGTTTCCCGAATTTCGCCGCTAGGATGGAATCGATTGCATTTGCAAAGTCGCATTGTTGGCAAGGAGGCTGGAATGTCTGACAAGGATACGAAAAAGGGGACTGTCAAGGACACGGGTGTGGAGAAGACCCTGAAGAAGGTGGAGGATCATCTCGACACGATCAGACGCGCGAAAACCGTGTCGGAGCGTTTGGCGCATGTGGCGAAGGTCAGCGAACTGCTGAGTTCCGTCTGGGAGTTGCCGCCCGCGCAATTGCTGCGATTCCATTCCGATGTGGACGTGCGTGCGGTCGACCCGCATGCTTTGCCGGGATGGTGCGGCAGCCGCGATGAGGCTGAGCATTTCATGCAGATCAGTTCGCTGAGCATCGCCCGCTATCAGCGTCTGCTGTATGCGAACGGCACGAAGCATTCGCACAAGCGACTGCTCATCGTGTTGCAGGGCATGGACGCTTCCGGCAAGGGCGGTATCGTACGCCACGTGTTCAGTCAGGGCGACCCGATGAGCATCCACTACCACGGGTTCGGCGCGCCCACCGAGGAGGAGAAGCAGCATGATTACCTGTGGCGTGTGAGAAGACAGCTGCCGCAGAACGGCTGGATCGGCATTTTCGACAGATCGCATTACGAGGACATCGTGATGCCACGCATCTATGGCACGGTGGCGGAAGATCAGTGGCGTGCACGCTATGACGAAATCAACCAGTTCGAACATAATCTGGTTGCCGACGACTGCACGATTCTGAAGATCTTCCTCGTGTCCAGCCGCGAGGAGCAGAAGAAGCATTTCCTTGATCGTTTGGACGATCCGACGAAGTATTGGAAGTTCGATCCGAGTGATTTGGAGGCGCGTGAACGTTGGGACGAGTACATGGACGCCTGGCAGGAGGTCTTTGAGAAGACCAGCACCGATGATGCACCTTGGTATGTGGTTCCGGCGGATAACCGCTGGTATTCGCGTGCCGTGGTGTCGGAGTTGCTGCGTATCAGCATGCGTAACATGAACTTGCTGTGGCCTCCGCTGTCTGTGGACGCCGACGAGATGCGCCGACGGTTGGAGGAGGACTGATCGCCAGTCGCTCCCCTGATTCCAGCCGGTAGATTCCAGCCGGTAGATTCCGGCTGGCAGATTCCAGCTGGCCATCGCCCGGTGCCGGCTGCTTGTCTTCGGACTGACCGTTACCCGATTCCGACCGCTGGCCTCCGGACCGACACAGCCCGATTCCAACCGTTGGCCGGGCTAATTCCAATTATTAGCCCGGCCAACTATTCCGTCCGGCCAACTATTCCGTCCGGCCAACTATTCCGTCCGGCCAACTATTCCGTCCGGCCAACTATTCCGTCCGGCCAACCGGTCATATGAACGGCCATTCATATGACCGACCGTCCTCGCTGTCAGTCGCCGACCGAATAGTCGAGGAATACGACTTCGCCACCACTTTGCGTGGCGTCGAGGTCGACCACGCCGCTGATGGCCCAATCATGGTCGCCATCGGAATCGTCGATGATCTGACGCACTTTCCACGTGTGCTCGTCGCGTTCATGTGTGTCATCCAACATGAACAGCTTGGGCGAACGGGCTTCGGCGTCGATGTTCACGTATTCGTGTTCGTCGTAGTAGTCGTCGAGCACATCCTCCCATTCGTGCACACCGTAACCCCAATTCCGGTCGAGCGCGCCCAGCTCATCGGGCTTGTCGAGATCCATGAGCTGCACGCGACGGAACAGCGCATTGCGCACCAGTACGGTCAGACCGCGCCGGTCTTCAACGACCTCATTGCCCGAACCGGGGGCCGCCAACGAGGCCGCGGCCTGGGACGCTTCATCCGAGGAGCCGCCTGCATTCTCCCATTCGTCCACCAAACTGGAGTCGATGGAGCGCACGAGCACACGCAGCCATGCGATGATGTCTTTCAGACGTTCGTCTCGCTTTTCGAGCGGCACGGTACGGGCCAGGGAACGGTAGGCGTCGGACAGATAGCGCAGCAGGGTGCCTTCGGAACGCGCGATGTTGTATCGGGCGATATAGCCGGTGAAGTCCGAAGCGGTTTCGACCATGTCACGCACCACGGATTTCGGACTCAGCCAGTAATCGTTCGCCCATGGCACGTCGTGACGATACTGGGTGAAGGCCGCTTCCAGCATGTCTTCCAACGGTTTCGGATAGGTGATTTCGGCGAGCTTGTCCATGCGCTCGTCGTAGTCGAGCCCGTCCGCCTTCATATCGGCCATGGCCTTGTCTTTCGCGGCGCGTTCCTGTGCGCGCAGCACCTGACGCGGATCCTCCAACGTGGCTTCGACCATGGAAATCACGTCGAGCGCATAGGTTTCCGATTCGGGGTCGAGCAGTTCGAGCGCGGCCAGCAGGAACGGCGACAGCGGCTGGTCGAGTGCGAAATCGTCCGGCATGTCGAGCGTCATCAGATAGTCCAGACTACCGTCCGCGAGACGTTCGGTTTCGATGACTTCGGTGTCGAACAAGGTCTGGAAGATTTCGTCGGCCCGCTGATGCAAACGCTCCTTTTGGTCCGGGGTCTGTGCCGAATCGTCGATGAGCCTGTCGATGCGGGCGCGGGCATCGCCGCCCTGTTCCACTTCATTAAGCACCATGGAATGCGTGATCTTCAAGTGCGGGACCAGCGTTTCCGGCTCAGCGTCGATAAGCTTGTCGAAGGTGTTCTGGTTCCAGTTCACGAACCCTTCGGGAGCTTTCTTGCGCTTGATCTTCTTCAGCTTCTTCGGGTCGCCTCCGGCCTTGGCTATGGCCTTCTGATTCTCGATTTCGAATTCCGGTGCTTCGGCGATCACCAATCCTTCGGTGTCGAACCCCATACGCCCGGCTCGACCCGCGATCTGATGGAATTCGCGCGCCTTGAGCTTACGCATCTTATTGCCGTCGTATTTGGTCAGGGCGGTAAGCACCACACAGTGAATAGGCACGTTGATGCCGACGCCCAGCGTATCGGTGCCGCAGATCACCGAAAGCAGCCCCTGCTGGGCCAGCTGTTCGACCAGCCTGCGATACCGCGGCAGCATGCCGGCATGGTGCACGCCGATGCCGGTGCGCAGCAAGCGTTGCAGAATCTTGCCGAACGCCGTGGTGAACTTCACGCCTTTGATGGCTTCCGCGATGGCGTTGCGCTGCTCCTTGCTGGATACGCCGGTGGAGGCCAGCGCCTGCGCCGTTTCCAGCGCCGCATCCTGCGAGAAGTGCACGACATAGATAGGCGTTGACCCATCCTTGTAGGCCAGCTCGACCGTGCGTTCAAGCGGATCAAGCGTGTATTCATAGTTCAGCGGAACAGGGCGTGGGGCATTGGCGATGACGTCCACATCCGGCGTGTCGTTCAGCTCGGAAAGCTTGTTCGCGATGGCGTCCACATTGCCCAATGTGGCGCTCATCAGCAGAAACTGCGTTTGCGGCAGGGTGAGCAACGGCACCTGCCATGCCCAGCCGCGTTCGGGATCGCCGAAATAGTGGAACTCATCCATAGCGACCAAACCGACATCGGCATGCTCGCCTTCGCGCAACGCCTGATTGGCCAGAATCTCGGCGGTGCAGCAGATGATCGGCGCGTCGGCGTTGATATGACTGTCGCCGGTGATCATGCCTACGTTCTCACGTCCGAACACTTCGATCAGATCGAAGAATTTCTCGCTGACCAGCGCCTTGATCGGAGCCGTATAGTACGAACGGCGACCGGTGCACAGGGCCGCGAAATGCATGCCCAACGCCACCAGGGATTTGCCCGATCCCGTCGGCGTGTTCAGGATGACGTGGTCGCCTGCGAGGATATCCATGATGGCTTCCTCCTGATGCGGCCATGGCTCGATGCCCTTCACATCGATGGCCCAGTCGAAGAACCGCTCATAGATGTCGTCCGCCGTCAGATTGCGGGCTCTCTCATCCCCATCCCACTCCGGGGCGAGCCGCCCCAAGGAGCCATACATTGTTTCATCACTCATCTTGTCCACCTTGCATTCCCATATTGGCCAGTATTGGCCCGTTTAAGTCCGTTTGATCCTTTTATTGGTCCGTATTGGATTATCAGCGTTCATGGTCGGTCACCCGCCGCAACAACCATCATCGTCGCAACGACAGGCATGAGCAACATCGTCGACGATTCGCATCATCATGCCACACGACATCAGGGCAACGCCCTGACCTCGCCATATTTATCACCCAATGACGTCCCGCCACCCGGCCGTCCGGCATCAGCGCAACGCGCAACGCATAACACGTATGCCGCTTCATACCGCGACCATGGCCGCATCACCATATTGAATTATCACATTGTCCGTGAACCGTCGCATTGTCCGTGAACCGTCGCATTGCCTGCATCGTCGCGTCACACGTTCGGAACCCTTTCCTGCTCCGAACTCCTGATATACGATGACCAATCGCCCGAAAGCAATCACCCGAAACCTGCGATTTCGGCAATCGGCTACGCTTCGGATTCCTCCTCGTTATCATTGCGCAGCTCATCTATCGCGGCTTGGAAGTCCTCCAGGTTCTCGAAGTTCTGATACACGCTTGCGAATCGCATGTACGCCACTTCGTCCAAATCACGCAACGGCTTGAGGATGGCCTTGCCTACCTCAGCCGACGTGACCTGTGCCTGACCGGCAGATCGCAGATCCTCTTCGACCCGCTGCCCCAGTTTCTTCAGATCGGCTTCCTGCACCGGTCTGCCCTGACACGCCTTCCGCACACCGGAAATCACCTTGTCGCGGTTGAACGGTTCAAGGCTTCCGGAACGCTTCTCCACCAGCAAAGTGGTGGTCTCCAGCGTGGTGAAACGACGATTGCAGTGCAGGCACAGACGCCGACGACGGATGAAGTACCCGTCCTCGCTGACACGCGTCTCGATGACCTTGGTTTCGGAATGATGACAATAAGGGCAATGCATGACCCCCACCATACCCGAAACCGCAGGAATTCGCGTGTTGCGACGCGGTTCGCATGTAGCTCGCGCACGATTCGGACACGATCACACGCAGTACCTGTATCACTCGGCCGGCACGATGATCCGCTGACCTGGAATAAGCGATGCCGAATCAAGCTCATTCAAATCGATAAGTTCCCTCACCGTACGCGATACATCACCTCCCTCCGGAGTAATCGAGGCCGCATATGCCCACAACGTATCGCCCGGCTGCACTGTATAGCTCACCACCCGCATGGGTTCCGTCGCGGAATCGGCATTGGATGGTGTCAACCACCCCAACCCCAGACATACGACCACGACGGACAACACCACGGCGAGCAGCTTCGATCGCCCAGCCTCCCCCGACTCCCGCAGCCACACAGCCACATGAGAGAGGAAAGCCCCACGCTTCACAGAACCGCTTTCCGCTCCGGGCGCAACATTATTGCCGACCATCGGAACCCCAAATACATGTCTGCCCATCGCGACCACCGACCTTTCGAACAGTTGTTCTATCGAACGTTTGTTCTAATTGTTGCACAGATGTTCGAATAGCACAACCCGCCGTATCGAACAAATGTTTGATTTCAAAACGGATTCACGTTAAGCTAGGTAAAATGACGAAAGGAACGCCATGAGCACTGTCCCATACACGCCACGAGCAGACGCCTCGGTGGCCGACGATCTCACCGATCGTCAGCTTCAGGTGCTCAAGGCAATCACCACTTATCAGAATGAGCGCGGTTTCGTTCCCTCATTCCGCGAAATCGGCGCCGCAGCCGGTTTGAAAAGCCCCTCGTCGGTCAAACATCAGCTGCAGGCACTTGAGGAGAAGGGCTATATCAGACTTAACGCCAATAAAGGCCGTGCCGTCGAGATATTGCACGATCCGTTCTCCGCTCAGTCGTCCGGCACTGGAACCTCCGAGCATGACAGCAACTCCGAGCATGGCACCGCAACCATCATCCCCTTCCCCTCCTCGAAGGCAAGCGAAGCGGTGCTCGAATCCCGTGACATCCCATTGGTCGGCCGTATCGCAGCGGGAACACCCATCACCGCGGAACAGCATATCGACGACGTAATGCGTCTGCCCGAGCGCCTCACCGGCTCCGGCGGCAACCTGTTCATGCTGGAAGTGCACGGCGATTCCATGATCGATGCCGCAATCTGCGACGGCGATTTCGTGGTGGTGCGCGAACAGCACACAGCGGTGAACGGCGATATCGTGGCGGCGTTGCTCGACGGCGAGGCGACGGTGAAGACTTTCCGCAAAGAGAAGGGCCACGTGTGGCTTATGCCGCACAACCCCGCATACTCTCCCATCGACGGCACCTACGCCACCATTATGGGAAAGGTTGTCACCGTCCTCCGAAAGTTGTAGAGTCATTCACGACAAGTAACGGAACCCCGGCCATGCGCCGGGGTTTCGTCGTATCTGAGGCTAAAAGCAAATGGTATTGAGAAACAATCTCATCTGTTTTCCGGAAAGGATCTGAACATGGCGCACACGCATACCACCCCGCAAGGCGCGGGGCATCAACAACGATTGATCGCGACACTGTCCGTCACCCTCACCGTATTCGTGGTCGAAGTCGTGGCAGCGTTCATCACCGATTCGCTCGCCCTGCTCACCGACGCCGGACACATGCTCACCGACGTCTCCGTACTCGTCGCATCCACCATCACCGCCATACTGATGCGCCGCAAGCCCAACAGCACCCGTACCTGGGGCTGGGCCCGACTCGAAATCATCACCGCCGCATGCGGCGCGTTGGTGCTGCTGTTCGTGGGCATCTACGCGCTGTTCGAGGCATGCATGCGACTGTTCGGCGATTCCGAAACGGCGATCAGCGATGTTCGGCTTCTGCTGTTCGTCGGCATATTGGGGCTGGTGGCGAACATCGTCTCCATCACCATTCTTTCCTCGCAGCGCGGCGACAATATGAATATGAAGGCCGCGTTCCTTGAAGTGATGAACGACGCACTGGGTTCGGTAGCCGTGGTCGCATCCGCCCTGGTCATGCTCACAACCGGCTGGGATAAGTTCGACGCGATCGCGGGCGGCATCATCGCACTGATGATGATCCCCCGCGCAATCAAACTGCTGCACAACGCCGTCCGCGTACTGCTGGAGGAGACCCCGCAGGGGCTGGATCTCGATGAGGTGCGCAAGCATCTGGAATCGGTGCCGCGCGTGGTCGCCGTGCACGATCTGCATGCCAGCACCGTTTCGACGGGTCTGCCGATTCTGATGGCGCATGTGGTGGTGGAGAACGGCCTGACCATGGAGGATGGCGCTGCCATTCTCAAGCAGCTGCAGGACTGCCTGCGCGAGCATTTCCCCGTGTCCGTGCCGCACACCACCTTCCAGCTCGAACCGGAGGGGTACAGTTCGCTGTCCATCGAAGAGATGCACCGCTAGTTTTGCTGGAGATCCACTACGACACCGAAGCAGCTAAAACGCTGGAACCATATGGCAAGATGAATGGCATCGATTTCCCCACTCGGGAACCGGTGCCATTCGCCTCGCCCCGCTGCGATCGATGAGGAATGGCGTTCCCAACTTCACCGGAATCGGACAGAATCAGCCCATTTCTGTCTGAAAACGGTATGAGAGACACCCGGCCTTCTGAACCGCTCCACGACCCCGGACAGACTTAACCGGAATCGGACAAAAGCAGGCCGTTCCTGTCTGATTCCGGTAATTGATGAAGGTTAGCTCGTATCGTTTTCGGATAAAATCGTCCCGATTCTGTCTGAAAACGGGACGAATCAGCCATCAAGCCTCACCAAACGAGTCAGCCCATCGGTAATGGAGAATCTGGCATCCAGCGCATCGAACAGCTTGTCATACACCACCGTCAGCATCACGGAAACCAACGACACCAGCAACACGAAAATCCACACCCAGTACAAGGGGTCGTACCCCATCATCCAATCCTTACCGTTCATCAACACCATGACCATCGAAATGCTCTCAACCACACCGGCGTGAAACAGATAGATCACGAACGTCATATTCGCAAGACCGCCAAGCGGAGCCTTCACGTCCATCGAAGCGAATCCGACAAATATCAGCACCGAAGAAAGCGCGACAAGCGGGGTGAACGGTCCGACAATGCCAAGCGGGAAACCATTGGCGGAAACATAGTGCGCCCAGTAGTACACGACCCCATTGAACACCTCGATCAACAGGCCGGCCGACAACGCCAGAACCGCGACCTTCGCGCTCTTGCCGATTCTCTTCCTCAGCACGTATCCAACAGCAAAATAGCCGAGATAACAAAACACCATGCCCAGATTCCACGCCAACTTGACCTCGCCCATCGTCCACATGCTGGCGACCGCGAGGAGCAGGAACGCCACCGCGACCCTCTCGAACATGCGCTCACCGATCTCGCTCTTCACACGAATCACCCACGGGGCGAGAAGATAGACACCGATGAGCATATACAGGTACCACATGTGATAGAACGGTTTGCCGGCCACCAGTCCGGACAACACGTCACCCCACCCCGAACCGGTGCCGGCGAGGTTCATGCCCGCTTTGAACAGGGTGTAGAGGATCGTGAATATGAAGGTCGGTACGACCACGTGACGGAACGATTTACGATAGAACGTCTTGTAATCGAGATTCTTCGGATTGTCCAGGATGAACGCGCCTGAGATCATGACGAAGCACGGCACGGCGAACCGTGACAGCGAATCGTAGATATTCACCAGCATTTGGCGGTTCAGTCCGGCGAGGAACGCTTGATTCCCCTGACCGATGTCCACCCACTGCGTGGCTACGTGAATCACGATAATGGCAACGCAACTGAGGATGCGCAACAGGTCATAGTTGCTTTCTCTGTACTTCGTCGGTATGATCCTTCCTGTTCCTCCATCGACGGCCTGCCTGAGCGGATGCACGGGGGTATGCACGTTCATACCCTGCGTTCGATTCAGCGCCTGCGAATCATCCACAAACAGCCGCATGAGCAGTATTTGCAAACGTAAGCATACCGATAATGTTTGACGCTGGCATCTCGTTTCACAGCGGTACGGGGTATGGCAATATGCTTGAAGCGATGGCGAGAATCCCTGATTTTCCGCCCTGTTCTGCCGCTCTTCCCTACCGGAATCAGACAAAATCAGGGCGAATCTGTCCGAAAACGATACGAAAGGGAAGAAAAACGAAAACGGGACGTTGCGAAGGCAACGTCCCGTTTGGGAGTCAAATTTTCCCATTGGAGAGTCAGGTCTTATGGGTTCTGACTCAATCCAGAACGCCCAACGACTGACCTGCCCCAGAGAACCCAGGAATCTCGGGAACCGGGAAGCCGATCTAGCCTAGAAACCTGACTCAACCTAGCGACTATCAGAAGCCGAACTGGGCGGCGGTCTGCTTCAGGGTCTCCGCGGAACGGTTCAGCGCGGCGAGCTCGCGGTCGGACACCGGAGTGTTGATGGCGGTGTTCACGCCGTGGCGGTTGATCAGGGTCGGCACGGACATGCACACGTCGGAGATACCGTGGAAGTCCTTCAGCATGGAGCTGACCGGCAGGATGCGGTTGGAATCCTTGAGCACGGCCTCGATGATGTCGACGCCGGACATGCCGATGGCGTAGTTGGTAGCACCCTTGCCGTTGATGATCTTGTAGGCGGCGTTCTTGACGTCCTGGTGAATCTGCTCACGCACTTCGGCGTCGAGCGGCTTATGGCCAGGCAGCGGGGTCCAGTCGCACATCGGGACGCCACCGATGGTGGCGGAAGCCCACAGCGGGACTTCGGAATCGCCGTGTTCACCGGCGATGTAGGCGTGGACGTTCTTGACGTTGACGCCGGTCTGCTGCGCGATCAGGAAGCGCAGACGGGCGGAGTCCAGGTTGGTGCCGGAGCCGAAGACCTGATTCTCGGGCAGGCCGGAGATCTTCTGGGCAACGTGGGTCGCGATGTCGACCGGGTTGGTGATGAGCATGTAGATGGCGTTCGGAGCGACCTTGACAAGGCCGGGGATGATCGCCTGAAGGATCTTGATGGTGGCACCGACGAGCTCAAGGCGGGTCTGGCCGGGCTTCTGACGCGGGCCAGCGGTGATGACGATCATATCGGCGTCTCGGCAGATCTCAGGATCATCGGAACCATCGATGGACACGGTCGGGTAGAAGCTGGAGCCGTGCTGCATATCGAGCACTTCGGCCTCCACGCGTTCCTTGGCGATGTCCTCGAGTACGATCTCGCGGGCGACGCCACGCTGGGCGGCGGCGAAGGCGAGGGTGGAACCGACTGCGCCGGCACCGATAACAGCAAGCTTCGTGGGCTTGATAAGCGATTCTGCCATGGCTATACCTCTCTTAGAGAGATGCGCCGTTTGGGCGCATCGTTCCTCAAAACATCACTTCAACTGTACTCACATAACCTGACACTGGCAGCGCTCACATATCACCGCGTGCCACGTTGGAATCCGCCTGCGGGAACGCATCGGAGTATCTCGACACACGACGGAACACGGCAAGGCACGGCTGACACGCTGCCACCAGCGAACAACCGCAGCGAAAGGCTGCGCCAGCATCACCATCAGCAGCGTATCTCGCCATCCCACCAGCCAACCAGCCAACCAACCAGCCAGTCGCCTAGTCGATCGCCGCCGCGACGATCTGCGCCGACAGCCGGTCGTCCACGTCGGCCGACACGTGCACGCCGTCATCCTGCCATTGCACGTCCTGCACATGCCCGTATTCGCGGATTCTGGACAGCAACGCCCCTTCGGAATACGGCAGGAGCGCCTCCACGTGCACGCCGGGCGTGGGCAGCAGCGCCTCCACCGCGGCGCGCAATCCTTCCACACCGTCGCCGGAATATGCGGAGACGATATGCGCGTCGGGTTCGAGCACCGCCAAGCGTTCCACGGTTGCCTTGTCACACAGGTCGGCCTTGTTGAATGCCAGGATGCGCGGGATGGATGCGGTGCCTTCGATGTCGGCAAGGATCTCGTTGACCGCGTCGATCTGCGAGAACGGGTCGGGGTGCGAGGCGTCCACGACGTGCAGAATCACGTCCGCGTCGGCGACCTCCTCCAGCGTGGATTTGAACGCTTCGACCAGCTGCGTGGGCAGTCTGCGCACGAAGCCGACCGTGTCCACGTAGGCGTACAGTCGCCCATCCTTCGCCTTGGTGCGCCGCACCGCGGTGTCAAGCGTGGCGAACAGCGCGTTTTCGACCAGCTCGCCGGAACCGGTCAGCCGGTTGGTGAGCGATGATTTGCCTGCGTTCGTATAGCCGACCACGGCGATGGTGGGCAGTCCGTAACGACGGCGCGATCCGCGCTTGACTTCACGGGCCGGCGCCATTTGGGCGATCTGCTTCTTCAAGCGTGCGATGCGCGTGCGGATCACGCGACGATCCATTTCGATCTGCGTCTCGCCGGGACCTCGGGAACCGATGCCGCCGTTCTGCCCGGCCGCTTGGCCGCCGGCCTGACGGGACAGGGATCCGCCCCAACCGCGCAGTCGCGGCAGCATGTATTCGAGCTGCGCCAGTTCCACTTGCGCCTTGCCTTCGCGCGAAGTGGCGTGCTGGGCGAAGATGTCGAGGATCACGGCGGTGCGGTCCACCACTTTCACTTTGGCGGCGTCCTCCAATCCTCGACGCTGGCTCGGCGGCAGGTCGTCGTCGACCACGATCGTATCGGCTTCGTCACGCGCCACGATGTCGGCGATCTCCTTCGCCTTGCCGGAACCCACGTAGGTGGCGGCGTCGGGTCTTGAACGATGCTGCAGCAGGCCGTCGCACACCACGGCGCCCGCGGTCTGCGCGAGCGCGGCCAGTTCTCGCAACGATTCCTCGGCTTTGGCTTGCGTGGTGACGGCGCTCGACCATACGCCCACGAGCACCACTCGTTCGAGCCTGACCTTGCGGTATTCGACTTCGGTGACGTCCTGCAGTTCGCCGAGGCCGGCGACGCGCTTGAGCTGATTGCGCGATTCTCGTTCGGCCCATTCCTCGCTGCCGGAGGAATCGAAGCCCACGCCGTGCGCGTTGTCTCCGAGCAGCACTTCGGAGGATTCCGCGAGCACATCCGCATGGGCGGTCGCGTTCCCGCCGTGGGCGCCGTCGCCCGCGCTTTCCGGGCGCGCTCCCGCATCGAAACCCGCACCGAAACCCGTACCGAAACCCGTACCGAAACCCGCACCGAAACCGGCACCAGAGCCAGCGCCTGCGCTGGCGGGACCTGCGGGGCTTGCAGGGCTCACAGGACTTGCGGAATTCACAGGGCTTGCGGCCGCTCCACCCGTCATGCGGTCCGTCAAGCGATCGCCTTCACCGGTCTTGTCGATATCGTCGCTCAGGGTCAATGCCACCTCGTTCTCGGCTCGCGTCTCGGCCCGTATTTCGGCCCGCGTTTCGGTTCATGTTTCGTTTCGAGCCCCGGCTCGCCGCCGCGTCTCGTTCACCCGCGCCGCCGCCATACGAAACGGGCGGGCACGTTCATTATTATCATCATGTGAGGTGACAGACCAGCCACCGTCCACTTCGCCCCAAGGGTTCGCCCCGGCGGAGCGGGCGGGCAGGGGCACTGGCCGAACATCCGAAGGCGTTTCGGGGAGCAACCTCCGGGAGCAACCTCCGGGAGCAACTTCCGGGAGCAGACCTCGGGAAGCAGACCTCGGGAAGCAGACCTCGGGAAACGAACTTCGGAAAACAGACTTCGAGGAACAGACGACAGACGGAGAAAACGGAAAGGTTCGGGACACATCATGGCGGAACAGTATTTTTCGGCCGACCCCTCATCGAAGGACGTGCGTCGCACCCTGCACGTGCAGTTGCGTGGGCGTGACACCGATGTCGAGGTGTCGAACGGCGTATTCTCCGGGTCGCGTCTTGATCTCGGCACGTCGGTGTTGCTCAAGCAGGCGCCGGAGCCTCCCGAGCATGGCAATCTGCTTGATCTGGGATGCGGCTGGGGGCCGATTGCCCTTTCGCTCGCGTTCGCCTCGCCCGAAGCCACCGTGTGGGCGGCGGATGTGAACGAACGTGCGCTTGAACTGACCGAGCTGAACGCGAAACGCAACGGATGCGGCAATGTGCGCGTCATCCGTACCGATGCCGATGCGAAGCCCGTCGATCCGACCGCGCTCAGCCCCGACCTGACCTTCGACGCGATCTGGTCGAATCCGCCGATCCGCATCGGCAAGGAGGCGCTGCATACGATGCTCATGAACTGGCTGCCGCGTCTGTCGCCCGATGGCGTCACCTACTTGGTGGTGCAGAAGAATCTGGGCGCGGATTCGCTGATCAACTGGCTGGCCGACGCGCTGGGCGACGGCTATGCGGTGTCGAAATACCACAGCGCCAAGGGATTCCGGGTGATCGAGGTCGCCCGCGCGTAGGAACACGTAGGAGCGCATAGGAGTCCGCACGGTAGGTGCCGACACGTGGGCATCCATGTGTTGACGAGATCGGTGAGGTCGGCGAGCGCTCGTCGGTTCCGCATCCCGTCATCCGGAAACCACCCCCGCGTCCCGTCATCCGGAATCCGGCGCCGCCCCTCCCCGCTCCGCAGACCGAGCCCACGGATATCCGCCATTCGCCCAAACACTCATTCACCCATTCACTCAGCCACTGAGACACTAAGGACCGTGATGAAATTCGTTTACCCGCCTGAATTGCCGGTATCGGCCGCACGCGACGACATCGCCCAGGCCGTTCGTTCGAGCCAGGTGGTCATCGTTTCCGGCCAAACCGGTTCCGGCAAAACCACGCAGCTGCCGAAGATCCTGCTGGAGCTCGGGCGTGGCTCGCATGGCCATCAGATCGTGCACACGCAGCCGCGTCGTATCGCGGCCCGTACCGTCGCGGAACGCATCGCCGCCGAAATGGGTGTGCGTTTGGGCGAGGAAATCGGCTATCAGGTGCGATTCACCGACGACACGTCCAAGGCCACGCGTCTGAAGGTCGTCACCGACGGTATCCTGCTCGCGCAGATCCAGCGCGATCCGAAGCTCAGCGCCTACGACACCATCGTGATCGATGAGGCGCATGAACGCAGCCTCAACATCGATTTCCTGCTCGGCTATCTGACGGCCCTGCTGCCCCAGCGCCGCGACCTGAAGCTCATCATCACGTCCGCGACCATCGATTCGGTGAAATTCCAACAGCATTTCGAGCATGCGCTACACACCAAGGTGCCGGTGATCGAAGTGTCCGGACGCACCTATCCGGTGCAGATCGTCTACGAGCCGTTGGGCGCGGCGCCCGCGCTCATGCATGATGTGCCGGGTTTCGCGCGTGGCGTGGATCCGGGCAGCGACGAGTACGGCACGGGGGACAGCGCCGGCGAAACCGACATGCCCACCGCCGTGGCCCGCGCATGCGCTGAGCTCATCATCCATTCGGGCCATGAGCGTGGTGCGCGTGACATTCTCGTTTTCGCTTCCGGCGAGCGCGACATCCACGAGTTCGAGGCGGCGCTGCGGCACCATTTCGGCCCGCGTGCCGAGGATATGCGCCGTCCGGATGCGATTGAGATCATGCCGTTGTTCGCGCGTCTGTCCGCGGCCGACCAGCATAAGGTGTTCGAATCGCATACGCATCAGCGCATCGTGATCGCCACGAATGTGGCCGAGACGTCGTTGACCGTGCCGGGCATCCGTTATGTGGTCGATCCGGGTACCGCGCGTATTTCCAGATATTCCAAGACCGCGAAGGTGCAGCGTCTGCCGATCGAGCCGATCAGCCAGGCCAGTGCCGATCAGCGTTCGGGCCGTTGCGGCCGTGTGGCGGATGGTATCGCGATCCGCCTGTACAGCCGTGAGGATTATGAGACGCGCCCGCGGTTCACCGATCCGGAAATTCTTCGCACGTCGTTGGGCGCAGTGGTGTTGCACATGCTGAGCGTGGGCGTGGCGCGTACGGCCAGTGATGTGACGGAGTTCGGGTTCATCGATCCGCCTGATGTGAAGGCCGTTTCCGATGGTTTCAACGAGTTGACCGAGTTGAAGGCGGTGGCGCGTAGGCGTGGCGAGGTGACGTTGACGCCTATCGGCCGCCAGTTGGCGCGTATTCCGATTGATGTGCGTTTGGGTCGTATGGTGATCGAGGCGGCGCGTTCCACGTCGCCGAACACGCTTGCCGCCGTACTGGTGATCGTGGCGTTCCTGAGTTTGCAGGATCCGCGCGAACGCCCGGAGGAGCATCGTGAGGAGGCGGATCGTATCCATAACCGGTATGCCGATCCGACGAGTGATTTCCTCACCGCGTTGAACATTTGGGATCGTGTGTTCCAGGCTGATGGCGAGCCGAGCAATAACGCGTTGCGCCGCATGTGCAAAACCGAGTATTTCAGCTGGCTGCGCATGCGTCAGTGGAAGGATCTGGTCGCGCAGCTGCGTCAGATGTGCCGTGAGATGCGCTTCAAGGTGGGCGACCCGTTGCCGTCTTCGCGTGCCGGTTTGGAGATCCGCCAGCTGCCGTTGAATCAGCAGGCGGCGCATAGCCTGTGCTGTTCGTGGGATGCCGAGGGTATTCACAAGTCCATGCTTGCCGGCCTGTTGTCGATGATGGGCATGCAGGTGGTGCGTGAGCCGAAGGCTTCCGATTTCGCCGGGTTGAAGGGTGCGGCGAAGGCGAAGGCCATCAAGCGTGCGCAGAAGATGGCGAAGAACGATTATCAGGGTGCGCGCAGTACGCATTTCGCGTTGTTCCCTGCGTCCGCGGTGGCCAAGTCGACGCCGAGTTGGGTGATGAGCACCGAATTGGTGGAGACGTCGCGCTTGTGGGCGCGCTATTGCGCCGCGATCGATCCGGCGTGGGCCGAACCGTTGGCCGGTTCCCTCACCCGTGTGACGTATGCGGAGCCGCATTGGTCCGGTTCGCGCGGTTCCGCGGTGGCGAGCGCGAAGGTGCTGTTGTATGGCCTGCCGATCGTGCAGGATCGTACGGTGCTGTGGGGTCGTATCAATCCGCCGGAGGCGCGTGATTTCCTGATCCGCCAGGGTTTGGTGGAGGGTGATATCCAGCAGCGGTTCAGCTATGACGATTTCGTGCGTAGGAATCTGCGCATTCTTGAGGACGCCGCCGATGACGCGAATCGTACGCGTCAGCTTGCGCAGACCATCACGGATGAGGATCTGTTCGACTTCTATAACTGTGTGATTCCGCAGGATGTGACGTCGTTGGCGTCGCTGGCGAAATGGTGGAAGTCGAATCATGATGCCGATCCGACGCTGCTGGATTTCGACCCGGACAAGGTGGAGCGTCTGAACGAAGCGGATGCGGTGAGCTTGGCCGATTATCCGGATCATTGGCATACGCGCGGCACGGATGGTCAACCGATTGATCTGCGCTTGTCGTACATCTACGATCCGACAGATCCGGATGATGGTGTGACCGTGCATGTGCCATTGAAGGCGTTGGGGCGTATCACGCCGGAACAGTTCACGTGGAATGTGCCGGGCCTGTTGGATGAGTTGACGCTTGCCATGATCAAGGCGCTGCCCAAGCAGTTGCGCGTGCAGTTCGTGCCGGCGCCCGATGCCGCGCGCAAGATCCGCGCGTGGATCGACGAACAGTACCCGAATCTGCCGGGCACCGCGTTGGACGTGGACTGCCCCGATCTGGCGCACGCGTTCACGCAGGCGGCCATCGCCACGGTCGGCGCACAGATCCACCCCGAAGTGCTGGGCAAGGAGCTCACCGACCGTCTTTCGCCGTACCTGCGTATGACATTCGCCGTGGAACAGTCTGCCGTGACCGGGCGCAATGCGTCCGGTCACGGCAGACGCAACCCACGCCGGCAGGTGAAGGTGCTGGGCAAGTCCAAGGATCTGAAGGCGCTGCAGGTCAAATTCGCGCAGGAGGCCGAGGAATCGGCACGCCGCATGGTCAAGAAGCAGGCCGACAAGGCTGCCGACCAAGGCAAGATCGTGCAGCAGGCGAATCTGCTGCACCGTTCCGGCGCCACCACCGAATCCCGCGCTTCGATGCTGTGGCATGGTGCACTCGACGCGCTGCGGTTGCCGGATGAGCGTATTTCCTCGCGTTGGCTTGGTGCGGAGGCGTTGATGCTCGCGTCCGCGCCGTACAAGTCGACGAAGGATCTGGCGGAGGATCTGCAGTTGGCCGCGGTGAAACGTCTGTTGCCGCAGGTGGACAAGCTTCAGGATGATGAGGCGTTAGCGAACGCGGTGCTCGACGTGCGTGAAGTGTATGAGGATACGGTATACGCCGTGTCCCACGATGTGATCGCGATTCTGAAACGCTATGCGGAAGTCGATAAAGCGGTGAGCGGCAAGGCCGACCTGCCGATGCTCTCGGTGCTGCAGTCGATCCGCGAGCATATCGCCACGCTCGTGTTCCCCGGTTTCATCGGGGCCACGCCGCCCGCTTCACTCAAATCCGTGGAACGCTACCTGCATGCCGATCTGATGCGTCTGACCAAGGCGAAGAACGACAAGAACCGTGACGTGCGCTGGGCGTGGGAGGCGGATGAGGCCAGGCAACTGGTGGACAAGGCCATGGCCAAGGCGAAGGCCGAACCCGCCGGCCCGAAGCATGAGGAGCTGATGCGCAAGGCCACCGACGCGAGGTGGATGCTTGAGGAGTTCTATGTGAGCTTGTGGGCGCAGGAACTTGGCACCCCCAAGCCCGCCAGTCTCAATCGCATCAAGAAAGCGCTCGCCTGAACCGTTCTGAAACGACCTGAAACGACCTGAACCGACATGAACCAACCTGAATCCGCTTCAAATTCGGAGGGCCCGCAGCAGGGCCTTCCGAACGGTTCACCGCCCGCCATCCAGCGCAAGTGACAGAATGTGAACCATGACTGATTCCACCTCCGCACAACGCAGTATCAACCGTCCCCTGGGCACGCCGCTAGGCGACCACCCGACCCGCGTGCTCTTCCTCGGCGCCGGCGAACTCGGCAAGGAAGTCACCATCGAACTCATGCGCCTCGGCGCATGGGTGTGCGCCGCCGACTCCTACGCCGGCGCCCCCGCACAACAGGTGGCCCATGAGTCGCGCGTACTCGACATGGCCAACCCCGAACAGCTCAAAGCCCTGTTCGACGACGTCAAGCCCGACATCATCGTGCCGGAAGTGGAAGCCATCGCCACCCAGGAACTCGCCGACGCCGCCGCCAACGGCGCACAGGTCGTACCCAGCGCCGAAATCGCAGCGATCTGCATGGACCGCGAACGCCTGCGCGTCCTCGCCCACGAGGAACTCGGCCTGCCCACCACCCCCTACCGTTTCGCCGGTTCCCTGGAGGAACTGCGCGCCGGAGCCGAGGAAGTCGGCTACCCGTGCGTCGTCAAGCCGATCATGAGCTCCTCCGGCCACGGCCAATCCGTCGTGCGCTCCGCGGATGCCATCGACGCCGCCTGGACCGAAGCGCAGGAAGGCCGCCGCGCCCACGACGAAGGCGACGTTTCGCGCGTCATCGTCGAAGCGCTCGCCCCGCTCGAACGCGAACTGACCGTACTCACCGTCAGCTCCAGCGCCGGCATCGTCACCTGCACACCCATCGGCCAACGTCAGGAATCCGGCGACTACCGCGAATCCTGGCAGACCAACGCGGCGAACACCAGTGCCGCCGCAGCCGAGGAAACCGCCCGCGCCCAGCGCATCGCCAAAACCGCCGTCGAAGGACTGGTCGCCAAAGCCCGCGCCACCGGCGAAACCGGATGGGGTGTCTTCGGCGTCGAACTCTTCGTCCTCACCGACGGGTCGATCCTGTTCAACGAAGTCTCCCCCCGCCCGCACGACACCGGCATGGTCACCATGATCTCCCAGCGTCTGAGCGAATTCGCCCTGCACGCCCGCGCGATCCTCGGCCTGCCCGTCACCCCCGAACACGTCGCGCTC
This sequence comes from Bifidobacterium merycicum DSM 6492, assembly GCF_900129045.1. Classification (GTDB taxonomy): domain Bacteria; phylum Actinomycetota; class Actinomycetes; order Actinomycetales; family Bifidobacteriaceae; genus Bifidobacterium; species Bifidobacterium merycicum. Next base: position 182,946 of record NZ_FQTX01000001.1, on the reverse strand, counting down.
AGCATCCCCGAAGGCGCCACCGCGGCAAGCCACGCCATCGTGGTCGAAGGCGACGGCCAAACCGTCTTCACCAACGTCGCGAACGCCCTTCAGGAACCCGGCACCGGCCTGCGCATCTTCGCCAAACCCGAAGTGCACGGCCACCGCCGCATGGCCGTGGCGCTCGCCATCGGCGGCGGCGAATCCGACGCCCGCGCCAAGGCGGCGCGTGTAGCCGACGCGCTCGACATCACGGTCATCTGACACCCCATCGGGCGAGCCGTTCGCGCACCCGCGCGGACCCCCGTCCGAAAACACCACGGGAGGCTGCGGAATGTAGCCTCCCGTTGCTATCTTGTAACCGTCAAGTTCACCAAACTATCTACCTCCCAACCCCAGGAAAGGCGAGTAATGGAGAAGTTGGAAAAGCTCTACGAGGGCAAAGCCAAGCAGCTGTTCGCGACCGAGGATCCGGAAGTGCTCTGGGTCGAGTACAAGAATTCCGCCACCGCAGGCGACGGTGAGAAGAAGGAGGATTTCGAAGGCAAGGGCAGGCTGAACAACCTCATCACCACGCTGATCTTCGGACTCCTGGAGAAGCGCGGCATCAGCAGCCACCTGATCAAGCGCGTCAACGACACCGCGCAGCTGGTCAAGAAGGTGAACATGTTCCCGCTGGAGATCGTGCTGCGCAACACCGCCGCCGGTCACTTCTGCTCCCGTCTCGGCGTGGAGGAAGGCCTGCCGCTCAAGGAACCCGTGCTCGAATACTTCCTGAAGAACGACGATCTGCATGATCCGTTCGTCAACGACGACGATCTCGTCGCGCTCGGCGTGTGTACCCGCGAGGATCTGGCCGAAATCGCGCCGCTCGCACGCCGCATCAACGAGGCCCTGATCGAGATCTTCGCCAAGATCGACGTCAAGCTCGTGGACTTCAAGATCGAGATGGGCCGTACCTCCGACGGCACGCTGCTGCTCGCCGATGAGATCACCCCGGATTCCTGCCGCCTGTGGGATCAGCGCGACCATTCCGGCAAGGTCGAGCATCTCGATAAGGATCTGTTCCGCCGCGACCTGGGCGACATCATCCCCGCCTACGAGAAGATCGAAAGCCGCCTGGCTGAGCTCGCCAAGTCCGAAGGCATCGAAGTCGCCGAATGACGCACGTACAGCCCGCATCCGCAGTCTCCGCTCGGATGCGGGCTTCGTTGTTTCACCATCGTTTTCACATCAACCCGTTACATTTTTAGAGCCCTTTTCAAGGAGTTGACCTTATGGTTTTTCGCGTATACGTGGAAAAGAAGCCGGGCTTCGACGTCGAGGCGCAGCAGCTCGCCAATGAGCTCACGACCATCCTCGGCATCAAAGCTCTGAAGAACGTCCGTCTTGTCAACCGTTACGACGTGGAAGGCATCAGCGAGGAGCTGTTCGCTCAGGCTACGCCGACCGTGTTCAGCGAGCCGCAGGTGGATAATGTCTCCGCCGATCTGCCTGATTTCGGCGACGCAACCGTATTCGCCGTGGAATACCTGCCAGGCCAGTTCGACCAGCGCGCGGATTCCGCCAGCGAATGCATCCAGCTGATCTCGCAGGGCGAGCGCCCGACCGTGCGTTCCGCCAAGGTGTATGCGCTGGAAGGCGAGCTCTCCGAAGCCGATGTCGAGGCCATCAAGCATTACGTGATCAACCCGGTGGAGGCGCGTGAGGCCTCGCTGGATGTGAAGACCACGCTCAAGACCCAGGTGCCGGTTCCCGGCAAGGTGGAGGTCATCAGCGGCTTCCGCACCATGAGCGACGCCGAGCTCGAACAATTCATCGAGGATCGCGGTCTGGCCATGGATCTGGCCGATCTGCAGTTCTGCCGCGAGCATTTCACCGAGGAACAGCGCGATCCGACGATCACCGAGATCAAGGTGATCGACACCTATTGGTCCGATCATTGCCGCCACACCACGTTCGGCACGCAGCTTGACGAGGTCGCAATCGATGACGCCGCGGTCAAGGCCGCGTTCGACAAGTATCTTGAGATGCGCCACGAGCTGGGCCGCGACGCCAAGCCGGTGTGTCTGATGGATATGGGCACGATCGGCGCGAAGTGGCTCAAGAAGAACGGCATTCTGAAGAACCTCGACGAATCCGAGGAGATCAACGCCTGCACTGTCAAGGTGAAGGTGGATGTGAACGGCCACGACGAGGACTGGCTGTTCCTGTTCAAGAACGAGACGCATAACCACCCCACCGAGATCGAACCGTTCGGCGGCGCGGCCACCTGCATCGGCGGCTGCATCCGCGACCCGCTGTCCGGCCGTTCCTACGTGTACCAGGCCATGCGCGTGACCGGCGCCGCCGATCCGACCGTGCCGGTGTCCGAAACGCTTGAGGGCAAGCTCCCCCAGCGCAAGCTCGTCACCACCGCCGCAGCCGGCTACTCGTCCTACGGCAACCAGATCGGCCTGGCCACCGGTCAGGTGGACGAGATCTACCACCCCGGCTATGTGGCCAAGCGCATGGAGGTCGGTGCGGTTGTGGCCGCGACCCCGGCCGATCATGTACGCCGCGAAACCCCGGCTCCGGGCGACAAGGTCATCCTGCTCGGCGGGCGTACCGGCCGTGACGGCATCGGCGGCGCCACCGGCGCGTCCAAGGCGCATAACGTCGAATCCCTGGAGCTTGATGGCGCCGAGGTGCAGAAGGGCAACGCTCCGGTGGAGCGTAAGCTGCAGCGTCTGTTCCGTCGTGGCGACGCATGCCGTCTGATCAAGCGCTGCAACGATTTCGGCGCCGGTGGCGTGTCCGTGGCGGTCGGCGAGCTGGCCGACGGCCTGTACGTGGACCTCAACAAGGTGTCGAAGAAGTACGAGGGCCTGGACGGCACCGAACTGGCGATTTCCGAATCCCAGGAGCGCATGGCCGTGGACGTGGCCGCCGAGGATGTGGACGAGTTCCTGAGCTACGCCAAGGAGGAGAACCTCGAGGCCGAGGTCATCGCTACCGTGACCGAAGAGCCGCGCATGACGATGGTGTGGAACGGCGACACGATCGTGGATCTGTCCCGCGAGTTCCTCGCCTCCAATGGCGCTCCGAAGCATCAGGTGGTGCATGTCGAGGCGCAGCACGGCTACGCCACCCCGTGGAAGACCGGCACGCTCGCCGAACGCATGCACACCATGCTCACCGATTTGAACGTGGCCTCCAACAAGGGACTTTCCGAACGCTTCGACTCCACCATCGGCGCGGGCACCGTGCTCATGCCGTTCGGCGGGCGTAAGCAGCTGACCCCGACCATGGCCATGGTGGCCAAGCTGCCGGTGTTCGGCGAGACCACCACCGCCTCCGCGATGGCTTGGGGCTTCAACCCGTACATCATGGAGCAGAACCAGTTCACGGGCGCCTACCTGTCTGTGGTCGAATCGCTTTCGAAGCTGGTCGCCGCCGGCTTCGAACATGAGAAGGCATACCTGAGCTTCCAGGAGTACTTCGAGAAGCTGCGCGACGAGCCGGAACGCTGGGGCAAGCCGATGGCCGCCGTGCTGGGTGCTTTGATGGCTCAGGTGGATCTGGGCGCTGGCGCGATCGGCGGCAAGGATTCCATGTCCGGCACCTTCGAACAGCTTGATGTGCCGCCGACCCTGATCTCCTTCGCTGTGGCCGTAGGCAATATGAAGCGCGCCACCTCCCCCGAGTTCAAGGGCGCCGGCCACCGCGTGGTCCGCATCGCCCCGCGTTATAACGCCGATGGTCTCACGCCGGATAAGGACGCGCTGCTGGAGGTGTTCTCCGCGGTCGAGAAGCTCACCGATTTTGGCGATGCGCTGGCCGTGTCCACGCCTGGCTACGGTGCCACCGCCGAGGCTATCTTCAAGATGACGGTCGGCAACCAGATCGGCGTGAAGCTGGCCGATGGCATCAGCGTGGACGACCTGTTCGCCCCGGCCTATGGTTCCTTCATCATCGAACTTGCCGACAACGCGAAGGTTCCGGCCGTATCCAACCTGGTTGAGGTCAGTGAGGTCGGCGAGACCACCGAGGCCTACCAGTTCGTGGCAGCCGGTGAGACGCTGGGTCTAGACGAACTGCAGGACGCTTGGGAGGGCGGCATCGAATCCGTGTTCCCGTACCGATCCAAGGGCGACGAAAAGGGCAAGACCGTTGAGACCGTGTCCTTCAATGCGCCGAAGAAGACCGTGTACACCGGCACCGGCGTCGCCAAGCCGCATGTGATCATCCCCGTGTTCCCCGGCAACAACTGCGAATACGATTCCGCGGCCGCCTTCGAACGCGCGGGAGCCGACGTGAGCACGCTCATCGTGAACAACCTCACCCCCGCCGCCGTGGCCGAGTCGACCAACGCGTTGGTCGAGGAAATCAAGAAGAGCCAGATCATCATGATCCCCGGCGGATTCTCCGGCGGCGACGAGCCCGACGGTTCCGCCAAGTTCATCACCGCGTTCTTCCGTGCGCCCGCCGTCACCGAAGCGGTGCGCGACCTGCTGAACAACCGTGATGGCCTGATGCTCGGCATCTGCAATGGTTTCCAGGCGCTCATCAAGCTCGGCCTGGTGCCGTACGGCGACATCGTGCCGATGACCGCCGATTGTCCGACGCTGACGTTCAACACCATCGGCCGCCACCAGAGCCGTCTGGTGCGCACCCGCGTGGCGTCGAACCTCTCCCCGTGGCTGGCGAAGACCGAGGTGGGCGACATGCACACCATCGCCATCTCCCACGGCGAAGGCCGATTCGTGGCTTCCGACGATGTCCTCGCCCAGCTCAAGGCCAATGGCCAGATCGCCACGCAGTACGTGGACGAGGCCGGCGTGCCGGGCATGGACCTGAGCGTGAACCCGAACGGTTCACTGCTGGCCATCGAGGGCATCACCAGCCCGGACGGCCGCGTGTTCGGCAAGATGGGCCACTCGGAGCGTTACAGCAACGGCACGTTCAAGAACGTGCCCGGCGAGAAGGATCAGCCGCTGTTCGCAGCCGGCGTGGAGTACTTCACCGCCTGATCGCGCGAGGCCGCCTAGAGGCCGGTTCGATATAAACCGCCTGTGAGACTGAGAGGGTATGTTCGGAATTGCTTCGGATTCCGGACACACCCTCTTCGCGTTTTTGGTCCGCCGTATAGAAGTGTGACAATGAGCCCCGTTTTATGCTCACGAGTATGATGCGCATAAGCATAAAACAATTAGAGATCGAATCGATATCTGCATAAAACATGTTCGGGGATACGCAATAACGAATCATTCACACCTGAACATCGTTGGCACCATCGCCACACTTCGTTCCCGCGCCAATCTCATACCCGGTTATTCCGAGCGGCATTACGCCCTGTTCGTTAAGACGGATAAACTGGCCGCCGCCGCACGCGAACGCCATAAATCAGACCTGACCGTTGTCTGCGTAAACAACATGTTCGAAGACGTGCGGTAATCGGTTTTCTGGGCAAGCCGTTAACCTCTGAAAATCGCTAAGTGGCTTATCGGTGGCATTCAAAACGCATTAACCCGAGTGCAATCCGCGGAATCGCAACGCTCATACTCGGGGTACCGCGAAAAAGATGCCACAAACAAGCGAGATAGCGTCACGCTCCAGCCTGACCACAGATCAAAAACCTGCTTCTCTGGGCGAAATAGCACCTACATGGGGATAAACCCTATAACCGGATGAAGGATTCCATCAAAAAGCGGAACGCCTATTCGTTACGTCATAATCATTGACCAGCGCTTGACATGTACAGCGTCTACCCACTAGACGCTCGAACCCACCTTCTCTCATATGGCCCATGAACTTGCGCTGACAACAGTTTTTCGAGCCAGCATCATAGACAAGTCAACAACAGCCAAGCATGATCGAGATTGATATCACCAGCATATTCAATGACTGATGAATGTCCGCAGGAGGGAACTCCATCGAGAGAGGATCTGTTCAATGCTCTTCAACCGATACATCAACAGCTTCAACGATGCCATCGGATGTCAACTGAATAATGCGTTCCTCTTTCTCCACTAGGAAACGCTTGCGGTAGAACTTCTCGGCATAGTCAAGAATGACGTTCATCTGATAGGCATCAAGCCCAGCTCCGATCACGCCTCCGATGATGGGCACCGCTCGTTGCGCGGTCTTCAGTGTAAGCTTCCGCCCCACCTGTTCAAGAACATTGGTATACACCGTCTTTTCAAGCGTCTTCCGTCCGGCGTTCTGTACAGCCTTCTTTGCAGCATTGTTGGCAAGTGCCCGCATCTGCGCCATGAGCAATGGCAGACCCGCATGCTGAGCCATTGCCGCCCACCCCTTTTTAGCCGCTTGTTTGACTGCCGCCATTTCTCCGGCAACCATGATTTTCCCAATCATCGTCGAAAGATCACCGGAGCCAGCGAACCCTGGACTCATCGCGTTCATCAAAACAGCTGACGCGATTTCCATCTCTTCAGAATCATTGCGGACATCGTATCCGTACATCATGGCCATGTTTTGCACCGCACGAAAATATAGGAATGTACTGGCCGCCAGATTCGGAATCAGCCCGACTAATCCAACCGCACCCGTCGCGCCGCCTTCTACAGCCGCAAACCCAAGATTCCAGTTCTTAACATCGTTAACGGCTTTGGAAATGTCATATTCCCTCATGAGACACACTTCGTCCAATGAACAAATCTTGTCATCCGCATGGATTTTGTTCAGCCGTTCGCAAACGCTATTCTCGTCGATGGTGTATTTCGCAGCCTGCTCTTCAAGTTTCGCGTACGCTGTAACCACATAGTCCATAATCTGCTTGTACATTTCGGCTTGGGAAACAGCAGCTCCCATGTTTCCGGCAAGCGTTTTAATCTGTCCTGGAATGGCTCTGGCAATCACATCGCCTGCCTTTTGCACAGGTCCAGGTTCCAGCATCTTCTCGTAGTCTCGGGTTACCTTGTCAAGACTTTCTTCTCGCGCAGATCAATAATTGGAGATGGAACATTGTATTTAGGCATTGGGCGCTTACCTTCATCGTCGTGAATGTTCACTACTTACCAGCACGCTGACATGAAAATACTAGCAGATGACCGGCTGGTACGACTCCGATAACTGAACTTTCATATCAGCCGGCGCAACGACAAAAAGCGTCCCCTACTTCACCACGTCGTAGTTACTGACCGATACCTTGACCTGTGCGGCGTTCACATCAGTACCAGCCTCGAACCGAACCTTCTCACCTGCCGCCCATGAACTGGTGTTGGCAAAAGTCTCCTCAACCTTCACACCGTCAGCATCATAGAGCGCCAACAGCAGCGAGACATTGCCAAAATTGATCTTGCTGGTGTTCTCGATGACTGCGGAATACGTGTAGTAACCACCATATTCCGCTTCTGTTCTGTCAAATTGAGCCGATGAGACCAGATTATTGATCACCTGATCCGTCTCGTTCTTCTCCTGAACGGAATTGCCGTTACGAACCAGATCGTCAAGGGTGTCTTGGTATTTCGAATCGACCTTAAGCCCATACTTATCCACGAATGTCTTCAGAATTGTGGACCGCTTGTCATATGCTTCGCTCCACGCAGTAGTGTATTCAGCACTGGTACTCGAGTATTTCTTGACCACGGACAGTTGATCATCCAGCGAATTCAAATAGGCGATGATCTGCTCCTGGAGCTTCGAATCCTTGAATTGACGAGCCTTCAACGGCTTATCATTATCGATCTCAGCCTGAACGATCTGCTGAAGATTCTTTGATTCGCTTGTATCCTTGCCCTGTCCCTTGAGCTTATCGATAAGCGAGGAACGCTTGCTGAAACCCTCCGCGATAATGGACATCGCCTCGTCATCGGCATAGTCTGGCCCCTCGGCCTTCTTCTCGCCGCATGCGGATACACCAGCAATCAATGCAATGCTCAGTATCGCAGCAAAGACCTTCTTCATCATGTTGTCCTCCTTATAAATCTATAGACCAAGAATCTGTTTCTTCTTGGAATCGAACTCATCTTGGGTCAGAATCCCGGCGTCCAGCAGTTCCTTGAGTTTCTTGACCGCGTCCAACTGTTCACCGACCGACATGGAAGGCACAGCCACGGTCGAAGCCGACTGTTGCGCCGCCATAGGCTGCTCCGCAACTACAGCATTGGTCTGCGCCCCGGTCACAGGATTCACGCCCTGCGCGAAGGCCGCGCCGAACATCATCGCGCCCGCATCACCGAACCCATGTGCCTCAACACCATGCGCAATCTTCTGCTGCGCCGCCACATTCGAAGCGTGCTGCGACACATCCTCATACGCCTTCAGATCCATCTTGTTGGCGGAGAACTTCTGTACAAGTTCACGCGAAGCATCCGAAAACTCGATGTTCTCAATACCGATTTTGACGATATTGAACCCGAACCGGGCAGGCCACGTCCCCGCGTTCTGCCCATCATTCGCCACCTTGAGCGCAATATCATTCGCCTGCGCTGGCAACTGCGAGATTCTGTACTGCGTTGACAGCGCATTCAGTGCCACCGTGAACGACTGCAGAAACTCAGCCAGAATCTGCGAACGTGCTCGTTGATCATCAAACGAGTAGTAGGTAACGTTTGCCGGAACGAAATTACGGATGAACCGCACCGGGTCACCGATTTGGATGGTGAACGAACCATAGGCGAAAATCTCAAGATCCGTCCCATAGAACAGATCGTTATACATGAGCGGGCCGCGCGTACCAAACTTGATGTCACGAATCTCACGCAGATTTACAAAGGCAATCTGCTTGTAATCGGAGGTGATGCCACCATAGCCAATGCGTTCGCCGACCTGTTTGAAGATCGATTTCTTTACTCCGTCGCCATTGAAAACACTGTCCTGCCCGTCATGATACTCGTAGCCGCCTGGCTGGGAGATGATGTTCTCAATGCCGGACTGGTTGAAGATGAACGCTGCCGTGTTCTCCGGCACATAAATCTTTGAACCGTTGGTGATGACGCCTTCCGAGCCACGCCCGTTGGAGCCGCGGCCGTTATCGGTGTTCCGCCGTTCGCCAGGAGCCAATGCCGTGTGCTCATCGAAATGTCCCGAGGTGATGATGTCTTTCCACTGGTCGCCGAAGGTTCCGCCGACCGCCCCACCTATTGCCTGCAGAATGCCCATGTCATATGCCTTTCACCTGTTAGCGCGACTATTTCAACGTCTGTGTGGTGTCACAGTAGCGGCATTGGATCGTCATGCCAGAACGCCCGGAGATAGGCGCCCTACATCCGATGCATTTGACCGTGACCTGTTCTTCTGTGTTTTCCTGCGAATCCATCGTCTTTCCGGTAAACGTTTTGGCGAAAACATCAAGGGTCCCCTTGATGGCCCCCGCCAGCATCTCCACACTGGGTATGGTCTTGCGCAATTCCGCAGCCTGGCTGGACGGAAGTCCTGTGGTGACTTGGCTGAGGGCATCCAGCCATTGGGCTACCAGTTTCCGACTGGAGTACTTGTCACCGGTCTCAAACACGAATGACACCTCATCCGTGGCGAAGAACAAATCCAATACCGCAAGGTCGTTTTTTTCCGCATATTTCGCCTGCACAACCCCATCCAACACTTTGAGTCGGGATAGCGGATACACATCCTCATGCTCCGCCCCTTTACCGAACATCTTTCTGATCTGCCATACATATATCAGATTCCTATTGGTCAGAGTCAATTCCACGCATGCCTGCTCACGGTCGTCGCCGCAGCGTCGGGCCTGCGTGCAGGTCAGGATTTTCGTTTCGTCCGATCGTAACTTGTATCCGCTCATCGTCACCCTCTCTTCTCCCCCTTGTTTCCTTTGCGCTGTTTAAAGAACCAGATCGCCGCAATGATAATGATGAGCTCAATCAGGCCGAGAAAACTTTCTCCCCAGATCATGTACGCAATGGCAATGATGACGAACATCACCACACAGGCAACGATACCGATAAGCAGCATCTGCTTGTTCTGCTCAAGCTTGGCAGCTTCGCTCTTCTGCGTGACGGCGCGAATGCTCAGCTGGGCGTCAATATCTTGGAAGAATTGCTTGACGTGCTGCATGTACTGTGTCTCGTCATCGTTCTCACTGCTCACCTTGACGAGAGCCCCATTTTCGCGGGGAGATACCACAGCCGTAAATGTGCCGCCGTTGTATGCGCTGAACAGCACTGTCATACTCGTATCGTTCGCACCGGTAAGCATGAATGTCGCGCTCGTTGCCAGCATCGTACGGATGGACTGATAAACCATCGACGGCGATGATGAGAAACTGCCTTGTTGAACTGCCAAAACCATGTATCCGTATATCCTCTCTATTCACACGCAAGAGAGCTCCGGGGCACCGCTAAGATGCCCCGGAGCCTCTTAACTCCTTATGCGACGGATGCCAGCTTCTGCGTGATGCGCCCCATTACCTCGAGGTAGTACGCCTCATCGGCAGCACTCAACGAATTCTGATCGATCGCATTCAACTTGGTCATGGTGTCGGTATATTGCTGCATCATCTTCGTGTAGTCCGCGAGCATGCTGATGGAGTTCCCCGAGTCCTTGTACTTCTTCATGAATTCGACGTACTGGTCGAAGAACTTCTCGTAGCTGTCCATCGAAGCCTTGAAGTCGGCACTGACCTGCGATGGGTCGTATTGCTGGCTCTGCTGGCTCTGCTGGCTCTGCTGGCTCTGCTGCGACTGCTGTTCCTGCTGCGTATTCTGCGACTGCTGTTGACTCTGCGATTCCTGAGTCGGCTGACTGTCTGTCGAATCCTGGTCTTTTGAATCATCTTCGGATTTCGGGGCATCCAAGGTGATGTCCATGGTGTTTCCATCCTCCTCATCCTCCATGAAGAAGACCTTAATCTCATTGCCCTCAGCATCTTTCGCAGTATAGATATCCGCGGATTTGTCATAGTCAACGGTGAACCCCATTTTCTTCGCATCCTTTACATAGGAATCGAAAGAGGATCGCGTCGCATTACACAACTTAATGGAAACATGGTCCGATGAATCGCTATAAACCTCACCTTTCTGATTAGCTAGCACCGGCAGTTTCTTGGCGAAGTCCCCATCCGGCCAAGTAATCGACTGGCATGATGTCTCAATCGCAGCCTTATGCTCGGCCTTCGCATGCACGGTGTAAGCGATCATTCTGCCGCCCATGACCACTACGGCAGCCACAGTGACACCGATGGCGACATATGCCCCGATACGGCCTCCGACCTTGCCGTTCTTCCGCGTGAAGATCACCCCCAGAACGGACAACAGTGCAGGTATGAATGCCAATACCGCAATGAGCGGCACGGTGATATCGGAAGCGGTTACCACCGATGCAAGCAGCATGAACACTGCGGCGGCGATAACAGCGAACACTACGATTTTCGATAGTTTTTTACGCTTCTTCGGCTGGGCTTCCTCCACAGGGGGAACCGTCGAAATATAGGTTTGAGAGCTATCAGTCTGCTGCTCCTGCAACTGTGCGGCACTCGGCATCTGCCGCGTAGAGTCCTGAAACGAATTCCACTGTGCATAATCGTTCGGATTGAACATCTGCGTCGTTTCGGAATCCGCTTGCCGAGCATTGTGCCCCAACTGCACCGCTGCTTCTTTGGCATCCGTCTCTTCTAAACCACCGGCATTCGCCCCAACTGCACCACTCTGCGGTTCGACTTCATCGCCCGATGCCTGCGGCACCTGAGTGTTCGGAATATCCTGCGACTTTGGCTTGTTTTCGTCATCGAATGTCATTGTCGTTCCCTTTCTTGTGGGAGTTCTCACCGCGATGGTGTCTGCTCCGTGCCTCGTCGCAATCGTCGGGGCGATTCATCTCGGCCGGTGTGGTGTTCTTTGCCGCCTCGTCGAATATGCGTACGCCGTGCAGAATCGTGTTTGCCAGTTGTGCGAACATGACCTTGCTTCCTTTCTGACGGCGTTCCCTATGAGAAACGACTGACCTTCAGTCATTCCAAGACCACGAATCGGTCTCTTTGCGGAACCCGTCATCAGGGGGCGTGATTTTTTCGCGTGCAGCTTCTCCCTTCTTCCACAAGACGCGAAAATACGGTGTTGAGTTCCACAGCAGATGAGTTCTCTCCTTTTGGTGTCTATCCTCTTTCATCCCCGCTATGGCGTCAATGACGTAACATGTTATAATTCACTCGTATTTTGAAGGGGGTTTATACTATGAGTGGTATATCAGCACGAAACAGCGCCTGCTGGAGAACACGACTCAAGCAATGTATGGATGAACGAGGTCTCACGCAACTGGATTTCGTACGCGCATTGAACCGGCAGTATCTCACGAAATTCCATCAAAAGGACGTCAGCAGATGGCTGAACACCGGTAATCGCACCTCATCGGGCGAAATCGGGTTCCCCAAATATGAGACCATGGCAACCATCGCTGACTTCTTCGGAGTGGATGTCGGCTATCTAACCGGCGAAACGGACGAGAAGACCTATGCCATGAGCCACGCCTGCGCATTCACCGGGCTAAGCAGCAGCTCCATCACCGCCATCCAGTCATGGATCAGAACATCGCCGGCACCGCAGAACACCAATCACGCGCATGCAGATGACCCGATGCACGAATACCGTGCCGCCACCATCAACCGGCTTCTGTCGTCACCGAAATTTCCCGAACTGGCAATGAAGCTGCTGACATTGCAGGAAATGTCGGCGATCTGGAGCAACAATCCGCAGAAATTTGAAGGCATTCTCGGTTCCCTTGCCAATGACAACGACTTACCGGACGACCTGGCCCTGCAACTGCTGCTCGGTGCGTTCTATGGCATGGCGAGCGAAAGCTTCTCCGCTTTGTTGCATGACGCATACCCCATGCCGGAATAAGTCGCCGGTGATACAAACCACCGCTGCCGTCACGCGCGCAGCCCGCACAAGCTCGCCTTCACCAAACCAACGAATCACACCACCCGGCAATAGCTCAGGCCGGCATATAGCCTTCCGCCACATCAACCGGGGTATTGGCTTTGGCGATGGCCTCCTCGTTGACGCGAACCGTGCGGTTGAGCACATCCTCATACCCGGTCAGCGCCGCGAACGGCATGAATTGCGCGGCTCTGCCGGACAACGCCATGTGCGCGTGACGCCGAGACTGGTGGTGCGGCAGGTTAATGATGTCGTCGTAGTCATGCGTTTCCGTAAGTGCCATACGTTCCCCTCATTCGCTTCCAATCTTCCAATACCGTTCAGCCGCTATCTCATCAAGCACGCTCAGGTCACGCTCAAGCACGCTCAGGCACATTCAGGCGACCAATCATGCGGCATGCCCGCCAATCTGATTATTGCGCTGCTGGCCGGTCGCCCCGTCGAACATGTCCATGGCCTTGATCACCGAGTTCTTGCCGAATTTGCGCTTGATATCCAGCAATGCCTGCTGCACGGCCTGTTCGGAACGCTCGTCCGCCTTGCCACAGCTCCCCTGCTCCCGCAAATCAGAGCACACTTCGCCACTCTCACCCTCACTGGTGACGGAGAACAGGTCAGGCTGCTCATAGCGTTTGCCAGCCTCCAATTCCGCCGGCGTCGCCACGTCAAGCGCCGTCACGTTCAGCCTACGCACCAACAGTCGGGAATCGACCAGCCGGCAGAACAACCCGTCGATCGCAGCGCGAATCTCCGCCGACGATGAGGTGAACCCGCCCAGATCGATCGACCCCGACACGGCTTTAGGCACGCGCCTGCCGTAATAGTCCGTGCCTATCGGCCCCGTATATGCCGCAGCAGCGGTCTGGGCCGCACGCTTCACTTCATCCGGCGCGCAAACATCCAGTCTTCCCGGGTCGAGGCTTGCGGTGTCATAGCCGACTGCGAGCGCCACCCTGTTGGTTTTCAGCCCTTTGCCCACCAAATCCAATGCCAGCGCCTCCGCCATTTCCTTTGCGATCAGCCGAGCAGTGCCGAACAGTGCCACGCCGGTCAGCACCTGGCCGGCTCCTACGCTGTGTTCGGCGGGCTTGTATGCTTTGATGTCGGCTATGGTGCACGGCTCCCACCCCCATGCATGGTCGATGAGCAGTTCCGCGTTGACGCCGAACAGACGGTACAGCAGGTCCTCGTTGTAGTAGTCGGAGGCCCGCCCGAGCGAACAGCGGGCGATGTCGCCCATGGTCATGAGCCCGTGGGCTTCGAGCTTCTTCGCGTATCCGCGCCCGACTCTCCAGAAGTCGGTGAGCGGCCTATGCCCCCAGAGCAGCCGGCGGTACGACGTTTCGTCGAGCTGCGCGATGCGCACGCCTTCGGCGTCGGCCGGAATATGCTTGGCCACGATGTCCATGGCGACTTTGGCCAGGTACAGGTTGGTGCCGATGCCTGCGGTGGCGGTGATGCCGGTCTCGTTGTAGATCGCCCGCACGATGTCTCGCGCCAGTTCGTGCGGGGTTTTGCCGTAGGCGTGCAGGTACCGCGTAACGTCCATGAACACCTCGTCGATGGAATACACGTGAATGTCGTCCGCGGAGGCGTACCTCAGGTAGATGCCGTATATTTTCCCGCTGGCGTTGAGATAGTGTGACATTCTCGGTTTGGCGATGTATACGTCGACGGCCAGGCTCGGGTCGGCTTCCAGCTCGTCGGCGTAATACGATGTGCCGCGGAATCGATGCCCCGGTGCGCTCAGCTGCCGTTCCGCGTTGATTTGACGCAGTTTCTCCTTGACTTCGAACAATCGGGCACGCCCGGGCAGCCCGTAGGCCTTCAATGACGGCGACACGGCAAGGCAGATGGTTTTGTCGGTGCGTGATTCGTCGGCGACGACCAGATGCGTGCGCAGCGGATCGAATCCCAGTTCCACGCATTCGGAGGATGCGTAGAAGGATTTCAGGTCGATGGCGATATACGCACGTTCCTTATCCACTCACACCCTCTTCGCGGCACCGTTGTTCACTCCGTCCGCTCGCGCGGGACGGCGCAATGAATCGAACAGACGTTCGATTCCCCATCATACACGCTCCGTCTCGCATACAAGATGCGGCGGCGTGAATGTAGCCGGCGCTTGATAGGGTTGACGCGGTAGAAATCCCCTGTCTCCACTGTTTCGGAAGGAGCTTTGGCGTGTCAGCAGAACTCGAAGACATCCACGAGGAATGCGGTATTTTCGGCGTATGGGGGCACCCAGACGCAGCTAGACTCACTTACTTCGGCTTACACGCTTTGCAACATCGCGGTCAGGAGGGTGCCGGCATCGTCTCGAACGACAACGGCCATCTGAATGGCCACCGCGGCAAGGGACTGCTCACCCAAGTGTTCAGCGACGAACGCGAAATCCAGCGTCTCAAAGGCAGCCATGCCATCGGCCATGTGCGTTACGCCACGGCCGGTTCCGGCGGCAACGACAACATCCAGCCGTTCATTTTCCGCTTCCATGACGGCGACATGGCCCTGTGCCATAACGGCAATCTGACCAACTGCCCTTCCCTGCGCCGCAAACTCGAAGACGAGGGCGCGATCTTCCATTCAAATTCCGACACCGAAGTGCTCATGCACCTCATCCGTCGTTCCGACAAGCCCACGTTCATGGACAAGCTCAAGGAGGCGCTGAACACCGTTCATGGTGGTTTCGCCTACCTGATCATGACCGAACACGCCATGATCGGCGCGCTCGACCCGAACGGGTTCCGTCCGCTGTCGCTCGGCAGGATGACGAACGGCGCCTACGTGCTCGCCTCCGAGACCTGTGCGCTTGACACGGTCGGCGCCGAACTCGTGCGCGACATCCGTCCGGGCGAGATCGTCGTCGTCGACGATGACGGCTACCGGATCGACCGTTACACCGATCAGACCCAGCTGGCCATCTGCTCGATGGAGTTCATTTACTTCGCCCGCCCCGATTCCAACATCTATGGCGTGAACGTACATTCCGCCCGCAAGCGCATGGGCGCCCGCTTGGCGCAGGAGTCCCCCGTCGAAGCCGATATGGTGATCGGCGTGCCGAACTCCTCGCTGTCCGCCGCGTCCGGTTACGCGGAGGCCGCCGGCCTGCCGAACGAGATGGGTCTGATCAAGAACCAGTATGTGGCGCGAACCTTCATCCAGCCCACGCAGGAGCTGCGCGAGCAGGGCGTGCGCATGAAGCTGTCCGCCGTGCGCGGCGTGGTCAAGGGCAAGCGTGTGATCGTGATCGACGATTCCATTGTGCGCGGCACCACGTCGAAGCGCATCGTGCGTCTGCTCAAGGAGGCGGGCGCGGCCGAAGTGCATATGCGCATCAGCTCCCCGCCGCTGAAATACCCCTGCTTCTACGGGATCGACATCTCCACCACCAAGGAGCTCATCGCCGCGGAGAAGTCCGTGGAGGAGATCCGCGAATACATTGGCGCGGATTCCCTGGCGTTCCTGTCGCTCGACGGCTTGGTCGATTCGATTGGACTCGGCGCCGACGCCCCGTACGGCGGCCTGTGCGTCGCATACTTCAACGGCGACTACCCGACCGCCCTGGACGATTACGAGGCCGATTTCCTCAAGTCGCTCACCCCGGAGGACCGTGTGCGTCTGCCTGAATTCGCGCTGTACAAGAGCAAGTACGAGGGCAATGAATACCAGGCACTCCCCCAGTCCTGAGCCGCAGCGAGCCGAAGTAAGCAGCAGCAAGCAGCACGGCCCAACATCACCGTCACCTGTACCATCAACCCCCAAATCAAAACCTACAAACCATAGGACAAGCAACAGGAAGGCCAACATGCCAGAAGCATACGCAAACGCCGGCGTCAGCGTCGAGGCGGGTTACGAAGTCGTCAAGAGAATCAAGTCCCATGTGGCACGCACGAATCGCCCCGGCGTAGTCGGCGGCATCGGCGGATTCGGCGGCCTGTTCGATCTCGCCTCCCTGGGCTACAAGGAGCCGGTGCTGATTTCCGGCACCGACGGTGTGGGCACCAAGCTCGTCGTCGCCAAGATGGCGAACAAGCATGACACGATCGGCATCGACTGCGTGGCCATGTGCGTCAACGATATCGCCGCCCAGGGCGCGGAACCGCTGTTCTTCCTCGACTACATCGCCTGCGGCAAGAACGATCCGGCGCTGCTCGAGCAGGTCGTTTCCGGCGTGGCCGACGGCTGCGTGCAGGCCGACTGCGGTCTGATCGGCGGCGAAACCGCCGAAATGCCCGGCATGTACGACGAGGATGAGTACGATCTGGCCGGTTTCACCGTAGGTGTTGCGGAGAAGTCCGCCATCGTCGACGGCTCCACGATCACCGAAGGCGACGTGCTGATCGGTTTGCCGTCCACCGGCGTGCATTCCAACGGCTTCTCCCTGGTGCGCAAGGCCCTGTTCGAGCAGGCCGGCTACACCGTCGACACCCAGCTGGATGAGCTCGGCGGCGCCAAGCTCGGCGACGTACTGCTCACCCCGACCAAGATCTACGTCAAGACCTTGTCCCCGCTGTTCAAGGCCGGCGTGGTCAAGGGCGTCGCGCACATCACCGGCGGCGGTTTCATCGAGAACATCCCGCGTATGATCCCCGATGGTCTCGCGGCCCACATCAACCTCGGTTCCTGGCCCGTGCTGCCGATCTTCGACGTGCTGGAGAAGGCCGGCGACATCGACCATATGGAAATGTTCAACATCTTCAACATGGGTATCGGCATGGTGCTGGCCGTCAGCGCCGACCGCGCCGACGAAACCATGGCGATGCTCGAAGCGAACGGCGAAGCCGCATACGTGCTCGGCAATATCGTGAAGAACACCGGCACCGACGTGGAACTCGTCTGATAGATGGTAAGGCCTCCCCCGAAAAGGAGGCCTTACCTTATGCCATCAGGCCGCGTTCGCCCCGGTCGGCGCGGCCGCGGTCCATTTCCGCATCCGGTCAATTTCCATTCCAAGATCTACGCAATTCTACAGTTTTCACAGATTTCAAGCAAAGTTGAGGAGACAAGATTATGGGTCAGAAGGTTCTGGTCATCGGTTCCGGCGCGCGTGAGCACGCCATCGCCCACGCGCTCATGCGCGGCGGCAGCGTCGACGAGGTGACCGTCGCCCCCGGCAATCCCGGCATGGAGCTCGATGGCATCCGCACCACGCAGATCAGCCTGTCGAACCACGCCGCGCTCATCGAATTCGTGCGCAGCAACCAGTACGACTGGGTGTTCGTCGGACCGGAAGTGCCGCTGATCGAAGGCATCGTCGACGATTTCGAAGCCGCCGGCATCAAGGCGTTCGGCCCGAACAAGGCCGCCGCCCAGATCGAAGGCTCCAAGGACTTCGCCAAGCAGCTCATGGCACGCCACAACATCCCCACCGCCCAGTACCGCACCTTCGAGGAACTCGAACCGGCCAAGGCCTACGTCGAGGAGCACGGCGCGCCGATCGTCATCAAGGCCGACGGCCTCGCCGCGGGCAAGGGCGTCACCGTCGCCATGGATGTCGAAACCGCCATCAACGCCCTGGATGACATCTTCATCGATCATCGTTTCGGCGCGGCCGGCGCGAAAGTCGTCATCGAAGACTTCCTCGAAGGTCAAGAATTCTCCCTCATGAGCTTCGTGCGCGGCACCGAATTCTGGCCCATGCCCATCTCACAGGATCACAAGCGCGCCTACGACGGCGACAAGGGGCCGAACACCGGTGGCATGGGTGCCTACAGCCCCGTCCCCCAGATTGCGCAAAACGTCGTCGATGAAGCCATCGACACCATCGTTCGTCCGACCGTCGAAGCCATGGCCGCCGAAGGCACCCCCTTCACCGGCATCCTCTACGCCGGTCTCATCGCCACCGCCGACGGCCCCAAGGTCATCGAATTCAACGCCCGCTTCGGCGATCCCGAAACCGAAGTCGTCCTCCCCCAGCTCACCAGCGACCTCGCCACCGGCATCAAGACCATCCTCGATGGCGGCACCCCGACCTTCACCTGGGATGAGCACAACACCACCCTCGGCGTCGTCCTCGCTTCCAACGGCTACCCCGTCGATGTCATCAAGGGTGCCCGCATCCCCGAAATCCCCGTCCCCGACGATGGTTCCCACGTCTACTACGCCGGCGTCACCAACTCCGACGAAGGCCTCGTCGCCTCCTCCGGCCGCGTCCTCCTCGTCGAAACCTCCGCCCCCGACATCAAGGCCGCGCAGGACAAGCTCTACGCGATCATCGACAAGCTTGACACGACGGGAATGTTTTACCGCCACGACATCGGCTCCAAAGCGCTGGACGCATGACGATGCGCGCGTTAGCGGCGTTGCTCTTCGGTCGACATATCAACATATGCCTTCCCTCGGTGCGCCTAGCCAACGCGCGCATCGCCGCTTGACTTCCGCGCATCCGTTCGGAGCATGAAAAGGGCCCACGGATCATGATGTTCACCGTCATGATCCGTGGGCCCTTAGTGGTTACGACTCGTTCAGGCGAATCGCGCCTTGATTTGCGCCGCGTTCCCGTACGAGGCCTGAGCGCCGTAACCGGTTGCGGCGTAGGCCGATACGTACGAGGCGAGTCTCGCCGCGTCCTGAAGGCTGAAGCCGGACGCGAGACCGGCAAGCACGGTGCCCATGAAGGAGTCGCCGCAGCCGGTGGTGTCGACGGCATCGACCTTGACCGGGGCGATGCGGATGATGCGTTTGTTTTCGGGTGCTGCAGTGTCGAGTACGACGGAACCGTCGCCGCCCAGGGTGACAATCGCCTCCTTGAATCCGTACTCGGCCATGCAATCCGCCGCATGATTCCAATCGAAGTTGTCCCAATCGTCATCCTCGGGTTCGTCGATGCCCAACAGCTGGGCCATCTCATGCTCGTTAACCAGGAGCACGTCAGCGGCTTCGACGAGTTCGGCGGGAATCACGGGGGTGAACGGGGAATCGTTCAGCAGCACTTTCACTCCGGCTTCATGGCACATGCGTGCGGCCGCAGTGACGGTTTCGATGGGGCTTTCCAAGCATAGGCCCAGTACGCTGGACGACACCAGTTCATCCTTCATGGACTGCACGTAGTCGACGGTGACCTGCGCGTTGGATCCGGGGGAATACACGATGATGTTCTCGCCGTCGGCGTCCACCACGATGACGGTGGTGCCGCTCGGCCCGAGCACACGGCGCACGTTCGACACGTCGACTCCGGCATCCTCAAGCCGTTCCAGCAGGAAGTCGGCGTTGGAATCCGAGCCCACCGCACCGAACATGCGCACGGTGGCGCCTATTCTGGCGGCTGCGGCGGCCTGGTTACCCGATTTGCCTCCGGGCAGCAGCTGCAGCGGACCTCCGGTGATGGTCTCCCCCGGTCCGGGAAGACGCTGCGCGGTGACGGTGTAATCAGCGTTCATGGATCCGATCACCGAGACCGTGCCGTGGATGCGGTCCAATGCGGAAAGTACTTCGGGTGAGCTCATCGTGTATTCCTTCCTTGTGTGGGTTATCTTATGGCTTATTCTTCGGCGAGCGAGCTTGGGATTCGTCCGACCCTGACGGGCTGGTCTGGTCGACATGGTCTGAAGACCGGCCCGTCCGCAGCAGGAACGGTGGCTACTTGGAGGCCTCGTCACTTTCCAACGCGTGGTTGCCTTCGTAAATCTTCTTCTTGAACACGAAGAACACAATCAGGCCGAGCGCCGCGGATGCGGAGCCGATGAGCAGCAGGTTGGAGTAACCGGCGGCTACACCGGTGGTGCCGACGATGGAGGAACCGCTAAGCGCGTTGGATCCCAGGAGGCTGCCGATGATGGCGATGCCGATGGACGGCGACACGTTCATGGCCAGATCGTTCATGCCCACGCCACGCCCGGACTCATCCTTCTCGATGGTGCCCAGCACGGTGGAGACGACCGGGAAATACATCATGCCGCAGCCGGCGTAGAACACGCAGGCCCACACGGTCAGGACCACGAAACCGGAGTTCACGCAGAACGCGGCGCCGGTCCAGCCTACGAACATGAGGGTTCCTGCGGTCACCAGGCCGGCCTTGATGCCGATCTTGCCGATGATCATGCCCGAGCAGGTGCCCACGACGGCGGCGACCACGAAGGCCCACACGATGTGCAGGGAGACCTGGGTGGTGGTCATGTGGTAGATGCTCGTACCGATGGCGTTGAAGATCGGGCTCAGCGCGTAGTTCACGAAGTAGAACACGAGGATGAGGCTGATGGCGCGCAGCCAGCGGGTGTTCTTGAAGAACGCCGGGGTGATGAACGGGTTGGCGGCCTTGTTGATGTAGAAGCCGAACGCCACGTACAGCACCACCGACACCAGCAGCATCCACCATGCCATGTAGGAGAAGAACAGGGTGAGGAACGCGGTGGCGAAGCCGAAGATCACAAAGCCGAACGCGTCGACCTTCTGGCCGTTGCCGCTCTTGGACGGCAAGGTCTTGAGCAGGATCGGCAGGAAGAGGATGGTGACGGAGGGGATGAGGAACAGGTACTGCCATGCGATGGAGCTGAGCATGCCGGCGGCGAACACGCCGATGGATGCGGACAGCTGGTAGGCGGCGGTGAACAGCCGAAGAAGATCACCTTGAGATCATTGCGTAGGTATTTGGTCGCCACCACCAAGAAGGCGGAACCGGCCACCTGTTCGCCTGCGGTCTGCAGGACTCTGGCGATGATGACGGTCCATAGGTTCGCGGTGAAGAAGTAGTTGGTCACGAAACCGAAGAGGGATCCGATGAACAGGGTGACCAGGCCTACGGTGACGAGCTTGCGCAGCGAGACGAAGTCGCCAAGCGAACCGTAGATGAAGCATACGATGCCGAGCACGATGCTGGGGAATGCGGTGATCAGCGATGCCTGGTTCGGCGCGCCCACGTCGGTGCCGACCTGCTGGAATACCAGATTGAAGCCTTGCAGGCACAGGGTGCCGAGCACGAAGGTGATGAGCAGCGGGATCAGGGCTCGGATGGCCATCTTATTGCTGATGACCGGGTCGTCGAACGGATCCTTCGGCGCGACGCCGGTGGTTTCGTTGGTCATGGTCGTTCTCTCTTTCCGTTCCTAATACGTGTCTCTGTGTCTCAATCGGCGTTCTTCGCCAGATTGGTGATGCGGGTCATGAACTCGTTGAGGAAGCGCGGCACGTCAACGCCGACGGCGACCTTCATGGTCTTGACCGGGTCGTTGAGACGGGTTTCGTCGCCGATGGTGCGACCGCGGGTGGGGCCTTCCAAGTCGACCTTCATGTTGATGTCGAGCGTGGTGACGAGGGCCGGGTCGACGGCGACGCCCACGGCCAGCGGGTCATGCAGGCCGCATCCGCCCAGATGCGGGGAGGTGGTCTCGTAGGCCTTGATGTAGAAGTCGGTCATGTCGGCCAGGAAGGTGCCGGCCTTGGTGCCAAGATCACGCCAGCGCTGCGTTTCCTTGTAGGTCAGGAGCGTCTGGAGGGTGACGTCGAGGCCGATCATGGTGGTCGGGGCACCGGAACGGAACAGGTAGTCAGCTGCTTCCGGATCTTGGGAGATGTTGGCTTCCATGCAGGCGTTGCAGTTTCCTGGGACGGTGAGGGCACCGCCCATGAGCACAATCCTGCCAATCTCATCCTTGATTTCCGGGGCTTTCTTGAGTGCCGCCTCAATGTTGGTCATCGGACCGGTCGGCACGTAGATGAGGTCCTTGCCATACGTCTTCACCGCATCGATGATGAAATCGACAGCGGACTGCGTTTCGGCGGAACGGTTGGAGTCGGGGATGTCGACGTCGCCGATGCCGTTCTCGCCGTGAATGAACGCGGAGACGGGTAGGACGGAGAAGGATTCGGTGGTGCTGGAGTGCAGCAGGCCCTGATAGACCTTCACTTCTGGGTGGCCGAGCAGATCGGTGATCGCGAGCGCGTTGCGCACGCCCTGCTCGACCAGGACGTTGCCGTAGGTGCCGGTGATGCCGATGAGCTCGACTTCGGGGCTGCCCAGCGCATACGAGATGGCCAGAGCGTCGTCGACACCGGTGTCAAGATCAAGAACGAGTTTCTTCATTGGAATTCGCCTTTCAACTTTGATGGCCCCGTCACTCCGTTAAGGGAATACGCGTGACGTTCCCTTTATGATAAAACGTTTTATCAATTTGGCAAAGCGCAGTGTGTCGCCTTGCGCGGCACCACTTTCCACCATTCCCCGCACTTCACATGCACGATGGTGGAATATGACGGCGCACGTCCAGAGATGGGCACTAGTATGTATCTCGCTCAAACACGTTTCCGCCCACGGGACCCACCTCGAAGGATGCGATAATGCCTAGTTTGTTGAACGATTCCCATGATTCCGATTTCCCATACTCGGATCGAGATGACCACGATACCGGCATGGCATCGGGGAGCATTCCCCTTTCCGTGGGGGACGACACCTCCACGAACGCATCATCCTCCACGGGCATACCGTCCATCGCGGATGTGCCGTTCATCACGGACGTGCCGTTCGTCACCGGCACACCGACGAAGACACCCGACGGTGAAGACGGAACCACATCGACCCACGCAGACGAGGTGACCGACGAACCGAACGACGAAGTGACATCCACGCACGAGGATACCGCCGAGGACGTCACGACGCCGACCCATTCCGCTCCCAGCGAGACCACATCGGAAACGCCGGACGTCGAAGACGACGAGGCGGCCGACGAAACATCGCCGAACACCGTTTCCACAGCCGTCGCTGCCATGAAGCGCGCGACCCGTAAGACGCGGCACGCAATCCACAACGTATGGAGCGCCTTCACCGGACTCGCGTTCATCCGTCTCATCACAGGCCTCTTCCTCAGGTTCCGCCCCATCTGGAAGAAGCGCCCGAAGTTCTCCTACGCGTTCTACACAATCGTATTCACGCTGCTCACCACAGGCGAGGTCATTTTCCTCCAGTGGGGCATGTACAGCGAGCCGGAATACGACGACAACTCCGACGTCGACAGCACCACCAGGATCCTGTCAAGCGTCGCCGGGCAAGTCGCCAAATTCGTCTCCCAGATGTGGCTCGAGCACAAATACCAGTTCCTGCTCAACGCATTCGTCCTAGCGCTCATCTACCTCGTCTTCATCTTCATAACCAACCGCTTCTGGATCGCGACGTTGCTGTTCGGCGTCGTCTTCACCGTGTACGGCACCGCGAACAGCATCAAGGTGAATCTGCGCAACGAACCCATCATCCCCGCTGATCTGACCTTCATCACCGGCGGCAACTCGGGGAAACTGCTTTCCTTCGTGCCCGATGAGAAGCAGGCGTTCGTCGGGAACGTCACCCTTCTGACAGTGTGCTTTGTGTGTCTGTGCCTCGCTCTGTTCATCCTCGACGGAAGGCGATGCTTCATCTTCTGCTCATGGAGGCGGCCTTTCGCCAGTCTCAAGAACATCGCCGGCACCATCACCCGCGTTCTCGCCGCGATACTCAGCATCGTGATCCTGTGCTCGTATTCATGGAATCTCAGCATTCCAGGCTCCTGGGCTTATTCCTTCGCCGGCTCGCTGGGCTATGCGCCGTCACTGTTCGACACGAAGGTCGATGCCACGGCCAACGGCCCCGCAACGACGTTCCTCAGCCTCACCAAGACCAAGATAATGGATAAGCCGGCGGATTACAGCCGCGAAGCCATGAGCAAAATCGCGAAGAAGTACGCCGCCGAAGCCAAGTCGATCAATGCGACCAGGACGAACAAGCTCACCGACAGCACCGTCATCCTGATCCTTTCCGAAACGTTCTCCGATCCGACGCGCGTTCCGGGCATCTCCCTCTCAACGGACCCCATCCCCAACATCCGCGCGCTGAAGGAAGCGACCACGTCCGGCCTGATGCTGTCGTCCGGTTATGGCGGCGGCACGGCCAATATGGAATACCAGGCGCTGACCGGCCTCGACCTCGCCAATTTCGACGATTCTCTCAATGTCCCGTTCCAGCAGCTCGTCCCGAACCAGAAGAACCCCTATGCGTTCAACCATATCTGGAACGACCGGTATGGCGCCAGCGGATCCGACGCGGTGCATCCGTACTACCAGAGCATGTACCTGCGCAATGTGGACTACAAGAAGTTCCAGTTCTCCCATCTGCGCACCCTGGACAGCACGCCGAGCATCAAGCACACGGACACCATCGACTATTCGCCGTATGTCAGCGACGCGGACGCCTACCAGAACGTCATCGACCTGCTCAACAAGCAGAAGCATCCGCAGTTCCTGCAGCTGTCGACCATGCAGAACCACATGCCCTACACAGGGTGGTACACGAATAACGAGTTCGTGGGGTCGGATACCTCGGAGGGCATTTCGACGGACGAGCACAACAACCTCGAGACGTATGCGAAGGGACTGAACTACACCGATCAGGCGACCGCCTCGTTCCTGAACTCCCTGAATCAGCTTGACAAGCCGATCACCGTTGTGTTCTACGGCGACCACCTGCCCAGCATCTATTCGACGGCCAGCCAGAACGCCGCGAACACCCTGGCGCTTCACGAAACCGACTACTTCATCTGGTCGAACCAAGCCTCCCCCTCGAATGGGATGAAGCTCGACGCCTCCACCACGGCCTACATGTCGCCCAACTATTTCATGTCGCTCGCGGCAACCCACATGAACGCGAAGGTCTCGCCATATCTGGCGATGCTGACGGAACTGCACGAGCAGTTCGCCGCCACCAGCCGCGTCGCGGCGAACACGAACAGCATCGGTGCCGGCGACACGATCTATCTGGATAATGCGGGCAACCAACTGTCGGAGAAGTCGCTCAGCAAACAGGCGCACCAGCTGCTGCACGACTATCGTCTGGTCCAATACGACATGACCGCGGGAAAGGGATACCTCAACAACAGCGGCTTCACCACAGTCAAGTAAAAGCCAAAGTCAGGTAGAACTGTATAATCAGTGTTCGATGTCACAGTCAGTACCGAGGATAAACCTTATGACCGATCCGAAGCCTTTGGTCTCAATTATCGTTCCCGTATACAACGCTGAAGCGTATCTGTCGTACTGCGTCGATTCGATCCTCACCCAGTCGTATGACAACCTTGAGGTGATTCTTGTCGATGACGGCGCCAAGGACTCCTCCCCCAGCATCTGCGACGATTATGCGGCCAAGGACCCGCGGGTCACCGTCATCCACCAGGAGAACGGCGGCATCGCCAAGGCGCAGAACGCTGGCCTTGATGCGGCGCATGGCGACTACATCGCGTTCGCCGACAACGACGATATCCTGGATCGCCGCAACATCGAGTTCCTGCTGCACGCGCTGCTACGTAGCGGCGCCGACATGAGCAAGGCGCGTTGGCAGCAGTTCGGTGTCTCCACGCTTGACGAGATCGAGGGCAAAGCCTCACAAGGAGCGGAAACGCCGAAGAAGATGACCGTCTTCAGGGATCCGCTTCGCGCCTATCAGACCGTTTTCTGCAAGAGTCTGCGACTGTTGGGCGACGCGCTCGGCAGGAACACCGAGGCACGCTATTTCAACGAGGCGAACTGGTGCCGTCTGTACAGGCGTGAGCTGTGGGACGGCATCCGTTTCCCCGAAGGCATGTACGCCCAGGATGTGATGGTCGCCGGCGAACTCTATTCCCGTATGGACAAGGTCGTGGACATCGACTGCGTGCTGTACTACTGGCTCCAGTCCGCGGGCTCCGTCACGCACAGCAAGCGGAACTACTCCTTCTACCGGGACAACCTGCGTGCGGGAACGGCCAACTTCGAGCACGCGTTGGATCAGGGTATCCTGCCGGCGCGCAGCTATTACACCGCGGTCGGCTCCCTGCATGAGGCGACGCACGCCCCGGATTTCAGCGAGCATCGGGATGAGCACACACTCGACGAGGACACCGTGCGCTCCCTGATCGCCAGGCTGTCCGCACCGCGTAAGCTCGTCTGCGCCGCGCTGCGAATGATCAGGTTGGCGGAGAAGCAGGTATACGACCGCCGAATCAAGAACATGAAGTAACCCCACGCCGGTTCACCGTCCACCGGGAACACCGGAATGAGATGCCCCGAACGGTGCCATTCCAGTGTTCCCGAATGTATGTAGGGTGTAGGTTCCCCGCACGTATGAGCCGCCCACAACCCCTTTGATAGACTGAGGAAACTATGAGTGCCTTAATGCAACGTCTCAAAGACAAGTACCGATATTCGATAGTCGTATTCAAAGAACTCGTGAAAACCGACTTCCAGCTGCGTTACCAGGGATCGTTCCTCGGCGTGCTGTGGTCCGTGCTGAAACCGCTGATGCTGTTCGCGGTCATGTACACGGTTTTCGTCCGGTTCCTGCGTTTCTCCGACGGCACTCCCACCTTCGCGATCTCATTGCTGTGCGGCACCTGCCTGTGGTCCTTCTTCTCCGAGGCGACCACAATGGGCATGCAATCCATCGTCAACCGCGGCGACTTGCTGCGCAAGGTGCATTTCCCGAGCTATATCATCGTCGCGGCCACCACCATGGGTTCCATGATCTCCTTGGGCATCAACCTGATCGTGGTCATCGTATTCGGTTTCTTCTCACACGCGCACTACACCTGGCACGTCCTGCTGGTTCCCCTCAACATCCTGCAGCTATATGTTCTGGCGCTAGCGATCTCGCTGCTGATGGGCACGCTCTACGTGTATTTCCGTGACGTCTCCCACATCTGGGATGTGGTTCTGCAGGCCATGTTCTACGCAATCCCCGTGATCTACCCGCTGTCCATGGTCGCCCACTACTTCCCGCTGGTGTCGAAGATCATGCTGCTCAACCCGATAGCCCAGACCATCATGGACGTACGTCATAACCTCCTGTCCCCCGAGGACATCCCGACCGTCTGGACATGGGTCGGCAATCCTTATCTTTCCCTCATCCCCTACGTGCTGTCGCTGCTGCTGCTCTGGCTCGGCGTGTATGTATTCCGGAAGAACAGCAGCAAATTCGCGGAGGTGCTCTAGTGACCACGGTCAACAATCCAGCGACTGACATGAACGACGATCCCAACGAAATCGCACTGTCCGTATCACATGTCGCCAAATCCTTCCGCCTGCCCACCGAACAGGCGAGCGGCCTGAAGCAGGCGTTCCTCAACTGGACCAAGGGCATCAAAGGCTACCGCGAGCAGCAGGTGCTGCGCGACATCTCCTTCAATGTGCGCAAGGGCGATTTCTTCGGCATCGTCGGCAGAAACGGCTCCGGCAAGTCGACGCTGCTCAAGATCATCTCCGGCATCTACATCCCGGAAAAAGGCGATGTCTCCATTAGCGGCACACTGGTCCCCTTCATCGAGCTCGGCGTCGGTTTCAACCCGGAACTGACCGGCCGCGAGAACGTGTATCTGAATGGCGCGTTGCTCGGTTTCTCGCGTGAGCAGGTCGACGCGATGTATGACGATATCGTTGAATTCGCCGAACTGACCGACTTCATGGACCAGAAGCTCAAGAACTACTCCAGCGGCATGCAGGTGCGTCTCGCGTTCTCCGTGGCGATCAAGGCCCAAGGCGACATCCTCGTACTGGACGAGGTGCTTGCGGTCGGTGACGAGGCCTTCCAAAAGAAATGCGATAACTTCTTCAAGCAAGTGAAGGACGATCCAAGCAAGACGGTGATTCTCGTCACGCACAGCATGGGCGCCGTCAAGAAGTATTGCAATAAGGCCATTCTCATCAAGGACGGCGAGATCATCGTATCCGGCGACCCCGGTAACGTCGCCGACCAATATTCCCTTGAGAACGCGCATGACCTCAACTATTTCAAGACCAAGAGCGAGTCGGAGAAGGCATACCGCTTCCCGAACGGTCTGAATCCTCTAGTCCCTATGCTTCAGGTGACCCCCGTATCCCCCAAGATCTGCGACGGATTGTCTCCGTTCGTCTTCGACGTCGA
Organism: Bifidobacterium merycicum DSM 6492; assembly: GCF_900129045.1. Classification (GTDB taxonomy): domain Bacteria; phylum Actinomycetota; class Actinomycetes; order Actinomycetales; family Bifidobacteriaceae; genus Bifidobacterium; species Bifidobacterium merycicum. The sequence goes on along the minus strand of NZ_FQTX01000001.1, from coordinate 154,278 downwards.
ATACGAGTACACGCCGCAGGACAAGCAGGGGTATCTCGGCCTGATCCTTCAGGATGCCCGTCGCGGCGGCCAGGTCTACGACATCGACACGCAGAGCCACTACTTGGGCGTTCCGATCGAAAGCGGCCATCACAAGGTACGGTTCTCCATTCCGCTGGACTATTTCAACAACAGTGAATTCCGTATCTTCGCGACCGTCCGCACCGAGTCGGACGATCCCGAGCATCCCGAATTCGTCGCCTTCACCAACGACGACTTCTGCTGCTATTTCGCGGTGCGCAACGACCGCAACAGCGAGAACGGCATTCTCAGCGACCGTGTCCTGAAATTCGAGCAGATCGAGCAGATCGACTAGCGAAGGAACTGCATGGAAAGAATAGCCCTCTGCGGTGTGTTCGATATCCCCAATTATGGGGATCATCTGTTCCCGCTTATCGTCAGGAACGAGCTTCGCAAGCGCGGCTGCGATTACGAGGTCGTGCTGTTCTCTCCTTCCGATGCGCGGGAATGCTTTGTCGAGGATTCCCATATCCACTCGTTGGATGATATGGAGCGCATGCATCAGGAGCAGCCGTTCCGTGCGATTATCGTAGGCGGGGGCGAGATCATCCACTGGCACAGGTACCAGCAGAAGTACTCGTTCTCCCGCGACTCGTTCAGGGACTATCCCATGGATAAGGTCTGGATCGTTCCGTTCATGATGAAGCTGAAATACAATGTGCCGCTCATCTGGAATGCCCCGGGCATCCCCTACGATTACGACATCGAGCGTCAGTGCGCGAACTTCCTGTTCTCGAACATCGACTATATCAGCGTGAGGAACACCTTCTCCAAGGAGGTTCTTCAGCGTTGCGGCGTTCCCGCCGAACGGATCCATCAGATTCCCGACACCGGTTTCGCGCTCGGCTCGCTCGCCGCGCCGGCCGATCTCGCAAGGATGAGGGGCGATTTGCAGCTGGACGAGGGCAAGTATGTCGTTTTCCATTGCAATCGTTTCATTTCCAAGGAGGACGAGGACGCCGCCTTCAACGCGCTCAACGGCCTCCACGACAAGGGTTACGCCGTCTATCTGCTGCCGCTCGCCTATACGCATGGGGATGATGCGAAACTCGCCGCGATCAGGGACCGTTCCGGCGGCAGGTTCCGCATGCCCGAGTCGCCACTGTCGTTGTTCCAGATCATCGCGGTACTGTCCGGCTGCGCGATGTACGTGGGCACAAGCCTGCATGGCACCGTTACCGCATCGGTGTACGGCAGAAAGGTCGTCAGCTTCGACTACCAGCAGACGAAAAAGACCCACGACTTGTACAACACGCTTGGCCTGGGTGACTATTACGTGACCGATGGATCCCAGCTCGCGCGGACGGTTGATCTGGCGCTGAAGCAGCAGCGGCCCGTCGATTTCACGGAAATACTGGATGCCATCAAACAGCATTTCGACACCATCGTCTCCGTATTGGACAAAGGCGAATGCCTGCACCCGAATCCCACCACCCAGGCGTCGCAATTCTCGGACATGGCATTCCTGTTCTTCACCTACGCCTACGAATGCGAGGGACTCCGGAAACGTGTCAAAGAGCTTACCGAGGCTCTTGACACGAATCTGAGATTCGTAGAAATTTTCAAGGGACGCAGCGAATATCTGCAGCAGGAGAATGACAAGCTTCAACAAGAAATGACGGAAACGTTAGATTACAAGTTGAACAACACCAAATCGAGACTGACCCACAGAAAATAGGAATTTCACCGATACTCCCGAGAACCCGGACGATGATGGAAGAATCATCCGCCTTTCGGGGGAGCGCTGACTCACGATGAGGAAAGAAGGATTCTACTATCATGCGATTACAGGATGAGTCTTCAGTGAACCGTCTTGGAATTTTCTTCTTCTACGACGCCGAGGGCGTCGTAGACGATTACGTCACCACACTGCTCGACGGGTTCAAACCGCATTTCTCCGAAATGACGATCGTCTGCAACGGAAAGCTCAACGCCGAGGGCAAGGCGAAATTGTCCCCGTACACTAATAATCTCATCGTCCGCCCGAACAAGGGCTTCGACGTATGGGCTTACAAGACGGCCATGGAATCCCATGGCTGGGAGAATCTGGCACACTTCGATGAAGTCGTGCTGTTCAACGCGACCATCATGGGCCCGGTCTACCCGTTCTCCGAAATGTTCGAGGCGATGGACCAGCGCGATCTGGACTTCTGGGGCATCACCAAATTCCACAAGGTGCCGCAGGATCCGTTCGGCCGCAGCCCCTTCGGCTACCTGCCGGAGCATATCCAATCCCATTTCCACGCGTACCGCCGCAGCCTGATCACCAGCAAGGCGTTCCAGGATTACTGGGACAACATGCCTCCCATCGAAAGCTACTACGATTCCGTCGGCCTGCACGAATCGCTGTTCACCAAACGTTTCGCCGATCAGGGCTTCAAGTGGGACGTCTACGTCAACACCGACGATCTGGAGAACTTCACATACAGCCCTATCACGTTCGCCGCGAAGACGCTGATCGCGGAGAAGCGTTGCCCGATCTTCAAACGCCGCTCGTTCTTCCATGACTACATGGATACCATGAACCAGTCGGTCGGCAATGCCGCGCTGGATTTGTTTGAATACCTGCGCGACCATACCGATTATGATGTCAACCTGATTTGGCAGAACGCGCTGCGAACCATGAACCTCGCGGATCTGGTCAAGAACCTGCATCTCGATTTCGTGCTGTCCGACAGCACCCCCTCCCCTCTTCCGGAGCACAGGCGTGTGGCGCTCATCATGCACCTTTACTACATGGATCTGCTTGACAAGACGTTGGAATACGCCAAGTCCATGCCGGAGGGATGCGATTTCATCCTCACCGTCGGTTCAGAGGAGAACGCGCAGCTGGTACGCGAACGTTGCAAGGACCTGCCCTACAACGTCGATGTGCGGGTGATCCAGAACCGCGGCCGCGACGTCAGCGCCCTGCTGGTCGGAGCAGGCAAGGACTGCCTGAAGTACGATTACGTCTGCTTCGCGCACGACAAGAAGGTCACCCAGCTTTCGCCGTACAGCATCGGCGACGGCTTCGCCTACAAATGCTTCGAGAACATCCTCGGCAGCAAGGCGTTGGTGACCAATATCATCAACCACTTCGAGCACGACCCGCATGCCGGTGTGCTCGCTCCGACACCGCCTGACCACGCCGATTACTTCGGCAATTTCGCCAGCCTTTGGGGCCCGAACTACGAGGGCACCAAGAAGATGCTGAACGAGACGCTCGGTGTCAAGGTCCCGCTGGATCCGAACAAGGAGCCGATCGCGCCGATGGGAACCATGTTCTGGTTCCGCCCGCAGGCTCTGCACCAACTGTTCGACATCAACTGGAAGTATGAGGATTTCCCGCCGGAGCCGAACAAGATCGACGGTTCCATGCTGCATTTCATCGAACGCGCCTACGGTTACGTACCCCAAGCGAACGGCTTCTACACCGGGTACATCTATTCCGACCGTTTCGCCCGCATCGAGCTCACGAACCTCTCCTATGACGTGCAGAAGCTCGCCGGCAGCACTGCCCCTTATCTCGATGCCACCCTGTTCGGCACCTGTCTCAACATTCCCAGAGGCTTCTCGCTGCGCGCCGCCATCGTTCTGTGGTTCAAGCGTATACTCGTACGTACTCCATTCGCGTTCCATGCCGGCGCCAAGGTGCTGAACGCATACCGTCATATCCGGCACCCGCGCACCTATCAGGCGAGATTCGCCAATAAGAACGGCCACCTGACGAAAGACCGCACATGAGCGAGACGAACAGCGTTACCTCCGGGAATACCGTACCCACCACGCAGGGCACGCCGCATAAGCGACCACGCCTCTTCTATCTGGATCTCGTACGCGCGCTCGCCGCGATCATCATCGTCATCACGCATTTCAACAATCCGTATATGATCGGTCACTCGGTGTTCGCGTACGAACCGTTCGGCATTTATATCGGAGGATTCGGCGTATCGCTGTTCCTCATCATCTCGGGCGCGGCCCTGATGTACACGTATGGGCAGTCGGAGAAGCTGGATTACCGTAGGTTCTACTACAAGCGGTTCATCGGCATATACCCGATGTTCTGGATCGCGTTCATCCTCGCCAATGCCTTCCTGTTCCTGAGGAACGGCGGGCATATATTCGCCTCCGCGCCGAAATGGTCGTTGATTTTCTCCGTGCTCGGCGTGGACGGATTGGTGGCGAACACCTCCCTCCCCACGTTCTACACGCTCGGTGAGTGGTTCCTGGGCTTCATCCTTGTTTTCTATGTCGTGTTCCCGCTGCTGCGGTATGGCGTGAAAAAGCACCCCGTGATCATCGGCGTCATCGCCGTGATCCTGTATGCGGTAACGCTGTACTTCCAGCCGAGGCCGTTCGGCCTGTCCCCCGATCTGCTGCTCACCATGCGTCTGCCCGAACTCCTGTTCGGTATGTACTTCATCCAATACATCAAAAAGGTACCCGTGGCCGCCGCCATCGCGTCCCTGCTGGTGCTCGTCGTTCAGGAGATCCATCCGCTGCTGAGGGATTCGCTGGGCGTGACGGTGGTCGGCATCTGCGCGTTCCTCGTCATCGTCTATGCCGCGCGTTGGCTTGACGTGCAGCCTGTCCGGGTGCCGGTGAAATCCGTTTCAAGGTACTCGTATCCGATTTTCCTGGTGCACCACGTGCTGATCGCCCAAGTGTTCACGATTGTTGACTCCTCGGCTCTTTCGACCGCTGACGGCTACCTGCTGTTCGTCGTTGATTTCATGATCATCATGGCCTTGTCCATTGGCCTATTCAAGTTGGAGAAGGCGACCATCGCCTACGTGCGTATGATGTTCCGCAAAGCCAAGTGATTCCTCTCCGGCACTGGCCGTATCAGCGTAAAAGGTCGTCCTGCCGAATCATCGGTTGGACGGCCTTTTTGCATAGGCATGCGCAGCCGAACCGCCGCGCATGCACCATATCTCATCCATCAGGAATCATACGGCAACGGGCCATGCTGTCTTCGCCGCGGAACGGTCTGCGCAACGATGACCAGCATGGCCCGATAATGTCGTTCGTCTGGGTGGCGTTCGGGACGCCGCAAGTCAGAATTTGACGATGACGAGATCACCCTTCTGGATGACGCTTCCACGTGCCGGCCAATGCGGCATCGACTCGCCTATCTTCTCCGCCCGTTCAAGCTGCTTCTCGCTTGCCTGCTGGAAGTTGGTGCCCGTGATGTTCAGGAAGTTCGTCTTCACGAATGTTCCCTGCTTGGGCGAGACCGTCACCTCGAACAGGGAACGTCCGACAAGGCCCAGCTGATCGGACGTATAGCAATCCTTGTTGCATGCGGACTTGTGGTAGTTGAGGAATACCAGTGTCTTCTTGGATTGGTCGGTGATGCCCAGATCATCAATGCGTGTCCTGATATCCTGCGCCAGTTCCATGTCCTGCTGGTGGTTGATCGACTCCGTGTAGAAGATGCGGTTCACGATAAGCCCTTGGCTCCAGCCAAGCGCCAGCACCAGAAGGGCCGCCACTGTTTTGACGGTGCGCTTCCTGTCGAATATGCCGAAGACCTGAACGGCGAGGAAGGCGACCACGAAAGCCAGCATCAGCGGATACGACAGTTCCGTCCGCACCGAAGGCTTGCTTCCCAGAATGAGGCTCATCATCATCGGCGAAGCGCACAGGCACAGCGCTACAAGCAGCGCGAGCACATCGGTGTGACGGCGGATCACGGCGACCAGCATGGTCGCGACGAACAGCACAAGCAGCACGGAGAAGATCCCGGCATAATATATGCCTTCGCCGGAGTACAACGACTGGGCATGGTCCCGAATCGTCTGGATGATGGAGGATGTGGAATCCTTGCCCCACCTGGATTGCTCACTGATATAAGGGTTCGTCGTCGTGTGATGCATGGCGAGGGCGGCCGCATTGCAGGCCACATACAACAGATATGACATGACGAACGCGACGGCGCCAACAGCGATGAAGCCGATGCGCCGACCCAGCTTATACTCGTGATGCGCATCCCAGAACAGCATCAGGAACACCATGGCGAAGCCGGCGACGAAAACGGTCACCATGGCCAGATACAGCGTGAACCCAGCTGCGGCCACGAACAGCGAGAGAATCCCCAACCACCATTTCCTGTATGCCATGCAGTTCAGCAACATCATCAGGGATGTCGCAACAAGGCCCAAGGCCATGCCGATTTCCGGTCCAGTCAGGGTGAAACCGACCATTTCGGCCAGAACGGGCGATGTGACGAACGGCACGGCGAAGAACGCGGGATGCATTCTCCCCCGTAGATTATTCACCTCGGCGAGCAGATAAGCCCACAGCAGGGCCGCGGCCAACAGACACACAGCGGACAGGAACGAGGCCACGGCATTGTTATACCAGTACAGTCCCAGAGCCTTCTTCAAGTACAGCAGTCCGAAGCGTTCAAGCTCGATCCAGGATTGGTACAGGCTGCCTTGCGCCTGCATCATGGCTTCGGTGTCGATGGAATACGAATCGCCGAACATCTTCAGCTCGTACCCCAGAAGCAGGAAGAATATGCTTGCCGCCACATCCCAAGGATTGCCCTGCAGATATCGCATGAAACCACGCAGGGAATACTTGTTCCTCAGCGGCAGGGTGCACGCGTCCGCTTTCCTTTTCTCCCCCTCGGCGACGTTTTCGACGCCGGGCTTTTCAATCGCCTCCGCTTCCGTTGCCTCTGTACATGTCATCTGCTTGATTTGCCCAACCGCTTTCGTCACTTGTTAAGGATCTTCTGGATCTTGGTGGCATCTCCCCACACGCCGGGGGAATCGTACGGACGATCCGGGAACGCGCCGTATTCGAGCTTGATGTCGAGGTTGTTCTCCTTGATGTAGCGTTCAACGCGATCGGCGAGGGACACGGGTTCCCCGGTGCAGCAGTTGATGACGCCATCGACCTCATCCTGGGAGACGACCGCGCCGATCTGCCTGGCGAGCTCGTCCACGTCGATGAAATCGTATTTGTTCTTGCCCGTAGTGAAGGGGAACGTGGGCTTGCCTTCACTGGCCGCCTGCAACAGCTTCGAGAAAATGGAACTGCCGTGCACGTCGTCGCCGACAATGTAGTACGCGCGAATCCATTGGGCGGTTGCCTCGTGCTCCTTGGCAAGCATCAGAGTGGCTTCCCTCAACGCGTTCTTGGCGATGCCATACATGGATGCCGGGTGGCAGGGGGTGTTCTCGTCGATGGCGCCCTCCCAGTAGCCGACCTCGTGCATGGTTCCCATGACGGCGATCTGCTTCAGGCCGGAATCCAGCATGGTCTTGATGAAGCGGTAATGGCTTGAAAGGTCCCCCATATGATTATCGGAATTATGCTTGAATCCGTCGCGCCAAGCCATGTGCAGACATACATCCGGCGATCCGAGCTCTTCGAACAGGTTGTCGCTCGGTTCGAAAATGTTCGCTTGAATCTTCTCAGCCCTATCGTCGATGCCGTCGATTCGGATATCGGAAGCGACAACATCCTGACCGGCGTCCAGCAGGGCCTTCACCACATGACGACCGATATAACCGCCTGCGCCAGTAACCAAAATTTTCTTAGCCATACGGTCGAGTCTACCAGCAACGTACCCACAACGGCATGAAGCCTTACTCCCCGGCTGAATTTTCACGTTTCCACCAAGCTTCGTACGTGTTTTCAGCTACTATTGACCGTATGGCTGAAGAACCTTTCACTCCTAAGAACATCATCGTGACCGGTGGCTGCGGTTTCATCGGTTCGAATTTCGTACATTATGTGGTCAACAATCATCCCGAGGTGCACGTGACCGTGCTGGACGCCTTGACCTACGCGGGCAACATCGAGAACATCGCCGGTCTTCCCGAAGACCGCGTCGAGTTCGTGCACGGCAACATCTGCGACGCGGAGCTGCTCGACAGAATCGTGCCGGGTCACGACGCCATCGTGCACTACGCGGCCGAATCCCACAACGACAACAGCATCGCGAACCCCGAACCGTTCCTCAAGACGAACGTCGAAGGCACCTTCCGCCTTCTGGAGGCCGTCCGCAAGTACGACATCCGCTACCATCACGTGAGCACCGACGAGGTGTACGGCGACCTGGCGCTGGACGATCCGGCGAAGTTCACCGAGTCCACCCCGTACCATCCGTCCAGCCCGTACTCGTCCACCAAGGCCGCCAGCGACATGCTGGTGCGCGCGTGGACCCGCACCTACGGCCTGAGGACCACGATCTCCAACTGCTCCAACAACTACGGCCCGTACCAGCACGTGGAAAAGTTCATCCCGCGCCAGATCACCAACATCCTCGAAGGCATCCGCCCGAAGCTGTACGGCAAGGGCGAGAACGTGCGCGACTGGATCCACACCGAGGACCACTCCAGCGGCGTGTGGACCATCCTGACCAAGGGCAGGATCGGCGAAACCTACCTGATCGGCGCGAACGGCGAGAAGAACAACATCACTGTGCTGCGCATGATCCTCGAGATGATGGGCCAGAGCGAGGACGCGTTCGACTGGGTCAGGGACCGTCCGGGCCACGACCGCCGCTACGCCATCGACTCCACCAAGCTGCAGACCGAACTCGGCTGGAAGCCCACGCACACCGACTTCGAATCCGGACTCAGGCAGACCATCGAGTGGTATACCGAGAACCGCGCCTGGTGGGAGCCTGCGAAGGCCGCCACCGAGGCCAAGTACAAGCAGCAGGGCCAGTGACGCTTCTCGCCTTCCAGCTGCAACCGGAGGGCGAAGGATGGTCCGCCTGGACGGGCTGGAAACGTTTCGGATGTCTATCAAGGAATAGGACTCATGGATTTTGAGAAGGAACTGAAGGTCGAAAGGACGAACATCCCCGGCCTCATCGTGTTCGATCTGCCGGTGCACGGCGACAACCGCGGCTGGTTCAAGGAGAACTGGCAGCGCGCGAAGATGACCGCGCTGGGCTTGCCCGATTTCGGACCGGTGCAGAACAACATCTCGTTCAACGCGAAGAAGGGCGTGACCCGCGGTATCCACGCCGAGCCGTGGGATAAGTACATCAGCATCGCCACCGGTGCCGTGTTCGGCGCATGGGTCGATTTGCGCCCGGGCGAAAGCTTCGGCCAGGTGTACACCACCTGCCTCGACCCGTCCAAGGCGATTTACGTGCCGCGCGGCGTGGGCAACAGCTTCCAGGCCCTTGAGGACGGCACCGCCTACACGTATCTCGTCAACGCGCATTGGAGCCTCGAGCAGAAGAAGACCTACACCTTCGTGAATCTCGCGGACCCGGAGCTGAACATCCAGTGGCCGATCCCGCTGGAGGAATCCGAGCGCAGCGAGGCCGACCTGCATCATCCGATGCTCAAGGACGCCAAGCCCATGGAACCCAAGCGGACCATGGTCTTCGGATGCAACGGCAAGCTCGGCAAGGCGATCAGGCAGTACGCGGAAAGCCATGATCTGCATGGCTTCGAATACCACGACTCGGACACCTTCGATATCGCGGATGAGAAGGCGTTCGACGGCATCGACTGGGATCTGTACGGTACCATCATCAACGCCGCGGCATTCACCTCCGTCGACGCCGCCGAAACCACCGAAGGCCGGAAGACCGCATGGCGCACGAACGTGCAGGGCGTGAAGAACCTCGCCAAGGTCGCCACGGATCATAAGATCACGCTGGTCCATATCTCCAGCGACTACGTTTTCGACGGCGAACTCGAATTCCATAAGGAAGACGAGGGATTCGCCCCCTTGGGCGTTTACGGCCAGACCAAGGCGGCGGGCGACGCGCTCATCGAGAACGTCCCCCAGCACTACCTGTTGCGCTCCAGCTGGGTCATCGGCGAAGGACGCAATTTCGTGACCCGCATGTTGAGCCTCGCCCGGTCTGGGGAACCTGCGGAAGCGCCCCGTGACCAGTTCGGCCGCCTGACCTTCACCTTCGACATGGCGAACGCCATCTTCCACCTTCTGTCGACCAGCGCGCCCTACGGAACCTACAACATGACCGGTTCCGGCCGTGTCGCCAGCTGGTACGACATCGCGAGGATCGTCTATGACGCCGCCGATGCCGACACCTCCAAGCTCACGGCCAATTCCGTCGAGGAATACGCCCGTGAGAATAACGCCGCCCCCCGTCCCCACAATTGCTCCCTTGACCTGAGCAAATTGGAGTCGACCGGATACCACCCGGTCGATTGGGAGGAAACCCTTCACCGTTACCTTCAGAAAGAGCTCGCACAATGAAAGGCATCATCCTCGCAGGAGGTTCGGGCACCAGGCTGTACCCGTTGACCACGGTCACGTCGAAGCAGCTGCTGCCCATCTACGACAAGCCGATGATCTACTATCCGCTCAGCGTGCTGATGATGGCGGGGATTCGTGACATCCTGATCATCAGCACCCCGAAGGATCTGCCCAATTTCCAGCGTCTCCTCGGAGACGGCAGCCAGTACGGCGTAAACTTCAGCTACAAGGTGCAGCCGTCGCCGGATGGTCTGGCGCAGGCCTTCATCATCGGCGAGGAGTTCATCGCAGGCGAACCGTGCGCTTTGGTCCTCGGCGACAATATCTTCTACGGCAACGGTCTCGGCAAGACGCTGCGCAAAGCGGCGTCGGCCGAACGCGGTGCCACCGTTTTCGGCTATTACGTCGATGACCCCGAACGCTATGGCGTCGTCGAATTCGATGACAACCACAAGGCCGTGTCGATTGTCGAGAAGCCGCAGCACCCGAAGAGCAACTACGCCGTGACCGGACTCTACTTCTACGATGCACGAGTCACCGAATTCGCCAAGCAGGTCAAGCCCTCCGCCCGTGGTGAACTTGAGATCACGGATCTGAACAAGATGTATCTGGAGGACGGCAGTCTCAACGTGCAGACGCTGGGACGCGGTTATGCCTGGCTTGACACGGGAACCATGGATTCCCTGTTCGAGGCGGGTGAATTCGTCCGTACCATCCAGCGGGCGCAGGGTCTGCCGATCGCGGTGGCCGAGGAGATCGCCTTCGAGAACGGGTGGATCACCACCGAACAGCTCATGGAGGCCGCCACCAAGTACGGAAAGTCGCCGTACGGCAAGCATCTCAAGGATGTGGCCGATCACAAGATCATCTCCCACCCTGACGATGATCCGCAATTGATGAAGTAATTCTTCTCATCGATATACGAGTCGGGCCTTCGCATTGGCAGTGCAATGCGAAGGCCCGACTCGTATCAACGCATACGGAGTGGGAACTATCACACGCCGAACGCGTATGTCCGCGTCTCCACCAGATATCCGGTCGATGTGTACAGCTCGTAATGCGTCCAGTACACGCCCTTGGCCGGCTTCTTCCATGTCGCCCACGGACCGTTGAAACCTGCCACCCACTGCTTCTTGTCCACATCGTAGATCTTGATCTTGTAGCGGCCTTGGGGGTTGTTCGACGAGACGCCCAGCAGAACGTCCTTCGACTGCCATGCCGCGTATGTTCCGTTTATCCTCTTGCTTCCGGGCACGTAGGCGAAGGCGACGGTCTTCTCCCCGATGCTCTTCTTGGAAACGGCGTCGCGCACTTCGAGATGCAGCCAGTAGGTTCCGGCGTTATCGGACCATCCAGCCCAATTCGCGGATGTCCAGTCCGCGATGGTCTTCCAAGTGCCGGTGCTCACGTTATATGACTGCCACTTGTATTCAAGGCTGCTGGCCGTGGTGTTCACGGATGCCCCGACCGCGATGTCCTCATCCCTGACGACCCATAGCATGTTGATAAGCGACTCGTAGTCCTTGTTGCCGAAGGCGCTCATGTCGACGTTGCCGCTGATGCCGTTGATATGACCCGAGCTGGTGTACTGCCAGCCGCGCCTATTGGTCGGGAACTCGTTGTACTCCATGCGGGCGCCGTATTGCGCCACCCACGTGGTCTTGGCGTGGATGTCGGGATGGTTCAACGGCCCCTGCAGGTAGCTGGTATAGGAATAGACACCGAGGTTCGTGTAACCGCCGGATTGGAGGGCGGCGTACCACTTGTTGGCGATGCCGTTATAAACGTTCGGGTCGGTGGGCGGGGTATGCCCGGTCCACGTCCATTGTTCAAGGTCGTAGTACACCGGATACTGCAGGTCGCCGGAGCTCACGCCGAACTGCCGAAGCTTGGCGACCACATCCTCGCCTTCCTCGGCGGCCCCATTGGCGTCATGCGCGTAGGAATACCAGTAGATGCCGAAGGGGATGCCGAGTCGCTTGCATTCGGAGATGTTGCGCTGCGCCTTGGAATCGGCCGCGTTGTCGGATCCATAGCCAAGACGGATGATCGCGCCTTCCACGCCATCGGCCTTCGCCCTGGCCCAATCGATGTCACCCTGCCATTGGGAGACATCGATCACGCCCTTGCCCTGCTGCACGAACAGGTTGTTCTTGTAATCGAAGAAAGCCTTCGTACCGTTATAGGTGCCCCAATGCGCGCCGTAACTGTTGCTTTCAAATCCGGACGGCCGGACCCCGGTATCATTCGCGTTCGCATCCGATACGGCCTTCTTGACATCCTCGGCGCTGACCGGAATGAATGATTCGCCGTCCGTTTTGGCCAACGGATCCGGCTGCTGATCCTGCGTACCGACCAATGTCGTATCGGTCACCGTTTCACCTGTCTCGAGGTTCTTGACGGTTCCATCCGGCGTGGCGGCGAGCTGCTCCGAGACCACGGTGGAATCATCCGGGATCTTCGCGCTCACTGTATTCGGAAGCTTCGCATCCGGATTATCCGGCATGCTCTTCCCCGAGTTCTGTTCATTGTCCGTCTGCATGGCGAAACCATGCTGCGCCGCGGAACCGTCGATTGCGGTATCCTGCAATGCATATGCGGGAACCGCCGTAGCGGAAACCGTCATCGCAATCATGGACACGCAGACCGCGATTCTCGCAATACCCTTTGGGAACATTATCCGTTAGCCTCTTTCAAGTAGTCTCAGGTCTCCGCGAATCAGTGTAAAGCCTTGTATGCGTTACATACTGTATTAGCAACCTCAGCCAATCAGCGCCTTGCGCGAAATCGTTATCATTCACGGAGCCTTGACACTAAAGGCCTCTGGAACTCAGCGCACCGTCGAACGCAAAACCAGATGCGGCGTGATCATGCCGACATGCAGCGGCGCATGCGGATCGGCGAACCGCCGTTTGAGCACGGCCCAGCATTCCGTGGCCAGCGTATCCACATTCTGCGAGATCGTGGTGAGATCGTTCGACAGACCGAACCGCGCCAGAATATCGTCATACCCCACAATCGACACATCCTCGGGCACGCGCAGACCGCGCTCCTCCACCCGCTTGCGCAAGCCCATCGCCATCAGGTCGTTTGCACAGAACACCGCCGTCACACCGGCATCCAACAGTCGATCAGCGGCATCATAACCGCTGGAATACCGGTAGTCGCCCATCGCCACGCAGTCGTCATCAAGCGTTACGCCGGCCCGCCCCAACGCCTCGACGAAGCCGTGGAGTCTATGATCCGCCAAGCCGTCCGGGCGCTCGACGCACACGCAGCCGATACGCCCCGGCCGCACTCCCCCGGCCCCGCCGGTCCGCGCGGAACGGGAAATCGGCTTGCCGTCGGCATCCATGCCCAGGGATGCGAGCAGCGCCTCGGCGGCAAGACGTCCGCCTTCCGCATTATCCACCCCCACGCCGTCGCAGTATCCGGCATCCACCAGGCGATCCACGAACACCACCGGGCACGGGCATTCCTCCACGTCCCGGCGCAACGCCTCCCCATCCGCGCATGATTCCAACGCCGGCACCAGGAACAGGCCATCAACGCCGCGTGCGGCCACGCCTGTGATCAGCGCATGCTCACGTTCCCGCGAATCGTCGCTGTTGGCCACGATCAACGAATACCCGTCGCGGATGGCCACATCCTCCAATGTCTTGAACAACGACGAGAAGAACATGTTCTCGATGTCGGGGACCACAAGCCCCACCATATTCGAACGGCGGGTGACCAGCGTACGGGCCGACTGGTTGGGACGGTAGTGCATCGTCGAGGCGACATGCAGGATGCGTTCGCGCCGCTTGTCCGAGATTCGCACCGGCTTGCCGTTAAGCACCAACGACACCGTCGCCGGCGACACCCCGGCAGCCGCCGCGACATCCTTCAACGTGACCCTGACCGCCATGATCCGCCCCTTTCCGAAACCGCTCGTCATGCGTCGACGGGTCTCGGGTTCGTTCCCATCGCCGAGACCACACTGCCGGACGCTCCTTTTCCCACCAGCATACCGCCGATAAAACGATTAACCCGTTGACAGTCCGGCATTCGACGCACATGCGCGGACCTCCCCGACTTTTGGAAGTCGACGGGAAGAGCCGCGCACGATCAGGATTCCGTCGCGTTACCGCTTCGGCAGGTCCATGAATCCCAGATCCTTCAGATAGTTGCTGCCAGCGGTGATGTCGTACTGGATCAGCTTGTAGTCGTCGACCAACTGCTGGGTCTCCTTGTCGAAATCGCTTTCGACCATCGGCTTGCCCGACGCGTTCAAGTACAGGCTCTGGCCTTCGGGGATGCGCTGCCAGCCCTGGATCTTGTTGACCACCGGAGGCTCCATGGCGGAGATCTTCCCATGCATTTCGGTCAGGAACGCGATGAACGGCGACACCTTGGCGTTCATATGCTCGGCGGCTTGCGCCATGAAGAAGTTCGGCGACGTGTATTCGCTGTTCTCCACCTTGTTGCCCTGGGACGAGGACGCCTTGTTCGACCAGATGAAGTAGTCGGTCAGATGCAGCGCGAGCGAATTGTTCTCATCCTCGCTGGCCGTCGAATAGATGCCCGGCAGGTGGTCGCCGTAGAAGACCACGGTGATGGGCTTGTCGATCTTGTCGAGCTGGTTGAGGAACTTCTCCGTCTCCTTGTCGGTGATCGCGGCGCCCTTCTGATAGGTCTGGATCGATTCCTTCTCATTCTTGCCCAGCGGGGTTCCCGTGGTGGATTCGGCAGTGAACTCGTTGTTCGGGTACCAATCGTGGTACGGCATGTGGTTCTGCATGGTGATGAGCTGGATGAACTGGCTGCCCTTGGTCTTGCGCAGCTCCTCCAACGTGCTCTCATATGCGGAGGCGTCGGAGACGTACGGGCTGGTACCCAGCTTGTCCTGATGGGAGATGATGTCCGGGCCGGTCAGCGTGTAGAAGTGCGAGAAGCCGAACTTCTTGTAGTTGGTGGCACGCGAATACATCGAGGACTCGTACGGGTGCACGCCGATGGAGTTCTTCGGCGCCCCCCACAGCTGGTTGATCGTCGGCGTCCAATGCTGCCCCGGCACCAACTGCTGGTAGGGGCTGGACAGCGAGGAGTCGAAGTTGGCCATGCTCATGCCCGTCAATCCCATGTATTCGAGGTTGGCGGTGCCGCCGCCGTACCCGGACGACAGCATGTAGCCGGAGGTCGTATGCTCCTTGATCTTGCGGATGTTCGGCATGGAATCCTTGTTGACCTTCAGGCCCGGCACTCGGCTCGGGTCGGAGAAGGATTCGGACAGGATGTACACCACGGTCGAATCGTTCAGATTGGCGCTGCGCTTGGCGTTGATGGTGTCGGCGTCCTTGCTGTACCGCTCGGCGACCTTCTTCATCGTCGCTTCGGAGTAGTCTGCGGGCTTCTCCATCACCTTCGGGTTGAGCTGGCGCAGGAAGGAGACAATCGGGCCGTTGCGCTGCGCGTCATACACGGAATCCCACATGGATACCTGATCGCCCATGGCGAGGTTGAAGTTGTTGGCCCAGGATCCCACGGTTCCGGCCTGCATGGCGTATGCGCCGAGGAAACCGGCGGGGAGGATCACCAGCAGGATGCGGGCCGAAGCGTTCACCAGACCCGTGCGACGGTCGGAGGAGCGGAACATGCGACCATGACGGCCGTCGATGCGGTTGAGGTACAGGCACAGGCCAAGCAGGACGAGGAACCCGGCGGCCGCGCCGAGAATCACCCAGTGCGCGCCTGCCGGCATGAAGCTCATGAGATTGCCCGTATCGGATTTCAGGAAGCTCAGATCGGAGGGAAGCACCGCTTCATAGCGGATGACGATCTTGAAATGTTCGATGACCGCGATGATGATCGCGATCGCCAGATATATCGGCGTGGCGACCCAGAACCGGTTGCAGATCATGAGCAGGATCAGGTAGACGATGCCGCAGATCAGCAGGTTCAGCACGGCGACGAAATTCAAATCCGTCCACATCTTGGTGACGAAACCCCAACCGATGGTCGGGCTGGACAGTTTGACGCGGGACGTCGCGGTGACGCCCCATTCGAGCACGCCCACGCCGATGGCGTCGAATACGACGAACAGGATGCCGTACAACCAGCCGGGGAACGGTTTCCTGGGGCTTTTCAATGTGATCTCCGCTTCTTGGTTTTCCATACGCTTCTCTTCGTTCGAATCGAATATTCAGCTATTAACGCGTCATGCCTCGGCGTCGCAGTGGATCTCTTGACTTTTCTTCTTGTTCTCTCTTGCGTTCTCTCAGCGTAGTGCATGGGCGCCGACCACGCCAGCGCCCATGCGAATCAGCCACAGTTCATTCACCGTGTTCCATCTTGTTGCGGCAATCCGAGCACAGGCCGAACACCTCGATGGTGTGGCTTTTGATGGTGAACCCGTGCTTTTCCGCGATGCCGCGAAGCCAGCTCTCCCCCGGGGATTCGATCTCCACGGTACGCCCGCACCCGGTGCACACCATGTGGTGATGGTGCGCGTCGTCCCCGCATAGGCGGAACAGCTGCTGGCCGTCCAATCGGATCGTGTCCACCGCGCCGGATTCGGCCAGGGAGTTCAACTGCCGGTAGACGGTGGCCAGACCGATGCGGATGCCGGAATCCTGCAGGCTGCGGTGCAGATCCTGCGCGGAGAGGAACTCCTCGCAGCCCGCAAGCTGATTCCTGATCGCATCCTTCTGTTTGGTTTGCCGTTCGATATGTTCCACCATCGCCGGCATCACGCCTCGGCCGTCGCTCGCGGATCGAGATCGGCCCAGCACCCGGTTTCCTCGAGCGCCTCGACGGTGGCGGCCGTATCGTCGGTGAGCACGGTGATATGACCCATCTTGCGATCGTGACGGACCTCGGCCTTGCCGTAATCGTGCACGTTCCATTCGGGATGCGTGGCGATCAGGGCGCGCGTCGGCTCCACATGCTGGCCGAGCACGTTGACCATGACGGCAGGGCTCAGCAGCTTCGGCTGTTCCAGAGGCCAGCCTGCGATGCCGCGCACATGCGCGTCGAACTGGTCGAACGAACAGGCCTCGATGGTGTAATGCCCGGAATTATGCGGACGCGGGGCGAGTTCGTTGACGATCACCTCGTCATCCTTGGTGATGAACAGCTCGATGGCGAGCGTGCCGGCGAGTTCGAAGCCCTTGGCCAGACGCAGCGCAAGCTCATGCGCCTTGCGGGCGACTTCCTCGCTCACCTCGGCGGGCGCGATGGTCATGTGCAGGATGTTGTTGCGATGCTCGTTGCGCACGATCGGGAACGTGACGAAATCCTTGCCGTTGCCGGACACGAGGATGCTCGCCTCGAACGCGAAATCCACGAATCCTTCGAGGATGCTCGGCGGGAAACCGCCGCCACGGTCGCCGCGCGCGCGAACCTGTTCCAGATCGGCGTCGGACCTGAGCACGGTCTGGCCGTGGCCGTCATAGCCACCGGAACGGGTTTTGAGCACCGCCGGGTAGTGGATCTCGTCCAGCGCGGCGTCGAGTTCGTCGAAATCGTTGACTTCGCGCCACGGCGCGGTCGGCGTGCCATGTTCGTTGATGAAGCGTTTCTCGTTCACGCGATCCTGCGTGACGCGCAGCAGGTCGGTGCCCTGCGGGACGGCGGCCAGGCCACGCACCTCATCGATGGCATCGGCGTCCACGTTCTCGAACTCGTAGGTGAGCACGTCGGACTTGACGGCGAGATCGTGGATGGCGGTCCTGTCATCGTATTCCGCGGTGATCTGGAAGTCGGCGACCTGCGCGGTCGGGCAGTTGGTGGTCGGGTCGAGCACGCCGACCTTGAAGCCCATGTATCGTGCGGACAGCGCCATCATGCGGCCAAGCTGGCCACCGCCGATGATGCCGATGGTCGAACCCGGCATCAGGCGCTCAACGCGCCCGCTGGTTTCTTCAGACAAGCTGGGCATTGGATTCCGCCACCTTCTCCTTCAACGAATCACGGTATTCCTGCAGCGCCTGCGCGAGACGCTCATCGGTGGTGGACAGGATGGAGACGGCGAGCAGGCCGGCGTTCGTGGCACCGGAATTGCCGACCGCGGTGGTGGCCACGGGGATGCCACCCGGCATCTGCACGATGGACAGCAGCGAATCCCAGCCGGACAGGGCGTGCGAGCGCACCGGAACACCGATGACGGGGAGCGTGGTCTGCGCGGCGATCATGCCGGGAAGGTGGGCGGCGCCGCCCGCTCCCGCGATAATGACCTTGAAACCGTTGCCGCGTGCGGCGTGAGCGAATTCGCCCATCAGTTCCGGCGTGCGGTGGGCGGAAATGACCTGCTTGTGATAGGGGACGCCGAACTGGTCGAGGATCTCGCAGGCGTGCTTCATCGTCTCCCAATCGCTGGAAGAGCCCATGACCACGGCAACCTCGGGCTTGCTTTCGCTCATTATCATTTACCTCCGTTTATTGAGAATACGGTCTCACTCTACCCTCGCCGCAAGTCATTGGGAACACACCCCCGTATGTGGGGGAAGTTGGGAGCATTTGCGGAATAGTCGGGCGCTGCGCGGCATGCGGCTGTATGATGTGCCATTTGGAGTGAGGAACACCGAAGCATCGTGAGAAGGAGTGGACATATGCACGACGGGCTGCTGCGAAGTATCACGGGACCCGATGATGTCAAGGCCCTGAGAGCCGACCAGCTTCCCGACCTGTGCGCCGAGATCCGTACGACGCTGCTCGACTACGGGCACCGGCATGGCGGCCATATCGGTTCCAATCTCGGCTTGGTGGAGGCCACCGTCGCCCTGCACCGCGTCTTCGACTCCCCCAACGACCGCATCGTGTTCGATGTGTCGCATCAAAGCTACGTGCATAAGATGCTGACCGGCCGCGCACAGGCCTATCTCGATCCGGCCCGCGCCGGTGAAACCACCGGTTTCACGAATCCGGAGGAAAGCGAGCATGACCAGTTCGTGCTCGGCCACACCGGCACCTCCATCTCCCTTGCCTGCGGCTTGGCGAAGGCGCGTGACGCCCGCGGCGAGACCAACAACGTCATCGCCGTGATCGGCGACGGCTCGCTCAGTTCCGGTGTGGCGTTCGAAGGCTTGAACAACGCTGCCGAGCAGGGAGGCAACCTCATCATCGTGTTCAACGACAATGAAATGTCGATCGCCGAGGATTTCGGCGGCATGTATGGCCCGCTGGCCCGTCTGCGCGAATCGGGCGGCACTGCGCAGCCCAATATCTTCAACGCGTTCGGCCTTGACTACCGGTATGTCGAGCAGGGCAATGACGTGGCAGCGCTGGTCGACGCATTCACCGAGGTGAAGGATATCGACCATCCGGTCGTGGTGCATATCCACACACTCAAAGGGCTTGGCTTGCCCGCCGCCGATGACCGCCACGAGGTGGATCATTGCGATCTGTCCGGCAGCGAACCGCATGCCGGGCGTTGCGAGGCTTCGCATTGGCAGACGCCGGACGCCGCATTGGGCAAGCCGGACGATCCGCGCAAGCATTACGGCAAGCTTGCCATGGCCGCACTGGAACGCTGTTTCGCAGCCGAGCCGGGACTGACCATCATCTCCCCCGCCACACCGGGCTCCAACGGCATCACGCGCGAATTCCGCGAACGTGCGGGCTCGCATTACGTGGATACCGGCATCACCGAATCGCATGCGGTGGCGTTCGCCGCCGGCATCGCCCGGGCCGGCGGCACACCCGTTGTGGCGACCACGGCATCGTTCTTCCAGCGCGCCTACGACCAGTTCTTCCAGGAGATGGCGTTGAATCGCCAGCCCGTGACGCTGCTGTCGTTCCTGAGCGGCCTGTCCGGTTCGGATAGCACGCATTCCGGCGCATATGACATCGCCATGTTCGGTAATATCCCGGGTCTGATCTGCTTGGCTCCTACGAGCGGCTACGATTTCCTCGGCATGCTTGATTGGGCCACCGATCCGGCCCGTCGCGGTTCGGCGCATCCCGGCCCGATCCTGATTCGCGTGCCCAGCGAGACGGTGCTCGCGGCGGATGCGCAAAGCGTATATCGGGCGACGTGCGAAAGCCGTGGAATCACCGGTGCCGATTGGCTGCGCTGGCATGCCGTACGCCATGGTTCCGAGGTGGCGATTCTGGGGTTGGGCAATATGTTGCCGTTGGCGTTGCAGGTGGCGGATGCGTTGCCGTTCGATGCGACCGTGGTCGATCCGCGTCAGTTCGGTTCGTTGGATGGGGAGGCGTTGGATGCCATCATGGGCTCCCATCGTTTGATCGTCGCACTTGAGGACGGCCAGCGCGAGGGCGGCTGGGGAGAGAAGGTCGCCACCTATTGCGCCAACCGTCGCCTGCCGCGTGCCGTCGCGCCGCATGTGCTGACATTCGGCGCGGTCAAGGAGTTCACCGACCGTGTGCCGTTGGATGAGTTGGATGAGCGTTATGGTCTCACCATCGAATCGGTGGTCGACGCAGTGCTGGGTCTGATCGACTAGATCGAGCAGTGAACAGTGGGATTCCCCGGATTCCCACACGATTCCCGCACGATGATGGGGACGAATGGCGCACCCGCGGTTCTACGATGGTGGCTATGGATCATTTCATCACTCGTTGGTTCGTTATGACCGTCGCGGTCGCCGTGACGGTGCTGCTGCTCCCCGGCATGGAGGTTGTCGGCAACCCGCCGGTACTGGGCATCGCCGCGTTCGCCCTGTTCATGGCGTTGATCAACGCCTCCATCAAACCTGTCGTACATATGATCGCGCTGCCGTTCTCCGTACTAAGTTTCGGCATCGTGTCGCTTATCATCAACTGGCTGTTCATGCGGCTCGCCTCCTGGCTGGCGATCAGCCTGTTCGACGTGGGCGTGAACGTGCGGGGATTCTGGTGGTCGGTGCTCGCGTCCATCATCATTTCGATTGTTTCGGGCATCGTCTCCGCAATCGTCGGCGACTGACAACGCTCCTGCCGACACAACCGGCCTGTACGCATATGGGCGGTGTGGAATTGCATCCGCACCGCCCATATGTCTGGTTCAGCAAGGTCCCGCGACTACTTATCCCATCGCGCACCTTCCGGCTTGCTCAGCCTCAAGCCCAGCGCGATTTGCCCGGCCACCGCGACGACCATGAGCAGTATACCGATGATCACCACCGCGGTCGAGCCGCCGCCAATCTGCTGTATCGCGCCTTTGAATGCGGTCCCCGCAAACTGCACCGGGTCAGTGATGCCCAGCGCGATGATCACCTTGGCGACGGGTGAAGCCGTCAGCCACCCGCCGGTAAGACCGGCCACCCACGGCAACGCAGCCCACCAGCCTGGCATATCGGCGTCATGCAAGCGGCGCACGGTGAGCGCGAGCTTCGGGATGATGACGACTATCAGCCATCCCACAAGCGCGTATTCGAAGCTCTCGTAGAAGAAGTACATCACCAGGAATATGGCGTTCACCATCCAGATGTACAGCACGGACCACCAGTATTCGGCGAGGGACGCGCGCCCGGAGAACACACGCCATTTCTTGAACATGCGTACGTATGCTTCCTTGAAGGAGATGTTCGGGTACGGCTGGTCGAATGCGGGTCCTCTGGTGCCCGCCGCATTGGATTCGGTATGGTTTGCAGTCATGTGATGCCTCTTTTTCGAATGACCAAAAGCTTCGTTGCGCAGCCCACTATACCCGAATACTGCGCGACGTTTCGTATATCCGTCCGTCTGTCGGCGCAAACACTGCCCTCATGGTGCAAACGTTGCCAGAACGACCTGAACGGGTACCTCCCGGCAAACCTACTCCTCCCCTGCCGAAAACAAGGTGACCGGCACCAGCCATCACACACAAATATGCCGCACGAAAATCGGACAATATACAAAAGTCCTTGGAATCATTGGATTCCAAGGACCGATCGTGACCCCGGCCGGGCTCGAACCGGCGACCCTGAGATTAGAAGTCACATGCTCTATCCAGCTGAGCTACGGGGCCAAACCACACCTATCATAATGGGGGGTATATAAATAGACACGCTGCGCATGTGCCTGTTTTTCGCATTCCGGACCGCATCCCACCCATATGGAAGGCTGCCACGGAAACCGCGTATACGTCTGCAGACACCTACTACTCGATGATCCAGCTCAATCCGACGAGGACGATGAGGAACAGCACGTTCACCACACTGTACACGGCAAGATAGCGTCCCTTGCGATCCGGATACTGGCGCACCACGTTCTTATAGGAGATGAGCGAGGCCATGGACGCGATCAGGGTGCCCATACCGCCGAGGTTCGTGCCGATGATGAGCGAACGCCACTGGTCGCAGAAACCGGACAGCAGCAGCGTGGTAGGCACATTGCTGATCACCTGGCTGGACACGACGGCGACTTCCAGCGGATGACCGCCGACCAGCGTCTGGGCCAGCTGGTAGAACTCCGGTACGCGCTTCATGTTCCCGATGAAGATGAAGAACATGCAGAACGTAAGCGGCAAACCCCAATCCACGTAACGGAACACGCGGCGATCGGTCACCAGGAAGGTGGCCACGACGATCACGCACATCACCCACAGTGGGATGAAATCGGATACCGCCAACAAGCAGACGATGAACAGCACCGCATACACCACGGTGCGCCAACCACCGTAGCCTGCGCCGTAACCGGTGATGCGGATCTCATCGGGCTGATGTTTGCCGCGTTCGGGGGCGAGCACACCGGTTTCCAGATCGCTGAGTTCGGAAACGGGAAGCTTGGGGAAAGCGAAGAAGATGACGATGAGCAACAGCACCGCCGCAGCTGCGGAATACGGTGCCATGATGCCGATCATCTCACCTGCCGGCATACCAGTGAGCGCTTTGAGATACAGGTTGTGCGCGTTGCCGATAGGGGTGAGCATACTGCCCACGTTCGCGCCGATGGTCATCAACGTGACCACCAATATGGTTCTCTCCCCCATGTCCGCCATGAGCAGCACCGCCACGGCGAAGGGAACGAAGGTGACCAAAGCGACGTCGTTGGTGATGAGCATCGCAGAGAAGAACGTCAGCGCCACCAGCGTGACCACCAGCCCTCGCAGACTCCCCACATGTTCCAGAAGACGCGAGCCTATGATGCGGAACACGCCGATGCGCTGGAAGCCACAGACCACGATCATGAGACAGATCAGCTGCGAAATGGTGCTGGCGTGGATGTAGCCCGCATATTCACCGTCCGGGGGAACGATGAAGCACGAGATCAACGCGAGTATAGAAGCAACGACGAGAATGGTCTCATTCTTCAGGACGTTGACCAGCAGATGCCGCATCCATTCCTCCATGCACTCCCGTAGTGCACCCCTTGTGCGCCACGGGTTTTCTTTTCAAATGCCATACTTACTTTACTCGATGCCATACCTACGCATTACTCCGGCGTTGCTGGCGATTCACCCGTCGTACACCCTTCAGACAGCTGATAGACATCCAATAGGCATTCGTCGGGTTCCCGGATATCCATCGAATATCGGAAGCGATCGCGTCGGCTCAGTCGACGGTATTGCCGTGCACCTGGTTCTGCAGGTTCTTACGCGACGCCTCCATGGTGGTGATCGCACCCAGCAACGCGATCTTCTCCTCGCCGTCCGGCAGGCGCGACATACGCGCCCTAGCCGAGGCGATGCGGCGCATCAGACCCATATCCAGCAGCCGAGCAAGCAGCTCCGAGGCATACTGCAGCTCGGCTTTGGTCGCCGGAGCTGGGCCCTGCATGCCATTCTGCACTCCCCCGCCCTGCACGTCACCGCCGCCCGTGGAGCCATCCGCAAGTGGCAACGGCATGACGGCCAGTTCGTTGATCGCCGATTCGAGCATCGGCCCACCGGCCTTGGTGAGATTATGCATCCACAGGCCTTGTGGGGTGGTGACCTCCGGCAGGCCGCCCGCGGCAGCCACCGCTTGGAACAGCGTGCGGAAAATCGGGGTTTCGAAACTGGACGGTGTCAACGACGCGAACCATTCACGGTTGATGGCATTGGGGATCTGGATGAGCACGGCCATGAACTGCTCCTCGGCGATGAACACGGCATCATCCATACGGTAGAACGTCTGCCGCCCCGCATTCCCACGTTCGATAAGCCGCTTGCGCTCGGACGTCATGGTTCTATCATCCCGCTGCGGTGAGGAGAAACGGCGCTTCGGCGCATACGCATCCTCGTCGCGCACATGCATCTGCCGCTTGCAGCGCTCCACCTCGCGGCGCATCATATCGAGATCGATGCCGCCGATACGCCGCACAGCCTGACGCATATACAAGTCGACCTGCGAACGGTCGCGAATCTGCGCGATCAGCGGGGCCGTGGCCTTGACCGCGCCAAGACGCCCCGTGCTGTAACTCGTATCGAACCGCTCGATTGCGGCATCGATGACGAAATCGTACAAGGGTTTCGCATTGGTAACGAGCGAGCGCACCGCCTCATCACCCTGTTCGATACGCAGATCGCACGGGTCGAGATTGTTCTCGGCCACTGCCACGAACGTCTGCGACAGGAACGCCGGATCCAGGCCGAACGCGTGCAACGCCGCCTTCTGCCCGGCCGCATCGCCATCGAACGTGAACACGATGCGCGAACTCAACGGCTGGCCATCGACCTTTCGCGGGCCCACCAGTTGGATCGCGCCCATCGAATCATCCGCCACCAGCCTGCGCACGATCTTCGCATGCTCCTCGCCGAACGCCGTGCCACAGGTGGCGATGGCGGTATCCACCCCGGCCAAGTGCATGGCCATCACATCGGTATAGCCTTCGACGATCACGGCCTGTCGCTTCTTCACAATGGCCTGCTTGGCCAGATCGATGCCGTACAACACCTGGTTCTTGTGGTACAGCTGCGTATCGGGAGTGTTGATGTACTTCGCGGCGATCTGATCATCCTCATACAGTTTGCGAGCGCCGAAACCAAGCGTGCGGCCGGTCGAATCGCGGATCGGCCAGGTGACGCGGCCTCGGAAATAGTCGTAGACGCCGCGCTGACCCTGCCTGGCCAGGCCCGCATCCAGCATCTCCTGCTGCGTGAACCCTTGGGACGCAAGATGACGCACCAGATTATCCCATCCTTGCGGCGCATACCCGCAGCCGAAACGTTCGCAATCGGCTTGCGTGAAAATTCGTCCGCCCAACAGCTTGCGTGCGGCGAGCGCCTCCTTGGTCATGATCTGACTGACGAAGAAACGCTGGGCGGCCTCGTTCGCCTCCAGCAGCCTGGCGCGTTTGGAACCGGAATGTTCAGCGCGCTTGGAACCGTTCTGCTCGTAATGCAGTTCGATATGGTATTTGTCGGCCAGCAGTTCCACCGCTTCGCGGAAGTCGATGTTCTCCTGCTCCTCCACGAACTTGAAAACGTCGCCGCCCAGGCCGCAGCCGAAGCAATGCCATACGCCGAGCGCGGGGCGTACGTTGAAGCTGCCGGTTTTCTCGTCATGGAACGGGCACAGTCCGACGAAGGTCCCGGTTCCTGAAGGTTTGAGCGAAACGGAGGCGGATACGATGTCGTAAAGGTCCGCGGCCGCGCGCACCTTTTCCACATCCTCTTTCAGAATCATTCCCGGCATAATCCACCACCCTAGCAGCCGTGCCGCCCTTCTCGGCGCAGGCGCAGCGTAGACAGCTGGAGACGGTATCCCCATATGGCTGCGCTGAGAGGACGTCAGCGTAGCCATGCCGAGAGATCATCGCCAAATCCCTACACTGAGAAACCGTCAGCGTAGCCAAACGGAGACGGCACCACCAAACCCATACACTGAGAAGCCGCCAGCATAGCCAAACGGAGACGGCACCACCAAACCCATACGCTGAGAGACTGTCATCGCAGACAAACGGAGAAGACACCACCAAACCCCTACACTGAGAAACCGCCAGCGCAGCCAGATGGGGATGACCTCGTCAAACGGCTACACCCTGTCTCCTGAAATGGCCGAACGGTATGAGATGCGTTCGACAAGTTCACGGTCATTCGGTCCGACCTATGGTCGGGCGACGTCGTCCGGATCCTATGTCGGGCTGTGGCAGGCGTCCGCATCTTCGATAATCAGCTCATGATCCGGCCATTTTCCACATGCAGGACACGATCAACGATTTCCTGCAGCTCCGCCCCTTGATGGGATGCAATGATCACTGCGTTTCCGCGCTCCCTCTGGCGTCTCATCTCTTGCTGGAACGCCGTCACGGATTCACGGTCCAATCCATTCATCGGTTCATCAAGCAGGATCAGACGCTGATGCTCCATGATCGCCTGCACAATCGCCAACTTTTGACGCATGCCCAGCGAGAAGGATTTCACTTTGTCGCCACGATGCTGCCACAGACCGAACACCTTCATAAGCCGTTCCGTCTCTTTTTCGTCGAATCCGCCGTCAAGCCCGGCGAGATATTCCAGGTTTCCCCAAGCCGTATCCGCGCCGATGAACCCGGGATGCTCGATGAGCACACCGATCTTCTCCGGCAATGCCTCATTGAACACCACCGGCTTGCCTCCGATGAGCACCCGCCCATCCGTAGGCCGAATGAAACCGCATATCGCCCGCAGCAGCATGGTCTTGCCGGAACCGTTTGGCCCCACCAATCCACAGATCTCGCCGCGTTCGAATCCGCAATTCACATGGTCAAGCACGGTTTTGCGCTTGATTATCTTGGTGTAATCGTGAATCTCAACATACATGGTTTTCTTCTTCGATAATTTCAAATGATTTCCATCCGCCTGCATAACGGTATGGGGGAAGCGATGACCATCATCGAGGCAAGGCTCAGGACGATCAGCCAATGCGGCAATCCGCAATACGAATCGGCCATCAACCATGATTCAACCGGCTTCGCCGACTCCAGAATCATGCAGAGCATCAGAGCAGCGACATACCCTACCGCACGATTGCCGAGCAGTGTTCCCGCATCACGGATCGCGATGGCAAGCAGCAATTGCAATGCCGCACAGACGGCAGTACATATCAAAGAACCGCCTTCGCCCCATCCTCCGACGACACCCACGGTCAATAGCAATGGAACGCCTGTGAAAGCCAAACAGTATGCAGCCAGGCGAATCAGATAACGCCGGACTTTCCCGCACACGCCACGCCTGCGTACACATGTCATCGCGTTATTCGACAGAAGAACCGAGCAAGGCCATTCCAGGATGATCAGCATGCCGAATACCAGGAACGCAAGGGGCACTTTATTGGCGAGTAACGGCCAATCACCCGTATCGTCCGGACTACCGAAACATCCGAGGAAAACCGATTGCGATGGCTCCCGAATCAAATATTCGAATACCACGGCGGCAAGCATCACGGGCATCACCCGCCCCCCATGCAACGCCACAAGCAACCATGAGACGCATCACCGATGCCAAGCACAACCAAGGCAAGCAACGTCTGCACGAACAGCGACAACGGCCAAAAACCGCTCACGGCCGGTAATGCTCCCCCACTCATCACCCGGCACAGCACCGCATACAGCGCACTGTAATAACCGGAAACCGCCACTGCCGCGCACCATAGCCACATATCGTTGACACGTAATTGCGAGGAAGCGGAACGTCTTACCACTTCCATCGGAGAGCGGTCCACCGTCCCCATCCACAACAGGAATATGAAAGTCGGCGCAATCCACACACCCCAAAACATGGGGCTGAGGAATCCTCCAACAACATTCCCCGTTGCCAACGATTGCGGAACATACGCCGCCATGCGCAACGATGACAATGCGACGACCATGCCGCACAGCGCTTTCCCCCCCCCACAGCGGAGAGAATCGCCACAAGTGACGCCATTCATAGAGCGTCTCTGTGAAGTTCAATCCCATACAGCACCCCGGCAAGAACAAGAAACAGCATTACGTTGGCCGCAGCGCCCCATGCGCCATATGGTCCGGCATCGGCGCTGAAATTCAGGAAAACCACCTGACTGAATTCGTTGGCGACCAACTGGGCGCGTATCGGCAGAATCGCGGGCAGCAGCCAGATCAGCAACGACACCGCAAAAGGAACCAGTATCTCCACATATCGTTTTCCGATAAACGCCGATGCGCCGATCGCAAGGCACGCATACGCTCCGGAAAGCACGAATATCAGCGCAAAAACAACCACCAGCATCAACGGCTGACTGGCCTTATACAAGGGGTACAGCCACGAGTCCGACCGGATGACCGGATAGTACGCAAAATACGGATTCGTCGCAATATGGTCGACGCCATCGATGAATGACATATGCGGCTGACGAACGACCGCAACCACCAGATTGAGCAGCAGGGGAAGAACCCCTCCGCATCCGCCCAGCACGAATCCGGCGCAGAATGATGAGCGCAGCACATCACGTCGCCCGGTACGGGCAAGCATCATACGTAAACGGCCACTGTTCTTCTCATCCGAATACAGTCCGCCACCGACCAAAGCAGCGATGCACGGCAGCAGCATACAGTATATGGATCCGCCGGCGCCCACATCACTGAACAGCATCATGTATCGAAAGAACGTGGGATCGGATTTCGGCAATACGAATGTGGCATGAAAAGTCGTCCAATAATTCAAAGCCACCAGCACTATTCCGATGCCGGCGATGGCAGGGAACCTCCAGCTTCGGAGCGTTCTGGACAACTGTTGGCGCAATAACGAAACACTCATACCGCAAAGATAAAAAAGGCGCGACTATGCCGCGCCTACAAGAATCATACGAATGGTCAGACTTTGGCCCACGGCAGTTCCATCGCGATGGACCATTCGCCACCTTCCACGCACCGTTCAACAGTGCCTCCGGCATTGCGAACGATAGCCGACAGATCATGCAGTCCGAAACCCGAGGAAAGCGCTTCCGCGTATTCCCTCCTCGCTTGACGTCCATCGCCACAGCCATTGGACGACATGATCGTCGTTCGATTCGCGTCGGTCACCACGGTCATGGCGTAATCACCGGGAACGGCATGCTTCGCGATATTCGATCCCAACTCGCCGACGATGGCGCATACCAATTGGGCCCATTGCCGATCGGGAACACCACCGCGGTTGATCAATATGGCCTCGCCGGTGAAACCGAGCGCGTCCAGCCGTTCATCCACCTCATGCAATGCCGCTCTTACATCGTCCATGCAGGAGCGATCATCGCCATGGCCCGTATCCGACAGACTCGTCTGTGACGACGCGCCCATGGTTCGCCCATCATCGTCGATCCGACTGGCAACCGGAACAATCACATCCGAACGCAATGCTTTCAGCGCCTGCTCCACAAGTCGTTCGACCCGCTCATCATGCCCGCCCTGCCCGCTACGGCACAGCAGCACCGCATAACTCAACGTATTCGCCACGGAATCATGCAAGGTGTGCATCATACGCAGTTGTTCCCTCCGATAGGCGATCTCGCGATCAGCCAACCGTTGGCGCACCAGCAGGCTCTGCCATTCACGCACCACTGATCCGCAAAGCAGCGCAATGCAATACGGGGCCAGAATGCCAAGCAACGAAACCGGGGCAGGGAGGTAACCGTCACTCCTCACCAGAAGCACGGCAACGGTTCCCGCAAGAACCACAGCCAGGCATGCACAGGCTTTCCTCCGGCTTCCCCGCCAAGCCAGCAACGCCAACGCATAGTACATTCCGATATATTCCAACCCATTGCCTGGAATCGGGGCGGCAAAAGCAACCACATTGAACACGCTTATCGCATAGGCGGCGGCAATAGGAGCACATGGCAGAACCACATACAGGGCCACGCGCATCGCCATCACCATCCACGGCACAAGCGTGGACATGGCAACGGAATCCTCATGCAGCATCCAAGCGGAATACACGGCGTAGACGATGCCCACGCAGGAGACGAGAATATCGACGAGATTGACGCCGTTCCCCATCTTCCGGGAAAACAGGCGAATATCATGAGAGCCTTTGCCCACGTCAGATGATTCCTTTTTTAACGCACAACCCGATCGCCTGCGAGCGATTATGAACGCCCAACTTCTTATAGGCACTATTCATGTGCGTTTTCACGGTTCCCTCGCTCATGTGCAGCTGACGCGCCACCGCCAGAACCGTTCGGCCTTTGAGAAAAAGCGCCAACACCTGCCGCTCGGTTTCGGTGAGCACAAGGTTGGCGGCCGATACGCTGCCATCAACCCATGTGACCGCATCCTCATCATGCGCCGCGGCACCGATACGATGCACCAATCGTTCGGTAGGCACGTCTTTATGCACGATAAGGCTCATCCCGACATCGCGCATTCGTGCGGTGTCGACGGCGAAAGCAGTCATACCGACAATAACGAGATCCGACCAACGTCGATGCAGTGCTTCGGATAACGCGAAGCCGCCCATTCCCGGCATCTCCATATCCGTCAGGACGACATTCGGGCGGCATGAATCGCGGCTGCACAGGTCAATGGCGTCGGCGGCACCGGTGACCGACCACAGTACCTTCAGAGGCGCTTGACGCTGAATGAGAACATGTTCAATGGCCTGCGCAGCCAAAGGGTCATTATCGACAATGCCCAGCGTAAGCATTCTGCCAGCGCACCTTGCGTTTACAGGATGCTTGCCGGATCAAGCTTGGCGAGATCCTCGGCGAGCAGCACTTCGGGCGCATGCTCGTACAGGCGCGGGATGCGGTTGCGCAGGCAGGTGAAGATCTCATAGCTGATGGTGTCGGCGGCACGGGCCCAATCGTCGGCGGTCGGCTCACCGTACTCCTCGCCACGGCCGGGGCCGAACAGTTCCACCGTATCGCCTTCGGCGATGCCAAGCTCGGCGGCGGAACCGTGCAGGTCGAGAATGAACTGGTCCATGCATACGCGACCGGACACATGGTAGACGCGCGGCCCCTGCGCGGTCATCACGCGCACCGGACCGCCTGGCTTCTCCACGTGCTTGGCGCCTTCCATATCGAAACCGGAGGCGGAACGGTGGATGCCGTCCGCATAGCCCAGCGGCACGATGGCGGTCGATGTGTTCTCCGGAGTCAGATAGGTGCGGCCATACGAGATGCCATGCCCCGCCTCGACGTCCTTGACCGTGCCGAGCTGCGCCTGCAGCCTCATCGCGGGCTTCAACTTATAGGTGTTGGGGGTTCCCATCGCCGGATCCGGTTCATAGCCGTACAAGCCGATGCCGGGGCGGGTGAGTTCGAAATGGATCTCCGGGCGGTCCAACGTGGCCGCCGTATTGGCGAGATGCCGGATGCTCGGCGCGATGCCGGCCTGCTTCATACGGTCGGTGAACGCGTTGAAGTTCGCGATCTGACGGTCGGTGGATTCCACGAATTCCGGAACGTCCGGGCTGTCGGCCACGGCGAGATGGCTCCACTGGCCGATAACCTCGATCACCCCCTCCTTGGCCAACGGCACCAGCTTGTCAAGCGCCGCACCGAACCCTTCCGGCGTGAAACCGTTACGACCGAAACCGGAATCGACCTTCACGTGCACGCGGGCGACCTTACCCACCTTGCGTGCGGCCGCGGCCACGGCGTCGATGCCCGGCAGAGAGCCGACCGACACGTCGATGTCGTTATCGATGAGCTCATCGAACGGCACCGCGGCGCCGTTGTACACCCATGTGAGAATATGGCAACGATCCGGGCCGATGCCAAGCTTGCGCAGCAGCAGGGCCTCATGGGATTGCGCGGTGCCCAGCCACGTGGCACCTCCCGCCAGAGCGGCGAGCGCCGACGGCAGCAGACCATGCCCGTACGCATCCGCCTTGACCACGCCCATCACGGCCGTACCTGAATCCGGGCCGCCCACCGTGGCGACAAGATGACGCATGTTGTCGCGCATCGCCTTGAGGTCGACGATCGCCTGCGCCGGGTACTGACGGCGGGCCGCCTCGTAATTGGCTTTGCCCTGTTCGGATGAAAACGCGATTTCTGGTGCTGCATTCATACTCATGGTTCCCCATTGTCGCGCGGCCCGGTAACAAATATGCACAAGAATCGCCCGGCGGGCATCCGAAACGCATGCGGAACACTTGCAGAACATATGCGGAACATATGCGGAACACTTGCGGAACATATGCCGAGACGCCGCGCCCGTTTTTCCGCCCGGGCACGTACACTACTGAACCACGTTGCGATTCGTCTCCCCCACGAGGCGACGCACCTTATGATTTCTGGCGTTGAGGCGTGCCAGAGTCCCGGAACACCGTCCGGTTTTTGCCCAATTTCGCTTGTTTTCGAGAGAGAAACCAATGGATTTATTCCGCAAAA
Organism: Bifidobacterium merycicum DSM 6492; assembly: GCF_900129045.1. Taxonomy (GTDB): domain Bacteria; phylum Actinomycetota; class Actinomycetes; order Actinomycetales; family Bifidobacteriaceae; genus Bifidobacterium; species Bifidobacterium merycicum. Next base: position 121,891 of record NZ_FQTX01000001.1, on the reverse strand, counting down.
AGTCGGTGGACCAGCTTGTTTCCGAAGCGACGCCGCTGAAAAGAACCCTCCGCACCTTCGATCTGACGATGCTCGGCATCGGCGCGATCATCGGCACCGGTATCTTCGTCCTCACCGGTAAGGGTGCGCTCACCGCAGGCCCGGCACTGTCCGTATCCTTCCTGCTCGCGGCGGTATGCTGCGGTTTCGCAGGCCTGTGCTACGCCGAGTTCGCCTCCATGGCACCCGTGTCTGGATCGGCCTACTCCTACGCGTATCTGGCATTCGGCGAACTCGTCGCCTTCGTGATCGGCTGGGACCTCATTCTGGAATACGCGTTGCAGGCCGCCACCGTATCGGCCGGCTGGTCCGGGTATTTCAACAAGCTGCTCGAAGGGTTCGGTCTGCATCTGCCCGTCGAACTCACCGCGGCATACGGCACCACGCCCGGCGTCACCACTTATTTCAACCTGCCCGGTTTCGTCATCGTGCTGCTCATCACCTGGCTGCTGTCCATCGGCATCAACCAGACCAAGAAAACCAACGACATCATGGTGATGATCAAGCTCATCATCATCGTGCTGTTCATCATCTGCACCGTCTGGTACGTGAACCCCGCGAACTGGAAGCCGTTCTCCCCGTACGGCATCTACACCTTCCAGCCCGGATCCACGCAGCCCTATGGCATCGTGCCCGCGGCCTCGATCGTGTTCTTCAGCTTCATCGGATTCGACGCCGTTTCCTCCTCCGCCGAGGAAACCATCAACCCGAACAAGACGCTGCCGCGCGGCATCCTGCTGTCGCTGATCATTTCCACCGTGCTGTACATCGCCATGACCTTCATCATGACCGGCGTCGTGCCCTACAAGGAGTTCGCCAAGTTCGTGGACGCCCCGGTCGCCGGCGTGATCCTCGCCACCGGGCTGAACTGGCTAGCCGTGATCGTGAACCTCGGCGCGCTCATCGGCATGACCACCGTGATGCTCGTGCAGCTGTACGGCCAGTCGCGTATCTGCTATGCCATGAGCCGTGACGGATTGTTCCCGAAGTTCTTCGGCGAAGTGCACCCGAAGTACCACACCCCGTTCAAAGGCACGTGGTTCTTCGGCATTCTCACCGCCATCGCCGGTGGTTTCATCAACATCAACGTGCTGTTCGAGCTGGTGAACATCGGTACCTTGTCCGCGTTCATCATCGTGTCCGCGGGTATTCTGTGGATGCGTAAGACCCAGCCGGATGCGCGTCGCGGATTCCGCGCGCCGGGTGTGCCGTTCACGCCGATCTGCTCGATTGTGTTCTGTCTGATTCTGATTGGCGGACTCAACTGGGAGACCTGGCTGCGTTTCGCCGTCTGGTTCTCGCTCGGCCTTGTGGTGTACTTCGCATACAGCCGCAAGCGTTCCAAGCTCAACGGTTCCGCAGCCAACGGTTCCGCTGATGGCGACGCGGCGGTTGCTTCTACAACCGAGGCGACCGGCGCTGCCGTCGAAGCCTGATCAATACCTGCCAACGGCCCGCACCCGAGATTCATCGGATGCGGGCCGTTCCCGTATTCGCGCGACTGCGTGACATCTCTTGGCGTAGGCATATGGAGACAGCTTCGTCAAACAGCTACGCTGAGAAGCCGCTAGCGCATTCGACGGAGACGACTCCACCGAATGACTACGCCGGGAAGTCCTCAGCATGACCAAACGGAGATGATTTCGCTAGATGCCTACGCTCAGGGCCACTCAACATAGCTAAACAGAGGCAGCTTCTCCATTTGGCTACGCTGAGAACCTACCAACGTAGACAAACGGAGACGGAACACACATCTGTCTACGCTCAAGCCCAGTCGACGTGCCCAAACAGAGGAAGCATCGCCAAACGGCCACGCTTACGGCTACTCAGCGTAGACAGATGGAGACGGAACACAAATGGCTACGCTCAGGGCCACTCAGCGTAGACAGTCGGAGATGATCCCACCGAATAACTACGCTTACGACCAATCAGCGTGGCCAACCAGCGACGACTCCACCAAATGGCTACGCCGGGAAGTCCTCAGCGTGACCAAACGGAGATGATTTCGCTAGATGCCTACGCTCAGGGCCAGTCAGTGTAGACAGATGGAGATGGCAACACCGGATAGCTACGCTGAAAAGTCCTCAGCGTAGACAGATGGAGACGGAACACACAAATGGCTACGCTCAGAACCCTCTCGGCATAGGCAAACGGCTATAGTCAACTCCGCCCCCATCCCCAAAATCGAACGGAATCGGCCCATTTCCATCCGATTCCGAGGACAATCCCAAACCGCATCCCCAAAATCAGACAAAATCAGCCTGTTTTTATCTGATTACGAGGACGCCCCCACAAACCCTAGTAATAGGCAACATGGAACGTGCTCAACACACTCAAGGCTACAGTCTCACACATTCCATGTCGCCCTCTCAATTTCCTCTCAGCGTAGACAGATGGAGGTGATCCTGCCGAATAACTACGCTGGGAAGCCGTCAGCGTAGCTAGACAGCGACGGCTTCTCCATATGTTTGCGCTGAGAACCTGCCAGCGTAAACAAGCCGAGAAAACATCACCAAATTCCTACGCTTACGGCCGCTCAGCGTAGACAGTCGGAGATGATCCCACCGAACGCTGGGAAGCCCTCAGCGTAGACAGATGGAGACGGAACACACAAATGGCTACGCTCAGGGCCACTCAGGGCCACTCAGCATAGACGAACGCCCTCGGCGCGGCCATATGGCTACGCCGAGGGCGCTGGAAAAGAAACGGCAAACCCGAAATCACCACTCGTGGCGCTGATAGGCAATGCGTGTGGTGTCGGTGGGACGATCGAGCAGCTGGATGAGACCGCAGCGGGCGAAACCATTCGTCTCCAGAACATGCTGCATGGCCTTGTTGTTCGGATGCGTGTCGGCACGCACATTACCGTAATGCTCGATGCACCAGTTGATGCAATCCTTGGCCGCGCCGTGCGCAAGACCCGACGAGGCGATGCGGTGAATCGTCACATACGGATCGTCATCCAGCCAGGCGCCATCGATGTGCTCGTATGTCGGATCGGCACCCGTGCACAGCGCGAACTGGGCGAGTACGCGCTCCTTGCCGTCAAGCGTATCGACGAGCAGCATGGTACGTTGCGATTCGATGTCGTCGAGAACCACTTCCTCACGAGGGAACTTATCCCCCCATTGCGTGGGATTGCCGCTGGCCGCCATCAGTTCACGGGCATGCTGGTAAATCGCGTGTATCGTCGGCAGATCATTCATCGTGGCATGGCGGAAACGTCTCGTAACGGTATCGTCGTTCACAGCTCACCTCGCTCGTATCATGTATTACCGAGCGATAAAGCTAGCACGTTCGGTGCACATCACCAAGCATCACAGCCATACCCCCGTACGCTCATCAGACCAGGGCGACGGATGGCGGGAAATCAGACCACCTTGCGTTCGAACGAATCCGAGCTGATGCCCTTGGCGAGGATGTCCTTGCACCATTCCTTCGCCGTGAACAGGCTGTGGTCACGGTAGTTGCCGCAGCTTTCGATCGTGGTGGCGGGAACGTCGTCCCACGTCGCCTTGTAGGCGATGAATTCCAACGATTCCTTGAGCGCACGCGCCACGTCTTCGGTGGAATGCGTGCCCCAGGTCAGCAGGTGGAAGCCGGTCCGGCAGCCGAACGGCGAGCAGTCGATGTAACCGGGGATGCGTTCGCGCAGCAGTACGGCGATGGTGTGTTCGATGGTGTGCAGGCCACCGGTCGGAATCGCGTTCTCGTTCGGCTGCACCAGGCGCAGGTCGTAATTGGAGATCACGTCGCCGTTGGGGCCGGTTTCGGTATCGATGTAACGCACGTAGGGCGCCTTCACCTTGGTGTGGTCGAGCTGGAAGCTTTCGACCACCGGCTTCTCCTCTGCCATGATTGTCCTTTCGGTTGAGGCCGCCGTCGCGGCCGGTATCGTCTGTTACCACTGTGGCCGGTTCGCGCGTCCAAGTCAATCCGATCGTTATTCGTGTCTCCAATCACCGGTTATCAATGGCCTACGGTTCCACCTACACTTCCGTCTCCAGTTCCGGTTCCATCTACCGTCCCGTCTCCGACTCAGCCTCCGGCTCAGCTCCCGACTCTCACAGTTCACCCGGCTTCCCCATCGCACGAATCGCTTCGAGGAACCGCTCGCCGTACCGTTTCATCTTGACTTCGCCGACGCCGCTGATTTCCAGCATCTGTTCGGCGGTCGTCGGCCGGATGCGCGCCATGTCATGCAACGTCTTGTCACTGAACACGATGTACGGCGGCTTGCCGATCTCACGCGCGATGGCGAGACGCAGTTCACGCAGTTTGCCGAACATCTCCTCCTGTGCCGGGCTTGCCGTCTCCCCGCCGCTCTGCGACAGCATTCGCGCCTGCGCCTGGCTTTCGCCGCGGCGACCCGCCGGGCGACGCGCAACGCGTTTCATCTCGTAGCGGAAATCCGGCTGCACGGTTTCGGCGGCACGCGCCCCGAAACAGACGATCGGCATGCGCCCTTCGGAAATGTGGAGGAACCCGTCGGCCACCATCTGATTGAGCACGTCGCGCACACGCGCCTCGGGCACGTCCTTGAGCCTGCCGTACGTGGGCATGGTTTCCGGATGCCATACCGCCAGATCTTGCGCTTTCGAACCGCGTAGGATCTTCACGATCTTACCCATGCCGACCTTCTGGTTCACGTCATGCACGCACATGCTGATGGCACGCGCCACGTCGGTCGCGTCCACGGTTTCGAAGGTCCGACCGCAGTTGGCGCATCCGCCTTCGCACATGCCGTCATGCGCGGCCGTCTCTTCGCCGAAATACCGTGTCATATAGTCGTGCAGGCATTCGGTGGTGCGACAGTAACCGACCATGCCGTCAAGCAGTCGGCGCTTCGACTGGCGTACGATCTCCTGCTCCTCCGGCGTGAGTCGTTCGTTCTCGTAATCCGAGTCCATGAGACGCCGCCGCGTGACGATGTCGGATTCGTTCCACAGCAGCGTGCATCGGCTCGCTTCGCCGTCACGCCCGGCACGCCCGGCCTCCTGATAGTAGGCTTCGATGCTTTCAGGCATGTTGTGGTGGATCACGTACCGCACGTTCGATTTGTCGATGCCCATGCCGAAGGCGTTCGTCGCAACGACCACCGGCACACGGTCGTTGACGAAATCACGTTGCGCCTGCTCGCGGACTTCCGAGGGCATCCCGCCATGGTAGGCGACGGCGACGCGCCCTTCCGCGGCGGTTGGGTCGAGCAGCATGGGCACGCTGTGGTTCAGCGATGCGGCAAGGTTTTCGGTCTCCTTGCGCGTGGCACAGTAGACGATGCCCGATTCGGCGGCATGATCGGCCACATACCGCGCGATCCAGGCCGCTTTCTCCTTGGTGTCGAGTTTGAGGATGTCGAAGTAGAGGTTCGTCCGATCGAATCCGGTGACCGTGATCTGCGGGTTCATAAGGCCCAGGATGCCGATGATGTCGCGGCGGACGCGTTCGGTGGCGGTTGCGGTGAACGCGGCCACGGTGGGGCGCGTGGGAAGGCCCGCGATGAACTCGCCGATGCCGAGGTAGGAGGAGCGGAAATCCTGACCCCATTGGGAGACGCAGTGCGCCTCGTCCACGGCGACCATGGAGATGGGCGTGCGGCTGGCGAAATTCCGGAAACGTTGCGTTTCCAAGCGTTCCGGGGCGACATACAGCAGTTTGACCTGACCATTCGCCGCCATGGACAACACCAGATCCTGCTGGTCGGGGGTTTGCGTGCCGTTGACGAACAGCGCGGGGATGCCCGCATCGTTGAGCGCGTCCACCTGATCCTGCATGAGGGAGATGAGCGGCGATACGACGACGGTCACGCCCGGAAGCAGCATGGCGGGAATCTGATAGCAGACCGATTTGCCAGCGCCGGTGGGCATGACGCCGAGCACGTCCCGCCCGTCGAGGATCGCGTTGACGATGCCCTCCTGCCCCGGTCGGAAGGCATCGTAGCCGAAATATGTGCGTAAAGCGCCGCGCGCCGCCGTGGTATCTGCCATATGCGACAGTCTAGTAGGCGACGCGCGGCGCATGAGTCATCCAATATGCTCCGTCATCCGGTGCTCCGCCATCCGAGGCATCCGAAGCATCCGAAGCATCCGCACCCGGAACGTCCGCTACTCGGTGCGCAACGCGGTGGCCGGATCACGCTTGGCCGCGCCACGCGACGGGATGAGCCCGCCGATCAGCGTGAGCACGACGCTGAGGATCACCAAGACGATGGCGTTGCCGACCGGCAGCACGGCGCTGACCTCATCAGTGCCCATGAAGTAGTGCAGCACGCTGTTGATCGGGATGTTGAGCAGCACGGTCACGCCCACGCCGATCAGGCCGGCCAGCAGGCCGATGATGCCGGTCTCCGCGTTGAACACGTTGGACACGTTGCGCTTGGAGGCGCCCATGGCACGCAGGATGCCGATCTCCTTGGTGCGTTCCAGCACGGAAATGTAGGTGATGATGCCAATCATGATCGAGGAGACCACCAGCGACACGGCCACGAACGCGATGAGCACATAGGTGATGACGTTGATGATGGTGGTCACCGAGTTCATCATCAGGCCCACGTAATCGGTGTAGGTGATCTTGTCCTTTTCCTTGGCGGTTTCGTTGTAGTCGTCGATGGCGTCGTTGATGGCGTTCTTGTCTTCGAAGCTGTCGACGTAGATGTTGATGGAACTGGGCGCACTGCGGCTGATCACGCCGAAGTCGGCGAGGTTGTCGTTGTAGGAGCCGGTGGACACGTACTGGTTGTAGATGGCGACCAGCGTCGACTCGTCGGCGGTGGCGATGTAGGCGTCGAACCGTTCGGCGAGCTGCTGTTCACTCATCTGCGCCGTGGCTGCGCCCTGCTGGGCTGCGGCACCCTGCTGTCCGGCCTGACCGGCGGCACCGGCCTGACCGGTCATGCCCTGCGCGGATGCCATGAGGCTCTGCGCCATCTGCGCCTTCTTGCTCACGCCGAGGGACACGACGTAGGCGCGGGCGTCCTGCGCCTTGGTGGCATCGTCGGACGGCGAGAACGTCATGCCATTGAGCACGTTGTGCGTCTTGTCGGCCTTCTGCTCGGTGCCGATCTGGCTGGATGCGGCGCGGTCGATGAGCGCATCGGTCAGCGCGCGCATATAGCCCACGCCGGACGACAACGGCGTCGCGTCGGCGTCCGCAACCGGCTTGACCACACCCACGATCTTCAGATCGATGGCCTTGTCCGAGTCGATCAGCGTGTTGATCTGATCCGCATCGTCGCCCACGTAGGTCCAATGCCCGTCATCACCCTTGACATACTGGTCGCAGGCGGGCAACAGTTTGAGCGTGCGTCCGACGACGTCGCCGTAATTGATTTTCTTGGTGTCGGTTTTCACCTTGTCGCCGGAGTTGAGCTGGTTCATCATGTCGTGGTAGTCGCTCGCGGACTTCAGACCAAGCTCGTACACGGTGGTCAGCGACAGCGAGTTGTTCTCGTCGAGCACCACCACGACCTCGTTCTTGTTCTTCGGCCAGGAGCCCTTGACCACCTGGTAGTTGTCGGAAACGACCTTGCCGACGTTCTGCTTGCCGTCGGCGCTGGGCATGATCTCGTGGAACGAGCTCGGCGCGGCGTTCTGATCGGTTTTGCCGGTGAGCATGCTCACGCGCGTGGAGGTGAAGGTGGACGAATCGGCCGACATGAGCGAGCCGTTGGCCATCTGGTCGGCCATCGACGTGCTGCCGGAACCACCCACGGTCACGCCGTCCGCGTTGACCAGCGTGCCGTCCGCATCATGCGAGTACACGGAGAACTTCGTGTCGTACGAATACTGGATGCCCGCCGAGCCGACATGCTCGCGCACGGCGTTGTTTTTGCCGTCCAAATACTTCTTGAATGCGCTCAGATTGTTTTCGGTGATGCTGCTGGTCATCGAAGCGGTGCCTTTGATGGCCGTGTCATCCGGGTAGATCGCGTCGTTGCCGTGTTTCTTGCCCTGATTCTCCGCGCTCTGCTTGCCGGAGGTCATCATGCTGGTCAGGTCGAAGGTCTGCTCGTCGATGGTGATCGGGTAGGCGGTCATCGTTTCGCGCTGGATGTTGGCGATGTACGTGTTTACGCCGGCCGAAACGGATATGATGAGCGCGATACCGATAATGCCGATGGAACCGGCGAACGAGGTGAGGAACGTGCGCCCCTTCTTGGTGCGCAGGTTGTTGAAGCTCAGCGCGATGGAGGTGAGGAACGACATGGATGCGCGGCCCATCGTCCTATGCACGGGCGCTGCGGTCGACTCATCGGAGGCCGGTTCGTACGGATCGGAGTCCGAACGGATCATGCCGTCCTTGAGTTCCACGATGCGCGTGGCATACTGGTAGGCCAGTTCGGGGTTGTGGGTCACCATGACGACAAGTCGGTCCTTGGCGACTTCCTTGAGCAGTTCCATGATCTGCACGGAGGTTTCGGAGTCGAGCGCGCCGGTCGGTTCGTCGGCCAGCACGATGTCGGGATCGTTCACCAGGGCGCGGGCGATGGCCACGCGCTGCATCTGGCCGCCGGACAGCTGGTTCGGCTTCTTGTCGACATGCGCGCCCAAACCCACCTGTTCGAGCGCTTTGCGCGCACGCTGGCGTCGTTCCGAACGCGGAACGCCTGAAATGGTCAGGGCGAGTTCCACATTGGACAGGATCGTCTGATGCGGGATGAGGTTGTAACTTTGGAACACGAAGCCGATGGTGTGGTTGCGGTAGGAATCCCAGTCGCGGCTCTTGTACTGCTTGGTGGAGATGCCGTTGATCACCAGATCGCCGGAATCATAATGGTCGAGCCCGCCGATAATGTTGAGCAGCGTGGTTTTGCCCGATCCGGAAGGACCGAGGATGGCCACGAACTCGCTGTCGCGCAGGTTCAGGCTGACATCGTCCAACGCCTGTTGCACGAAATCGCCGGTTTTGTATTGTTTGGAGATGCCTTGGATCTGCAGCATGCCGCCTCGTCTCGCTTAATCGTCGTCCCCTCCCCGAAGCGGGGTGCGCTCGAATGGAGCGCGGACGCTGTCGCCAAGCATTATAGGGCGATACCCCCGTCATAACGATGTCGGGAAAGCAATGGGATACGTTTCGTATCCCATTGCATACGGCGAGGGGCCGCGCGATCACGACCTGCCGTCGGATTCGCCCAGCCCCTCGAGGTCCCCTTGTTTCCCCCCTGGTTTCCCCCTAGTCTTTCATCTTTCCGCATTCCCCGCGTTGCCGTCAGATGCGCTGGAACGCCTGTTCGAGGTCGGCGATGAGATCATCGGCATCCTCAAGGCCGATGGAGAGTCGGATCAGATTGGCGGGCACCTCAAGCGTGGTGCCGGCCACCGAGGCGTGGGTCATGGCGCCCGGATGCTCGATCAACGATTCCACGCCGCCCAATGATTCGGCCAGCGTAAACACCTGCGTGGCTCCGGCGAACGTCTTGGCGGCTTCGAAACCGGCTGCGATCTGCACGGAGATCATGCCGCCGAATCCGCCGTGCATCTGACGTGCGGCGATTTCGTGGCCCGGATGCGATTCGAGACCCGGGTACCATACGCGTTCCACTTCGGGACGGGTTTCGAGCCACTGCGCCACCTTCATCGCGTTGCGGCTGTGCTGCCTGACGCGCAGGTCGAGGGTTTTGAGACCTCGGATGTCCAGCCAGGAGTCAAACGGGGAGGGCACGGCTCCAGCGGCGTTCTGCAGGAAGGCGACGGCGTCGCGCGTCTCCTCGTCGTTGAGGACCACCGCACCGCCGACCACGTCGGAATGCCCGCCGATGTACTTGGTGGTGGAGTAGACGACCACGTCCGCGCCATCAGCCAGCGGATGCTGCAATACCGGCGAGGCGAAGGTGTTATCCACCACGACCTTGGTGCCGTGCGCGTGGGCCACGGCGGCGGTGGCGGCGATATCGGTGATGTTGAGCAGCGGGTTGGACGGGGTTTCGACCCAAATGTACGCGTACTGCTTCTTGGCGAGCGCCGCGGACACGGCGGTGGTGTCGATGATGTCGACCACGTCGAGGCCGATGCCCCATGGCACGAACACCTTGGAGAGCAGACGGTAGGTGCCGCCGTACACGTCGTTGCCGAGCAGGATGTTGTCGCCCGGCTTGAGCGTGGAGCGCAGCAGCACGTCGATGGCCGCGAGCCCCGAGGAGAAGCTCAGCGCGTATTTCGCGCCTTCGACGCTGGCGAGCTGCTCGTCGAAGCTGTTGCGGGTCGGGTTGATGGAACGGCTGTAATCGTAGCCGTTTCTCAGGCCGCCGACGCCGTCCTGCTTGAACGTGGAGGTCATGTAGATCGGCGTGACCACGGCGCCGGTGATCGGATCGGGTTCCTGGCCTGCGTGGATGGCGCGGGTGGCGAGTGCGGAGGCGTTCAGTGCTTCGGTGTTGGTGGAGATGGTCATGATCGTGTGTCCTTTGCTTGGTTGTTCGATGGGTGATGGTTCGGGTTGTCGGTTGGTTTGATGAGTTTGATGAGTTTGGATGGGATGCGTCCGGATGATGCGGGGTGGCGTTCCGCTGTCACAGGTACTGTTCGGCGAGGCTCGGCCTGGTGGTGCGTTCCACCACGTCGCCGAATCCGTTGGCGCGCATCCAATCGTCGTTGAAGATCTTCTCCATATAGCCGCGCCCGGAATCGGGCAGCAGCACGACAACGGTCTGATCGGCGTCGAGTTCGTGTTCACGCGCGTATTTCAGCGCGGACACGACGGCCATGCCGGCCGAGCCGCCGACCAGCAGCCCTTCTTCGGCCGCGAGACGTCGGGTCATTTCGAAGGCTTCGGCGTCGGTGACCTGCACGATCTCATCCGGCAGGTCGCGGTCGAAGGCCTTCGGGTAGAAGTCCTCGCCCACGCCTTCGATCTTGTACTGGTGCACGTCGTTCGGATCGGAGTAGATGGAGCCTTCCGGATCGGCGCCGATCACCTGCACCTTGCCGTCGGAAACCTCCTTGAGGTAGCGTCCGGTGCCGGAGATGGTGCCGCCGGTGCCGATGCCCGCCACGAAATGCGTGACCTTATGGTCGGTGGCCTGCCAGATTTCCGGGCCTGTGGTGTGGTAGTGGCTCAGCGGGCCGTTCGGATTGTCATACTGGTTCGGGCGGTAGCCGCCGGGAATCGTCCTGGCGAGACGTTCCGCCACCTGGTAGTAGGAGCGGGGATCGTCCGGACCGGCGTCCGTGGGGGTCACCACCACTTCCGCCCCGTATGCGCGCAGCACGGCGCGCTTGGCTTCGGAAACCTTGTCGGGCAGGGTGAAGATGGTGCGATAGCCGCGCTGCTGCGCCACCAGGGCGAGTCCGACGCCGGTGTTGCCGGAGGTCGGTTCGACGATCACGCCGCCCGGCTTGAGTTCGCCGCTGCGTTCGGCTGCGTCGATGATGCGTTCGGCGATGCGGTCCTTGGCGGAGCCGCCGGGATTGAAGTATTCGACTTTGGCGGCGATGGTGGCTTCGATGCCGTCCGTCACATGGTTGAGTTTGATGAGCGGGGTGTTGCCGATGAGTTCCGAGGTGCTGTTGTGGATGGTCATGACGTTTCCTTTGGGTTTTACGGTTTCGGGGGTTCGGATTGGGATGCGTTCCCGGGAAGCCGCGTCGTCATGTGCAGCGGTTGAAACAGGACCTGTATGGATTCCCGCGTTCGTACGGGATACGCCGTATGTGGTTACGGTTCGCCGTATGTCGAAAGTCGGGCGCTTACGCCGATATGTTGCGGGAATCCGGAAAATCGAAGTTCCGACGACCACGCCGGACGTTCTGGAATGTCCTATCTCAAGTTATGCGTCGATGAACCACGCGCCCCCTCGGGCGGTTGGTTAGCGACAGCAACAACAAGAGCGATTGAACATGTGGCTTACATTACCACTCCCCCGGACATCGGCATGTCGCCCGCGTTCATCATGCGGACGCGCGGACCGTACCGGATTCCCGGAAACAGGCTCGTTCCACCCCTAGCAAACCGCGATATGACGCCCCTCACAGCGCCCGCCACCCCACCGGGCATCATCGCATCTGCGTGATATACAGTGAATCATGCGCAGAACCCCCGCGAGCATCGGCCCCCCTCACATCCCCGCGCAACGAACGCGACCGTCGATGGGAACGACGGCCGTTCCCCGCTCACGCCGGAATCCGATCGCACCGATCACACCGACTGCATCGACCGCACCGATCACACCAACCGCACCAACCGCAAACGCCATCACACATGGACGCCTTTCGTGGTTCTCTGGGCGGTGATGTCGACGATTCTCATACTGCTGACGGTGTCCACGCATCCTTCCGACAGCGTGTACACCCTGCAATACCAGGGTGGCACCTTCCTCGTGGACCGTTCGCAGTACCAGCAGTTCGCCGACGCGTTCCTGCATGGCAGGACCTGGATCGACGCGCATATCCCCGACTGGCTTGCTGCCATGGATAATCCGTACGACGAGCAGACCAGAGGAACCCTCGGCGCGCAAACCGGCGATCCGTCACGCTGGGATTGGGCGTTCTACCATGGCCGGTACTACTGCTATTTCGGCCCGCTGCCGGCGCTTCTGCTCTTCGCGCCGTTCAAAGCACTGACCGGAACCGATCTGCCGACCGCCGCAGGATGCGCGTTCCTTGCGATACTGGCATGCGCTTCGCTCATATTCCTTATCGAAACACTGTGGAAGCGCTATTGGCGCGGCACCCCCAGATGGCTCGCGGTCCTCGCCTGCACCGCGATCGTGGCGGCATCCGGATTGACGTATCTGGTGCTCGTCCCATGGTTCTATTCGATTCCCATCCTCGCATCGCTCGCGCTCGCACCCGCAGGCATCGCATTGTGGGCACGCTCTTCCAGGGATGACCGTCACGCCCCACGCATCCCGTTCATCGCCACCGGTTCGACGCTTGTCGCGCTCACCATCGCCTGCAGACCGGCGTTCATCCTCACCGCGGTGTTCGGCATCATCCTCCTATGGCCGCAAATCCGAACCCGCGATATCCTGTCCATCCGTTCCAGGCACGCCATCCTCTCCACCATCGCGGCGATTCTGCCGTTCCTCGTCATCGGCTGCGCGATGATGGCATACAACACGGCCCGTTTCGACAACCCGTTCGACTTCGGCGCAGCCTACAATCTCACCGGCTGCGATCTGACGCAACGGCATGTCAGTCTGAAAGCACGCCTGTATTCCGTCCTCCTGCTGTTCCTCACCCCAATCGGTTTCACGAAGGAATTCCCCTACACCATGGACGTGTTCTCGCTGGATGAGGCAAACCCATGGGGGTTCCTGTTCCGTAACCGGAACATCATTCCGGAACAGTTCGCCGGCGGACTCGTCGCGCTGTCACCGATCTGCCTGCTCGCATTGCCCGCGGCCATCCGGTACATCATCCGGTTGCGGCACGATCGAAGCCCACAGGCAACCCGCTGCGGGGCGCTGGGACTCTCCTTCCTGGCCTTGGCCGTTCTCATCGCCTGCATCGACGGACCGTTCGGCGTGAACGCGCGTTACCTGTGCGATATGACATGGCTGATGCTCATCGGCACCATGTGCCTGCTGTTCGCGTGGAACACGGATGTGCGCGAAAACGGGCGTCGGTGGCTGACCGTCGTGATCGTCGCCCTGCTTATCGTCGGCATCGGCCTGCAACTGCTATGGCTGATGACCCCGGGGCGGAGCGAAAGCTGGAATGTTTCGAATCCTGCCCTGTACGACTGGTTGCGCAGACTGTTCACGTTCTAGTCGGTTCAGCCGATTCAGGCGATCCAGTCGGTTCAGCCGGCCCAGCCGCCTACCTTGCATCAATCCGACCTGCGATCAGGCCTGCATGGACGCGGCTTCGATGAGCGAGCGCGTGTACGCGGAACAGGGATGCTTCAGTATTTCCGTGGTCGTACCGCTTTCCTCGACGCGCCCGTCATGCAGTACGACGATACGATCGGCGATATGCCGCACCACGCCAAGATCGTGCGAGACCATGACCAGCGACATATTCGGGTTCGCCTCGCGGATGGCGTGGAAGGTCTCAAGGATCCGTACACGCGCGGCCACATCGATGGCGCTCATCGGCTCGTCGGCAAGAATGACGCCCGGATCATCCACTATGGCACGCGCAATGGCGACACGTTGCGCCTGCCCGCCGGATAGATCCATGGGGTACCGTGCGGCGAATACCGCCGGATCGAGTCCGACCAGTCGTAATGCTCGCCCGATCCGCGAAGCGGCCTCGTCATCGCCCATGCCCCTATGGTGCAACCGCAACGGCTCCTCTACGGAACGCGCAACGTGCCAGCGTGGGTCGAGCGAGGCGAAGGGGTCCTGGAACACCAGTCCGGTCTCACCGCGCAGCATATGGCGCACGGCATCGTTCCGCTCCCCCATCGCCTGGCCACGGTATGCGATCTCACCACAATCCGCGGATTCCAGGCCGAACAGCACTCGCGTCAACGTCGATTTGCCCGAGCCGGAAGCACCGATGATCGCCAGGCACTCCCCGCTGCGCACCTCGATGTCCACGTCGAACAGCACCTGCCTGCGATTCCGCTTCGACCCATAGCTTTTGCAGATGCCACGTCCCTGCAACACGATTTCATTCATCGCCGCCGTCTTTCCTCATGATCACCCTATCACCGGATTCCACTCCCATGGATTCCCGACTTCCGACGTCACCGTCGCCGATGCCGCCGTCACGTGACAGCGTAAGTTGTCTGGCTGCGGCGACAAGGCGCCGCGCAGGCTCGCTTGCCGGTTCCCGCAATAGGCTTGCGGTCGTGCCTGTTTCGGCTATCGAACCGCCGTCCAGCACATAGCAGCGCGTAGTGGCGCGTGCGAGCACCGCGAAATCATGGGTGATGAACAGCATGGACGCGCCGGCATCGTCGACCAGCGACGTCAGCAGGTCGACGATCTGACGTTGCGTGATCGAATCCAATGCCGTGGTCGGCTCGTCGGCGATGATGAATCGCGGCGAGGTGATCAACGCGGTGGCGATGCCGACACGCTGCTGCTGCCCGCCGGAAAGCTGATGTGGGTATTTCAGCAGTGCATCCTGGGAAAGCCCCACTTTGTCAAGCATCGCCTTGACACGATCAAGACGCTCGTCAAGCGACAGATCATAGCGCAGGTACAGCGGCAGACCGACCTGCTGTGCAACCGTCATCACGGGATTGAGCGCTGCCGCCGGATTCTGGAACACCATGCCCATATAACGCCCGCGCAGATCGGCCATGGCGGTATCGTCCAACCCGATCAGTTGCCTGCCGCCAGCCATGATGGAACCGCTCACCCGCGCCGTGTCGGACAGCAACCCCATCAGGGCTTTGGCGATCATGGATTTGCCCGAGCCGGAGGAACCGACCAGACCGATGCGCTCACCGTCGGCGATGTCCATGCACACATCGCGCACGATGGGTTTGTCGCCGATGGTGATGGTCAGCCCACGAATCTCGATGCTCATGCCGCCTCCCTCAGTTCAGGATTGGTCAACGGGTCGATGGCGTCGCGCAGTGCGTCGCCGAACAGATGCAGCGCGATCACCGTCATCGTGACGATCAGTCCCGGCCATAGCACGGTCAGCGGGTAGATGCTGATGAATCGTACGGATGTGGCGAGGGAATGCCCCCAACTGGGTACGCCGACACCCACGCCGACGCCAAGATAGGTCAGGCCAGCCTCAGCCAGTATCGACATCCCTGCGCTCATCGACAACTGCACCAGCAGCACCGGCATCACGTTCGGCATAATATGCCTGACGAACACGCGCGACCCCGAAGCGCCGGACCATACCGCCGACTCCACATACTGCGAACGCGCGGCGAGTATGGCCGCAGGTCTTACGATGCGTGCCAGATTCAATCCGTAGGCGAATCCGCATGCGGCCACGATCACCGCCGTGGAAGCGCCGAACAGCACCGACAACATCAATGCGATCAGCACCGTCGGTATCGAGATCAGCGCATCGACCACCACCACCGACGTGGATCGCAGCGCGGTATGGCGTGACACCATGGCGGCCACCAACGCCAATCCGAATATTCCGGCCACGACTACGGTAAGCGATGCGATTGCAAGATTCGTGCGCGAACCGGCCATCAGCCAGCTCAGCACGTCGGCGCCAACGCCATCGGTTCCCAACGGATGCGCGGCCGTGGGCGAAGCCCATGCGTGGAATCCGTCCGTCTCAAGTAGCGCATAAGGCGTCCACACCAGCGAAATCAGCGAAACCAGCACCCACAGGCCGAGCACGATCAACGCATATTTTCCACTGGCCTTGCGCCACATCGAACGCATAACCACACGAGCGGCCGACATCACAGCACCTCCTGCACGTCGTCGGAAGCGGTGTTCAGTCTCGGATCGAGCGCATGATGCGCCATATCGACCGCCAATCCCAATAGCAGGAAGAACGCTGCCAACAGGAACAGTTCGCTCTGCACCGCGATCAGATCACGATTGCCCACATCGGTGATGAGCATCGAGCCCAGCCCCGGCAGGGCAAACAGGTTCTCGACCACCATCACGCCCGTTATCATTTGGGCGAAGGTCAATCCGATAACCGACACCAGCTGCGGCATTGACAGTCGCAGGCCTACGCGCAGCAGCGCCTGCCTGCGCGTCATGCCGCATGCCATGGCCATGCTTACGGCCTGGGATTGCGCGGCATCGCCCAACGCGGCACGCGTATAGCGCATGATCCCCGCACCGGCGGTGATGCCGGTGGCCAATGCCGGAAGCACGAGCGACGCCATGGCCCGCCCGCAATCCTTCCAGCCATCGTTCGGGAAACCCTGCGAGGGGAACAGCCCCAGCAGTCCCGAGCCGTGCGAGAACAGCAGGATCAGCAGCAGTCCGCTCCATAACGCCGTAATAGCACCTCCGACAATGGCAAGCACATGGAACAGCCCCCGCCACCGCCTGTTCCTGGTGATGACGGCAGCACAGCCAAGCGGCAATCCGATCAGTAGGGCTATGGCGAGACTGAGCACAATAAGAGGGAACGTGACCGCCGCCCGGGCGCCGACCTGCGAGACGACCGATCTGCCGCTGATGGCGGATATGCCAAGATCGCCATGCAGCAGTCCGCCAAGCCAGTCGACGTATTGTACGGGCAGCGGCCTGTCGAGTCCCATCTGCGTCCGCAGTGCGGCGATACGGGCCGCGGTCGCGTTCGTTCCGGCCATTACGGCTGCAACGTCACCGGGGAGTACGCGCAATGCCAGAAACACCAGTATCGACAATCCCACCAATGCCGCTATGAACAGCAGCAGCCGTTTGGCCACGAATCTCATATCATTCCGCCTTGGAAATCTGCCATAGCGGCAGTACCGTCTGGCTGAGCTTGTCGGGGAATCCCTTGACGCCCTTGTTGTACGCCACGGTCACACGGTAGCCGAACAGCCAGTCGGCCGGAGCGTCTTCGCTGACGGTTTTCGCCGCCTGCTTGAGGTATTCGTCGCTTTCCTTCTCGTCGTTGGCGGCGAGCGCCTTGGCGTACAACGCCTGCACGTCCTTGTTGTCGTAGTGGTAGTAGTATTCGGGCATGGTCCACTTGTAGAAGTCGTGGCTTTCGGCATGGTCCACGAGGGAGAGCTCGTAGTCGCCGTTGGCGTGCACGTCCTGCAGCCAGGTGGAGAATTCTACATAGTTGATGTTGAGGTCGATGCTGATTGCGGCGAGCTGGCTTTTGAGCTGGTCGCCGAGTTCGGTGCCGTAGGTGTTGGCGTAGGTCAGGGTGAGCTTCAACGGCTTGCTGATCGAATACCCGGCTTCGCGCATAAGCTGCTTCGCTTTGGCCACGTCGTAGGGGTAGAGGCCGGTCAGATCCTCGTAGCCGGGGTCGACGGATGGGATCGGCCCGCCAAGTGCAGCGTCGACTCCGCCGCGGGAGGCGATGATCTCCTTATGGTTGATGCCGTATCGGATGGCCTGGCGCACGCGCTTGTCGGCGAGTTTCTTGTTCGCGCAGTTGAAGGCGAGCACGAATTTGTCGCTGCCGTCGGACGCGGAGACATGGTAGGTGTTGGCGTCAAGGGATTTCGCCAAGGTCGCGTTCACTGGGGAGAGCACGTCCACGTCGCCGCTTTTCAGGGCGTTAACGGCGGCGTTGTCATCGGTGATGAAATCGATGACCACATGCTGCGTGGCCGGCTTGTGCGCGGTGCCCCAATATTTCGGGTTGGCCTTAAGCACCATCTTGCTGGCGGAATCGAAGGATTCCACGGTGTATGGGCCGGAGCCCACGGCCTGGGTCTTCGCGTTATAGGTGGCGTCCTTGTCGAACACCAGGCCCGGGCGCCCGGTCAGATACCACAGCAGGTTGGAGTCCGGGGAGCTGAGGGTGATTCGCACGGTGTTCGCGTCAAGCGCTTCGGCCTTGCTCAGGCTTTCCACCTGGTTGGCGTTATAGTATTGCTTCTCCTTCAACTGGTTGATGGACCATGCCACGTCGTCGGCATCAAGCGCATCCCCATTGGAGAAGGTCATGTTCCGATTGAGATGGAAGGTGTAGGTTGTGCCGTCTGTGGAGATGTCCCAGCTTTTTGCCAGACCGGGCTGTACGGCATTGTCGGAGTCTCGGCTGACAAGTCCCTCGTACACGTTGCCGATAAGCACCTGTTCGATGGCCGATCCGGATTGGCGGCGAATGTCGAGGCTGGGCGGGGCGAGTTTGAGTCCGATGGTTACGGTGTCGGCCTTGTTTGCCGACTGTTGCGCATTCCGGCCGTTGAATATGGCGACCGCGCCTACGATGATGGCGATGGCGACGACTGCCGCGATAATGATGCCCCACTTGTTCGGTCTTGGGGATTTCGATGTTCTGACGCGGGCGTTGAGACTCTCGTCCGTGCTGGCCGCGCCGTTAGAGCTTGCTGCGTTGCTTGTTGCCGTCGTGGTTGCATCGGCATTGCCGTATGCACCATGTGATGCTGTCATGATATTCCTTTATGCGGTTATTCGGCAGGTTTTGGCCGCCTTGGCCTTTGCCTGCCTGTGTTGTGTCCGGCTGACCGCCCATACGGATCGATCGCCGCGCATAAGTATACTCGCCCACATGCCGCACAAGGCGTTTACGTAAAGCCCGTAACGCATCAGGCCGTTCGCGCGAAGCTGCCCTGTATGGCATCTGCTTTACGCGAACGGCCTGATTCATGCCGGCAACGCGAGGGTCACTCTTCCTCGTTGCTCTTCCTGTGGTGAAGCCTGAAATGCTTCTCCTTGTCGGTTTCCTCCTGCGATTCGGGGTGTGTCGCATCGTACCCCTGCACGTATTTGGTCTGCCTCCACTGGTGGATGGAGGCGTTGGTGCCGCGATGATGCACATGGTACTGGCGATCGGCGCCGCCGAGCGGCAGCTCCTCGACCTCCTTGGCCACGGCGATCTGGTTGACGTTGGAGGGGTCGCCCGCCGCGATCGGCGCCACCGGCTCAGGCTCGGTCGGCGCGGCGGTGTGCTGCTGGAGTCTGGACGGCAGCCATTCGGCCAGTCGCGACAGCAGCCAGCAGGCGATGAAGTAGATCACACCGGCCACGACCAGCGTCTGGAGAATGTTGAAGTACATGGAGCCGAGTCGACGGGACTGCTGCAGCAGATCGGTATACATGATGATGGAACCGAGTGCGGTGTCCTTGAGCACCACGACCAGCTGGGTGACGGCGGCCGGCAGCATGGCAACGATGGCCTGCGGCACTTCGATCTGCATCAGCGACTGGGTCTGCGTAAGTCCCAACGCAAGCGATGCCTCACGCTGGCCGTCGGGCAGATTGCCCACGCCGGAACGCACCAGCTCGGCCACAACCGAACCGTTGTAGATTATCAGGGCGAGCACGACCGACCAGTAGGCGGGGCTGGGCAGGCCGATGAAGGCGAACCAGCGCCAGAAGAAGATCATCATGAGCAGCACGGGCACTGCTCGCGCGAATTCGACAATCGCACCGGAAACCACACGGACCAGCGGGTTCGGCATCAGACGCCCGATACCGAACACCAGGCCGAACACCACTGCGCCCACCACGGCCAGCAGGGAAGCTCGGATCGTGGCCCACAGGCCCGGCAGGTAGAAGTCCGTCCACGCCTCGGGGTCGAGCGCCGGTTTCCACAGCTCCCAGCTCAGCTGGTTTTCGCCGTCCGGCGGATTATGCAGACGCATCAGGATCAGCACCACGACGATGGCGAAGATGATACCTGCGATCCAATTGATGATACGGATGGTTTTGCGGCCCTTAGGGCCCGGCTGATCGAACAGCACTGCGCTTTCATTGTTTGCTGCCATTGCGCGTCACCTCCTCACCGCGAGCTTGTTGGACAGATAGGTGGTCAGCATGCCGATCGGGATGATCAGGATCACATAGCCGAAGGCGAAGATCAGGAAGATCAGCACAATCTGATCGGCATGGTATTCGATCATCTCGCTCATCATGGTCGAGGTTTCGGTGGCCACGGATGCCGCAGCTGCAACGGTGGAGTTCTTCAGCAACGCGATAAAGGTGTTGCCCAACGGCGCCACCGAACCGCGGAACGTCTGCGGCAGAATGATCTGGACCGCGGCCTGGGTGAAGTTCAATCCGAGCGCTCGCGCGGCCTCCGCCTGACCGAGCGGCACGGTGTTGATGCCGGACCTCAGCGATTCGCACACGAACGCCGCGGTGTACAGGCTCAAGCCGGTGACCGCCAGCCAGAAGAAATTAGTGGAGAACGTGTCGGAGAAGGTGAGCTTGAGCTGCGCGTAGGCACCCAGCACCATGAACACCATGATGATGGTCAGCGGCAGGTTCTTGAACAGTTCGACATAGATGCCGGCGACGGTGCGCAAGGAGGGAATCGGCGAGATACGCATCATGACCAGGATCACACCGAGAATCGTGGAGAACAGCGTGGACCACAGCGTGAGCTCGATGTTCACCAGAAAGGCGCCCGGCACGTTATATTCGCTAAGCAGCGTCATCAGGTCCTGCATTACTTGTTCCCCTTTCCGTTCGGCACCGGCGGGTTGTAATTCGGATTCGGCGTGTAGTTGGCGCCCTTTGTGTTGTCGGCCAGGGCACGCTTCCAGGAGCCGTCCTTCTCCATGTCCGTGATGGCGGCGTTGATTTTCTTCTTCAGATCATTGCTCCCCTTCTTGACGCCCACACCATAATATTCCTGGGTGAACGGCTTGCCGACCACTTCCAGTCGTCCACGCGACGCGGATGCGAGACCCGCGAGAATGATGTCGTCGGTGGTCACCGCGTCCACGATGCCGGAGAACAATGCGGTTGCGCATTCGGCGTAGCCGGGCTGTTCCATCAGCTGCACCTCGTTGGCGAACTTCTCCTTGACGGTGACGGCCGAAGTGGAGCCGGTCACGGAGCACAGGCGCTTGCCGTTCAGGTCCTCAGGGCCCCTGACCGAAGTATCGCCCTTGCGCACCAGCAGATCCTGGCCGGCCACGAAGTACGGGCCTGCGAAATCCACGACCTTCTTGCGCTCATCGGTGATGGAATACGTGGCGATGATGAAATCGACGTCACCGTTCTGCAGCATGGCCTCACGCTGCTTGGACGGCGCCTCCTTCCATACGATCTCATCCTCGGTATATCCGAGCTTCTTGGCAATGTACTTGGCCACATCCACATCGAACCCGACATACGTACCGGACTTCTTGAAGCCCAGGCCCGGCTGGTCGAATTTGATGCCGATGCGAATCCTGCCGTCGCTTTGCGACGAACCGCAGCCCGCCAACGAAACCGCGCAGGTCAGCGCGCACAGCGCCGCCAACGCGCGTTTGAACCATGTCTTCTTCATACTCCGCCCTCTTTCTCAGTGGATCAGGATCTTCGAGAGGAAGTCCTTGGCGCGTTCCGTCTTCGGATGCTCGAAGAACTCGTCGGGCGAAGCCTGTTCCAGAATCTGGCCGTCGGCCATGAACACGACCTTGTCGGCCACCTTGCGCGCAAAGCCCATCTCGTGCGTGACGCACAGCATGGTCATGCCCTCGCGGGCGAGCTGCACCATAACGTCAAGCACCTCATTGACCATTTCAGGATCGAGTGCGGATGTCGGCTCATCGAACAGCATGACCTTCGGCTTCATGGCCAAAGCTCGGGCGATGGCGACACGCTGCTGCTGGCCGCCGGACAGCTGGGACGGCATCTTGGACGCCTGACTGGCCACACCGACGCGGTCGAGCAGATCCATGGCCATGTCTTCCGCCGCCTTCTTATCCATATGACGGACCTTGATCGGGGCAAGCGTGACGTTGTCGAGAATGGTCTTGTTGGCGAACAGGTTGAAGGACTGGAACACCATGCCTACTTCGGCACGGAGATTGGCAAGCTCCTTGCCTTCCTCGGGAAGGGGCTGTCCGTCGATGCGGATGACGCCGGAATCGATGGTTTCCAGTCGGTTGATGGTGCGGCACATGGTGGATTTGCCCGATCCGGACGGTCCTACGATGACCAGCACCTCGCCTTTGTCGACGGTGAGATTGATGTCCTTGAGAACGTGGAGATCACCGAAATGCTTCTCCACGTGGGTGAGTTCTACTAGAGGCTGCCCGCTGTCTTCAGTGCCTGGCACCAGCGGGCGCGTGATATTGCGTTCGTTCATATCTGACATAGCTGCACAATATAAACGAAGTATGTTTCCGCCCGGGTTTTGTCTCATAAACGCCCGAGAAACCAGAGAAGTCAATAGACGCCACAAGTAAACGCCCCACCCCTATCGGGACTGCTTCAATCAAGCATCATCCAGCGCAACGCAGCGATGGCAACGACGGCGGCTAGCGTCATAACCCCCACCACCGCAAACGCCACGCGTTCCGGCACATTCCGGACGAACCAGTCATGCATGCGACACCACGGATAACGACTCATGCGATACACGGTAGACCAGCAAGATGTTGCACCGCATGCACTCAGGCAAACGGCAGGTGAACTTCTTGGAAAAGCCTGATAACAGGGCTTCACACAATGAGCGCCAAGCCGCATCATGCAACTTGGCGCTCATGCAATCGAATCTACGATCAGTCCTCGTCCTCATCCGGGTCATAGTCGACACCGGTTTCGGCGCGCTGCTCGTCGGAGATCGGAGCCGGGGCACCGGTCAGCGGATCACGGCCGCCACCGGCCTTCGGGAAAGCGATGACGTCGCGGATGGACGGGGCGCCGGCGAGGATGGACACGGTGCGGTCCCAGCCGAGTGCGATGCCCGCGTGAGGCGGTGCGCCGTACTTGAAGGCTTCCAGCAGGAAGCCGAACTTGTCTTCGGCCTCTTCCTTGCTGATGCCGAGCACGTTGAGCACGCGGTCCTGGATGTCGTCGCGGTGGATACGCACGGAGCCGCCGCCCATTTCCTCACCGTTGCAGACGATGTCGTAGGAATCGGACATGGCGTGTTCCGGATCCTGATCGAACTTGTCGATCCAATCCTTGGACGGCATGGTGAACGGGTGGTGCATGGAGGTCCACTTGGAGTGGCCGACCGCCACATCGTCGTCGTCCGGATCGTCGGTCGGCTTGAACAGCGGGAAGTCCACAACCCACGTGAAGGCGAACTTCTTCGGGTCGAGCAGACCGGCGCGGGAGGCGAGCTCCACACGGGCGGCACCCAGCAGCAGCTGGGAGGATTCGCGGGCGCCTGCGGCGAAGAACACGGCGTCGCCGTTCTCCGCGCCGACGGCCTCCTTGAGGCCCGCGCGCTCCTCATCGGAAAGGTTCTTGGCGACGGGGCCCTTGAGCTCGCCGTCGTCGGTGAACTGCACGTAGGCGAGACCCTTGGCGCCGCGCTGCTTGGCCCACTCCTGCCAGGCGTCGAACTGACGACGCGGCGTGGAGGCGCCACCCTTGAAGAGGACTGCGCCCACGTACGGGGCTTGGAACACGCGGAACGGGGTGTTCTTGAAGTAGTCGGTCAGCTCGATGATCGGGTTGCCGAAACGCAGATCGGGCTTGTCGGAACCGTACTTGTCCATGGCTTCCTGCCAGGTGATGCGCGGCAGCGGCAGCTGGACTTCGTAGCCGGCGGCCTTCCAGATGGCGGCGATGACCTTTTCGGCCATGGCCATCACATCCTCCTGATCCACGTACGCCATTTCCATGTCGAGCTGGGTGAACTCAGGCTGGCGATCGGCGCGGAAGTCCTCGTCACGGTAGCAGCGGGCGAACTGGTAGTAGCGTTCCACGCCGGAGACCATGAGCAGCTGCTTGAGCAGCTGCGGGGACTGCGGCAGCGCGTACCAGGAGCCGGGCACCAGACGGGCCGGGACCACAAAGTCGCGGGCGCCTTCCGGGGTGGACTTGATGAAGGTCGGGGTTTCGACTTCGGTGAAGTCGAGGTCTTCGAGCGCGTGACGGGCGGCCTTGGCCATGTCGGAGCGCAGCTTCAGGTTGCGCTGCATGCCGGGGCGGCGCAGGTCGAGGTAGCGGTACTTGAGGCGCACTTCCTCGCCGGGCAGCTTGTTCTCGGACTCGTTTTCGAGCGCGGTGGAAACCTGGAACGGCAGCGCGTCGGACTTGGCGAGCACGTCAATGGTTTCGGCCACGACTTCGATCTTGCCGGTGGTGAGATGTTCGTTCTCGTTGCCTTCCGGACGCAGGCGCACCTCACCGGTGACCTGGATCACGAACTCGGAGCGCAGCGGACGCGCCTGCTCCTCGTCGTAGATGACGACCTGCACCAGGCCGGAGGAATCGCGCAGATCGATGAAGGCGACTCCACCATGGTCGCGGCGACGGTCGACCCAACCGGACAGGGTGACCTTCTGGCCGACGAGAGCCTCGGTGACTTCAGTGGCATGATGTGTTCTGTATGCCGTCTGGCTCATGCTTTGAATACTCCCAATTATTCGATTAATCAATCAATAACAACGGTTTGCCGGGCATTAACAGTATCCGGCTCCCACGACGTGCGATCGGCCGGGTTCTGCTCGCCGGAGACGATGTTCTTCACCTCGTCGCCCGCACCCTCCTGACCGGGGAACCACACGTACGGAATGCCGAGCTTGTCGGCGTACTTGATCTGCTTGCCCAGTTTGGCGGCGGTCGGCGCCACGTCGGCGGCGATGCCGCGTGCGCGCAGCGCGTTGGCGATCGCGTTGGATTCGGCGCGTTCGCTTTCGTTCCACACGGCGACGAGCACGCTTGCCGGGGATACGCGGTTGGCGTGTGCGCCCGCGGTGTGCAGCATGTAGCTGACGAGTCGGCTCAGGCCGATGGACAGGCCGACGCCCGGGTACTTGCGGTTGCCTTGCGAGGCGAGGTTGTCGTAACGTCCGCCGGAGCAGATGGAGCCGAGGGATGCCACGCCGTCGAGGAAGGTCTCGTACACGGAACCGGTGTAGTAGTCCAGTCCGCGGGCGATCTTCAGATCGGCGATGACGGAGCCGGGACGGATCGCGGCCGCCTGGTCGACGATCATGCCCAGCGTGCTCAGGCCTTCATGCGCGAGCGCGTAGGCTTCGGAATCGGTGGGGATGCCATGCTTGGCCGCGAGCGCGTCGAACTTTTCGGCGAGTTCGGTACCGTTGGCGGCGGTGAGCTCGGCCAGTTCGAGGCAGGCGCGGGCCTGCGCGTCGGTGGCGCCGCAGGTTTCGACCAGCAGCTTGGCCACTTCATCGGCGCCGATCTTGTCGAGCTTGTCGATTTCGCGCAGCACGCCTTCGATGTCGTCGAGGCCGAGGCCACGGTAGAAGCCTTCGGAAAGCTTGCGGTTGTTCGCGTGCACGGTTGCTTTGGGCAGGCCGAATTCGCGCAGGCGTTCCAGCGCGGAGACCATGACCAGCGGCAGTTCCACTTCGTAGTGGTCCGGCAGGTCGCCGTTGCCGATCACGTCGATGTCGGCCTGGACGAACTCGCGGAATCGTCCTTCCTGCGGGCGTTCGCCACGCCAGACCTTCTGGATCTGCCAACGCTTGAACGGGAAGGCGAGATCGCCCGAATGTTCGACCACGTAACGGCTCAGCGGCACGGTGAGGTCGAAGTGCAGGCCGAGTCTTTCCTCGATCGGGGTGTCGGATTCGTTGCCGACGTCCTGCAGACGGCTCAGCAGGTAGATCTCCTTGCTGGTTTCGCCTTTCTTCAGCAAGGAAGCCCCGGTTTCCACGGCTCTCGTCTCGATGCCTAGGAAGCCGTTGAGCTCGAATACTTCACGGAGCGTGTCGATGACACGCTGCTCCACAACACGTTCAGAGGGGAGCCACTCTGGAAATCCTGATATTGATGCGCCTTTAGCCACGGAATCAATATAATAGGTGAAGGTTGCGTCAAACATCCCTGTTCCGTCAGGATGTGAAGCGCGATGCACACACTTCCAAGCTGTAAGGAGCTGGCCATGGCCGACGAGAACGTCACCAAGAACGAAACCACCACCGAGACCACCGCACAGGAAACGCAGGGAGCAGCCAAGGCACCGAAGCCGGCCGCCCCGAAGCCCCACGCTCCGTCCCCCGCCGCATTCGCCAAGAAGGCCGCGCCCGCCGCCCGTGTCGCGGCATCCGCCGTCTCCCATACCGAGGCGCAGGTCAAGCAGGCCGAGTCCTTCGGCCGCGTTGACGACAACGGCACCGTGTTCGTCAAGGACGGCGACGGCGAGCGTGAGGTCGGCCAGTTCCCCGATGTCTCCAAGGAGGAGGCTCTGGCCCTGTATGCGCGTCGCTTCCTTGATCTCAAGGCAAAGCTCGACGCTCTGGCGGCCCGTCTGAAGAGCGCGAACGTCAAGCCGCGTGAGATCGACGAGACGATGAAGATGCTCGCCGAAGAGACCGAATCTCCCGCAGTGGTCGGCGATCTGGCTGCTTTGAAGGCCCAGTATGAGGATCTGAAGACCAAGGCGGACGCCAAGAAGGCCGAGCTGGCCGAGGCCCGCAAGGCCGCGGTCGCCGCAGCGGTCGCAGGCCGTACCGCCATCGTGGAGAAGGCCGAGGTGCTGGCCGCCGGTCTGGGAGACAACACCAACTGGCGTTCCACCGCCGACAAGTTCCGTGCCCTGTTCGACGAGTGGCAGACTCACCAGCGCAACAACGTGCGTATCGATAAGAAGGATGCCGACGAGCTGTGGAAGCGTTTCTCCGCCGCCCGCACCACCTTCAACCAGTCCCGCCGCAAGTGGGCGCAGGCCCGCGACAATGAACGCAACCAGGCCAAGGCCGCCAAGGAGGCGATCATCGCCGAGGCCAACGAGATCAAGGATTCCACTGCTTGGACCGAAACCTCCCGCCAGTTCAACGAGCTGATGGATCGTTGGAAGAAGGCCGGCCGCGCTGGCCGCAACGAGGATGACACCCTGTGGGCACGTTTCCGCGAGGCCGCCGACACCTTCTTCAACGCACGTCAGGCCGATCGCGAGCAGATCTCCGCCGACGAGAAGGAGAATCTCGCCAAGAAGGAGGCGCTGCTGAAGAAGGCCGAGGCTCTGGTGCCGGTCGCCGACGAGAAGGCCGCCAAGCAGGCTCGTCAGGCTCTGGCCGAGATCCAGGACGAGTGGGATCAGATCGGTTATGTGCCGCGTGAGGATATGCGCCGCATCGAAGGCCGTCTGGACGAGGTGGACAAGCAGATCAAGTCCGTCGAGGAGGCCGCGTGGAAGCAGTCCGACCCGGAGGCCGATGCCCGTAAGTCCAGCTTCGAGGAGCAACTCAACGCGCAGCTCGCCGAGCTTGAGGAGAAGATCGCCGCCGAGACCGATCCGGCGAAGAAGGCCAAGCTTGAGGCCGAGAAGGCCACCAAGGAGCAGTGGCTGAACGCCGTGAAGTGATTCGGCTCCGGCTTTCGCCCGTCTGAATCATAGTGATATGCCGGAGGGGCGGTACCCGCATGGGTACCGCCCCTTCGGCATATGCATATGCGAGTTCGCTCCAAGTCAGCGCCGCTCCCCCGCCTGCCCGTCCAAAGGCCCCTCACCCAAGGGGATGCGCGAGGTGAAACGGCGGTGTTCGCCGGTGATCGGATCGTCGAAGGAGAGTTCGCGCGCCACGAGTTCCAGCGGCGTGGAGAAGTCGTCATAGGGGCGGTCGATGACGCGCGGGTAGAGATCGTCTCCGAGAATGGGCAGACCCAGCGAGTTCATGTGCACGCGCAGCTGATGCGTTTTGCCGGTTTTCGGGTGCAGTACGTATCGCGCCACGCCCATACGGTTCCGAACGCCGGCCGTATGCCACGGCATACCAGATTCGCCCGCCGCGCGGCATGACATGCCGCCCGCGCGTTCGATCATCGTCTGCGCGTTCGGCGTGCCCAGCTCCTCATAGGCTTGGAGGATTCCACGCTGTTTGACGATGCGCGAGCGGCGCTCGAGCGGGAACGGGCGAGGCGTCGTGAGCCTGCGTATGGTGCCGTATTCCGGTCGCGAAACCGGTCTGAGCGGTGCCAGGCATTCGTAGGTCTTTGTGGTCAGACGGTTCTGGAACAGCATCTGGTAGGCGCCTCGGCTGGCGGGGTCGCGCACGAATACCACGATGCCCGCGGTGGCCCGGTCCAATCGATGCGCGGGGACGATGCCGGGATCGTCGTACATGTCACGCAACCGTATCAGCGCGGTTTCGCGGTACCACATGCCGCGCGGCGTGGTCGCCAGGAAATGCGGCTTATCCACCACGATGATCCGCTCATCCTCATACACGATACCGAGTTCGAACGGAATCCGCGGTTCCTCGGTCACCCATCGATGCCCCAATGCGACCACCTCAATGCTTATCGTTCCCCGGAATGTGAGGACTCACCGTCCTCCGGCCAAGCGTAAGGCCCGACCACGCGGGCCGGGCCTTACGCGACATCATCATTCGACGGTGACGGACTTGGCGAGATTACGCGGCTTGTCCACGTCATACTTCTTCAGCTTGGCCATATCCATGGCGAACAGCTGCAGCGGGACCACATCCACCAGCGGGCTCATCAACGTCGGGCATGCGGGGCGCCAGAACACCACGTCGGCGTAACGTTCCACATCCGGGTCGTTCTCCTCGGCCACGGCGATGATGTACGCGCCACGCGCCTTCACCTCTTCGATGCCGGAGATGACCTTGGCGTGCAGCACATTGCGGCCACGCGCCGGCGGCACGATGAACACGACGGGTTCACCTTCGTCGACCAGCGCGATCGGCCCGTGCTTGAGCTCGCCCGCGGCGAAGCCTTCGGTGAAGGTGTAGGCGATCTCCTTGAGCTTGAGCGCGCCTTCCATGGCGACCGGGTAGCCGACGTGACGGCCGAGGAACAGGAACGACTTGGCATCGACCATCTGTTCGGCGGCGGCGTGGACGGTGTCGGTCTGCGTGTCGAGCACCCACTGGATCTTACGCGGCATGTCTTTGAGGGAGTCAAGCGTCTGCTGGATCTCATCACGGTACATCGCGCCCTTCACCTGCGCGAGGTACAGGCCGAGCACATAGGCGGCGGTGATCTGCGCGACGAACGCCTTGGTGGACGCGACGGCGACCTCCGGGCCGGCGTGCGTGTAGAGCACGGCGTCGGATTCGCGCGGGATGGTGGCGCCCTGTGTGTTGCAGATGGCCAGCACCTTGGACCCCTGTTCGCGGGCGTGGCGCAATGCCATCAGCGTGTCCATGGTTTCGCCGGACTGGGAGATGGCGACGACCAGCGTGCGCGGGGTCAGGATCGGGTCGCGGTAGCGGAATTCGTGGGCGAGTTCCACTTCGACCGGGATGCGCACCCAATGTTCGATGGCGTATTTGGCGACCATGCCAGCGTAGGCGGCGGTGCCGCAGGCGATGACGATGATCTTGTCGATGCCTTTGAAGTCGTGTTCGTCGATGCGCACCTCGTCGAGGTTCAGATCACCATGCTCGTCGAGACGGCCGAGCAGCGTGCGCTGCACCGCGGCGGGATCCTCATGGATCTCCTTGTCCATAAAGGAATCCCATCCGCCCTTCTCCGCGGCGGAGGCGTCCCAGTCCACGGTGTAGACCTTGGGATCGGGCACGATATTGCCCATGAAGTCGGAAACGATCACCTTGTCGGCGCTCACGCACACGGCCTGATCCTGATCGACTTCCATGGCGCGCTTCGTGTAGGCGACGAACGCGGCCACATCGGAGCCGAGGAAGTTCTCGCCGTCGCCAAGACCCACGACCAGCGGGGAATCATGGCGTGCGCCGACGACGATATCGGGCTGGCGGCAGTCGGTGGCGAGGATGGTGAACGCGCCTTCGAGCATGCGGGCGAGTCGACGGACCGCCTTGAACAGGTCGGGGGCGCCCTCCTCCTCGATGATCTTGTCGGTGATCTTGCCCAGCAGCTTGGCCGCGACCTCGGTATCCGTCTCGGAGGCGAAACGGTAGCCTTCGGTCTGCAGGTCAAGACGCAGCTGGGATGCGTTCTCGATGATGCCGTTGTGGATGATGGCGACCTTGCCGTCACGAGAGGTGTGCGGATGCGCGTTGATATCGTTCGGCACGCCGTTCGTGGCCCAACGGGTGTGGCCGATGCCCACGGTGGCCATCGGCATCGGGTTGCGTTCGATGTCCTCGACGAGATTGGACAGACGCCCCGCCTTCTTGCGGACCTCGACATGGTCCATGCCGGGGGCGCTCAACGCCACGCCGGCCGAATCGTAACCGCGGTATTCAAGCCGCTGCAGGCCTTGGAGACATACCTCCAGCGGCTTGCCGCACGCGGTTTCGATCCGTCCTGCGTATCCGACGATTCCACACATATTTCACCAGCCCTAACCTATCGTGCGCCGAAACGGTCGGCGCGGATATCGTTGCCATCGCCCGGGCCGGCACCTATCACGCCGCCACGGGCCGCGGTTCCAAGCCGCGATGCGGTAATTCCTCAACCAAGTCTGTCAGACGAACGCCGCAGACGCACCGGGCGCCGTCATGCATTTACCGCATGTCTACATAATTCCTCGTTCAGCGTACGCGCTTGTTGGCGTACCGCATGGCACGCAACGCCTCACGCTTGTCCTGTTCCTCGCGCAACGCCTGACGCTTGTCGTATTCGCGTTTGCCTCGGGCCAACGCGATCTCGGCTTTCACGCGACCGTCCTTGAAATACAGGCTCAGCGGGATGATCGTGTATCCCTTGGCTTCGCTCTGCCTTGCGAGTTTGATGATCTCACGCTCATGCAGTAGCAGCTTGCGCTTGCGCTTGGGGGCGTGGTTGTTCCAGGTCCCGTTGAGGTATTCGGGGATGTTCGCGTTTTCCAGCCACATCTCGCCGCGCCTGTCGATGGAGACGAAGGCCTCAGCGAGGGACGCACGTCCTTCGCGCAGGGACTTGACCTCCGTGCCCGTCAGGACCAGACCGGCCTCGTACTTGTCTTCGATGGCGTAATCGTGACGCGCCTTCTTGTTCTGCGCGATCGGCTTCATGCCTTGTTCCTTGGCCACGGTCTCCTCCTTTCCTGAGTGTTTCCGCAACCCCACAATAACAGCAACGCCGCCTGAAACGGTTCAGACGGCGTATGCGGGCGGGTTCGTTGTGCCGAGCCCTGACGATCAGTAGTGCACGTACTGGTAGCTGCTGGCGTTCGATATGGTCTCCCATGCCGGGAAGGTGGCGAAACCGGTGCCGCCTTCGGAGATGAGCACGGAACCGTCGGCGTTCACACGTTCCACGACCGCCACATGGCCGTACTGCCAGTCGGCGGTCCAATGGCCGCCCACACTCTGGCCCGCGGCGAACACCATGGCCGCTCCCACATGGGGCGTGTTGTTGACGTAGTAGCCAAGACCACGCGCGGTGGCCGCCCACTGCGCGCCGTTGCCCATGTAGGAACCGACCGGCAAACTCAGCTGGGAGCGACGCAGATACGCCCACAGGGTGCACTGACGTGCCGGGTAGGCGGCGCCGCCGACCGTATTGCCGGTGTTATGCCCGTAGCAATAGCTGGAACCTTCAGGGCAGCTTCCCGGCACCGCGTAGTTCATGCCGCTGGCGTAGCCGCCACCGGTGTTGCCGCCCGTGTTTCCGCCGGAATTGCCACCGGAATTGCCACCGGAGTTGCTGGTGTTGCCACCTGTGCTTCCACCGGAATTGCCACCGGATGAAGTCTGCTGGCCGACGTTCGAAGGCGTATAGCTGTTGGCCCGTCGCGCGGCCTCCTCGGCTGCGGCCTTCGCCGCCATGGCGGCCAGTTCGGCCTGCATGGAGACGATTTCCGCGGCTTCCTTGGCACTCTGCGTGGTCAGGCTGCTTTTCTTGGATTCAAGCTCCTGGCGCACCGACGTGTCCTTGGCCTGCAGCGCTTCGAGATCGCTCTGCTTGTTGGCGGCCTGCTGCGAGGCTTTCTGCGCCGCCGCGGCCTGCTCGTCGGCCTGCTCCTTGAGCTTGGTGATCTGCTTTTCGATGGCGTCGAGACGTTGCTGGCGGTTCATGGACGTGTTGAGTGTGGTGGCCGCGGCATCCGCGGTGTTGGACGCGGATCGCGCCGCCGCGGCATCGGACTGCATCTGTTCCACGAACTCGTCGGCGGATTTGGCGTCGGTCACCACGTCCATCATCTTCGACGCGTCGGAACCATGGAAGCTGTTACGCGCGATCTCAGCGACGGAATCCTTCGCATCGTCGTATTCGACGCCGGTTTCCTGGATCTTCTGCTCCAACGTGGCCTTGTCCTGCTTGGCCGCTTCGAGACGCTGATTCGTCGCGTCCGCGAGGCTCTGCGCCTGATACGAGGCTTGCAGCGCTTCCTGTGCGGCCTGCTGCGCCGCCGGAATCTGCGTGTTGGCCAGATCGTTCAACTCCTCGATGGTGCTGGCCAGGTCGGAATCGACTCCGGCGAGCTGGGCCTTGAGATTCTCCTGATTGGCCTGCTTCTGCTGCAGTTCCGCATAGGATGCCGCATGCGCGGTCGACACGTTCGTGGTGGTGACCGCCAATCCGGCTGCCATGACCATCGCGCACGAGATGGCCACGCCGACGACGGTCTTCGCGGACTTTGTTCGCTTGTTCACTACTGTGGGACCTCCTACTTCCTTCGGCACATTGTAGCGGCAGTTCCTGAGGGGTCAATCACGCTTTGAGATAACGGTGCAGCGATACCACGGACGCGATGATGGACAGCAGCATCGCGCCGAGCACGAGCGCCGGGGAGATGAGCCATACGGTGCCTTGGGTGACGAACGGAATCCAGCTCACCGACTGCGCGATGCCATCGGTGATGAACAGCTGCACGATCGCCGCGAGCGCGCCGCTTGCCAGCAAGGAGCCGACCAGTGAGGCGAACAGGCCTTCGAGGATGAACGGCAGCTGGATCGTCCAGTTCGACGCGCCGACCAGACGCATGATCTCCGTCTCGTTCTTGCGGCTTGCGGCGGACATGCGGATGGTCGTGCCGGTCAGCAGGATCGCCACGACCACCATGACGGCGGCGAGCGCCACCGTAACCACCGTGGCCTTGTTGAGCACGGCGAACACCGGGTCGAAGATCTGCTTCTGGTCGACCACGCTTTCCACGCCAGTTTTGCCCGACAGCACTTCGGAGACCATCTTGTATTTGGTCGGATCCTTGAGCTTGAGCTGCAGCGAATCCTGCATGTCGGCGGCGGTCAGGGTACGACCCTGGTATTTGCCGTCGGGGTACTTCTTCAGGAAGGTGTTCTTGTAGAAGTCGTCACGGCTCACGTACGTGATCTTGGAGACGTTGTCGCGCAGCTCCTGATGGATGAAATCCTGAAGCTCCACGATCTCCTGCTGGGTCGGCGCCTTGCCGGCCGCGCAGGTGGCGGCCTGGCTGCTGCCGTCCGGGCACAGGTAGACCACAACTTCGACCTTGGAATACCAGTCGCCCTTCGCCTTGTTGACCTGCACCTGCAGCAACGCCGAAGCACCAATGAACACGAAGGAGATGAAGGTGACGAGCATCACCGAGATGATCATCGGCACGTTGCGCTTGAGGCTCGTCCATGTTTCGGAAAGGATGAATCGCGTTCTCATCGGTTGTCCTCCTGATCGTCGGCGCGACCCCATTCGCCCGGCGCAGGCGGTGCGGGCGGGGCCGGGGGCGCCGGCGGAGTCGGCGGGGCGGACGGTGCGGGTGGGGCGGGCGGCATGAACGTCTCCTCCCCGACCGGCATGGCCTCGGTCCTCTCGCCGGGGCGCTCCTCCTCGTTGTTCTTCGCCTGCTGTTCCTTGGCCATTTCCTCCAAAGGCAGTCCCCTGCCCCAGGTCATGGTATCTTCGGGCGGCGCGAACGCCTCGCCGTAACGGCCGGTACGTCCGGAATGCACGGACTGAGCCAGCCTGGCGATGCCTTCGCCCTCGTCCATCGCACGCGCGGCGATCGCGCTCGCCCGCAGCGCATCAGCGGCGTTGTGGGCCACGGCACCCTGCGCGATGTCGCCGGCGACCGAACGCAACGCCTGCTTCGACCTGCTCGTCACCTCGGAATCGGGGAAGAACTCGGCGGAATCGTAGGAGCCGTGCTCCTCGTCACGCACGATGCTGCCGTTATGCAGTTCGACGACCCGCTTGCGCATCGAGTTGACGATCTCCTCGTTATGCGTGGCCATGACCACGGTGGTGCCGGTGCGGTTGATGGCATCCAGCACCTCCATGATGCCCAGCGACGTGGTCGGGTCGAGGTTGCCCGTGGGCTCGTCCGCCAGCAGGATCTGCGGATGGTTCACGTAGGCGCGGGCGATGGCCACGCGCTGCTGCTCGCCGCCGGAGAGCTCATGCGGATAGTTCTTCTCCTTGCCGGTGAGCCCCACGGTCTCCAGCACCTTCGGCACCATCGATTTGACGGCGGACCTGCGCATGCCGATGACTTCCAGCGCGAACGCGACGTTCTGCCATACGGTTTTGTTGTTCAGCAGCTTGTAGTCCTGGAACACGAAACCGATGGAACGGCGGTATTGCGGCACCTGACGGTTGGTGATGCGTCGCAGGTCGTTGCCCGCCACGCGGATCTCGCCCTCGGTGGCCTCCTCCTCGTGTAGCAGCAGGCTCAGCAGCGTGGTCTTGCCGGAGCCGGACGCGCCCACGAGGAACACGAAATCGCCTCGTTCGATGTCGAGATTGACATCGTCGAGCGCCGGTCTGGTCCCCTTGGGATAGATCTTGCTTACATGGTTCAACGAAATCAGTGCCATGTCATTCCTTCCGTTTCCGCTTGCGCCGCACGCCCGTGCGGGAAGCGGCAAGCCTTACTCGGCGTCCTTGGCGCGACGCTGCTCGTGACGCCAGCGGATGCCGGCCTGGATGAAGCCGTCCAGATCGCCGTCGAACACCGCCTGGGTCTGCGAGGTCTCATACCCGGTGCGCAGATCCTTGACCATCTGGTACGGGTGCAGCACGTAGGAGCGCATCTGGTCGCCCCAGCTCGCCTTGATGTCGCCGGCCAGCTCCTTCTTCTTCTTGGCCTCTTCCTCGTGGCGCAGCACCAGCAGTCGGGACTGCAGCACGGCCATGGCGGCGGCACGGTTCTGGATCTGGGAACGCTCATCCTGCATGGTGACGACCAGGCCGGTGGGAAGGTGGGTGATGCGCACGGCCGAGTAGGTCGTGTTCACGCCCTGGCCGCCGGGGCCGGAGGAGCAGTACGTATCCACGCGGATATCGCTGTCGGGGATGTCGATATGATCGGTGGCCTCGACCAGCGGGACGACTTCCACCGCGGCGAAGCTGGTCTGACGGCGTCCCTGGTTGTCGAACGGCGAGATGCGCACCAGACGATGCGTGCCGCCCTCGACGGACAGGCGTCCGTACGCGTACGGCGCGTCCACCTGGAACGTGGCGGACTTGATGCCCGCCTCCTCGGCGTACGAGGTGTCCATCACCTTGGCCTTGAAACCGTTGCGCTCGCAGTATCTCAGGTACATGCGCAGCAGCATCTGCGCGAAATCAGCCGCATCCACGCCGCCCGCGCCGGAACGGATCGTGACGACCGCGGAACGTTCATCGTATTCGCCGTCCAGCAGCGT
Organism: Bifidobacterium merycicum DSM 6492; assembly: GCF_900129045.1. GTDB lineage: Bacteria > Actinomycetota > Actinomycetes > Actinomycetales > Bifidobacteriaceae > Bifidobacterium > Bifidobacterium merycicum. The sequence goes on along the minus strand of NZ_FQTX01000001.1, from coordinate 86,029 downwards.
CTGGATCTCCATATCGTCCAGATCGCTCTGGATCTTCTCCACTTCGGCCTGCGCCTCGGCGAGCGTATCCGCGTCGTTCTCCTCACGACCGAGCTCGACGAGCGTCTCCACGTCATCGATGCGCTGCGCCGCGGAATCGAGACGCTTGAGCTGCGCCTGCGCCGCGGACAGACGGCTGGTCACCTTCTGCGCGTTCTCGGGATCATCCCACAGGCCGGGTTCCGCCGCCTGCTGCTCCAGCTCGGCGATCTGCGCCTTCATGCGGTCCATATCCAACGCCTGGGCGATGGAATCGTATTTCGAACGGGCCTCCGAGATCGCCTCGGAGTAATCGAATTCTGCCATTATGTTTCACCTTTACGTTCGTTCTGTAGAAATTGTCTTCGAACATACTTGGGTTTTCAGCCCAACCCGGGGGTTTTACACATTCTCTTTGCGGGCACGCCGTTGTCTTCCCTTCCCCTCGCGACCGCGAACCAGCCGTTCGACGCGGGAAACGCCCCACAGGAATGTGCGAGAGGGCGTCAAAGACCCGCGTAGATGGCGGGAACCACCATGGAGATCAGCAGGGCTGCGGCGATGACGATGCACACCGCCCGCGTCACCACGCGACGGCGGCGCTCGCGCATCTCGCGCTCTTCCCGCTGATCATGAGTCATAGGTCACGAGTGTACGCAACAGCGCGGATTTTGCATACGTTATCGCAGTCAGTTCCATAATGTGACTTCCCACGGAACGTGTGTCCCGTTGGAACGCAACAATGAGAGGCATGGAAATGCGATCTGCAAAACTAATGAATGGACGTGTATTCGCGGGCGCTCGCGCCCTCTACCGCGCCGCCGGTGTGGATGGCAAGGATTTCGGCAAGCCGATCATCGCCATCGCCAACTCCTTCGACGAGTTCCTGCCGGGCCATGTGCACCTGAATAAGGTCGGCCGCCTCATCTCCGAGGCGATCAAGGAAGCTGGCGGCATCCCCCGCGAGTTCAACACGATGGCCGTGGACGATGGCATCGCCATGGGCCACACCGGCATGCTGTACTCGCTGCCGAGCCGTGACATCATCGCCGACACCGTCGAATACCAGGTCAACGCGCACTGCGCCGACGCCCTGATCTGCATCCCGAACTGCGACAAGGTCGTGCCGGGCATGCTCATGGCCGCGCTGCGCCTGAACATCCCGACGGTCTTCGTCTCCGGCGGCCCGATGGAGGCCGGCACGACCGTGCTGCCCGACGGCACCGTGAAGAAGAACACCGATCTGATTGACGTGATGTACGCCTCCGCCGATGACAATCTGGACGAGAACGATCTGCTCGCCTACGAGAAGACCGTCTGCCCGACCTGTGGTTCCTGCGCCGGCATGTTCACCGCGAACTCGATGAACTGCCTGACCGAGGCCATCGGCTTGGCCCTGCCGGGCAACGGCACCATCCTGGCCTCCCACTCCTATCGCAAGGACCTTTTCAAGCGCGCCGCCGAGCAGGTCGTCAAAATCGCCAAGCAGTATTACGACAATGATGACGATTCCGTGCTGCCGCGCTCCATCGCCACCAAGGAAGCTTTCGAAAACGCCATGACCATGGATGTGGCCATGGGTGGTTCCACCAACACCGTGCTGCACATCCTCGCGATGGCGCAGTCCGCCGACGTGGACTTCACGCTTGATGACATCGAACGCATCTCCCACACCGTGCCCTGCATCTGCAAGGCTTCGCCGTCCGGCGAATGGGAGATCTCCGACGTGCATCGCGCAGGCGGCATCACTGGCATCCTCGGCGAGCTCGACCGTGCCGGCAAGCTGCACCGCGACGTGCATTCCATCGACTACAAGACGCTTGAAGACAAGCTCAACGACTGGGATATCATGCGCGACACCTGCACCGAGCAGGCCAAGCAGATGTATCTGGCAGCCCCGGGTCACATCGTGTCCCCGGATCCGTGGACGCACACCACCCTGTTCGATTCCCTCGACCGCGACCGTGTGAACGGCGCGATCCACGACATCGACCATCCGGCCGTCACCGAAGGTGGTCTGGCCGTGCTGCGCGGCAACCTCGCCCCCGACGGCTGCGTGGTGAAGACCGCCGGCGTGCCTAAGGAGATTTGGACCTTCCGGGGACCGGCACTGGTCGTCGAATCCCAGGAGCAGGCCATCGAGGTCATCCTCAACGACACCCTGAAGCCCGGCATGGCGCTGGTCATCCGCTACGAGGGCCCGAAGGGCGGACCGGGCATGCAGGAGATGCTGTACCCGACCTCCTTCGTCAAGGGCAAGGGCATCGGCAAGCAGGTCGCCATGCTGACCGACGGCCGCTACTCCGGCGGCTCCTCCGGTCTGGCCATCGGCCATATCGCCCCAGAGGCGGCGAACAAGGGACCGATCGCCCTGATCAAGAACGGCGACATCATCAACATCGACATCCCGAACCGTACGGTGAACGTCGAGCTCTCCGACGAGGAGCTGGCCCAGCGCCGCGACGAACTCGAAGCCGGCGACGGCTATGTGGCGCACCGTGACCGCAAGGTCTCCCAGGCGTTGAAGGCCTACGCGGCCTTCGCCCGTTCCGCCGATAAGGGCGCGACCAGGGATCCGGAACTGATCGACAAGCTGTCCGGCCTCGCCTGATAACGGCTCGTTCCTTTCCTGAAGAATGCCCCGCGGTCTTTCCGACCGCGGGGCATTCGCGTTCCATGGCAGCGTTTGCGCCGTGGACATGCCCGCGCCCATACCAGTGCCCACACCAGTGCCCACGCCGAACATACGCCGTTCCCAAACGCCGCCCGGGGTGTATCGTGTGGTGGTATGACGACGATGAAAGAGATTGCGCGGCAGACGGGGGTGTCCGTATCGACGGTGTCGCTGGTAATGAACCACCGCGACGCGGGAAGGGTCAAACCCGAAATCGCCTCGCGTGTGAGGGAGACCGCCCGCCAGCTCGGCTACCAGATCAACCCGATGGCACGCTCGCTGCGTACCAATAGCACGCGTATTCTCGGTTTCATCAGCGACGCGGTCGCCACCACGCCGTACGCGGGCGGTATGATCCTCGGCGCGCAGAGCGCGGCGAGCCGTTTGGGCTACATGCTCATCACCGTCAGCACGGACGGCGGGATGAAGGAGGACGACGAGATCGATGCACTGAAACGCTACGGCGCCGATGGCTTTCTGTATGCGAAAATGTCGAATCGCATCACCGACGTGCCGTCGAAACTGCTCGACTACCCGGTGGTGCTCACCGACGCGACCGACCGCAACGGCGTGATTCCCAGCGTGGAACCCAATGAGTTCCTCATCGCCTATGATGCGACCACCCATCTCATCAAGGCTGGTTGCGAGCGCATCGCCTACGTGGGCTGTAGCGAGACGATGATCGCGCAGGAGGGGCGTCTGGCCGGGTACCGTGCTGCGTTGGAGAACGCCGGTCGCGATTTCGACGAACGTGTGGTGACGAATGTGCCCAATAATGGGCCGGCACTGCGGGAGGTGTCCACGTTGTTCGATGCCGAGCACCCTGACGGGTTCTTCTGCTTCAACGATGCGCGTGCCTGGTACGTCTACGAGTGTGCGGCGCGGCGGGGCCTGACCGTCGGCAAGGATATCTCCGTGGTGGGCGTGGACAATCACCGCGTATTCGCGGAGACGTTGGAACCGCAGCTGACCACCGTGGAGCTCCCCCATTTCGAGATGGGGTATTGGGCCGCGACCAAACTCATCTCGATGATCGAGAATCGCCCGATGAACGATATCGAATGGCCGAAGACCACCGCTCCCCTGCCACCCATCGATGCGCCGATTCCGGCGAAGATTCACTGCACCCTATTGGAGAAGGGGTCCGTGGCACGCTAGCGTTGCATCTTTGCCACAGTCGTTGAGCAACGGCATGCGGCCCGGGCATGTTCGGCATCCGACCTGCCGAATACGCCCGGGCTGTATGGTATCTCCGTCTTCTCTGCAATGGGCATCCGCTGTTGCATACCTATTTGCTAATTCGACATCATCACGCAATCTGTTGCAGCGTCTGCATGTAATCGTTTACACCAACCTCACCACGACACACCGATGGCATAATACAGGGGAAACGCACAATCGGCTGTAAACAGGCGATTTACGGACATGTAATTATTCTCATCGTTGTTTTTTACGTCAATCGATTTACGCCAATCGATTGACGCTTTACAATATAATTACGTTTTTCGGCAAAGGCATCGCAGCCGACGGCGGAAAACCTTATTCAAGCACAGCGTTCGTGCAGCAGCGGGCGCTCAGAGAAAAGGGAAAACAATGGCAAGCGCACATAAGTCTGCATGGAAGAATCCTTCCTACTTGCAGAGCTCTTTCGGCATCTTCATGTTCTTCTGCTCCTGGGGCATCTGGTGGTCCTTCTTCTCCAGATGGCTCACCGATCCGACGCACGGCCTGGGCATGACCTCCGCCCAGCAGGGCCAGATCTACTCCATCAACTCTCTGGCCACCCTGATCATCATGTTCGCCTACGGCACCATTCAGGACCAGCTCGGCATCAAGCGTAAGCTCGTGATTTTCGTCTCCGCCGTCGCAGCATGCGTCGGCCCGTTCGTCCAGTTCGTGTACGCCCCGATGCTGCAGGCCGGCGGCACCACCCGCTTCATCGGCGTGCTCATCGGCTCCATCGTGCTGTCTGCAGGCTTCATGGCAGGCTGCTCCCTGTTCGAAGCTGTCACCGAACGTTACTCCCGCAAGTTCGGCTTCGAATACGGCCAGTCCCGCGCCTGGGGCTCCTTCGGCTACGCCATCGTCGCCCTGTGCGCCGGCTTCCTGTTCAACATCAACCCGATGCTCAACTTCTGGGTCGGCTCCATCTGCGGCCTGGGCATGCTGTGCGTCTACGCATTCTGGGTTCCGGCCGAGCAGAAGGAAGAGCTCAAGAAGGAAGCCGATCCGAACGCGGCTCCGACCAACCCCTCCTTCAAGGAAATGATCGCCGTCCTGAAGATGCCGACCCTGTGGGTGCTCATCGTCTTCATGCTGTTGACCAACACCTTCTACACCGTGTTCGACCAGCAGATGTTCCCGAACTACTACGCTTCCCTCTTCCCGACCACCGAAATCGGTAACGCCACCTACGGCACCCTGAATTCCTTCCAGGTGTTCCTCGAGTCCGCCATGATGGGCATCGTCCCGATCATCATGAAGAAGATCGGCGTGCGCAACTCTCTGCTCCTCGGCGCCACCGTCATGTTCCTGCGCATCGGTCTGTGCGGCGTGTTCCATGATCCGGTCACCGTATCCATCGTCAAGCTGTTCCACTCCATCGAAGTGCCGCTGTTCTGCCTGCCGGCATTCCGCTACTTCACCCTGCACTTCGACACCAAGCTGTCCGCCACCCTGTACATGGTGGGCTTCCAGATCGCATCCCAGGTCGGCCAGGTGATCTTCTCCACCCCGCTCGGTTCCCTGCACGATCACCTTGGCGACCGCCCGACCTTCTTCACCATCTCGGGCATCGTGCTGGCCGCTCTGATCTACGGCATCTTCGTGATCAAGAAGGACGACCAGGAAGTCGGCGGCGACCCGTTCTACACCGACAAGCAGCTTAAGGCCATGGAAGCCTCCAAGGCCTGACCTGAACAATCACCACCACAAGCGGCATCCGGTTTGTCTTCCCCTTCCTGCCGGATGCCGCTTTGCTCTCCAACAGCACTTTAGAATCCCCTCCGCCGCTCAACAAGGTGCCACACCCTACCGAACGGCAACGCACAGAAAGACGATCACGATGACTGACTTCACCCCGAACGAACCGGTGTTCACCCCCATCAAGGACCACGCCGAGGAACTCGCCAAAGCCGAAGCGGGCGTGGCCGATTTCGCCGCCAAGCGCAACAACCGCTGGTACCCGAAGTTCCACATCGCCTCCAACGGCGGCTGGATCAACGACCCGAACGGCCTGTGCTACTACCAGGGCCGTTGGCACGTGTTCTACCAGCTGCACCCGTACGGCACCCAGTGGGGCCCGATGCACTGGGGCCATGTCTCCTCCACCGATATGGTCAACTGGAAGCGCGAACCGATCATGTTCGCCCCGTCCCTGGAACAGGAAAAGGACGGCGTGTTCTCCGGTTCCGCGGTAATCGGCGACGATGGCAAGCTCAAGTTCTACTACACCGGCCACCGTTGGGCCAACGGCCACGACGACACCGGCGGCGACTGGCAGGTGCAGATGCTCGCCGAGCCGGACAACGACGAGCTGACCAGCGCCACCAAGCGCGGCATGGTCATCGACTGCCCGACCGACAAGGTGGATCACCACTACCGCGACCCGAAGGTCTGGAAGACCGGTGACAAGTGGTACATGACCTTCGGCGTCTCCTCCGCCGAAAAGCGCGGCCAGATGTGGCTGTTCTCCTCCGACGACATGGTGCGCTGGACCTACGAGCGCGTACTATTCGAGCACCCGGATCCGAACGTATTCATGCTTGAATGCCCCGACTTCTTCCCCATTCGCGACACCGAAGGCAACGAGAAGTGGGTCATCGGCTTTTCCGCCATGGGTGCCAAGGCCAGCGGCTTCATGAACCGCAACGTCAACAATGCCGGCTACATGATCGGCACGTGGACGCCGGGCGAGGCCTTCAAGCCGGAAACCGAGTTCCGCCTGTGGGATTGCGGCCACAACTACTATGCTCCGCAGTCCTTCAACGACGGCAAGCGCCAGATCGTCTACGGCTGGATGAGCCCGTTCGTCGCGCCGATCTGCATGGAAGACGACGGCTGGTGCGGCAACCTGACCCTGCCGCGTGAGATCACGCTGGGCGCGGACGGCGACCTGCACACCGCACCCGTGACCGAAATGGAAGGTCTGCGTGAAGACACCTTCGATTTCGGCGCGATCGGACTGGATATCAACGAGGAGCGCACCATCGCCGATGATGCCGAAGCCGTCGAGATCGAAATGACCATCGACCTTGCCAACTCCACCGCGGAACGTGCCGGCCTGAGAGTGCATGCCACCGAGGACGGCGCCTACACCTTCATCGGCTATGACGATCAGATCGGCCGCGTGGTCATCGACCGCCAGGCCAACGCCCGTGGCGATCGCGGCTATCGCACCGCGCCGCTGTCCGCCGAGGAACTGGCGTCCGGCACGCTCAAGCTCCGCGTGTATGTCGATCGCGGATGCGTCGAAGTGTACGTGAACGATGGCCGCCAGACCATGAGCTCCTACAGCTACGCCTCCGAAGGCCCACGCGCCATCAAGCTCGAATCCGAATCCGGCACCCTGAAGGTCGCATCCCTCAAGCTGCACCACCTGAAGTCCATCGGACTGGAGTGATCCGAAGCTCATTGCGAGCCCCATAGCAGTAAACTCACACCATTGGGCGGTTCATTTGGACGAAATCCGGGTTGATTTCGTCCAAATGGACCGCCCAATGCATGGAAACGTCCGAATGGACCGCCCAATACGTTGACGGCGTCACCCACCCACGCTGATTCGCGCATGTTCGCGCATCTGCCCTATACTGACCTGCTGGATTACAGGTTTCTGGCCGATGCGCGAACAGGCTCCTCACCTTACTGGTTTCTCGCCGCCGGCCGTGTGCGCGCCCACTTCGGCGCAGAAAGCAAGGTGAACGATGGTCGGGAACCGCGTTCAACACACTTGGAACACATTGGTCAAGGCATTCAAGCGCCGTGTTCCCACAATGGTGACAGTGCTGCTGATGCTCGTCGCTTGGGAGGCATGGGTGCGGATCGCGCACGTACCCGCGACGATGATCCCCTCCCCCAGCGAAATCGCGCAGGCCACCGTCGAAACGTGGCCGACGCTCTGGCCCGCCACACGCATCACGCTTCTTGAGGGAAGTGTCGGATTCCTGCTCGCCGTCACGCTCGGCATTCTGATCGGCATCCTGCTGTACTGTTCACGGATCGCGAACGCGGCGCTTTTCCCGCTGCTCTCCGCTGCACAGACCATGCCGTTGATCTCCATCGCGCCGTTGTTCCTCATCTGGTTCGGTTTCGAAATATCCGGCAAAATCGTGATCGTCGCCATATTCGGCCTGTTCCCCATCGCCGTGCAGACGATACGCGGCCTTGAAGCGGTACCCACGTTCTACTCCGACGTGGCGCTGACCTGCGGCGCAACCCGCACATGGACGCTATGGCATGTGAAACTGCGCGTCGCCGCACGGCAGATCTACGGCGGCATCCGTGTCTCCGCCGCATACATCTACGCCACCGCGGCCACCGCCGAATACTTGGGTGCACGCGGCGGGCTCGGCATCTGGCTGCAAGCCGTCTACAACTCCTTCCGCACGCCGCTCATCTTCTCGGCCACGCTGGTCATCATCGCGATCACCGGCATCCTCATGTGCCTGGTGAACCTGAGCGAACGCGTGCTGCTCGGTCCCGCCGGCTCGGACGCCGACCCGGATGCTGAGGAATAGAGGTGCGGCGGCGCTCGACATGCAGGCGTACTTCTGCGATCCGCACGGCTCATGGCAGCGCGGGACCATAGACCGAAGACCGATTGATGACGAAGGCGTTGCAACCACCACTGGAATCTGCCCTTCTCTGCCGGACATCCGGACGCATTTCCATACCCCGAACACATTCCTACCCTACCCAGGTCCTTACACAAGTCATCGTCACCCGTATAATGGGTGACGCTGTTCAGCCAATGTGTGGCAAACCGACTTGATTCCACGAACCGTTGCGAAACGGTGCGATAACGGCAGTCGGGGGCATTGGACGAGCGGGGGCCGGGGCCCTTCGTATCGTTTTCTGCCCGAACTCCGCCCGCAGCACATCCCTAGAAAACGACGAGAACACAGGATTCAGGGAAATCAATGGCACATAGCATCCTCGGCGGTCTTCTGCGCGACCGCACCAAGCAAGTCATCAACCGTCTGATTGCCGTATTCGGCGCAATCGCCATGCTGTTCGGCGTCGCCGCATGCGGGAACAGCGCGAACACCACGGCTGACGGCCTGACCAAGGTCACGTTCATGCTTTCCTGGGCGCCCGACACCAACCACATCGGCGTGTACGTGGCCAAGAACAAGGGCTATTTCAAGCAGGCCGGCCTTGATGTCGACATCGTGGCCGTGGCGCAAGCCGGCGCCGAACAGGCGGTGAACAACGGTCAGGCCGACTTCGCACTGTCGAATCTGACGAACGTGGGCGTGTACGCGACCAAGGGCGCGCAAATCAAGCAGGTCATGCAAGTGCAGCAGAAGCCGAGCGCCATCTGGTGCTCACTGGCATCCAACACCGCGATCACCCGTCCGAAGGATCTGGACGGCAAGACCTTCGCCACGTTCGGTTCCAGCGAATCCGACGCCGTGGTCCGTCGCATGATCCAGCACGATGGTGGCAAGGGCGAATTCGACAAGGTGACCGTCGGCACTTCGACGTTCCAGACGCTGTCGAGCGGCAAGGCCGACTTCGGCGGATTCTACGCCACTTGGGAGGGCGTGCAGGCCGACATGTACGGTCCGAAGCTCACCTGCTTCACCGAGCCGGATTACGGCGTGCCCGGCAACGCGGACACCATCGGCATCATCGCCAACGACAAAACCATCTCCGGCAATCCCACGCTGGTGAAACAGTTCGTGCAGGCCGCCAAGAAGGGCTACGAATACGCATACGCCCATCCCGACGATGCCGCGAACATCCTGGTGAAGGAAGCCCCCGACGCGAATCTCAAGCCCGCTTTCGTCAAGAAGAGCATGCACACCATCATGGACGGCCAGTATTGGGGGGATCCCGCCAAGATCAAGGACGGTTCGTTCACCTTCGGTACGAATGATGTGAAGGGTGCACAGCAGTACTTTGACTTCCTGGCGCAGGAGAACGCCTACACTGATTCGCATGACAAGGTGGTGCACAAGGCCCCGCAGGCCAAGGACCTGTCCACCGACGAATTCCTCAAATAACCGGTTCGCGCTGCGCCATGCCCCGTGCAATCCAGCAACCCGGCCCAGCTGCGACGTATCGGCACGACACCGCTAAGGAGACGATCATGAACAGCACACGCCTGATCCTCAGCATGGATACCGGCATCGATGACGCGCTTGCGCTCGCATATCTCTCGACGTTCAACGATATCGACGTGCTTGGCGTGATCGGCACGTACGGCAACGTCTCGGTCGGCACCGCCGTGCGCAACACGGCGTATGTGCTGGGATTGCTCGGAATGGGCGATGTGCCGGTGCTGCGCGGATCGAACGGCCCGTCATGGGCCGACTGGTTCATCCCCGATGCCGGATGCGCCCAATTCCATGGAACCGACGGATTGGGCGGTTTCGGCCCCGGAACCGATGAGCGTCCCGCGGCAACGTGCCACGACGGTTGTCCGGCGATTGAGGCCGGCGGGCTTACCGTTTCGGTCGGCGGATACACGGTGGACGATCCGCATGCGAACCCCGCGTATCCCGTCGATTCCGTACGCGGGCGCGAAACCGACGATCGGTTGTCTCCCGGCGTACGGTTCATCATCGATCAGGTACGACGGTATGGCCATGACGTGACGGTCGTGGCGACCGGGCCGTTGACCGATGTCGATGCGGCGTTCACCGCGGCGCCTGATATCGCGCCGCTGCTCAGGCTGGTGATGATGGGCGGCACGCTCACCCAGGAGGGGAATTGCTGGGATCTGACCGCGGAAACGAACATCATCCAGGATCCGGAGGCGGCGGACCGCGTATTCCATTCCGGCGCGGACATCACCATGGTCGGCTTGGACGTGACGCATCAGTGCCTGATAGGCACGGCCGCCACCCGATCCTGGCGTGAAGCCGCCACCAGCAGGCCTGCGTGCGCATCCGATGAGACTTCCCTCCCCCGCCCGGAAACGCTGCGATTCCTAGCCGACATCGCGGATTTCTCCATCGCCGCCAATCTCCGGGCCGACGCACGCCTGTTCTCGTCCGGTATGCCGTTGCATGATCCGCTCGCCGTGGCCGTAGCCCTCGACCAGATGCTCGTCTCCTGCATCGACCTGCCGATGAAGGTCGAAACCGAATCCGGCGACTTCCATGGCACACGCGGGCGCACCATCGGCGATCCGGAGGGCCTGATCGACCCTCAAGCGCCCCGCGTCCATGTGGCGCTGCATGTCGACGCCGCGCGGTTCGTCGGCGAATTCACGGCACGTATCGGCGGCATGCTCGGCTAGCCCTGGCCCGCTCTTAACGAAATCCGTGATTGGGCGGTCGAAATGGACGAATTCAGCCCCGATTTCGTCCATTTCGACCGCACTACCCGCGCACAGGGCTACTTTCCCCGCATCCGTCGCGGCACGCGGGCCGTTTCCAGCCGCCTCGACAATGTCCACGGATCATCCAAATCCGAATAGTACATGCGTACCATATCCACCCCACTCCCCTTCAGGCACTCCTGCCGGTCACGCTCATCATCCACAACTTGCCTGATCGTGCGCCCCGAAGTCATCGACGGATCCACGAATTTCCGCACCCCATCGAATTCCCCGGCAATCAGAGTGCCATCCTCGCGCACCCACAGGAAATCCACTCTGTGCACGCGACCGGGATGCGACCGGCATGGGAATTCAACCTGAAGACGATGCACCGGGAAACCCATATCATGCAGCACCGCACGGCACTCCGATTCCCCACCGTTCTCGCTTGTGCCATCACCCAAGGCGATTATGGAGCGAACACGTTCACGATCACGCAGCATCGGCAGGGAATCCACATATGCCAACAGCGATTCCTTGCCGATCCGCCCTTGACGCAGCGCGGCATCGATCGGCGCCAGCGCATAGCGGAACGGCATCGTCGACGCGCAATCGACGAGCGTGCGTTGGATCGACGTCACCTTCACACCGTCGATGATCACCGCATCGGGATCGGACAGCGCATGATACCGTATCGTCGCCTGGTTCTTCGCACGTCTGCTCTTGCCCACCGCGACATGAATCGGACGCAATTGCCGATATGAACATTCCAAGCCGTGCATGATCGCCGCGCTCGCCCCGCAGAACACCCATTGCTCATGCCATCGCCCCAGCGAACGCATGATATGGCGGATCTGTTCGTGGGGATCCAACTGTTCCCAATACTCCTTCACCGCATACAGGCCGCGATGAACCCGCACAATGCTCCCCTGCTTGACTCGCCGCGCGACCACCTTGATGTCGGTGTCCCAGAACGGCCGCATGCAGCATCGTTCCCGCTGCGCCTTCGCAATCAGGAGATTCAAGGAATGATGTTGCTCTTTTTCACCCATTTGCGCAGTCTAAACGCTTACCTTGCCCGAGAACAAGTCGCGTTGGCGGTCGGATGCACGGATGCGATTCGCGATTGTGCGGTTCATTCGGATGAAATCCGCGATTGGGCGGTTGAAATGGACGAATTCAGCCCGGATTTCGTCCGAATGGGTAGCCAATTGCCGGATTTCGTCCGAATGAACCGCCCAGTGGGGCGAATGTGCGGATTGTGTGCGGACGGATACGAGAACGGGCGGTGACGCGTCACAACGCATCAGCCGCCCGCAGCATATCACTTCTTCACGCCGCCGAATCTGCGATCGCGGTGGATGTAGTGGTCGATGGAACGCCACAGCACCTCACGCCCGCAATCCGGAAACAGTTCGGGCACGAAATCAAGCTCAGCGTAAGCCGCTTCCCACGGCAGGAAGTTGGAGGTGCGCTGCTCGCCGGACGTACGGATCACCAGATCGCAGTCGGGAATGTCCGGGTTGTACAGATGCTCGGCGATCATCTTCTCGGTCACGCGATCGCCGGAGATCTTGCCGTCGCGCACTTCACGGGCGATGGCGGCGCAAGCGTCGGCGATTTCGGCGCGACCACCGTAGTTCAGGCAGAACACCACGTCGATGGTCGTATTGTTTTTGGTGCGTTCCTCCGCGGCCTGCAGTTCGTCGATCACCGACTTCCACAGCTTCGGCTTGCGGCCCGACCAGCGCACGCGCACGCCCCACTCGTCCATCTGCGCCACACGGCGATGGATGATGTCACGCGAGAAACCCATGAGGAAGCGCACTTCCTGCGGGCTGCGCTTCCAGTTTTCGGTGGAGAACGTGTACAGCGACAGGTATCTCACGCCGGCTTCGATGGCGCCGGCGATAGTATCGAACACCACCGGTTCGGCCGCCTGATGCCCTTCGGTGCGGATCATTCCGCGCTGCTGCGCCCACCGGCCGTTGCCGTCCATGATCACGCCCACATGGCGCGGAACCTTGTTCTTGGGAAAATCGGGGATGCGCGACGGGTCGGAGAAGGGCGCCGCCGGAACGCTCAACGAAGTGTAATCGACGTTTTCGAAAGTCATAGTTCCCCAATGTAGCAACCCGACGGAACGAATACGGCCAAAGCTCCTGTCACGGCGATCAGGTTCCCGTGACCCGCATGGACCGCAACGGTCGTTCAAGATAGTATTCCGCCCATTCCTCGACGATCGCCCGCGTCTGCGGCAGAAGATCACCGCTCGCGTCGAGCTCCGGCCAGTCGCCTTCCGTCAACGCCTCCAATTCGGCGCGGACGGGCAGCGGTATCGGCTCCGAACCCGGCGTATGATGCGTGGCGCACAGCATGCCGCCGTCCGCCACGGAGAAATGCGTGACGTCGCGATTGTCACACACCATGCATGAGGCGAGACGCGGCGTCCAGCCGGCGAGCGCGAGGGCGCGCATCACATAGGAGGATGAGATGAGCGTCGGCGCGTGCGCATGTTTGGCGAGCGCGTTGAGCGCGCCGGCCAGCAACCGGTATTGCGCCGGAACGTATTCGTTTTCGGCGGAGACGAGTTTGTCGGCGGTTTCGGCGATGACGTTGGCGGCGGCGTATGAATCGTAGTCGGCGCAGATGGGACCCGCGTAAGCGGAGATGGATTCGGCTTGGGAGATCGTGTCGAGCGTACGCCCTTCGGCAATAAGCACGTCCACGCGCATGAACGGTTCGAGCCTGCCGCCGAATCGTGATTTGGCACGGCGTACGCCTTTGGCGACGGCACGGACCTTGCCGTGGTCGCGGGTGAGCATGGTGATGATGCGATCCGCCTCGCCGAGTTTGGCGGTGCGCAGCACCACTCCCTCATCGTGGTAGAGAGCCATGAATCCGACCTTTCAGTACACCTTCGACACCGCCGACACCGTCAACACCATCAGCGCAATGCCGACACGCCTTCAAACGCGCATTCCGCCACGCCGTCAGTACACGAACAACCCCCAGAAGGCGAAGAAGAACAGGATGTACATCATGGTCGCCGCGGTAAGCCAGAACAGCACGCGCGCGAATCTGGTCGAGGCGATCACCGGCTCCTCCCCGCGCACCATTCTGCGGATGGGATCGCCGCGCAACGGCCAACGCAGCACCCCTTGACGCGCGGCGGCTTCGATGAGACGCGTGAACACGCGCGACCAAGCCAGTACGACGAGCACGCACACCACTTTGATCACGGGCCAACTCCATTGGATCATGCCGGGAGTATCCGTCGGCGCCGCGCCCCACGCCAAGTGCACCACGGCCATGACCACCTGGAACAGGCCCGCCACGAACAGCAGCAGCGTCGCGAACGTGGCCACGGTCAAAACGACGAGCACATTGTCAAGCCCGTGGGCGAAACCCAACGGATGCCTGACGCCTCGACCCCGCCCGCGAATCCAACGCACCAGGGCGATCAGCCACATGACGCCCGTGGCGACGAGCAGAAGCAGCATACTCGCATGCAGCACGATGCCATACACGGTTCCGGTCCGCCGCGGCTGCAGGTCATGCGGCACGGCGATGGATTGGAAGATCGCACTGCCCGCCACCCGTTCGCTGGTCTGTGCAAGCCCCTGCACGGTGCCTTCCACCCAGGCGGTCATATCGGTGACGTATTCGTCGGCGAGCAACGTACCGGTCTGTGCCTCGTCGCCGAGCCTGAGCACATGATTGGCCACCGGATAGCTGCGTACGGTCACGTCCCGGTTGCCTGATGCGCGCGCCTTGGCGAAGATGCGTTTCACACCCTCAACTTGGGCGGTCATCACATCCTTGGAACCGTAAGCCACGAATGTGGGAATGGAGTAGGCATGCGATTCGGGCAGGTCGAGATCGAAATTATCCAACCCGAGCATGGCGGTGTCGGCGCTGAACACGCGGCGCACAATCGACTGGTACCCTTCGTTCGCCCCGGCGAGCGCGAAATCCTGCGACACGAAGAAGCCCAACGATTCGCGCGGTGAGAACACCATGGGGCTGAGCAGCACCTGGAAGGCAACATCGGGGTCGTTTTCCAGCAGATATTGGGAGATCCACGTGGATTCCGACGTGGCGTAGATGCCGACCTTGCCGCCATCCACATTGTCGAAACCGCGCAGCAGGTTGATCGCGTCGTCGTAAACGCGGGCGGATGCCGGGTAATCGCGGTTCACATCCGTGGTGTCCCATGCGGGCTTGTCGATCACCGCGGTGACGAGACCGGCCGATGCGAGCGTTTCCGCGACATCGCCGAACGAATTGTAGGCGGTGCCGAATCCCGCGCCATGCATGAACACCGCGCCGGGGTGTTTGCCCGTGGCCCCGACCGGTTCCCGGATCAGCACGGTGATGGTCTGCGTGCATTGGTCGCCTTTGCCGCTCACATTCCACGTGCTGTCCGCACTCTCATCGACTTTCACGGAACGCGCCTTGCCCACCTGGTTGCCGTTACGGTCCACGGTGATGCTGAGCGCGCGCTCGCGGACTTGATAATCGCCGGGTTCGGGCAGGTCGGCCGTGCCGTCGCCGTTCGACGAGGCGAAGGTGACGGCGGTGTCGTTGGCGAGGGTGGCGATGGTCTGGCCGGTCGGATTATTGTTCCATGGCACGGTGGTGAGACTGGATATGCCGATGAGCAGGCCCATCATCACGATGAAGATCGGCAGGCCGACGGCGAGTCGGCGCCATACCGGCCAGGCTTGGGAACGTTCGTCTGATGCTTCACCGTTGCTCAACACAGGTCTCATTGTAGGGAGTCCCGCCAACCTGATGCGCGCACCTTCCGGGCCGATACCGAACCGCCCCGGCCTTGGTTCGGGCTCGGGGCGGCGGTTGGGCAGGTCAGTAGATCAGTTGCCGGCTTGGTGACCGGGATTCTGGATAGGTACCACGACCGGTCCGGTGGAGTTGGCGGGCACCTGGCCGTCCGCCTCCATCTGCGCGGCGATTTCCTGCGCCTTGGTGAGCAGCGTTTCGACGATCTGATCCTCGGACACGGTCTGGATCACCTTGCCTTTGATGAAGATCTGCCCCTTGCCGTTGCCGGATGCCACGCCGAGATCGGCTTCACGGGCCTCGCCAGGACCGTTCACGATGCAGCCCATCACCGCCACGCGGATCGGCGCGGTGACGTCCTTCAATCCTTCGGTCACGGCGGAGGCGAGCTGGATCACATCGACTTGGGCGCGACCGCAGCTCGGGCAGGAGATGATGTCGAATTTGCGCGGTCTCAATCCCATGTATTCGAGCAGCTTGCAGCCGACCTTCACCTCTTCGACGGGCGGCGCGGACAGCGAAACGCGAATCGTGTCGCCGATGCCTTCGGCGAGCAGCGCGCCGAACGCCAGGCAGGATTTGATGGTCCCCTGCCAGGCCGGGCCGGCCTCGGTCACGCCGAGGTGCAGCGGCCAGTCGCCTTTGGAGGCGAGCAGACGGTAGGTTTCCACCATGGTGATCACGTCATGGTGTTTGACGGAGATCTTGAAATCCTTGAATCCCACGTCCTCGAACATGTGCGCTTCCTTGAGCGCGGAGGCGACCAGCGCCTCGGGGGTGGGACCGCCGTACTTGGCGTACAGTTCCTTGTCGAGCGAGCCGGCGTTCACGCCGATGCGCAGCGAGATGCCCGCATCGGTCGCGGCCTTGCAGATCGAGGGGCCGACTTCGTCGAACTTGCGGATGTTGCCGGGGTTCACGCGCACGGCGGCGCAGCCGGCATCAATCGCCTGGAACACGTATTTGCTTTGGAAATGGATGTCCGCGATCACTGGAATGGGTGATTTCGCGCAGATTTCAGGCAATGCGTCGGCATCGTCCTGACTGGGTACGGCGACGCGCACGATATCGCATCCGGCCGCGGTCAGTTCAGCGATCTGGCGCAGCGTCGCGGGCACGTCCGCGGTGACCGTATTGGTCATGGACTGCACGGAGATGGGGGCACCGCCACCGACTGGCACCGGTCCTACCATGATGCGGCGGGACTTGCGGCGCGGATGCAACGGGCTTTCGCTGGTCAGGGCGACGGGGTCGCCGGTCGGACGGAACGGCTTTTCGGTTTCTGCCATGGGTTTCGATACTCGCAATTCTTGCATTGACGGACAATGCCATGCGCGCGGGGTCGCCCGCGCACATGGGTCACTCACGCATGGGTCACTGTTGACGGTTTATCAAATCATCGGCGCGACGGCGAGCTTCAAGCTCGACTTGGCCCATTTCCTCCACGTCCGTGAACTTCGGTGCACCGCGCAGTTCGGCATCCATCTCGTCGAGCACGGCCTTGACCGTGTCCACGATGCCCAGGTATGGCAGACGATGGTCGAGGAAGGCGTGCACGGCCTGTTCGTTCGCCGCGTTCAGCACGGCGGTATGCTTTTCGGATGCCGCGAGGCAGTGGCGTGCAAGCGAAACCGCGGGGAACGCCTCGTCATCCAACGGTTCGAAGGTCCATTGCGCGGCCTTGGTCCAGTCGCAGGCGGCCGCGACATCGCCCAGACGGTCGGGGGCGGACAGGCCGAGCGCGATGGGCAGGCGCATGTCGGGCGGGGATGCCTGGCTGATGGTGGCGCCGTCGACGAATTCCACCATGGAATGCACGATGGATTGCGGGTGGACGGTCACCGCGATGCGTTCGGGCGGAATATCGAACAGGCGGCTCGCCTCGATGACTTCCAATCCCTTGTTCATCAGCGTGGATGAATTGATGGTGACGACCGGGCCCATATGCCAGGTCGGATGGTTCAGCGCCTGTTCGGGCGTGATGTCGGTCATCTGTTCGCGCGTCCAGCCGCGGAACGGACCGCCGGACGCTGTGACGATGAGTCGGGCGACCTCGGCGTGGGTGCCGGCACGCAGCGACTGCCAGATCGCGGAATGCTCGGAATCGACGGGGTTGATCTGCTTTTCGCGGATCTGCGCGTCGAACAGCAGATGACCGCCCGCCACCACAGATTCCTTGTTGGCGAGGGCGAGCTGGGAGCCGGCCTGCAACGCGGCGATGGAGGGTTCCAGACCGATGGATCCGGTGATGCCGTTGAGCACCACGTCGGCACCCGAACCGGCCAATCCGATCACAGCGTCGGGTCCGGCCTGAATGTCGGTGCCGGTCGCGCCGGCCTGATCGAGCGCTTCGCGTAGCGGCTTGGCCGCCCGTTCATCGAACACCGCCACCAGCGGAACATGGAACCGCGCCGCCTGCTGGGCGAGTAGTTCGACGTGTGCTCCCCCGGCCGCAAGCCCGGTGACGGTGAAACGTTCCGGATGTCTGGAAATGACGTCAAGCCCTTGGGTGCCGATGGAACCGGTGGACCCGAGGACGACAACGGTATTGCTGTGAATCACTGCTCTTTCTTTTCGTCATCGAATGTGGGGAACGACAGGTCGGGGATTTCGACTCCGGGGAAATTGAAGTTGAACTTCACGCCGTCGCCGTCACCGTCGTTGCCGCTTGCCTGCGCGTCATCGGCGTTCACGGGCTTGAAGGTCGGGAACGCGGTGGATGCGAACGGGCTGGGCGCGTCGAGGCTCGGAACCTTGGGCACGAAGCTCTTCTCCTCGATCTTCGGCAGTTCCTGGGAGACCTCGGCCATGTGGGCCAGCGAAGCCAGGGAGGAGCTGGGGTTCTCGACGGGAGCCGCAGGAGCCGCAGAGGCCGCGGGAGCTACAGGCTCAGCGGGCGCTGCGGGTTCCGCGGGAGCTGCGGGTTCCGCGGCCGCCGGCTGGGTCGGCGCGAACATGGCGTCTTCGGAAACATAGGATGTCTGCGGTTGGAAAATCGAAGGCGCTTCCGTGACGCCCGGCTGTACGGGAGCGGCCGCGGGCTGCATTTCAGCGGCGACCTGACCGAAATCGACGGCATGCTGGCCGAAGATGGATTGGGAAGCTTCATCATGATTGTCGACCGACTGGGTCGGCTGGGCTGCTTCGGGCACTTCGGGAGTGAACAGCGGCGCGGTTGCGGGCTGTTCGGCGGCAGGCTGTTCGGATACGGCCGGGGTCTCATGCTGCGGCACCGCGAAGGACGGCGGAAGCGTGGAAGCGGAGGCATCGGACAGCTGCTGGGGGAAGATGCTCGGGGTCGTGGGCGCGGCAGGTGCGGCATCCGTGGCAGGCTCGTCTTCGGTGGATGCGGCGGTCTGCGCGAACAGACTCTGTTCCGCCTGGCTGACCGCATTGAACGTGGAGTCGGAGGCCGCGCCGGCGGCGGCAGCCGGTTCGAAGCTCGGCGCATGCAGCGATTCGCTGACCGCGGACTGGAATTCCGCATCCTTGGAAATCAGCGGCTCGTTGCCGTCACCCCGGTTGGCCGGAGCGACGGCCGCCATGCCGGGCACTGCGATGCCGTCACCCTCGCCGGGTGCGATACGGTCGGAAATGCGGGCGTAGGATTCGATGCGGCTCAGCAGTTGCACGCAGGAATTCAGGAAGTAGTCGACCTGACGCTCGTCATACCCGCGCTTGCCCTTGCGCTGGGTGAACACGGAATTGGCCACCGCTTCGGCGGTGATTTTGTCGTATCCCTTGATGTCTTCCTTGGAGATGCCGTCGATGCCGAGTTCCGCGGCGCACTTGTCGACGACCTTATCGGCCAGCTTGTCGACCTGCTTGCGGTCGTAGGACGGCACGTGCGGCTCGCCGGAGCTGAAACGCTCGCCGACGGCACGTCCGACATGACGGGCGACGTCATGGTACAGATCCTCGGTCTGCGCCTTCCAGGCGACGCGACCATGCTGGGAGATCTCGCATGCGGTCTGCTTGTCGACCACGGCACGCTCCAAACGGGCCAGCGTGGCGTCGACCTGCGCGATGACATAACCGCCGCGGGTCAGATCGAAGGAGACGTTTTGAATATCGCGCTGCGTCAGCTGCACACCATCCTCGTCGTACAGCGCGTGCGCATGTTCCAGAAACTCATCCACCTGATCGGGATCATAACCCCACTTGCGCTTCCCGGCCCTGGGGATTGAAGCTTCAGACTGCTGAGCCATAGTCTACCGACCTCCTAGAGGAACAAACATACTCTGTTCCACTTTACGTGGGCGTTGAGACTCATGCATCACCCCGACCGGGCAACGCGCCGAAGCTTCCGCCAAGTTCTCCCGAAGGCCACAGGTTCGTCATGGGTTACGCTATGGTATTGGGGAGCGGGCGATTAGCTCAGTTGGTTAGAGCGCCACCTTTACACGGTGGATGTCGGGGGTTCGAGTCCCTCATCGCCCACAATAAACCCCTTGGAACCGCAGGATTCCAAGGGGTTTCCTATATTCCCGGCTGTTTCCCCCGTCCCATATGTGCAGGTACAGCCGCATATGCAAAACGGGGAACGGCCCGAAGGTCGTTCCCCGTCGCAACGTATCGATTTCAAAAGAAGGCCGGAGCTATGCCGCCCCTCACCTGCCCTTGCCGTAGGCACGCAGGCGGATGCCGTTCCAATCACCGCTCACCGTCAACGGTGTGGCGGCGTTCATGCCGGCGGTCTTGGCCGCGGACTGCACGGTGCTGGAGCTTGCCGCCCCCGGACGCCCCGGCTTCGGGGTCAGCACCCACAGCGGGCCGTCATCGCCAAGCACGGCGTAGGCATCGACGATGGTATCGGAAAGCTCATCCTCGTCATCGCCGTCCCGCCACCATAGAATCACACCATCCACGGCGGAACCGTAATCCTCATCGACGAGTTCCTCGCCCGTCAGCTCTTCAATCTTCTCTCGGATGGAATCGTCCACGTCGTCATCCCACAGCCATTCCTGCACGATGTCGCCGCGTTCAAATCCAAATTCTTCAGCGTTCTGCGATGCCGTTTGATTCACAAAACCTAAGAATAGCAACATGTGGCGAAATACGCGGGTAACTTTCCATGTTTTTCACTCCTCGCCTTCGTTCGCCGTCCCGACGGTGCAGTGGGGCAGCGACGCGCCCTTCCCCTCACCGATGGCGACGAGCGCATCATAGGCCTCATCGAGAGTGGACACGGCCACGTCGCGCAGGCCTTCGGGAACATGGCCCGCCACGTCGTCGCAATTGCCTTTCGGCGCAAGGAACCATGTGGCACCGTCACGTTTGGCGCCGAGCATCTTCAAACGGATGCCGCCGATCTCGCCCACCTTGCCTTTGGCGTCGATGGTTCCCGTGCCCGCAATGACCTTGCCGCCGGTCTCGTCCTGCGGGGTGAGCTTGTCGATCAGGCCGAGCGCGTACATCATGCCCGCGGACGGCCCGCCGATATCGTCCACATGCATGGTCGCCTTCACCGAGGAAACGTCGATTCCCTTGCTGTTCAACAGTCGTTTCGCCGCTTTGATGGCGTCCTTCTGCGAATCGTCCATCTCCTTGGCGCTTTCCTTCTCGTACTCGTCGGCGGTCTGGCCGGTGGGGACCACGACCTCCCTGGGCATCACGACGGCATGCGGGTCGATCAGGGACCACAGCACTTCGGCATTGGTCACCGGGTAGCCGGGCAGGCCGCTCGCATTCACCGTGGTCAGCAGCAGTTCACCCTTGCTCGCATACGTTTTGCCTTTCGACACGGCGATGACCTGCTTGCCGCCGCTGGAGCCGAGCACGTTCTGCGTGGGGCCGGGCGCTTCCACCGAATAGGCGCTGGGCAGGCACAGCACGACGACGGAAAGCGCGATCGCGATCAGACCGGCGAGATAACGCGGCGAACGCGCACGGAAATATCGCACAATGCGTGAAGGTATCGAGGTAAGCGACATACCGTGCATACTACACATGCACACTGGAAACGTCCGGCATGGTTCTTCCACGCCGAACGTGAAAACGGGTGAGGCACACTCTACTATGTGTGTATCGACCATACATCCGCAAGGAATCGGGGACATCCATCATGGACGAAAACGCATTTCACGAATGGCTTATCACTTGCTTCGGCAAGGAGCAGGGCGAGGCTGCATGGCAGCAGATCTCCCAGCTGCCTGAATCGATCCGCGAGCAGCTGCTGAGTCAGGATCCGAGTACGCTGCCCAATCCCGCCGAGGTGCAGCAGCTGATGAGCATGTTCACCGCGGGCGGGCTCAATACCGTGAACGAGATGCAGCAAACCGTGCAGGACGGCCCCATCAACGTGAAGCTCGCGAAGACGCTGGCATTGCAGCATGCGAATGCCGACGGTTCGCGCACCAGCGTCAGCGCCGAGGATGGCGCCGCGGTGCGCAGGGCCATGAGCGAGGCGAATCTGTGGCTTGACAGCGCTTGCGAGTTCGCGCCTCCCGCTGGGGAACCGCAGGCTTTGACGCGCGCCGGCTGGGTCGAGGGCACGTTGGACGCCTGGGTGAAGTTCGCGGGGCCGATCGCCTCCTCGATGGGCGATGCGTTGGCTTCGGTGATCTCCGAACGCCTCGGCGATTCGTTCCATGGCGAGATCGCGGGCATGTTCGCAGGCCCTGTTCCGATTCCGATTCCCGAGAATATGAAGGACCCGGCCCAGCTCATCAAACTGTTGGGCAACACGTCCTTCGCCATGCAGCTCGGCCACGCGGCGGGCGTGCTCAGCCGCGAGGTGCACGGCGGCTTCGATCAGGGCATCGCATTGCTGTCCAATCCGGCCGGCGCGCTGGTGGCGCAGAACGTGGAGGAGTATGCGAAGTCGTTGAACAGCAATGTCGAGGATTCCTTCGACAGCATTTCCGAAGAGGCGCTGAAGAACGCCGGTACGGATGCCGATACGGACGGGAACGGCCAGGCAGGCGCGGCGAATGCCGGCGATACGCCTGACGGGAACGACGGGAACACCGCGATGGACGCGCAGACCGAGGCGCTATTCGATGAGATCGTCCGCCCCGACCCGATTCCACAGGGTGAGGTGATGACGTTCCTCGCGTTGCGCGAGGCGGCGCACGCGCGTCTGTTCTCCGCGGTTCCGTGGCTGACGCCGCGTTTCGAGGCGCTGATCGGCAAGTATGCGCGGGGCATTTCCATCGACCTGGATGCGATGGAGGAACAGTTGCGCGATGTGGAGGGCTTCGACCCCGATTCCATTTCCGGCGCGGTCGATCTGACCAAGGTCGGTATTCCGGATACGCCCGAACAGCGTCAGGCCATGGCGTCCATCGAATCGATGCTGGCCTTGGTGGAAGGATGGGTCGACTGCGTGGTGTGGCGTGCCGGCATGGCTCACCTGCCCCATATCGAACAACTCAGCGAAATGGCCCGGAGGGAACGCGCCACGGGTGGTCCTGCGGAGCGCACGTTCGAAAGTCTGCTCGGCATGGAGTTGCGCCCCAAGCGCATGCGCGAGGCCGCCGACCTGTGGTCGATGATTACCTCGGCGGACGGCGCCGAGGCCCGTGACGCCATGTGGGCGCATCCCGATCTGCTGCCTTCGCTTGATGGCGGTGAAGACGGGTCCGGGCAAACCGGCACATCGCAATCCCCCACCGATCAGCCGTCCAGCGGCAATGATTGGGATGCCGAACTGTCCAAGCTGCTCGGCGAGGAAGGCGATGCCGGCACGGACGGCGAACAGGGCTGATTTTTCGGCATCCGAAACAATGAAACACTATGGAAACGGGGTTCCGACGATATGGCATCGTCGGAACCCCGTTTCCGTATTGTCGTCGTCCTTGCCGTCATCGCCCGAGCGGCCCGAACGGCCCGAACCGCTCAAGCAACCTGAACGGCCCAAGCAACCTGAACGGCTCGAATAGCGCCCGAACCGCGCCGCCTAGCTGAGGAAACGGCTCAGACTGCGCTGCCGCTCACCCATGCCGTCCTTGGATCGGGCGTACGACATGTGCAGGGTGTCTTCGGCTCGCGTGATCGCCACGTACATCAGCCGACGCTCCTCCTCCAACGCATCGTCGTCCTGGGCGTACCCGTACGGCAGCAGGCCCTCGGAGCATCCGATCACAAACACATGCTTGAATTCCAAACCTTTCGCGGCATGGATGGTGGAAACCGTGACCTTGCCGAGTTTGCGCGTCGTCTCGTCATCGTGCTCCCGCATCGTGTCGGCCAACGCGAGCTGCCCGGCGGCTTCGAGATCCGCCACCGATGACGAGGCCGTCCACCCGGAGTCACGGCGCACGCGATATCCCAACCGCACGGCGCGCAACGCGCTGCAACACGCGGCCTGCTGGGCGTTGATGCGCGTCAGGATCGCGCAATCCGAAGGATTCGCCCCATCCGCCACCAGTTTCGCGATGCGCATGGCGACACCCTGTGCTTCCAGAGCGTCCGTCTCATACACTTTGCGCGACACCCTGGCGCCGTTCCCACGAGCGGAACTCAACCGCAGATAATCACGTCTCATGGGCGAGGCGGCGAGCACACGGTTGGCGTAGTTCACCACCTGCGGCGTGGAACGGTAATCCGTGCCGAGCCGGATGTCGGCGGACAAGGGTTTGAATTCGTCCGCGAACGCGAGCAGATCGTAGCTTGACGCGCCGGCGAACGAGTAAATGGTCTGGGCGGGGTCGCCCACCACGCACACGTTGCGGTTATCGCCCAGCCATAGGCGCATCAGCCGGTGCTGCAACGGCGACACGTCCTGATACTCGTCCACGGTGAGCCAGCCAATGGATTTACGGACACGGGCGGCCTGCTCGTCGAATTCCTCCAGCACATGGCACATCATGAGCAGGATGTCGTCGAAATCCATTTCGCCACGAGCGGCCTTTTCAAGCTCGTACGCGTCGTAGATGTCAGCGAAACGCGACGCCTCGATGCCAGCCGGTGTGCACCGTTCGACCGCGACCGCCACGCGCTCCACCTCGCCCGGCGCAACCAGGGAGATCTTCGCCCAGTTGATTTCGTCACGTACCGCACGAACCGTGATGTCATCCATATCGTCGGTAAGGCCGACCCTGCGCATGGCACGTCTGGTGATGTCACGCGTATCCTCGACGAGATGCGGGAACGGCGCCTCGCACACGTCGGGCCAGACGCGACGCAGCTGCCGCAATGCGGCGGAGTGGAATGTGGACGCCGTGACCTGATCGCCCACGCCCAAGGATTCGAGTCGTACACGCATTTCGGCGGCGGCTTTGACGGAGAAGGTCACCGCGAGCACGCGCGACGCCTCCCACTCCCCGCTCACGCAGGCGTGGGCGATGCGCCGGGTCACGGTCCGGGTCTTGCCCGCGCCCGCGCCAGCTATGATGCGCACCGGTCCGCTCAGCGCCGTCGCCGCGGCCAGCTGCGCATCATCCAACCCTTCAAGCAGCTCGTCGTCCATGTTCCCCATTGTGGCAAGCGGTATGCCCACGCATCCACGATTGGACAAAAATCGGCTCAGTAATGCCCATTCTCGGCCATGTTTGCCGGTTCCGGGCGCTCATATGTATTAGTGTGGAAGGGTGACTGAACGAAACGAATTCATGATGGCTGCACTGACCTCCGCCGCCATGCCCTCCATCGTCGTGGCCGGCGTGTTCGCCGGAACCACGCATGCGCTTGACATCGATCAGGCGCAGGTGCGCGATGCATCGGGCACCGTGTACGACGTGTACGCCACCAATAGCGATCAAGGGCGAAAGCTGTTGGCCTCGCGCGTGAAGGCGTCGCACGCGCTTTCGACGATCAGGGAATCCGGCGGCTTCGGATTCTCGCTGGGCCGTGTGCTTTCCTTCGCTCCCGGCACCGATTCCAAGGGGCCCACCGGGGATACCGCGGTGATGGTGATGCGCCATCAGGACGGTGTGGAAACGCCTCTTGACGAGCTGACCTCGAACCAATGTTCCGCGATGGGCACCGCCATCGGCGCGATTCACCGCCTACGCCCCGATTTCATGCAGGAGGCCGGCTATCCGATCTTCGTCACCGGGCAGATTCGTGCCCAGCTCACCGCATGGATCAAACGACTGCGCAACGCCGGTCATGTGCCGAGCGAGATCACGACGAGTTGGGCCCGCATCATGGATACGGAAGGCCTGTGGTCGTTCTCGACGTGCATGGTGCACGGCGGGTTCGAAAACGGCGACGTTCGGTTCAGCGGTTCGACGATCACCGCGGTGAACAACTGGCAGAACATGCAGGTCAACGATCCGGCACGCGATCTGGCTTGGATTTTCTCGAAACTCGATGAGGAACGCCGCAACGCCGTTCTCACCGCCTACGGACGCATGATGGGCAACAGGCTCGATGATCTGATCATGCTGCGCGCCAACCTGTGGGTGCAGATGGAGCAGGTGGGCGATTTCATCCGTGCGCTGAACAATGCCGACAACGACAAGATCATCCAGTTCAAGGCCCAGGTGGATCGTCTCGCGCATCAGCTCGGGGTGAGTGTAAGAGATGCTCGCCCGTCCAACGCCAATACGCTGAAGCCCTCGGCCGGCAAGCATCCTTCCACGATCACGGTGGGTACGCTGTTGCGCGACGATGAGCGGAACGCGCGTTCGGCCGACCGGCTCATGGATCCCGACGATACGATCGATCCGGATCACACCGGTTCGTCCAATATCGCATCCGCCAATGCCGCGTTGGAATCCGACAGCACCGCAAGCGGTAGGGTCGCAAGCGCTCCGCTACCTGATATTCCGCCGATTTCCTCGGCCACCATCGCATTGGATCGCATGGATGACGAAACCAATGACACGCAGGTGTCGCCCGACGGAGACACGGTGAGCGACGACACGAACGAGCATCACATCGTGGTGCATCGTGCGAATGCGGGTACGAGCGCCGATGCGCCGCGTACCGAGCAACCGCAACGCTTCTCGGTGCCGAACCTCAATGTACCGGCGACCGAGGTGATTCCGTTGCTGGAACGCGAGGAACGCGCGTTGCAGGATGCGCGGACCGGGCTGGACGCCTCCGACGTGACGAACGAACGGAAAATCACGCCGCAAGCGTAATCATCGATGCGCTTTTCGCCATGGGCGAGCAGAATAAAGCCTCAAACAGGACAAACAGGACAACGATCAAGGAGCAATCAATGGATATCGAACTGGGCATCCGGAACGTGGCGCGTGCCGTCACCTTCAGCACCGAGGAATCCGCCGATGCGGTCAACGCCGCCATCAGCACCGCGGTGAGCGAGGACAAGCCGATCGTGCTGAACGACGACAAGGGCCGTAGGATCATCGTTCCCGCCGGAGCGCTCGGCTATGCGATCGTCGGTTCCGAAACCAAGCACGCCGTCGGTTTCGGCGCGCTCTGACGGTTCGCCGCCACGATTCTGGCGGCGTATGACGCGAAAACGCGATGGGGTCCTTCCTGATGGAAGGACCCCATTCGTATATCGATTCCGGATTGCGTATCGGCTTCGAATCGTACTCACCGCACAATCCCGCCCATGACTCAGACGAGCGGAATGGCGCCGCGTTCCACGATCCGCCGAACCGTGGCCGCATCGGTCAGGTTCTCCCCCAACCTGTTCGGCTTGCCCTCGCCATGCCAATCGGAGCCGCCGGTGACCAACAGATCACGTCGGCGAGCGATATCGAGCAGACGCCGACGCTGATCGGGTTCATTGCCGCGATGCCACACTTCGAGCCCATCCAATCCGGCGTCGGCGAGCGCGTCGATGCGTTCATCGGACAGCAGCGTGCTGTTCCTGCGCCGATCACCGGGATGGGCGAGGATGATCACGCCTCCGGCCTGTTTGACGGTCCGTGTCACTTCGATGGCCGTCGGCGAAGGCGTGGGAATGTAGTATTTCGATTGCGCGCTCACCGCGCCTGCGAACGCTTCGCTGCGATTCCGGTAGACGCCTGCGGCGACCAGCGCATCCGCGATATGCGGCCTGCCGACCGTGGTCCGCTCCCCTTCCCGAACCTGCCGTTCGACCATCTGCCAGGTGATGGGGAAATCGCGGGCCATGAGTTCGACCATCGTCCGTGTGCGTTGGAGACGTTTGCGCCTGGTGGTCGCGAACATGTTGACGAGGCGCTCATTGGTCGGATCGTATTGCAAGCCGAGCATGTGCACGCTGACATCACCGTCCGCCGCGGTGATCTCCGTGCCGCGCAGCAACGGCAATCCCAGCCGTTGCGCCGCTTCCACGGCATCGCCCCATCCGGCGCTCGTATCATGATCGGTGATCGCGACGCCTTCCAAACCGATCCGCACCGCTTGGGCCACCATGCCTTCCGGTGTCATCGTGCCATCCGAAAACGCGGTATGGCAGTGGATATCCCATCCTGCCGCCGGCGGTTCGGCGGGAATCTCATAGCGTGTCATGACCCCTATCGTAGCCCACTGTTAAGCTCGTTCCGCAGCACCGCGGAGGAGCGCTCCGCCGATTCAACGAGGAAACACGACAAGGAAGAACACGGAAAGGAACGATTATGGGAGAAGAGACGGCGCATATCCAGCCGGGCATCGAACCGGATATCGAACGCAGACCACGCGGATGGCGTCATAGCGCCACTTGGGTATATCTGGTCATGCTGGTGGCGTCGGCCGTGGCGTTGGCCGTATCGTTCATCCTGAGCGCGGACACGTTGAAACTGGCCCGCAACCCCAACCAACAGCTGGGCTGCGATGTGAACGCCGTGCTCTCCTGCTCCACTGTGGCGCAATCCTGGCAGGCGGAAATCGTGAAATTCGGCGGTCTGAGCTACCCGAACGCGTTCTTCGGCATCGCCGCCGAATCCGTGTTCGTCACCATCGCCGTGATCGGCTTGGCGCGCATCGCCGTGCCGCGCTGGTTCGCAGCCTGCACGTGGCTGGGCGGCCTCGCGGCGCTCGCGTATTCGTATTGGTTGACGTCCCAGTCGCTGTTCGTGATTCAGGCGCTGTGCCCGTGGTGCATGGTGCTGATGTTCTCCACGACCATCCAGTTCATCGCGTTGTCGCATGCGACGGTTGTGGTGCAGGAGCTGCCACCGCGCAAGGAGGGCATGGCTCGCGGGCTTGATACGTATTACCGCCTGAATTATGACCTGATGGTTGATGTGGTGTGGATTCTCGCGTTACTCGCGATCATCATGGTCAAGGATGGTCCGATGATATTCCGCTGAGCCGCGTGATTCACGTTTGCGGGTATGCGAGGGCCGCGCACCGGTTGATGCCGATGCGCGGCCCTCGTCGTTTCCACTGCGGGATTCGCAACGTGATTTGCCACGGAATTGGTTATGGAACTCCAACGACGGGACTACAGCAGTGTGATATCGCCCACCAGGGTCGCGGAACCGGTGAGCTTCACGTCCGTGTCACTCACGTCGATGCGCAGCACGCCGCCGCGCACGGTGATCGTCCAATGATCAATGCCGGTTTTGGCGCGAAGCGTGACCGCCGTGGCGCACAGGCCCGTACCGCAGGACAACGTTTCGCCACATCCACGTTCGTTGACGCGCATGGTCGCCGTGCCTTCGCCGGCTTCGGCGTCCATCGAGTCGATGCGCACGAATTCCACGTTCTGATCGGATTCCAGCACGGGGGCGACCACCGGCTTGGTCACCAAATCAAGGTCTTCCACCGCGGGAAGCGTGGCCTTGCCGTCCTCCAGCACCGCCACGACATGCGGATTGCCCATGTCCACGTAGGTGCCGCGGGCGGACCCCGGCGTGCCCGGTATCGTCACGTCGAAAGCATCGAGTTCGCCGCGCTTCCACGCGCCCATCTCCACGCGGAACACGTTATGGCCGAGGCGCTCATCGTCGTCGAGCGAGGTGAGGATCTTCACGCCGGCGCGGGTGCCGAGACGGAACGCGTCGCCCGAAGCGTAGCCACGGTCGTAGGCGAACAGTGTGATGGCACGTGTGCCGTTGCCGCACATCTGGGCCAGGGAACCGTCGGCATTGCGGTAATCCATGAACCATTCGGTTCCGGACTCACGGCATTCGGCGACCTGCTCGGGTGTCAGATCGGACACATCCTCGGGGTGCGCGAGACGGATCACGCCGTCCCCGCCAATGCCGAAATGCCGGTCGTCGAGGAAGCGCACCTCGTCGGGGGTCGGCTCGAAACGCCCTTCGGGATCGGCATATACGACGAAATCGTTGCCGGTGGCATGCGTTTTGGTGACTTGCTGCGGAATACTCATGCGCCCCACCCTACCCGTCGGCGCGGATGGGACGAGTAGTCTAGAAGTGGTCAGAAGCGGTCGTTTGGACGATCGGACGGACGGAAAGGGACGCATATGAGCTCAACGGCGCCGATCGGCGTTTTCGATTCAGGTCTCGGCGGGATTTCGGTGGTCCGTCAGATCGCGCAGGACATGCCGAACGAGAAGGTGCTGTATTTCGGTGATTCCGCCAACGCACCGTATGGCATCAAAACCCCCGAACAGGTGCGTGAACTGAGTTTCGCCATCGTGGAACAATTTGTGAAACAGGGCGTGAAGGCCGTGGTCATCGCCTGCAATACCGCCACATCGGCTGCGGCGGATGCGTTGCGCGAAACGCACGATATCCCGATCATCGGCATGGAACCGGCGCTCAAGGTCGCCTGCGACCGTGGGCACGGCCAGCGGCAGCGCATCATCGTCGCCGCCACCCCGCTCACCCTGCGCGAACGCAAGTTCGCCAAGCTCATGGACCGGTTCAAAGCCGATCACACGATTTTCCCCGAACCCTGCCCCGGTCTTGTGGAAATCGTCGAACAGGGCCTTCTCGACGAGCATGACACCGTGATGAACGCCTTGCACGGCTATTTCGGCGCCTACGATCTGCAGACCATCGACGCCGTGGTGCTCGGATGCACGCATTTCGTGTTCTACCGTGACTATTTCCGCGAACTGCTGCCGGATGGCGCCGCGATCATCGACGGCAACGAGGGCACCGTGCGCCACTTGCACGTGGTATTGGAATCGTTGGGCAAGCTTGCACCGGAAGACGCCCAGGGCAGCGTGGAACTCGCCAATTCCGACGGTTCCGAGCGCATCGCCGAATTAGCTTCGACGCTGCT
Organism: Bifidobacterium merycicum DSM 6492; assembly: GCF_900129045.1. Classification (GTDB taxonomy): domain Bacteria; phylum Actinomycetota; class Actinomycetes; order Actinomycetales; family Bifidobacteriaceae; genus Bifidobacterium; species Bifidobacterium merycicum. The sequence goes on along the minus strand of NZ_FQTX01000001.1, from coordinate 55,016 downwards.
GCATCGCAGCTAGCCGCAGACAGCGGACTCGCGTCCCTGCATGGCCTATGCCATACGGGAAAATGTCCGCCGACACGGCATAAGCTTTGGGAAAAACGCGCCTCACGCAATGTGGGCGAGCAGATAACAGGCAAGGCCATTCAGGGAGGGGCAGACTATGGCGAACAGGAGTGCAATGATCGATGTCGGCGGTGGGTTCCGTGCGATTTTCGGCGCCGGCGTGATGGATCGCATGATGGAGGACGGCGTTACGGTCGACCACTGCTACGGCGTTTCCGCAGGCAGTGCGAACATGGTGTCCTTCATCTCCGGCCAGCACGGGCGCACCCACAAGTTCTACACCGAGTACGCGTTCCGCAAGGAATACGCGAGCCTCGACAACTACATCAAGAACCACAACTACGCCAACCTCGAATATGTGTACAGCACGCTGAGCAACCATGACGGCGAATACCCAGTCGATTATGAGGCCTTCGCCGCCAATCCCACCGGTTTCACCGTGATCGCATGCAACGCCGAAGACGGTTCGACCAAGTATTTCGACAAGTCGGATGTCTCCTACGACAATTTCGACATCATGAAGGCGTCCTCCGCGGTACCAGTGGCGTGCAAACCGTATGTGATCGACGGCGTGCCGTACTACGACGGCGGCATAGCCGATCCCGTTCCCGTGCAGAAGGCGCTGGATGACGGCTATGACCGCGTGGTGGTGATTCTGACGCGTCTCAAGGATGTACTACGCGAGCAGAAGAAGGATATCGGACCGGCCGCCATTCTCAGGCGCAGCCACCCCACTGCCGCGGAGCGTCTGTTGAACCGCTCCCGTACCTACAACGACGAAGTGGCGTTGGCCAAGGAGTACGAGAAGGATGGCCGCGTGCTGATCCTCGCACCGGAAAGCCTGTATGGCCTGAACACGCTGAGCAAATCCTACGAGGGTCTGGAACGCATGTACCGCGCCGGCTATGCGGCCGCCGAAGCGATCCCCGCATTCCTCAACAGCTGAACCACCGCTTCGGGATTTTCGAAACGTACGGCCCGACCGGTATGAAAGGCGGCATGATGGCGCGACTGAGCCCACAAACCCTGGTGACGTTGTGGAATGTCGAGCGACTCGGCTCATTCTCCGCGGCCGCGCGGGAAAGCGGCTGTTCGCAACCTGCAGTCAGCCAGCAGATCGGAAGATGCGAGAAGGAGCTCGGCATCCGCTTGGTGCGCCGCACCTCCCACGGGGTAGAGCTTACGCCGGCCGGACTGATTCTGGCGCGTCACGGGCAGCTTATCGAAAACCGGCTCATGCAGGCGGGCAAGGATATCGAAGAGTACCGGCGTAACGGCTCCACGCATATCCGGCTCGTCGCTCCTCCATCGGTATGTTCCTCGTTCGTGGCGCGTGTGCTGGTGCATGTGAGCCATTCGTCGGATATCCGCGTCAGCCTGATGCAGATGGAACCGCCGGAAGCCGTGGAGGCGTTGGAACAGGGATTGGCGGATTGCGCGATCACGTTCCGGTACAATTCGCTGCCCGATGATGATCGGCTGTCCGATCTGCGCACCGAATGCTTCGGCATCGACCCGCTGATGCTGCTGGTCGCCAAGTCCAGCAGCATCGCCAAAATCTACGAACGGACGCGCGAACCGGTGAGCCTGTGCGATGCGCGTGACGAATCATGGATCGCGGGTTGCGAAACCTGCCAGGCGAATCTCGTCTCCTTGGCGAAGGCCGCCGGATTCTCGCCGGACATCACGCATTCCACCGACGATTACTGGGCCACGCAGAATCTGGTCGAGGTCGGCATGGGCGTATCCATCGTGTCACGGCTGGCGACCACCGCGAATCTGCGTGACGATCTCGTCGCATGTCCGATCAGCGATGCGAACGCGTTCCGGCAAGTCTGCTTCGTCACAAGGAACGGCGATGACAGGCCGGCCATCGAACGGGTGCGCGGTGAAATCGGCAAAGCGTCCAGACGCTATCTCGAACCGGTGCGTGAGACTGTTGGTGTTGGTACCGGCACCGATATCAACACCAGCACCAACACCGATGCCGATATGACGGTCTGACGGCCGCAGACCATCGTTTTTTGAATAACCGACACCTTTTTCATGACGAAAACGTGTCGTGATATAAGCAAAGCTCATAGCAGTCAAATAAACCGGCCGAGGAACACGCTCGCCCGACCGGCACCGGTCATGCAGGATTGAAGCATGAACGATATGACCATGACTTCGACAATGCCGACCATGGCGGAACCCGCCACCGCGAACGGCTCCGGCTTCGACGCGGACACCATCGACCGCACCTCCGCCGCCGATCTGGCCGCCATCGGCGGCGACAAGTGGACCCGCTACCCCGGTTGCATCGGCGCGTTCATCGCCGAAATGGATTATGGTCTGGCACCCTGCATCCAGCGGGCCATCGACAACGCCTGCGACCATTGCAAGCTCGGCTACATCCCCGACCCGTGGAAGCGTCGCGTGGCCGAAGCCTGCGCGGCATGGCAGAAGAACCACTACGGTTGGGATGTCGATCCGAGCATCATCCGCCCGGTTCCCGACGTGCTCGAAGCGTATGAGATCTTCCTGCGCGAAATCGTCGGCGCGGGCAATTCGGTCATCGTGCCGACGCCCGCCTACATGCCGTTCCTGAGCGTGCCGCGCCTGTACGGCATCCAAGTGCTGGAAATCGACATGCTGCAATCCGGGGACGACTGGGCGTTCGATTTCGATGCCATCGAACAGGCGTTCCGCAGCGGTTGCCGCGCCTTCGTACTGTGCAATCCGCACAACCCGATCGGCAAGGTGCTCACCCTTGAAGAGGAGCAGCGCGTCAGCGACCTCGCCGCCGCATACGACGTGCGTATCTTCTCCGACGAGATCCATGCGCCCTTCGTGTTCGACGGTTACCGGCACATCCCGTTCGCCACCATCGGCGAACAGGCCGCCATGCAATCCATGACCGCCACCAGCGCCTCGAAATCCTTCAATATTCCCGGCACGAAATGCGCGCAGGTGCTGCTCACCAATCCGGATGACCTCGCCATGTGGATGGATCGCGCCGAATGGAGCGAACATCAGACCGCGACCATCGGCGCCATCGCCACGACCACCGCCTACACCGAAGGCGACCCGTGGTTCCAGGACGCGCTGGCCTATGTGAAGCGTAATTTCAGGCTGGTCGACGAGCAGATGCACGGCAGGTTCGCCAAGGTCGGCTACGTGCGGCCGCAAGGCACGTACATCGCGTGGCTTGATTTCAAACCGCTCGGCATCGACGACCCCGCCGCGTATTTCCTCAACAAGGCCAAGGTGGCGCTCACCGACGGCAAGGAATGCGGCAAAATCGGCCAAGGCTGCGTACGCATGAACTTCGCCATGCCACGCCCGCTGCTGGTGGACTGCTTCGACCGCATGTACGAGGCGCTGCACGCGGACGGGTTGCTGTAGGAAATCTTCAAAGGCGAAGGTTCCCAGTCACGCGGGAAAGAAGGAGAGATCCTCCGAAGCGCCAGCCATCGTGGCTGGAAACCTCGGAGGATCTCTCCTTTTCATAGGAAACAGCTGGCTATGCCAACGATTCGGCAAGCCTCATGGCATGAACCACATCATCGGCCGTGATGCCCGGCACCGCCTGGGCGAACGCGGCCTTATCGCCGGCTGCGAATTCGGCGACCACGCGCACCGCGTCGGCGTCGTCGATATCCAATCCCATCTGTCGAAGCGAATGAGGAAGCCCCACCGAGTCGTAGAACGGTACGAGGGAACGCGCCTCATCCGCATCACCTTCGGCGAGCAGCTGGACGATGATGCCATACGCCACTTTCGCACCATGCACGGTGGAGGATGTTCCCGGTATCTGCGTCAGCGCATCGTGCATGGAGTGCGCTCCCGACGCCCTGGCACGAGTGCCGCCGAAGCCTCCGACCGTACCGGCCAATCCGATATTCGTATCGATGACCCGAAGCAGATGCTCGTCCACCACTCCCCTGTCGTGGGCACGCAACGCGGCTTCGCTTTCCTCAAGGAGGATGGAACGCAGTTCGGCCGCCGCCTGTTGCGACAATCTGTCGAAAGCGGACAGCGACGCGGCCCGCGCGAACACCGGCCTGGACTCATACCATTTCGCAAGCGTGTCGCCGATGCCGCCCACGAGGTATTCGCGTGGTCCGCGTGCGATCAGCGCGGCGTCGACCAACACCAGGTTGCTGTTGCGCGGGTGGAGTGGTGCGTTCGCATAGCGATGCTTCTCGTCGTAGTTCACGGACAGCGCCGAATAGGCGGCGCAAGTGGCCGCCAACGTGGGCACCATGATGAGTTCGGCGCCCGTGAATTCGGCGACGTTCTTCGCCGTGTCGGAAAGCTTGCCTGCTCCCACGGCGATCACGGCGTCCGCGTGAAGCGCACGCGCCCGATCGGCGAGTTCACTGGCGTTGCGCACTGTGGCGCTGCCGTCGTACCGCAGTACGGGAAGGTCGGGAACCGCATCGGCATACCCGGAAAACGCCTCCCAGGATCGTTCGCCCGTAATCAGCACCGGTTGACGGTAATCGTCAAGATACCCGCCGATGTCGCGTGCGACTCCGATGCCGCTGACGTAGCGGTCGGGGCCGCTGCGGACGTCCGTATCGCGAATATTCGAACTCATGCCTCGCTCCCGTCTTCCCGTTCATATCATTGCCTACTGCTGTTTGCCGCCTGTTGCCGCGCGCTGCCAATCAGTACTGGGCGTGTTCCTTCGGTGTCTTCTCCCCCGCCGTGACCGCGAAGGGCAAGTGGTTGCGCTTCGAGGGAATCGGGCAGGTGCAGTAGGTGGAGAACGCGCACGGATAGTTGAACGCGTAGTTGAAGTCAATCGAATCGAGATTGTTCAGCTCAAGAGGATCCAGATGCAGCACACGGCCGATATCGTAGGTTTCCTTGCCCGTCGTCTCGTCCGAGAAGAACACCGTCACATGCCCAAACACGTTCGAAACGACCAGCGAATAGGACGCGCCCTCGTATTCGAATTCAACGAAGCCGAGAACCGGGTAGGACTGCAGCACGGTTTTCACGACGGAATCGTGGATGTCGAGCTCATCCTCCTTGGCCCAGCGGAACGTGGCGGGAATCCTCCACCGCTTGTCGATGGGGAAATGGTCAATGCCGGTGAAGTTCCTGCGGCGTTCGGTGTTTGGATCCTTCACGCGCACCCAGAAATGATGCTCGTCGCGGCTGATGGCGTCGGTCTGTGCGTTCACTTCGACGCGGATCTCACCATAGTCGAGGTAGCTCAAAGCCTCTTCGCCGAATGCGGTCGGCACGAAGGCGATGGGCGCGATGACCGGGGATCCGGCGTTGTAGACTTCGCGGCCTTCAGGCGTGTAGACGAGCGCATTGTCGTCAGCCCTCCATGTGCCGGGAATGCCGTTGATGCTTTTGCTCTGGCCGTTGGAAATCCAGTTGATGGACGCGGGGGCCAGATAGCCGTGCGGCGAGGTGAGTTCCTCTATCCTCTGCGCATGCCAGATATGCCACTGCTGGACATAGGGATCGACCTGCGTTGCGTTGCCGGGGACGATTGTTTCGCTCATGTGATGCTCTCCTTGTTGACGTGCGTTGCCGTTTTGCGTGTCAGCCCGCGCTCAGTACTTGAACACCGGCACCACGGCGCCCTTGTAGTTCTCGTTGATGGCATCGGCCACGGACTTGGTGTGGTAGGCCTTCACGACTTTCTGATAATCGGCGTTGTCCTTCTGATCGGAACGCGCGACGATGATGTTGATGTATGGCTTGAAGCTCTTGTTGTTCGTATCGATCGGCGCCTGGTACAGGGCATCATCGGCGCTCATGCCCGCATCGATGATGAAGTTGGTATTCGTGATGCCCGCCGCATAATCGGGAAGCAGGTTGATGATGGAGGCCGGATCGTTGAGTTCGATATCGATGCCGCTCGGGTTTTCGGCGATGTCATCCACGGTCGGATTGGTCTTGGTGTTGTCCTTGAGCTTGATGAGCCCGGCGGCATCGAGCACCTTCAACGCACGGCCGGTATTGGTGGCGTTGTTCGGGATGGCCACCTTGTCGCCGGACTTGAAATCCTTGAGGCTCTTGTACTTCTTGGAGTACAGGTTCAGCGGCGAGATGTAGGTTTCGGCGATTGCCGTGAGCTTGTAGCCCTTCTCCGACTTCTCCTGGTTCAGGAACGCGTAGTGCTGGAACGCCGTCAGGTCGAGTTCGCCGTTGGCTTGCGCCTGATTGGCGTAGATGCCGTCCTGGAACGCCTTCTTCTCAATCTTGATGCCGGCCTTCTCGTTGTCGAGTTCCTTCTGCACCGCATCCCAGATCGCGTCGTCGGCATTGCCGACGAGACCGACGGTTATGGTTTTCTCACCCGCGTTGCGGGTGGAACGGTACACGCTGTAGCCGATGCCGGCCGCTGCGATGATCGCCAGTACGACCAGCACCGCGATAAGTTTCCGCTTCGCCTTCTTCTTCGTTGCCATGATTCTCTTCCTCTCAGGTGGTTGCGTTGGGTATCGTGATGGTTGGGGTTGGGGAATTGATAGTGGGATCGAAGCGTCTGAACGCCGATTCGGGGACGGCGATCAGTGCTCCGTGATTTCGACCAGCTGCCGTCCGATGAATTCGATGATGCCGATGAAGACCACCAGCACGATCACCGTCGCATAGGTCGCGTCCAGCATGTACCGCTGATAGCCGTAACGGATGGCGAAGTCACCCAAACCGCCGCCTCCGACGATGCCGACGATGGCGGTCAATCCGACCAAGCTGACGATGGCGATGACGCTGACACGGATGATGGAGGGAATCGCCTCACGCAGGTATACGCGGTACACGATCTTCGTGACGCTCATGCCCATCGATTCGGCCGCTTCGACCAAACCGACGTCCACTCCGGCGAGCGCCGACTGGATCTGCCTGCTGAAGAACGGCGTGATGCCGATGATCAGTGGGAAGATCGCGCCTTTCGTGCCAATCGCCGTGCCGACGAGCGCCCTGGTGACGGGGACCAGCGCTGCCGCCAGGATGATGAATGGGATGGATCGGAACAGGTTGATCAGTTTGTCGACGATATTGAAGACCACGGCGTTGGGTTTCAACCCCGCGGGTTCGGTCAGCGTGAGCGTCACGGCGATCAGCGTGGCCAGTATGAATGAGATCACGCCGGTCACGGCGACCATGATCACCGTTTGGACGAAACTGTCGATGAATTCGGGAAGACGGTTGGCTACATTGGGGAACCATTGGGTGAGAATGTTCATTGTGCGAGAACCTCGATTCCGATATTGCGGTCCTTCAGATAGTCGACGGCCGCTGTGATGCGGTCGGCGGCGCCGTCGAGGATGACGACCAGACCGCCGAGCGGAGCGTTGTCGATCACGTCGATATCGCCGAAGATGATGTTGACGTCGATGCCGAACGTGCGTGAAATGTGGGATACCAGCGCCTCAGACACTTCCTTGGAGATGTATTTCATGCGCAGCAGCACTTGACCGGGTTCCAGTTGAACCAGCGGCGAATGCTCGTCCAGCAGGTCGTGGATCTTGCCCAGGTTCGAGGTGGTCGCGACGAACGACTGGGTCAATGCGGCTTTGGGATTGGCGAAGATATCGAAGACGTGCCCTTCCTCGACGATGGTGCCGTGGTCGATCACCGCGACCTTGTTGCAGATCTGCTTGATGACGGACATCTGATGTGTGATGACGATGATCGTCAATCCGAGCGTATCGTGCAGGTTCCGCAGCAGTTTGAGGATGGATTTGGTCGTATTGGGGTCGAGTGCGCTGGTCGCCTCGTCGCTGAGCAGGATGTCGGGCTTGTTGGCCAGGGCTCGCGCGATGGCCACGCGCTGCTTCTGCCCGCCTGACAATTCGCTCGGATAGGCGTCGGCCTTGTCGGCCAATCCTACGAGTTCCAGCAGTTTCTCGACTTCATGCTTGCGCTCGCTCTTGCTGTTGACGGAGTCCAGAAGCGCAAGTTCGACGTTTCCTGCCACGGTTCGCGACGGCATGAGGTTGAAGGATTGGAAGATCATGCCGATTTTGCGGCGTAGCGCACGCAGGTCGTTGCCCCGCAGGTTCGCGATTTCCCGACCATGCACGGTCAGCGATCCGCCGTCATAGCGTTCCAGACCGTTGATGCATCGCACCAGTGTGCTTTTGCCCGCACCACTCAGACCGATGATGCCGTAGATGTCGCCTTCGGCGATGTCCAGGCTCACGTCGTGCAGCGCGACTTTCTCTTCACCGTCGGAGCGGTAGACCTTTTTGAGTTCCCGTATGGCGACCGCCACGGGTGCCGTGTTTTCGTTTACGTTCGGCATGTTTCCTCCAGATGCGCGTATCAACGCATATCAGCGCATATCAATATGCAAGTTCCAGTACTTCGATGACGTCGTCTCGGGTGAGCGGCGAATAGTTGCCGACCGTGGACGTGCCGTCGTGCGTGAGTTGGTCGGCGATGTGCCTGATGGCTTCGCGCGGAATGTCCAGTTCGTGCAGGCTCGTGCCCAGTCCGAGCGTCTTGAAGTGGTCTTCGAGACGCTTCGCGAAGATGAGCGCGAGTTCGTATTCGCTGTGATCGTACGGATCCTCGCCGAGCACCCTGACCGCCAGTTGCGCGTAACGCTGCGGCTGCCGCTTGACCACCACGCGGATGATCGATGGCAGGATGGCCGCGATGCCTTCACCGTGGATGACGTCGAATTCGCCGCCGAGCTCATGTTCCAGACGGTGGGTGGTCCAATCGTTTTCCGAACCGGTGGCGAGGAAACAATGGTTGAACATCGTCGCCGACAGCCAGTGCAGTTCGGTGCGGTTCTTCAGGTCATGCGGATCGGCGGCCCGCCAGCAGCGCGGCTTTCAGACCGCCTTCGAGCAGCCTGTCGGCGGATTCCAGATGATCTTTCACGGTGAAATACGGTTCCAGGAAGCCGACTGCCAGATCGGCGACGGCAGCGGCCTGGTAACGGTACGGCGTGGTGTCGGAGTATTCCGGGTTGACGATGGCGAAGCGGGGAATCACGATGCGGTTCTCCAGTGCACGCTTGTCCTGCCTCTGCTGGAGGACGGCGCAATCGGAAACCTCCGAGCCACTGCCGGGAATGGTGGAGATCACGCCGACCGGGATGCTGCTTTGCGGCTCGGCGGTACCGTCGAACAGGTCCCACACGTCGCCGTCGTAGGCGAGGCCGACACCGACTGCCTTCGCCGTATCGAACGAGCTTGCGCCACCGGCGGCGAGCACGAAATCGACGTCCGCCTCATGTGCCTTGACGATCAGGTCGCGGACGAGGTCGATGCGCGGATTCGGGACGACGTCGCCGTTTTCGATAAGTTTCGCGCCGATTGCGGCGACGGCCTTCTCCACGACGTCATGGATGCCCAGGTCGAACACGTAATCGCCGCTGTAGACCAGCAGGATCGAGGTGGCGTTCTGCTCGCGCAGCAGCTGTTCCAAATTGTTCTGGGCGCCGGGTCCGAAGACGAGTTTGCTTTGGGTGTAGTAGGTGAAGGTCATGGGACAAGCTTTCTTTTTCAAACGATTCAACGGGAAGCGCATGGGCTTCATTTCCTGATTGATTGAGAGAATATGTTTGTTCCAAGGGCAACACGGCGCTGTTATTATCGGCTCTCAGCACGTCGAGTAATTAATCTGATTTATAGCAGAGGCCTCATCTATAGAAAGAATCTATATACACATTTGTTGCGGTTCCTTATGCTGGTCGGCGGTAACGGCAATGAGCCACCCCGCACCACCGTACGAACACGACGAGGGGACGCCCCTGACGGAACGTCCCCTCACACGGCCACGGTGCACCACGAAAACACCATAGCCTCGGTAAGGCTATTCGCCCGAGATCATCGCAATGTTACTTGGCGATGGTGTCTGGACGATGTTGCCTGACTTACTTGCCGGCCTCCATGGCGGCAATGACCTGGTCGCGCATCTCGTTGAAACCGCCCGGCGTGGAAGCCGGAAGTACGACGGTCTTCGCGTTCTGCGACGAGGCGAGGTTGCGCATGGTGTCGAGATACTGGTTGAACAGCACGACGTTGTTCACATCGCTCACGTTCATGCCGACGGCCTGCAGGCTCTTGATCTGGTCGACGATACCGTTGGCGATCTCACGACGGTAGTTCGCCTGGCCTTCGCCCTGCAGCCGGGTCTTCTCCGCTTCGGCGGCAGCCTGCGTCTCAATCTGGATGCGCTGGGCCTCGGCACGCTGGCGGGTGGCTTCCTTCTCACGCTGCGCGGCGTTGATGGAATCCATGGCGCTCTTAACCTGCGGGCTCGGATCAATGGCTGTGATCAGCGTCTTGACCACGGTGAAACCGAAGCGCGACATCTCATTGCCGACGGTCTTCTGCACGTCGAAGGCGACATCATCCTTACGGGAGAACGCGTCGTCGAGGGTCAACGCCGGGATGGCGGAACGCAGCGCGTCCTCCATGTAGGAGCGCAGCTGGCCGGCCGGATCGCGCAGCTCATAATAGGCGGTGGCGACGTTGCTGGGATCCACGCGGAACTGGGTGGATGCCACGACGGTGACGAACACGTTATCGAGCGTCTTGGTTTCCAGCTGCACGTTGAGCTGGTTCACACGCATGTTCGTCTTCATGGCGATGCGATCCACGAACGGGATACGAATATGAATACCCGCGAACTGAACGGTGTGGAACTTGCCGAATCGTTCGATGATGTACGCCTGCTGCTGCGGCACGATGAACAACGTGGACAGAAACAGCACGGCGATGATGCCAACAATGACGAGAAGCACAATCAGAAATTCCATGTCCTCTCCCTTTCCTTGAATAGCACGCCGCATCCGTTGCGACGCACCATTTCAGCGTACCAAAGGGGGATGTGCTCCCCGGGAGGCTGTTCAGGAGCTGGATGAGGCGCGTCCGCGAGCTGACCGGCACCTGTCCGCGAGCCGGTCATCGGTCGGATAGGCGGCAATGCGTAGGACATCCGAATCGAACATCACGCGCCACCGATGCACCACCGAATCATCTGACCGAAATACGCGACACTCTGCATTTCGTGTATGAATCACCCCCACTCACACTCTGCATTTCGTGTATAAATCGACCTATCCATACTCTGCATTTCGTGTATGATTAAGGGTAAGTTTACTCTGCATTTCGTGTAAATGCCTTTATTTCCAAGGGGTTTAGCATGTTCTTTCAACGCAAGGCCTATCAAGCACTTATGACATGGAAGCGCCAGTCTGAGGGCAAGCGCGCCATGCTCATCGAAGGAGCACGTCGCGTAGGGAAAAGTACCTTGGCACAGGAATTCGCGCAACGCGAATACGCCAAACACCTCATCATCGATTTCTCCGAAGCCTCGGAGGACATCAAGGACCTATTCCGACACTATCGCGCGAATGTGGACGATTTCTTCATGTATCTGCAGGCATACACGGGTGTATCCCTGCCCCGCCGAAACGCCGTCATCGTATTCGATGAAGTGCAGCGTTTTCCGCCGGCACGCGAATTCATCAAACAGTTGGTGGCTGATGGAAGATACGACTACATCGAAACCGGGTCACTGATTTCTCTCAAGCGAAACGTCGAAGGCATCGTCATTCCCTCCGAAGAAAGTTCCCTGCGCCTTAATCCGCTGGATTTCGAGGAATTCCTTTGGGCCAGAGGAGAAGAGACGCTCGCTTCGGCAATCCGTGATTCCTTCGATCGTCTGCATCCCATGCCGGAACCGTTGCACCGTAAAGCGGAACGACTGTTCCGCGAGTACATGTTGGTCGGCGGGATGCCACAGGCAGTCGAAACCTACCTTACCGACAAGGATTTCGGCATGGTCGATGTGGTCAAACGCGACATCCTATCCTTGTACCGCAACGACATCGCCCAGTTCGGGGCGGCGGATGCCATGCGTATCAGGCGCGTGTTCTCCACGCTCCCGGGGCAGCTCGCCCGGCATGATAAAAAATTCAAACTGGCCTCATTGGACAACAGCGCACGAAGTCGTGAATACGCCGACGCGTTTTTCTGGCTTGCCGACGCCTGCATCAGTGTCACCGCATACAACGTCGACGATCCCGAAGTCGGACTGGCATCCTCGACGAACGAAAGCAGTTTCAAGTGCTACATGGCCGACACTGGCCTGCTCATCACCCAGATGTTCGCCGACAACGCCTCCACGCCCCACGAAGTGTACCGCGACATTCTCTTAGGGAAGCTGGAGACAAACGAAGGCATGTTCACGGAGAACATCGTCGCCCAACAACTCATGGCAGGCGGACATGGACTGTATTTCTATTCGAAACGGGATTCCAACAACCATGAGAACACTATGGAAATCGATTTCCTGATATCGCGTGGATACGATGACGCAGCCGGAAGACTGCGCATCTCACCCATAGAGGTCAAATCAGGCAAGCGATACAGCACGCGGTCATTGGACAAATTCACAGAGAAGTTCGGCAAGCGCGTGGGTACCCGAATCGTATTGCATCCACTGCCGTTGAAAGCGGAGAATCATACGCTCCGACTGCCGCTATACATGGCGCATTTGCTGTGAATCCCATGGGTGCACCAGTAAGCCGGGTGCACCCGCACATACTGACCTGCGAACCCGTCAGTACGCTCCCTGGATCGCCTGGTCGAGATCGGCGATCAGATCATCGGTGTTCTCTAGACCGATGGACAGGCGAATCAGATTGTCGCTCACGCCGGCGGCATCGTAATACCGCTGCGGCACCTCGCGATGCGTCACGTGGGTCGGGTCCACGATCAGCGAGCGCGAATCACCAATATTCGGCACATAGGAGAACACCCTGGTGCCGTCGAGGATGCGGCGCACATCGTCCGCATCGCCTTCCACGGTGAACGACAGGATAGTGCCGACGCCTTCCGGCAAGTATTTCCGCGCCAGATCATAGGTGCTTTGGCCTTCGAGCGAGGCGTAGTTCACGCGGGTGACGTGCGCGAGGCCCTGCAGATGCTTGGCAATGGCGAGCGCGGAGCCGACTTCCTGCCGTTCTCGCACGGCCAGCGTTTCCAAGCCGATGAGCTGCAGGTAGGCGTTGAACGGGCTTTGCACGGCGCCGAAGGTGCGCAGGTACTTGGTGCGGACGCGTTTGATGAAGGCCTGGTTGCCGAATCGGCTGGCGAAGCTGTTCCACTCCCCTGCTTTCTGGTCGCTGATGACCAGATCGTCGCGCGTGAACTGCGGGAATCTGCCGTTGGTCCAGTCAAAACGGCCCGCATCCACGATCACGCCGCCGATTGCGTTGCCGTGACCGGTGATGCCTTTGGTGGTGGAGTGCACGACGATGTCCGCGCCGAAGTCGATGGGTCGCAGCAGGTACGGCGTGGGTACGGTGTTGTCGACGATCAGCGGAATGCCGTGACGATGCGCGAGTTCCGCCAATCCTTCGATATCGGCCACGGCCGTGCTCGGGTTGACGACGCTTTCGGTGTAGATGGCTTTGGTGTCGGGGCCGATGGCCGCTTCGACGGCGGCAAGATCGTTGATGTTCTCAACGAAATCACCGTGGATGCCGAACTGCGGGAGGAAGTCGCCCAACGCGTCCACCGATGCGCCGTACAGGTTGACCGGTGCGACGATCCTGCCGCCGCCTTCGCCCGCGCACATCAGCGCGTAGCTGACCGCCGCCATGCCGGACGAGACGGCGACCGCACCGATGCCGTTTTCCAACGCGGCGATGCGACGTTCCAGCGCATCGACGGTCGGATTGGCGACTCTGGAGTATTCGAAGCCCGATATCGCACCACCCGCGAGCGCGTCGCCACGCTGGGCGTTCTCCAGGTCGAACGCCGCGGAGGCGTAGATGGGAACGCTTATTGCGTCGGCGTTGGCCTGCCGGTCGTATCCGGCGTGGATGGCTTTGGTTTCGAAGCTCAGTGACGCGTCATCGGTACAGTGCGTGTTCGTCGTGCTTGTCATGGTGGTGTATGACCGTCCTTGGGGTGCATACTATCAACTGTAAGGAATTGTTTATGGACGCAAAGGAGGATAACGCCATGACGCAATACAACAAGATCACCGCGCTATACTCCCGCCTTTCAGTTGGTGACGAGGACAGGGACGGCGGCGAGAGCAACAGCATAGTCAATCAAAAGGCTTTTTAGAACGATACGCAAAGCAGGAAAAGCTGACGAACATCCGCCACTATATCGACGACGATGAAAGCGGCAGATTCTTTGACCGCTCTGCCTATGTGCGAATGATGGACGATGTGGAAAGCGGGAAAATTGGCATTGTTGTTATGAAAGACATGACACGCTGGGGACGCGACTATCTCCAAGTGGGAAACGCAATGGAAATCTTCCGCAGAAACAGGGTGCGCTTTATCGCGGTCAACAACGGCATAGACAGCGAGAAGCCCGACACATTGGAGTTTGCGCCCTTTATCAATATCATGTCGGAGTGGTACGCAAAGGACATCAGCAAGGAAGTAAAAACAGGCATCAAGACCAAAGGCATGAGCGGAAAGCCTGTTGCCACCGAAGCCCCCTACGGCTATATGAAAGACCCCGACAACAAGGATTATTGGATAATAGACGAGGAAGCCGCAGCCGTTGTCCGTCTTATTTTCAGCCTGTTTTTGAGGGTAAAAACAGAAATCAGATTGCCGTTTATCTGAAAAATGAGGAAGTTCTGACCCCAACCTTTTATCTCAAATACCATGACAGAGGAACATCAAAAAGCCGAAATCTGAACGAGGAAAACCGCTACAACTGGAACAAGGCGACCTTGACCCGCATTCTCACAAGACAGGAGTATTGCGGCGATGTGGTGAACTTCAAGACGGCGAAGCATTACAGAGATAAGCGCAACCACTATGTGGATAAAAACGAGTGGCAGATATTTGAAAACGTGCATGAGCCGATCATTGACCGCAACATCTTTGAAAACGTGCAGCGCATATTGGAAAACGCGCCTGTCAGACGCCCCAATGGGGACGGAGAAATCCATCCCTTGTCCGGCTTGCTTTTCTGTAAGGATTGCGGGGCAAAAATGCACATACGCATAGACTACAGGCGCGGCGGCAAAAAACACATTGCTTTTTGCAGCGAATACCGCAAAGGCAAAGGCAAAAATCCAAAGTGCCATTCCCCACACAACATTGACGCGGATTTACTCTTGCAGACCGTCGCGGACGTGCTGCGCAAAATCGCGGATTACTCTATCAGCAACAGAGCGGACTTTGAAGCCTTAGTCAAAAAGAGCCTTGCCATACAGCAGACGGACAAGGTTAAAAAGCAGCAAAAGCGCATACCGCAGATCACGGCAAGGCTTGAACAGATCGACACGGTTTTGAACAGGCTCTATGAGGATATTGCCCTCGGCAGGATCGAGCAAGACCGCTATGAGCAGATGTCGCAGAAGTATTCCGCAGAATACTACACGCTGAAAACGGAGCTTGCAGAAATCAAGGAGCAGCTTTCCGAATTTGAGAACGCGGACGGATGAGCGCAAAGGTTTATGAAGCTGACAGAACGCTATGCCGTCTTTACCGAGCTTACGCCTGCTATCCTAAACGAGTTTATCAGCAAAATCCTTGTCCATGAGCGCGACGTAAAAGGTCAAAATACGCCGTTCACCGCATTGAGATATATTTCAACCATATCGGCAGATTTGAAAATGAGCTGACCGAACAGATAGAGCTTACGGAGCTGGAGTGCGAACGCATAAGGGCTGAAATCGAAGAAGCCAAAAGAGAGAAATCCCGCGCCTACCATCGAGCCTATTACAAGGAATACCGTAAGAAAAGCCTTGAAAGATGCCGCAAATATGAGCGAATGAAAGCAAGGGAGTACAGGGCAAAGAAAAAGCTGCAAGCCGCAACCTAAAACCGAATAACCAACACCACGAAAAGAGGTTTCCTATCAACGGGAAATCTCTTTTTTGCTTTAAGCGAAGGAGGACTTGAATGACAGAAAAAACCGAAGCACAGACCGAAGAAATTCAGACCGAGGAACAGACCGCAGCCCGAAAGCCGGACGGCGTTCTGACAAAGAAGTTTGGAGCAAAGACTTTCATTGCCGAGATATTTTTCAACCACAGCAGCAGGGACACATTTCAAGATAAGCTGCTAAAGGCAATCAGTTCCGAGAAAACAGAGTAAAACAAGCCGTCTTTTCCATTCCCTTCCTATCCTATCCCATCCAAAAATCGAAAGGAGAAAACACACATGGCGAAAACTAAAGCAGAGAAAATCGCAGCCATCGAATTACAGATGACGCAGCTTGAAAACCAGAGAAAGAAGCTGATCCAAGAGCAGAAGCAGCAGGAACGAAAGGACAGGACGAAACGCCTTTGCAAGCGCATGGGGCTATTTGAAAGTATGCTGCCCGAAAGCATATCACTGACAGACGAGCAGTTTCAAATCTTCCTTGAAAACCATAGCCGCCGATCACAGCCGCCGCATACTGGACGGATTGACAGCGCAGCGGAGCGTACAGACGTCCGCAAGGGACACCGCCTATACGGAAGCGCAGGACGAGGCAGACGAGGACGAATAGGGCGATATTGAAAAGCGGTCATGCCGTAGGAGCATGGCCGCTATGCTATATAAGTGCAAAACAGGAATTGATCAATTATCTCCGATGATCCGCATCCTTATTTCTGTGTTATTTCATATGTATCCTTCTCAATAGAAAGGTCAAATTCTTTTTTCTCTCCACTCGGCGACTCCAGAACGAGAACGGTCTTGCCGGCCTTCTTAAAATCGGCGTGCACGAAATAGTCTTCTACACTATCCATATATATTATTTTTACATTGCCGTATGTTTCGTCTGCAAGAGTAACCTGATAGGTATCATCAAATACATGATCTTCACTGTTGACCAGGATCTCCGTACTGTATACAGGCGGGTTCATAAGGCCGATGACAGTCAGGGTAATGACAGCGATTCCGCCGATCACTGCTCCGACTGCTTTGATATTTCTGTCTTCAAATATCATCACAGGATACATGATCATCATGCAGGCACAGAACAGGCAAATAAGGATATACCTTGGTATATTAAACAGAAAATCCGAAAAATAAGTCTGATAGGAATATCCTGTCAGTACAATCATCGGCAATAGGATGAGATACCCCCACCATTTTCCTTTTTTCATGTAATAACCGATATAACCCATCGGAAGACAAAGAAGCGTCCAGATAAACCAATATCTGTAATATGTGAATATTCCCCATCCATACGTATTAAAAGGTACTTGAATCAGATAGACCAGCGGTTGAGAAATCAGAAAAAAAACAAAACATTTCAATGCGGAATCAATATTGGATTTGCTGTTCATGATAATAATGATGCCAAACAGTATCCATACTTCAAGTGTTACCGTAATCGCATTGAAGGAAGTATAGTGAAGTTCCGGAATCATCGCAATTACTGCGGTCAGAATTCCCGCAACTATTGCGGATATAATCAATTTCGGCCACGTCAGATTTATCCCGCCGAACAATTTTTTCAGTGTTTTTATCATAATAATTACCTCGTCAAATCCCGATTTGTCTCTAAAGTGCATATTGCGAAGTTCAGTGGCCGCTTTTGCGGCCGTAAATGGCCGCAGTGCGAAGCCAGTGTCCGGATAGGATCACACCAAGCCTTAACCGCTTGTCTGCCCATCACCTGTTCGAGTGAGACCTGTCAAGGGTGCGTAGCACAAGGCTTGCCCTTGACGGGTCTCACTCGAACAGATATCCAAGGATGGGCAGTTAAGGGGTGGCCACTCAGCAACGCTGACTGGCCACTGGCAAACGCACCGGTGGCCACTACCCAGTGCAAAATGCACTAAAGACGCTCCCATTCTACCACAGAAATGTGAACAAATCTACCAGCACGAAAATCCTAAAGCGAAAAGCAATAAAGATGATAGAGGAAACCAGAATGGAAGCAACGACGCAAGGGTAAGGGACTAATCCCATACCCTTGCTTTTAGCAAGGGGCACTTATATACCACATGAATGTGGTATGTGCGGTCTTGCAGACGGCGTTTTGTACCTGTCGGCACAAAGGAAAACAGCGGGCAATGCCCGCGGAAAGGAGCGCAGCGCATGGCGATTTACCATTGCAGTATCAAAATCATCTCACGCGGCAAGGGCAAGTCTGCCGTTGCTGCCGCCGCATATCGAAGCGGTGATAATCTCACCAACGAATATGACGGAATAACCCACGACTACACCCGCAAAGGCGGCGTTGTTCATACCGAGGTTTTATTGCCCGACCACGCCCCCTCCGAGTATGTAAACCGCGCTGTTTTGTGGAACGCGGTTGAGAGAATCGAGAAAGCAAAAAACGCGCAGCTTGCAAGGGAGATTGAAATTGCCCTGCCCAAAGAATTGACGAGGGAACAGGGCATTTCTCTTGTGAGGGAGTATGTAAAAGAGCAGTTTGTAAATGCGGGAATGTGCGCTGATATTGCTATCCATGATAAGAATGACGGCAATCCACACGCCCATGTCATGCTGATAATACGCCCAATCGAGCAGGACGGCACATGGGGAGCAAAGCAGAAAAAAGAGTATATTCTTGACAGGGACGGCAACAAAATCTATGACCCGAAAAAGCGTTCTTACAAATGCAAATCCATTCCCGCCACCGATTGGAACGAGCAGACAAAAGCGGAGGAATGGCGAAGCGCATGGGCTGAAATCTGCAATCAGGAATTGGAACAGAACGGACACGCCGAGCGCATAGATCACCGTAGCTATGCGCGGCAAGGGATAGACCAAATCCCCACCGTTCATTTAGGCGTGGCGGCTTTTCAGATGGAGAAGCGAGGAATACGCACCGAGCGCGGAAACCTCAATCGAGAAATCGAAGTCTCAAATCAGCGTTTGCGGCAGCTTAAAGCGCGCATATCCAAGCTGCAAAACTGGCTGAAAGACGAAGCGGCAAACACCGAGCCGCCCACCCTTGCAGACGTGATACAGGGTATCTTGTCAAAGCAGGAACAGACTGGAAAACAGAGCTGATACACCACCATCCACAATCTGAAAGCGGCGGCGAATACTCTGAACTTCCTCACCGTCAATGCTATAAAGGACATGGCGGGACTGGAAGAAAAAGGTTGAGGATATGTACGGTAAACAGCGCGGCATTGCGGAAAAGCTGAAACCCATTGACAGGCGATTGAAAACCCTTGACGAGCATATTTCAAATGCCGAGAAGTATTTCCAGTACCGCGATATTTACAGGAAATACAAACAGCAGAAGCCGAAAAAGCAGGGAGCATTTTACGAAAGTCACCGCATGGAATTGACCCACTACGAAGCCGCAGAACGTTATCTGGACGCAGTGATGAACGGCAAGACAGGTATTCCCCTAAAGGCGTGGAAAGCGGAGCGTGACAAGCTGAACGGCGAAAAAACAGCTAACCCGCCAGTATTATGTGCTAAAAGACGAGGTTAAGGAAGTGGAACAAATCCGCAGGAATGTTCAAAATGTTCTGAGAGAAGAATCCCACAGGGAGCAACACACGCGCAAACAAAATATGAAACGGTAAGTCAGATGAACAGTCCTGCTGAGTATTGGAACCGCAGAACATTATCTCTGCGGTTCCTATATTGAAATCATCTTTTATTTCACTTAATAATCTCGCTTTCGATATATACTGATAGTCAAAAAGCAAGAAATAGCAAACGCAAAAACAGCAATAGTTATAATAATTGTACCAACTATTATAATCTGTGCATTACTCATAGGTGTTGGAAACACAGCATTCATTAACGTGGCAAGACCTGCAATAATACCAATTCCACAAAGCAAACTGATAGCCAAAAAAGCCTCGTTTCGTTCTTCTCCGTTCCAGGAAAAGAACAGTGGGGAAAAAGAAGGCGCCTGTGAACAGGCTGATGCCGATACCGAGGACATAAAAATTGAAAATGTCGATGTTCTTATCAAAAAGGAGTCCGGACAGTATAATCGACAAAGCGACTCCTGCCCCGGCAATAAGCATTCCTACAATTAGCCATAGAAGATGGCTCAAAAAGTAACCTTTTATAATATCAACTCTTTTCAAAGGCGTGGTTATCTTGTATTTATTCCACTTTGAAGCGATTTCTTTGCGAAGTCCTACAATTGAGATAATGGAGAAACCAATCATGCAAAGCAGAATAAAGGTCACGAGCAGCATTTGACTTTTCATAACAATAGACAATGCACAAAGCAAAACTGTGACAACGAAAATTAATTTAGCATTGGCAATAGTTGCATAATAATTGTTCTTCAAAAGGCCTTTCATCCCCGATCCCCCTTTATCAGCAGCAACATGATTTCATCGACAGAAACGTGATCGATCACGGCGTCTTTATATTTTTCTGTGCAGCTTTACCATCGGCAAGCAGCACATCAATCTGATAATCCCGCTTTCTGTAGGCAACGATGTCATCATTGTCTATAGAAGTAAACTGATTTTCTGTACAGCGCATAACGGCATAGTTGTATAACAAGTCGTCTTTGGTCACGGTCATAATCAGTTTTCCGTTATGAATAAAGGTGATATAGTCCGCTATTTTCTCTAAATCACTTGTGATATGTGATGACAACAGGATAGAATGACCTTCTTCCTGAACAAAGTCCAGAAAAACGTCCAGCATTTCATCTCGCATAACTGGATCTAACCCACTCGTTGCTTCATCCAAAATCAGCAACTGCGGGTGGTGAGATAATGCAACAGCGATTGCCAATTTCATCGTCATTCCTTTGGAATAGTGCTTGATTTTTTGCTTGGCCGACAACTTGAAGTCGCGAAGATACTTCTGAAACAAATCGTTATCCCATTGTTTATAAAATCCTGCCATTACATGAGCCAATTGATTTGCGTTTAAGTAAGCAGGGAAGTTATCGCCGTCGTAAACAACACCGATTTTCTCGCGTATATCGGTATCGGTATCCAACATCTTTTTTCCAAACAGTTTAACGGTGCCGCTGTATTCTGCGATTGTGTTCAGAACACAGCCAATCGTAGTCGTTTTCCCCGCTCCATTTTCACCGACAAACCCCATTATGGTGCCATATGGTAGGGAAAATGTAATATTCTCCAACCTAAAACCTGAGCTTGGAAATGACTTGGAAACCTGTTGCAATTCTAAAATGTTTTCCATGTTACTTATCCTCCAGATAGAATAGTGACAGCAGCTCTGT
The DNA here is from genome assembly GCF_900129045.1 of Bifidobacterium merycicum DSM 6492. GTDB lineage: Bacteria > Actinomycetota > Actinomycetes > Actinomycetales > Bifidobacteriaceae > Bifidobacterium > Bifidobacterium merycicum. Next base: position 33,867 of record NZ_FQTX01000001.1, on the reverse strand, counting down.
CAGTTTTTCGAGGGAGATATTGTTTCCACGCCCGATTTCAGCGGCTATTTGTAAATGCTCCCCTGCAATACGCTGCTGCTCTTCCTGATAGAACTCTTTATTTTGGGCAGACACAAAACTTCCTCTGCCAACCGTGGTTTCGATGAATCCATCTCTTTGCAAATCCTCATATGCTTTTTGAACGGTGATTACGCTTACATGGATCGCTTTTGCCAATGATCGCATTGACGGAATCGCTTCTCCTGGTTGCAGTTTACCGCTCATTATCATTGCCTTAATTTGGGTTGTGATCTGCTCATATATCGGTTTGCTGGCGTTGTTGCTGATAATAATATCCATGATTAACCACCTTCTGAATAGGTGTACTTATTGTACAAGTACATTATAACAGGTAGAAACTATGATTGCAATAGTCAAAAGAGAAACCTTTAAATAATTCCTCGCTTCATCCGCTGTCAAGGAAAAACGTCAATATATCAGAAAAAGCACTTGACAAAACGCTTCATGTTATGCGAGGTTGTACTTGGTTGTACGAATGATTGCGGAATGCGGCGTCGCTCAGACCGACAACTTCCCCAACGTCTGCAAGCCCTCGTGCTCCTCAAGATATTCGGTGTATGCGAGTTCGAACGCCTGACCGAGATCCTCGATGAGATCCTGCTTGTCTTCGACGCCGACTGCCAAGCGAATGAGTTCGTCGCTGATACCGACCTTGAGGCGTTCCTCGCGCGGCAGTTCGAAATGCGTCATGCGACACGGCAGTTCGGCGAGGCTTTCCACCGCGCCGAGGGACACGGCCAAGTGGAAGATGTGCAGGTTGTTCAGGATAATGGACGGGTTGACTCCCGGCACGACTTCGAAGCTCAGCACGCCGCCGAAACCCTTGAGCCCGTTATCGCGCAGAATCTCGTCACGATTGCCGTGAATGCCCGGGTAGTTCACCGTTTTGACCAGCGGATGGGCCAGCAGATAGTCGGCGATGGCGAGCGCGTTCTCCTGCTGACGGTCGAGGCGCAGCGCGAGTGTCTGGATGCCGCGGCGCACCGCGTCGCATTCGGTGGGCGCGAGCACGCCGCCCAAACGGTTCTGCGAGTAGTAGATGCGCTCCCCGAGCACATCGTCGGCCACGACCACCAGACCGGCGTTCACTTCGGAATGGCCGGCAAGATACTTGGTGGCGGAATGGATGACGATATCGGCGCCCAGGTCGAGCGGCTGCTGCAGGTAGGGGGTGACGAAAGTGTTGTCGACGATGGACAGTGCGCCGTAGCGGTGCACGACCTCGGAGATGCGGGACGCGTTGTTGACCTGCAGCAGCGGGTTGGTCAGCACTTCGAAGTACACGGCCTTGGCCTTATCCTCACCGTTACGACCGGCGACGGCGGCATCAAGCGCCTCATAGTCGGCGGTGTCAACGGCTTCAACCCTCACACCCCAGCGGGTGAAGAACTCGTTGAACAGCGAATAGGTACCGCCGTAGATGTTCTTGCCGACGACGATGCGGTCACCGGGTTGGAAGATGGACAACACGGCGTGGATGGCCGCCAGGCCGGAACCGAATGCGAAACCGCGGGTGCCGTGTTCGAGCTGCGCGATCTGGCGTTCCAAGAATTCACGGGTCGGGTTGCCGCTGCGCGCGTAATCCCAGCGGGGCATGGACTCGACCGATTCGAAAGCATAAGTGGACGAATTGTAGATCGGCGGGTTCACGGCTCCGGTGTTGTTGTCGTTGATCGGCAGACCGTGGACGAGCTGAGTGTTGAATCGTGTCATGTGTGCACCCCCTTGGGTTGTATGTTTCAGTATCGGTTCCTTGCCGCGCGGCGGTCGCATTGTTTGTGCGGCGTTCGCGCGATTACGGTTCCCTACTTAACTCGATTTCAAATTCCACCACGCGATGCCCCTATCGATGTTGGTTATAAGCCGCGTCATTCTCCTATAGATTCTTGTTATCACGCGCTCAGATGCCATCATTCATAAGATTCATAAAAGCCGGCCTTCCATGGATTCTCTCCGCAGAAGGCCGGCTTCCCGATCATTCATCATCGAAATCGTAGATGAAGAACAGCAATCGTTGTCCGCCGTCGACGACCAGCGTCTCCAGCTCGCGATGCCTGACGAAACCGCAATGCTGGTACAGACGATGGGCATCCAACATGCCTGGGCCGGAATGGATCAGCACCCTACACAATCCATGGGAACGGGCTAGGTCCAACGCATGATGGACGAATGCCCCGCCTACACCTTTGCCCCGCGCGGAGGGCAATACGCCAAGCGTATTGAATCCGAACGTGTCGGGCTCTTCAAGATGATCGAGCTTCGGTGTCAATAGGCTCCGATAATCTGACCATCCACATCCTCCGCGACCCAGACATCCTCGGTCTTGCTGCGCGGCGTGATACCCAGCAACCGCTGCCGGTAATGTTCGGTAATCTTGCCGCTGGCGGTGAAGGCTTCGAGCAGGGCCTGCCCGACCTGATCATATTCACGCTCCTCGGCCCTTCGAATCGTTACGCCATGTCCAATATCGCGATGTTCCAGTTCCAGATCAGTCATCGTTCTTTTACCGTCCAATCATCATGCACATTCAGCTGCTGTTCCGAACTGTACCGTCTCAGCCGCGGAAAGGCTGGGATGCGGATTCGGGCCCGAACTGCCACAGTTCGAACGAACCGCCGACACCCGGACCGGAATAGTAGGGCGAACCGGACAGCACCTCGCAACCTGCGGGTTCGAGCCAGCGCTCGTACAGCGCCTTGCGCTCATCCTTGACGGACTGCAGGGTATGGTCGGCCGGGGAGAACGGGTCGCGTGCATAGGCGAACAGGTTCGGGTAATCCCACACATGCACCACTTCGTCATCCGAAAGACCGAGGCTTTCCAGGAATTCCGGCCTGTAACCGATTTCGTACGATTCTAGGGTCTGGAACAAGCGAACGTCGGAATCCGTCAGGTTCGGACCGAACAGGTAACGCCTCGATGCCAGACGGAAGTCATAATCGGCCAGACGCGCCTTGAAGACCTCGTAAGCGGCCTTCGCCGCGCCCTTGGACGTGGCGAAGTTGACCTTGTAGGTGCCGTTGTGGACATCATCGAAGATCTGCTGGTTGAGCAGATCGATCTTCTGTCGCAAATCCTCCGGATACAAATCAGGGGCGCCGGGCTTGCGGAACGGCTTGAAGGCCGTCTCAAGATCGATGCTCAGAATGTGATAGTTGTTGGTGACCACCTTGCCGTTGGTCATGTCGATGACGGTGGGGGAAGTCGCTCTTCCCCGATAGTTCGGTTCCGTGGCCTTGTACGCATCATTAAGACGTTCATAGCCGAACTTCTCAGCCACACCGCCTTCGGGCTGGGTGAGCTTCCAACCATGCTCATCACGACCGTAGATAATCTCCGGAGTGAACACATCCCACAGTCCCAGCAAACGAATCACGATGCGCTGGCGACGGTTCCAACCGCAGCCGGTGGCTCCCAGTACATGGTAACGCCCGGGTTCCGCAGGAGCCTGGCCCGGCTGGGATCCGAAACGAACCGTGAACTCGTTACGCTGGCGACGGAACGCGCCGTCCGGCGTCTGCTCGACGGTCGTCTCCTCCACCGGACGGTTACGCCCCTGCGGATCCTCCGTCTGCTTGCGGTGGGCGCGCACGCCACAGGCGTTTGCCGTCCTGTCAAGATGCAGTGTCGTGGATGCGCTGCCGTTGTTCAATCCGAATGCCATTGTTGTTCCTCTTTCAAAATTCGATATATTGCGGTCATGCGACCGTCGGTTAGATTCAGGTACGGCTCGTATCAGGCAAGCGGGCTAAGCACCACGGGCTTGGAGTCGTAGGATTCGAAGTCGGACAGGAAGGAACGGAGACGAGGCGTCTTCGGATGGGAGAAAATCTCCTCCGGGTTGCCTTGTTCCACAATCTTGCCGTTTTCGATGAACAGCACACGCGAGGCAATCTTGCGTACAAATCCCATCTCATGGGACACCAGAAGCATGGTGTTTCCTCCCTGCGCGGCCAGAGTGATGGTGTCCTGCACTTCCTTGACTCGTTCGGGGTCGAGGGCCGATGTCGGCTCATCGAGCAGAAGCAACTCGGGCTTCATGGACAGCGCCCTTGCGATGGCAACGCGCTGCTGCTGGCCACCCGACAGGTGCTGCGGATAATGATCCTGGTAGGCTTCGAGTCCGACATTGCGAAGCTCGGCCAGAGCATGTTCCTTCACTTCAGCCTTCGGCAGCTTCTTGACTACTCTGAGCCCCTCCTCCACGTTCTCCAGAACGGTGCGGTTCTTGAATAGGTTGAAGCTCTGGAACACCATGGACGTGTTGCGACGCAGACGAAGCGTCTCCTTCTTGGAGATGTGCGCGAGATCGTACGTGGTGTCATCGAACTGAATCGTTCCGCTGTCTGGCTTCTCCAGAAGGTTGAGGGAACACAGGAACGTCGACTTACCGGTTCCGGACGGACCGATGAAGGCCACCACCTCTCCCGGTTCGATGTCCAGATCGATTCCGTCGAGCACCGTATGCTTGTTGAATCGCTTGACGAGGTTGCGGATCTTAATCATTGGTCAATGCCCCTTCCTGAATGACTTGCTTGAGTTCCGGAGCCTGCTCGGGAACCGAAAGTTTCTTTTCCAGCAGTCGCGCCAGCCATTCCAGGATCATGGTGATGACCCAATAGATGATGGCGGGAGAGCAATACATTTCGAAGTAGCGGTACGTGGCGCCAGCCAGGATCTGGCCTTCGGCGGTCATTTCGACGACAGCGCACACGAACGCCAACGACGTGCCTTTGATGAGTCCGATGAGGGAATTCATCAGGCCAGGCAGAGCCACGATTCCGGCCTGCGGCAGCAGGACGCGCATACGTACTTGGTTCGCCGTCATACCCAACGATTCGGCGGCCTCAACCTGCCCATCGTGTGAATTTCTTCACGATACGAGACATATGACGTTACTCCAAACTCAAATGAAAACTTGATGTGATGATTCACAAGATAATCACCGCATTAAGCCGACACAGCATGTGAATAATCGCCTTAATCTATAGGCTGCTACCCCCCCCCAACGATTACGGAATTGATAACGCGTCATTATTTCAACTTCTATATGTTCTATTTCAAACTTTTCAACACTTACGGAATAGCAAAATCCTTTGTGGCCGTATTCGTAAATGATTATGAGGCGACATCATTAGGGAAACAGGCAACGGAACACCTTTCCGTCTCCTGTAACACACGAAACCCGTCCGGCCAGCATGGCATTCGTAATACGCCACCACCGACCAGACGGGTTTTTCAGCATCCTTCCGCATATTCACGGTACTGTTTACGGAAACGAGGCGTTACCCTAGTATCGCCACAACGCGCTCCACCGCCTCACGCAGCAGATCCTCCGACTTCAGTAGACTGAACCGCACGTAGTCCTTGCCGACATGCCCGAAGCAGGTGCCCGGCAGCGCGGCCACGGCGGCGCGTTCCAGCAGCAGGTCGGCGAACCGTTCGCCGGTCAACCCCTCGGGCGCATGCACCCAGGCATAAATGCCGCCGTCCGAATCGAACACGTCAAGTCCGGCTTCACGCAAACCACCCGCCACGATCTCGCGACGCCTCGCATACCGCTCGGCGAGTTCACGCACGCAACTCTGGTCGGATTCCAGCGCCGCGGTGCCGGCATCCTGAATACTGGACGTGATCATGGAACCCATTTGATAGTGGTACTGCTTCACATGACTCACGATGTCGTCGTTGCCTGCGATGAACCCGGCACGCCAGCCCGCCATCGCATACATCTTCGAAAGCGAACACACTTCCACCGCCACGTCGAACGCGCCCGGCAACGACAGAATGCTGATCTGCTGGTCCTTCACGCCGAGCCCCGCATACGCGAAATCCTGGATGATCGCGAAACGATGCTCATGCGCCAGTTCAATCGCCCGCTCAAGGAATTCACGCGGCGCCTGCGCACCGGTCGGATTGTTCGGATAGTTGAGAATCAGCACCTTGACACGTTCCCAGGTCTCGCCCGGCACCGCGTCGAGATCGGGCAGGAAGCCGCGTTCGGGCAGCGACGGCAGCAGAATCTCCTCCCCCTGCGCCATCACCGTCATGCAATGGTACGAAGGATAATACGGGTCGGCGTAGGCGACCGCGTCCCCCGGCGACACCAGCACCGCGGTCAGCGCGGCCAAACCGTCGACGGCGCCTTCCACCGCGAACAGCTGCGTATGCCAATCCAATTCCACGCTGTACGTGCCGCGATACCAATTCGCCGCCGCCTGCAGGAAACTCGGCTTGCCGTCGAACGGCGAATATCTGGCGTTGGCGGGATCATCCACGGCCGTTTTGGCAACATCGCGGATGAATTCGGCGGGAAACGAGTCAGGATTGCCTTTCGCCAGATCGATCACGTCCGCTCCGCCCGCCACCGCGGCGGCGACCTTACGGTCCATATCCGCGAACACGTTCGGCGGAATCGACTGGGCGGCCGTGGTGAACGCCACCGGAGAACTATGGGAAGTCATATCGGAAACCTACCTATCCATATCATGCGGGCCGGTTCGCGCCGGCCACGCGTCGCGTCGCATCGGTCAGTGCGTGACCTTGCGCGCCGCCCAATCGCCGATCCACTGGATGATCTGCACCAGCACGATCAGGATGACCACAATCGCCACCAGCACGCCGGTATCGTACCGGTTGTAGCCGTACTGGATGGCCATATCGCCGATCCCGCCCGCGCCGATGGTACCGACCATCGCCGAATAGCCGATCAGCGAGATGATGGTGAGCACCACACCGCGAATGAACGAGGGCAGCGCCTGTGGGAAGATCGCGTCCACGATGATCTGCCGCGTGGTGGCACCCGTGGAAATGGCCGCTTCCAGCAGACCGGGGTCGACTTCGGAGAATGCGCTTTCCGCGATGCGGGCGAAGAACGGCACGGCCGCGATCGACAGTGAGATCGCGCCACCGGTGGGCGTGTAGGGGTCGCCGATCAGCAACTGCACGACCGGGATCAGCACGACCATCAGAATCAGGAACGGCAGGGATCGGATCGCATTCACGATGAATCCGACGACGACGTTCACCGCATGGTTCGGCTTGAACAGACGGTTCTCGGTCAAGTACAGCAGCAATGCGATAAGCGTTCCCAGAACGATGCCGATGATCGCCGACACCACGACCATGTACGCGGTGTCGAGCAGGGCCTGGCCGAGATTCTCCTGCAGGATTTCCAGTGTTTCACTCATGATCATGCCTCCTTATCCGCAGATTCGCCCGCAACGCCGGCGTTCTCACGCGCCGCCGCCAATGCCGCCCTGTCGAGTTCGCGGTACCCGAACACGTTCGCCTTCAATTCCTCCAAGGCGCGTCCGAGCGTGCCGTCACCGCCCGACACCAGCACGATGAGGATGCCGATGGCCTGCGCTCCGAAGTATTCGACGTTCGCATGCAGAACGTCGATGCTCACGCCGTAGCGTTGCGCGACGGCGCTGATCAGCGGTTCAAGCGCCGACTCGCCCTTGTACCGGAGTTCCACGATGGTCCCCTCCGGCAGCGACGGTACGAGTTGCGGCGGCACCGCAATGCCGAGATAACGTTCCACGAGCGCCTTGGTGGTGGGGTGCTTCGGCGCGCTGAACACGTCGAAGGTGTCGCCCTGTTCGACGACGATGCCGTTCTCCATCACCGCCACGCGGTCGAAGATCTGCTTGGCCACGTCCAACTGGTGGGTGATGAACACGATGGTGATGCCGAGTTCCTTGTTGATATGGCGCAGCAATTCCAGGATTCCCTCGGTGGTTTCAAGGTCCAGCGCACTGGTCGCCTCGTCGCACAACAGGATCTCCGGCTTGTTGGCGAGCGCACGCGCGATGGAGACGCGCTGCTTCTGCCCGCCGGACAGGCTGGATGGATAGCTGTCGATCTTGTTTTCCAGGCCGACGAGCGCGAGCAGTTCGCGCACGCGCTCCGCCCACTGCTCCTTCGGGTATCCTCCGGCTTTGAGCGCGAACTCGATGTTCTTGCCGACGGTGACGTTGGTGATGAGGTTGAACCCTTGGAAAATGAATCCGATGCGCTTGCGCAGGTCACGCAGTTCGGCGCCGCTTACGTTCGTGACGTCCTTGCCATCGATGAGCACGGTTCCGCCGGTGGGGCGTTCCAGCAGGTTGATGGTGCGCACCAGTGTGCTTTTGCCCGCACCGGAGAATCCCACGATGCCGAAGATCTCGCCTTTGTCGACGGTCAGGCTCACATGTTTGACCGCTTCGACGGTCCGCTTCCGCTCATGGAAGGTGACGGACACGTCGCGCAATTCGATGACGCTCATTGCTTCTCGTTTCCTCGTTGTTGTTCGGGCTGCGAAAGCCCGCATGGGCGCGGCTGCGACGCATGCGAGCCGGTTGGGTGTATGGTCCTCGCCGTACGCGATCACCAGGTGGTCGGCTTGCCGAAGTCCTTGAACTCGCTCTTGGCGATGGCGTCCTTGAACTCCTGGCTGGCGAGCAGCTTCTTGACGGTCTTGCCGAAGTCGGAGTCGGCGTCCTTGGTGTTGACGACGAACACGTTGATCACGCCTTCATCCTGCTTTTCGGTGGCGAGCGCCTCGGACGGTTTGAGTCCGGCGGCCCAGGCGAAGTTGCCGGGCACGAGCGCCACGTCGACGGTGCTGACGGAACGTGCGAGCTGCGCGGCGTCGAGGGTCTTGATCTTGAGGTTCTTCGGGTTGGAGGCGATGGCGTTGACGGAGGCCTTGGTCGCGTCGATGCCGTCCTTGAGGGTTACGAGACCCTGCTGTTCGAGCACGCCGAGCGAACGGGCGAGGTTGGAGCCGTCCGCCGCGATGGACACGGTGGAGCCGTCCTTGATGTCCTTGATGGACTTGTACTTGTTGGAGTAGATGCCCAAGCCCAGCGTCGGCACCTGGCCGAGCGAGGTGAGGTCGAGGTTGTTGTCCTTCGTGAACTTCTTCAGGTAGTTGATGTGCTGCATCAGGTTGGCCTGGATGGAGCCGGAGGCGAGCGCCTTGTCGGGCTGCACGTAGTCGTTGAACAGCTTGGTCTTGAGTTCGTAGCCGTCGTCCTTGAGCAGCGGGGCGATGACCTTGTCGACCATGTCGCCGTACGGTCCGGGGCACACGCCCACGGTGATCTTCGTGACCTTGCCGGAGGCGGATCCGCTGGTGGCGCCGGATGCGGAGGACGAGTTGCCGCATGCCGCCATGGAGACGAGCGCCGCTACGGCGGCAACGGTTGCGATGGCACGTTTGATGCCGTTTGCCTTAAGGATGTTGATGGTCATGGTTTCCCTCTCTTATTGGTGTGCGACTTATTGGTATGGGTTGAACGTTTCGATGCCGATGGTGTTAACCGATGGCGTTAACCGTCGGTGTTAACCGTCGGCGTTATCGGTCACTTGCTTGCTTCGGCGTCGGCCTGGGCCTGCGCCACGATTTCCGGGTTGTGGATGGCGAAGGCGCGTTCCGCGAGGTGCACTTCCCTGGTGAGGAATTCGTGCAGCTTGCACACGTAGCCGTGTTCGCGGCCGACCTTGGCGATGTAACCGTTGATGTAATCGACTTCGGTCGGGCGCCCTTTGGTGAGGTCCTGATACATGGACGGATAGTGCAGCGGATGTGCCACGCCGGCGGTGTGCAGGATGGTTTCGACTTCGCTTTCGCGGGTGCCGAGCAGTCGGTATCCTGCGGCTTCGGCGGCAGAGTAGGCTTCGTCCACGAGCTGTTCGGTGAGCCAGCGTGCGTCGGGATGCGCGTGGAATTCGCCGAATCGGATCTGATACATCGTGCACAGGGTGTTGAGTACCGAATTGAACACGATCTTCGCCATACACATGCCGATGAAGTTGTCCACGATGGTCGGGTTGAGCGTCGCGGCCTTGAAGTCCTCGTACAGTTCCTGTTCGACCGGCCTGGTCTGCTCGTCGTAGGCGCACATGTTCATGGCCTTGGCGTGGGCGCCACCGGTGAAGTTGAAATCACCCGGCCCGTACACGTATGCGCCGATCAGTGCCGTGCCACCGTAGATGCGGTCCTTGGGGAAGTATTCGTTGAGCTTCTCGAAATGCCCGTAGCCGTTCATCGCGGAGAACACGATCTGATGATCCTTGAACAGGTGGGCGCAACGCTTGAGCACGCCGTCGAGCTGCATCTGCTTGAGGAACACGATCCACACGTCCGGTTCGCCGTGGTATTCCTCCGGGTAGTACACGTCGATCGGCACCAGATGGCGGTCCTGACCGTCCTGGGAGACGTAGGCGCCGCCCTGTTCGCGGATCTTCTCGACGTTCGGCTTCCAAGTGTCGATGAAGTCGACGTCCTTGTGCGCGAACTCCTGCAGCAGAACACCATACTGGATACCCATTCCGCCTGCGCCGATCACCGCGTATTTCATGGTTGCTTGCTCCCTCCGTTCGTCTTGCGGCTGGTCTTGCGACCGCCGATAGTCATAACCTATCCGCGGTTCGACGTTGATGGGACGGCGTGGCTATACGCTCTTGTTATGGAGGGTTTGAGCACCTATAAGGCCTGTTTATGAAGCATTATCGGATATACGTCATCACCCCTGTTTTCCAATCCTTTCGCTTCCCGCTTGACCATCTTCGCCGTGTCTTCCCGTTTCCAGACCGGGGCTCCCCTGCTGCGCCCCATCTCTGCGGCTTCCTTAATCCCCGCCCACTTGACTTCCCCACAAGGCATGACAAAGGCCCGTCCACATTGGACGGGCCTGTATGCCGTATGCCGTTACGGCGTTGCGATCAACCTATCGGATCAGTCGACCTTGCCGCCTTCGACCACGATGTCATCCGGATTGACCTCGTCGCCGTACACCGGCTTCAGGGTCTGCTCGTAATCCTTGTGGAAGAAGTTCTCCTTGCCGAGCTTGTCGATCTCGTCGTTGATCCAGTTGAGCAGTTCCGTGTTGCCCTTCTGGACGGCGGGGGCGATGGTGTCCTCATCGCCGAGCTTGGTGACGCCGACCTTGAAGCCCTTGTTGGACTTGGCCCAGGCGAGCACCTCGGTGTTGTCGGTGGAGAACGCGTCGCCACGGCCGTCGAGCAGCGCGTTGTAGGCGTCGGCGTACTGGTCGTACTTCTGCAGCTTCACTTCGGGGTGGTTCTTCTCGAAGTAGGTTTCCGCGGTGGTGCCCTTGGCGATGATGAGGGTCTTGCCCTTGAGCTGGCTCACGTCCGTGATCTCGGCGTTCTCCGGGGAGACGACGCCCAGCGCGACCTTCATATACGGCTTGGCGAAGTCGACCTTCTCCTTGCGCTCGTCGGTGACGGTGAAGTTGGCCAAGGTGATGTCGACCTTGTTGGAGGTGAGCACGTCGACGCGGGCGGCTGGGTCGACGGAGGTGTACTTGACCTTCACGCCCAGATCCTTGGCGAGACGCTCGGCGAAGACCACATCGTAGCCGGCGTTCTTGCCGTCCTTGTCGACGTAGCCGAACGGCGCCTTATCGGAGAACACGGCGATCTTGATCTCGCCGGACTTCTTGATCTCGTCGAGGCTGCGGGCCTTGGCGGTGGACGTCGTGGCGGAATCGGACGACGAGGCGTCGCTCGGCGACGCGGCGCTCGGACCGCACGCGGCGAGGGAAGCGCCCATGATCAGCGCCGCGGATGCTGCGATGACTGCCTTCAACGGTTTGATGTTGAACTTCATGTTGTACCTTCTTCTCTATTGCTGATCGTGCGGTGCACGTTCAAATTCAAAGGTGCGCAGGAACCTGCGCGCACGATCCGTCTCGGGTTCGGTGAAAAACCGTTCCGGATCGTTGGAATGCTCGACGATATGCCCATCCTCCAGCAGGATGATCTCGTCGGCGACGGCCCGTGCGAAACGCATCTCATGCGTGACGATGATCATCGTCTGCCCCGCGCGGGCGAGCCCGATCACCACGTCAAGCACTTCGCGCACCATTTCGGGGTCGAGGGCCGCGGTGATCTCGTCAAGCAGCAGCACTTCCGGGTGCAGGATGAGCGCACGGCAGATGGCGATGCGCTGACGCTGACCGCCCGACAGCTCGTGCGGCCAGGAGTCCTTGCGATCGGCAAGACCGACCTTGCCGAGCAGTTCCAGCGCTTCGCGTTCGACTTCGGCCTTGTCGCGCTTCTGCACCAGCAGGGGTGCCATCATGATGTTGCCGAGCACGGTTTTGTTCGGGAACAGCTCATAGCTTTGGAACACCATGCCGATGTGGGTGCGCAGCTCGCTGGAACGCGCCGAACGCCCGGCCTTCTCGGTGCCCGGTTTGCCGGTTTCGATGACCTTGCCTTCCAACGCGATCTCACCGCCCTGGATCGGTTCGAGTCCGGCGATGGTGCGCAGCAGCGTGGATTTGCCGGAACCGGAAGGACCGACCACCACCAGCACACGGCCCTTGGGCACGTCGAAGCTCACATCATCGAGCACGCGCCGGCCCGCATTGGCGTACTGCTTGGTGAGATTCCTGACGGACAGTGCGGCGGAGTTCGCGCTCGCTGCGCCGTTTGCGGCGGTCGCGACAGCGATATCAGTGGTTTCAGTCATTTGCCCACCTTTTCTCAAGTCGACGGGCCACGATGGAAAGCGGCCAGCACACGATGAAGTACATGAAGAAAATCACCCCGTAGACCCACAGGGTGCCATCCGGGTATTGGAATCGGTTCGCGTCGATGATCTGCTGACCCACCTTGATCACTTCGACCACGCCGAGCAGCACGGCCAGCGATGTGGTTTTCACGATACGCGTCGCCAGGTTCACCGAAGCGGGCAGCAGTCTGCGCAACGCCTGCGGCAGGATCACATGCACGAAGCTCTGCCAATTGCTCAAGCCCAGCACGTACGCCGATTCGGACTGGATTTCGGGAATCGACTGCAATGCGCCGCGCACCAGATCACCCAGTTCGGCGCCACCCCACAGGATGAACACCAGCACGCAGGCGCCGGTCGCGTCGAGATTCCAGTCGAACCACCGTGCGAAACCGTAGTAGGCGAGGAACAGCAGGGCGAGCTGCGGCATGATGCGGATGAAGTCAAGGTAGATGCGCATGAGCACGCGGACCACCGGATTCTTCAACGTCATCAGCCAGCCGACGAGCAGTCCCACCGGAACGGATACGATCACGGACGTCGCGGCGATCCACACCGTGACCCACAGGCCCTGCAGCAGTCGCGGCAGTACACCCGGTTGAAGGAGGATCTCAGCGCCTTGCATAGTCGAACCTCCTCTCCAGCCACGTACCGAACAGCGAGATCGGCAGCAGCACGACCAGATAACTCACGATGAGCATGGCCAACGATTCATAAGTGTTGTAGTACATGCCAATCAGATCCTTGGCCATGTACATCACGTCGGCGAGCGCGATGGCGGACACCACGGAGGATTCCTTGAACAGGAAGATCACGTTGGCCACGATGCCTGGAATCGCGCCGGAAACGGCTTGCGGCAGCACGACGTGCGTGATGGATTGCAATGGTGTGAATCCGAGCACGTAGGCGGTTCCGCGCTGCACTTCGGGCACGGCCTGCAATCCGGCGCGCATGGCTTCCGCCATGTAGGAGCCGCCGAGGAATCCGAGCCCCACGATCGCGCAGGTTTCCGCGGACCAGACGATGCCGATCTTCGGCAATCCGAAGAACAGGAAGTACAACTGCACCAGCAGCGGCGTATTACGACTGATCTCGATGTACACGCGTACGATCTGCCGGGCGACGGGTACACGGGCGAGTTCGATGCCCGCACACACCAGTCCGACGACCAGCGCCAGGACGATGCCTATCACGGAGATGAACAGCGTCATCTCCATGCCTTTCACGAAAAAAGGCGCATAACGCTGGACGAACGACCAGTCGAACATAACACCCCTTTCTTCCTCCGTTTTGCCATCGATATTCCATATTCCAATGCCCGGCGAACGGCGGGCGGGCGTGGAACCGTTGTTCCAGAATATCGGACCCGCATGCGTTCCCGCGAGGTTCGTTACGGGCATAACCGCGCAACATTGTATTGCCTACACCATGTTCAGGTTACGGCGTTGTTATAGAGGCTTGTTATGGAACGCTACCTATTCGGCTTGTGGCAGGCTTGCGGCATGTTTTGCGAGCGGTTTTGCGAGCGGTTTTGCGGACGCCCGCGCGGTGCGGCGCGGTTATACACTGGGGGCATGGATATCACCAAGGCTTTGACCCGATTGAATGGTTCGGGTAACGATCCGGTTTTCGTTCTGTTGCACGGCTGGGGTTCGAACGAGCTCGATCTGCCCGACCTGCTGCAATATTGCGGCGCTTCCTCCGCCGATTTCGCTTCGCTTCGCGCGCCCATCGCCTACGGCATGGGGTACACGTGGTTCGGCGAGTGGGCGCATGAGGGCGTTCCGGAAGGGCGGTCGCTCGACAAGCAAGCGTATGAGGCCGCCGAGGCAATCGACCGTTGGGTCGCCGCCAATATCAACGGGGCGCGCCCGATCATCACCATGGGCTTCTCCCAAGGCGGTCTGCTCGCCACACACATGCTGCGTTTCAATCCGAGCCGGTATTCCGCCGCCATCAGCCTGTCCGGCTGGCTTGCGCCCGGCCCGCTTCCGGGCGATAAACTGCTTGTCCCCTCCCAGCCGCCGGTGTTCTACGGGCACGGTTCGGCTGATGACATCTTCCCCACGCGCGACGTGCTCGCCATGAGCTCGTTCTGGCGCGCGCACGGCACGCTGAGCGAACATATCTACAACGGTATGGGGCATTCGATCAATCTGGACGAAATGCGCGACGTGCAGCGCTTCCTCGAATCGAACGAGCTGATCCGACCGCAGATATGACGCGGGGTCGCACCCGCCGCACGCTCCCGCATGCCGTATACCGCATACCGTTCTGCGAGAGCGTGCGCAAGCGCATCCCCAAGGCACGGTACAGTTGCCAATGACTGTTCGGGTATGGCCGATTCAGGCGCATGCCCGCGTTGATAAGGAGCAAAGAATGACTGACGAAAGAACCGCATACGGTTGGGGTCTGGCGAGCATCGACGCCGCCGGCAACACCCTGGACGTCTGGTACCCGCAGCTCGCGCTCGGCGCGGCACCGGCCGAAGCCGACCGTGGCAATCATAATTTCGGTGCGCTGGCACACACCGAGGCGGATGCCCGTGGCGTGCGCCGCGTGCCCGTGTTCACCGTGTCCAAGCTGGATGAGCCGATCGAAAGCGCCGAGGACGCCTATCTGCGCCTGCACCTGCTGAGCATGCGTCTGGCCAAGCCGAACACGCTGAATCTTGATGGCATCTTCGCCAAGTTGAACAATGTGGTATGGACCAATTACGGGCCGTTCGCGGTCGATGATTTCGCGCTGCGCAAGCTTGATGTGATGTCCGCAGCGGCACAGGCTTCCCCGCTCGCCCCGCGTGCGGATGTGAACGTGCTGTCCATCGACAAGTTCCCGCGTATGGTCGATTACGTCGT
Organism: Bifidobacterium merycicum DSM 6492; assembly: GCF_900129045.1. Lineage (GTDB taxonomy): Bacteria > Actinomycetota > Actinomycetes > Actinomycetales > Bifidobacteriaceae > Bifidobacterium > Bifidobacterium merycicum. The sequence continues at coordinate 18,414 of NZ_FQTX01000001.1, read as the reverse complement.
GCCGACCGGCGTGCGCATCGGCGACGCCGACCGCGTGCGTCTGGGTGCGCACCTGTCCGAAGGCACCACCGTCATGCACGCCGGCTTCGTGAACTTCAACGCCGGCACCCTCGGCGTCTCCATGGTCGAAGGCCGTGTCTCCCAGGGCGTCGTGGTCGGCAACGGTTCCGATATCGGCGGCGGCGCGTCCATCATGGGCACCCTGTCCGGCGGCGGCAAGCTGAAGAACTCCATCGGCGAGCATTCCCTGCTCGGCGCGAACGCCGGCATCGGCATTTCGCTGGGCGACAACTGCGTGGTCGAGGCGGGTCTGTACGTGACCGCCGGCACCAAGGTCACCATCTACGACAAGGCCAAGGTCGCCGCGGGAGAGCCGCTCGAAACCGTCAAGGGTGCGGAACTGTCCGGCAAGGACAACATCCTGTTCATCCGCAACTCCGTGTCCGGCCGTATCGAGGCCCGTTACCGCAAGACCGGCATCGAGCTCAACGAGAAGCTCCACAAGAACTGAGCCTTCACCGGCTGTTCCCGGCGCCCGCACATTCCGTGCACATACCATTGGGCGGTTCATTTGGACGAAATCAGCCCCGATTTCGTCCAAATGAACCGCCCAATGCGTAGAATCGTCCGAATGAACCGCCCGGTGCGGCGGGAATCAGCGTTCTTCCATGGGAATGTAGTCGCGCTTCGTATAGCCGGTGTACACCTGACGCGGACGGCCGATCTTCGTGTTCGGATCGGCGAGCATCTCGCGGTACTGCGCGATCCAGCCCGGAATACGACCAAGCGCGAACAGCGTGGTGAACATGGCCGGGTCGAAGCCGATGGCACGGTAGATCAGACCCGTGTAGAAGTCGACGTTCGGGTACAGATGGCGGGAGACGAAGTAGTCGTCGTTCAACGCGATCTCCTCCAATTCGGTGGCGACCTCGAACAGCGCGCGTTCGTCCGCAGGCAGTTTGAGCGTATCGGCACGCCCCATGATCTTCTCCAAGTAGCCCTTGGCGATCGCCGCACGCGGATCGTACGACTTGTATACGCGGTGGCCGAGTCCGGAGATACGCTGGCCGTTGGCCTTGGCGTCCTCCACGAACTCCTTCACGGTCTTGTCCGAGTCGCGAATTGCCTTAAGCTGGCGGAGCACGGCCTCGTTCGCACCGCCATGCAGCGGTCCGGACAGCGCGTTGATGCCGGCGGCGACGGCGGAGTACAGGTTGGCGTGCGCGGATCCGGCGATGCGCACCACGGAGGTGGAGCAGTTCTGCTCATGATCGGCGTGGATGATGAGCAGTCTGCCGAGCGCGTGCACGTACAGCGGGTCGGATTCGAACGGCTCGTACGGCACGGCGAAGCACATGCGCAGGAAATCGTCGACGTAGCCACGCGAGTAATCGGGGTACAGCATCGGCTCATCGCGGCGACGGCGGAAGATGTAGCTCACGATGGTACGGGCCTTCGCCATGATGATGGTGGCCGCTTCATCGAGCTGGTCGGAATCGTTGATGTCGGTGGTGTCCGGGTAGAAGGTGGCGAGCGCGTTCACCGCGGAGGCCATGACGCTCATCGGGTGCGCGGTGCGCGGGAAGGATCCCATGAAGGTGCGGAAGTCCTCCCCCACCATCGTGCGGTGGTTGATGTCGGAGATGAATCGGTCGTACTGTTCCTTGCTGGGCAGTTCGCCGTGGCGTAGCAGCCAGGCCACTTCAAGGAAGTCGGACCGTTCGCACAGCTGCTCGATCGAGTAGCCGCGGTAGCGCAGGATGGAGTTCTTGCCGTCGATGTATGTGATCTTCGATTCGCACTGCGCTGTGGTCAGGAAGCCCGGGTCGAGCGTCACCCAGCCGTCGTTTCTCAGATCGGACACGACGATGCCGTTGGCACCGGCGGTGGCTTCCACCAACGGAAGGGTGAAGTTGTTCGAGTCGATGCGCAGCTGGGCTGTGGCCATATCGCGTGCTCCTTACACCGTTGATTCGTGAATATCGCTCAACTATAGGGCACCGGTGTTGCGCCGACGCTTGTTATCTCAAAAAGCAAAAGGCCTCCCTTCCCGGAGGAAGGGAGGCTTTATCCCGGCCCCATTGTCGGGTCCGATCAGGTTCAGTCGCGCTTCGTGAGGATCAGCGGACCGTTGTCGGTGATGGCGATGGTGTGTTCGCTGTGCGCGCCGCGGGATCCGTCCTCGGAACGCAGGGTCCAGCCGTCCTTCGGATCCTGGTAGATCTCGTCGGTGGTCTTGAGGAACCACGGTTCGATGGCGATGACCAGGCCCGGGCGCAGCTTGTAACCATGGTGTGCCTTGCCGTCGTTCGGCACGTGCGGGTCGCCGTGCATGACGTGGCCCACGCCGTGGCCGCCGAATTCGAGGTTGATCGGATAGCCGTAGGTGCGTGCCACATCGCCGATGACGTTGCAGACGTCACCCAGACGGTTGCCGGCTTGGGCCGCGTCGATGGCAGCGGCGAGTGCTTCCTCGGTACACTTGATGATCCTCAGGTCTTCCGGGTCGGGGTCGTTGCCGACCACGAAGCTGATCGCGGAGTCGGCGACCCAGCCGTTCACGCTGATGGCGAGGTCGAGGCTGACCAGATCGCCGTCTTTCAGGCTGTAGTCGTACGGTACGCCGTGCAGCACGGCGTCGTTGACGGACGTGCAGATGTAGTGGGCGAACGGACCGGTTCCGAAATCCGGGGCGTAATCCACGTAGCAGGATTCGGCGCCTTTGCAGTCGACGATCTTCTTGTGCACGAATTCGTCGATTTCCAGCAGGTTGGTGCCGACCTTGGTGGTTTCCTTGAGTTCCTTGAGGATGCCCGCGACGAAACGTCCTGCGGGCTTCATCGCCTCGATTTCGGAGGCTGTCTTGATTTCGATCATGGTTCCTAGACTAGGACACCCTTCTTACTTTCCGAAACGAATCGCACGGATGATGGCCATGATGCCGATCACGACGAGGGCGATGGCGACGAACATCAGCAGCCATACGGTTGAGGTGAACGGGTTGAACAGGGCCACGAAACCGGCGACGATGGAAAGCAGTGCGTAGATCACCGACCAGGCCGAACTCGGCAGGTTCCAGCATTCGAATAGGGTCATGATGCCTTCGAGCAGCCAGCCGATGCCGATGGTCATGGTGAACAGCATGGTGATCATGGTCGCGGACAGCGAGGTGTTTCTGACGATGATGACGCCGCCGACCACCATCAATGCGCCGAACAGCACGCCGAGCACGCGCCAGCCGCCCGGCAGTCCGAGTTCGACGATGGCGGTGACGATGCGGACCATGCCGGAGATGAGCAGGTATATGCCCAGCATGACCGCCGCGACGACGAGGGTGCGCCCGGGCCAGAACAGCAGTGCCACACCGAGCAGGACGGATGCGATGCCGATCACCCCGTACATGCCGCGGATGCGGTTCTTGGCGTGCTGTGGCAGCGCCTGTTCGATGAGACGGAACGGGTCCATGCCTCCGTTGGGCATGTTGTTCATCGAGTTGAAGTCAGTCATGGTTCCTCCTTTCCGGTCGCGTATGGAGACCGCGGCCGGTTCGTTCCCCTTCCGGGGAGAGTGCCTTCCATGGTACGAGCCGTTCGCGGTTTGCGGTACGTACAGAATCCGCGATTTGTAAGATTTTGGGCCACGGGTGTGGCTGCGGCTAGGCTTGGCGTTATGATTGAAGCATTGAAGTCCGGCATCGATCCGGCATCGTTCTCATCCGTCATCAAGCCTTCCGCCGACCTGTTCCGTTACGTCAACGGCCCGTGGATCGACACGTATCGTCTGCCAGACGACCGTTCCCGTTATGGTTCCTTCGACAAGCTCGCCGAGGATGCGCAGAATCAGATTAGGAATATTCTCGAGGAGGAGGATTGCCCGGCGACGCTGTCCCGCACGATATACCGCTCCTTCCTTGACACCGATGCCATCAAGAAGGCTGGCATCGAGCCGATCCGCGAAGCGCTGAATCTCATCGACGAGTCGGAAACCAAGGCCGATCTGACCCGTGCGCTTGGCTTCGTCAATCCCACCGGCGGCCCCGACCTGTTCAGCATGGCCATTTACGGTGACCCCGGCGATCCGGATGTCAACATCGCGCATATCGAGCAGGATGGCCTCGGCCTTCCCGATGAGGCGTACTACCGCGAGGATCATTATGAGCCGATCCGCCGTGCCTATGTCGAGATGGTCGCCGCCCAGCTGTCGAACGCAGGCTATGCCGCCGACGAGGTGGCAGCCAATGAGATGGCCGAGCGTTTCCTCACGGTCGAGACGAAGCTCGCCAAGCATCATTGGGATAATGTCGCCACCCGTGATTCGGTGAAGACCTACAATCCGACCCATTACGACGAATTGTCCGCCGTGTTGTCGCATTTCGACCTGAATTCGTGGGTCGAATCCTGGCAGGAGGCGTATGATGCGTCCGAAGCGTCCGCCGATCAGCCGATCGACTTCCATACCATCCTGAACCGTACGATCGTGCATGAGCCGAGCTTCCTGGAAGGCCTTGATTCCTTCTGGCAGGCCAGTGATTTGGAGGATCTGAAGCTGTGGGCCCGCGTGCATATGATCATCGGGTCGGCTTCCATGCTGAGCGCACGATTCGATGAGACGAACTTCGATTTCTACGGCAAGGTGCTGTCCGGCCAGAAGGTGCAGCGTGAACGTTGGAAGCGTGCGGTCAGCCTGGTCAACGGCGTATGTGGCGAGGATGTCGGCGTCGAATATGTGCGCCGTCATTTCCCCGAAAGCTCCAAGAAGCGCATGGAACAGCTGGTGTCGAACCTCATCGACGCCTACCGCGCTTCCATCACGAATTCCGATTGGCTGGGCGAGGATACCAAGGCCAAGGCGTTGGAGAAGCTCGGCAAGTTCACCGCGAAGATCGGCTACACGAACCATTGGCGTGACTATTCGGCGCTGCATCTGAGCGAGGACGCGCCGCTGGCCAGGAACATGCAGGCCGCGTCCCTGTACGAGACCGGCTATCAGCTTTCCAAGGCCGGTAAGCCCGTCGATAAGGACGAATGGCTGATGAACCCGCAGACGGTGAACGCCTATTACGAGCCGTCCATGAATGTCATCGTGTTCCCCGCGGCGATCCTGCAACCGCCGTTCTTCGACCCGGATGCCGAGGATGCGGCGAACTATGGCGGCATCGGCGCGGTGATCGGCCATGAGATCGGTCACGGCTTCGACGATCAGGGCTCGCAGTATGACGGCGACGGCAAGCTTCACGACTGGTGGACCCCGGAGGATAAGGCGAACTTCGAAGCCCGCACGAAGGCTCTGATCGAGCAGTACAACGCTTTCGTGCCCGCGCAGCTCGCCGAAAAGTACGCCGACGAACCGGATAAGGCGCCTCATGTCAACGGAGCGCTCACCATTGGCGAGAACATCGGCGATCTCGGCGGCGTCAACATCGCGTTGAAGGCCTATGCCTTCGCGCTCGACGAGGTGGCGGGGCGTGAGAAGGACGCTTCCGCACAGGCCATCGAGGCGTCTCTTGACGATGCTCCGGTCATCGACGGATTCACCGGCCTGCAGCGTTTCTTCCTGAGCTACGCTTCCATCTGGCGTACGAAGAACCGTGACGAGCTGGCCGAACAGTATCTGCAGATCGACCCGCATTCTCCCGCGGAGTGCCGTACCAACGGCATCGTGCGCAATGTGGATCTGTTCGCCAAGGCATTCGATGTGCATGAGGGTGATGCCATGTGGCTCGATCCGGCCGACCGTGTGCGCATCTGGTGATGTTTCCCACGATCAGAACTCCGGTTCCTCGGAGGGGTTGACGGTAGATTCAAACTGGCTTTGCGCCACATGCTGTTGACCTCCAGTGTTCGGTGATTGACCGGTTTGCGGCGGTGTTCCGGACGGGACCGCGCCATTGGGCGCGAACCCGTCCAGCGCGCCGCCGTTTTGCATATTGCTTGACATACCGTTCTGCATACCGTTCTGCATACCGTTCTGCAGCTGTGCGTCATATTGCGGCTGCGGCGTTCCACCCGCCTGCGCGTAGGGGTCGATGCCCACGCCGCCAGTCCCGCCCATGGCACCGCCGCCGGGAGCCCCGCCGGCATTCCCCGTATCCCCATTTCCTTGCTGCGCACGGTTCATTCTGAAGAACGTGGATGCGCCATAGTTCAGGTCATGCCCGACCGCGCTGGCATCCATCACGAGCGCCGTGCGGTTCACTCCATCCTTCGTCCAGCGATCCATACGCAATGCGCCCGTCACGACCACCGCATCACCCTTGTGCAACGACTGCATCACGTTGGTGGCCAGCGTCCGGTATGCACGGACCTTGATCCATACGGTTTCCCGCGATCGCCATGCTTGCGCGGACTGGTCGAAATACCCGGAGGAGACCCCCACATTGAACGAACATGCCGGATTGTTCGGATCGCGGGAGAAACTCACGGGATCCATGCCGAGATTGCCGGTAAGCGTGATGGTTCCTTGCTGCCCTGCCATGATGTTTCCTTTCCGTCGGCAACGAGTTGGACCGCACCGCCGCGCCGTTGAGGCAATGCGGTGTTCCAAGCATGCCGTAGCACCGGTCCCCCAAGCCAGCGGAATCGACCCCTGTGGTCGACACGCCCAACGCCGGGCGTGTTGTGGATAACCGGTGGATAACCTTCGGGTTATCCACCGCGCCGCCGATGCCATCGCCACAGCCGACACCAATACCGTCACCACAACCAACAACCAACGAAAAATCCCCCGCATGCCATGCATACGGGGGATTTCGACATCACACGCCATAGGCCGCGATCCGTCACGGCCAGGGCGCTCGGTCCAAACCGATCAGATGCGCTTGAGCAGCGTCTCCACGGCTTCGGCGGCGGGGACCACCACCTTGTTGTCGCCGTTGCGATCGCGGATCTCGATGGTGCCGTCGTTCACGTAGTCGCGGCCGACCACGGCGATCTGCGGCACGCCGATCAGCTCGGCATCCTTGAACTTCACGCCCGGGGAGACCTTCTTACGGTCGTCGAAGATCACTTCGACACCCTTGGCTTCCAGTTCGGCGATCAGCTGTTCGGCGCCGTCGAAGGCCTTCTCGTCCTTGCCGGTGGCGACCACATGCACCTGCGCGGGGGCGATGCAGGACGGCCAGGCCAGGCCGCGCTCGTCATGGTGCGTTTCGGCGATGCAGGCCATCACGCGGGACACGCCGATACCGTAGGAGCCCATCCACACCGGAACGGCCTTGCCGTTCTGGTCGAGCACCTTCAGGCCCAGGGCGTTGGAATACTTGAGACCGAGCTGGAACACCTGGCCGATTTCCACGCCACGCTCGAAGCTCAGCGGGCCGGAGCCGTCGGGGCTCATATCGCCATGACGGACCTGCACGGCCTCGACGGTGCCGTCGGCTTCGAAGTCGCGGCCGTACACCAGATCGTAGTAATCCACGCCGGCCTCGTCGGCGCCGGTGAACCATGCGGAACCGCGGGCGATATGCGCGTCCAGCAGGTAGCGCAGCGCGTCGCCGGTTTCCTCGGCGTTTTCGGCCTTCTTGCCGTCACGCGCCTGCGGGCCGAGCACCATCGGTCCGATGTAGCCCTTGACGAGTTCGGGGTGCTTCTTAAGGTCCTCTTCGGTGGCTTCCTCGATTTCGGCGGGGGCGAACTGCGCTTCAAGCCGCTTCATATCCACCACGCGATCGCCGGGCACGCCCACGACCACGAGTTCGCGCCACGGTTCCTCGTGGTTCTCGTCCTCGGCATGCTTGACTGCGATGACAACGTTCTTCAGGATGTCGGAGGCTTCCCATTCACGGCCGTCGGTGCGCGGGTGGTTGGCGTTGGCGAAGGCGACCATCTGGTCGATGGTGCCGGCGTCCGGGGTCGGGCGCTTTTCGGCCGCAGGGGTGTTGGAGTAGTCGATTGCGGGCGGTTCCGGGGTAGTCAAGGCTTCGACGTTCCAGGCCTTGCCGGACGGGGACTGCGCGAAGGTGTCTTCGCCGATCTCCATCGGGGCGAGGAATTCCTCGGATTCGAATCCGCCCATCGGGCCGGCCATGGCGTGCACGGGCACGTAGTCGAGGTCGAGACGCTTGAAGATACGCTCGTATGCGCCGCGCTCGTCCATGTAGGCCTTGACCAGTCCCTCCTTGTCGAGGGTGAAGGAGTAGGCGTCCTTCATGATGAATTCACGACCGCGGATCAGGCCGGCACGCGGGCGGAACTCGTCGCGGTACTTGGTCTGGATCTGGTACAGGGTCACCGGCAGATCCTTATAAGAGGAGTACAGGTCCTTGACCAGCAGGGTGAACATCTCCTCGTGGGTCGGGGCCAGCAGGTAGTCGGCCTCGTGACGATCCTTCAAACGGAAGATGTTGTCGCCGTACTCTTCCCAACGATGGGTGGCCTCGTACGGTTCGCGCGGCAGCAGGCCGGAGAAATGCACTTCCTGGGCGTGGATGGAGGCCATTTCCTCGCGGATGATGTTCTCGATCTTGTTCAGGACGTTCAGGCCCAGCGGCAGCCAGGTCCAGATGCCGGGGGCCGCCTTGCGCAGGTAGCCTGCACGCTGCAGCAGTCTGTCGGACACCACATCGGCATCGGCGGGGTCTTCGCGCAGTGTGCGCAGAAACATAGTGGACATACGAAGAGTATTGGAAGTCATAGGTTCCAAGATAGCGCTACCCGCACCCACGATGTGAGGTCACGTCGATGCCAGCGCATGATTCGGTTTCCCAGTTGCGCTGAAAACGATATCATCCTCGCCTGAACTCGACGGAAGTGGCTGGCTGGATCAATCGCCGCAACATCGCAACAAACCAGCCACAATCTGAGTTCAGGGCCTCACCCGCGCTCCACTTTAACGCTATGAAACGCGGCACCACGCAAAAATGCACAAAGTGCAACAAATGTTGACCCCCGTCGCGCCCCCATGACGACGCAAATACCGTTTTTTCGCTGTCTTTCCACGGAAAACGCGGTATCCATACGTCCGAATCACCATGTGGAATCACTCCAGATCGGCGGTTTCAAGCCCTTTTTCACGGTGCTAAAGCATCATCGCACGCGCGGAAACGCCTACGTAAAACTTCACCTCGATGTATGCTACAGAACCATGAGAGAAGCGGCTTTTGATGGAGATAGGGGCGAATCCATTTCCCTGGCGATAGTGGATAACGATGCCATCACCCTGTACGCGTTACGCAAGCTTATCGAGAATACGCCGACGCTCACCATACTGTGGACGTCCGAAACCGGGCAAGAGGCGTTGACGCACTGTAAGAACAAACACCTACCCGACGTACTCCTCGTCGACATGGCCTTGTCCGATATGCCGGGAACCATGCTCTGCCGTCAGCTTAGAGCCACCGGCCCCACGCCGAGCATACTCGCGTTCACCTCGTATCCATTGGATATGTATGCCGCGGATGCGGCTCAGGCAGGAGTCCAGGGAATCATCACGAAAAACGATTTCATGACTTTGGCGAAGGCTGTCAGAAGCGTGCATGAGGACGGCGTATTCCCATATACGTCGCAGGAAGACGTCATTTTCGAAACGGCGGAAGCCGCATACGACCGCATCAGCAGCATGCCGTCGGATCCCGCGGCCACGCTCACGCTCAGCGAAATAACGGCCCTGAATCTCACCGCCCGCGGTATGAGTTCGAAGGAAGTCGCGAAACAGATGGGGGTCAAGCCCGCGACCGTACGAACCTACACCATGCGCGCCCGTTCCAAGCTCGGCACCACCACGCTGGGCGAAGCACTGGTCAAATGGCAGAGGGCAAAGCATGTTTGATCGATTCCGTCATGCCGTACTACGCCCAACCGACGCGTCGTTCTTCCTGAATCAGACGAAGTACCGGGCACTGATCAGCTTCGTATTCATCGCGATATCCGCGTTCATGTGCATCGGCTCCTTCAGCGCACTGTACCCCGGCCCCTATGGGTGGGCGGTCGCAAGCGTGTATTTCCTGACGCTCGCCCTGCTTGCTTTCCACCCTGTAACGGCAAGTCTGTTCTGTCTGGTCGTATACGTCATGCTGCTGTTCCACCCCACCCTTGTGGCGGGAAGCGAGGAATGGGGCATGTTCCTGTCGATCGCGTATCTGGCGTTCTATCTGCGGCGCGCACCTTCCGTCACCGCCGTCGTTCTCCTGATCACCATGGAGGCTTTGGAGACCTATCGGTCGGGCATGCCTATCGATTATCTTGTGGGCACCGCCACCATCGATCTCGTCGCATACCTCATCGGCGTGCTGTTCACTCATGAGGAGCATCTCTCCCAGCTCAGGCTGACGGAACGCAACCAGTTGATAGCGTCGGATCTTCACTCGGCGATCACCAGCGAACTCTCCTCGATCGTCCTTCTGGCGCAATCGCATGACGAGCATGACAGCGGCGGAACCAACGCGACTCTGGATCGCATCAAGGACGTGGCGCAGATCGCCCTGTCCAACACGCACGGCCTTATCCGCACCTTGTCCAGCAAAGATCGCGGCACCGCTTGCTCCGACGAATCGACACACGTCACGGATGAACTGCTGGCATATGTAAGGGAGCAGGATCGGAATCTGCAATCGATGGGGTTCCGAGGAGTCGTCTCGATCCATGTCGATTCGGCGCCCCTGTCCGAAGATACCTTCCTACTGGCGAAACTCTGCGTCAAGGAAATTTACGCCAATATCGCCCGCCATATGTCGAAGCGATCCGGCGAGTATCATTTCGGCATCGCGGTGACCCCGACAGAGCTCGCGATCACCGAAACCAATCCGGCGGACGGCGACCCCAACGAGCTCTCATCGGGCTTCGGTCTGAGCCTGCTTCGTCATCAGGCTGAGATATCGGGAGGAACGATGCGCAACGGCATTTCGGATGGCATGTGGCGCATCGATGTCACGATTCCGCTACTTCGCCTTGCATACTGATGCGCATGCTGCGATTTTCTTGCACGTAGGGTATGACGGGCATGCGATGCGGGTGCTATCGCCTGCATCGCCGTCACCCGCATTGGCCACGCTGGCGCTCGCCGCCGGCGCAAACGCCATCACACAGGTCAGCAGGCCGGAAACCGCCAATCGAATCATCACTTCACGCTCCTCATTTCGCTATCGTCAAACCCCTATTATGCGTCGAACCGGATTTGGCGGCAGCTTAGAGACCACTATGTGCCCCGCTGAATACAGTCATTCGGCGTCGCGTTGCACGTCGTTCAGGCCGTACGCCACGTCGCCGGGCCGAATGTCACCGGCAAACAGCGTGTTCACCGTGACCAGGGTATACCCCTTGTCCTTAAGCCCTTTAATGATCTTCGGCAGCGCCTTGGCGGTCGTGGCATTGCCGTCATGCAGGGAGACGATGGAACCGGAATACGCGCCGTCGACCACACGCTTGGTTATGGCGTCGGCACCAAGCTTGTCCCAATCGCCGGAATCCACGCCCCATAGGATCATGGCCTGCCCGGAATCCCTGGCCTGCGCGCGCAATGCGTCGCCCCATGCGCCATCCGGAGGGCGGAATAGCGTGACGTCCTTCCCGCTTGCCTTGGAGATCACTGCATCAGTGTCGTCGAACCATTTCCTCAGCTGCTCGGCGGGCATGCCATGCATCTGCGTATGCCGCCATGAGATCGAGCCGACATCATGCCCCTCCCCGGTCATGCGCCTGACAAGCCCCACATTGGAACCGTTCACGAACTGCCCCTGCAGGAAGAACGTAGCCGGCACACCGGCGTTCTTCAACGCATCGAGCACCTTCGACGTGTTCGTTTTGTTCGGCCCGTCATCGAAGGTGAGTGCCACGCACTGGGTGAAATGGCAGTCGAGCGGCATGGACGCGATAATATCGTCGACAACGCCCTTCAGTCGGGCGAATTCGTCGTTCAGGGCGGTCACATCGTCGCTGCTTGCCGTATCAAGGGTGTGCTTGGCGGAGGCGAGTTCCGTCTCCAAAGTGCTCCGCTTGGACTCGTCCACCTTGCCCTTGGACCGTTCCAGTGCGAGTTCGCCGCGGGAGATGAGCTTGGACAGCTGCTTGCGCATGTCCTGCGCGTTCATCCCGTCAATCATCTGCTGCAGCGTCTGCGAATCGTATTGCACCGTAGTCAGGCCGTTCACCATGACCGTCCTCGACCTGCCGTAACTGTCGGCAAGGTCCGAGAGCTCCCCGCGCGACTGCTTCGCCGAGCATTCCTTCGCTGCGAGCTTTTCGACGCCGCTGCCGCGCAGGCTGTCCACCTGTTGCCGCAGCCGGTCGCGGGCGTCGCTGTCGGTGATGGATTTCGTCTCCTTCAGCAGAGTCGCCGCCTTGCTCATGGCCAGCGTATAGGAGGTATATGTTCTGATGTAATCCGTGCGCGCCGACCGGCAGTCGGCGAGCGCCGCCGCATGGGCCCGTCGATTGTTCGCCATGGCCGCGCCGATGACGTTCCAGCCGGCGAATACCATGCCTGCCGCGAATATCGCGATAAGAGCACCGACGATTACGCGCCGTTTCCTGCCGGTGGCCTTGCCGCTCCCATCACCGCCCGATTGCCCACCGGTGTCGCCATACTCCTCACCGCCAAGATCGCGCAGCTCGTCCATGCCGTCGCGATTACGATCGTCGCTCATCCAGTCCCCCTTCGTCATCAAGCCAGGGTTCTTATCCGTTACCCTGCCGCTCCGTACCGGCGGATTCTTGGATATGGCCTCCCCTTCGATTATCCTATCGCCGCTAACTCCCCATCCCAAGCATAAAAAGACAAACGTTGTACTAGAACAACAAGATAATCATTGGGATTTTATTAATACAAACTTACTCGCCTCCGATCAGGCATGATCGGAGGATAGGAGCAATAAGTTATCAGATTAGCAAAAAGCGTCTTTTTCGCCATCAAATGTTGTATGCGCCTAGAACAGCGCGTCCTGGGCGAATTCGTTTTTTGATTCGTCGGTGGCTTCGGCGTTGCTGGGTTTGAACACGCTTGCCCCCTCATCGGCCAGCCGCGCCGAGGCTTCACGGGAAGCCGCGCGAAGACTGCCATCAAGCATCACCGCATCCGGCGAGACGAGGAACATGCGCTCGTTCGCTCCGGCCAGGTACAGCCCCTGCAGCGATTCCACACGGGAGAGCGCCACATACCCCATGCCGGGCGCGAAGGTGCGGCGCAGATCCATTACCGCGCGGTCAAGCGTCATGCCTTGCGACTTGTGGATCGTGATCGCCCACGCGCAGCGCAACGGCACTTGGTTCACGCTGGCGAGCACGGTGTCACCGTCCATCATCTCCCAGCAGTCGGGTTTCATGGTGACGATATTGCCGTTTTCGAATTCGACGATCGGCCAACCGCCTTTCGCCTCCGGTACGAACGCCCGTACCGTGCCAAGCGACCCGTTGACGAACTGATGATTCTGATCGTTGCGCACGGCCATCACCGCCGCACCGGTTTTCAACTGCAACCGTTCCGGCGCGAGCATGTTGCGTTTGAGCCGTTCCACCAGGTTCGCCGGGCCGGCCGCCGTCGCGACATACTCGTGCGGCTCCTCGGGGATCTCGAACAGGCGCATGTCGTTCAGCGTGTCCGCCTGTTTGTTCACGGGGAACAGGTTCACCGCCTGCTGGCCGGGTTCGGGCAGCACGCCGAGACGTGTCGCCAACGCGGCACGGTCGTCATCGTTGACGTTTCCCTGCCGGATGTCGGTGAGCACGCCCAGCAGCCTGCCGTCGTCCTGACGGTGCTGTTCGGTCAGATAGCAGACGGTGCAATCGAGTTCATCCCACACCAACGATTCGGTGATGAACCCTTCCGGATCCTTGCCCAAACTGGCGTACCGTTCACGTGACGCCACGAATTCCGGGGTCGGCGCGATCAGATCATGGTTGCGGTTGGAGGTGCTGACCGGCGGCAGCTGGAAGAAATCACCGCAGACCACGACCTGCAGCCCGCCGAACGGACGCGGGTCGAGGCGGATTCTGCGGCACACCTGATCGACCATGTCGAACAGCCAGGCGTGCATCATCGACACTTCATCGATGATGAGGATGTCAGCCGCCTGCAGTTTGCGTTTGCGGCGCATACGGATCGTCTTGAACAGACGGTCGCTCAGCGAGGTGGCCAGACCGATGCCGCTCCAGGAGTGGATGGTCTGACCGTTGATATGCGTGGCCGCGATGCCCGTGGATGCGGTGACCGCGACGTTCGCGCCTTCCGCACGCGCCGCACGTACGAACTCGTTGAGCACGTACGTTTTGCCCGCGCCGGGGGCACCTGTGAGGAACACGTTCGCCCCGACGTTCAGAATGGCCAGCGCCTCCGACTGTTGCATATCCCTCCTCGCCTCGCGGGGTTCGCGTCACCTCTGCTTACTTGTTCAGGATGCTCGTGGCCACGATATCGTCGGCCAGGGCCTTGGCATCGGCATCATCGGGGCCGGGGGCCGGGGCCATGAAGGCCTTGCGGTAGTAGCGCAGTTCGTCGAGCGATTCGATGATGTCCGCGAGCGCACGGTGACCGCCGTTCTTCGGCGGGCGGTTGCGGTACACGGCGGGGTACCAGCGGCGTGCGAGCTCCTTGAGCGTGCTCACGTCGATGACACGGTAGTGCAGATGTTCCATGAGTCCCGGCATGTAATGGTCGAGGAACTTCTTATCGGATCCGATGGAGTTGCCGGCCAGCAGCGGCTTGACGCCGTCCGGGGTGAACCGCTTGACGTACTCGACGACCTTGGCTTGCGCCTCCTCCAGCGACAGTCCGTTCTCCCATTCGTTGATCAGGCCGGAACGGGTGTGCATGTTGCGCACGAAATCGTTCATGTGGTCGACGGCCTTCTGGCTGGGCTTGATGACGTAGTCGACACCTTCGTCCAGCACGTTCAGGTCGAAATCGGTGGGTACCACGGAGACTTCCACCAGTTCGTCGCCGAAGATATCCAGACCGGTCATTTCGCAGTCGATCCAAATCAGACGCGACCCTTCCGCGGTGTATGTTTCGCCGTCATGCGCATCTACCATCGTTGCCTCGTTTCATTGTCGTGTTCTCATGTACGGCCGGGAAGCCGAACATACGAAGATACCGCGAGGTAGGGAGAACGTCAGTGCGGATCGCACCTTGCCCTTGCATCCAGGTCTGCCGTGCCCATCGTCAGCATGACCGGCTCCTACACGATCATGTTCCCGACCGCCATCGCCATAACCACCATCGCAGCCATCTCCGTCCTCGGCATCAAGCGCGTCTGATTATCGCATCAGGCCATACGAATCGACGATCCACGCACCGCATACGATAAGGCCAGCTGGTGGGGCGTCTCGGAATCGCCTCTCCCTATTCCCATCGCGACGCCCTACCCGCGGGCTTCGTCACGCATTCGTCTCGAATGTCGCGTCTGGTCTTGCGTCATGCCTTCGCTATGCGCATGTCCTCCCGCAACCGCCACAGCATGTAGGAAATCAGCGGGCAGACGATGGCCGACGTGACCACATCGGTCGGAAAATGCAATCCCAATAGCAGTCGGGAACATGCCACCATGATGACGATGCCCACGCCCACGACGGCCGCGCAATGCTCATAGGTTCGTACAATGGATGAGGTGTCACTCCCCCGTCGTTCCGCCGAGGGAACCTGATCGGCGTATTCGGGTACGGTTCCCGACGTATTGCCGGACTTCCGGTAGGCGGCGTTACGCACCGTCAGCACGATCATCACCGCGACGATGGCCGCGGCGGCGGTGTGTCCGCTGGGGAAGCTTGGATCGCCCGGCAGCAGCGCGGAATCGGCGGCCGTCACCGGACGGGGACGTTCCACAAGCCATTTGATGCCCGTCACATATGCGAACGGCAGTGCGGCGATGATGACGTCACCTATTACCGCACGTATCGATCCGACGATTCTGAAGTCGATGACGGCAAGCACCACCAGGATCGATATGCACCCAAGCGTGGAGAACATGAACGCGAGCACCGTGGAGCAATCCCTGAGGCTTTCCGGCCATGCCGTCAATGCACGCAGGATGTTCGTCTCGAAAACGGCTACGTTCGTCGATGAGCGTAGCCGGAACCCTATGAAGGGGATAATCAGACAAATCATTGCAGTGATGATGACACTTGCCGTTGTTCTTCTGTTCAAACGCATACCCGCCATTCTTGCATTCCAGCCTCGTTATTGACCACACTTTGTCGGTGACATCCACGGGAAGCGCACGTATTGGCCAAAATCGTACAGAAACGCCCTTCAGAACCGATATGACTCAAAAGATGGGCAACTTTACGTAATTCACATGTTCCGACATTCCTTGAGGGCTTAATGTCATCGCCAAATTCATTCGTCGATCAAACGGGCGATATGTCGAACATGACTGTCATCAGGCGATTGAGCATCAACCGATTACTCGTCGGCATGGTTCCAAGATGGTGGACGCAGCGCATGGAAAACGCGGGCGGTACGGAGGAACATCCTATATCTGTCTCGTCTGATCCATGTATTCCCAGGCCCCGGATACGCGGAAGACCCCCGGGGCATGCGCGTCGCGCGCATCCGGGGCCCGAAGACAAACAAAAAAGGAAAACCGGGGGCCGATCCCCCGAGGAAAAGGAAGGGAACCCGGGAACCGGAATTGAACTGCGCCCCGATTGTTGGACGCTGTTTATTAGGATACAGTCTCAGGCCACGGGGGACGCACCCCGGAACTCCTCCGGGGTGCGTCCCCCGAGCCGTATCTGGCGTCGCTTGGTGTTCCAGTGCACGATGTACGCGTCGAGCTCGGCCCTGAACCGTTCGTACGAGCCGAACGTCCCCCCCCTGTGGAACTCGTCCTTGAGGTGGCCGAACACCTGTTCGGTCGCGGCGTTGTCCAGGCAGTTGCCCTTGCGGCTCATCGACTGGCGTATGCCCAGTTCCCCGAGCCTGTCCCTCCACCACTTGTGCTGGTACTGCCATCCCATGTCGGGGCGCGGGATCGGGGCCGCGCCCGCGGGCAGGCGTTCCGCGAGCATCGCGAGCAGCCGTTTCTGCTGTTCGAGGTCGGGGCTGCGGCTGATGTCCCAGGCGACGATCTCCTTGCTGCCCATGTCGTACACCGGCGCGAGGTACGCCTTACCTCCCGCGACCTTGAACTCCGTGACGTCGGTGCCGAGCTTGGCAAATGGCCGCTCGGCCGTGAAGTCGCGCTTGAGCAGGTCCGGCACCCGTCCGCCGGAGTCGCCCCTGTACGAGCTGTAGCGCCTCCACGGGTTCGCGGCGCGGATCCGGCACCGCAGTCCCATGCGGCGCATGACCCGGAGCACCGTCTTGGCCGACACGCGCCGACCGAACTCGCGGACCAGGCACATGCGGACCTGCCGGTGGCCGCACCCGTTGGCCGTCCGCCTCCAGATCTCGCGGATCGGGGATTCCAGGTCGGGGCGTGTCACATGCTCCGGGTGCGACAGGTGGTGGAAGTACGTGGATCTGGCCAGCCCCGCTATCTCGAGGAGGTGGCCGAGGCGGTGCCCGAGCCCTGCGAGCCGTTGCACGACGGCGCTCCGCTCGCGCCTCGTGACCTCGACGCCCGCAGGGCGCGCACTTTTTCCAGGTACGCGACCTCCTCGGCGAGCTCCTGCTCGCGCGTGGGCTTCGCCTTCGGTTTGGACCTCGCGCCCTTCGGCCTGCCCTTGGGCTTGGGGCGCAGCGCCTCGGCGCCGCCGACCCGGTAGTCGCGGCACCAGCGTTCCAGCGCGGTGACGCTCACGATCCCGTACCTGGCCATGGCCTCGGCCTTGGTCGCGCCGTTCTCGACGCGGTCGCGCGCGGCCGCGACCTTCGTCTCCCAATCGTACCGCCTGTTGCCCTTCGCTCCCATGACCGCCTCCTCGCCGTTGGATCTGTACAGCAGGATCCATTTTCTCGCGGTCTGCTTCGGTATGGCAAGCCTGCGGGCGAGCGATTTGCTTCCCGCCCCGGCCTTGATGAGTTCCAAGGCCTCGCGCCTGAACTCGTCGTCGTAGTGTTTCCTGCGGTCCGTACGCATATGAAGAAACCGCACCTCCGATCATCGAATCTGAATTTCTTCAGTCCAACAATCGGGGTGCGGTTCAAATCCCCCTAGTATGACGAGAGCCCTTGGGAATCCCGGAGGACTCTACCAAGGGCTCAACGCCATCAACAATAAAAGCGGCGACGTGCTACTCTCCCACACCCTCTCAGGTGCAGTACCATCGCCGTGCAAGGCCTTAGCTTCCGGGTTCGGAATGGGACCGGGCGTCTCACCTTGGCTATGGTCGCCGCAAATCTTCAACCTATCCCCCCCCCGCCGGGGGGACGGTGGCATGTGGCGGTTCGGGAACCGGACAATGGACGCGAATTCGTTCCGTGGACCAAACGGATGCTCCCTGCCGGGGGAACAAGCCGAAGGACGCAATACGGGCAACGCCAAAAACAACATGGCGTGTTGTGTGATTGCCTTTCCCCCGTTAGTACCGGTCAGCTCCACCCCTT
>NZ_FQTX01000006.1 GCF_900129045.1 Bifidobacterium merycicum DSM 6492 | reverse complement strand
GACGATCACCGCGAAGGCGGGCTCCAAGACCGACACCGTGACCGTGACCGTGGCGGGCGCCGCGGCCCAGCCGATGACGGTGTGGTACAGGCCGTCGTCCGTGTGGAAGAGCGCGAGGGTGTACTACAAGGTCGCCACGTACCCGGCCACGTCGGGCAACGCGTCCATGACGGAGGTGTGCGGCGGCTGGTACCGGTTCACGA
Source organism: Bifidobacterium merycicum DSM 6492 (assembly GCF_900129045.1). GTDB lineage: Bacteria > Actinomycetota > Actinomycetes > Actinomycetales > Bifidobacteriaceae > Bifidobacterium > Bifidobacterium merycicum. The sequence continues at coordinate 115,437 of NZ_FQTX01000006.1, read as the reverse complement.
TCCCGGACACGAAGGGCAAGGCCGTGAAGGCCTCGTTCACGAACGGCACGTCCTGGGACGGCAACGGCAAGGCCGCGGACGGCACGCTGCGCGGGTACTGGGCGTCCGGCTCGAGCATGGCCGTTGCCAGCGGCCAGGTCATCTCCGGCGTCGTTCCCACCTGCTCAGCGGGGGAGGACCCTGACGTGCCCGTCACGTCCGTGACGATCTCCGGCACCGGCGTGGCCGCGGGCAAGCTGTCCGTGAAGAAGGGCGCTTCCGCCCAGCTGACCGCGACGGTGAACCCGTCCAACGCGACCGACAGGACCGTCGCCTGGAAGTCCTCGGACGCGGCGGTCGCTACCGTGGCAGACGGCAAGGTCACCGGCGTGAAGGCCGGCACCGCGACGGTCACCGCTACCGCGGGCGGCAAGAGCGCGTCCGTGACCGTCACCGTAACCGGCGACGACATCGTGCCCGTCACGTCCGTGACGGTCTCCGGCGCGACCGACGGCAAGCTGTCCGTGAAGAAGGGCGCTTCCGCCCAGCTGACCGCGACGGTCGGCCCGTCCAACGCGACGTACAAGACCGTGACCTGGACCTCGTCCGACACGGCCGTCGCGACCGTGGCGAATGGCAAGGTCACCGGCGTGAAGGCCGGCACCGCGACCATCACCGCGAAGGCGGGCTCCAAGACCGCCACGGTCACCGTAACCGTGACCGAAACATCCAGCTCGCTGACCATCGTGGGTCCCACGCACAGCGTCGCTCCCGAAACCATGCAGCTCACGGTGAGCGGTCTGCCCGCCGATGCGAACCCGAACCAGATCACCTGGTCCGTCAGCGGTTCGTATCTGACCGCGACCAACAATCCCGGCCGCACCTTCAAGGTGTGGGGCACCCGTGCCACCACCGGCGTTGTGACCGTGAAGTACCAGGATCAGACCGCTTCCGTGCCCGTCACGGTTGATGCCTACAGCTACGATTCCATCCCGACCATCGCAGTGGACCAGCAGTCGCTGACCATGAAGGTGGGCGACTCGGTGAAACTCAATTACACCGTCACCCCCTCCAGCAGCCCGTTCAAGCTGGCTATCTTCGACGCATGGGACGAAAAGGTGGCATTCGCCGACGGCGACGGCACCATCCACGCCATTGGCGCTGGTTCCACCACCGTCCGCGTCTGGTCGGCCCGTGGCACCAACTATACCGATGTGAAGGTGACCGTAAGCTGATCAGCCGCGCATCAGCGGTTCTAGCTGAACACAGATAAAAGAAGGTCCGTGTTGTTTATCAATAAGCAGCACGGACCTTCTTCATGCAAAGAAGCGACTTTAATTGACACGAATAATAATCGTCAATTATTCATCATCATTTATTTTCCATATTCCATAATCACAGGTGATAATCGGCATACGAAATTCATACCGAAACGACCATACAACCCTTATGATTATCGCCGTACCATGCAATAATCGGAATCATACGATTAGCCAGAAGGAGACCCAATGCGCTCTCGCGGGGATTATCTTTGCATTCTCACCATCAACGATTTAGGCAACTACGGAAACCGTTTGCAGAACTATGCCCTACAAGAGGTTCTTAAGGAATACGGCCCGGTTACGACGGTCGACCTGCAGGTCGGTAATTTCAAGATTCACGGGCGCATGCGTTATATCTTCAAAAAAGCCAAGCAACTGACCATGAATTCGATCCGATATGCGTCGGGAAAGAGCAACCACGTAAAGGCGATACGGAACTCCCGTTTTTCGTCGTTCACTCGCAAGTATGTGCCCGATAATCTGCTTGTCGACTCCACCACGCGCGGTCTGCAAGCATGGCGGAACATCCATGTCAAGAAAGCGGTTATCGGTTCCGATCAGGTATGGAATTACACATTCGGCCTGTCCGACAAGGATCTGGCGCTTCGGCTCGGTTCCGACTTCGCACCCGAGCAATTGCTGACCTATGCTGCGAGCATTGGCTTGGACAGCATCGCGGATGAGAGAAAACCCGTATTCGAACGGTATCTGAACCGTATCCCCTCCATATCGGTCCGTGAGGAACGCGCCAAGGAACTCGTCGAGCAGAATTCCGCACAGCATGCGACCGTCGTGCTGGATCCGACCCTGATGGTTTCCGCGGAACGTTGGAAGCGCATCATGCCGGGCTTCGTGCGTGATGACGACCGCTATGTGCTGACGTACTTCCTTGGAACGCCATCCCCGGAGCAGAAGCGCACAATAGACCGTTACGCCGAGGAGCACGGACTTCGCGTCCGCCGCATAAATGACAAGTCGGATCCGGAAACATTCGCCGCTGGCCCCCGTGAGTTCGTCGAGCTGTTCTCCAAAGCACAGTACGTCTTCACGGATTCCTACCATGCCTGCTGCTTCTCCATCATCTTCGGCAAGGATTTCAAGGTCTATAACCGGAACAGCAGCGGCGTGAGCAACATGAATTCCCGAATGCAGACCCTGTTCAACCTATTCGATCTTACGACCAGCATGAGTGACGAGATGGAGATTCCCACATACGATCATCGGAAGATCAACGAACGACTGGCCCAATTGCAACATTCATCGAAGCAATGGTTGGATAATGCCATCCAACGGTAAATAATCACCGGCATTGACTCAAGCGGCTGCGGCCGGGGATTCGCGAGCGCAATCCCCGGCCGCAGCCGTTCCGTATTCGTATCGCCATATCCACGGCATGGATATAAGGCTCACTATTGATGGTACGATAGCATGGACTTAAGCTTGCCTGTCAAGCCGGACGGCAGCACACGCTTCATCGTCTTTTTGCAGCCAATCACCAGCCTCTTCTTCAGCGGCACGCTGAGACGGGTGTAGGCTCGCTCAATCGGTTTCATGGTCTTCTTGAACTCGTTGAAATCATTCGCATCAACGGCCTTACGGAACGCCACGAAGCTTTCGTTCTTGAGTGCAGTGCGCATCGCATAAATCTGCTGACGCCGTTCGCCGATGCCTTCCAACGACGGCTTGACGCGCTTGGTCGGGGTCCACTCCCCACGCTGTTCATGAACGTGCAGACGGTAGGCGAGCCCCTGACGACGATGACGGAAACCACCAGCCTGGGATTGATATACTTCAGCGGAATCGGAGTCATGCAGTACGAGCTCGTCACGATGTCGGTCGAACAGGTCTTGTACATCCCTATTGCGCACGACGATGACGTTGCAGCCTTCACCATCATTCACATATTTCGGGATCCAAGCGTCGCCGAACGTTACATCCGCGGTTTCCGCAAGCACATCATCGCAATAGTCGCATACATTGTATTTGAAGTAGCCGAGCCCCCAGTTCGTGGTGGAAAGTTCCGCCGTACGCTTGATGACGGGTTCTCCCCCGCCGGAGCGGCGTACTTCGACCGCGTAATCGGATGCCGGACTGCCGGGAGTCTTGTGGCGGAAATCGACGCGGGCGATATCGTCCAGCGGCACACCGGACTCCCATGCCTCACTTTTCGCGAAGAAATCCGATTTCAGATGTCCGCATACCAATCCGATGCAATATTTGATGCGCTCATTAAGAATGCCATCCTCACGGCACAGTAGCCGTACCGCCTTCACGAAGCAGGGAATGCCGATGAACAGATATCTTCCCTCATGCTCACGTACGTAAGAGAGCGCTTCGCTCATTTCGATCGGATAATACTTCGATTTCGCACCGGTTTTCAACTCGTCAACGCTGTGGGAAACCTGATACGTATACATATGTTCGGGGTCGGGGCCATCCTTGACGTGCACCACGGCATCCACAAGGCCATCCTCAAGCATTTTCGCCGCAAGCCAGCTGACCATGCCGCCGGAGCTGCCACGAGAACGCCATCCATCCGCGGATGCATATCCCACGTAAGCATTGAGCCAATACCCGAGATACTGGTCGTGATGCACCCCCTCCTGCTTCGAGAAAAGATCTTCACCGATCACATCCTCATTCACGGAACCGGCAAACGGGCATACATTGGCAACGGCTTCCATATTCTGGGCGTTCCCGTTCATGGAAGCCTGATAGCAGCCATCCATGTTCCTGATGATCCTGAACGCGGGATCGATATACGCGCAGGAACCACACCCGACGCAGTAGGTCGCGGTTCCGTCAGCCGCATCGGCGTCGGCGGATCGTATCACCTGTTCGATATCGCTAGCTCCGCTCATCGTTTCGCTTTCCCTCCTATTTTTCCGACAACCTTGGCTCGTTCCTGCTTCGTCAGGGAAAACCTCATTGCTCCCGACAAATACAGCACCGAATAAATAATGCCCCAGACCACAAACATCAGCACCGAGTTCACCGGCATAAACCAGGTGCCGAGCAGACAGACTCCAATCACGCATAATGCGAGACCGAGGGTCGGCAGCATATGCTTCCAGAAATAGAACATATCCATGCCGACATGCGTCTGGTAATACCAGTTCATGAACAGTCCCGTGCCCAGAGTGATGCTCGCGATATAGCCGATGGCCGTAGCCCAATAACCGCAAATCGGGATGAAGACGACACTGATGATGATATCGATCACGGAAGTGAGAATGTAGATCAGGCTTCGGGCCTTATGCCTGTTCTTCGCTCTCTGGATCTCGATGCCCGTATTCTGCGTGAGGGGAATCATGAGGGGCAATACCATGATCAGGCACAGCCAATACGCGTCAGCATTTGCCTCGCCGGCCCAGATACGCACGAAATACCGTCCCAAAACGACGAATCCGCCGAACAGATACCAGAAGATGACCATCTGATACCGTCCCACACGCGTCATGAGCTTGGTGAGCACAGTATTATCGTCGGATTCCGCGACGATGCGGTTGATCTGCGGCGTGAAAACACTTGACATGGTGGTCGACATGGAGAAGAAGATGTTCCTGATCTGCACGGCTATCGAGAACACCGCCACCGCGGCGGAACTGGCCATCGCGCCCAACAGGAAGTTCGGCACGTTGTTGTTCACCAAATCGAAGATCTGATTCAGGAAAATCCAGAAACTGAATACCGCCACGGCTTTGAACAAGGACCATTCCAAGCCCCGAAGCGTGAACCGCATGGCCAGCTTGCGCACGGCGAACACGATGTTCATCACGAGCAGGACCGATGAAATCGACAGTTGCGCACAGGCGACGCCTACAGCGCCCATACCACACCACAGAAGCAGGAATGCGAGGAACGGCTGCGCCAGTGCGGTGAACAGCTGTCTGGATTGTTGAAACACGAATCGCTCATGCGCCACGATGTACGAATCGAATGGCGTGGACACCATCGTGACCGCGATATTGACGCCCATGATCATCAGCAGTGTTCGGGCGAGCGAAACCTCATCGGCGGTCAAACCGCCGGAGAACAGGCTGCGTACATTCACCACCATGAGGGCGCATCCGATCAGACACAGCAAAGCCACAACAAGATAGACGGACAGGAACATGCCGTTAAGCCTGCGTATGCCCGGACTGGAATCATCCCCGCCCTTCGCCCGCTCACGCATGTAGAAGCGCACATAGCTGCCATAGAAGCCCGCAGACAGGAGTGAGAGCGCGAATACGACGCTGTTCGTCATCTGGAACACGCCATAGTCACCTTGCCCCAAAAAGTGCAGGAGCAGCGGCACATAAATCAGGTTCACCAAATTCTTTACAAGAATATTGGCATATCCCAGCAATGCACCAGCCTTCTTCTGGCTTCTCATCTATGCCTCCATCGCATCCGGTTCAACAAACTGATATTGGTATTGGGAGCAGCGCCCACACGTTTGAAACACGCCGCCAAGCGAAAGACTCAGGCGGGCTGCGGCGGGAAGAACGGCATATACGGAATCACCTCACCGTAGTGACCAAACACGGTGTTCATCATGAAGATGGCGAAGCAATACAACAGGAACAGCACGGTCAACGGCTCTTTTCTGATTGAGCTTCTGCCTGCGTTGAACACGACATCCTCCTGCAAGGCCATTCCATATGCGACGATGCCGACGGCAGAGAAATTCAGACCGATTCGTCCCGTCGCGTCACCCATAGTGGTTAGGAATATTCCCACTAATGCGACAAGAGACAGGAAACGTACATCGCGCTTCCGTTTAAGATTCAAAAGCAGTAGCAGGATAAGCGGCGCATTGATAATCATCTTGCTGATGATGCGCCTTGTAGTGACGGTTTCGGCAGCGAAATATCCTGAATAGTACACAGTATTGAACAGCATGCCGGCAAGATCCGCAAGAAGTCGCCTGTTGAAGATGAACACCAATACGATCAGCAATGTTACGGAGACAACGACCTTGTTATTGCATTTCTTCAGCAAATAATATATGGCAATGCTGAGGAAGGCGATAACCGCCGAAACATGCATCAAGCTTCCGACTGCGAAACAAATTATTGACGGAATGATGTTGTCTTTTGATAAAAGTACAAGGCCGAATATAACAAAAGAAACCGCAAGCATCTGCCTTGAAATATTAAACATATTGAAATAGAAACACGTAATGAAATAGAAACATGATGCATAAATATTTATGCAGCCCTTCACCGTATTCAACGTGATCATGAACATGCATATAGTCAGGAACGCGATCACAAAGAAGAAACCGTACGCGGACAGGCGCATCGCATGACTGGCATCCATCAAAAACGAATACCCGCGTTCGATCGAATTCTCACGTTCCCAAAGATACGAACCATACTGGTACAACGTATAGTACTGGAGCGAATCGGTTCCGGTGAAGCCTCGCAACATCAGCGGAATGCTCAGCAAAGCCGAGACACCGACGATTCCGAACCTGCTGAGGACAAGGTCACGGAGCGACAACGAAAAGTACATCAGGAGCGGACCGATGACGACTATGGCCCCATACACAAGGAAAGTCAGCACAATTACTCCATTACCATCCACGCATCACCCCGCGATGCCATCAACCCTCAATGCAAATCATCAGTATTTCAATTTGCCTATACAGAATATAACCGGGTATAGCCTTTCCCTAAACGCATAATATATTATGCGCTGGGCGGCCGGGCAATGACCGATTAGCCCACTATTCCGCACCGCATCATATCGCATATCAAAATCAAGACGATTCAGAAAATCTGAAATCGCATGAATCGTTTTTTTGATTCCGTCATGCTTCAACATATACATCCATCTGAATTTCAACATCAGAATTACATCATTCAAACGGTAGGAATAATAATATAAATCATATTCCGTATTATTCTCTTCCCTCATCCATGTCGACAAAGCCGCATCATTCGCTTCGATAATCGCCTCCATATTGGGCTTGCTACGATTAGTGGCGGAATCCGGATTGAGGAAGAAATAGTGGTAGGCGACCTTATTGACGAAGGAGTATGTGTTCATGGCCGAATACACGTACAGCATGAAGACCATATCCTCCCCAAGCGCAAGACCCTCCGGAAAGATAATCGAATGTTCGTCAAGCAGGCTCCTTCGAATCATCTTGCCCCAGACGGAACGGAAATTCATGTTGGGATTCGGATTCTCCTTGGAGAAGAGCGTGTATCGGATGATGTCCTCTTTGCCGGGCTCATTCCCGAAAGGAACAGGTTCGATTTGCGTTTTCGCATCATCTTGCCGATGCAGGAAGAAGTAGACATCCTTATGCGTCGTCATCTCCCCCAGCGCCAGGGCGACGAAATCATCACTCACGAAATCGTCACTGTCGACGAAGGTGACATATTCGCCCAACGCCGCTTTCAAACCCGCATTACGCGCCGAACTCACACCACCGTTCCGCTTATCGATATAGGTGATTTTCCCGCCGTACGACGCACAGATATCCCCCGTGCCATCACGCGATCCATCGTTAACCACGATGACTTGGCAGGATCCATCGGCCTGCGACAGGAGGCAATCCAAGCACCTGCGCAGGTTCTTTTCCGCATTGAACGCCGGGATGATGATGCTCAGCTGCTTATTCAAAGAGCTCTCCAAACTTCCTCACGATTCGATGACATTCAGTACACGTTCAGCGGCTATTCGCCATCAATGAACCGTTCGATGGAACGAACGATTGTATCGGTGTTCGACTCATACGCGTTAAAGGTCATTCCCCTCACCTGTCTCAAGGCCTCTGCCAAGCCATCAACGTCATAACACGGGAGAATGAGACCCATTTCGTCGAACTGGTGCAAAAGCTGCAATTGATGGTCATCCACATGCTCCTTGTACCTCGCCAGACGGGGAACTGCGATGACCTTCTTGCCCCGCTTCACGGCGCCGATAATCGCACCCGTACCGCCATGCGTTATGACAATATCGCATTTCCCACTTATCTCGGAGAATTCGTCCCGGTCCAGGAAACGGCTGTATTCACCATGCTTCGGCATGTAATCGCTAACACCGATCTGGAAGAAAACCTTATCGGTTATCTCCCCGGAAGCGGCCAGATCATCAACCTTTTGTATCAACCGGTTGAACTGAAATTTCTGAGATCCGACAGTTACAAAAATCATGTTCCGCCTTAATAGATTCCGCCCAGATATATCGCATTGGGATAGAACTTTTTCATGCTCTCCCACTGCACATAGAATTGATCCGCAAACTTGTATATGAGCTTTCCCGTCAAGGTCGGGCTATTGACCTTCGCGAACGACTCGATATATACGACCTTTCCGCCGCGAATCTTAACCACCAGACACAGCGGAATAATCGCAAGCACACCCGTAGTGATGATGACGTCAGGCTTTTCCCTGAACACTATCCGGCATGATTTGAGGAAATTGACGAACATCAGCGGAAGGAAATTCCGCTCATGCCTGTTCACCTGCTTCAGGTAGTACACGCGCTTGGCGATGTCCACGTCGTAATCGGTTTTCTCCGTGACGATGAAGCTGTCGTATACATCCATCAACGGTTTCAGCATCAGAAGTTGTTCAAAGTGTCCACCGGACGAAGATGCGAAACATACTTTATGTTTTGCCATGATCAGGTTCCCTTCACAACGCTTCGTAATACTTGAGGTAGGCGTCCTTGAACGGCTGGATGCCGAATTTCCGCCTGAACACTAGTTCCGCTTGACCCCCGTAGGTTTTCAGAAGATCGCGATCCCTGTACAGGGTTTTGATGGCACTGAACAACGCATCCGGGTTCTTCGGTTCATACAGAATTCCATTGATGCCATTCTGCACGACTTCGCGCACACCCTCGATATCCGGGGCAATGACCGCTTTCCCTACGGAACAGGCTTCGATGGGAGTCAGGGGAAGCCCCTCATACAGGGAGGACATGGCCAGCACATCGCTCTGGTACATGACATTTGTCGCATCCTCACGGAAGCCCATGAAATGAACATGATCCGCAAGATCAAGGTCTGCGACCTGACGTTCAAGTTCCCCGCGCAACGGCCCATCGCCGACTATGAAAAAGGCGATGCTCAGACCATCATCAATGCATTTCGCTGCGGCCTCAACAAAATAATGCATGCCCTTCTGCGGGTGGAGGCGCCCGACATTGGTGACGATGAATTTCCCTTTACCTCGTTCTTCTTCGATTTGAGGAACTTGGACGAATTCGCCATCATATTCAGCTATCGCATTGGGAATCACCGCTATGCGATTTCCCGGCACGTGGAAGAAATTCTCGGCGTTGTTCTTTGCCTGTTCTCCCACGGCCACGACCGGCACGTTCCTGAGAATCAGTCTGGTGAGCAGCCTTTTATCCGAATATGTAGTGTGATTGACGTAGATGATATGCGCATCCGTATGAAGCATCTTCGCGAAAAGAACCGCCATACGATGATGACATTGAATCACATTAATGTTCTGCTCACGAACGATTCTCGAAAGAATCCTGATTATCGAGATGATATCCTTTGGGTTCTTGCTACTCACGTCGGGAATCTGATAATGCTGTATTCCGATTTTCCGAAGACGATCAACGTAAACGCCGCCGGAGGAAGCAACGCATACATTCGATAGACTATGCCGAGTGGTATCGCAAAGTTCATAGATGATTTTCTGAACCCCTCCATACCCCAAATTATTAGTGATATGGAGAACCCTCACATCATGCAATTGCACCATATTTTCCCATCTACGACTGACTGTTTACGATATATTAATTATTCAATCATCCCCGCAAATCAAACGGGAAATCATGCATGGATCAGCTACACGATCACCCGTACCGTCTGCATATAGAAGGACTCGTATCACTCAGCGAATTTGCGCAGCCCCTCACGCAATGTGATGGACGGACGGTATCCGAAATCCTCCTCCAGCACCTTCGTGTCCGCATAGGTGACAGGAACATCGCCCAGTTGCATGGGGGCAAGCCATGCGGGTCCCGAAATCGTAATCCTCCGGGAGCACACCCACACGGACCAGCTCTTCCTGCAGAATCGTCACGAAGCCGAGCAGGTCCTCCGGGCGGCCGTCACCAATGTCGTGCAGCGCATAGGGAGGAACCTCAGTCGCGCTTGAACAAGTCGCGCGTGTAGACCTTGTCCTGCACGTCGTCCAGATCGGCCGCGTTGTAACGGTTCGCCACGATCACGTCAGAACGCTTCTTGAACTCGTCCAGATCGTTAACCACGAACGAGCCGAAGAACGTGGAACCATCCTCCAGAGTCGGCTCGTACACGATCACACTAGCGCCCTTCGCCTTCACACGCTTCATCACGCCCTGAATGGCGGACTGGCGGAAGTTATCCGAATTGCTCTTCATCGTCAGGCGGTATACGCCCACCGTAACCTGACGCTCGGCCGCCGCATCATATTCGTTGTTATCGTCGTACCCGTACCCGCCGGCCTTCTCCAGCACCTGGTCCGCGATGAAGTCCTTGCGCGTGCGGTTCGACTCCACGATCGCCTCAATCAGGTTCTCCGGAACATCCCGGTAGTTGGCGAGCAGCTGCTTCGTGTCCTTCGGCAGACAGTAACCGCCGTAGCCGAAGCTCGGGTTGTTGTAGTGCGTGCCGATGCGCGGGTCCAGGCACACGCCGTCGATGATCTGGCGCGTATTCAGCCCCTTCGACTCCGCGTACGTGTCCAGCTCGTTGAAGTAGCTCACGCGCAGCGCCAAGTATGTGTTCGCGAACAATTTGACGGCCTCGGCCTCGGTGAACCCCATGAACAGGGTCCTGATGTCCTCCTCGATGGCGCCCTCCTGCAGCAGCGCAGCGAAGGTATGCGCCGCCTCGACCAGACGCGGATCATCCGGGTCGGTGCCCACGATGATGCGGCTCGGATGCAGGTTGTCGTACAGGGCCTTGCTCTCGCGCAGGAACTCCGGGCTGAAGATGATGTTCCCGGAGCCGGTCCTCTCGCGGATCGACCTGGTGTAGCCGACCGGGATGGTGGACTTGATCACCATGATCGCGTCCGGGTTGACCTTCATGACCAGATCGATCACGGCCTCGACGGCGGACGTATCGAAAAAGGTGCGTTTGCTGTCGTAGTTCGTCGGTGCCGCGATGATCACGAAATCCGCGTCCGCGTACGCGCTCTCCCCGTCCAGCGTGGCGGTCAGGTCCAGCTCCTTCTCCGCGAAGTACCTTTCGATGCACTCGTCCTGGATCGGGCTGATCCGCTTGTTGATCTTCTCGACCTTCTCCGGGATGATGTCGACCGCGGTGACATGATGGTGCTGCGACAACAGCGTCGCCAGCGACAGACCCACGTAACCCGTGCCGGCGACCGCAATCCTCAACGAATCAAAATCCCTCATTGTTGTTCCTTTCCTAGTAGGCAGACGCGTAAATTATGCAGCACCTACACTATTTAGACACGTTCAACGTACAGGCCCACCTTAACTATAACGACTAGTACGCTCCTTTGTGGCTTAACACCGCTCCAACGGTACGTAGCAGAATCACGCAGTCGCCCAGCAGCGACCAGCTCTGCACGTAGCCAACATCCAGGTTCTCGGATTCCTGCCTGCTCAGGTTGGAACGCCCGGAAACCTGCCAGGGACCGGTGATTCCCGGTTTAACAAGCATTCGAGTCGCATACAGCTGATTATAGCGGTCGGCTTCCTCGGGCAGCGGCGGGCGCGGGCCCACCAAGCTCATGTCTCCCACGAAGACATTCCAGAATTGCGGAAGCTCATCGATGGAAAAACGTCGGATGAAGCGACCGACCTTGGTGATACGGGGATCGTTCTCCATTTTGAAGATGAAGCGGTTCTCCTGCCCGGTCTGCTGCGCAAGCTTCGCTTTCATACCATCCGCGTTCACCACCATGGAACGGAATTTGATCATCTTGAACGTCTTGCCGCGTCTGCCCACACGGGTCTGCTTGTAGAAGACAGGGCCACCGTCGGTGAGCTTGATGGCGGTCGCCACGGGAACGGTGATGACCGCGATGAACACCAGCGCAATGGCCGATACCACGATATCGAATATGCGCTTCTGCAGCATGGCCGCCGGAGAATACTGCGGCAGGCAGATCGTCATCACCGTGGTGCCTTGGATCACACGCAACTGCGTTTCATGGCCACTGATGTCGACGGCGGAGGTGACGAGCGCGATTTCCAGATTCATGGATTCCACGCCCAACGCAAAAGTGTTGAAATTATCGGAGAAACGGTACATCACATCGGTGACCATCACCGTCTGTGCGTGCAGGCTGACGGCGTGTTCGGCGAAATCGTCGCTGTAGGTCATGATCGGAACGCCCATGCCGAGAACGTTTTTGACGCGCTTGCTCAATCCGCTGATATCATCGTCGGCTTCAACCAATCCGGTGACGGGATTCAGCCGAATCGGACATATGGCCACCGGGCGGTAGTTCAGCTGTTGTTTCTGCGCGAGGAATTCGAGTGCGTGCTCAATGCCGTCGGGCGATCCCACCACCACCGTGGCATAGGAATAGCGCCCTTTCCGTCGACCGTTCGTAATGACCGCCCGCATAATGAATCGCTCCACCATGGTGAGCAGCAGGCCGAATACGAACGACAGCACAATAGCCGCCAACGACATGGTGATGCGCATGATGAAATTGAATGCGCATGTCATCACCGCGGCGAACATAGCACCTTTGGTCAGCAATACGTTGAGCTGATATCCGTCACCCATCACATGACGGTGGTATATGCCGGCCGTATGCATGCAGAACGCCCAGATCAGAGCGCAAACAGACAGGTATATATACAGGTTGATGGGGAACCCGAACCGGAAGGAATATATATCGATTTCATGCCGCACGTTGATCACCACGGCCGAGGCGACGCAGAACATCACCATATCAAGCAGCGTGAGCGCGGCATTGACCGAAAATCGCCAATAGCCGACACTCGTCAATCTACGCTGGGTCACTTGCCCCAGTTCCGCTTTGTTGCTCTCTTCCATCTTTTCCTTTATCCGGCGGCACATCGTTGAACAGACCGAATAAAAAGTTTAATCTGCAATGAGTACGTTATCAAATGCCGTGGCGCATCTTATCTGATATATGGATTTAATGATACATGGTAAAAAAGATTGTCTAATTCGTTGTTTTCCAACGCTGATAAAACTGAAAGAAATTCCGGCAATCGTCTAATTAGCCGCTTCGATCTCCAACGTTCCCAGCAACGCTTTGTGATCGGATCCGGCAATATTACGCGCTTCAAGATCACCTACAACCACACCGCGATCATGCACAATGTGATCGATTTCAGAAAACGTGGGAACAGGTATAAACCCAAGCAATTTCTTATTCGCCGGGTAGGTCATATGGAACCCACTGCCCGCACGCTCCCCCGCATCGAGGAAACGGTTACCGAGCAGATAACGGAAACTCGCATGATCCCAAACCGCGTTGAAATCGCCCATCAGCACATACTTGCCACTATCGTTCCGCAGCTGGGAGATGCTGTTCATCCCCCCATTCCACAACCCCTGAATGCTTGGACGCGGCGAAGACAAATGAACCGAGCCGAAGCGGACCGTCACCCCACCGAAATCAATGCTGGATGCCGGGATACTGGACGCATCAATGGGAATAAGACCGTCCGTCGCATTGCTCATGGGTGCGGCGCTCCATAGCATATTTATGCCACCATTGTCATTCGATGATCTCTTCGCCACATTCGCATACGGCAGCAAGGACGGCAACCCAGCATCATTCAAATGGTCCATCAAGTGGGATGTAACCTCCTGCAATGCCAACACTTCCACATGCTCATCGCGCACGATACGCACAATCCGTTCAGCATCCGCCAGACCGTTCTTGGTGTTGAGTGTCATAATCCTGGCATAACGATCACTGGTATCGACCTTGCTGTGCTCAACCGCCTGACGGGCCTCGTCCGACAGTCGCTCCGCAGGAACGATATATCCCCAGTGCCAGCACACCTGGGCCACAATGCACACTAGGCCGATGACGGCAAGTACCCGACGTCGAGTAGCGAGCGCGATGCCCGCAACGATGCCTGCAGGAATAACGAACCACGGTGTCAATGCCACGATGAGGGGGACGCATTCCACATTGCTGAAGCTAACCGGCATGACACGAAGCGCCATGACAAAAAGCACAATCGCCATAACGACCCATAATGCGATTCCGATACCACGCGAACGTGCGAACCCTTTCGCCATGCCTCGATCATATTCCGTTGCATGTTGCTTATGTTCGGGTGCATGCCGTTCACTGCGTTCCACTGATCACGCTCCAACAAATTTATTCCTTTGTCTATATGCTGCTTTCCCCAGCGTTACTGTATGGCAGTGGAACTGTATTTGTCGATGGCTGCCTGCAATTTATTCAGTTCGGTGACATAGGAATCCGTGCTATCGAGCGTGCTGGATGCAAGCTGCTGGGCTTCGTTCATCATGGCCGACAAATCCTGGCGTGCCGTCAAATCGTTGGATTTCACGGTTCCTAGCACGGTCTGCCCCTCGGTGACCTTGTTGGCGAGATCGGCTTTCGCCACTGCAACATCACGTGCCGTCTTCGATTCCATGACAGCTGACTGTGCGCTGAGAATGTTCTCGACCTCGTTTCCGAGTGCCTGAGTGGCCTTAGTGAACGCCATATCATGGTTTCGGTTGGCATCCACGAAGGACGCAGCATTGCAACCTGCATCGGGTTTCCGATTACGTTTCGCAGCGTCTACAGCCGTCCTGAGATTCTGGACGGTCTGATTGTCCTGAACTTGATCCTCCGTAATAGCTAACGCATCGGAAGCGGCGGCCACGGTCTTCTCCAGTCTCTTAACGCCGGCCTGATAGATACTTGCGGACTGCTGGCATGAGCTCAGTACTTCCCGGCCGTCCACATGTTGACGAACTCCGACCAAGGCACCGGTTATAGCGGCGGCTACAACGATAAGCGCAATCACAACCGCCAGTTCGCGACGATGCTTGTACACGAAAGAGCGTTTGCTCCCCTCGTCCCCTTCCGAAGGCATGACATCCGCAACACCATGCTCCACATCCGTGGATCCCTCTTGGGCAACAGCCAGCGGAAAATCAAAGTCCCTAGGACCGGTATCACGGTCATCGTGCGAAGTCTGTACTTCCGGCCATTCATCAAATTCCTCGGCCATACCCCTGTCTTCCCCTTGTCTTGTCCGTTGAGCTACCCCGATTATACAAGCCCCCTCGAAATCCGCACCCCGAAATACAGTGTACCGAAGAAGAAGGCATCAAAGGGGGCGCACCTTATGAGTAGAGAGACAGCAGAAGGCTCAATCACAGGGAAACGAAAACTCCTCATCATTCATGAAGCGATGGGGGGCTGCGGACGTAATGTGATTGACATCGTCAACGGAGTTGATTCATCCAAATTCGAAGTAACCGTGGTATACGGCACCAGCCGCATCGACGACTATTACCGGAAATGGATACCAACAATGAACGAGCATGCCACGCTGATTCCCGCCCCCTACCTGACGAGATCCCTGAATCCTCATGCCACGCTGCATGCAATCAGAAAACTACGGTCCATCATCAAACAGGTGGAACCGGATATCGTGCACTGCCATAGTTCCATCGCAGGCACTGTCGGCAGACTCGCCACCGCCGGTCTTCATGTCGATAAGGTGTTCTACTCCCCGCATGCCTATTCCTTCCAAGCATGGGAGTTCTCCGCTCGGAAAAAGCGTCTGTTCGCCCTTCTCGAACGTATCTTCAGTCATATGTTCACCACCTGTACGTTCAACGTTTCTGCCGGGGAACGCACTTTGGCACTTGAACACAGGCTTGATACCCCCGATAAGTTCAAAGTCGTATACAACGGAATCCCCGACACCGCCATCCCGTCCAGACAGGAAGCGCTCACGCTTCTGGGACTGGATAAGCTGCCGGAAGACTCAATTATCGTGGGTTCCACGGTACGTCTGACGGCGCAGAAGGATCCGACGATGTTCCTGAAGATAGCCCAGAGAGTAATCAGCGCTCACCCCCGCATGCACTTCGTCTGTGTTAGCGACGGAGAGCTGCGCAACGATGCGAACCGTTTTATCGAGGAAAACGGGCTTTCCTCCAACGTGCATCTGCTTGGCTACAGGAATGACGCGGAGCGTATCGTCGCAGCATTCGATATTTATTTGCTGACCTCATTGTATGAGGGACTTCCCTATTCCCTGGTCGAATCACTGCGGGCCGGAGTACCAATCGTAGCCACCGATGTGACAGGCAATAACGAGGCCGTACGCCCCGGAGTCAACGGCTACTTGTTCCCGATCAAGAATGTCGAGAAAGGTGCGGAAATGGTGCTCAAGGTATACAACACTCATTTCCCCGCACAACAAGTGCGTGAAACGTATCTTGATAAATTCACCGTAAAGAAGATGCTGTCGGATATACAGCAGAGCTATCTTGGCTAGTCACGCCTGAGCCCCGCAAAACGATAGACAACGATAGTCATTTCTCCGGTTTCTTCGTAAGGATATGATATGGCCGCCACTCCCCTGATCAGCATCATCGTTCCCGTCTACAACGTGGAACACGTTCTCGACCGGTGTATAGCGAGCCTGGTGGCACAGACCTATCCGAATCTCGAGATCATCCTCGTGGATGATGGGTCACCGGATGCGTCCGCGGGAAAGTGCGACGCATGGAACGAAAAAGACCAGCGCATTCGCGTCATCCATCAGGAAAACCGCGGGCTTTCGGAAGCACGCAACACCGGTATCGACGCAGCGACCGGTGAATATCTCGCATTCGTGGACAGCGACGATTACGTGGAGCCCGAATATATCGAATCATTGCTTTCCGCGGCGCAACGCAACAACGCCGATATGGTCATCTGCTCGTATGTCGACGAGGATGAGCATTGCCATCCAAAAGAAGAAACACCGTTCGTGGAGCATGAGATGAATATCGACTCCCATCAGTGCATGGAAGGCATCTATCGTCACATGGAATTCGTTCTTGCCTGGAACAAACTGTATAAAGCCAAAATCTGGGAAACGTACCGATATCCGTCGGGCAAGCTTCACGAAGACGAATTCGCATTCCACCATATCGTCACGAACTGCGATTCAGTGGTTCTCGTTCCGGACAGACTCTACCATTACGTCGACAACGCGACAAGCATCATGCATACCGCCTATTCGATTCGGAATCTTGATGTCATCGAAGCCCGCATCGAACGGCTGCGATTCTTCCTGCTCAACGGCTATGCGAATCTCGTGCCGACCACATTCCGTTTTGTCATGACGGGTTTCTACCGCGCAACGCAACTGTCGTGGTCACAACCTGATGTCCGCAGGCGTATCGAGGGAATACTTGCCTTATTCCGTGCTCTTCCACCGGCGCGGATTCTGCGCATCCTTCCGATGAAAGACCGGATATCCTACCTGTGCATGTACTGGTGCCCCTTCGCTTATCAGCGTCTCAAGAAGCTGATTTTGAAACGCTGACGGCGGAAACCAAGCACTCAGAAGCAGGTTCCCGCCGTTGGATTCCGCCCTCACGCGAATTCGGTCATTTCGTCAACGACCGAATGATATCGCAGATCATGTCTACGCTGTCCAAATCAAGATCGGCGAACATCGGTAGGCAGAGCACCCGCTGCGCCACCCACTGCGCCACCGGAGTCTTCGACGGATCGAAACGACCACTGTAGCAGGCGTAGTCGCTGATCAGCGGATAGAAGTATTTCCTCGCGTAAATGTTGCGCTTCGCCAAGGCAAACGCCACTTCATCACGCGTCACGCCACACACCGATTCATCGAAAACAACCGGCATGTACGAAGCATTCGTTGCCACACCCGTCTGGGTTCCAGTGCCCGATTCGACCGACAGGATGATGCCATCGATGCCCGACAGATTCTCACGGTATCTGGCAAGCACCTTACGCCGCTTCGCGATTTCCTCATCAACGTGACGCAGATTGCAGACGCCCATAGCGGCACAGAATTCGTTCATCTTGGCATTGCCACCGACCGATTCCACCGTTTCCGGACCGGTGATGCCGAAATTACGAATCTTGTGCAGGACAGGACGCAAAGAGGAATCGCGGTAGCATACGGCACCCCCCTCGATGGTGTTGAACACCTTGGTCGCATGGAAGGAATACATCGTCGCATCGCCGAATGTCGCGGAGCTGCGACCATCCTTGGTCACGCCGAATGAATGGGCACCGTCATACAGCACCTTGAGGCCATGCTTATCCGCAATGCGCTGTATCGCCTCCACGTCGCACATGTTCCCGTACACATGCACGGGAACGATGGCCGTGGTACGAGGGGTGATCAGCGACTCGATCTTCTCGGGATCCATAGTGAAGTCGTCGCGTCTGATATCGCAGAAGACCGGCGTCACTCCCCGGCGTACCAATGCATGGGTCGTGGAAGCGAACGAAAACGGCGTGGTTATGGCCTCACCTGTAATCCCAAGTGCCTCAATGGCGCCTTCCAATGCGGAATGCCCGTTGACGAACAGGGAAACATTGGGAACGCCGAGATACGATTGCAACTGTCCCTCCAATAGCTGATGCTCCGCACCCTCGTTGGTCAGCCAATGGGTTTCCCAGAACCCCTTTATCTCCTCGGTGTACTCCTCAAAGGATGGCATTGAGGAACGTGCCACCAGAATGACTCCGTCATTGCTCATTGTTTTCTCTCTCATCTCCTATGGCAATCCGTTGCGGTCAGCTCACGAAATCGTATTGCGAAAGCAACTCATCCAATTGCTCATGTGAATTGTTCATCATCACATCAATGATGGAAAGCGAGGGGATGAATTCCCCTTCACCCTGCTCGTACTGAACTTGCCGCATTTTCAGGAAGCTCAGTTCCACCCCCTCACGGCGGAATCGATCATGATCGTACAGTTCCCGACCGCCGATCGCATTCACGTACGAGTCGGAACCCGTCACCTTGCACAAGTCCAGAATCTTGTCCTGTCCGTTCCCGGAGTGATCGTATTCCATACGCGAGGAACGCAGAATCGGCGTCGAAATGCCCAGGTAATCGCACACCTGCATGATTTCGTACGAAAGATAATCGGCGAGATTGATCTCCGTATTACCCAGTATCCGTTCCATAAGGGGCATGACCTGATCGTAATACGGAGCCTTATGGTAAGCCATATCCAACTCATGGAGTAGCTTCCCCGCCTCTTCGGGGGATGCCATACGCTCGTGTTCGGTGATCAGACGGTTTTGGCTTACCTTACGCACGGCTATGCCGAACCGTATCGCCTGCCCATTCGCTTTGATTCGATTCCTTGCAATCCATCCTCGTTTGATGTAATTGACATCATCGAAAATGACGTATTTATCCACAGCATGGATCATCTGCCAATAACCCAAATACGGGAAAAAATACGGTTGCATCACCCCAAGTCTCAAGATTGGAAACCTCGCTCTTCTTAGTACGTCGCTCACAGTATACAACTTTTCAATTACTCTCTCCGTTACGGATTCACATATGTCACACTTCGGCTTTAAACTATGGGCGATTGGCCGTATGCACATACGAGGGGAAAGAACACAATGCCCATCGTGGAAAACAACTCCAAAACTCGCACCGATGTCACTGTATCTATTCTCATGATGACGTATAACCATCATGAATACATTGGTAAGGCAATAGATGGGGCCCTGGAGCAAAAAACCGATTTCCCGTATCGCCTCATCATCCACGATGACGCCTCTCCCGACGGCACCGGTGATATCATCAGGGAGTACGCCGATCATCATCCGGATGTCATCGTTCCGCTCATCGAAAGGGAGAATCAATACTCACAGGGGAAAATTGGAGGCTTCGACCTGTTGACGTTGCTGAAGGACAGTACCTATCTCGCCATATGCGAAGGTGATGATTTCTGGTGCGATCCCGACAAACTGCAAAAACAGGTGGACTATATGAATGCCCACCCGGAATGCTCATATTGCTTCAGCAACGCCTATGATGTGGACTCCCACGGCACCGTGATCCGCGAGCGGATCAACGCCGCCTCCAGCCGCACATTCACCCCGGAGGAGATCATTCAGGGATTCGACGACTTTCCCGCCACTGCCAGCGTTCTGGTGAGGACGCGCGATTTCCTCACGGTTCCGATGGAGCTCATGACCGCCGGCCAAGTGGGAGACGAGCCTCTCCGCAATTATCTGATGACCAAGGGCAACGCCTATTGCTTCGCGGATAAGACATGCTGCTACCGCGTGCTCACACCGGGGTCATGGACATCACGGTTCAAGGAGGATCTGACGTTCTCCCTCAGCCAGGACAAGGCGATCTGCGATTACTACAAGCGCTTCGATGCCTATTCGGAGGGACGCTTCCACGCCATTCTTGTGGGGAAATACAAGAAACATGACTGCGTCTCATGCTTAAGGAGCCTCGACTTGCGAAAACTGAAGAAACTCTACAAGGAGTTCTATCGCAAGCGCAGCTTCATCGTGCGCCTGATCATCACGATCAAATACTATTGTCCGCCGATCAACATGGCCATCCGGTATGTGCATTATGGCCGGGAAAAGGGAATGAAAGGCTATCATGCCCAACATAACTTCTTCAAGGATCTCGGCCATCCGATGCAAGTCGACCCTTGGTTGTTGAGCTGAGATATGCGTGCGGCCCATCCGTTCATCCGGATGGGCCGCACGCATCAAACCGGCAGTCGGTCAGACAAGCGGTCGGGGAATAAGCATCTCATGCCCTTCGGTATCCTTGACGGAGCTCAGGGCCTGAATCCGTTCCAGTTTGTCCAACAATTCCGCGGGAGTGTGCGCATAAACGGCAAAGCCTAATTGAAGGTTATCCATCGTGTTCGATTCGAAGTGCAGCGCATCACCAATGTGGTGATGCGTGAAAAGCAAGGATATGCCCTCCATCCTCTCAATCGCGTCCAGTCCTTCAATGGACGCGATTATCCCATTGCCGATATTCTGCCCGTACATGCACGCGACTTGGTCCGGATCCATGGACCGTTCCCACTCCTCCGCGGAAGTCGGAATTCCCAACGCATGGTTGACCATGACCTTCACTTGGTCCAGTCCCCCGACATTGGCGGCCACCTTCCAACACATGCAGCCGTCAAGTCGATAGTTCATTTCGAAGATACGAAACTCGCCATCATGGACGATGCCCTGAAGGCCCATAACACCATCCGTGGCATGCAAGGATTCCGCCATCCTGCGTATCGCCTCATGGTCGACATGCAGTTCCTTTTCCAGGTTGGGCTTCACGATGATGATGGGCATTTTCCCAGTTTGCGCGGAACCGCCCCGCTTCCGGCTCTCCGCGGTGGAGACGTCAAAAATGTCGACATCCGAAAAACCGATTTTCCCGTCTTCATCCCTGTCCAGAACGACTAGTTCAAATCCGAACTGGAATACCGGCTCACCATCCCGAAGCAGATAGACCAGCTGCTTCATCGGACCGGTCAGGTACTGCTCGACAAGGACCTCGCCTTTCTCCGACACATCCTTCGCAGCGACGTATGCATACGTTAACTCGTCGTTGTCGAAGCAAACACGGACACCGCGATTGGCGACGCCATCCGTCGGCTTGACGATGACCGGGAACGCTTCGTCGGGAAGGACATCCCCTTCGGCATACGGATACAATGCCGGCACCGGCACTCCGGCGGAACGGCACTTCTCCTTGAAGAAAACCTTGTCCCGTCCAGCCCTCCATGCATCAGGAGACGCATAGAACGGCATGCCGCAACGTTCGGCCAGCACGCGGGCGGTATTGAGGCAGTTGTCATTCGCCGCCGCGAAAACACCTGTCACACCTTCCTCGCGTATGTTCTTCTCCAATGTGTCGATGTCGAAGATATCGATACGCCAGGCTTCATCGGCAAGTTTCTTGACCGGGGATTCATCGATCGGCAAGTAATCCGTCACAATGGTATATGCACCGATTTCATGGGCATATCGGACTGCCTGCGCGGTCGCTGCAGACACACCTATAAACAATAGCTTCTTCATTGTCTTTCCCTTTCTGTTTGTTCTACTGTTCAGTCCGTCGCACAGGTCTTGCCGGCACACCGATAAGCGTCACCCCCGGCTCAAGACTCGATTTGACCACAACGGCACCGGCTCCGACAATGGTGTCGCTGGCGATGGTGATGCCGCCGATTGCGCAGGCGCCTACACCGAAATCCACATTATCCCCAATGACCGGAGTATCGAACGTTCCCTCGCCGACCCCACGATTCCCTATGCAATTCGTCCCATGGAGAATGCAATTCCTACCCACCGTCGCATTCCCGTTGACCACGATATTGCCCTCATGATGAATCTTGAGCCCGACGTCAAACGTATTCTCGGATATCTCGATTCCCAAACGCCTACCGGCATTGTTCTTGCGACGGTATATCCAAAGAAATCGCAGATAATGCAGTGGCGAACGATGACGGTTATTGAACCAGTACTCGCTTTTACGCAACAGCTTCTGCCAGTGCCATATCTTGACGCACGGTTTGTTGATGAGGTATGCATACCATCGATCGCCACAGTCAGTCGGTATGTATAATGGTTTTTCCTGATCCAGAACCCGTCGAAGTTCCGTCTTCGTGGTAATCATCTTGTCTCATCTCCTTTATCAAAGCTCTCTGTACAGCTCACGGGATCGGCTATTTTTCCTCGCCACGTCAGAAGATCAATGACCTTCTTCCGTTCATCCGCGTTGAAGATCAGGAAGAGATTGATCAGACATCCAATGATGCTGCAGACCACTCCGGCGATGATAAGAAGAAGCCATGAATCACAAGCCGGCGTGAGGTAACGGTATGCCACACACACCACCGTCATCGTTATGGTGCACACGAAACCACGCACGCAAGGCGCATACAAGGCATACCACGGCAGTCCAAGGCATTTGGCGCCATACCACGGTGTGAACGCGACGCTCCTGACAATCGTCGTGAACAGCGCCGCGAACGGGATGGCCCATATGCCAAGAGGCGAGCACTTGATAAGCACCAGCGCTACGAACACGTTCAGGATTCCCAAGCCGAACAGCACGTATGCAGGTACCTTGAGCTTGTTTGTGGCGGTGAAGACATTATCGATGACTATCACGGCACAGCTCAACGCCAAAGCGACCAGCGTAACCGATGACAGATTATGAAGCAATGCGGAATCCTGTGCGGGAACCCACAGGTGGAAGAACTCCGAGCCGAATTCCAATAGGAATCCGATGGGAACGGCGCAGATGAAGCCTATGAATCGTATACCGTAACCGACATTCCTCAGCAGTTCCTCATGCTTCCTCTTCGCGAACAGCAACGTGAAATACGGCGTGAAAGCAGGCAGTATGACACTGATTATCGATTGCACGAAATTCGGCACGGTCTTGGCGACCGCATATACGCCGCTCGCCGTGCTGCTGGCGAAGATGTTGGCGAGCAGCAGATCCAACGTGCCCAGAAGAACGTAACTGGCCTGATTCAGTGAATTCCAGATGCCGCTGGAAAGAATCTCCTTGATCGAACCGATACTGAAATATTTTCTCTTCAGGTGGAGGAACGGCAGTAGTTTATGCGTGTTATGGATATTCACGACGACTATGAACAGCACCACGAATGTCATGGTCGCGTTCAGGAAGTATATCTTCGGCTGGAAAACCGTGAACAACACGACGAGCAGCAATGCCCGCATGATGTTGCTTTCGATGTTTCTCCGCGCATTGATATCCAATCGGTTCGTGGCGAAATACACAGCGCCGTAGGCCGAACAGCTGAGCGAAATCAGCATATTGACGAAGGACAGCACGAAGGTCAATCTCACATCATCGACCAACGATGTTGGAATATTGATGATGTGATTGATGGACAGGGCGATCAACAGACCCGGAATGACCAGAACGGCCGACAGCGCGCAATTGGCGATGGTCGACGAGGTGAAATACCGGTTCGCCTTCTCGTAATCCTCCTCACCGACCGCCACAGCCAGAAAACGTCCGGTCATGGAGTAGAAAGCGACCGTGATGATGTTCATATAGCCGACGATGTTGCTGGTCAGCGGGATAAAACTGTACGATTCACTTCCCAGCGAGTTGATGATATACGGAGTGAGGAAGAAATTGATGCCAAATTGCACACCGAACGCGACGAGGTTCGCAACCATGTTAATAAGAACACGTTTATTTCCACCCATTGGCTGGCAATCCCTCACAATATGTCGTCAATATTCCTATACTCTTCTCTGGGAGTAGATAATACTTAGGGCGTCAGACTCGCCGTATTTATCTGGTATAACTAGCTCACATCGGAAGGGGGAAATCCAGTGAGAATTGGATCCGGCAAACGAAATCGAATAATCGGTCTGTTCATGTCCATCACCATGGTAATTGCAGGATTGGGAGGCTGCGGCATCGGAAACACCCCCGGCAGGCACACACCGCAGACCCAATCGGAGAAAAGAGAGAAGACATCCCTGTCCGGCGCACCCAAGGGCTATCGATTGGTCTGGTCCGATGAATTCGACGGCACGCAACTCGACACATCGAAATGGTCCCTCGTCGATTGGCAACAAGCAAAAAGGACCATGCAGGGCGACGCCAATCACGTCTGGGTCGCCGATGGCATGGTGCATTTGCGGACGACACTGGAGAACGGCAATATCGTTCCCCCCAAGGCCATCGCGACGGTAGCACCCACGCAGGATCCAATACAGCATTACCGGAATCCCGTGCATATGGCCATGCGGTATGGTTATGCAGAGGTACGCATGCGTTTCCATGGAACTGACGGTTCCTGGGACGCATGGTGGTCCGCGAGCGATACGGATGTCAACGACCGAAAGGACAACGCCGGCTTCGCCGAAACCGATATCTTCGAAACGAACGGCGACGGCAGCACCGTCAAAAACGCCCTGCATAAATGGGCCCTCCCCAGGGGAGGCGGCGACTACGCCTCGCACAGCCCGACACGCGGGCACACCACCCTGGCGAAGGATGAATGGCACACCTTGGGATTCCTGTGGACTCCGGAAACCATGACGTTCTATCTGGATGGCAAGGAGACTTCATCCATCGACATCACGGATGCCGGGGACTTCACAAAGAACATGAAGGGCTCGATGAACAAGATGCAGTCCTTCCGCGACCCCCAGTACTTCATTCTCAACGGCGGCGCTTCCAAGGATTCGGACGTCGATACGAGCGGCCTGCCGTTCGAAACGCAAATCGATTACGTCCGTGTATATCAGGATCCCTCCGATTCGGAGCAGACCATATACGATACCGTGGATTCGACGAAGAACAAGACGAATACGATCACGTGCGTCAACACCCAGGGATCGGCGCCGCTCGAGGTGTTCGGACAGGTCATCGCCAAATCCGGCACCAGAGCGACGCTGCCGACCCAACAGGACGGATACCGTAACGGTATGGCGTCCCTGAAGGAATGGAATACCAAGGAGGACGGAAGCGGCATAAGTTATCGATCCGGAGAATCGGTGACCCTCGACAAGGATCTCGTCGTATACGCGATATGGGGATGAGCCTTTCCGGCTGAACGCGGCGGCATCGACCGCCGCGTTCAGCCGGAAACATCGGATTCGTCAAAGAACCGAGGCCATCACCCTCCACCCCATACAGGCCCGATGCCTCCCGGATAGGGCAGTCTCACGCCATCATCACTGGACGTCGTTCGACGTCACACCGGAAGATAGATACAAACACTGCAATCGGTCGGCCACATCCTGTATGTCATAGCCGGCGGCACGAACGTCCCCGGCACGTCCGACGCGGGTCGTATGAACCTCCAGGGAACGGCGAAGTCTCTCCGCCCACTGATACGCGGTATCCTCCAGCGGCACGAAATCGAGCAAGTCGGTGACCTTGGCGGCTTGCGGCACGACATCCGCACTGGCGAGGCATGGCAATCCGGCGCATTGGGCCTCCACATACACAATGCCCAGACCTTCGAACCGCGATGGAAGCACAAAAGCGTCCATCGCCTGATACAAACGATTCATATCATCACGGACACCCAGGAACTTCACCTTGCTTCCGATGCCGAGCTCCTCGGCCCGATGCTCGGTCTGCGATCGCAGCCTGCCATCCCCAACCATAAGCAGTATGGAGGTAGCGTTGACCTTCACGTACTCCGCGAAAATCTCCACGGCGAAAACGGGGTTCTTCTGTTCCCGGAAATTACCGCAGAATCCAATCACCGTCGTGTCGTCTCCGATGCCGAATTCGTCTCTCGTCCTCTTCCGCTCTTCCCCATCGAATGCGAATCTGTCGGTTTCGATGCCGTTGCGCACCCATGTGTACGATTTGCCCGGGAACATGTAGTCCGCCGCCATATCGGAACATGCGAGATACCGGTTCGGATAGACATCGATTTCGTGACCGACCTTGGCCGTGCGTGCCTGCCACATCATTCTGCGTAGGAAATTCCCCTGGTCGTGTCTCGCCGCGCTGCCGATATTGTGCGAATGCAGGATACGCAGGGGGACGCCGGCCCGTTTCGCGTATTTCAACGGGAACGCATAGGGGAAGTTCGCGTTGACGTGAACCGCCGCGTAGCCGGGATGTTCCTTGAAGAAATCGGCAAGGCAGGTACGCGAACGGATGAGGGATTCACGTTCCGAATACATCACGCGGTAGACACGGCCACCGAGGCGTTCGATGTCCCTCTCATACACAAGCGGCCCCGCATCATGGGACTGCAGAAAATCGAACTGCACCTTGCTGCGATCGATATGACGGTAGACGTTCATCATAAACGTCTCCAACCCGCCGAGTCCCTCCGTCATCCCCCATTGCAGTACGCGCACCGGCTCGTTCATCATTTCATCCTCCGCTCTCTACCTATGAATGGAATCAATGAATGCAATCAACGCGCGGTCAGCCGATAATACAGCCTAGGCATGTGGGAGATCAGCAGGATGCGCGCTTTCTTCGACAGACCGACCGAGGCATTCCCATATACCGGTTTCGCGGCAACGGCGAGCTCTCTGCGATACCGTCCGATCAACCGCGCATCGGCATGATTGCGCAGCAGGGTATACAGGACGTCGTAGTGTCCCTGCATCACGAAATAGTCCAATGCCTGTTGATCCGGATAACCGCATGAACGCAGGTAATCCCGGCAATCATCGGCGATGGCGATCTTATCGAAACTATGTGGGTTGATGCCGGACCGGCATATGGAGTCCTTCCTCACACAGTAGTGGTAGAACGGCTGCGGTTCATAATACAAGGTTCCGATACGTCCATACAGACGGCACATCATGTAGTAATCCTCGCTGTTGAGCCCGCTCGGAAAACGCAGCCGGCCATCCCCGTCCCGAAACAGCCGGGCATCGTACAGCTTGTTCCACACGGCGCTGGTCATACGATCCCTGTGGTACAGGAATGCGTGCAGAGCCTCGTCTCCCGTGAACGTACGGGCGGCACGGTCGCCCTCCATGGATTTCGCACGACCATCCTCAAAGGTCTTCAGCACACCACATTGCACGATATCGGCGTGATGCTCGTTCTTCCAACGAACCATGCGCTCGATCATGTCCGGTTCGATCCAATCGTCGCTATCCACGAATGCGACCAGCTCACCCGTCATGGTGTCGAGCCCCGCATTGCGCGCGGACGACAGTCCCCCATTCTTCTTGTGCACGACTCGCACACGTTCGTCATGCCCCGCCCACTCGTCGCATTTTCCGGGGCAGGCGTCGGTGGAACCGTCGTCGACGACGATGATGTCGAGATCACGATACGTTTGTTTGACTACGCTGCTCAGGCATCGATCCAGATATGCCTCGACGTTATAGACCGGTACGATGATGCTGACTTTCATCGGTTCACCCATGACAATCTACTTCTTCAAGGTTTTCTTGATGATCTTCATCAGTCCGAGGGCTCTGCCGTACCAGGAGACGATGAGCGTGGAACGCGTGCGAAGCACGGCGGCCGTCAGCTTGTTTCGGCGTCCGACCGGCTTGGTATCCGCCAGCAGCTCCGCGACAACCGGATCATGCACGATGCCGTCAAGCAGAGATCGACGTTCCTTGCCCTGGACTTTCCGCTGCCCCGCATACATGGCTCCGATGATGATGTCGAGATTCTTGATCAGGCGATTCCCATGCCGGTTGAGATATTCGGGATTCCATCGAGAGATGACGGGCAACAGTTCGGCGTGGACACGTTTGCGGGCCGCGAACCATCCCGGGTTGAAGGAACTGACGGCGCTTCCGGAACGGATGACATAGTAGTACAACGCTTGCGGCACGCAGCTGACACGCTGCGCCTTGGCATACAACGGAAAGTTGAACAGCGAGTCCTGACCGACAAGCACACCCGGCGTGAAACGTCCGTCATTGTCCGACAGGAACGATCTACGGAACAGTTTGTTCCACGGCGGACACACGTACTGGGCGTCGCTCAGGGCCGCGAAATGCTCCACGAATTCGGAATTCGTCGCGGTATCGAAATCCAGCAGCCGGTTATGCCGAGTCACGGTGTACCTACCGTCTTTGAATACGCTTTCCGCGTTCGAACAGAAGACGATGTCGGCACGAGTGCGCTCCGCCCGCTTCACCAGTTCCTCGACGGCATGGTATGAGACATAGTCATCGCCATCGACGAACCACACATACTCTCCCCGTGCGGCATCCAAACCGGCATTACGTGCCACGGACACGCCTTCGTTCCTCTTATGGATGACATGCACACGCGGGTCACGCTCACCCCATGCATCACAACGCTGCGGACTGTCATCCGGCGAACCATCGTCCACCAGGAAAATCTCTATATTCGCATAAGTCTGTCCGACCAGACTATCCACACACTTGTCCAGCAACGACGCGACCTTGAATACCGGCACGACGATGCTGACCAACGGATCCGAACCATCAACCATACTGCTCACTCTCCCAATGCATTATCCAGATACGCCATGGATCGTTCGATTTCCCCATCCAGTCTTCCGCCGACCGAACCGTAATCGATGGGCCCGTCCTCCCACGTCTCGCCCTCGATAAGCTGACGGGCATCAAGTCCGCACAACCTCAGCAATGAACTCATACGATCATCCATGTTGACCTTGCCGTCATGCTTGCCGCGCACCACGTAGAATTGCTTTTTGAATTTGATGGAGAAAGCGGTTCCGTGGAAGGAAGCCGAAAGCACGTAGGCGGCGTTCCTGATCAAGCTCAAGTAGTGGTTCGGCGCCGCCGCCTCGAGCAGATGGAACCCATACTTCCTCAAGCCATAGGATTTATTGCCGGTGAACATCACGTATACGGGAAGCCCCTTGCTCCGTGCGAACGCCTGCACCGCCTTGGCGGCGGAATCATTGAGCTCGATGGAATCAATCGCATAGTAGAAGATATACGGCTCCTGCACGAGTTTCCCCGCCGTGATGGAGTCGTAGACATCCTCGTCGAGCAGCAGGGTCGGGTCAAGCACCTGCTCGACATGCTGATGCACCAGAGGCTGCAGATATTCCCGCGCGCTCGACTCCCGTACTGAAATGTGCTGGTAGTCCGCCAGCAATCGGGCGTAATGGTCGGCGAGCGCTTGATCGCCACGCTTGTCGAGGATATGCCCTCCCATGCTGGAAGCATAGGAGATCTTACGGCCACCGTGCACGAAGCTCAGTGCGTAAGCGTCGGAATAGTCCCATGCATCCATGTTCCAGATCTGGTCGCTGCCGGATACGAACACGTCGTATGCACCGTTCAGCTCCTCCAGCTGTTCGACGGCATCATAGGATTTCGGCGTGAGGTTCAGCGCCGTATGCTGCAGGGATACGAAATCATCGTATCGCTGCTGAATCAGCCTGTGGTGGAGGAATGCATACAGGTTTTTGGCGATGTCCTTCGGGCCGGACACTTTCTTGTACACGTCATACAGGTACCGTTGGCGTGGAGTGGAGAAATCGATGATGTCGCATTCGTGGCCAAGCCGTTCAATGGCCTTCTGCGTGGCGAACGCCTGCAGGAACGAACCGTTGTTATGAGCCGCGTGGTAGGTGATCAATGCGGTCTTCATTGCGTTACCTCATTCAGTACTTGGATCCATGATCGGATGATGGTGTCCATGTCGAAGCGTTCGGCATCGTCCAGTGCGTGGGATGCCATATCGGATCTCTTCCGCGGATTCGTGATGAGTTCCTCCACCGACATGGACATCCGTTCGGTGTCGAAACATGGAATCAGATAACCGTTGACGCCATCCGTCACTATGTCCGACGGTCCGGTTTCACAATCGAAACCGATGATGGGAATCCGATGAGCCTTGGCCTCCAAAAGCACCATCGGCAACCCTTCGAATCGTGATGTCAGAACAAACATGGAGGCATGGCGGTAATACTCGTCCATATCCGTCACACGGCCCCGGAATATGAGACGACCTTCAAGTCCCTCGTCGATGGTCTTCCGCTCCAACGCCTCGCGGTCCTCGCCGTCTCCCAGAACCACCCATTGCCAATCCGGATGCGCCGGCAGCACTTCGGAGGCGACATCGATCAGCAAGTCGAAACCCTTCTGGTAGGTAAGGCGACCCGCACTGACGATCATCCGGGAATCAAGATCGTAATCCCCGCCCGTCGGGGGAACCCGCATCGGATTCGGGATCGCGTATATCCGCCGGCGTATTCTGAGATGCTCCTCGTACAGCTTCTTGTCCGCCTGAGTAAGCGTGACGATGGCATCAGCGCTGCGCGCCGCCCACCGCCTGGTGATTTTACGATACGGGACATCCGGATTCTGATGGTAATTGAAATGCTCCCAAGAAATGACCTTCACACCCGTCCCGCGTCTGATCGGCAACGAATACATGTCGAGAATGCCGTCGATATCCACCAACACGTCGATCCGATGGGCACGAATGACATTGCGCAGACGCCTGCAAGTATCGGCATAGTGCCGAATACCATGCACAGCAGTCGGATAAAGCGCGAATCGCCGAATCTTGGAATTTATCGCGAAAAACGGTTCCGGACGCTCCTCGAACAGGCTGACGAATGAAACCTCATAACCGTCGTGTGCCACGAGCCTGTTCGCGATCATGACGGACACGTTCTCCGTCCCTCCCGAACGCGTGATGTCACCGGAGAAAAAACCAACATGCATAAGTTTCAGCCCTTCGAGACAGCGCTATGGGAACCCCTTGGCAATTCCGCATGTCTCGCATGCGACACCTTCCATTCCCGAATCCTCTGGTTTCGGGACATCACCAGAAGGTGAAGCACCGGGAACGTGGCCGACTCATGGCGTACCCAGGAACCGAAGTCAGGTTCGAAAATCACCGATGCAAGCAGATAACCGAGGAACACCGCCACGGCGAGAAGCTGCACCTCATCCTCGATTTCGCTGATCTTACCGAACAAGTGGGCCAGATATACGGTGACCGCCAACTGGAAGAAGAAGAACGGCAGGTATTGCAGGCTTCTCACCGCCAACTCGAACGGCAGCATCATGCGCAGCGCGTTGATCAGATAATTGATCAGGAACAACGGCAGACTGGTGGTATTGTTGCCGCCAATCCAGTTGTTGATCAACGTGGCGCTCGCCACATCACTGGAACGCCCATCAAGGCTATCGCTACGAACCGTCATGATTTGCTGGTAGGCCCCCGGCATCACCACACGGGAAACGACCATGACGGCGCACACCAGCAAATACATCGAGACGATCATCGCCACTATTTTTCCATGGGGAGATAGCTTCTTCGCCTGCCGGAACATCACCAGGATGCAATACATCGCCACGACAAGCGCCGCGATCAGGATGTAGTACTCACGGAACACCTTGCTTTCAAAATACAGGATGACGGCCGCCAGCAGAATCTTGACCATGGAATTCTGCAGTGGAAGCAACAGGACAAGATACACCGCGAAGAAGAACGCGAACTGTATGACATCCTTGCCGATGTCGAAAATATAGATGTTCAGCAATCCAACACAAGCGAGAAGGAAGACCACCTGCGGCATATCCGGTTCCGGAAGCCGGAGAATCATGAAGAAGATCAGCACGGTCAGCGCCAATCCCAGAATCCAGCTCCATTGCGTCAACGTGGTCAATCCCAGCACATTGATCGAACGGAACACGTTCGCCGCCGTCTCATAGCTTCCAGACCACGCCTTGACCCCACGGTCACCGATGGACATACCGAGAATACGACGATTATCGTAGAAGAACCTCGCCGGAAGCATCATGGACAACAGCTTCGCGACAAGCATGGTGACGAAGGTCAGAATCAGCGCGGTGTTCTTGTTGCGGTTCTCCCACCAACCAACCTGCTCTTCCTCCAGCAGCTCATCGTTCATCTGTCTTCGATCCTTGCGCATACTCCTGCTTCCTCCGCAACTCATCCACGTAGAATCGTTGCAACCATTCGGCATTGGATTGGATGTCGAATCCCTTCCCCGCCACCAAGGACGCTCCCTCGCCACGATTGACATCGTGCCACCGACGATGTTGATCCAATATACGTTCCGCCCAATGCCGCGGATCATCGTCCAAACCAATGATCTGTACATTGCCTGTCACATCACACTGCTCAGGCACTCGATCGGAGATCGTGCAAGGCAAGCCGGACGCCTGCGCCTCGATCATCGTAACGGGAAGCCCCTCGTACAAGCTCGGCAATACAAAGGAATCCATTCCCTGCAGCAGACGATCCACATCAGAACGAACCCCGAGGAATCGAACCGCATCATGCAGGCCCAACTCGTCGACTTTGGCCTTGATCCGGTTCTTCAACTCATCATTCGTCTCGCCGCCGCCCACAAGCCACAACACACTATTCGGGCATTGGCGATGCACTTCAGCGAAAATATCGATGAGGAAAACATGGTTCTTCTGGGGAAAGAACCTTCCCACATGCCCGACCACGAAGGTTTCCCGATCATCAACCCTGAACTCATGGCGCACCTGTTCGGCGATTGCCGGATCGTACCGGTATTGACGGGTGTCTATGGCATTGCGCTGCTGAATCACTTTGCCGCGGTTCGCCTCACCAAACAACCAATCCCCAGCCTCGGTGCCGCATGCGAACATATGCGTCACATACTTGGGCAAGCGCATGCGAAAATATTCACGGAACACGGATTTCAAGTCGAATCCGACCGGGCGGTTGTGCGCGTGCGCGATACGGACCGGCACGCCGCACTCGGCAGCTATACGCAACGGGAAATAGCTGCGCTCCTCAAGATTCGAATGGATAATACGATATTCCGGATGTTGACCAAGGAATTCACGGAATTCGCGCTTATAGCGGCCAAAATACTGCGGATACATCGGGCACATGCGGTATATACGACCGCCGAGGGCCTCTATTTCATCCTCATAGGCGGCATGGTAATCACGGTTGACCAGAAAATCATACGTGACCTTCTCACGATTGAAATGACGCAGGTAATTCATCATCATGGTTTCGGCGCCGCCACGATCCATGACCGTGTCAAGAACCAATACACGGAGCGGAACATATTCAGACATGATGCACCTCTTCCCTGATTTGACGTTGTTCAAGACGGACCACGGTGTTCGACGGGACATCCCCGTCAATGACGCATCCCGCCCCAATCACGCAATTATCCCCGATACGGGCACCTTTGATGATGGTAACGTTGCTGCCGATCCAGCAGTGTTCTCCGATGATGACCGGAGCCGTGGAATAACCTTGTCCCTTGATCGCCTCATCGACGTCCGCGAAACGATGATTATGGTCATATACGCGAACGTTCTCTCCGAAAATGGTCTCGCTGCCTATGCGAATCTCCTCGATAGCGTGCACAGCGCAATCATTATTGAAGAACACATTGTCTCCAATAGTGATGGTGCCGCCCAGCTCGGCCGTCAACTGCAAACCCCTGCGGAAGTGGAACGCTTTACCCCATCGAATCGATTTGCCGTAGATGATCGTGTACAGAACCTTCAGAAGCATCCCGGCAAAGCGATACCACAGTTTCACCATCGCCATATGCCTTATTCCTTATTGTCGATGAGAACCACTACCGCCTTTTCTTACCGAAACCGGAGGATTTCCTCTTCTTCCTTCGATCCGAACGGCTTTCTTCGGAATGATCCTCGTAGTAGTAATGGCTCGACCGACCGGCATTACTTACCGCAACCATGTTGAAGACGATGCCACGCGCCTCGGTCCGCGACATCTTAAGTTCCTTCGTCACATCGAGCAAGGATTTCTTCTGAGCAACACCTTGGCCGACAACCATAATCAGAACCCCGCCCTGCTTGGCGAACACAACCGCATCGTTGGCAACCGTCATGGGTGCGGTATCCACAATCACGACATCGTAGCGCTTGGATGCCTGGTCGATGAGGTCCTTCATGGCATCAGAGCCAAGCACTATGCCGGACGTCGTATTCTGATCCTCGGAAGGCAGGATATGCAGATACGGCTTCCAGTACGTCTGAATGGCATCCTTGGCGGAGACATCCCCTGCCAGGAGGGAGACCAAACCGATACCATTATTCAAATCAAGGGCGTTCGCCACGGAAGGATGCCGCACGTCACCGTCAATCAACAGAACGCTCTTGCCCTTCTCGGCAAAGGATGCGGCGAGGTTGACGGCCACCGTCGTCTTACCCTCACGAGGATTCGACGATGTGACGATCAAGACGTTCGACTGATTCAACTCATTTGGTGTCACGAAGGAAACGTTGGTGGTAAGACGATGGAATTCCTCGGCGGCATGACCACGCGGCTTTACGATCACGGCAGGCGTACCATCGGAAACGGTATGTGCCTTCGGAATCGACGCCAAAATAGGGCTATCGATAATCGCTTGGATATCGCTCGTCTCATTGACGCCCTTATCCGACATCTCCCGGATGACCGCACCCAGCAAAGCAACGATCAGACCGGCGATGATGCCAATGGCAATACAGGCCGGCACATTGGGGGAAGACGGCACCAACGGCTTCACCGGCTGCTGAATGGTGGGCAACGTCACTTTAACCGAAGAACCCAGCGTACTGGACAGCTGCTTATTCAACTGCCGAGTGGACTCCTCGACGATTTTGACCACCTGATCAGAATCCGGATAAAGAGCCATGATCTGGATCACCGGCGATTTCTCATCGACGACCGCGGATACGCTCTGCCTCAGCTGGGAGACATTGCTATGCAGGCCAAGATTATCGATGACCGACTGCAGCACGGAATCCGACTGCAGAATATCCGGACACAAGGAAGAGACGGATGAAACGCTGGAAGCGGAGAATGCCTGCGACTGGGAGGTCGCATCCGTGGCGTTCGAGGAGGACGAGCTGGCCTGGATCAACAACTCTGCAGTCGCCTTGTACTGCGGGGTCATGGTCAGCGTGCATCCCACGACAGCACCGACCACCACACAGAACAGGACAATCTCCGTCACCCAATGTTTTTTGACGGCACGAAGCACATTGGTAAAATTCACGACTCCCCAATCCCCCTGCCCGTTCGGACATAAGTCTTTTGCATAAAACGCTCTCCAATCTTTGAGCCATTCTACTGCCGTTGTTGACAAAACAGCACGCTTACCGTTTGCCCCCCCCTATCTTAGCGACATCGTTTCACACCGATAGACGATGATTTGCCATACGTCTATACACGCTTATACGCGTTATACGATCTGCTGCCGCACGGGTGCCGGATCGACCACATCACGCCTCTTCATGGCGTTCAGGATCGTGCACAGATCACGATTGAGCTCGTTGCCGACTTCCGCGAACTTGATGAACGGCTTGCCCAGCGGGTCCTCGATATCCTTTGGCGCGGGAATCATGGGACGGATCATCGTGGATACACTGACGGCCGACATCAAGCGTTCCTGGATGGTGGTGCCGTGAATCAACCCCTGCTGGGCGCAGTATCGGCACATGTTGGCGAAATCGTCCACCAGGAAGGTGTAGCGCACCGCATTCGGCGCCAAGGTGACGATGTCCTTGCGCTGATTCTTTTCGAAGCACAGAATGAGATCGGCTTCCTCGGCCATGGCCTTGGTGAGACGTCGCGAACGGAATCCGCTGGATTCGATGCCCACGCTGCGCATGAGTCGCCCGCTGTTCCGGTCTATCTCATGCTGCTGAAGCCCCCTCGTTCCCGCACTGGTCACACGAATAGTGGTTCCGGAGAGGTATTTGCCGAACAATAGCTCGCCCATGGGCGATCGGCAGATATTGCCTGTGCATACGAACATGATGAGCATATCGCTGGCCAATCCTCACAATTGCATTGAACGACGGTATCAGCACCAGTTTACTCATCACAGCGCCGTTATGCTGGCGGCAACGGTTTTCCCGACCTTCGCCCCACCCACACACCATGTTTCACGAATTGTTTCACGCCTCTTTATACGTTTTGCTTAATCAGAATCTTCTTAACCATTAAGACTTGGAATCATTGGAGCTAAACCCGTTTTCCGGTGTTCCGCATGCATTCCGGAACGGTTAGGGGTTCGACTCGCACATAAAAAACGGCCACGGCCCCAGGTGGGGTCGCGACCGTTCGACTGCGATGATCGGTGACCGACGTTCAGCGCACGTGAATCACAGCGTGTAATCCTTGTCCTTGCTTTCGCGGATGAGGAACAGGGCGAGCAGGGCCACGGCGGCCATCACGGCCATGTAACAGCCCACGCCGGTAATGCCGAACTTGGAGTTGACCAGCGCCTGGGCGATGGTCGGAGCGAAGGCACCGCCGAAAATGGCGGCGAGGTTATAGCTCAGACCGGCGCCGGAGTAGCGCACGCTCACCGGGAACAGCTCGGGCAGGTAAGCGCCGCAGGGGCCGAACAGACCACCCATGAGCACGAAGCCAAGGCACAGGAAGATGAGCACGTGGCTGGCGGAGTGCACGAGCAGGAACGGAGTGAAGAAGCTGAACACGAAGGTGGCTGCGGTGACGACGAAGAGCACCTTCTTACGGCCCACCTTGTCGGCGTAGATGCAGGAGACCACGATGAAGATGGCGAAGAACACCACGGAAACCATTTGCAGCAGCAGGTATTCACTCTGCTGGAAGCCGAGCCCCCTGACACCGTAGGACAGGGACCAGGTGCCGAGCACGTAGAACAGCGTGTAGGTGATGCCCATGGCGAGGGTGCCGAGCACGACTTCCTTCCAGTAGGGCAGCAGATTGTGCAGTGGGTGCTTGGAGGTGCGATGCTGCTCGGAGGCCTGGCGGAACACCGGGGTTTCACTCATACGGGCACGCACGTACAGGCCGATGGCCACGAGCACCACGGATGCGAGGAACGGGATGCGCCAGCCCCAGGCGCCCATCTGGGCCTGACCGAGATGGGTGGTGAGTAGAAAGTTCAGGCCGTAAGCGCAGAAGAAGCCGATCGGGGCGCCGAGGTTCGGGAAGGAGCCGTACAGGGCGCGCTTCTCCTTCGGCGCGTTCTCGGTGGCGACCAGCGCGGCGCCGGACCATTCGCCGGCGAGGCCCACGCCCTGGCAGGCGCGGCACACGCACAGGATGATGATCGACGCGCCGCCGACCTGCTCATAGCCGGGCAGACAGCCGACGAGGAAGGTGGCGATGCCCATGGTGAGCAGGGCGATCACCAGGGTCTTCTTGCGGCCCATTTTGTCGCCGAAGTGGCCGAACAGCATGGAGCCGAACGGGCGGGCGAGGAGGGAAACGGCGAAAGTGGTGAATGCCATGATCTGGGCGAGGACCGGAT
This sequence comes from Bifidobacterium merycicum DSM 6492, assembly GCF_900129045.1. GTDB lineage: Bacteria > Actinomycetota > Actinomycetes > Actinomycetales > Bifidobacteriaceae > Bifidobacterium > Bifidobacterium merycicum. The sequence goes on along the minus strand of NZ_FQTX01000006.1, from coordinate 77,466 downwards.
CGGTGACGTTGGCGAAGAAAATCGCGCCGAAGTAGCTGGCGGCGGCGATGGAATAGCAGTAGTTGTCGTAGAACTCGATGGCGGTGCCGACCATCGATGCGGCGATGATCTCCGGGCACGGAGTCCTTTTTCACCGGCTTGGTGGCCGGTGACGCGGTTGTTGCAGTTGCGGACATGAGTCCAAACCCCTTCTTGCAACGAAATTTTTTCGTTCTCTTACGCACCTATGGCGGTATGCCGGGTGCGCGGCAGGGTATGCGACAACCGCATGCGGGCTTGTGGCCCAGACTGACAGCGGTGCCGCACCCCGCTGTGCTGCCCACTGTTCTACACGCGCCTCGGAGGCAAGGATTCGGCTGGTCACATAGTGAACGCCCGCGTTTTCAAAAAATGAGAAACCCGCCGTCGTCTCCTTCATACAGCGGATTTCCGACCGCTTCCGCCGAACCGCTCCCCCGGTCAAGTGCCGCGACGAGCCCCTGCCGCTTCGACACAAGACCGGGAACGATGCAATAGAAAAAGCCCGGCACGAAGCCGGGCTTTTATCACGTCAACATTGGGATCCGTCACGACGGTCCCGTCACTGACATGATGCGTGCGGTAACGGTGCGGCAGAAGGCGAAGGCGTACGAAGGTACGTCGAACCTTCCGCCCGTGCCGTTAACGCTCCATCATCACCCAGTGACGGTCCCGTCACTGACATGATGCGTGCGTCAGCAAAGCGCCCCGAAGGAAGCGGTACGAAGGTACCGCGACTGAGGAGCAATGCAGTTGACGCTCCATCATGTCAGTGACGGTTGTTGAGACGGTGGTACATTTCGCTGATCTCCAGCTCCTTTTCGAACTGGCGGGCGGTGGTGTTCTCGTCGATCACGGCGAGTTCGACACCGGCGATGCGGGCGAAGTCCTCCCAAGCTTCACGACCGACGGAGGTGGTCATGCAGGTGTGGTGGGAGCCGCCGGCGGTGATCCAGCACTGGACGGCGGTCTTCAGGTCCGGCTTCGGCTTCCAGACGGCGCGGGCGCACGGGAGTTCCTTGAGGGAGCCCTGCGGGGCGACGACGGAGACTTCGTCCATGAGCAGGCGGAAGCGTTCGCGCTCGTCGGCCATGGAGACGACGACGGCGTCACCGGGCTTGCCGGAGAAGACGAGGCGGACCGGGTCGGACTTGCCGCCGATGCCGAGCGGGTAGATGGCCAGCTTCGGCTTTTCGATGGTGCCGATGGCCGGGGAGACCTCGAGCATGTGGGAGCCCATGTCGAGCTCGTTGCCCGGAGCGAAGTTGTAGGAGTAGTCCTCCATGAGGGAGGCGCCACCTTCAAGGCCGTAGCCCATGACGGCGCCGATGCGCACGAGGACGGAGGTCTTCCAGTCGCCTTCGGCGGAGAAGCCCCAACCGTACTCGGAGGGGAAGCGCTGCGGGCCGACGCCCGGCAGCTGCGGCAGGGTGCCGAGGTCTTCGAAGTTGTCGACGGCGGCGGTGCAACCGTTCTCGCGCATCATGTTGACCATGGCCGCTTCCTCCTTGGCTGCGATGAACAGCTCATCGTAGCGGGAGTCCAGCAGCTCGGGGGCAACGTCGTACTTGGCCTTGTAGTCCTCGATGAGAGCCTTGACCTGATCGTCCTTGACCTTGTCGTACGCGGCGACGAGTTCGTTGACGGCCCAGGTGTTGATGGAGGCGCCGAACACGCGCTCGGCCTCGGTCTTGTCGCCTTCGGTGACGGCGACGTTACGCATGTTGTCGCCCCAACGCATGACCTTCATGTTCTGGGAGGCGTCCCAGCCGGCGCAGGCGCGAGCCCAGGTGCCGACCTTCTCGGCGACTTCCGGATCGGTGTAGTGGCCGACGACGATCTTGCGCGGAATGCCGAGGCGGGAGACGATGTAGCCGAACTCACGGTCGCCGTGCGCGGCCTGGTTCAGGTTCATGAAGTCCATGTCGATGGTCTCCCACGGAATCTCCTTGTGGTGCTGGGTGGCCAGCTGCAGCAGAGGCTTGGTCAGCACTTCGAGACCGCGGATCCACATCTTAGCCGGGGAGAAGGTGTGGCACCAGGTGATGACGCCGATGACGTTCGGGTTGGCGGAGGCTTCGGTCATGAAGGCCTTGACGCCGTCGGAGGACTTCAGGGTCGGCTTCAGGACGATCTTGGCCGGGATCTTGCCGGTCGCGTTGAGGAAGTCGACCATTTCGCCGGTCTGCTGGGCCACCTGGCGCAGCGCTTCCTCGCCGTACAGGTCCTGCGAACCGACGCCGAACCAGATTTCCTTACCTTCGAAGGGGTTTTCCATTGCCATTGTTGTTTCCTTTACTTCGTTGTGTTTGGATGTAACGTTTCGTTTCCGGGGCTCAGTGCTGGCCGTAGACGTTGGTGTAACGGTCGTTGAGCTTGTCGATGTCCTCTTGCGGGATCGGGATGATATCGCCAAGCTGCTTGGCGGCCCACATGGTGTGCGCCACTTCCTCGGTCATCGCGGCGGCCTTGACGGCAGCTTCCGCATCCTTGCCGATGGTGAAAGGACCATGGTTTTGCATGAGCACGGCAGGGGATTTCGGATACTGCTTCAAGGTCTCCACGACGCCTTCGCCGATGGCTTCCGAACCGATGAGGCGGAAGGGACCTACCGGTACGGGGCCACCGAATTCGTCACCCATCATGGTCAGACCGCAAGGAATGTTCTGGCCAGTGGCGGCCCAGGCCGTCGCATAGGTGGAGTGGGTGTGCACCACACCGTAGACGTCGGGCATGTGACGATAGATGTATGCGTGGGAGGCGGTATCGGAGCTCGGGGCTTCGGCGCCATCGACCACGTTGCCGTCGAGGTCGCAGACGACCATCGAGCTCGGGGTCAGGTATTCGTAGCGCAGACCGGAGGGCTTGATCACCATCAGGTCGGCGGTGTGCAGTCGCTGGGAGACGTTGCCCGCGGTCCACACGACGAGGTTCCACTTGATGAGCTGTTCGTGCAGCGTGGCGACGATCTCGCGCACCTGCTTGACTTCGGCGCGGACTTCGGGACCGTAATCAGCCAAAGTTGCCATTTTGTCTTCCTCTCCTAAGGGTTGTACGTCGTCCGTTACTTGGTTTCCAGACCGATCGCTTCGATGGCGGCCTTTTCGATGGACAGGCCGCGCTGGAAGCGGGCGAAGAAGTCTTCGAAGCCTTCCACGTCCTGCGCGTCCGGTTCCTCGGTGGTGGACTGGGCGTCGGCGAACACGCGGGTGTCGAGGTACTCGTCGAGCGGGCACGGTGCGTGCCACAGGTAGTCGGCGAGCACGGCCATGCCCCAGGCGCCACCTTCGGCGGCGGTGGCCATCACCTTGATCGGGGTGTCGAATGCGGCGGCCAGAATCTTCTGCGCGACCTTCGGCGTGGTGAAGATGCCGCCATGGCCGACGAGGGAGTCGATCTGCACGCCTTCGTCCTTGGTCATCACGTCCATGCCGATCTTGACCGGGGAGAACGCGCTGAACAGCTGGGCGCGCATGAGGTTGGCCAGCGTGAAGTGCGATTCGGGGCCGCGTGCCAGCACGGGGCGGCCTTCGGGCAGGCCGGCAAGGAATTCGCCGGAGTAGAAGCAGTAGTTGAGCAGTCCGCCGGCGTTCTTGTCGGCCTTGTCGCTGATGGCCGCACGGAACAGGGTGCCGAACAGGGTGCCGGCGTCGACGGGGTGGCCGATTGCTTCGGCGAACTCGCTGAACATCCTCACCCAGGCGTTGAGGTCGGAGGTGAAGTTGTTGGCGTGGCTCATGCCGGCCAGATCGCCGGCCGGAGTGGTGACCAGGTCGACTTCGGGGTGCAGGCGTTCCAGCTTGTGTTCGAGCACGACCATAGCGAAGATGGAGGTGCCTGCGGACACGTTGCCGGTGCGGACGCGCACGGAGTTGGTGGCGACCATGCCGGTTCCGGCGTCGCCTTCCGGCGGGGCCAGGACGATGCCCGGCTGCAGGGTGCCCGTGGGGTCGAGCAGCTTGGCGCCTTCGGCGGTCAGCTCACCGGCGGGGGTTCCGGCGACCAGCGGAACCGGCAGCAGATCCTCGATCTTCCACGGCTGGCCGGCAATCTCATCCAGCGCGTCGAAACGGTCAAGGAATTCGGTTTCGTAGGTCTTGGTGGCCGGGTCGATCGGGAACATGCCCGAAGCGTCGCCCACGCCGAGAACCTTCTTGCCGGTGAGCTTCCAGTGCACATAGCCGGCGAGTGTGGTGATGTAGTCCACTTTGCCGACGTGTTCTTCGCCGTTCAGCACGGCCTGGTAGAGGTGTGCCACGGACCAGCGTTCCGGAATGTTGTACTGGAACAGTTCCGACAGTTTCTCGTGGGCTTCGTGCGTGTTGGTGTTCTGCCAGGTGCGGAACGGCACGAGCAGTTCGCCCGCCTTGTCGAAGGCGAGGTAGCCGTGCATCATGGCGGAGAAACCGATATGGCCGATGGAGGTCAGTCGTTCGCCATAGGCGTTGTACACGTCGTTCGCCATGGAAGCGTAGGCGGACTGCAGGCCCTTCCAGACCTCGTCGAGGGAGTAGGTCCACAGGCCATCCTCCAGATGGCTTGCCCACTGGTAGTCGCCGGAGGCGATCGTGCGGTACGTGTCGTCGATCAGCACAGCCTTGATTCGGGTGGAACCAAATTCGATGCCGAGTGCGGTGCGACCGCCACGAATTTTTTCCGCGATCTGCTGGGGAGCGTCGTCAATGTCGACCATATCGATTCCTTTGTCTTGTTACTTGTTGTGTTGGATTCGCGTTCGCGGGATCACTTGGTCCAGAGGGCCTGGATTTCCTCAAGGGTCTTGCCCTTGGTTTCGGGAGCGAACTTGGCGATGGAGATGGCGCCGATGAAGTCCATGATCATCCAGAAGATGAAGGTGCCGGAACCGCCCCAGCCTTCGAACATCATCGGGGTGAACTGACCGACGCAGAAGTTGATGCCCCACAGCAGCACGGTGCACAGGCCGGATGCGCGACCGCGCATGTAGGTCGGGAAGAGCTCCGGGATCATGACCCAGGTGACGGGGCCGAGGCCGAAGGCGAAGCAGGCGATGAAGCCGCAGGCGCCGGCGACGACGAGCCAGCCGATGTTGGCGTGGAAGGCGAAGGCCATGATGGCGGCGAAGACACCCATGCCGGCGGCGGAGGTGACCAGCAGCGGCTTACGGCCGGCCTTGTCGATGAGGGCCATGCCCACAACGGTGAAGATCAGCTCGACGAGACCGACGAGGGAGGAGCACAGGAATTCGACGTTCGGAATGTTGTTGCCCAGAGCGGCCTTGAACATGGTCGGGCCGTAGTAGGAGACGGCGTTCTGGCCGCCAACCTGGTTGAAGGCGGCGAGCAGCAGGCCGATGAGGAACGGGATGAGCAGCGGCTTCTTGAACAGGTCGGTCAGCTTGCCGTTCTTGTCGCGTTCGATGGAAGCCTTGACGTCGGCGACTTCGCGACGGGCTTCGTCGGTGCCACCGATCTTCTCGAGGATGGCGAAGCCTTCCTCTTCACGACCGGACTGGATGAGGAAGCGCGGGGATTCCGGGGAGAGGAACAGCGCGAGGAAGAAGATGGCCGCCGGGATGCAGCCGATGCCGAGCATCCAGCGCCAGCCGGAGTTGATGCCCCAGTCGAGGCTGCCCGCGTTGGCGATGCCGAAGTTGATGACGTTGGTCAGGAAGATGCCGAGGATGGTGAGCAGCTGGTATGCGGAGCTCAGGGTGCCACGGTACTTGGCCGGAGCGCATTCGGTGATGTAGGTGATGGCCAGTGCGGAGGCCAGGCCGATGCCGACGCCACCGACGATACGGGCGGCGATCAGGGTCCACGGGGTGTAGGTGAAGGCGGACCACAGGGCTGCGAAGAAGAAGCAGGCAGCGCCAATGAGGAGGACCTTACGGCGGCCGATCTTATCGGCGAGGAAGCCGGAGAAGCCGACGCCGACGACGCCACCGATCATGATGGAGGAGATCACGAGTCCCTGCAGGCCGGCGGACAGGTTGTACGCCTGACGCAGGAATTCGATGGCACCGGAGATGCTCACGGTGTCGTAACCGTACAGAAGTCCGGCCATGCCGGCGCTCAGCGCCAGGATGACCACGTATTTCATTGAGCCCTGCTTCTTGACAGCGCTCGTAGCGTTCTCAGTCATATTGTTCCTTTTTCTGTTCCGTAACCGGCAGTCGTGACTGCCGAAGCAGCTTCGCTTCACACGGGACCCACGGCTTGGGGCCGGGGCAGGTTCGCGGCTTTGCTACGGCGACTCGGATTCCCGTCTGCTATGAGGATTTCCGTTCGCTAGTTCGAAATGTTATCGCTCACATTCGGATATGTCAAAGCATCTCACAAAGCCTGTTTTTAGCCCTTTTTACGGCGTGTTGAGCAATGTGACACGTTCACATATAGCCATTTTTCAGACAGATTCTGGCACTCTTGCCTCATTTTTTGTCAAAAAATCTTAAATTTTTCACCAGAATCTACGTGAGCGCTCTCAATACGATGCTCCCGCGCATACGAAAACCCCGGCATCAGCGGAAACGACTCCGCCGTGCCGGGGCAAACAAAACAACCATCAGACCTCAGTCCGCGCAACCATGCCGTATCACATCAAACCGCACGGCAACCACAGGCGGATCTCAGCGACCGCGCCGATCAGCGGCTCGGGGCAATACCCACGGAACTACGCTGAATCAGCTTCGTGGGAATCAACCCCACGCCATGCTGCGACGTGGCATACCCGGGCTCGGCCCCCTCCCCCAGCAGGAACAGCACCTCACGCATGGCCAGCTGGCCCAGCATCTCGAAATCCTGACGCACGGTGGTCAACGGCGGGTACATGTTATCCGCACCGGGCATGTCATCGAAACCAACCAGGCTCACATCCTGCGGAATACGCACACCATGCTCATGCATGGCACGCGCCACGGCCATCGCCTGCGCATCGTTCGACGTGACCACCGCCGAAGGCAGCCTGCCGCCGGAACGACCGATATTCTCCAGCACATGGTTCATCCGGGCATACGCCTCATTGCCATCCCAGGAACCGCATTGGATGGTGACCGAATTCACCGCATTGGCCGCACACAGCTTATTCCACGCCGTCAAGCGGGTCGCCGCATCACGCCATTCGCGCGGACCCGCGAAATACAGCGCGGAACGATGCCCACGGGCCTTGAGCAGACGCATCACATCCTCCATCGCGCCCCACTGGTCGATACCGACCAATGCGATCTTGCGACGGTCGGCCGGGCGCAGCAGCCTCAGCTCCTCCTGCACGCCCATGCCGCCATGCGTGGAGGTGATGAGCACGCGCGGGCGGTTGACCTGCGCACGGCATGCCGCGGAGAACATCACATCCGTTGGGGTCAGGAAAATGAACGCATCGACGTTCTGCTCATCGAAGGTACGGCATAGATCGTCGAACTCCTTCTGCGTACACAACGCCTCATGCACCAGCAGCACGGACATGAACAGGCCATGGGAGCGGGCGATCGATTCGATGGCGCCGATGGCCGAAATAGGGCCGTAGAATTTCTGACCGCCGGCGATAAGACCGATGGTGCGCGACCTGCGCGAGGCCAAGGCTCGCGCGGAGTTGCTGGGACGATAATCAAGCTGTTCGATGGCCCGCTGCACTTTGGCACGCGTGGCCGGGGAAACGTCGGGGGAATTGTTGATGACTCGCGAAACGGTCTGATGGCTCACACCAGCAAGCTTGGCCACTTCAAACATCGAGGGGCGTTTATTCGCTTTTCGCCCGGCTGCCATACTTCACTTCCTCCCGAACCTTGCATTCATTGCGGTTCCAACTCTACCGCAGAACACATCGAGAAGGCGGCTCCTTGTCCAATGGGTGCAGGATATCCGCAAGATTCGGCCCATAAACGACCCGCCCATCAGAAACCCGCACTATGCGCAACCGGGCGGAACGAATGTCAGGTGAGCTTCCACGTGAGACGATGCAGCGACGTCGGCCCATATTCCGCAATGGCGTCGCGATGGGCTTGGGAGCCATACCCCTTGTTATGCTCCCATTCGTACGGAGCGTACTTCGAATCGCTTCCCGCGATGGACACCATCAGCCTATCCCTCGTGACCTTGGCGATCACGGCTGCGGACGCGACCGTGGCGCAGGACCGATCGCCCTTGACCTTGGTGGTCACGTCGGCCGGAACCGGCACGAACGGGGCGTCGAAGGTGTTCAGTGCCTTGGTGATGTAATCGTTCGGACCATCGAGGATCGCCCCCACCGTCACCGGCGACGACGTTCCATCGGCCTTGAGCATGCCATCGTCCGTGATGCCCAACGCACGTTCCGCATCGGCCAACGCACGTAATGCGGCCACGCCAAGCGCATAGGAAATGCCCCATTCGTCTATTTCCGTATTACTGGCGGAACCCACAGCCCAGGCTTCGCTCCAATCCTTCAGCTCATCGAAGATCGCCTCACGACGGTGTTCGGTCAGCATCTTGGAATCGGCCACGCCGGGCGGCACCTCCTTCACGCCGTCGAGCACATCCCGCGCCCGGATCGCGCAGGCACCGACCATGACCGGACCGGCAAGGGAGCCGCGCCCCACCTCATCGAAGCCGACGACGAAATCGTATTGCCGTTCGGCGAGCTCACGTTCAAGATCAAGCGTCGGGATGATCACGATGCGGATCCTTCCGGCACGTCCTTGAACACCTCGTGATGCCCGCTCAACGTCGACAGACGGTTCAGCGGCCAGTACCGCGCCACAGCCACGCCGACCACCTTGCCCATCGGCACCAAGCCACCGTCGCCATCATCCTGATGGAAACGGGAATCGGCGGAATTGGAACGATTATCACCCATGACGAACACATGCCCCGCGCTCACGGTCACCTTGAACGGGAACGAACTCGGCTGCACGCCGTCCTTGATGTACGCGCTTTCGTCGATGGCCACGCCGTTCACCGTGATCGGCCGGCCCGCACCCTTGCATTCGACGGTGTCGCCCGGCAGGCCGATAAGGCGCTTGATGAGGTAGTCGTCGTTCGCCGCGCGACCGGTTTCGCCGGCGAGCCAGTTCGCGGGATCATGGAATACGACGATATCGCCACGTTTGAGCCCGAAGATCTTCGGGGTGAGTTTGGTGGTGAGCACACGGTCGCCGGGTTCGATGGTGCTTTCCATGGACCGCGACGGGATGGTGTAGCAGCCGATGAGCAGCAGACGGACCAACAGCACCACCAGTACGGGGACGCCGCAGAACAGTATGGCGTCACGCGCGGAGAAGCTATCGTTGCTCTGCTTCCTGGCCGCATGTGCCGGCCTGCGGCTCCGCCTGCGCCGTGGCGTTCCGGCGGATTGCGCCTCCCCGCGCCACGTATCGGCGGGGACATTCCCCAAATCATTGCCCATGTCGTTCATGACCGTGTTATCCATGACCGTTGCCCCCACTCGATGTTCACTGTCGGCTGAATATGATTTCGGCCCGGAAACCGAAGGATTCCAGGCCGAGAATCATGCCATTGCGGCGAAAACTCACTTGGAGTTGTCGCGACGCTCGACGATACGAGCAGCCTTGCCGCGCAGCGCGCGCAGGTAGTACAGCTTGGCGCGACGGACGCGACCGCGACGAACGACCTTGATGGAGTCGATCACCGGGGAGTGCAGCGGGAAGCGGCGCTCCACGCCGGTGCCGAAGCTGATCTTACGGACCACGAAGGTCTCGTGGATGCCGGCGCCGTGACGGGCGATGACCACACCGGTGAAGGTCTGGATACGGGAGTTGTTGCCTTCCTGGATCTTCACGTTCACGTCGACGGTGTCGCCTGCGCGGAACTCCGGGATCTCCTCGGCCGGCTTCAGATGCTTGGCATCAAATGCTTCAATAGCGTTAACCATTGCTATTCCTCGGTCACTGCCGCATATCAGTGCACTGGTTGGGGCATATGCCGCGCGTTGCGCGTGCCGCCTTGCGGCGCATATGCCTATCGGTTCTCCTCAGGTTTGCCTTCGGAGTGGCGCCAATCCGCCGCATTCCGGTCATTGCGACCATGCGGCTGGACCTGATGAGAAACGGGATTATGCGGCGTCCCGCCTCTCGGCACATCAACGTTCAAGTTTACAGGCATCTTTTGACGTACGGCGACATGCGCTCAGATACGCTCAGATACGCGGAAAGGCCCGCCCGCGTCTGCGGACGGACCTTTCGCTATCTCCCCCACCGGATGGACCGGCGTCCCCAAAGGGGAAACGGGATGATATCTGCGCGGGTTCTGATTGAAAATCAGAACTCCCGTGACGGACAGTCCAGTGAACTGTCCGTAGCAGCATGCAGCGCATGCGTCGCTAAGCACAGCGTTCTGATTGAAAATCAGAACTCCCTGTGTGCGCGGTAGAACTTGATCAGGGACTGGGTGGAAGCATCCTGAGCAGCCAGAGCCTCGTCATCCTTGGAGATGGCCGGGGTGATCTGCTTGGCGAGCTGCTTGCCCAGCTCGACGCCCCACTGATCGTAGGAGTCCAGACCCCATACGGTGCCTTCGACGAAGGTGATGTGCTCGTACAGGGCGATCAGCTCGCCGAGTGCGAACGGGGTCAGGGCCACACCGAAGATGGAGGTGGTCGGACGGTTGCCGGTGAACACGCGGGCCGGAACGATCTCTTCCGGGGTGCCCTCGGCGCGGACTTCGTCGGCGGTCTTGCCGAAGGCCAGAGCCTTGGTCTGCGCGAAGTAGTTGCCCAGGAACAGCTCGTGCACATCCTGGTCGCCGTCCTTGGTCGGGTTCGGGGTGTTCACGAAGGCGATGAAGTCGGCCGGGATCAGCTGGGTGCCCTGGTGGATCAGCTGGTAGAAGGCGTGCTGGCCGTTGGTGCCCGGCTCGCCCCAGAAGATCTCACCGGTCTCGGAGGTGACCGGGGTGCCGTCCCAACGCACGGACTTGCCGTTGGATTCCATGGTCAGCTGCTGCAGGTAGGCCGGGAAGCGGTGCAGGTACTGGTCGTACGGCAGCACGGCGTGGGAGGCGACCTTGAAGAAGTTGCGGTACCACACGTTCAGCATGCCGAGCAGCACGACGACGTTCTTCTCGAACGGGGTGTTGGCGAAGTATTCGTCGATCTCGTGGAAGCCGTGCAGGAACTCCTCGAAGCGGGCCGGGCCGAAGACCACGGCGAGGGAGGTGCCGACGGCGGCGTCGACGGAGTAGCGGCCGCCAACCCAGTTCCAGAAGCCGAAGGCGTTGTTCGGGTCGATGCCGAACTCGGCGACCTTCTCCAGGTTGGTGGAGACGGCGACGAAGTGCTTCTTGATGGCTTCGGCATTCTTCTCGTCGGAACCGTCGATGGCACCGGCGGCCTTGAGCTCTTCAAGCAGCCAGGTGCGGGCTTCGCGGGCGTTGGTCAGGGTCTCCAGGGTGGTGAAGGTCTTGGAGACGACGATGAACAGGGTGGTCTCCGGGTCGAGGCCCTTGGTCTTCTCGGCGAGATCGTTGGGGTCGATGTTGGAGATGTAGCGGGCGGAGATGCCAGCGTCGGCGTACGGCTTCAGCGCTTCGTACACCATGACGGGACCCAGGTCGGAACCACCGATGCCGATGTTGACCACGGTCTCGATCTTCTTGCCGGTCACGCCGGTCCATTCGCCGGAGCGGACCTTGTCGGCGAAGGCGTAGATGCGGCCGAGGACCTCACGCACGTCCTTGACGGTGTCCTGACCATCGACGATGTACTTGCCTTCGTCTTCGGCCGGGCGACGCAGCGCGGTGTGCAGCACGGCGCGGTCTTCGGTGTTGTTGATGTGCACGCCGGTGTACATGGCCTTGGTGCGCTCTTCGAGCTTGACGGCCTTGGCCAGGTTGGCGAACAGCTGGAGGGTCTCCGGCTTGATCAGGTTCTTGGAAAGGTCGAAGTGCAGATCGCCGGCCTCGAAGCTCAGCTTCTCGACGCGTTCGGAGTCTTCGGCGAACCACTTCTTGAGGCTGACGCCTTCGGCCTGCAGCTCATCGTAGTGCTTCTGCAGGGCGGCCCATTCCGGGGTCTTAGTTGCATCAACAGGAGGATTGATGGCCATGTGTAATTGGTCCTTTCATCATCACCATGAAGCAGTGACCCAAGCCCTGAATACGGCGTGTGCCACCGCCTCCTTCCACGTACCAAGATACTCACAAAAGAGGACACATGAACACATAAGTTCGCAAGCCGCGCACATAATCGCCCACAAACGCTCACCACACCGCCGATTAGCGCACATCAACCACGCAACACGCGGGGAATCGCAAGGATGCAAACGTACTCATGCGATGGCCGCGCGTACCCTCTCATTTCGACAGATGAACGGCGCGCAGCAGCGGGCGGCGAACGAAACGATCGAACAGGCAGATCACGACGACATACGCGAGCGAACACACCGCGCCCAACGCGATCCAACGCAGCAACCCCAGGAATGCCGACATCGACCCCGCAGGCAGCGCCGCGGCACCAACCAGCAACGGCTGCAGGAAACGGGCATCGACCGCCTCCCACAGAACACGGGCGAGCGTCTGCACGACATAGAAGCCAAGGATGCCCGAGGCGAGCGCCGCGACCGCCGATTCGACGCGGGCGGATACGCCACGGCCATGGGTGTGACGCGGTGGGCACGCGGCGGCCATCAACGCGCAGACCGCGAGCGCGAAGGAGATCAGGGATGTCGATTTGAACGACAGCGCGTACAACGCGACGTAGGTCGGCCTCATGGCCATAGCGCCCGTGATCGCGCACGCCGCCACAATCAGGATGACGATGCCGCGCGTCCAGAAACGACGTTTGGCCCACAGGGGTCGGGCCGTCGGACGGCGGGACTCCGAACGACCGGATACCGAACGACCGGACGTCGAACGATCATTCACCTCCCGCAACGCCCAGCCGAGCAGTCCGGCCAATATGAACGACGCGATATAGCTGACCGCGCTCATCTGCTTACGCCAATCCAACAGGCTGCGATGCCCGTACTGCGCCTGCCAGGTGCACGCCACATAGATGTTCAGCGCGTAGACGGCAACGAGCATGATGCCGGCCAGCACCGCACTCGCGCGGATGCCGACCCTGCCCATCACCCATGCGATCACCGGCGCGAGCGCCACGAACACCAGGTACAGCCAGACGAATTCCAGTTCGTAGATGAGATTGGACTGCCCACCGGCATTCCGCTCCCATGCCAACATGCGGCCTGCCGCCATGATGAGCAGCAGGTAGAACACGACCGTGGCCAGGATCATCGCCACGCGCCGTCCGGTGGATCGCAGTTGCCGTTTCCAGTAACCGTCGGAACGGCATGCGACGCACATGCGCGGTATGAGGAAGAATCCGGAGATCATGAAGAAAATATGGTTGCCACACGCGCCGCAGTACATGATCATGGCGACGATCCACATCGCGCCGCGGGAGGCCGCGAGCGCGGACACGGGGTTGGCCGCGTCGGCGGCGGAGAGCTGCGGGCCCATCCATATCGCTTGGACGTACTGTTGCAGGAACGCATGGAATACGGCGATGCAGACGATGGCAAGCAGGCGCAGCACTTCCACCGAAACCAGACGCTTGCCGCCGGACGCTGCGGGCATACCGCTCGCGACGTGTTCGGGCGTGTGCCGCACGTCGGCGGCGCGTGAAGCTCGTTGACTGGTTGACCGTGTTGCCATGTTTAACAGAATAGCCATGCCGCCAGTCGCGGCGGGGCGCGAGGCACCAAAGCACCATCGCCGATCATGCGACGTGCCGGATGATCCGATTTGGACAAATCCACATTTTCCGGTACACTCATTGTTTTGTGCGTGGATTGTGTATACGATTCACCAGCATCGCCACTTTAGCTCAGTCGGTAGAGCGGCTCACTCGTAATGAGCAGGTCGTCAGTTCGATTCTGACAAGTGGCTCCATCACCCTAGATGGGGTTCACCCGTCTAGGGTTTTGTATATCCGCCAATGGCGGATGGCACGCGCGAGTGGCGGAATTGGTAGACGCGCAGGATTTAGGTTCCTGTGTCTTTGACGTGTGGGTTCAAGTCCCATCTCGCGCACTTCCTTGCATCATCGCGGCTCTGTCGTATTTCGCTTATTTGTATTGCCGGTTATCCGCATTCCACTTATCTGCATTCCGGTCATCCGCATTCCGATCATCCGACCTATCCGATCGCTTGGCCTTCCTCGAATCGCAACATTCCCCGAATGCTGGATTTCCCTTCCCACTATGGAAGAACCGGCGATCATCCAGCACATCGCGTCTAAGATGACAATCGGTTCCGCGCAGATCCACGACGGTGACCAAGGACGTGATGCCCGGAACGCATGACGAAGAAGAGACAGGGAACGAGAAGATGTCGGCGCTTATCCAACCCATCGCATTACTGCTGATCATTCTGGCCGGTTACGCGTTCAAACGCGCCGGTCTCTTCGGGCAACGCGACTACAAGATCATGCAAACGGCGATTTTCGATCTGGTGCTGCCGGGTGCGATCATCTACTCGTTCGCGACGAATCCGCATGAGATCAAACTGCTGTGGATCTCCGTGTTCGGCCTGGTCGTCGTCACCATTCCACCCGTGGTGATCTTCCTCACCACCATGCACAAACCCGTGGCGAGACGTGCGTTCATGATGCTCAACGGTTCCGGATTCAACGTGGGTTGCTTCTGCTTCCCCGTGGTTTCCGCGTTCCTGGGGACGGCGGCCATCGTGCCGTCCGCGATGTTCGACATCGGCAATTGCGTGATGGTGGCGGCCGGCACCAATGTGATGACGCAGCTGCTGCTGCACATCCAGCCGGGCAAGACGTTGAGCGAACAGTATGTCGGCGACGCGCCGACCCTGCCGTATGTCAAGCCGAAGGACAAGGACTCCCGCCGCTTGGCGCGAAGGGCGTTGATGCGCAACGTGTTGAAGGGATTCTTCGGGTCGGTGCCGTTCGACGTGTACATGCTGATGATCGTGCTCACGCTCGCCCAAGTGAAGATTCCCGGTTGGATCGCCACGATGGTGCAGCCCCTGTCGAATGCGAACTCGTTCTGCGCGATGCTGATGGTGGGCATGCTGATGGATCTGCCCGCGTCGCGCCGTGACGTGAAGGACGTGCTGACGGTGATCGGATGGCGCGTGCCGTTCGCGATCCTGTTCGCGGCCGTGGCGTGGCTCCTGCTGCCTTTCTCCGCACCGATCCGTGAAGCCGTGGCGCTGTGCTGCCTCGCACCGATCGCCGTGTTCTCCACGCTGTTCACCGACAAGGTTCTGGGCAACGCCAAGCTCGCCGGATTCTCGCTGACCATCACCGCCGTGCTGAGCCTGGTCATGATGACCGCCGCGCACTGCCTGTTCCCGGCGATGGGCGTGTGAGCCCCGCGATTCGCCTGTTTCACCTCAAAATCGGACAAAACCAGCCCAATTCTGTCCGATTTTGAGGATGGACAGTTCGAGGGTCGAGAGGATAACGCGGCTGCAGTCCCTACCCCGCTCGCCATCCCCTTCCTCAAAATCAGACAAAAACAGGGGGATTTTGTCCGATTTTGAGGATGGGGAGTGGATTTTGGCGGAGACCGGAGCGGTGCGCGAACCGGCGGAGGTCAGAACAGTGCGCGGACCGCCGGCACCAGGGCCTTCAGTGCCTTGCCGCGATGGGAGATGGCGTTCTTCTCCTCCGGGGTCATCTCGGCCGAGGTGAGTCGTTCACCCGCCTCGACGGCGCATGCGGGCTGATCGTCCGGCACGAACAGCGGATCGTAGCCGAAACCGTTCGTTCCGTGCGGCTCGTGCAGCAGCACGCCCGGCATTTCGCCGAGTTCCACGGTTTCGGATGCGATCGGGTACGGAGCGGATTCGGCTTCGCCCGGCACCACCAGCGCGGCGGCGCAACGGAAACGCGCGGTACGCTTGGCGTCCGGAATATCGGCCAGCTGGGCCAGCAGCAGCGCGTTGTTGGCCTTGTCGTTGCCGTGTTCGCCGGCCCAACGGGCGGAGAGGATGCCGGGTGCGGCTCCCATCACGTCCACGATCAAGCCGGAATCGTCGGCGATGGTCGGGCATCCGGTGCGGGAGGCCACGTCTCGCGCCTTGAGCAGCGCGTTCTCCTGGAAGGTGACGCCGTCCTCCACCGGGTCGGGAAGGTTCAGCGAACCGGCGGAAACCAGTTCCACCTGCTCGGCCGTCTCGCCCAGATCCTCGGCGAGGATGCGGCGAATCTCCTTGAGCTTGCCTTCGTTATGCGTGGCGACGATGATGCGCATGATGTCTCCTTTGGTACCGTTCAGCGTTCCTTGAACGCCGATGATGTCATTGATTCCAATGCCGGCAATGCTGATGCCGTCAGTGCTGCTGCCGGCGATCAGTCCTCGGCGAGCGCCGCACGCTGGGCCGCCTGCAGTTCCTTGTTGCCCTTCTCGGCCAGGTCGAGCAGCGTGCCGAGCTCCTCGCGGGTGAACGGACGATGTTCGGCGGTGCCCTGCAGTTCGATGAACGTGCCGGAACCGGTCATGGCGACGTTCATGTCGGTCATGGCGGAGCTATCCTCCGTATACGGCAGGTCCAGCATGGGCGTACCGCTGATCACGCCGACCGACACCGCGGACACGCAATCGGTGAGCACCTTCTTGGCGGAACGGATATGACGATGCTGTTCGGCCCAATTCAGCGCATCGACCAGCGCCACGTACGCGCCGGTCACGGAAGCGGTGCGCGTGCCACCATCGGCCTGCAACACGTCGCAATCGATCTGGATCATGTTCTCGCCCAGCGCCTTCATGTCGGCCACGCCGCGCAGGCAGCGTCCGATCAGACGGCTGATCTCGTGCGTACGACCGCCGATCTTGCCGCGGACGGATTCGCGGTCGGTGCGCTCGGCGGTGGCTCTCGGCAGCATCGCGTACTCGGCGGTGACCCAACCCAGTCCGGAATCCTTACGCCAGCGCGGCACGCCGGCGGTGAAGGTGGCCGTGCACATCACGCGCGTATTGCCGCATTCGATGAGCACGGAGCCTTCCGGCGCGTCCGTGAAGTGACGCGTGATGCGCACCGGTCGCAATTCGTCGACCTTGCGACCATCCGCACGGACAATGGAACGTTCACCCAACATATCTGTGATTTCAACCATGCGCCCCAGCTTACGCGCACGCCGTCCTCATGCCTTCATCCTCATGCCGGAACGCCCGCACCGGCGGTTCCCATCCAGCGGTTCCCATCCGACCAGTCGCCCCATCATTCCGTGTGGCGAGCCTTCCCATTGCGCAAGGGCGGCCTAAGACATACAGTCTGAGTAACTATCAAGTCTGAATGACTATCAGTCACCACGAGACAGGACGGAAGAATGGTGGATTATTCGCCGGCCCTTATGACCGACATGTACGAGTACACGATGCTGGACGCCTGCCTGAAGGACGGCACCGCAAACCGCAAATGCGTGTTCGAGGTGTTCACCAGGCATCTGCCCGCGGGACGGCGCTACGGCGTGGTCGCCGGAACCGGGCGCATTCTCGACGCGCTCGAGCATTTCCATCTGGATGACGAGGACCTGAAGTTCCTGGCCGACCGCAAGGTGGTGAGCCCCGAAACCATCGATTGGCTGGAGAACTTCCACTTCTCCGGGTCCATCAAGGGCTACCGCGAAGGCGAGATGTTCTTCCCGAACTCGCCGATCCTGCAGATCGAGGGCACGTTCGGTGAATGCACCCTGTTGGAGACGCTGGTGCTGTCGATCCTGAACTATGATTCCGCGGTCGCCTCCGCCGCAAGCCGCATGGTGAGCGCCGCGAAGGACCGCCCGTGCATGGATATGGGCGGACGCCGCACGAACGAATGGTCCGCGGTGGCGGCCGCTCGCGCCGCCGTGGTGGGCGGATTCCAGGGAACCGCCAATCTGCTGGCCGCGCAGCTGTACGGTTTGAAGGCGATCGGCACCGCGGCGCATTGCTTCACGCTGGTGCATGACGATGAGCGCAGCGCCTTCGAATCGCAGATCGCGGCGTTGGGTCGGAACACCACGCTGCTGGTGGACACGTACAACATCGAGGAGGCCGTGAAAACCGCCGTCGAGGTGGCAGGCCCCGAACTGGGCGGCGTGCGCATCGATTCCGGCGACCTCGCCTCCCTGGCGCAGCGCGTGCGCAACCAGCTGGACGCGCTGGGAGCCACCAACACGCGCATCACCGTCACCAACGATCTGGACGAGTACGCGCTGGCCGCATTGCAGACCGCGCCGGTCGACTCCTACGGCGTGGGCACCATGCTGGTCACCGGTTCCGGCGCCCCCACTTGCGCCATGGTGTACAAGCTCACCGAGCGTGAGGGCGCGGACGGCGTGATGGCACCGGTCATGAAGAAGAGCAAGGATAAGGCCACCACTCCGGGCCGCAAGCTCGCCTACCGTTCCTACGAATACAATCTGGCCGACGCCGAGCATGTGATCTCCGGTTCCGAGGAGAAGCTCGCCGGTTACACGCCGGACGAGGGTTGGAAGGATCTGCTGGTGGAGTACGTCGATCATGGTCAGATCGATTCCAGCTGGCAGGGTCACGACGCGATCATGCGTGCGCATGACTACCGCGCCGCCGCGCTGAACGAACTGCCGATCACCGCACAAAGCCTCATGAAGGGCGATCCGGTCATCCCCACCGAAATCACCGTGCTGTGACGTGATCTACCCTCGAAACGGCTGCGAGCGCCCTGAAGACGTTCGCAGCCGTTTCCTTATCGCCCATACCGCGATCTGTGCGATCTGTGCAATCTGTGCAATCCGCACAATCCGCACAATCCGCGCTACCATGGGTTCGACCATCCGATCATCCAATGAAGGATTGCATCATGCTCGAACCGACCACCGTATACACGCCGTCACCCAACCGCTACGACTCCATGGAATACCGCCGTTGCGGCGAATCCGGCCTCAAACTCCCCGCCCTTTCGCTTGGCTTCTGGCATAATTTCGGCGACTTGACCCCATACGAGCATATGAAACGGCTCGTGTTCACCGCCTTCGACAACGGCATCACGCATTTCGATCTGGCCAACAACTACGGCCCGGAACCCGGCAGCGCCGAAAAGAACTGTGGCAGGCTGTTGCGCGAATATTTCGGCCATCACCGCGACGAGCTGATTGTGAGCACCAAAGCCGGTTATGAGATGTGGACCGGACCGTACGGCGATTTCGGTTCGCGCAAATACCTGCTTGCTTCGCTCGATCAGAGCCTCACGCGCCTCGGCCTTGACTATGTGGACATCTTCTATCATCACCGCATGGACCCGAACACCCCGCTGGAGGAGACCATGGGGGCGCTCGCCACGGCGGTGACCAGCGGCAAGGCGCTGTACGTGGGTCTGAGCAACTATGACGGCCCGACGTTGGAGAAGGCCACCGCGATCCTTGACGATCTGCATGTTCCGTTCGTCATCAACCAGAACCGGTACAACATCTTCGATCGCACGGTGGAGAGGAACGGTTTGAAGGAAACCGCCAAACGACTGGGCAAGGGGCTGATCACGTTCTCACCGCTGGCCCAGGGCCTGCTGACGAACCGGTATCTCGATGGGATTCCGGCGGACAGCCGCATCGCATTGGACCCGCGGTTCCTGCAAGGTTCCGCACTCACGCCGGAACGTCTGCAGCAGATCCGCGAGCTGAACGACATCGCCGCCGAACGTGGGCAGACGCTGGCCGAAATGGCGTTGGCCTGGCTGCTGCACGATGACACGGTCACCTCGGTGCTGGTCGGCGCTTCCAAGCCGCAGCAGATCCTGGACAACATCGGCGCGATGCGCAACACCGAGTTCAGCGATGAGGAGCTCGCCCGCATCGACGAGATCTCGCGGCGCTGATCGTCCAGCACCATGCACTGTCGCAAACGGTCGGGGCCCGTTCACGCACGGCATATGCGTGAACGGGCCCCGGCTCGTCCTGAGGGAAATCTCAACCCGGGGAAGCCCGGAAATCTCAGCGGAACATCTCCTCATAGATGCGCTTGCAATCCGGGCACACCGGGAACTGGGAGGGGTCGCGCTTCGGCACCCAGATCTTGCCGCACAACGCCACCACGGGCCTGCCGGTCATGCGCGATTCGGCGATGCGATCCTTCGAAACGTAGTGCGCGTACCGGTCCGCATCGCCATTGTCGGAGCGCTGGGTTTCCTCCTTGACCTCGGGGCGCTCCAGAACCGACGTGCCCGCGCCGGAATCCGGCGTGGACTGCGGATCGCCGCCATTGAGATACGTGTTCATTGCGATAAGCTCCTTACGCGTTCGGCCATTTCCGACTCCATCATAATGTTTTCTCGCTTCCCGCGTCGCGTACGCCGTATCTTGCCGCATGAAGAGGTAGGCTATTCGTATGACCAAAGCAGTATGCCCCGGCTCGTTCGACCCCGTGACCGCCGGACATCTTGACGTAATCGAGCGCAGCACGCGCTTCTTCGACGAAGTGCATGTGGTGGTCGCGGTGAATGCGGCCAAAACACCGATGTTTTCGGCGCAGGACCGCGTGGACATCATCCGCAGGGCGTTGGAGGAACGAGGCTGCGGGAATGTGGTCGTCTCGTCCACCGACGGCCTGATCACGGACTATTGCAGACAGGTGGGCGCCAGCGTGATCGTGAAGGGGTTGCGTCAGAACGGCGATTATGAGGCGGAACTGGGTATGGCCTTGGTGAACCGTCAGATCGCCGGCATCGAAACGCTGTTCCTGCCGGCAAATCCCGTGCTGGAGCATATTTCAAGCTCCATCGTCAAGGATGTCGCACGTCACGGCGGCGATGTGACCGGCATGGTGCCGGATTGCGTGATACCGATGTTGGAAGAGGCGCTACGGAAGGAAAGGATCTCCCATGAGTGAGCAGAACGATGTCGAGCACCCGACCGGATATGTGGATTTGACCGGTGATCCGGTGGTCGACATGACGGATAACGAGAACGCGCCTGCGCAGACGGGCGCCGCACCCGTGCCTCCCGCGCCGGCGCCGGAAGCCGTGCCCGCACCGCTTGCAGGCACGGGTGCACCGTTGGGCGAAACGGTCGCCTCCGAACCGGCGTTCGACGACGACGCGCCCGCGAATCGCGAACCCTCCTTCAAATCGCCGTTCCCGTTGCCCGATCTGCGCGAGAACGCCGAGGACGATGAGGATCCGAGCCACGACGAGTTCACCACCGTATACGACGTGATCGGCAAGCTTGAGGACACGTTGAACGAGGCGAAGGGCGGATTCTTCTCCCCCGGTCTGGTGAAGGTCGATCGTGATGCGCTCATGGCCAATCTCGACGAGCTGAAGAAAATGCTGCCGGTGCAGCTCGAACGCGCATCCGCGTTGATGCGCGAGGCGGAACGCCGTCTGGAAAGCGCGCAGACCCAGGCCAACGCCATCGTCGCATCCGCCCAAAGCCGCGCCGCCGACACCATCAAGGAAGCCAACGACCAGGCGCAATTCCTCGCCGGTCAGGAGAACGTGACCGATTTGGCACGGCAAAAGGCGCGTACCATACTGAACACGGCCCAGGCCAAGGCGGATCATCTCACGCAAGGCGCCGACGACTATTCCGCCAAGGTGATGGAAGGCCTGCGCCAGCAATTGACCAAACTCACCAGCGATGTGGATGCCGGCCTGAACGTGCTGCACGAACGCCAGCGCGCCGCAGCCGAGCAACTTCCGCACGTGGATCAGAACGACTACCCGGAGGCTTAGCATCATGCCGCATATCGAAAATTCCCCTTGGACCGTTCCCGTCGCGCAGGTCGCGTCGCGCCCCGGGCAATCCAAGCAGATCGACGCCGATTTCCCCGCACCCAGCGGCATCGGCGACGAGGTCATCGGCGTGAAGGAAGGCGAGCCGGTACACGTCAACGGTTCGTTCGATTCCATCGTTGACGGCCTGATTCTCAACGCCAGCATCAACGCTCCTGTGCACGCCGAATGCACCCGCTGCCTGAAGCCCATCAAACGCGATTGGACCACGCACGTCACCGCGTTCTTCCCCTACAAGGACGAGCGTGACAACCGCAACCAGCCGGATGAGGTGGATATCATCGCCGGCGAGGAGGAGTCCGAAGACACCTACCCGCTGTTCGACAACGGCGCGTTCGCCAACCTCGAAGCGCTGCTGCGCGACACGTTGGTTGACGAGCTGCCGTTGCAGCCGCTGTGCCGCGAGGATTGCCGCGGCCTGTGCTCCCAGTGCGGCGTGGATCTCAACGAGAACCCCGACCATGTCCATGAGACGACCGATATCCGCTTCGCCGGACTGGCCGATCTCAAGGCGAAACTGGAAAGCGAACAGCAGGGCTGAGCGCGACACGCGTGCCGACGCAGGGGTACGAGCGGCATTTGTACGCACGTTGCGTTAAAGTACTGAACGCTTAAGCTCAAATGTTCGAACGAAACAGAGGATACTGAAATGGCACTGCCTAAGTACAAGACCTCGCGCGCCAACACTCATTCGCGTCGCGCGAACTGGAAGGCGACCGCTACGGCTACCGTGAGCTGCCCGAACTGTGGCGCTCCGTCCCTGCCGCACGTTGCTTGCCCGAGCTGCGGTTCCTTCCGCGGCCGCGTCTACCGTGAGGCTATCCAGTCGGTCCACACCAAGTGAGTCACGCTGGACAAGCATGGATAAAGCCCTGCCATCGACGGGTGGCGGGGCTTTTCATTTTTCTCCCAGGAAATAGCAGGAAGCAGAAGACAGAAGATCATGACAGACGAAGCACAGCACAAGCCGACCGTGCGCGCCTACAGGCGCAGCGACGACGACAAGCTCCCCACCAGCGAACTGCTGGAAGCGCTCGGCACCACCATCAGCCCCGATCTGCTGGTCCAGGCTCTCACCCATCGTTCCTTCGCACACGAGCATCCCGGTTCGAAGCATTACGAACGTCTCGAGTTCCTTGGCGATGCCGTGCTGGAACTCGTATCCACCGAAACGCTGTTCCGTCTGCATCCGGATATGAGCGAAGGTGAGCTGGCGAAGATGCGCGCGAAGGCCGTGAGCGAGGAGGCGCTGAGCGCCATCGCCCGCACCAAGCTGCATGTGGAACCGTATATTCTGCTGGGACGCGGCGAAGCGGCCCAGGGTGGCGCGCAGAAAAGCTCAATCCTGTGCGACATCGTGGAATCGCTGATCGGCGCGACCTTCCTCGAACACGGCATCGACGGCGCACGTGAGGTGGTGCACCGTCTGATCGACGATACGCTGGCCGAAGTCGCCACCGAAGGCCCCGCGTTGGATTGGAAGACCTCGCTGACGGTGAAGGCGCATCAGCTCGGCAAGGGCGAACCGGTATACCATATGGCGGTTTCCGGCCCGGAATACGCGCAAGTGTTCACCGCCCGCGTCTCGCTGGGCGATGAGGAGGAGATCCTCGGCGTGGGCAGGGGAACCTCCAAGCGCAAGGCGCAGCTGGCCGCCGCGGCGGACGCATGGAAGAAGCTCGACTGAGCCGACACCCGTAGATACCCGTATTTTCCTTTGCTTTGTGCGGCTTGCGGCGTGGATGTCCACACCGTAAGCCGCACAAAGCAAATGTTGGCTCTTTGAATAGACTTGGAAGACAAAGCGCAACAGTCCGGCCACGAGCCGGCGGACGCATGAAACATAGCATAAAGAGATGTGAGAGGAACCATGGCTCTACCTACCCCTCTGCAGGCATTCAGCGCCGTGCCCAAGGAACCGCACGACGATACGCAGACCATTATCGATGGTGAGAAAATGACCGGCGCACAGGCGCTGGTTCGTTCTTTGGAGGATCTGGGCGTCGACGATGTCTTCGGCGTTCCGGGCGGCGCGATCCTGCCGGTGTACGACGAAATCAAGGACGACACGAAATTTCACTTCATGCTGATGCGTCACGAGCAGGCCGCCGGCCATGCCGCTGAAGGCTATGCTCTGACTACCGGCAAGGTGGGCGTATGCATCGTCACCTCCGGCCCCGGCGCGACCAACATGATCACCCCGATCGCCGACGCGAATATGGATTCCGTGCCGATGGTCGTCATCACCGGCCAGGTCGGCGTGAACGCCATCGGCACCGACGCGTTCCAGGAGGCCGACATCGTGGGTGCCACCTACCCGATGGTGAAGCACTCCTATCTGGTGACCAACGCCCAGGATATTCCGCGCGTGCTCACCGAAGCCTACTACGTAGCCAATTCCGGCCGCCCTGGACCGGTTGTGGTCGATGTGACCAAGACCGCGCAGACCGGCGACATGTACTATTCCTGGCCGCAGCGCATGATCCTGCCCGGTTACAATCCGACGACCAAGGCGCATGGCCGTGTGCTGTCCGACGCCGCCAAGCTGTTCTCGCAGTCCTACCGCCCGGTGCTGTACGTGGGCGGCGGCGCGACCCGTTCCAAGGCCGGCGACCTGATCAAGCAGCTCGCCGATCTGACCGACGCTCCCATCGTCACCACGCTTCCCGCCCGCGGCATCGTCCCCGATTCCGATCCGAAGGTGCTCGGCATGCTCGGCATGCACGGCACCATCGCGGCAACCGGCGCGGTGCAGCGTTGCGATCTGCTCGTCACCATCGGCGCCCGTTTCGACGATCGTGTGACCGGCAAGCTCGACACGTTCGCCCCCGCCGCGCGCGTGATCCACATCGACATCGATCCGGCCGAAATCGGCAAGAACCGTCAGCCCGACGTGCCGATCGTGGGCGACGTTTCCACCGTGCTCAAGGATCTGATTCCGGAGATCGAACGCTCCCAAGCCATTCATGGCAAGCCGAACCTGAAGCCGTGGTGGAACGCCATCGACGAGTGGCGCACCAAGTACCCGATCAAGTGGGAGGAGCCTACGGACGGTTCGCTCGCACCGCAGTGGGTGGTCAAGCAGCTGTCCGATCAGGCTGCGGACGATACGCTGTGGGTGACCGGCGTCGGCCAGCATCAGATGTGGGCCGCACAGCTGATCGATTTCAAGCGTCCGAACTCCTGGATGACCTCCGGCGGCCTCGGCACGATGGGCTACGGCCTGCCCGCGGCCATCGGTGCGGCGGTCGGTGGCAACGGCCGTCCGGTGTGGCTGATCGACGGCGACGGTTCCTTCCAGATGACTTCCGAGGAGCTGGCCGCCGCGTTCTTCGACCACGCACCGGTGAAGATCGCCCTGCTCAACAACTCCGTGTACGGCATGGTCCGCCAGTGGCAGACGCTGTTCTACGGCCAGCACTATTCCGCCACCAACCTGCTTGACGGCGAAGCGCACGGCGAGGATGGCGCGAAGATGGAAGCCAACGGCGATATGCCCGTCGAAGTGCCTGATTTCGTCAAGCTGGCCGAAGCATACGGTTGCGTCGGCATGCGCGCGTTCAGCAAGGAAGACGCCATCGCATGCATCAAGAAGGCGAACGAGATCAACGACCGCCCGGTGCTGATTGACTTCCGCGTGTGGAAGGACGCCATGGTGTGGCCGATGGTCGCCGCCGGCGCCTCCAATGATGACGTGACGTACATGCCCGGTATCAAGCCGTTGCGCGACGATACCACCGGCGAGAACTGAGAGGAGAGAACCCATGCCTCAATATCCTGCATCCCAGCCCGGTTCCGAGCGCCACACGCTGTCCGTGCTGGTGGAGAACCGCCCCGGCGTGCTGGCCCGCGTGGCCGGCCTGTTCGCGCGTCGCGCGTTCAACATCAATTCGCTGTCCGTCTCCCCCACCGAGCGTCCGGACATCTCCCGCATCACGGTGACCGCCGACGTGGACGCCATTCCGCTGGAGCAGATCATCAAGCAGCTCAACAAGCTGCTGCATGTGCTGAAGATCGTGGAGCTCGACCCGCGTTCCACCGTGGAGCGCGAACTCGTGCTCATCAAGGTCGCGGCCGATGTCTCCTGCCGTTCCGACGTGCTGGAAATCGTGCGCATGTTCCGCGTGCGCGTGGTCGATGTGAATCCTGAGTCGCTGACCATCGAAGCCACCGGTTCCGAAGACAAGATCGAGGCGCTGCTCGGCCTGCTGGAACATTACGGCGTGATCGAACTGGTGCGTTCCGGCGCGGTCGCCGTGACCCGCGGCCCGAAGGCGCTGAGCGAGAAGGTGCTCGGCTCCGAGATCACCGGTCGCTGATCATCCGACCGTCTCCGGTCGTCTGCGTGAGGAGGGGCGTTTCCGCATGGAAGCGCCCCTCCTCACGTTTCCATGCGGCTTCGGCCGCGCATACCGCTTCTCCCCGGGATCAGGCGCGGGAACCGTTAGTCCCTGCATTCCAGAACCGTTTTATCTCCGAGAATCTCGGTGATACCCTGTTATGCAAGAACGGTTCCGACCGTTCCGATAAACGATCAAGGGGGATCTCATGAACAAGACATGCATCACATTGCGAAGAGGCATCTGCTGTGCGCTTTCCTTCATGCTGCTGGGGTGTTGCATCGGCTGCGCAGGCGCCGCGAATGATGCAAGCAACACAACCGACGCGAACAATACAGCCACCATGACCGACGAGGATGCCCAGCTTGTCTTACACCCGATTCCGCAGCAACCAGCGGGCCGCGATATGCGCGCATCCTCACCGCACGCACGCACGATACGCGCATTCAGCTGCTGCTTGTGGTCGTTGAGCTCCTTATCTGCGTGATGCAATGCGCATTGCCTTGCCTGATTATCGGAAACACCGTCGCCCAAACCGGGTTGCCGGCGTCTTATGGCATTGATTGGAATACCAAACTCGCGTTCGTTCTCACAATCGTTCCGTCTGCCGCCTGCTGGTATGCGTTTCTCGGATCCGGACTGCGCGGGGAGCAAAGCTATTCGCCCACGCGCCCGATGATGTTCCGCCGCGGAACGCCGTCCGTTATCAAGGAGCTGCTCTCCGGCCTTTCCTATGCGATCGCGCAATTAGCCTTGCTGTGGTTCGTGTTCCGCCCCATGCTGATTGCCGACGGCGCATCGGCTCTCCTGTTGGAAGATGGCAGGCCTCTGGTTGCATACGGTGTTGGAACCATCTGCAATGTTGTCTTATTCACGATTTCCTGTTGCGTGGCACCTTGTACGTTCGGCACGTTCCAACACATGCCGCGTGGAGGGTACAGCATCGACCCGGCGACCAACGTCATGGAAATCTCGCACGAACCCTCAGGATTCAGCATCACCAGTGCGCTGGATCTGGCACAGAATCTACTCGACGATCTCCTTCGCTAGGTAGTCATCAGGCGCCCCATCAGACCAGTTACGATGTCCTGATGGGTCGCCTGACCGCCGACTTCGCGAAAGCCTTCAGCCGAGATTTGAAGAAGAACGCTGCGTAACGGCTACTCCAGCTGTTCGGAAAGCTCCATCCACTCCATTTCCAGGGTTTCAGACTCTTCGGCGATTCCCTGCAGCTGCTCGTTGAGCTTGTTCAGGCCCTCATAGTCGCTGGGATCATGGGCGGCCATCCGCTGCTCAAGATCGGCTTTCTGCTCTTCGAGTTTGGCGAGTTTGCGCTCGATTGCGGAAACACGGCGGGAAGCCTCATGAAAGGCCTTGCCACTGAGTTTCGGGGTTGCGGGGGCCTTGCCTTGTTCCTTCGCCGCGCCCGTTTCGCCGGAGTCGCCGGAGTCACTGGAGTCGCCGGAACCAGCAGAGCCGCTGGAATCGGCGGAAGCGTTGCGCTTGCTGCGCCCGCCCGCCTTCTCGTCCGCGAACGGATCCTTGCCGTTCTTGATGGCCTCGGTCATATCCAGATAATCCTGCACGCCACCGGGCAGATGGCGGATCTTGCCGCCGATCAGCGCGAACTGCTGATCGGTGACGCGTTCGAGCAGATACCGGTCGTGGGAGACGACGATCAGCGTGCCCGGCCAAGTGTCGAGCAGATCCTCCATCACGGCAAGCATGTCGGTGTCGAGATCGTTGCCGGGCTCATCCATGATGAGCACGTTCGGCTCGTCCAGCAGGATGAGCAGCAACTGCATACGGCGCTTCTGACCGCCGGAAAGATCCTTGATCGGCGTCATGAGCTGCGCGGATTCGAAACCGAGACGTTCCATCATCTGCCCGGGCGTGGTTTCCTTGCCGTCCACGATGTAGCTCGGCTTGTAACGGCTCAGCACTTCCTTGATCTTGTATTTGCCGAGCTTCTCCAACTCGTCGAGGCGTTGCGACAGCACCGCGAACTTCACGGTTTTGCCGATATTCACATGGCCCGCGGTCGGGGTGATCGTGCCGTCGAGGATCTTCAGCAGGGTCGATTTGCCGGCACCGTTCGCACCGACGATGCCGAAACGGTCGCCGGGGCCGATCAGCCAGGTCACGTCATCGAGGATCTTGCGCCCGGTGACGGTGATCTTCTGTGCGGCGGAAGTGACTTCGGGCGCGGTCTGATCATCATCCTCATGCCCGGCGTCCTGCCGTTCCTCCGCTTCGGCCTGAGCGCTGTCCGCGGCCTGCTGCGCGCCGGCCACCCCGGCATCCACCAGTCGCGGATCGGCCAGATCGTCGACCGCGACTTCGACGGAACCATGCACCTGCGGTTCGGCATACATGGCCGGCACCACGTCCACACGGGACGCGGATTCCTCCATGCTGGCCACGTCGGGGTCGAAGGATGCCTCGCCCTGCGTGTGTTCGAAGATCTGCGTCACGTCGATGAGGTCGACCACCTGCTTGCCGAGGCGGGACGTGGCCATCTGCTTCAGTTCGAGCGTGTTGCGCATGGGCGGCACGTCGGCGATGAGTTCGCGCGCGGCCTTCACATGGAATTTCTGCTTGGTGGAACGTGCGCGAGCGCCGCGCGACAGCCATGCGAGCTCTTTGCGGGCCAGATTGCGACGCTTGGTTTCGCGCACGTCGGCCTGACGGTCGCGTTCCACGCGCTGCAGCATGTATGCGGAGTAGCCGCCTTCGAACGGCTCGATTTCGCCGTCATGCACCTCCCACATGGACTCGCACACTTCGTCGAGGAACCAGCGGTCGTGGGTGACGAGCAGCAATGCGCCCTGGCCTTTGCTCCACCGGTTCTTCAGATGTTCGGCGAGCCAGTGGATCGTCACGACATCCAAATGGTTCGTGGGCTCGTCGAGTGCGAGGATGTCCCAATCCTTGAGCAGCAGGCGTGCCAGATCGGCGCGGCGACGCTGGCCGCCGGACAGTGATCCGATCTTCGCTTCCAAGCTGATGCCGCCGAGCAGCGCTTCGACGATTTCACGCGATTTCGTTTCCGCCGCCCATTCGTAATCCTCACGCCCTTCAAGCGCGGCTTCGCGCACGGTGGCGTTGTCATCGAGCGGATCGCGCTGGTCGAGCATGCCGAAGGTCAAACCGTTGCGCATGGTCACGCGGCCGGAATCAGGTTCCTGCGTGCCACGGAACAGGTGCAGCAGCGTGGATTTGCCATCGCCGTTCCTGCCGACGATGCCGATGCGGTCGCCTTCGAAAACACCTTGCGTCACATCGGTGAAGATGGTTTTGGTGGCGAAGGCAAGCGATACGTGTTCAAGTCCCAGATCATAAGTCGGCATAATGCACCAATGTAGTGGTACGGCGGAACACCACGCCTTACGATTCGCCGACGATTCCCCGTACTCCTTATATACGGCGGCTATGTACGGCGGCTATATGCGATGGCTATATGCGATGGCGATGCGTCACCGCGCCAGGGAATGGGCGTAGGAGTTGCAGCGTGCGGCGAAACCGGAGAACACCTGATCGGCGAGCGGCTGCAGCTGCGGATCGTATGCGGCGAAGTCCTCGCGCAGTTTCGATTTCGAACCGCCTGCCGCTTTCAGCTCCTTGACCATGCTCGGTTCGTCGAGCCATTCCTCCAGCAGGGTGGGGGTGACTTCCAGATGGAATTGCAGGCCGAGCGCGGAACCGAATCTGAAGGCCTGGTTCTTGGTGTTGGCGGAACGTGCAAGCGGCTGCGCGCCTTCGGGCAGCGATACCACGTCGTTGTGCCAGTGCAGCACGTCGATGGTTTTGTTCCACATGGAGAAGTAGTCGTGTTTGTCGATGCGTTTGATAGGTGCGAATCCGATTTCCGGTTCCTTACCCGGTTTGAGTTTGGCGCCAAGCGCCGTGGCGATGATCTGATGCCCCAGACAGATGCCCAGGACCGGCTTGTTCACGGCGATCGCGGCGCGTACCAGTTTCGCCTCCGCCTTGAGCCCCGGGTACTTGTCGAAATCCTGTGCCCCCATCGGGCCTCCCATGACCACCACACCGGCGAGGTCGTTGAAGTTCGGCAGATCCGGCTTCTTCGTCCCGGCGATGTTCACGATCTGATAGGGCAATTCCATGTCGTCCAGGCTGTCGAAGATACGACCTGGCTTCTCCCACGGGACATGTTGCACAATCAACACCTGAGGTTTCGTCATACCCCCTATTGTGGCACGACCCACGTAAACTGCAAACGTTTGCCATGGTAACGTGAGACCACCTGCCGGCCTTGTCTGGTTTCGTGCCTAGGCTGGGGTGCTATGGCAAACACTCAGGAACCGCAGGATTTCAACGCTTCCGTCATGCCGAGCACGCTTGTCTCGGCCCGCGTGGCCAAGGCAGCCGCCGGATTGAAGCTGTACGATACGGCATCGCACGCTGTAAGCGCATTCACACCGATCAAACCGGGCGAAGTGGGCATGTATGTCTGCGGCGCGACGGTGCAGTCCTCGCCGCATATCGGCCATATCCGCGCCGCCGTGGCATTTGACATCGTGCGCCGCTGGTTCCTCAAGCTCGGCTATCAGGTGACGTTCGTGCGCAACGTGACCGACATCGACGACAAGATCCTTGACAAGGCCGCCGCGGCCGGCCAGCAGTGGTGGGCGCGCGCCTACTATTACGAACGCGAATTCACCCAGGCCTACGCCGATCTGGGTGTGCTGCCCCCGACCGTCGAACCGCGTGCGACCGGTCACATGGCCGACATGATCGACATAATCCAGCGCATCATCGATAACGGCCACGCCTATGTGGTGCGCGACGAGAACGGAGAGCCGACCGGCAACGTGTACTTCGACGTGGCATCCTGGCCGCATTACGGCGAGCTGACCCATCAGAAGCAGACCGCTGTGGCCGACGCCGCCTCCGAAGTGGCCGATGCGATGGGCCCGTCCGTCGACAATGCGGGCGATGACAAGTACAATCCGGTCGATCCGGCGGACGCGTCTCCCGACAAGCATGATCCGCGTGATTTCGCGCTGTGGAAGGCGCCGAAGGATTCCGATCCGCTCGACGCACGGTGGAACACCCCGTTCGGCACGGGTCGCCCGGGCTGGCATATCGAATGCTCCGCGATGAGCCACCGCTACCTGAAGGACGGTTTCGATATCCACGGCGGCGGTCTTGATCTCCGCTTCCCGCACCACGAGAACGAGATGGCGCAGACCCGCGCGGCCGGTTACGACTCGGCCGCCCGCTGGATGCATTCGGCTTGGGTGACCGCCAAGGGCGAGAAGATGTCGAAGTCGTTGGGCAACGGCCTGTCCGTGCCGGCCGTGCTGGCCGAGAACTCCGCATGGGTGGTGCGTTACGCCCTGGGCGGCGTGCAGTACCGTTCCATGCTCGAATGGTCCGATCAGACGCTCGCCGAAGCGCAGTCCGCCTACGAACGCGTGTCGAACTTCATCGAACGTGCGGGCATCGCCGTCGGCGAACAGCCCACGCGCGCCGAAGTCGCCTCCGTCCCCGCCGATGATCTGCCCGCCGATTTCGTCGCCGCGATGAACGACGACATCAACGTGTCGGGCGCCACCGCAGCCATCTTCACCGCCATCCGTTCCGGCAACACGCTGCTGTCGAAGCTGGCCGATCACGCCGATTCCGCCGAGGCCAAGGCCGAGGTCCGCACCGCGCTGCTCAACGTGCGTGCGATGCTCGGCACCTTGGGTCTGGACCCGTTGGCCGAACCGTGGGCGAACGGCGGCGCGGCGGGCGGCGCCGGGGAAGGCGAATCCTCCGAGCATGATGCGCTCGACGCCCTGATCGCCGAACAGCTGCAGGCTCGCGCCGAGGCCCGCAAGGCCAAGGACTTCGCGAAGGCCGACGCGATCCGCGACGCGCTGAACGCCGCCGGCATCGCCATCGAGGACGGCCCGCAGGGCTCCACCTGGTCCCTGCAGTAGCGGCGGGCGGCAGACACCCGCGAATAAGCGACCCATTTGGACGAAATCCGGCTCTTTTTCGTCCAAATGGGTCGCTTTATGATCGGTTTCGTCCAAATGGGTCGCTGAATCCCGCATGCGACCGTGTCCGCCCGATGCCGCCGGCAGCCGGTCACCGGCACGTCCCAGCCCGGATATTTCCCGCGCGGCGGCTAGACTTGGGAACATTATGGCAGCATTTAGTTCTTTGACAGACAAGCTCTCCAGCGCGTTCAAGCATCTGAAGAGCAAAGGTAAGCTTTCCGAATCCGATATCGACGGCACCATCCGCGAGATCCGCCGTGCCCTGCTCGACGCCGACGTGGCGCTCAGCGTGGTCCGTTCCTTCACCGCCCGCATCCGCGAACGCGCGCTCGGCACCGAAGTCTCCCAGTCCCTCAACCCAGTTCAGCAGGTCGTCAAGATCGTCAATGAGGAGCTGACGGATGTGCTGGGCGCCGGTGTGGACCGCCCGCTGAATTTCGCGAAGAATCCGCCGACCATCATCATGCTCGCCGGTCTTCAGGGTGCTGGTAAGACCACGCTTGCGGGCAAGCTCGGCTACTGGCTGAAGGATTCCGGCCATACGCCGCTGCTGGTCGCGGCCGATCTGCAGCGTCCGAACGCGGTGACGCAGCTGCAGGTGGTCGGCGAGCGTGCCGGCGTTCCGGTGTACGCGCCGGAGAAGGGCGTGCAGTCCGATGGCGGCGAGGATGTGACGGTTCCCGGCATGACCACGGGCGATCCGGTGAAGGTCGCGCGCGATGCGGTGGAACTGGCCAAGCAGAAGCTGTATGACACGGTGATCATCGATACCGCCGGTCGTCTCGGTGTCGATGAGGAGCTGATGAAGCAGGCTCGCGATATCCGTGATGCCGTGCAGCCGAACGAGATCCTGTTCGTAATCGATGCGATGATCGGCCAAGATGCCGTGCAGACCGCCAAGGCCTTCGATGAGGGCGTCGATTTCACCGGCGTGGTGCTGTCGAAGCTCGATGGCGATGCCCGTGGCGGTGCGGCGCTGTCCGTGGCGTCCGTGACCGGCAAGCCGATCCTGTTCACCTCCACCGGCGAGGGGCTGAAGGACTTCGAGGTCTTCCACCCCGACCGTATGGCGTCGCGCATTCTCGATATGGGCGACATCATGACGCTTATCGAGCAGGCGCAGAAGCAGTTCGATGAGGAGGAGGCGCGCAAGGCCGCTGAAAAGCTGTCCGAGGGTTCCTTCGGCCTGGATGATTTCCTTGACCAGCTGCAGCAGGTGCGCAAGCTCGGCCCGATGAAGAACCTGCTGGGCATGATTCCCGGCATGGCGGCGCATCGTAAGGAACTTGAGCAGTTCGATGAGCGTGAGGTCGATCGTACCGAAGCCATCATCCGTTCCATGACGCCGGCCGAACGTCGCGATCCGAGCATCATCGACGGTTCCCGTCGTCGCCGTATTGCGTTCGGTTCCGGTGTGACCGTCTCCCAGGTGAATGCGCTGTTGCAGCGTTTCGAGCAGGCCGCGAAGATGATGAAGCGCGTGTCGAATAACAATGGCGGCGGACTGCCTGGTTTCGGTGGCCCGGCCATGGGCAAGAAGGCCAAGAAGGGCAAGAAGAAGAAGGGTTCCAAGTCGGGTAATCCGATGAAGCGCGAGGCCGAGGAGAAGGCATTGCGCGACAAGCTGGCCGGCAAGCCCTCCGGCGGCAACGGTGGTTCCGCGTTCGCCAAGAAGCCGCAGAACCCGGCGCTGCCCGCCGGCCTGCAGGATCTGATGGGCGATGCCGACGAGAACGGCATGCCTGATCTGCCGCCGAATCTTGGCGGTGGTGTCGCGGGCTTGTTTGGTCGCTGATCGACCGCACGACCGTAGCGTATGGAAAAGCTGGATGGGGAACGACTCTCCATCCGGCTTTTGCATACCCTCGCCACCCGATTCCCCTGGTATTCCAGACAGGTCAATCTCACGCCGAAAGCACCTATATCGTTCCTCTTCGGGCCGAGAACACAGATATCACACAAGCGAGCCGCTAGAATACCCAAAGACGTGCGGCGAGAATGTCCGCGTATTCCGACCGACTGGGGGTTGTATGACGATCGCGCTTATGGTGTTGGCCGTACTGCTGTGGTGTTGGCTGCTGCTCAGCTGTCTGCCCGCCAGAGCCGAGGCCCATATGCCGATGCCGTATCTCATCGCGCTGATTCCGCTGCTATGGGTGCCGTCGCTGGTGTTGGCGGTGGCGGCGGCATGCTGTCAGGCGTGGATACCGATGTACGCGTTCGTCTTGGCCGCTGTGGCATCGGTGGCACGGCTGTGGCCGTATTGGAAACCGACCAGCACGCGTGAAACATTCTGTGAAACATCATTGGGCGATGGCGACGGGCGGAACGCGGCGGTCAGGACCCTGCGCGTGATGACGGTGAACTGCCGGCATGGCCGCGCCGATGCGGATGCCATCGTGCGCGAGGTGCGCAGACGGCACATCGACGTGCTCGCCACCCAGGAGACCACCGCAGAACTCATCTCCCGTCTGCATGAGGCAGGCCTCGGCAGCGTCCTGCCCTACCATCAATCCGGCGACGACAAGCCCACCGACAACGGCGGGTTCAATATGCTGTTCTCCCGGTTCGCACCCGTCAGCTCCACCGCCAGCGCCATCGAGATCCCCGCGGCGGATGTGCCGTCGATGACGTTGAACCTGCTGCCCTCCCCCGATACCGGCACGGACGGGGTCCACCATGTCACGTTCGCGTCGGCGCACCCGAAGTCGCCGATGCGCGGATGCCCGGAATGGTCCAAGGGCATCAGGTCCCTGGGAGCGGTCGCGAAGCTTGCCACAGGCAATGACCCACAAGGCATCGTCGTGGTGATGGGTGACCTCAACTCCTCCATCGAACACCCCAGCTTCCGCACCCTGCTCGCCTCCGGTTTCAGCGACGCAAGCCGCACCCAGGCGACGCATCGCGTCATCACGTTCCCCAGCTGGCTGAAATGGCCGCACATCGAACTCGACCACATCCTGTTCACCCCGGGCCTGCGCCCGAGCAACGTGGAATCCTTCATCATCCCCGGCACCGACCATTACGCGCTCACGGCGACCCTCACGCTCGACTGAATCGCTTCGGCGCGGCCTCTGCGGATACCGGTGCCCACGTCCGCCCCCACGCGCTATAATAGGCTAGTTATTCACGTGCGCGCGGCGCCCTCTACACCCCGTGCCGTGAGGAACGAGTGGGTTTCGGATTCCGTGCCCCACACAGAAAACGAAACGCACACCCCTACATATAAGGAGAGCCATTTTGGCAACCAAGATTCGTCTGAAGCGCATGGGTAAGAAGTTCTACGCGTTCTACCGCGTGGTGATCATGGATTCCCGCCAGAAGCGTGACGGCCGTGCCATCGAAGAGATCGGTACCTACAACCCGAACACCCAGCCTTCCACCATCGTGATTGATTCCGAGCGCGCCCAGTACTGGCTCGGCGTCGGCGCTCAGCCGACCGAGCAGGTGAAGAAGCTCCTCCAGATCACTGGCGATTGGCAGAAGTTCAAGGGCATCGACGGCGCCGAAGGCACCCTGAAGACCGCTGTGGCCGGCCCGGATGCCGCCGCTCGCGTCGAGGCCGTGGAAGCTGAAGCCCAGAAGCTCAAGGCCGCCAAGTCCGAGGCCGAGGCCAAGGCCAAGGCTGAGGCCGAAGCCGCCGCTGCAGCCGAAGCCGAGGCTCCGGCTGAGGAAGCCGCTGAAGAGGCCCCGGCTGACGCCGAGTGAGCTGAGCCCTAGCGCAAAGCAAACGAGAAAGGCTGACTGATCATGCTTGAACAGGCTGTGGAGCACCTTATTAAGAACGTCGTCGATTTTCCCGATGATGTGTCGGTGAAGTCCCGCGAGAACGCGCGTGGCGAAATGCTTCGTGTGCGCGTGAATCCCGAGGATATCGGTCGTGTGATCGGTCGTTCCGGCCGTACCGCCAACGCGATCCGCACGGTGGTGCAGGCGTTGAGCGACCACAAGGTCCGCGTCGACATCATGGATGTGCGCCGCTGATTCCACGTCGAATCCGCGCCTCATCCGTACCGATGGGGTAGACTGCACAGCATGGCAGATCAGAACATGCATGAGAACCCTCAGCAGCGTGAGCTGCTGAGGGTTTGTCGTATCGGCCGCGCCCAGGGTATGAAGGGCGAGGTCACCGTACAGGTGTTCACCGACGAACCGGAGTGGCGTTTCGCACCCGGTTCGGAACTGTTCTCGCAGGATGGCGAGCAGCGGTATGTGGTGGAACGTTCCCGTACGTTCAAGAACCGATGGATCATCAAGCTGGAGGGGTGCGACGACCGTAACGCCTCCGAGGCGTTGAACGGCCTCCAGTTGTACGGCGAGGCCGACGATCCGGAGGATATGCTCGAAGCCGACGAATGGTATCCGAAGGATCTCATCGGCCTTGAGGCGCGAATGGAGGAGGACAACGAGATCGGCGCGCCTGCGGGCAAGGTGATCGGCAAGGTGGTCGACGTGATCGACTCCCCCGCGCAATCGCTGTTGAAGATCCGTTTGGCGGAACCGGTCGAAACCGGTACCGCGGCGGATGGCACACCAATCGTGGAGAAGACCGCGCTGGTGCCGTTCGTGGACGAATTGGTGCCGCAGGTCGATCTGGAGGAGGGCTACCTGACGCTCGACCCTCCGGGTGGGCTGATCCCCGGCCTGTGACGCACGGCGAAGCCCCGCATCAGGCGGCTTCGCCGGTCACCTTGTTAAGCAGCATGTTGACGGCGAGATCGGCGAGATGCGCGGCGATGGGCGACAGCTCCCAATTCTCGCGCCGGACCAGCGCGAAAGTGTCGTAGATCGGGCATTGGAGCGTTGTGACGTGGATGTTCGACGGGAAATGCGCCGACTGAGCCACGGCCTGCGGCACGATCGAATCGCCCAGACCGCGTGAGACGAGCGACATCGCCGCATCCACCGACTCGACTTCGATATCGGGTTCGAGCGTCACGCCGAAACGTTGCGCCTGCTGGATGAGCTGCAAACGTGTCGGATCCTCCTCGCCATGCCGTGCATCGTAGAGGATCAACGGCTCCTTGGGCATGTCGAGCGGGCTCATCGGCTGTGCGCAGCGTTCGGGCTTGCTGCTGGCCCATAGGATCTCATGGCGCATCAACGGTTGGATATGCAGTCCCTCGGTCGGCACCGGCAGGCAGAGCAGCCCCGCCTCGAGCACGCCGTTGCGTACGGCATCGGCCACTTCGAAGGAGTTCTGGCCCAGCAGCCGGATGCGCACGTTCGGATGCGCTTCGCGGAACACCGCCGCCAGTTCGGAAAGATGATAGTAGTTGGCGTTCTTCAGGATGCCGAACGACACCGTTCCGCCTTCGCCCGCGCCCAATGCGTTCAGCGTGCTGTCCGCCCCCAGTTCGGCGTCGAGCAGGCGTTTCGCCCAAGGCATCAGCGCCTGGCCCGCGGTGGTGAGCACCAATCTTCGCCCTCGGCGTACGAACAACGCCATGCCGTAACGATCCTCCACCTTGCGTACCAATTCGGAGACCGTCGGCTGCGTGAGACCCATGTATTCCGCGGCTGCGGTGAAGGAGCCCAACGTCGCGGCAAGGTAGAACGCTCGTATCTGGGTAATAGTCATAGGGTAATCCTATGGGATACGAAGGATATCCACCTCTTGTACGATACAAAACCTGCGCCTAAGGTGAGCCGTGTTTTGGGTATCCGTCTAAAACGAACCACAAGCAACGAGAGGACATCGTCATGGCATTGGCAGCACAGCACACCGCAGCACGTATCGCAACGGCCGTCGAATCCGCGGATCTTACGGCTATCGAATCGCAACCCACGCGCATCGAACACGATTGCATCGGATCAGCGGCCGTGCCCGCCAACGCCTACTGGGGCATCCACACCCTCCGCGCCATCAGCAACTTCCCCGTCTCCGGCATCACCGTCAGCGACCACCCGGAAATCATCCACGCCTACGGCAATGTGAAACGCGCCTGCGCACGCGCCAACCGCGAGCTCGGCGGCATCGACGCTTATCAGGCCGAACTCGTCGACCGCGCCTGCGCCGACGTGATCGCCGGCAAACTCGACGACCAGTTCCCCATCGACGTGCTCCAGGGCGGCGCCGGAACCTCGACCAACATGGACGTCAACGAGGTCATCGCGAATCGGGCGTTGGAGCTCGGCCACTACCCACGCGGCGAATACGAGATCATCCACCCGAACGACACGGTGAACAAGTCGCAGTCGAC
The DNA here is from genome assembly GCF_900129045.1 of Bifidobacterium merycicum DSM 6492. Taxonomy (GTDB): domain Bacteria; phylum Actinomycetota; class Actinomycetes; order Actinomycetales; family Bifidobacteriaceae; genus Bifidobacterium; species Bifidobacterium merycicum. The sequence continues at coordinate 39,205 of NZ_FQTX01000006.1, read as the reverse complement.
CAACGATTCCTACCCCGCCGCCGCCCGCCTTGCGCTCATCGACGCCTCGCGCGGCCTGATCGACAGCACCCGCAAGCTCGCCGCCTCGTTCTCCTCCCTGTCGCAGCGCACGATGACCGCGGTCACGATCGGCCGCACGCAATTGCAGGACGCCGTGCCCATGACCTTCGGCCAGGAGTTCGGCGCGTTCGCCACCCAGCTCGGCTCCGACGCCGCGATGCTCGAACGCCAGCATGAACCGCTGAGCGTCGTGAACCTCGGCGGCACGGCGATCGGAACGGGCATCTGCGCCGACGTGCGCTTCCGTGAACTTGTGGCCAAGCATCTCGCCAAGCTCACGGGTCTGCCGATCCGCCCGGCCGCCGATCCGGTCGGCGCGACCAGCGATGTGAGCGATTTCGTCACGCTGTCCGGCGTGATCAAACGCACGGCGCTGCACTTGGGCAAAATCGCCAACGATCTGCGCCTGCTGGCCAGCGGGCCGCGCGCGGGACTCGCGGAAATCAAACTGCCGGCGCGTCAGGCCGGTTCCTCGATCATGCCCGGCAAAGTGAACCCGGTGATTCCGGAATGCATGAACCAGACGGTGTTCATGGTGATGGGCATGGATACGACCGTCTCCTACGCGGCGGAAGCCGGGCAGCTGCAGCTCAACGCGTTCGAGCCCGTGATGCTGCACGCGCTGCTTGACGGCATGCATATGCTGGGCCGTGCGATGGACACGCTGCGCGAACGCTGTGTGAACGGCATCAAGGTGAACAAGGAGGTCGGCCTGGAGGAGGCGAAGCGTTCGTCCTCGCTGGCCACGTCGCTTATCGATTACGTGGGGTATGAGAAGGCCGTGCAGATCGCCAAGGACGCGTTGGCCAAGGGCATCACGGTACGTGCCGCCGCCGACCGTGACGGAAGCATCCGCCCGGAGATCCTCGACTCGATCCTCGATCCGCGCGATCTGACCCGCGTGTACTGACATACGCAGGCTCCCGATCATCCCTATGCGGGCGGCATCCGGCGCACGGATGCCGCCCGCATATTCCTGTACTCCGGTTACTCTGGGAAACTATGAGAATCGACATCGTTTCCGTGTTCCCCGAGTATTTCGACGTGCTGAACCTGAGTCTGTTCGGCAAGGCGCAAGCCAAGGGCCTCCTCGAAGTGCACACGCATAATCTCCGCGATTGGACGCATGACGTGCATCATTCGGTGGACGATACGCCGGTGGGCGGCGGCGCGGGCATGGTGATGAAGCCCGTGGTGTGGTCGGAATGCCTTGATGAGCTGTTGGGCGCGGATCTGCGTGAGCCCGATACAGCCGATGAGCCAGATACGTCCGATACGTCTGATACCGGCGGCGAGCCTGATACCGCCGACGAATCCGCCGAGCCGACCGAAGCGCCCGAGATAACCGAGACCGCCGCGAAGCGCCCGGTGCTCATCTTCCCGAACCCTTCCGCTCCCCTGTTCACCCAGCGCGACGCCACCGAGCTCAGCCACGCCGACCGTCTGTTGTTCGGCTGCGGCCGCTACGAGGGCTACGACGCACGCATCCCCGAGTACTACCGCACGCGTGGGGTGGATGTGCGCGAATATTCCATCGGCGACTATGTGCTCAACGGCGGCGAGGTCGCCACATCGGTGATGCTTGAGGCGATCACGCGCCTGATTCCGGGGTTCATGGGCAATGCCGAGTCGATTGTGGAGGAATCCTATACGGGAGACAATGCCCTGCTGGAACACCGCCAGTACACGAAACCGGCGGAATGGCGCGGCATTCGTGTGCCTGACGTATTGTTGTCGGGCGATCACGGCAAGGTGGACCGGTTCCGCCGCGATGAGGCGTTGACCCGGACGAACGAGATCCGCCCTGATCTGATCGAGGCGTTGGATTGCAGGAAGCTCGACAAGGCCGACCGTAAGACCCTTATGGCGCTCGGCTGGGAGGTCAGCGCCGACCATCCGCGCAAACGTTAGGCGGCACAGGCCCCATCGGGCATGAACGTCGAAGGCGTGACGGGCAATCCCCCGTCACGCCTTCCCATATCCCCGCGACTATAGGCAATCTCCGCCGTAGTGCCTTACACGGCTATATCGCGTCTTCACCGTTCTCCGCCGCTTCGATGTAGAACACGGCGGTTTCCCCGTAGGCACGCGACTGGGTGATTTCCCAGCCTTCAGGTGCCGTCGGATCGTCGGATCGGGCGGAACGTTCCAGCATGATCACGCCGCGCGCATCCACCCATCCGTTGGCGACCAGATCGGCCAGCAACCGGTTGCACGCCTCGGTTTCGAACGCATACGGCGGATCGATGAACACCACGTCATACGGCGCATCCGCCGTTGCCGCCGCGAGCGCCTCGGCCTTGCGCACCAGCACCCGGGCACGCAGTTCAGCCGTCCATGACCGATTGCGTTTCAACTGTTTCAGGGTTCCCGCGACCAAGGCCGCGGCGGGCTTCGATGCTTCCACGGCCACCAGTTCACGTGCCCCGCGGCTCAATGCCTCGATGCCCAGGGCGCCGGTGCCGGCGAACAGGTCGAGCACCCTCGCGTCGTCCAGCACGCCCCACGAGTCCAGATGCGAGAAGATCGCTTCCTTCGTGCGGTCGGTGGTGGGTCTGGTCCCCTGTTTCGGCGTCGCCAACGCCATGCCTTTGAATCGTCCTGAAATTACGCGCATACGCCTTAGCCTAGTTGCTAGTCAGGAATGTCTCGTTGCCGCGCGTGAAGTCGAGCACGGCTCCGGCGAGCTGCTTGTCGCCTTCCAACTGCGGGTCCGCGGCCAGCAGCTGTTCGGCGTGGGAACGCGCGTCGACGATTATATCGGCGTCCTGTACCACACGCAGCAGTTTCAGACTCGACCGCATACCCGACTGCGTGTCGCCGAGCACGTCGCCCGCGCCGCGGAATTCCAAGTCGGCCTGTGCGATTTGCGCACCGTCGAGCGAATCGTGGATGACCTGCAATCGTGCTTCGGCGGGAGACCCCGCTTCGGCACGGGAGACAAGGAACGCCCAGCTGTTCGTGCCGCCTCGTCCGACGCGCCCGCGCAGCTGGTGCAACTGGCTCAACCCGTAACGGTCCGCGTCGAAGATCACGATGCAGCTCGCCTGTTTCACATCCACGCCGACCTCGATCACCGTGGTGGACACCAGTACGGGCGTCTTGCCGGCCGCGAAATCGGCCATGACCTGCGTTTTGACCTCATCCTTGTCACGCCCGGTGAGCGTGGCGAATCCAATGCCTTGGAATTGCGGTAGTTTTTGCAATCGTTCCGCGATTTCCGCGACCGTGTGCAGCGGCGGCCTCGCCTGCTCCTCGTCATCGCCGACGGCGTAGGGGTCAAGCGTCGCCTCGTCGTCGGTTGTGCCGCCTTTCCCGTCATTCGATGTGTCGTCGATGCGGACGCACACGATGTAGGCGCGTTCGCCCGCGTCGATGCGCGCACGGATATGCGAGAACATGCTCGCCATGGTGCGCCCGTCATCCTCGTTGATGACGAAGGTGCGGATCGGCTTGTGGCCACCCGGCAGTTCGGTGAGCCATGAGATGTCGAGATCGCCGAACCAGGTCATGGCGGCGGTGCGCGGAATCGGCGTGGCGGTCATGACCAGCATGTGCGGCGTACTGCCGTCGACCGGCTTGGATTGCAGACTTTCGCGCTGTTCCACGCCGAAACGATGCTGTTCGTCGATGACCACCAGTGCGAGATTGGAGGCTTGGAACGTCGAGGAGAACGCCGCATGCGTGGCGATGATGATGCCGGGCTCGCCGCTGGCGGCCATGGCGTGCGCCTTGCGACGTGCGGCCAATTTCATGCCTCCGGTGATGAGCGTGACGGGTATCTGCGGTGATTCCAAGCCTTGCGTCATGGACCGGATGGTTTCGGCGTGCTGTTCGGCAAGCACCAGCGTAGGTGCGACCAGCACGGCCTGATACCCGGCTTCGACGGCCTGCAACATGGCGGCGAGCGCCACCACGGTTTTGCCTGAGCCGACTTCGCCCTGCAGAAGTCGCTGCATGGGGTGGTTCTTCGCCATGTCGCCGCGGATGCTGTCGATGACCTGACGCTGGCCTTCGGTGAGCTGGAACGGCAACGAGGCGATGAATCGGCTTACCAGCCCTTCGCCTTGTTCCTCGTCGCTGACGCACGGGTGCGCCGGGGTCGCGCCGCTGGCGTTGCGGGCTTGCAGCAGTGCCGTCTGGCAGATGAACGCCTCCTCGTAGCGCAACGTGCTGATGCCTTTGTGGAAGGCTTCGACGGATATGGGGTCGTGGATGGCGCGGAAGGCTTCGGCGCGGTGCATGAGGCCGCGTTCCGCACGGATGGTTTCCGGGAGGATGTCCGGGATGGCTTCGGCCAACGCCGCGGCGAAGCGCTGCTCGTCTTCGGTTTCAAAACCTTGCAGCGGGGTTCCGACCGAGGATGGGTCGGCCGCTTCCCGACCACCCACCATATTCAGTATTCCGACGATGGTTTCGTGGATGCGGTCGCTCGACAGTCTCGCCGACGCATGGTATACGGGCCGTGGCCGGCAGACGTGATCAAGTCCTTCCTTCACTGAGGACACGTCGTAATGTTTGGTGTGCGCCTGCGGCTGCGTCGCCGCGCCCGGCTGCACGTCGACGCTTTGGATTTCGGCGGGGGCGACGGTGACGATATCCGGATGCGTGAACTGCAGTTGGCCCATGTATTCGCTGGGAATGCCGCTGACGATCACCTGCGTGCCCGTGGCGAGGCGCATGGCCATCCAATCAACGTAGTTCCTGCGGTTCGAGAAGAACACGAGTCTGGCCATGCCCGCCGGCATCCGGCGGGTGGCGGCGAAGGCGGAATCCTCAACGACCGCTTCGAGACGGTAGCCGCGTCGCGCATTCATCGGGATGACGCGGCTTTGCGTCACGACGGCCGCGAACGCCATGGCTTCGGCCGGACGCGCCTCCCTGATGGCTCGCGGCGGCACCGGATCGCCCACGCGGAACGGGTAGTAGGTCAGCGCATCGCCGACGCTGACGATGCCGAACGATTTCAACGCGGATACCCGTCGCTTGTTGCTCAGCAGCGAATTGATGGGGGTGTCCAACGAAATACTCATACGTCCCATAGTATCCGCACCCGGTATCCACACCCATGCCGGCCGCCCCGGCCATTCACGGGCCCGTCGCCGCACGCAACTGCCGTCAGATAAAGCAAAACCCCGCCGAGTCAGAACTCGAACGGGGTTTCAACGCGATGTATCTCGCACTCACGCGGCCACGCGCTGAACCTTGCCGGCCTTGAGGCACTTGACGCACACGCGGACGCGAACGTTTTCGCCGTCAACGGTGGTGTGCACCGGCTGGAGGTTCGGGCGGAAGGTGCGCTTGTTGCGGATATGCGAATGGGACACGGAGTATCCGACCTGCGGACCCCTGCCACACACTGCACAACGAGCTGCCATGATGGTCTCCCTACATTTACATTGACTTGCAAGTCTGCGTAATTCAGACCGCACGTTGCCGAGCGGTTGAACACACAACTTCTCAACTATACAACCACCCCAGACAATTGGCAAATGAGCATGAGGTCATGAGCTCGGGACATCGCCGCGCCTGTTCGTCCACAGCGCAAGCTCCCACCAAGCTTCCAGTTTCCGGTTTTAGAATTCTGGACAATATCTTGGGATAACCCGATTGTTCCTCGACATTCCATCAAGGAGGATAGTATGCGACTCGGCACGATCATTCCCCGACGCGACGGCGGCAACGCAGCCGACAAACCAACCGTGATTTCGTTGGGACAGGTATGGATGGACGTCATGCTGGATGTGGACGATATGCCACAGGCGGGCGATTTCGCGATGACCAGCCACACCAAGCCCACACCGGGCGGCAGCTACCGCACCCTCGACGCGGCCAGTCGTATGGGCGTCAGGGCGCAGCATGCCGGCGTGATCGGCGACGGCGTGTGGGCGACGGCGATCAGGATGCTGCTCCGCCGCAACGGCATCGACCATATCGGCGAGAATCTCGACGGCGAGGATTCCGGATTCCGGCTGGTGTTCCAAGATGAGGAAGGCCGGAAAACCTATATCGCGCATTACGGTGCCGAAGCGAATGGCGACGAGCACACCTTCGACGCCATCAATCCTCCCCACGGCGCCGTGGTGCATATCGGCGGCAACACCCTCATGAATCAGACGGCGGCCGGTCTTGACGCATTCATCCGACGCGCGGGCAACGATCCACGCAAACGCGACTGGACGCTGGTGCTCAACTCCACGAACGCGCTCAACCAGGTGAGCGACAAGATGATCGAGGATCTGGTGCTCGCCCGCCCGATCTGGTCGTGCAACAGGCAGGAGGCCGGTACCCTCGCCGACAGGCTGGGCGTGCATATCGACGAAAGCTCCACGATGACGGTGGGCGGCGGTTTCGACAAGTCGATGAAACTGCTGTGCGACGAACTCGGCAACGCGTTGCGCGCGCCGCTGGTGGTCCGCGCCGGGTCGAGGGGCGCATGGGTGCGCCAGCCCGGTGGCCAAGTGGAGCATATCGAAGGTTTCCCCACCAAAGCGGTGCACACGCGTTCCGCCGGAGCCTGCCATACGGGTGTGATGTGCGCGATGCTGGCGAAGGGCTGGTCGCTCACCGACGCGGTGCGTATCGCCAACGCGGCCGCATCGCTCGCCATCAAGAACAGCGACTACGGCGTCCCGGTATGCCCCAGCTACCGGGAGACCATGGCGCTGCTGGAAGCGCAATGACACACGGTCTGACTCGACGACCGTAGAATAACGGTGTACGCAAGCTGAAGGAGCGGTCGTGGGCAATATCATCGATTACGCGCGCGAGGAACAGCGTTCGTTCGAGGAACTCCCGTTCAACGAAGTGGACGCCCTGGTTCTGGCGCAGCTGGCATACGAGGACATCCCCACGCTCGTCCCGGATCTGGACGACGAGCAGAACGCCTACGGCACACCGCTCGCCAGGCTGCGCAACTTCCGCCTTGACCGGCGTCATGTCGGCCGATCCGTGAAGGCGCTGTTCCGTGCGCCGTTCTCGCCCATCACCCTCAAGCAGATGGACGAGGTGCTGCACGGCGGCGCCGACATCGCCTGCCAGCATCAGGTGCACGCCGTCAACTTCACCGATCCGGCGATCACCCATTCGTTCGTGCGCACCGTGGCCGACAACCCGCGGTTCTCCGGCCTGCGCGTGGGAGCGTTCGCGGAACGGTTCGACGCCGAAGAACAGACGCAGACGGCGGCGCTCACCTTCCTGCTGCCCGATGGCACGCTCGTCCTCTCATTCCGCGGCACCGACGATTCGCTGGTCGGCTGGAAGGAGGATTTCAACATGGCCTTCCAGTATCCGGTTCCCGCACAGCGGATGGCCGCCGAATACGTGTGCGCGGTGGCGAAGCTCTGGCCGGGGAACATGATCCTCACCGGGCATTCCAAAGGCGGCAACTCCGCGGTATACGCGGCGATGGAGGCCCCGGAGCCGGTGCGCAAGCGCATCAGCGCGGTGTATTCGCTGGACGGTCCGGGATTCCCCGAATACGTGGTGACGGGCGAACGCTACCTGTCCACGGTGGAACGGGTGTCGAAGATCGTGCCCGATTCCTCGATCATCGGCATGGTGTTGGAAACGCCGGAACCGTGCGTCGTGGTCAAGGCCGACTGCGAAGGGTTGATGCAGCATTTCGCGTTCACCTGGCAGGTCGACGGCGACGCTTTCGTGCGCGTGAACGACATCGCGCCCAGCTCCCACGAATTCAATTCCTCATTCAACCGTTGGATGACCGGCCTGACCCGTGAGGAGCGTGAACATGCGGTGGATGCACTCTTCCAGGTGATCCGCGCCAGCGGGGCCACCACGTTCTCCGGGCTTATCGCCTCGATGCCGTTGTCGTTGCCGAGCATGATCGGTGCAATCGTCGGATTGACCCCGGACGAGCGCAAACATCTGCTGGAAGCCATGCGTATGCTCGCGGCCGCCGCCACGGCACGAAACCGAAATATCACCAGATAGTCTCAACAGCTAGTAGTATTGATGTCTAGTTATTGGAAACATTAATCGGACATTTGTCAAAGGAGCAACGATGCCCCGTCCTCGCCTTGATTGCGACACACCTTCGGCCATCCAACGCATGATCGACACCTTCTGGCAGCTGCTCACCGAACGCAACTACCGGAGCATCACGGTCACCGACATCGTACGTAGAGCGAACGTGAACAGAAACTCGTTCTACTATCATTTCAACAAGCTCGACGAACTGGCCTACCGCGCTATCCATGATGAGGTGAGCCGCTCACCGCTGCTGCAAAGCGGCGGCGCAGGCAACGTGCCAGATCTGCAGCATTGGCGCAGACACGTCGGCGAACTCATCTCCACCGACGAGGAACGCAAACGCACGGGCCGTCTGACCATGATCGTCGGCCCGCACACCGACCCCGTACTGTATTCGGCCTTCCATGACAACGAGCGCGAAGCCCTACTGCTCGTGTTGGGGCTCACACCCGAGGATGTGGATTCGCGCACCGACCTGATGCTCGATTTCATCATCGGCGGTATTCTGGGCATGCTGAACCGCTGGCTGCAAATGAATGAGGACCGTGATACCAGTCCGTTGACGGATGATGACGCCACAGCGCTTGCCGTCCGCGTCTACGCCCTGCTGTTGGAGAACTGCCTGCCGACCGGGCGGAAAGCCGTGCGCTGATCCCATAGGTCCGAAAATCGCGGGAAACGCAGGATTCTCGGAAACCGTGAAAACCGCAAGAAAACACACACCGCACATATACAGTGGGGGGTCATCCGAATAGTTGGACGACCCCCCACTGTTGTTTCCGCTGGTATGTTCAGCCGACTCAGCGCAGCACGCCTTCGATCAGACGCGTGATGAGTTCGGTGTAGCCGATTCCCGAAGCCTCCCAGGCCTTGGGGTACATGGAGATCGGCGTGAATCCCGGCATGGTGTTGATCTCGTTCACCATCACCGTGCCGTCAGGGGTGACGAAGGCGTCGACACGGCTCAGGCCGGCGCCGTCCACCGCCTTGAACGCGCGACGGGCCACCTCACGCACATCCTCGAGCACACTCACCGGCAGGTTCGCCGGCACTTCCACATGCGACGCGGAGGAATCCATGTACTTGGAGTCGAAATCGTAGAACTGATCATCACCCTGATCGCGATGATCCAGCACGATCTCACCCGGCCAGCTGACCTCGGGCTCGTCACCCGGAGCGGCACACAGCACGGCGCATTCAATCTCCCTGGCATCGATGCCCTGCTCGACCAGCACCTTCCAATCATGCTTGCCCGCCTCGGCCACGGCGGCACCCAGGGCGGCGATCTGCGCCTGCTCATCCTCGACCTGCTCGACCTTAGTCACGCCGAAGCTGGAACCGGCGCGGGACGGCTTGACGAACAGCGGGTAGGCGAGCTTGGCCGCCTTCACCGCCTCATACGCCGATTCGCCGGTGGCTTTGCGCGCATCGACCATAATGCCGGGCGCGGTGGGGATGCCCGCGGAGTTCAGCACGATCTTGGCGTAATGCTTGTCCATGCACGCCGCGGACGCGAACACACCGCAACCGACGTACGGCACATTCATCATTTCCAGCAACCCCTGCACGGTGCCGTCCTCGCCGTACACGCCGTGCAGCACGGGGAACACCGCATCGATATGGCCAAGGGAGACCACGTGGCCGGGCTGGTCGGGGTCATCCGCGAAGAAACCGTCCTGGCCGCGGGAAACGTCCAGCGTGACCGCACGCGAACCGGGGGTGGCGACGACTTCCGGAAGGGAACCGCCCTCAAGACTCCAACCGCGCGGATCCTCGCCGTCGACGATCCACTGGCCCGTCTTGGTGATGCCCACGGGAACGACATCGAAACGCTCGGTATCAATCGCCTTCAGCACGCCGGCGGTGGAGATGCAGGAAATGGAATGCTCGTCGGCACGGCCACCGTACAGCACCATGATGCGTTGCTTAGCCATATTCTTCTTGGTCCTTTCACTCGGCGGTGATGTTGCCGTCGAACAGTTGCGCCAGCATGTCGGCGCAGGAGATGCCTTCCTCAAGTACACGGTTCATGGCGTTGGCCAGCGGCGTGGGCATGCCGTACCGTTCGCCGAGCGCGACCACGGCGGCCGTGGTCGGCACGCCTTCGGCGACACCATTGCTGACCTTGGCTGCCTCATCGGGGGTCAGGCCCTTGCCAAGATTGGCGCCGAAAGTGTAGTTGCGGCTCAACGGGGAACCGCAGGTGGCGATAAGATCGCCCACGCCGGCAAGACCTGCGAAGGTCTTCGGATCGGCGCCGGCGGCCTCGCCCAACGCGGTGAGTTCGGCCAAACCACGGGTCTCGATCATGGCGGCGGTGTTCTCGCCGTACCCGGCTCCACGAGCCATGCCCACGGCCAGAGCCACCACGTTCTTCAGGCTGCCGCACATTTCCAGGCCGATGACATCGGTGGTGACGAACGCCTTGAAATAGTCGGTGGTGCAGGCGCGGGCGACTCTTTCGGCGTTGCCCAGATCGGCGCAGCCGACCACGGTGGCCGCCGGCTGGCGCACGGCGATCTCCTTCGACAGGTTCGGACCGGACACCGCGGCGAAATGCGCGGCATCCAGGTCGAGGGATTCGCGCACGACCTCATCCATACGCTTGTTGGTGCCGCGCTCGATGCCCTTCATCAGGCTCACCACGATCGCGTTTTCGGGAATCATTCCCTTGAATTCGGCGAGCGCCACGCGGGCGAACTGCGCGGCGATGGCGACCACAATGATCTCGGCGTTCCGCACGGCTTCGGCACGGTCGCCGGTCGCGGTCATATTGTCCGGCAGACGGTCCACGACCGGCAGACGCACGGCATTGCGGTGATGGTCGCGGATTCCCTCCACGATCTCCGGCTCGATGGCCCACATGGTCACGTCATTGCCCGCGTCGGCGAGCACCTGCCCGAAGGCGGTGCCCCATGCTCCGGCGCCCAGCACGGTAACATTCGTCATTTGCGCACTTCCTTATCCTTGCGTGTGGATGATTCGATACGTCGTTCCGGACCCATGCGTGAACCACCGGCTCGGCGTCACACATGGCAGCGGAATCAAGCTCAGTCGGTGACCCGCTTCATCGTGCGGAAATCCCAATACCCGTCCGGCGCTTTCTCGCCGCGGATCTCCTCCATGATCCGGGTCATGCGCACGCGGATGCGACGGGTGAGTTCGTCGGCATCCTCGGCGTTCGGCCATTCGCCCCACGACTCCTGATGCTCCAGCAGATCCGAGTAATCAAGACGGGCATCGTAGCACATGACCACGTTCTTGCGGGGCCAAGGCCACAGGTGATTGATGCTCGCGGCGCCCCAGGTCACCGCGCAGAACAGCGGGATCTGCTTGCCACAGCGGCGGGACGCCTCCAAGGCGATCATGCCCACGCCGTTCTTCATGCTCATCGGCCACTTCTGCGGGTCGCGGGTCACCGTGCCTTCGGGCCATACGGTGAGCGGACGGCCGGAGGTGAGAATGTCGACGGAGGTTTCCTCGATTGCCCGCGCCTGACCACTGCGGCGGCGTACGGGCTGCATGCCCACGGCTTGGAACCATTTGCCGATCAACGGCCATGTCGCCATCTCGGCTTTGGCCATGTACCTCGGGCGACGGCCCTGATGGAATAACGAAACCATCGGCACGAACACGTCGTACATGGTCACATGGGTGGCCGCGGTGATGAACGGGCCGGTTTCGGGGATGTTCTCCAATCCCCATGCGCGCACCTTACTGCGATTGTGCAACATCACGTCGCATCCGGTGAGCAGACGCCTGGTCGCCTTGGGATTCTGCGCGGCGATCTCCGCTTCATTGACGGTGCGCGGCTCGTTGGGCAGATCATGCAAGGGTTCCACGAGATGATGCTGCTGCGCGAGCTTCGCTACCTGCTCGTCGCTCAACGGTTTGACCGCCGAACGCGGCGAGGGTTTTCCTTTGGATGCCATGCCTACTATTGTGCCCCACACGGTGCCCTAGCGGGCGACCGATTCGATTCGTTGGTTCCTTCGCAGATTCAGGAACCCGTATATCCACGGGTTCACTATGGCTACGCATTAATCCGCATCAATGCTGAGGGCCCGTACCGCACGGCACGGACCCGGAGAATATCAGTCGAAGTTCGCACCCAGCGCTTCGAGCTTGCCACGGAAGTCCGCGTAACCGCGGTCGATCAGGCTGATGCCATGCACGTCGGACGGCCCCTTGGCGGCCAGTGCGGCGATGAGATGGCTGAAGCCGCCACGCAGATCCGGCACGTCGATGTCGCGTCCGGTGAGCGGGGTCGGCCCGAAGATCACCGCGGAATGCTTGTAGTTGCGCTGCTGGAAACGGCACGGCAGCGATCCGAGGCATTCACGGTACAGCTGCACGGTCGCGCCCATCTGCACCAGCGGCTTGGTGAAGCCGAAACGGTTCTCGTACACGGTTTCATGCACGATCGACAGACCCTTGGCCTGGGTCAGCGCCACCACGAGCGGCTGCTGCCAGTCGGTCATGAAACCGGGATGCACATCGGTTTCGATGGCGACGGGCTTCAGATCGCCGCCCGGATGCCAGAAGCGGATTCCCGAATCGGTGATGTCGAATTCGCCGCCGACCTTGCGGAACACGTTCAGGAAGGTCATCATCTCCGGCTGGGTGGCGCCCTTGACGAAAATGTCGCCGTGGGTGGCCAGCGCGGCGGAAGCCCAGCTGGCGGCTTCGATGCGGTCGGTCAGGGAGGTATGCGTGTAGCCCTTGAGCTCCTTGACGCCTTCGATGCGGAAGGTGCGGTCGACGTCGACGGAGATGATCGCGCCCATCTTCTGCAGGACGGCGACCAGGTCCATGATCTCAGGTTCGGTGGCGGCGCCGGACAGTTCGGTCTTGCCTTCGGCCAGGACGGCGGCGAGCAGGGTCTGCTCGGTGGCGCCCACGGAGGGGTACGGCAGATGGATCTTCGCGCCGTGCAGGCCGTGGGGCGCGGTGATGTGGATGCCGTCGCGATGCTCCTTGTTCACGTCGGCGCCGAGCTTGCGCAACGTGTCCAGATGGAAATCAATCGGCCTGCCGCCGATGTTGCACCCGCCGAGCGCGGGGATGAAGGCCTCGCCCAGACGGTGCAGCAGCGGACCGGAGAACAGGATCGGAATACGCGACGAGCCGGACAGGGTGTCCACGTCGGCCACATCGGCCAGATTGACGTTGGTCGCGTCGATGATGACGGTGCCGTTATTGCCGTCGAACGCCACGTCAACGCCGTGCAGACGCAGCAAATCGGAGACCACGTACACGTCGCGGATCTCAGGAACGTTCTTCAGGACGCTCGTACCGGGTGCAAGCAGCGCGGCCACCATGGCCTTGCTGACGAAATTCTTCGCGCCACGCACCTTAATCGTGCCGTTCAGCGGGCGACCGCCTTCGACGTGCAGCACGTCTTCTTTGTTCTCAGCCACGAATCAACCTCTCTTGCGTTTGCAGTGACTCCAAAACACCGCTCTCTAGTTTGCCATATCTCATGTGAGTACGTCGTGAAATACGCTGAACTCGTCAGCGCTGAGCGCAACATCACAGCATACCTTGCCGTCGGGAGTTCCGGGCGCCCGCCGATTCGCGGCATCGCACCGCAGATCAGGTCCGATCAGACGGTGCCCAGCAGGCCGCCGAACAGCACGATCAGCAGTGCGCACGCCTCGAACGCGAAGAACATGATGAACGAAGCCCAGCAGCGGGTCAGCACGTTGAGTGGGGAATCCTTCCTGATCACCACGAGCAGCCCGATCCAGACCGCGATGAACGCCGCGACGGCGAGGCCCGCCGCGATAATGCCGAGGTTCGCCGCGTTGGCGATCGGCGAGACCGAACCGTACACCACGTACGTGGAATACCAGAAGTCGAAGCGCAGCAATGCGAGCCCCGCGATGAACTGTTCGGCGGCGAGCGCGAACGCGAACAGGATGCGCCACAGCCAATGCGCGGAGTCGACCACCGCCAAGCCGAGGCAGGTCAGGGCCGCGAGCGTGGCCGTCCAGGAGACGAATGCCATGCCTTGGGGCGTGAGCACGTTGAAATGCTCGACCACCCATGCGGTGTGTCCTACGGCGAGCATGCGCCCGGCACCGTATGGCGCGACCACCGCGATGAGCACGCCGATGATGTACGCGATCCACCGCTTGGGGTGCGATTTGCTGCGTTCGATGTCGGCTAGGGAAAGCTCGGTTTCGGGAATGGTGGGATCGGGATGCTTCGATACCTCCACGGTCTCGACCTTGCCGCCGATGATTTCCGTCGCCTCATTAGCCGAACTGGTGGTTTCAGCGTGTGTGGTTTCAGCCATGCCGCCCCCGAAAAATCTTGTATTCTGCGTTTACCACCAGCATAGTAACGGCTCCCACCGGAAAGTGCGCGATCGGCGGGCTGTGCCGGCATGCGCATGGTCGCCGCATACAACAAAACCCACCGCAGTCGGTGGGTTCGAATGGAGCGGATGACGGGAATCGAACCCGCGTAATCAGTTTGGAAGACTGAGGCTCTACCATTGAGCTACATCCGCGTTGCCTTGTGGCTGCCGATAACGACAGTGAAAGACGTGTGCCATTATACACAAGGTTTGGGCAATACGCCCACATCGGCGGTGCGAATGGTGTGTACGATACCGTCCGCAGTGCGTAGATCCAGCGAAGCATCGGCGTTCAGAGCCACCGCCTCACCTTCCATTTCACTGCCGTCAACATAATGCGCTACGGCGTGGCGCCCAAGCGTGTAGCAGATTTTCTCCACTTCATCACGCAGATCCTGCGCCTGCCTGTGGGGGTCCGCCGCAAAACCACGCAACCGCGCACGCAACGATTCGACGATGCCGGCCGCGATGATGTCGCGCAACGATTCGGCGTCCGGCAGCGGCGCATAATGCAGCTGCAACGATGTGGACTGGGCTGTGGGAAGATACTCGGCATCAATGGCGAGGTTCAGCCCGATACCGAAGATGATGGCGATACGATCAGCGCCCTTGTTGTCGTCGTTATATCCTTCCGTCATGGAACCCACTGGCAATGAGGCCATCTGCGAAAGAATGCCGCCGAGTTTATGCCCGCCTAGGAACACGTCGTTGGGCCATTTCAGCATGAAACCCGCGCCATCGGCATCGTCGTTCACGGTTGCGATCGACTGTGCGCCGCATTCCCGCATCGCGCCACGCAATCCGTCGACGGCGGCAAGACCGGCGATCATTTGCAGCCAGCCGTTCACGGAAGCATCCAAGGCCAGCCAGCGCGGCACCGCCGTCACAAAGGTGACGGCGAAGGATTCGCCCGGTCTGCTCACCCATGCATGGTCGAGCCTGCCACGCCCTGCGCTTTGCGTATCGGCGGCAATCGCCACCACCGAATCACCGTTCAACTGCAGGGTTCCGTCCTGTAGCAATCTGCCTGCCTCGATATTGGTCGAATCGATGCTGCGGTATACGATGACCCGACTGGTCACGCGCTCGGTGCGCGGCATACGCGAGTCGACGTTATACGCGCCGTGGCTTGAACCCATGGCAGGTTCCGATGCTGTCGATAATGCGTTCATACGTTCCCCCACTGTAGTTTCACGTGTCCCTTACACTCCCTATATTTCCTATATTCCGTCGATTTCCGGCCGATCCTCCATCTGCAGTATGACCACGGCGGATGCGACGGAACCGTCATGCGACAGAGACACATGGAATACCGGCATGCGGTTTTGCCCTGGTCCCGGCTCGTTCACACCCAACGAATCCGTCAACGCCGTGGATGCTTTCACAGACAGAATGACCCGTGGGCATCCTCGCGAATCGTCGAGAATCTCCACTTCACGCCACGGGAAATCATCAAGCGTGTACGGGTATTCGCCGGCCCGAGCGCTCCCCTCCCCCGCGTTCGTGTGCCGTGGCAGCTGCGCAATCGCCTCGCACCAGGCTTTCAGCACCGCCTCCTTGCCGGCCCACCGTGCGGCCAAATGGAGGGATTCGTCATCATGCTTCATCCGCGCGCGCAAAGCCGCCTGACGTAGTTCACGCGTGGAGAACAAAGCACGCAACCGTGCCCCCGGCTCGTTCAATTGTTGCGAAAACCCACTGATATCGACCACATCATGGCCAAGACCCATCAGTGACATGATTTCGTCTCTCTCCTTGAATATGTACTTCCCACACCCGCCTGCACGGCCCTGCCGAGCTTTTACGCTGCAGATCATCGGGCGTCTATGAAACAAACATACGCTGTGGGCGCCCGACTCGTTGGATTCCATGGAATCCTCGGAATCGGGCGCCCACAGCGCATTATGCGTCACCGAGCCGATTTAGCCGGCGACGGCGGTGCTCAGGCCTCGAAATAGCCGGAAGCGCCAAGTCGCGCATCCGGGTCGAGCAGCATGGCCTTCTCCACCTCGTGCGAGTCGTAACCGCGCTTGTCCTCGTGGAAGCGGCGGTTGTCGATCGGCTCGTAGAGCGCGGCGCGACCCATCATGCCTTCCTCAAGGCGACGCTGACCGGCTGCCAAGCGCGCGTTGGCGCGTTCGCGCCATTCGTTCAGCGCTTCCTCACCAGCGGTGTTGGCCACGGAGGCTTCAAAGGCGCCCGGATTCACGATCGCGGCGAAGCCGGAGACGTGGCCGAAGCCGAGCGACGTGGTCAGGCCCGCCTTGATGGAGCCGACATGCAGCGGCTTCCTGAGCCAGACCATGTGGTCGTCGCGCTTGAGCTTCGGGTCGACACAGTCGAGGGCAGCGTTCGCCGGAATCACGCCGGACTTGAACAACTGGGTCAGGCCGTTGACCTGGAAGATGCAGGCACCGCCCTTGGCGTGGCCGGTGAGCGACTTCTGGGAGATCACGAACAGCGGGTTGCCGTCGGTGCGGCCGATGGCGTGAGCCAGCGTGTTGTGCAGTTCGGATTCGTTCGGATCGTTGGCGTTGGTGGACGTATCGTGCTTGGAAACCACGGCGATGTCGTCCGGCGCGACACCGAGCTTGGCAAGATCATGCACCAGCTTGGAGTCCTTGCCGCCCATGCCTGCGGCGAGCGCACCCAGTCCCGGAGCCGGGATGGAGGTGTGCGCGCCGTCGGCGTAGGAGTGGACGAATCCGACCACGCCGGCGACCGGCAGGCCGAGCTTCAGCGCGATGTCACCACGCGTCAGCAGGATGGTGCCACCACCCTGGGATTCCACGAAGCCGCCGCGGCGACGATCGTTGGCACGGGAGAAGAAGCGCGCGTCGATGCCCTTGGCATACATCTCTTCGGAATTGGCGGTGGCGTTCATGTTGCCGAAGCCAATCACGGATTCCACGCCGATGTCGTCGATCGCGCCGGTGACCACGAAGTCGGCCTTGCCGAGGGCGATCTTGTCGGTGCCTTCCTCCAGGGAGACGGCTGCGGTGGCGCAGGCGGAAACCGGCTGGATCATGTTGCCGTAGCCGCCGATATAGGACTGCATCACGTGTGCCGCGACGACGTTCGGCAGGGCTTCCTGCAGGATGTCGGTCGGAATCTCATGGTTGAGGAAGCGGTCGAGGTACAGCTTCCTCATGGAGGCCATGCCGCCGAAGCCGGTGCCCTGAGTGGAGGCGACCATGGACGGGTGCACGGCCTGCAGGATCTCCACCGGGGTGAAGCCTGCGGACAGGTAGGCGTCCACTGTGGTGACGATGTTCCACAGGGCGATCTTGTCCACATCGCCGACCATGGAGGCCGGAATGCCCCACTTGACCGGATCGAAGCCCTTCGGGAACTGGCCGCCGACGATACGGGTCATAGCGGCGCGGCGCGGCACGCGGATCATGGAGCCGGCGTGACGGGTCACGTTCCATTCGCCGGATTCAGCGTCGGCTGCGAAGCTCGTATGCGCTTCGTCAAGCTTGACGTACTCTTCAGCGATCTCACGAGTCGGCACGGAGAAGGTCACATCGTGGTCGAGGAAGACTTCCGCTTCCTCCTCGTCGGTGCCGTCCTTGTAGTCGTTGCCCATGCCCTCGTCGAACGGACGTACGCCGGAACGTGCCACGACCTCGTCGTGGTAGCGTTCCGCGATGTCCTCTTCGGGCACCAGGTTGCCGTCGGTGTCGTACCAGCCCGGCTTCGGGCTGTCGTTCCATGTGAGCAGACCCATGTTCCAGGCCAGTTCGAGCACGGCGCCGGCGGACAGGTCGACCTCGCCGTCGGAATGGATGCCGAGTTCCGCTTCGAAGCGGGTACGACCGGAGCCCCACGGGCCAAGTTCGCCGACGGAGACGATCACGATCTCGTCCTCCGGCCGTGCTGTGACGTTCTTCCAATCGGCCAGATCGACCGGGGCCTGTTGCGGAACGTGCGGCGTCGGCAATGCCTTGATGGTCGCGCCGGAGCGCTTGGCCTCGTCGGCAACGGTCGTTTCGTCGGCCGCCGCAGCGGCATCGGCCATGGCTTCGGCACGCAGCGCCTTGATATCGATCGGCTCGGAACCCAAGCCGCCGGTCAGATCCACGTCAAGCGGAGCGGACACTGCGGCTTCACGGGATTCGCGGGTGGCCAGATCGAGCAGCTTCACTGCGATTTCAGCGGTGGAATAGGTCTTCAGACCGTGACGTTCCACGACCTCGACCAGCGGATCATTGCCGCCCATCAGGCCGGTGCCACGCACCCAGCCGATCTTCGGATGAGCGAAGGTCACACGGCTGGACCACACCTTTTCGGCGCGAGCGCGGTTCACGATCGCGTCGAAGGAGCTCTTCACCTCGCCGTAGGCACCGTCGCCGCCGAAGATGCCACGATTCGGGGAACCCGGCAGGATCACGTGCAGCTTGTGCTGGACGTCGGTGTCGGCGCCGATCTTGGCGAGACCGGTGATGGCGCGTTCGACGCCCCAGAGCATGAGACGCGCCTGGGATTCGAACAGTTCGCCCGAATCGGCCAAAGTGCCGTGGACCGGCGGAGCCGCGAACGGGAAGAACAGGCTCGGCTCGTAGGCCGGCTTAAGGATCGTGGTGGTCGCGCCGGAGGTCTTCTTCTGGACGTTGCCGACCCAATCCACCAGCGCATCCACGTCACGGTAGCTGGAGAGGTTCGCCGGGACGAGCCACAGCTTGGCATCGCCCGCCGCATGCTCGCGATAGGTCTGCTTAGCCCATGCCTTCACGCTCGGCTTGAAGCTGTGCGAGGTGGCGACCACGGTCGCGCCGCCGGCAAGCAAGCCGTTGACGACCTGCGCGGCGATGGAGTTCGGGGCCACGCCGGTCACGATGGCGACATCACCCGCGAAACGGCTGCTCGCCGCATCGTCGGAAACGGGTTCCAGCGCTTCGGATGCCACGCGGCCGTAAGCGGCCTTCAGTTCGGCATCCTCGGTCTTGTCCGCATACCATGCGGCTTCGGCGGCGACTGCCTTGCCGAGTCCGACGAAGCTGCCGGACAGCACGGAGGCGTTGCCGTCGTAGAACGCGCGGGCCAGATCCTCACGTGCGGACGCCCAGCGATCGTCGAACAGGATGGCCTTACGCGCGTCGAAGCGCGGGGCGACCTGCTTCGGCCAGTCGGAGCCGAGTTCGGCTTCGACGGCGGCGACCACGGCAGCGTTCTCGTCACCGTTCTCCTCGGCAACCGGGGCAGCGACGCCGAGCTGGTTCAGCACGAACCTCGCGGTGGAGACGAGCACGCCGTCCGCACCGGTCACCTTGGCCGCGAACGCGTCGAGCGCCGCGGAATCGACCACGGCACCGCCTGCGGCACCACCGGCGCTCGGCATGGCGACGGCCACGCCCTTGTCGGAGGCGACCTTCTGCACGGCGGCGTCGATCAGGGCGTTCGCCGCGGCGGCGTTGGATGCGGCTTCGGTGGGCAGCGACGCCAGGTCGCCGCCACGGGAGCTTGCACCGTCACGGGTTTCGAGCACCAGTGCGGCGACCACGTGGGAAGCCCAGCCTTCGCCGAGCTGCCAGGTGTCGATCACGCGCTTCTCGACCTGTGCGAGCTTCAAACCTGCGGCACCGAACAGACCGCGGATGCGATCGCGCACGATGTCGGACAGCACCGGGCCGAAGGCCCTGTAGTTCGGGGCGACCTTGTCGACCAACGCGCTCAGCGCGTTCACCGTGGCTTCGGCCGCACCGTCGATGCTGGCCACACCCAGCTCGGAGCTGATGTCCATGAGCAGCTGGTTACGACGCGAGGAGACGCCGTTGGTCAGGGTATCGGTGGTGTCGGAATCACCGATCTGATCCGGACGAACCTTGGCGGAGTATGCGAGCAGCATGGCGATGGCGTCGGATGCGTTGAACGCGATATCCGCGACGGCGGCGCCGGACGGCGCACCTGCCGGCGCAGCGGGGGCGGCGGGCACGGCGGCAGCAGCCGGAGCCGCAGCGGGAGCTGCAGACGCGGCTGCGGCAGGGGTTGCAGCGGCAGACGTGCTTTCCGCGATCGGCTCGTCGTCGGTTTCCGCAACCAGCGAATCGGAATCGGTCATGTATACACGACCCTCGTCGCGACCGACGTTGTACACAGTCACGTCACGACCGGAGAACTGCGGCAGACGCAGGGTCTTGGCACCGAGGTTGGCCAGCGTCGGCGCATTGCCGAGGCCCACCTCCACGTATTCCTCGACACCGAGGCCACCCTGTTCGGCGGAGCTGAAGAGCAGAGCCTGGGTTTCGATCCAACGCACCGGGGACGCGAACTGCCAGCTCAGCAGTTCAGTCAGCAGCAGTCGGCCGAGTTTCTGATCGTCTTCGGCATAGGAATCCCACACCTTCGGATCATCCAGCGCGGCCTTGATGCGCTCGGACGGCACGACCTCAAGAATCTTGGCCGCGAATTCCTTGGTCATTTCGAACGGCGCGGCGACCAGGTTCGGAATGTAACGGTCAACCAGGCGGCCACGGTAGTCGATGTACTGCGGCAGCAGGGCGTCGAGCTTGTCGCGGAACTCCGGCACGCCCTTCCTGAGCAGCGTGGAATGGAACGGCACATCAATGCCCGGCACCAGCATGAATGCCGGCTTGCCTCCATATTCGGCGACACGGCGGGCGGAATCGGCTTTCAGCGCCTTCAGACCAGCGATGGTGCCCGCGACCGCGTACTGCTGACCGGCGAGGTTGTAGTTCACAATCTGCAGGAACTCACCGGACGCCTTGGACACGGATTCGACGTACTCGCGCACGCCGTCGTCGCCCACGCCGAACTGGTTCGGGCGCAGCGCACCCATGCGGTAGTTGGAGCGACCCTTCTCGTCACGCGGAATGAGGTGGTGCATGGTGGAACCGCGATGGAACACGAGTTCGATCACGGTTTCCAGCGGAATCACGCCGGCGAAGGAGCTCAGGGCGTTGTATTCGCCCAGCGAATGACCCGCGAAATAGGCCGGCCAAATGTCGGCGCCGGCTTCGCGCAGACGTGCGGTCTGGGCGAATGCCACGGTGGCGAGCGCCACCTGCGTGAACTGGGTCAGGTTGAGCAGTCCTTCCGGATGGCGGTAGGTCACGCCGTTGGCGGTCAGTTCCTTCGGATTGTCACGCACGACGGCGAGGATCGAGAATCCAAGCTTCTCGCAGGTCACCTTGTCGGCACGCTCCCACACGTCTCGTGCGGCCGGGGACTTGGCACGCTCGTCGAGCACCATGCCCTGCTGCTGTATGCCCTGGCCCGGGTAGACGAAGGCGGACTTCGGCGCACGTACGATGGCGGTGCCACGAGACACGATATTGCCGTCGATGCGGCTGGTCACTTCGAGCACCATGCCGGAGTGTGCCACGCGTCCGACACGCTCGACGGAGATTTCCACTTCGTCGTCGAGCTGCACCATGCCGTACATGTTGTAGGTCCAGCCTGCGATTTCGTAGTGCGCACCCTTGCCGTCAAGCGCCTGCACCGCGTATTGCGCGGTTGCGGAGAGCCACATGCCGTGCACGAGCGGTGCCGCAAGACCGGAAACGGCAGCGCCACGATGCGAGGTGTGGATCGGGTTGAAATCGCCGGAAGTACGGGCGAAGGCGGTCATCTCGTGCGGAGCGGTCACCTTGACGCGGCGCAGCAGTCGGCGCGGAGTGCTTTCGATTTCCGCTTCGATTCCGCCGTAGTCCGGCGCTTCCGGCGGCAGTGCGTCGGAATATGCGCGGCCACGAATGGCGAAACGCTCGGTTTCGTTGGCCAGCAGGGTGCCGTCTTCGGTGGCGTGCTGCACATGAATGGTCACCACACGGCCGGATGCCGATTCGAAGTAGTTTTCGGCCCAGCTGGTCAGTGCGATCTGTTCGCCAGTGTGCTTGAGCAGCTCGTCTTCGCTGACTTCCAGTTCGATGAGATGGTCGAGATGCACTGCGTTGAGCAGGCCTTCGATCACCGGGAAGCCGTTGACGTATACGGATCCGAGGGCCGCGTAGATGGCGGGCCATGCCGGTCCGACGAGTGCGTCCGGTGCGATGCGCGACGGCACCAGATTGCTCGGCAGCGCGCCGCCGGTGGCCGCTTCATGGTCGAAGCCGAGGTTGGCGGACAGCGTGTAGCTGGTATGCGCCTGTCCGAACGGATGGGCGGCTTTGTCTGCCACCTGCTCAATAACGGGCATGGCGGTGAGCTTGTCGCCGGTGATGGCGGTATTGCCGATGCCCGCGGTGTCGGCGAGCATGCGGTAGACGTGCTCCGGCAGACGGTCGCGGTCCACGACCGGGAACAGGCCGGATTCGTTGCCGTCGACGTTCAGCGGAATGACGATGTCGCGTACGGCGTGCTTGGAGGCGCCGCCGTCCGGATCGTTGTCCCAGAAGGTGTCGAGATGGATGTCGAGGTCGTACTTTTCGACGCTGCCTTCAACGGCCACCTTGCGGATTTCATAGTTGGCGTCGCCGTTGGCGGTGCCGTACGCCGGGTTGGCCATGAGATGGCCGACCCAGGAGATGTTCGGGGATTTGCGGATGAATTCCTCGGCGGAGACGGCCGCGCCCAACTGGGCGAAGGCGGTCTTGTCGGCGCTCGCCGATTCGGCGGACACGCGCTTGACTATGGCGGCTTCGAAGCGGCCGAGGATGTCGGCCACCGGCTCGTCCACGGTGGTGATGCCGGCCACGGAGATCGGGCCGGGGATGATGCGCACGGAATCGGCGGAATAGCGGGAGTCCTCGGACTGCCACAGCTGGTCCTGGCCCCACCAACGCAGCAGGTCGTTGTCGATGACCGGCACGAACGGCATCGGCTTCGGATACTCGCGTACGAGCACCGGGAACCATGCCTCGTCCATCGGGGTGACGGTCAGTTTGCCAGCCTGCGGGTAGGTTTCGGCAAGCTTGGCGATCGCGGCGTTCGGATCGGCTTCGACGTCGGCGCGGGAAGCGAACAGCGATGCGAATTCGCCGCTTTCCTGCGTGGTGACGCGGGCTTCGATGCGCTGCAGCAGATGCAGGAAGCGATCGGCGTAGGTTTCGTCCACCCACGGGAAGGAGAGGTCGGCGAAACGCTGGGCCCACTGGAGGTAGGTCATGGTCTTCAGATCGCCGAAATACGGCTTGGCGGTGGCGTTCAGCGCCGCGATGATCTCGTCGCGACGGCTTTCCAGCTCCTCCGGGTGCTTCATGACGCGCACCAGCAGACGGCCGCAGCGGGCGGAGGAGTTCTCCAGCTCGTAGATGTCGGCGTGCAGGTGGCTCAGACCGGAGGTGACGCCGCCCTTGGCCTGGCCGGACGGCACCCACTGCTCGCCCAGCGGGGCGAACGGATCGTTGCCATCGCCCTTGGCCGGAATGCCCGGGGTGTTGACGAGCATCTGCTTGACTTCGGGGCTGGTGTGGGCTTCCTTGGCGGTCATGGCGGCGGTGCCGACAAGCACGCCGTCCACAGGCATGAGCGGACGGCCGTATTCGGTGGCCCATTCGCCGGTGATGTAGTCGGCGCCGCGTTCCGGCGTGCCGATGCCGCCGCCGACCACGAGCACGAGGTTGGACTGCTCGCGCACTTCGGCGTAGGTGCTCAGCAGCAGATCGTCAAGCGATTCCCAAGAGTGGTGGCCGCCTGCGGAGCCGCCTTCGACCTCGATGAGCACCTTGGTTGGCGCGACGGCCTTGGCGATGCGCACCACCTGGCGGATCTGGTCAACGGTGCCCGGCTTGAAGCTCACGTACGGGAAGCCGTCGGCGTTGAGGTTGTGGATGAGTTCCACGGCCTCATCGAGTTCGGGGATGCCTGCGGAAACCACCACGCCGTCGATCGGGGTGCCGCTGGCACGCTTCTTCGGCACGATGCGCTGGGAGCCGAACTGCAGGTTCCACAGGTAGCGGTCCATGAACATGGCGTTGAATTCGACGGTGCGGCCTTCTTCGAGCTCCTCTTCGAGCTTGGCCACATGACGGTCGAACACGCTGGCGGTGACCTGGCCGCCGCCTGCGAGTTCCGCCCAGTAGCCGGCGTTGGCGGCCGCGGCCACGATTTCCGGTTCCACGGTGGTCGGGGTCATGCCTGCCAGCAGCACCGGAGCCTTGCCGGTGAGCTCGGTGAATGCGGTGCGCACCTTGTCGCCTGCGGAGGTGTGGATGATGCTGGGTGCGAAACGCGTCCAATTCTGGGTGCGTTCCGGCGAGGATTCCAGCGTGGCGAGCTTGGCGCGATCGACCACGGTGGAGGCTTCCACCACGCCGACGCCGGTGCCCTGGGCAACGGTGGAGAACAGCTTGCCCACGGTGTTGCCCGGGCCGAAGTCGAGCACCCACAGCGTGCTCGGATCGGTGGAGCTCATCAGCGCACGGACGCGAGCCGCCCAATCCACATGGTTAAGCAGCACTTCAGCCGCAAGTTCACGTGCATGGGAGGCGTCGATATCGCAGGATTCAGCCCATGAAACAGTCTGTGAAACAGCGTCGGCCATCAGCGGGCTGTGGAACGGCAACGTCACGTCAAGGTATTCGAGCACCGGGTCGAACACGCGGCCGCCACGCACCTTCTCCTCACGCAGCTTGGCCTGGCGCTTGTGCTCCTTGGCCACTTCCACGCCGAAGGCGGCCAGATCCTCCGGGTATCCGGACAGCACGTAGTGGGTGGCGGAATTGGTCACGGCCACGGCGATCGGGCCGCGAGCACCGTCCACGCGCTCGATCAGCGCATCAACCTGCGCACGCGTGATGTCCTTGACGGACAGCATCGGGGTCGCATCCCCATGGCGTGCTGCCAGACCAAGCTGGCGTGCCTGGCGGGTACCGGCGATGCCGATCAGGGATGCGATGGCGAGAATCTCGTCGATGCTAGGCGCGGCAGCCTCAACGCTGCCGGCTTCGCGAATGGCCTGCACCATGTGCACGGCAAGAATGCCCTGGGAGTGGCCAAGCACGGCCACCGGCTTGGCTTCGGCAGGATTGTACCCGAGCTCTTCGGCATCGATAAGCGCACCCAGCTGGGCCAAGGCGATGCCCGGCACGCTGGCGGACGCATTGGCCGCCGCTCCAAGTTTGGCGGGGTTCGGTGTAAAGCCGAACAGATCGACCGGTCGGCCGGTGGTGGCCAGCAG
This sequence comes from Bifidobacterium merycicum DSM 6492, assembly GCF_900129045.1. Taxonomy (GTDB): domain Bacteria; phylum Actinomycetota; class Actinomycetes; order Actinomycetales; family Bifidobacteriaceae; genus Bifidobacterium; species Bifidobacterium merycicum. The sequence continues at coordinate 13,709 of NZ_FQTX01000006.1, read as the reverse complement.
GTCGGCGCTTACCGGGTACAGCAGGTTCTGTGCCTGCCGCACGTGGGCATGCAGCTGCTCGTCGAGCACGGGATTGGCCGTCTCGTCGGCGAGCGCAACCGGCCATGGGGTGGATTGGCCTGCAAAGGCAAGCGCGTGCGGCTCGCTGGCAAGGCGGTTGAGGAAGAAGGGGTTGCTCATGGTGTTTCCTTACTTGTGTTCCAAAATTCTTCAGTCGTGATATGGAGTGCTGCCGTTCATGCGAAGGCTCTGTCCTCGTATGCGGGTGTTGCTCTCCGCTCGGTCACTGCGGCTGGTTGCCGTGGTGCTTTTCCGTGTGGCGCACATGCGTCTTGTTGGCGAGCAGCTTCAGCGAGTTCACGATGGATTCGCGTGTCTGTTCCGGGTCGATCATGGCGTCGATGGCACCGAGCTCGAGCGCGAGATTTGCATTGACCGTGCTTTTCTCGTATTCGTCGACATACTTGGCGCGCAGCGCATCCACATCCTGCCCGGCGGCTTTCGCCTTGTTCAGATCATGGCGGTGGATGATGTTCACCGCGCCGGCCGCGCCCAGCACCGCGATCTGCGAGTTGGGCCATGCGAAGTTCATGTCCGCACCGATCGACTTGGAGCCCATCACGATGTATGCGCCGCCGAACGCCTTGCGCAGGGTGACGGTGATCATCGGCACCTGCGCGTTGGCATAGGCGTAGATCACCTTTGCGCCGCGACGGATGATGCCTGCGTGCTCCTGATCGGATCCGGGCTTGTAACCGGGGGTGTCCACCAAAGTGACGATGGGCAGGTTGAACGCATCGCACAGTCTCACGAAACGTGCCACCTTTTCCGAGGCGTCCACGTCGAGGATGCCCGCGTTCACAGCCGGCTGGTTGGCGACGATGCCCACGGGTTTGCCTTCCATACAGGCGAATCCGACGATCGAGGATGCACCGAACAGTTCATGCACCTGTACGAATTCGCCGTAATCGGTGATGCAGCGGATTACGTCGAGCATGTCATAGGGCTGACGGTCGTTGTCCGGCACGATGCCGGCAAGTCGTTTGGCGACATCACGTTCGGCACGGGTCGGCGCATAGGCGTACACCGGAGGCTTCTGTCCGGCGTTGGACGGCAGGTATGCGAGCACGGTTCGCGCGTAGTCGATGGCGTCCGACTCGCCGTCCGCCAGGTAATGCGCCACACCGGACACGGTGCTGTGCACTTCGCCGCCGCCGAGTTCGTCCATGGAGATCGTTTCGCCGGTGGCCGCCTTCACCACGTCCGGGCCGGTGACGAACATATTCGAGTTCTCACGGGTCATGATGATGAAGTCGGTAAGCGCCGGGCAATACACTGCGCCGCCTGCGCACGGGCCGAGGATCAGGCTGATCTGCGGTACGAAACCGCTGGCACGGCAGGTGCGGCGGAAGATCTCACCGTACTGGTTCAGCGCGGCCACACCTTCCTGAATGCGTGCACCGCCCGAATCCACGATGGCGACGATCGGAATCTTCAGATCCAATGCCATATCCATCAGATGGCAGATCTTACGGCCTTCCTCGGCGCCCAACGTACCGCCTTTGACGGAAAAGTCCTGCGCATACACGGCGACTTTACGCCCATAGACCTCACCGAATCCGGTGATAACGGCGGCCCCGGCATTGCCGTCGTTGATATTGCCGCCGCGGAACCTGCCGATCTCTTCAAAGGTGCCGGTGTCGAACAGTAGATCAAGGCGTTCGCGCGCAGTGTTCTTATGCTTGGCGTGCTGCTTGGTGCGAGCACGCTCTTCGGCGTTCCGGGCCAGTTCCGCGGCCTTGGCCACGGCCGGGCGCAACGGCTGCCGGGCCTGTGCCTGGGCGGCGGCGATTTCGAGAATGTCGCTCACTGCTTGCCTCCCCTCACATCCAACGTCACCAGCGTGTCTCCGGCTTCGACGCCGTTCGCGGGCCCGACGAAGATCTTCTTCACGGTGCCGGCTGCGGGGGCGTACACGTAGTTCTCCATCTTCATGGATTCGAGCACCACGATAAGATCGCCCTTGGCGACCTCCTGGCCTTCCGCCACGTTGATGCGGGTGACGACGGCCTGCATCGGGGAGGCGATGACGCCGGACTTGGCGGCGTCGCCGTTATCGCCCTTGTTCTTTTCGCCGGCATGCTGCAGCACGCCGCCGCGCAACGGCTGGGTGATGCGCTTGGCGTCGCGAGACCGCGCCGAACCGGTAAGATTTTCGACGATATCGAGCGGAACGGTGAGTGTGACGCGACGGTTGTTCATTTCGATGACGAAGCTTTCGGAACGCCCGGTATTGGACGGTTCGGAGGCTGCGGCACCGCTGACTGATGCCGGCTGACCGGTTTTGGCTGACGCCGGCTCACGATTGAGGTAATGGCTTTCCAACCATTTGGTGTGCACGGCGAAGGCATGCCCATGTTCCGCGGTGAAATCGTCGTTGCGGAAGATCTCCTTGAACAGCGGAACCGGTGTGGGAACGCCTTCGATCACGAGCTCATCGAGTACGCGGCGCACACGGGCTACTGCGGTTTCGCGATCCTGCGCGGTGACAATGACCTTGCCCATCATCGAATCGAATTTCGGCGATACGGAGTCGCCTTCGACCACACCGGTGTCGATGCGGACGCCTGGGCCGGTAGGCCACATGATGCGTTCCAGCGCGCCGGCAGCCGGGGTCAGGTTGGTGTTGGGATCCTCGGAGGTGATACGCAGTTCGAAGCTGTGCCCACGCGGTGCCGGTGCCTGGGTCAGCTCGCCGCCGTCTGCAATGGTGAGCTGCTCTCGTACCAGATCGAGACCGCTTACCTCTTCGGAGACGGTATGTTCGACCTGCAAACGTGGGTTGACTTCAAGGAAGTAGACCTTGCCCTGCTCGGTCACCATGAATTCGCAGGTTCCGAGCCCTACATAATCCACGGTTTCGAACAGTCTGCGGGAATACTCGCCGAGCGTGTCGATAATGGCGTCGCTGAGGAACGGCGCCGGCGCCTCCTCCACAAGCTTCTGATTACGACGCTGCAACGAGCAGTCACGGGTGGAGTACACGGTGAAGTTACCGTGGGAGTCACGTCCGCACTGTGTTTCGACATGACGTGCGGCACGCACGAACTTTTCTACGAAATATGCGTTCAGATCGCCGCCCTGCAAGGAATCATGGCTGGCGAAGAACCTCCGCAGCTCCTCATCGTCGTTCACGACGGTAATGCCATGGCCGCCACCGCCATCGGTGCGCTTCATCATGACCGGATAGCCGTAGGTGTGCGCGAAGTCCAACAGTTTGCGGACGCTGCTCACCGGTTCGGACAAGCCGGGAACCGGCGGAACTTTGGCTCGTGCCGCCACGCGGCGGGCGCTGATCTTGTCTCCAAGCTCGATCAGGGCTTCGGGGCTCGGGCCGACCCAAATGGCACCGCTTTGTGCGACCTTGCTGGCGAAGCTCGGCACTTCGGACAGGAATCCGTACCCGGGATGCACCGCGTTCGCACCGGTACGCTGAAGAATGTCGATCAGCGCATCCTCGTTGAGATACGTGTCCTTGTAGGTATCGCCGCTCAGCAGGAACGCTTCATCGGCAAGATCGACATATTGCGATTCGCGATCCTGCTCGGAATATATCGCGACAGTGGATATGCCCATTTCACGAGCGGTACGCACCACACGCAGAGCGATTTCGCCGCGGTTTGCAATCAGTAGTTTTTTGACAATTGACGCCATAGTGTTAATTATTTACGCCGGTATGCAAGTCAAAACAATCTGACACAACACAAAATCGACACGTGCCTTTTGTGAGGTTGCACAAACGTTACCGTAGGTAAACAGCCGTATCCTGTACTCGGAATTGACGAATTCCCCTAATCTGTCACGCCTAGAAAGGCTGTTTCATGCGTAATACGTTCGCTTTGATTTCTGCGCGTTTCACCACGTTGTCCCGCAGTCGTATCGGTTCCGTGCTCAAGTCCGTGATGTTCGCCGTGCTGCTGTGGGCCGCCAGCGCCGCGGGCAGCATTCCGATTCCCGGCACGCCCGTGCCGATCACCCTGCAAACCTTCGTGGTCATGCTCGCGGGTCTGATGCTCACCTGGCGTCAGGCGGGCGCCGCAGTCGGTATGTATCTCGCCGCCGGTGCGGTCGGCCTGCCGGTGTTCGCCGGTGGCGCTTCGACCCTGGCTCTGATCGGCCCGAGCGCAGGCTTCCTGATCGGCTTCCTTCCGGCCGCGATGCTGACCGCCGTGCTGAAGGGCGAGGCTCGCACCGATACCGCGAAGCACGCCGCGATGACCGCCGCACGGTATCTGCTGGCCGCGTTCGCCGGTTGTGTCGTGCTTGATTACGCGCTCGGCTTCATGGTGCAGTCCGCGCTCACCGGCATTTCCATCAAGGTGGTGGCCATCGCTTCCATGGGATTCGTCGTCGGTGACATCATCAAGGTCTGCGTCGCGGCACTGACCGCCGCCGGCCTGTCCAAGCTTGACCGCTGACGACTCCCCGTCACATACATCTCCTCTTGGGGCCAGCCGATTCCGACTGGCCCTTTGTCATACCCCAAGCATGCACAGGTAAGCCCCCAAAAACTGAACGAGAAAAACTGAACTGCGCCCAGATTGTTAGACATGGCCGGCATCACCATGCCGGACCTTAATCGCCAATCACACCCGAACGGCATGGCGCGGCGGCCCTTCCGGCGTACGCTTGCGCCGACGGACCGCCACAATGCCGCCCCAACCGCACAGGAGCACCGACCCGCACACCCATGCGCCGACGGTCCGGCCGTCATGCAGATCGGTCGGATCGGGGGCGGGAACGGGCATGCTCACACGATGGCCGGAGACCAGGAGCCGGTGGGAATTGATGCCGTATGGCGTACAGGTCATCAACGTCAGCCGATCCTGCCCGGGAACAATGCGCAGCTGCGAGGTATCGGTCGGTTCGATTACGGTGATGCGATCGACTTCGTAGGCCAGGGTCCTGTTCATCGTTGAGATGTAGATGAAATCGCCTTCGCGCATTTCATCCAATCTGGTGAACATCTGCGCCTGCACCATGCCGCGATGGCCGGTGATGACCGCATGGGTGTTGTTGCCGCCGACCGGCAGGCTCGTGCCACACAGATGCCCGGAGCCAAAGGACAATTGCTTGTCTCCGGTGCCATGGTAGATGGGAAGATCCACTGAGATCTTCGGTATGGACACGCGGCCCATGATGCCGTGACCTTCGTTGAGCAGCCTGCCGTAGCGTTGATCCTGCGCCGACTGGGAGGACAGGCGTTCCCCATTACTGAACGGGTCGGCCTGGGCTCCCAGCACCGGCTGTCCGGATCGGACGAGATCGCGGTTGTAGGCACGCGCCGCCCGCAGTTCGTCGTCGATCCGGCTTTCCGGCCACAGTCGCACCTGCTGTTCGACGGAAGACGCCGACGTGGACATGGACGTCTGCGACGCATACTGCATCAGCAGCGGAACCACCGTGCATACCATCGCCACGGCGATCAAAATCCCCGCGACGGCGTACATCACGCGCAATCGCCGTCATCAGCCGCGTCAAACGTATGACCATGCCAGAACTCCGCACATGTTACTGGTTCATCGCTTCGCGCGAACCATCGTGAGACAATAACCGCAACGGATGCGCTTGTTTGGATGCGTGCCGAAGCGCACATCCTTAAGCATGAAAAATTAACCCCTTTATTCAAGAAATAATAACATATGGTGATAAGGCCCGAAATCCTGCGCGCTTTGTGATTCGGGCTTCCCGGACGGGAACGGCGCGTTGATGCCCGTATGCGCCGGAATCCGCTACGTCACCGCGAACGGATGGCCGACCCGCCGCTATCCGGACACGCCCCGGCTCGGTGGCAGCCTCATGGAAGCGAACTGATCATCGCGCCATGGACGGCCATGATCCACAATGCGCAACCCTTCGGGCACTACCGATATCATTGCGCATGACGTTTCTTTCATCAGATGCTTTTTCAGGATTTACAGCCGGTAATAGGCGACCATGTCTATTTGCCGGCAACCCATTATGCGGCAGGGACAATCCACAAAGACCGTCCCTGTTTACATATCAGTATGTATACATCAACGGCATGCCGTCACATGCCGAATGCTTTTCGATCCGTTTCGGTAAGCCAATCCGTCCGCATGCCCGGTTCTTGGCACAAATGCATGGCGGGGCATTCCTCACCGATGCAAGGATCCCATACAGGAAGCGGCGTTCCGTCACGGTCCGTTCCGTTGGGATCGCCATTGGCGGCAAAATTGGTCCAGTACAGCCCCATTCGCCTTGCCAGATCGTAATGCCATCCAACGAACGGACGCCAGCATTTCGCAAGACTTCCAAAGGAGAACCACAGATCGGACGAGTGGAAGGCTCCGGCATCATCCCCCGGCATAGCGACATCGAAATGATAGTAGTATGGCGTGGTCCCACCGCTTGCGGTCCATTTGCGGATCAGCGTGAGATTGCCGAGCTGGCCGACACGCACAGGCTTCCCATCTTCAGTCGAAACGATGAACTCATTGGTCGTGTTGCCGACCAGCATGTCGACGTTGTTGGCCCTGCAGCCCTCGACAATACGATCCTCCTGATCGGGAAGGAACAGGCCGTCCACGCATGGCACCCAATTGACGATCATCGACCAGTCATCTTCACGTCCGCTGTCCGGTGGAACAGGCAGGGACTCGGCGGCTTCCAATACTGTTCGGGCCGGGATTGCACGGGCCTGCTCCAGCGTGGAGACACCCAATGCTTCGAACAGACGGATTCCGTTGGCCTGCGCATGCTCCAGCGTGTCCTGCCGCGCATTGAAATGCCCTAGGCCTGAGCCGGATTGCATGATGGCTTTCTGAAACAGGCCATGATTCATCGGCGAGCAGATCTGGGCCAAGACGCTGGCGGCACCGGCCGATTGACCGAAAACCGTGATGTTTTCCGGATCTCCGCCGAACTTCGCGATGTTTTCCTTCACCCATTGGATTCCGGCACGCTGATCCAGGAATCCGAAATTCGCATATGGTTCGCCGTCGCCGCGTTCTACGGCCTCCTCATGCAGCAAAGGGTGCGTCATAAACCCGAATGCATTCAGACGATAGGCCACACTGACCACAACGACGCCGTTCGCGGCAAGATGTGTGCCGTCGAATTCCTTTTCAAATGTGCCGCCGCATTGATAGACCCCGCCGTAGATCCAGACCATGACCGGCAGCTTTTCGGAGGCTACCATGCTATCCGCGCCATATCCGCGTAATGCCGGAGTCCAAATATTCAGGTAGAGGCAATCCTCGCTCATCGGCACGGCCGGATCGGTGCCCCATTCACGATCATAGAAATCATCGGAGGCGCCCGGCGTCGGCTGCATCGCGGTAGGCCCGAAATCGAAGGCTTGCAGCACACCATCCCATGGCAGGGCCGGCTGCGGCGCACGCCAGCGCAGACCGCCGACGGGAGGCTGAGCGAACGGGACCCCTCGGAACACGGTGATGCCCTGATCTTCAGCCGCCAAGCCTTCGACAGTTCCCTGCGCCACTATGGCCTGTCGCTTCATCGCCCTCCTTCCTTCGTATTCGGCGTCGAATACGCAAAGTCGTAAAAATCGGCGATTCCACCGGTCTCTTTTGTCGAATACAGGAACAATCCGATACGGCAACCTGTGAAATGATCCATTTTGAAGACCATCCGGTGCGCTGTCCCCAATGGACGCCATTCGGATTCCGGCGTATCCGCATCGCGGTAGAAGAACGTCACTTCATCCTTGCAATCGGTGAAATCATATACCGCGCGCAGGCGCATGCAATCCGCATTCGCCATGATTTCCGCATCCGTTACGGCTGGACTGTCCCAATCATCGTCGGAGAAGATGGAATCGTCATTCACCGGCTTGTATTGGACGGTCAGCATCGTGCGGCCGTTCCTTCGCGTAAGCGCGATGTAGGAATAGCATCCTTGGAACGCCGCCAATCCGGCGAAGTCGCCATCATGCAATGTCGACGCGTCGACGGTGACTTCGGCCACCGTCACCGGCCCCATCGTGCGCTGCGTCAGCGTGTTCCATGCATGATTGAGATTCGAGCTGATGCGTCCGGAATGCAGGCGGAATGCTCCCGGACGTTCCGTCAGTGACCAGTATTCGTTATGTGTGATGTGATTGAACTGCCAGTATGGCTGCAGACAGTTGGCATCGACTCCGCCTTCGGCGTTATGCCGGGCTATGAATTCGCTGCCGTTGATGGGCGCGACAGGTTCGGCACAGCTTGCAGCCGGCACGCTGACCGACTGCGGCACTTTGCCGTTCTCGCCGATGACGGGGAATCCGTCCTCGCCGAACCGCATCGGCATCAGTGTCGGCACGCGTCCCACACCGCCGCGGTCCTGCATCATGAATGCATACCAGTCACCGTCCGGAGTGTCCACCATACCGCCTTGCGCGACTCCGTAACCGTGGAAGGACAGGTCGTCGTCGATAATTTCACGCGCTTCGAAAGCGCCATCCAAGGATTCGGCTATCAAGCAGGCTTCTGTTTTGCCCTTGCCTTTCGGGAAGTGACAGGTGAAGACGTAATAGCGTCCATCATGCTTGTATAGGTGACTGCCCTCATAACCAAGGTCAGCCTGCGGATCGTCCTGTGCGATGACCCGGTCGAGCCCACCCGGCATCGGCCCGCTTAATTCAGGATTCAACTCCGTGATGCGCAATGTCGACTGCCCATATACGACATAGGCTCGATCATCGTCGTCAAAGAACAGTCCGCTGTCGTGATAGAAGCCGTCAAGCTCACGCTTTCGCCATGGGCCGCATGGATCGTCCGCCGTCAGCAGATAGCTGGTATGCGTATCGTTGGCGGCAAACAACACATACCAGGTGCCTCGATGGTAACGCAGTGACGGCGCCCACATGCCTCGACCGTAGGCGTTGGCACCTTCACATTCCAAACGTTCTTCAGGGGTATCCGCCACGATATTCAATGCGTGCGCAATGAATTCCCAATGCACCAGGTCATAGCTGCGCAGAATATCGCACCCGGGTGTGAAATGCATAGTCGTAGTGGCCATGTAATACACGTCCCCGACCCGGATGATGTCCGGATCAGGAAAATCCGTGTAGACCACAGGATTAGTGTAGACCATAGGATTAGTTGAGGTAATCATCATTCATACCGATACTTTCCGCTCAACGCCAGCATGGCGAAAGCATAGAGGAAATTGTCATAGTAACGACGCGTGCCGGTTCGCATCGGCGTATTCCACAGCATGCGCACCCATTCACGGGCATTATGCTCCGCGTCGGGCTGGGCCGAATGCACCGCCGCAAGTGAGCCTTGCGCGGTCGCGGCCAGGAATCCGACCGGATGAAGCACGACCTCGTCCACGGCGGTGCCGTCGATGGCGTAGACGCTAGTACGGTCGTGGGTCAGGAAGAATCGCTGCAGCGCGGCGACGCGGTCGCACAGCACTTCCTGCAGACCGTTCCAGGCTACATCCAGTCCGATATTCGCCGCGGTACGGTAGGCGTCGGAATAGAAATGCCAATGATTGGACTCGTCGACATGCGGCTTTCCGTCATAATCCGCGTATTCAGCGTTCATGCCGGTCCGCTCGTCGCAGGCCGCCTGCAGATAGCGACGGCTTGCGGCGGCTGCCTCATGCCAAAATGGACGGTCTTCTTCGTCGGCTTCTTCGGCGAATACTTCATAGAAGTGCGGCAGATGGTAGGACGGATCGCTCCACTCGGTTTCCGGAATGAACTTGATGAGCTTGTTGTCGGGATTCCACATGGGCTCGCCGTCGTAGCGTTCGCCCTTATGAACGCAATATCTCAAGATCTCGCGTCCCCATGCGGAATATTCGTAGATATCCTCGCCATCACCCCAGCGACGGGAGGCGAGGAACAGGTCCATCGCGAAATATTCCTCGCCGTCAGGTGCAGGACCATTCGAGTTCGGCGTACCGTCCGGCGCGACCGACCATGCGAAATAATGCGCATGATGACCGTCCTCCATGTACATGTGACGCATTACCCAGCCCCACAGCTTGTCGAATACGTCCTTACGGTCGTATTGCAGGGCGATCATCATCGCATAGCTCATACCCTCGGTACGTACATCGTTGTTGCCGGTGTCCATCACATAGGCAAGACCTTCGTCGTTCTCCCAATAGAATTTGTTCGGACCTTCGAAAATTTCATACCAGACCTGTGACACGCGCTTATCGATGGCGTCCTGGGCATATCCGCACTGTGCGAACATGGACTCGCCCAATGTCTTGCTGGTATCGGTTGCATTTGTCATATCAGTTGTTCCATTCCCAGATTCGGATGCGATTCTTTCCGGAGACAAGACCATTCAACGCCCCGGCTTTGCGTTCCGTTGCGGTCAAGGCTTGTCCCAGCAAGTCGGTGTCCAGCACATAGTCACTGCCATCGGGCTGTTCATAGCGTTCCTCCACGATGCGAGGCACGCCGAGCATATCGCTGGTGACGACCTGCATCCTGGTATCGGCGACGGCCTGTGGCACAGTGCACTGCAGGTACAGTCCATCGGGTTCTTCGACCAATGTCACCGGCATGGGCTCATCGCACGCAACGCTCGTGGAGGCGGTGCCGCCGAAGAACGGGGCGTCCTCCTGCATGCGCTCCGAATCGTCGGCCGCACCTTCCTGCTTGTTCAGCCCCTGTGCGCCGGACAGATAGATGTTGCCGCCCGCGTATAGAGACTGCAGAGGATTGTGCTCGTCACCACCCTGCGAAGGATTTGCCCACATGGCCCGCTGGCGTTCCAGGTATTCATGCATCGACATCGGGCAATCGCTGTAGGCGGACAAACCATATTCACCGACGGTCGGTTTCACCGGTTGCGGCGCGAACATGTTGTTCAGCCAACGCTCATCGCCGCCGGATACCACAGCGCACCCGGCCACCTCGGTGGTGTGCGGATAGTGATACGGCGTGGAACGGTCGGGGACGGTATGCGGTTCAATGCCGCCGCAAATCAGATTGTTGACGAAGGCGCCACCTTGCGACCAGTTCTGGAACATCACCGGCGAGGCGAAAACGTTATTGTCCACCAGATACGGCCCATGACTCACTTCAATCATGAGGTCACGGACGTTATCGTGGAACACATTGCACGTGATGCGCGTGCCCTGCGTCTGCCAATCCATCCACATGCCCAGCGAGCAGTCGTGGATGTTGTTGTTGGCAATGACCGTATCCAATGCGGCATGGAATTTGATGCCAGCGACTTCCCATCCGAAGAATTCACGCTTCAACGCAATGTGATGGACATGGTTATGCTCGATACGGCAGAATGCGCTGCCCATATGTCCGACGATGGCATTCTGTCCACACTCGTAGATGTCGTTGTTGCGTACGATATGACCGCCGATCAGCCCCTTTTCCCAGCCGATGCGACGGGCCTTGAACACGGCCTCCAACTGGTACTGGTAACCGGTCTTGCGCTCGGTTTTCGTCCACTCGTTGTCGCCGGATGAGATTTCCTTGCCCAATGACACCGCGGAGAATTTGGCGTCATGCAGCACGTTGTCTTCGATGATCCAGCCATACGACCAGTTCGGGCCGATCATGCCCCACTGCTGCGAGGTAGGCGGCGCCCAATCTCCAGCGGCCTGCGCCATTTCAAAGCCACGCACGGTGATGTAGTTGACATGGTTGCGGGAGGGGAAGAAGCATGCGCGACGAACACTGACCTCCACCAGTTCCTCATTCGGATCGGCACCTTGGAAATTCGCCCAGATCGTTGTGGTGCCGGCATTCTCGTCCACTTCGGCATGCCATACATAACGTGTACGGTCCACATCCGGCACAGGGCAGGGAATCTTCAACGCGAAATCCTCATCCGTATCACGCGGTTGCGGATCGTATACGCCTTCCAACGTCGTCGATTCGAAGAAGGAAACACCATTGAGATACACATCGCCAAGATGTTTGTCCGGATCCTTGCCGAACTTGGGCATTTCCAGCCAGTCACCGAAAATCGGGGTCGCGAATGGATTGAAATCCCCGAACATCGTATTATCAAGCATCACCGTCCACACATGCGGGTGATCGGCCAATTCCGTCCAGCCCTGCACGCATTCCGAGCCTTTGATAACCGGCCGTGCTTCGCCTTCGGCTCCGCAGTAGGTGATGCGCTCATGTTCACTCAGACCGCCGCGTTTCGGATCGACTTGTTCGCGGTATACGCCTTCATGCACGATTACCGTATCACCCGGAGAGGCCATCTGCGCGGCCTTGGAAATCGTGGCGAACGGATGCTCCGCGTCGCCGCACGCAGCATCGTTGCCGGTTGGTTTGACATGGTATTCAAACTTCATTGCTGCATCTCCTTATTCAATATCGGATGTGGGAATACAAAAGTCTTCCTCCTTTGGCGACATGCACGAACACACATCTTCATGTTTCGTAAATGCTTTAGCATTTCAGTCAAAGCACTGTTTGATTATATGGTTTAACTTTCAAGAAAGTCAAATCGCTTAACTAAATACTTAAAATTGTTGTTGCGAAAGTTCTATATGCAAATATTTGCGAAACTCTCGAATAGATTTAAGTATTCCAAACGCAGGAAATTACAGACTTCCGCCCAAACATGATTAACTGCGAAAACTATTTACGCTGCCCCCGCCAACCGAACACGCCGAACAACAGCGCAAACATATCTTCAAAACAAGACCTTAAACTACTGTGACAAGTGCCAGCAAAACATCATAGATGACAAGAAGCTCGATATCATAATTCAGAAGCGACGCATCGTTGCGCCCATTCCGAATCACATAAGCCATGTGCCCTAGGATCAACGACACAGCTTTCACCCCACCGAGAGGATTCCGTTATGGAACATACTCTCAATAGACAAACCACCACCATCCTCACCTATATAAACCAGGGACGACGCCCTGCGGCCTTCCCTGTTTTCCCTGCCCGTCCGCCCCGCCGCCGGACCCGTATGGCCCCGTTCTCCGCGGCCTGCCCGGGCGCGGCGGGCCGTCCGGCGGGCGCGCCCCCGGCCCCGATGGGGATCCGGCGCCTCGCGCCGGGGCCCGTCGTCATGGCGCTCCCGATCCCCCGCATGCGGAAGGACCGCGCCCCCGATCATCGAATCCGGATCCCCCCCCCGGTCCGACGGTCGGGACGCGGTCCAGCGGATGCGAACGAACACGGGGAGGGAAGGGATGAGGGAAGGGAAGGAACGGATGGACGCTCGAATGGATGCGAACGGGGAATACGAGTGGACGAAGACGAATGGGGAGGGGAGGGAGGGACGCCCGTGTCCCGTACCGTGGCGCCCGCCCGCGCGTGCGTGCGGGGGGGGAAAAACGAGGAACCCCCCGGGAGCCCGTGGGGGCTCGACCGGGGGGAACCGTATCGTGTGGAGCGGCGACGTGCTACTCTCCCACACCCTCTCAGGTGCAGTACCATCGCCGTGCAAGGCCTTAGCTTCCGGGTTCGGAATGGGACCGGGCGTCTCACCTTGGCTATGGTCGCCGCAAATCTTCAACCTATCACCACCCCGCCGGGGGGACGGTGGCATATGGCGGTTCGGGAACCGGACAATGGACGCGAATTCGTTCCGTGGACCAAACGGATGCTCCCTGCCGGGGGAACAAGCCGAAGGACGCAATACGGGCAACGCCAAAAACAACATGGCGTGTTGTGTGATTGCCTTTCCCCCGTTAGTACCGGTCAGCTCCACCCCTTG
>NZ_FQTX01000010.1 GCF_900129045.1 Bifidobacterium merycicum DSM 6492 | reverse complement strand
ATTGCGATAATAAGGATTGAACGAATTAGGGTATAGGGGGGCGTTGTCACCGGGGAGCACATGGCCCAGGAGGTGCCCTTTATTGCTCTTAGTTACGCGAATGGTGTCAGTCCATACAAGGTGGGCACCTTTGCCGTCCTGGTAATGGCGTCCACGGATGTAGACGCTTGTGCCATCCTGGGTAGCGACATACCAGGGTGTATAGGTCCAGGACCAGTGAGGCGCCTTATCAGCCGAATGCGTCTCATCAGCGCCCTTAATGTTCTTCCATTGTTTTTCGGATGCCACTGTGCCAAGCTCGCGATAATCGTCGCAGTCGATGTTCATCGCCCCGCCGACGGTCTTGTTGCCAAAGTATCCCATCGCCTTGTAGAACCAGTTGGAATCAAGGTCGTAGCGCATGGAATTGATGGTGCCGCACCAATTATCGAGACCAATGGTCATGTCCACAAGCTTGGTCGTACCGTCCTGGATAAGCCCGCCGACGAAGCTGTTGACCATATCGATAAGCCCTTGTTTAGCACCTTCCTTGACTTTGGTCTTAGCCTTTCCGAAGAACTGCTTGGCCTGCGCCTTGCGTCCGCCGACCACGGCGGAGGGCTTCAGGTCATCGTAGTTCACGAGGGACTTGTTCTTGCCCTCAAGCTCGTTCTGAATCTGGTCGTAGTACAGGGTGCCGTTGTCGCGGTCGAGGAGCGCCATGGCGTCGAAGCGCTGCAAGATCTTGTCATCGTAGGTAATCACGTCGCCATAGTCCGGATCTCGCTCGACGGCGGCGAGATATGTGCCCGGCGTATCCATGTCCTTGTCCCATGCAACATCGACCGCGTTCACGACGGTGCCGAAGGCCTTACAGGCGCTCTGCGCGGCCTGCACTGTGTCGTCATCAGTTTTCTCAGCCTGTTCCAGCAGGTAGCTGGAAGTGTGGGCGAGCTTCAGGGTCTCCGTATCAATCTCCTCGGCGGTGGGGATGTAGCCCTTGTCGCCGTAGACCCTGCCGCCCGAGGAACTTTCGGCGTATGCGTCCGCGAAGGTCTGGCCGAGCAAGTTGAGCCAGGCTCGCACATCAAAGGTCGTATCCTTGTAGGTGATCGTGGCGGCGTGGCCGTCAAGAGCCTTGTCGAAATCGGACTGGGAGGGATAGCCGTCCCTCTTACCGTCCGTAAGCGTCGCATCGATGCTGACCGTCGCGTTGTCCTTGATCAGCAGTATTTTCCGGGCGGTGCCCTTGGATATCCACCAGGGCTTTTCGATCTCCGTCGTGCCCATCCGGTCGAAGGCCTTCAGGGCGCCGCCGTACCAGGCGGGCAAGCCGAGATCATCCGCCGCCATGGCGGGGAGAGCCGGGGCGAGCAGCACCACACCGGCCGAGAGCACGGCCAGCATCCTTAGTATCCAATCTCTCATTTTCCAACCCTTTTCAGACATTGTGCATAACCCACCTCGGTTATGCACATTTTTCCCGTCTCTTCTACAGTATGTGCATAACCGGGGGTAGTTATACACATATCCATAAAAATACTGTATTTATTGTGTATAACTAGCGGTAGTTATACACAATCTGTTTGCGACTTGCGTAAATCGTGCATAACGTCACTGTCTTATGCGCATCGCAGTCGTCTGGCGGATATCAAAAAGCCCCGCCATTGCGACGGGGCGTATGCGATAAGCGTTGCACCACAGCACGATGCATCACTTAGCAGAGTGCTTGAAGAAGCTGATGAGCTTCGGCACACCCCACAGCACAACGGCAATCGCGGCGGCTGCGCCGATGACGGCAGGCGCGGCGGCTGCGAACTGGGTGCCCATCGGGCCGGTAAAGGAGCTGACCAGGGTAGACAGGTCAGTGCCAGCAGTTTCTGCGAGATTCATGATTTTCACCCCCTTGTAACAATCGAGCGAATGTAACCGAGCAGGACGCCGACAGCCCAGAAGCTGAAGAGCAACATCTCATTGGACATATCCGCACCTGCAAATCATCGAGCAGTCCGGTAGAAGAGCCGCAGCAGAGCCTCAAGTCCGATCATCATCGACACGACCGTGCCGATCTGCTGGAGCAACTGCATCAGCGACCACCCCCGAACATATGAAAGCCTTCCGAGAACAAGACCAACAGCATAAAAACGGCGACAATGCTCCAATCCGACTGGGAAAGCGTGAACTCTGTCATCAGTCAAGCGAACCCACGGTAGCCAGCTGGTCACGGACGAAATTGAGCTTGAGGAAACCATATGGAGCGCCGTTGCGCTTGGAAGCGCCATACACCACATAGGGGCGCACGACCCAGGCGATGGGCGTGCCCGCCGTCAGCGCGGCCACGCCCATCGCATTGGTGTCACGACTGTTGAAAGACACGTCGGAAATGCCGTCGGCGTTTTCGACCTGTACCGTGCCGTAGGAATTGCCCTGCTGGTCATGGTCAATCGCGACATTGCGCACCGACCCGTCGAGCTTGAGACCGACTTCACGTACAAGAGCCATTTTGAACCTCACAATCAATTAAATTAAAACCAATGAGTATCCCATGGGGATGTCATCATCATGATTGCAGATTCACGGGCGCATGTCGTACCGCTTAACCGGTACGTGTGTCGGGGATGCGGGGGAGTTTCCCCCGCGCCCCCAGCCACTTTTGAAAAGTGGCCAAACGACTGCTACCGCGCGAAATCGCCAGCGATTTCGCTTGCTTCGAAGCTGATGGCGGCGGCTTGCATGCGTGTCTGGCTGACGCGGACAACATCATCCAGGCGCCAAAGGCTGACGTGGTGCCAAATCGTGCAGTCGATGGTACGCAGGTCGATGCTTTTCGTCCGATTGCGGCGGAGGGAGTCGGGGGAGATGCGGAGCAGCACAGCGGCATGCTCGGTATCGAGCCACCAGGCACCGGAGAAATAGATGACGTCAAGCTTCATCGCGCACGACCTTCACATCACGCCTGGCAATGCAGTCGCGCAGATCGCCCGCCCGCCAAGTCGCCTGTAGACCGCGCCCGCGCATCGGCAGCAAGGCCAGCTCGAAAGACATATCGACCGTGCCGCCGTGGACGCGCGGCATGACCTGCGGGTCACGCAAGAAGCTGCCGAAGGAAACTCTCGAATCGTCATCGCAAAGACCAGACGAAAGAGCATGCAGAAAATCCTGGTATGTAGCAAAAATCAGCATATCAAACCTCACAAATTTAAAACTAAAACCAACGTTTACAATAAGTATGTCTATTTATGGCGGCTGCACCTCCTAAACGATGGGTATCTTGTCGGATCCCGAAAACCGCTCATGGCGAAGATTCGGCGGCGTGATGATGATGCGGTGCTGGACGCACCAGGAGCGACATTGCTCCGGATCACCGGCAACATCGTCGCAGAAATTCAGCAAATCGGCGGCGAGATGGTCACGGCGGGAAAGGCATTTGCTCCAGTCCCAGATGCTGAGGACGTGAGACTTCGGGTCGGCGTATTCCTGCTGCGCAAGCTCCTCGTCGGTCTTCTCGGCGCCGATGCCAAGGAATTCGCGCAGGGAGACCTTGCGTCTACGCACACGAGACCAGTACAGCGACCTGGAACCCTTGGTACCTTTGTAGAATTCACGACAAAGCGCGACAATCTGCGGAATAGTATAGCCATAGGAACTCAGAAAGCGGACAAGGGGAGAATGCTTGCCGTTTTCTGACATAACGTACATTATCGGACAACGGGTACACCCGTGCCGAGATCGAGGCTCTGTGCCGGGAGTACTACAAAGCTACTAAGGGTTGCCGTGCCCTCGTCTGGTCCCGTGGCCTGCGCGTCATGTGCGGTCTCGGCATCGAGCGGACCGATGAGGAAATCGCCGCCCAGGATTTCGCGGACCCCAAGGAAAAGGTCTTGACAATCTGGCATTGGTCGCGCAAGGTAGCCCGCCGCGAGTTCCTGGCACCGCTGCTGCTCGCGATCTGCGACCTCACCAAAGGCGACACCGAAGCGTGCGCCGCGTTCTGCCGGTCTTTCCAGATTCCTCTTGTGCCACGGCGAAGGAGGTTCGGAAAAATCGAAGATTACTAGTCAATCCCGCTACATTCGTTTAATTAAATCGTTTTATAAAGCCGTTCGTCATTCGAGATAGGAAATTGTGAGGTTGAGAAATGGGAAACGTCCTTTGGCTTGAAAGCACCGTCCGTGGCCTGCGCTGCGAATGGTGGTGTCCGATCTGCCATCGCCCGAACATCGTCGGCGTCCGTCGCGGCTGCCGCCTGACAGGCCTGTCGCATGTCACGTGCCGGTGCGCCGGCTGCCGCAACCGGTCCTTCCTGGCCGTCATCGACGACGCCCAGCGTGATTTTGAGGCCGGCCTTTACACCGTCGCCCAGCGCCTGGGCGACTCCCCCGACATGCTCCCGGTCCATGCCAGGGACTGCTACGAGCGATGCCAGGAACTCGCGATTCGGAAGGAACTCGCATGACCATCGATGCCGTCTTCATCAGAGGCTGCTGGTGGCTCGACACCGTCCAGGCCGCACGCATGCTCTGCATCGCGCCCGAGTCCTTGCGCCGCAACCGCTCCACATGTCGTGATCTTCGCGGCATCGAGTGCATGGTCTGGCACCGGTCGTGGCTCTGGCGGCTTGATGACGTCGCAAGGGTCAGCCAGGCGCGGTTGATCGCCCAGTGCGACCAGGGCGACGTTGACGGGTCGCGTATGATCTAGTCCGTCCTTTTCGCCTGACTCGACCGGTCACGTCCGGGGCAAGCAAAAGCAGACCGGAACGAAGCGAAGCGAAGTGCAGGGCTTTTGTGCGCCAGTGGCTCCCCGACACGGTACCGGCTGGCCGGTAAGCGCTTTACCGGCCACGGGTGCACCATTGGATCGAACGTAAGTTCATATTAAACCTTGTTTTATTGCTTCGAGTTAGTTTGTGAGGTCCAAGATGGCAGTCATCCGAGAAGCGACGTTCACCCTTGCCGGCACCATTCGCCGGGTCAGTGTCGACCACGACCAGCAGGGCACCGCCTACGCGACCGTCCAGGTCGAAAACGAGGGCGGCATTTCCGACGTGTCCTTCAGCGCAGAGAACACCAGGAGCACCGGCGCGGTCGATTTCCGCCCTGGGACCAGCGTCAGCTGGCTGATTCGTCCCTATGTCGTTTATGGGGTGTCCAAAAGGACCGGTGCGCCTTACGGCATCTGCAAGCTGAATTACGTTGGCTTGCCCGGTGGCTTCGGTGACTGAGTTCACCCTCTCCCCCGCCGATTGGGAGACGGTCGGCGTCTTCATGGCGCTGCTGCTCTTCACGGTCGGCTTCAACATGTTCGGAGGTGGTCGATGATTCCATTCGTGTTCGTCATCGTCTTTGTCATCGCCTTTTGTCTGGGATTGTTCTCATGAGTTTCATCGGTCTCATGTGCACGGTCGCCGGCGTCCTCACCATCGCCGAATCCCTCTTGTCCCTGTTCTACCGCATCACCCGCTGAGGAGTCGCAATGGCTAACGGTCTTTTCCTGACGTTCTGCTGGCTTGCGGGCGTGCTCATGGGATTTTTCCGCAACCTGATTCTCGCAAGGAGGTGAAAAATGAATCTCGCAGAAACCGCAGCAGCTACCGATCTGTCTACCCTGATCGGTGACTTCACTTCTCAGGCCGGCACCCAGTTCGGTGCCGCCGCCCCCGGTGTCATCACCGCAGCGGCCGGCATTGCCCTGATCCTTTGGGGCGTCCCGAAGCTCATCGGCCTGTTCAAGCGCGCCGCCAAGTGACGTCACGGTTAGGGGTCTCCTGATCTCCCCTCTAAGCGTTGTCCATCCTCTTTTGACAACGGAAATTTCCGCCCCCGCCCACACACGGGGGCGTTTTTCATAAGGAGCAAAGATGAAGGATTGGTTTTTGAAACTTCTGGCGGTGATGAGCGCCGGTGTCGTGCTGCTCGCCCCCGCCCTTCCCGCCGCCGCCGACGTGCAACGGCCCACCTGGTACGGCAGCGCCCGCAAGGCGTTCGACCGGATGGGCGTCACCAGCGAACAGCTGCCCTGGTGGATGGGCGAGACCACCGCCGCCCAGATCGTCACCCTCACCGGCACCGCGCTCAAGATCAACGCGAAACTCGCCGACCGGCTGAACGGCTTCCCCACTCAAAACGATTTCGACAAGGCCATCTCGGCGCACGACGGCAGAATCGCATACGAGGACGTCACCGTGGACATGTCCGTTTTTCTGAACGCTCTCGGCGAGACCTTCGCCGACGGTTACACCGGCAGCGTCGCCGGCACCCTCAGCTACGGCCAGGCGGGCTACATCCCCACGGCCGAGGAAATCGAGGCAGAAAGCCTCAAGCTCGCCCACACCAGCAGCTATCTGCTCGCCCAGGCGCAGGCGTATCACCCCGACAGCGACGCCGGCGCGAAGGCCAGCAGCTGCACCGCGCTCATGCAGCGCGTCCAGTCCGCCGTTGACTACGCCTGGACTGATGATACAGTCACCACACCCGGCAAGGTGCTCCAGGCCGAATACGGCAACCTGGAACGCGACCCCGAATTCGGCGACGTGATCGGCTACGACGCCGCCGACTTCAAAAAATACGACGCGATGGCCCTTTTGGACAGGGACGGCGGGAGCCTCTACTACGACGACATCAAGAAGGAGGTCGAGAAGAAAAGCAAGTCCAGCAAGATCGATCTCGGCAAGGTCAAGACCAGCGACGTGACCGGACGCAAGTCCGCCAAGAGTATCTTCGCCGGCATCGTCAAGGGAGGCAAGGGCCTGTTGAAGGACGGCGTCCTCTCGCTTGGGGTCGACTTCATCGATTCGCTCGTGCAGGGCAGCGCGAAAAGCCTCATCGACATGACCTATGGGACCGAAGCCTGGTGCGACTCCTACGCGTGGGCGGTGGGACAGGACAACATGTTTCTGGGCGTGCTCGGCGTGCTAGGCAAGGACGCCACCAAGGCTTTCGCGGGCCTGGACTGCGACAACCTCGAACAACGCAAAAAGTTCTTGGATGATGTCCAGTGGGTAGAGGCCATGAAAAAGCTTCGCGGTGCTGAAGAGACGCACACCGATGATAAGGCGCCTCACTGGTCTTGGACTTGGACGCCCTGGTATGTCGCTACCCAGGATGGCACAAGCGTCTACATCCGTGGACGCCATTACCAGGACGGCAAAGGTGCCCACCTTGTATGGACTGACACCATTCGCGTAACTAAGAGCAATAAAGGGCACCTCCTGGGCCATGTGCTCCCCGGTGACAACGCCCCCCTATACCCTAATTCGTTCAATCCTTATTATCGCAAT
>NZ_FQTX01000009.1 GCF_900129045.1 Bifidobacterium merycicum DSM 6492 | reverse complement strand
CGTTCTATGAGAACTGAACATAGTCTCCATCGATATACTCGCTTCTTCCTTCT
The DNA here is from genome assembly GCF_900129045.1 of Bifidobacterium merycicum DSM 6492. Taxonomy (GTDB): domain Bacteria; phylum Actinomycetota; class Actinomycetes; order Actinomycetales; family Bifidobacteriaceae; genus Bifidobacterium; species Bifidobacterium merycicum. Next base: position 36,133 of record NZ_FQTX01000009.1, on the reverse strand, counting down.
GTCAAAAGGACTTTTTTGTCGCAGCATTCTAGGTCAAGAAGCTGCATATGGTGTCTTAATAATTCTCGATGCAAATAAAGTAATTGGTCGTTATCACAATATTGAGTTATATGAAGCATCACAAGCATCCTGCTCTCGGCAAGAGCGCCGGCAGTATCAACTACCAGTTGAATTTTATCATAAAGAGAGCCCAGAGAACTGGTATCAACACGCGGTTTAGCCATTGCTATCATTGACTTTATGTCAACTTCATCAAGAATACTCAGAGGCAAATCCTCTCTCCATATTTCTTCTTGAATAATCGACTTTATCTCAGTTTGCAACAACAATAATCTACTCAATTCTTCAGGATTAAATCCGTCATTTAACTTCTTAAGTGCAGCCTTTTGAAACAAAGCATCATAATCTAGTACTCCCGCGCAATCACCTACGAATAGCACCTTCTTCGCCGTCAAAACCTCTTTATCACATTCCGTAAGAACAACATCATCATCTTCACCTCGAAGACCTTGCACGAATTTGTACAGCACACTTGGAAGCTCGCATGCGATTACGTTAAGACCTGGTTCCAGCGACACGGAATCCAAGGGATAGAAAACAATACTGTCAATCATATAATCACCGTCCTGTCATCCGAATCCCGAACATCGCTCTTTCCTCTTCCCAACAGAAATCTAATGGACGCATACTGTTTCTCAGTAACAATCAACGATTGAACCAGACCAGCACTCGGCACAAAACTCGCAACACGATTTTCCAGAAAGCGAGCCGATTCTCGAGTAGTAGCAATTCTCACATATACGGATTCCTGAACCATCAGGAAACCCTCCTGAATAAGATTCTTCCGAAAAGACGCATATTCTTTGCGCTCACTAGGCGTCTTCATCGGAAGATCGAAAAACACTATGACTCTCATGACTCTGTATCGCACCGCCAAAACCCCAATTCAGGAAGGCAGCCCTCCCCCGCCAGATACCGTAATGAATCACGAACGAATACATTGATTAATTGCGTAATTGTTGTCCCATATTGAGGCAGATCAGTCCTCATCAACTTGATGAGTTCTTCTTTAACTTCGCTTTCAAGAGACCTGCCGCTAAGCTTGAACACTTCCTGATCAACAAACGGGCGGAAGGGCTCCATAAAATCGCACGCCAAATTGAAAGGATTTCTCTCGCTATCATGATGAATACCGAATTCCGTAAGATAGCCTATTTCAGCTATTTTTCTAGCCACTTCTGACATAAGAATCGCATAACCGTAGTCCAGTAGTCCATTTATCTGATTGTCATCGTCAGATCTAACGAATTCGTACGTAAACAACCTCGGGAAATACATATGTGCAGCAACAGCCTCACGGTTATCAGAATCTCCAGACTTAACATCTGCAGCAAGTGCGCCGATTTTCTCCGCGTCAGAACAAGGACACCACCTCTCCAGCACCTGCATTTGATGAGCGATTTTCTCTTGAACAATACGCTGCCATAGGATATTCCTACGATCCTCCGACCAACACATCTGCTGAATAATGCATGAGCGACGACTCGATTCAGTCTCATATGGATTCGTCTCCCCAATCGGAAGATGCTTTTCGTCACAAAAGATGACTTTGACATCACGTTTCAATAGATTCGCCATCGCATTAGCCGTCACAACCGCTTGAGTCGTGGAAATCATCACAGTACCCAAATCATCAAGAGGAAACTGGTAAACGTCATCATCCGTCTGGACCACCAACAATTTTAATTTTGTCGAGATCTTGCAATGTTTGGTAATCACAACATTCCGCCACGCCATACTCACTCCATTGTGCTATTCTTATAAAGGATTGTTTGGTCGCAGTCCAAGGTGTCTAGGTCCTTGACCTGATAGGCATATATTGAAATAAAGCAAGACCCTTGGGTCAAGCTTCAGAAGGTTTTAGACCTGGCCTTATGGCCATGGGGCTCCCGGCAGCGCCGGGAGCCCCTCTTTCTTATCTCGCTCTCCTCTTCTTCAACTCGCCAACACTGATTCTCTTCTCAAACAGCCCAGACGGCGACTGGAAGATGAACTCGTCAGAATCAGCAAAAGTATATCCTGACTGATTACTCATGCGTCCCCACCTCCCACTCATTCCAAGAGCTTTCAAGTTCGCATTCTTTGCATCAGCATGCAGCATTCCTACCATTTCCCCGACAATTCTCTTCTTGTCTTCCGCAGAAACCTCGTTGAAAGCATTGTGGAAAGCAGACAAGCCAGTCTCGTCAAAACGCTGCTTCGGGTAATACTTCTGTATGGCATCCAAAATCACGTCAAGCATCTGGCAAAGCCGCGCTTCATCCACATCGATCGCAGAACTTATCACATCATCGAACAGACAATATTCCTTATATGGAAGCCATAGCTGCTGAGCATTATTCAGCTCAGTGGCAGACTTGACCGTAACCAAGGCCCCACCATAACGAATCAGCTGCATCGGAGGAATGTGACGTAGCAGAATGCGCGCCTTCCCATATTCCGGCTTTTTCTTAGCCAGAACCGCTCTCAGTGCATCGTCGGAAGGATGATCTCCCAACTCGGCGTATTCCTGCATCGTGATATTCACTAGACGTGTTTTCTTCTTCGCTTCAATCAGAACGACGTAGACCGTCTTCGCGCTCGAAAAGCCGCCATACAAAGCAGTATCCTGCTTGTGCTTATCGAAGGGGATGCCATTGACACCTTCCTTCGCTGAAGTTCCGTAACGGGTCTCGTTATACAACGCGCCAAAGCTATCACCCACCTTCTGAGTGATGAGCATCTTACGGTAATTCATCACCTTGCGAAGATATACTTTATCTTCATCATCCCAAGCAATCTCTCCCGTCTTAGGATTGATACGCTTGTCTGAATCCTGGGAATTCATCGAACCAACAATAAAGCCAAACGCTTTATTTCTTCTGCGCTCCCCAGCACTCATTTTCTCCCTGTATCCGCGCAGGTAATCCTGCAGATACAGATTGTAGGAATTCACTGCCCCATCGGAAACCATACCATTAGCGAAGAAGCCCCTATTAACGGCGAACTGGCCCGCAATACCGAGGCATAGCGCATCCTGTGCATGGTGATAGTCGTTAATGTCACGATTCTTATGAGAGAAACCAAGATATTGACGCATCTCCTTCGTTAGCTCGGAATTCAAACCGATTACCGCAGCGCTGTTTCCATAACGCTTACGCATGATGGTGGCGACGTTCTTCATAATCTGACGAGTCTCCACCAGCGAGCGCTGGACGAAACGCTCCTTCTCGTGGGAGGAGAAATCATTCTGACGGTTCAGTCTGTCGAACTTAACACGACTAATCAGACCAGCGTCCAACAGCTCCTGCCAGAAATTCCTCATACGGTTCGCGATTTCGGGCAGATACTGGAAAGAGTCCGTCTTTCTCGCGTTTGCCACGCGAGCTACCAAAACTCGATTATCCAGAGAATCATTCTGAGTCACGGCTTGTGGGATGATGTGATCGATATCGTAATCCGAAGAGAGCCTGTCAAGATTCAGGGGTTCTCCGGTATACATATCTTTACCAAGCTGCGTGTAGTACAGGAACAGCCTATCGTCTCGCAAATCATTATCACTGCACTCGTTCAATGATTCGGCGAGGTCCCGGAACTCCTTCTGCAATCCAGCACTCTTGTACAACCCCTGCAAACGGCTCTTTCGAGATACCGTTCGGGCGCTTTGCTGGACATCTCCCGCGAGTTCCAGGAAAATCCGCGACGGTTCCTTGCCTACTGCCTTCGAGATATCATCAATGACTCGAATCGCCTGATTAATACCTCTCTTGACCTTAGGCGAAACACGCAGGTCATCGATTATATCCTGATAGGAGTTCCCATCTTCGGCGCCAACGTTCTGCTGGTTAATCCACTCCCCGACGCCAAGATCCTTGTCGGTGATGATCTCCATGAAATTACGGTCGGTTTCCCGCATTATCTCGATAATGCTGTGTTTTGCAGGAGCGAAATCATTCCCGATCTTGCAAACAACTACCTTCGAGGTAAGAAGCTTTCTTGACAGCTTGCCCCATCCTGTGTAATGCGTATTGGAGAGTAGCTCGCAATTGGTTTCCGCCAGCTCGCCAAGCAGCTGCAGCTGATGTTTCAAAGTCTTTTTATCTTCAAACACCGTCTGCAACTCAATAATCTTCTCAACGACATCCTTATGACTATTCACATAGGAGGCTTTGAGCGTGCGGCACATCTTCCCATACGAAGACAGGGAGCTGACGAATTTCTTCTCGTCAGCCAAGCCGGAAATCTCATAGGTGTTCCCATATGTTCTGCGCAACAGATTTTCAGCAGCCTTCTTGGTGACCGTTGCTTGTTTGGCAAAAAGTTCTTCAAGCAACAGTTTCTTCTCATTGTGGCCGAGTCTCACGCGCCGCTTATCAGCCCAATGGTTGCCTGTACGAATAGACAGACGGACATTGTTCAACTCGTTAAGAACTTCGAATTCCTGGTACAGCAGGGAATTCTTTGGCAACGTCGTCTCGCCAAGCAGGTAACTGTCCGTGCCTACCAAGCTCTTAATGAATTCGTGTCCCGACTTATCCTTGTCGACCATCTCGTCAAAGTTCCAAGGCGTAATCACGCCCTTCTTCCTGCGAATCATCCAATGGTTTTCCCTATTATCGGACGACTGCATGTCATCACGCGATACCAGCGGACCAACATAATAAGGCACGCGGAAAGCAAGCAAACCTTCTAGCTTATTGACTTCCTTACCATCTTTGATATAGGTCTCCAGAAGGAAGGGATAATACCGTCCCTGTTTTTGGATGATTTTCTTCAACTCGTTCAGATGAAGCTGGTAGGGAATCACGCCATTGCCAGAGTCCCTTTGGACAGGGAACAACTCATCGTTTTCGATGTCGTGGAGAAGTCTTTCTTTCTCCTGATCAGGCAAAGCAGAACCTTTAATCAGCTCCTCAAAGAACTTGTTGGCTGCTTTGCGCTTGTTCTCATAATCCTTTGCACCGCGAATGCTTCTTCGCTGTCCTCCAACGATTTCCCAGCCTACGAGAGCGCCGTAGTTCTTGTTGATATTTTCTGCATTGGATTCCTCGCGGCAATAGCGCTTGATCAAGTCCCAATTCCGTTGATGCTGTTCATATCTCGCGCACATCGACTCAGAAATGCTTGTGAAATCTCCCAGCAACTGTTTCAGAGCGATGGCACTGTACTGTCGCCGAATACAGTCCAGAAAATCGCATTCATTATCTTCCAGCAGACCAGAATCACCGATTGCGACACGCTTCTCGTCATAATCGGCCTTGTTGAAATAGAGCGCGAGCGTTTTCTTGTCTTCCGGAGTGTATTCCTTATTAGGAAACACCTTCGTCAAATCAAGCTTGTTGCCTTCAAGACCGGCAAACACTGCGCTAATGATAGCCTCTTGGCGCTTCGATAATGCGGCACCTTCCTTGAGAATGGAGATTGCATTCTTAGCACGTATGGAGCGAGAGCCTTTGGTCGTGCACAGCGCTTCCGTCAGCCCATTCGCATCCGCTTGCAGCTCCAGATCCTCGTCAGTTTCGCCTTCATCAGCATATTGCAGAATTTCCGTGAGCAACTTGAGAAAATCCTCGACATCGAAAACCGAAGAAGGGGCCAATTCCCCTTCCGTGAGGAAATTGCCACGGTATTTCATCATGTGATGGATGGCGAGGTACACCTCTCGGATATCATGACGCTCATCATCTTCCATCAGACTCTTACGCAGATGGTAGATAGTCGGGTATTTCTCGTAAAAACGTTTATCCTGCTCATTCGAGTCAAACAGGACGCCACCGAACCAATGAGCTTCATTATTCTTATCTTCGGGGTGAACCCAAGAATACTTCCTTCGCATCAGGAAAGACGGATCCACCTCGGACAACGCCTGGTCAAACATCGAATCGAGCATACGTAGACGCCAACGACGACGGGAGTAACGTCTACGAGTGGTTCGTGCCATTCTGCGCTCTTCCGCCGTGGAAGCAGGTTCGAACAGTCTTGCGCCAATAAGTTCGTGCCCCTTCGCGCGAACAAGACGATAATTAGGAGTGAACGCCACCCAACCAACAGAAGCATTGCCTATATCCAGCGAGATGGCGTAATCTTCAACGATATTCTTCCGGCTCATAATACTCCATTGACGTAGAACTCTAATTTGCCCTCAAGTCTATTACAGGAAATAGCAGTATTCTCTCATTGACTTTTTAAGATTCTTCTGGGTTTTAACGTATCGCAACAATTGGAGCCTTTTCACTATCTCTTTGTACACATTTGTTGACAAAGAATTTCGGACATTTTTTCAAACGCAACGAGGGGCTGCCCATTCGCAAAGAATGAACAGCCCCTCACGCGAATCAGCGAAGCATCAACACAATGCTTCGGCAGAGTTCCGGCAGGCCGGCTTGACTTGGGCAGCGCAAAACCACACAAAACCACCCAAAATCAGCTGGCTAGTCGGCTAGCCACCCAGCCAACCACTTCAGGCCTTCGCGACCTCCACGCTCAGCTCGGCGCCGGCTTCGACGCTTACGCTGTCGGACGAGGTGTCGTGTGCCACGAGGTCCTTGAACTGTTCGACCTTGGCCACATCGTCCGCAGGCACGGTCACCTTCAGCGTGATGCGGTCGGAGATTTCCAGGCCGGCGGCCTTACGGGCTTCCTGCACGGCGCGGATCACGTCGCGGGCGTAGCCTTCGGCCAGCAGATCGTCGTTGAGCTCGGTGTCGAGGATCACGAAACCACCGGTCGGCAGCGCGGCGGAAACGGAGTTCGCGGCCTCATGCGCGTTCTCCTCCTCCACACGGTTGATCAGCTCGTATTCGCCTTTCTCAAGCGCGATCTCACCGTTCGGCGTCTCGCACACCGGCGCACCGTCCGCATTAACATGCCACGCACCGCTCTTGGACGCCTTGATCGCGAACTGCACGTCCTTACGCAGACGCTTGCCGGCCACACGCGCGTTCACGCGCAGCTCGTTCACGATCTTCAGGCCCTGGGAACCGGCATCCTCCAACGTGCAGAATTCAACGTCCTTCACGTTCAGTTCGGACTTCAGAATATCGGTGTACGCGGCCACGGCCTGCGGGTCCTCAACCACCACGGTCAGCTTGGCGAGCGGCTGACGCACGCGAATCTGCTTGGCCTTACGCATGGAAAGCGTGCCGGAAACAACCTCACGCACCTTCTCCATCGCGGCCACCAGCGCGGCGTCATCCTGCAGCACGGCGCCCGGTTCGGTGGTTTCGCCGGTCTGCTCATCCTTCAGGAACGGCCAGTCGGCCAGATGCACGGATTCGCCACCGGTCAGACCACGCCACACGGCTTCGGCTTCCATCGGAGCCAGCGGGGCCAGTACGCGCATGAAGGTTTCAAGCACGGTGTACAGCGTATTGAACGCGTTCTCGTCACCCGCACCGAAACGTTCACGGGTGTTGCGGATGTACCAGTTGGTCAGCACGTCGATGAAGTCGGACACCGCATCGCACGCGTCGGAAATGTAGAAATTGTCCAACGACTGCTGGGTCTGTTCGACCAGGCGACGCAGACGGGCCAGCAGGTAGCGGTCCATTTCCGGCAGCTTCGCCACTTCGTCGGCACGCAGCATACGGGCATCATACCCGGCGGCGTTCGCGTACAGGGTGAAGAAGTAGTAGGAGCTCCACACCGGCAGCATGACCTGGCGCACGGTGTCGCGAATACCATCCGCGGTCACGATCAGGTTGCCGCCGCGCAGGATCGGCGAGCTCATGAGGAACCAGCGCATGGCGTCGGAACCGAAATCGTTGAACACACCGTTCACATCCGGGTAGTTGCGCAGATGCTTCGACATCTTCTGGCCATCGGAGCCGAGCACGATGCCGTGGCAGATCACGTTCTTGAACGCCGGCTTGTCGAACAGGGCGGTCGCCATGACGTGCTGCACGTAGAACCAGCCACGGGTCTGGCCGATGTATTCCACAATGTAATCGCACGGGAAGTGCTGTTCGAAGGTTTCCTTGTTCTCGAACGGGTAATGGTACTGGGCGAAGCTCATGGAACCGGATTCGAACCAGCAGTCCATCACGTCGCTGATGCGGTGCATGTGGCTCTTGCCGGTCGGATCGTCCGGGTTGACGCGCGTCAGATCATCAATGTACGGGCGGTGCATGTTGACATTGCCATCATGGTCGCGCGGGTAGTCGCCGAAGTCGGCCTTCAGCTCCTCCAGCGAACCGTACACGTCCACGCGCGGGTACTTCGGATCGTCGGACACCCACACCGGAATCGGGGAACCCCAGAAACGGTTACGGGAAATGGACCAGTCACGTGCGTTGGCGAGCCACTTGCCGAACTGGCCATCCTTCACGTTGTCCGGAATCCAGTTGATCTGCTGGTTGAGTTCCAGCAGACGATCCTTGATCTTGGTCACGGAAACGAACCAGGAGCTCACCGGCTTGTAGATGAGCGGCGTGGCGCAACGCCAGCAGTGCGGGTAGGAGTGCACGTAGCTCTTCTCCTGGAAGAGGATGGCACGCTGCTCTTCGGGCACGCGGGCCAGCGGGCCGTCGCCGGCACGCAGGTTGCGCAGGATCGGCTTGTTCGCGTCGAACACGTACATGCCCTCATAATCCGGGCACAGCGACGTGAACTTGCAGCCCGCGTCAAGCACGTCCACGCTCTTGATGCCCTTGGCGTTGAGCGTGTTCATATCGTCCTCACCGTAAGGAGCCTGATGCACGAGGCCGGTACCTTCAACGGTGTCGACGTAATCGGCGGTGAAGATCTGGTAACCTTCCGGGCCCGGCACCTTGCCTTCCACGGCGTTCTCATCACCGGCGAAGTACGGGAACACCGGGTAGTAGCGCCAGCCTTCCATTTCGGAACCTTTGAGCTCGCGCACGATCTCGTAGTTCTCGCCGAGTTCCTTCTCGTAGGAGCCGAGCAGCGGCTTGCCGAGGTAGAACTTCTTGCCCGCGAACCTGCCTTCGGTCGGGCGCACCTCCACATAGTCGATGTCCGCGCCGACCACGATGGCGAAGTTGGTCGGGACAGTCCACGGGGTGGTGGTCCAGAACACTGCGTAGGCGTCCTCCTCGTCACGCAGCTTGACGGCCACAGACACGGTGGTGTCCTGACGATCCTGGTACACGTCCGCATCCATGCGCAGCTCGTGCGCACTCAGCGGCGTCTGATCCTTCGGACAGTACGGCAGCACACGGTATCCCTGGTACGCCAAGCCCTTGTCGTACAGCTGCTTGAACGCCCACATCACGGATTCCATGTACGGAATGTTCAGAGTCTTGTAGCCATGCTCGAAGTCAACCCAGCGAGCCTGACGGTGGACGTAATCCTTCCACTCGTTGGTGTACTTCAGCACGGAGGCACGGCAGGCATCGTTAAACTTGTCGATGCCCATTTCCTTGACCTGGTCGACGGAGTCGATGCCAAGCTCCTTCTGGGCTTCCAGCTCGGCGGGCAGACCGTGGGTATCCCAGCCGAACACGCGGTTGACTCTGTGGCCCTTCATGGTCTGGTAGCGCGGGATGACATCCTTGGCGTAGCCGGTCAGCAGGTGGCCGTAGTGCGGCAGACCGTTCGCGAACGGCGGGCCGTCGAAGAAGACGAACTCGTTCTGGCTGTGATCGCCGGAAGGCCTGCGATCGATGGACTTCTGGAAGGTGTCGTCCTTATCCCAGTAGTCGAGCACCGATTCCTCCAGCTTGGGGAAGCTGGGGTTCGGTGCGACGTTGGCGCTCTGCTCGCCGGCAGCCGCCTTCGGATACACATGATTGGTGGTTTCGCTCACCGTATGCTCCTCGTCACTTATCACTTCATTGGTATACGTACGAGGACGATCGGCCGGATTCCCGACCAACCGCGGTACCACCTCGCTTGCCGCGCATCGACCTTGCACGCACTGCCCTTTTGCCTTGCAGCTCGCATGCAACATCGCGGCACGACCGCTTGATGCTCGGCTATGTCGGGCCGATCCCGTCGGTTCTACTGAGTATGGACGTTCGCCGTTCGGCTCGCGCTCACGCTGTTCTTCCGAAAGCTCCCCGCTGATGACGGATCATCGCCTTTGTGCTTTCGCGTTTTCAGCGACCAACTGTACCACGGCGGGCGAACGAGATACGGAGGTTTCGCACGTATCGGACACTCCCCTCCCCCGCAGGTTCCCGCAGGTTCCCGCATGTTCCCGCAGGCTCCCGCATGTTCCCACGGATGGGCGGTAGACTGCAAATGCCCCATACAACGCGGTAAGGATGAGAGGACGACGATGAACGATCAGAATCAGACCCAAAACACAGAATCCAACGAAACGAACGAAACGAACGCGAGCGCCGCGGTCCCGTATGTTTCGGAGGAGATGTTGCGCAATGCGGAGGCGTGGACGGAGACGGATGGCGATCTGGCCGGTGTTTCCCCGGAGCGTGCCGCTGGGATGAGGGCGATGCGTTATGGTTCGATCCTGTGTGATACGCCGCGTTCCGCGTTGTGGCATACGCCTGAGGGCATTGATACGTTTGCGGATATTGCGTATCTGCCGGATGGCGGGTATGACAAGGCTGCGGGGCAGTGCCGTGGTCATTTGCTGGATGTGTATCTGCCGCATGATGCGGTGTTGCGTGGCGGTAAGACGTTGCCGGTGTATGTCGATATTCATGGTGGCGGGTTCACGTATGGATATAAGGAGTTGAACCGTAATTTCAACGTGCATTTGGCCGATCGTGGGTTTGCGGTGTTTTCGTTGAATTATCGTCCGGCGCCGCAGACTGATTTGCGTGGACAGTTGGCTGACGTGCAGGCGGCGTTGCGGTGGATCAAGGCGCATTTGGCGGATTATCCGGTTGATCCGAGCGCGGTGTTTTTGACGGGTGATTCGGCGGGTGGCGCGTTGACGATGTTGACGCTTGCGATTGAGAATAATGCGGAGGCTGCGGCGACGTTCGGCGTTGATGAGCCGTCGGGTATCGGTTTTGCGGGTGCGGCTCCGGTGTGCGGCACGTATAGTCTTGCTTCCGCGGACCGGGTGGCCGGGGCCGGGGTAGCCGGAGCCGGTGAGGCTTGCGGCATGTATGATCCGGCCGACCGTAAGCGCCTCGAGGAAATGCTTGGCGTGGAGTTCTTCGCGGGGCTTGAGGATGCCGATCCGAAGTTCATGACGGTTGAAGGTTTGGTGGCCAATGTTGATTTTCCGCCGTTGTTCATCACGACGTGCGCTGACGATTTCCTGGAGGCCGATAATCTTGCGTTGGCATGCGCCTTGTCTCGTAAGGGCGCTGATTTCGAATTGTTCGATCCGAAGCCGAAGCGTCATGAGTCGTTGGGTCATGTGTTCGTGATCGGCATGCCATGGCTGCCGGAGAGCGTGGAATGCTTGGATCGCATCCGCAGCTTCTCCTACGACCGTTGCTGAGCGGCGGTCTGCCTATTCCCTGAGCCCTCGGAAACACGATGGATTTCATTACGAATCCGGAGCAAATAAACTGAGACATATGCGGCAGGGGGCTGCGACCCATATGGATCGCAGCCCCCTGTTTTCGTTTCGGCTCATCCGAACCAACTCATCCGAACCAACTCATCCGAACCAGCTCATCCGAACCGGAGACATACCGAAACCGGCTTACTCCAGCTCCACGGCTCCCGTGTACAGCTGGTAGTATTCGCCCTTCTGCGCGATGAGCTCGTCATGCGAGCCGCGTTCGATGATGCGGCCGTGGTCGAGCACCATGATCACGTCGGAGTTGCGCACGGTGGACAGGCGGTGCGCGATCACGAACACGGTGCGTCCCTTCATGAGGTTGTCCATGCCGGCCTGCACCACTTCCTCGGTGCGGGTGTCGATGGACGAAGTCGCCTCGTCGAGGATCATCGCGGGCGGATCGGCCACCGCGGCACGCGCGATGGAGATCAGCTGGCGTTGGCCTTGCGAAAGTCCGGAACCGTCACCTTCGAGCACGGTCTGGTAGCCGTTGGACAGCATGCGGATGAAGCTGTCCGCGTTGGTGAGTTTCGCGGCGGCGATGCACTCCTCGTCGGTGGCGTCGAGCCTGCCGTAGCGGATGTTGTCCATCACGGTTCCGGTGAACAGGTTTACGTCCTGCAACACGATGCCGAGCGAATGGCGCAGGTCAGGCTTGCGGATGCCATTGACGGAGATGCCGTCGTACAGGATCATGCCTTCCTGAATGTCGTAGAACCGGTTGATGAGGTTGGTCACCGTGGTCTTTCCCGCGCCGGTCGCGCCGACGAGCGCGATCTTCTGGCCGGGCTTGGCGAACCAGGTGATGTCGTGCAGCACCGGCTTGTCAGGGTTGTAGCCAAAGGTCACGTCGGTGAAGCGCACGTCGCCGCGCAGCAAGGTCAGACGACCGTCCGGCGAGGTGATGGCTTCTTCCTTCGCCTTCCGCGCTACTTCCGCGGCCTTCGGGCTCAGGGATTGCGCGGCCTTGAGCGAACGGCTGCCGTCGTCGCTCTCCTCGCGCTTCCACGCCCAATGGCCGGTCTCGTGATCGACTTCGGTCATGGTGCGCCCGTCCTCACTGAGTTCGACGTTGACGAGCGTGACGGTGCCGCCGTCATCCTCGGGCTTCTCGTCCATCAGCTGGAAGATGCGGGATGCACCGGCGAGCGCCATCATCACCATGTTGAACTGCATGGAGACCTGGCCGAGCGGGTTGACGAAGGAGCGGGACAGGGTCAGCAGTGAGATGAGGGTGCCGAGCGTGAGTGTGCCCGCGCCGGAGAGGCCGAAGTTGCCGACGCCGGCGAGCGCCATGCATCCGCCGACGATGGCGAGCAGGATGTACAGGATGTACCCCATGTTGCCTACGACCGGCATGGTGACGTTGCCCCAGGTGTTCGCTTCGGCGGATGCTTTGAACAGTTCCTCGTTCTTCTCGTCGAAGGTGTTCTGGGTGGCGTCCTCGTGGTTGAAGACCTTAATGACCTTCTGGCCGTTGACGGATTCCTCGACGAAGGCGTTCACGTCGCCGATCCACATCTGCTGCTTGACGAAGTAGCGGCCGGAGCGGGAGACAATGGCGCGTACGACGGCGAAGAGGATCGCGGCGAAGACGAGCACGAATATGGTCACCGGCACGGACAGCCACAGCATGGAGACGAGCGCCGCGAGCGCGGAGATCGCGGAGGAGAACATCTGCGGGAAGGATTGGCTGATGGCCTGGCGCAGGGTGTCGGTGTCGTTGGTGTAGCGGCTCATGATGTCGCCGTGTTCGTTGGTGTCGAAGTAGCGGATCGGCAGGGTCTGCTGGTGGGCGAACATGTCGTCGCGGATCTTCTTGAGGGTGCCTTGTTCGACGGTGACGATGAGCCACTGCCATAGCCAGCTGCAGAAGGTGCCGGCGGCGTAAAGGCATCCCATGAGGGTCAGTGCGCGTAGCAATGGCGCCCAGTCGGGGTTCTTCACGCCGACCATGGGCAGGATGTAGTCGTCGATCAGTGCTTGCAGGAACAGTGCGGCTCCGGCTTGTGCCGCCGCGCCGACGAGAATGCACAGTACGACGATGGCGACATGCCACTTGTATTGGAAGATGTATCCGAAGATGCGTTTGGTGGTGCCGGGTGCCGCTTTGTCCATGCCTTTCGGACTGCCGTGCGGCGCTTCGACGTTGGATTGCTTGCCGTTGCCCGGCTTACCGTTAACTGTCTTACCGTTGGCCGCCGGCTGGTTCGCGGTGCGGGTTGTATCGGTTGTTTCGCTCATTTCCTTGCCTCCTCTCATTGCAGTTCCTCGGGCTGCGCCTGGTTCTTGGTCTGCGATTCGTAGATGGACCGGTATTCGTCGCAGGTGTTCAGCAGTTCCTCGTGGGTGCCGGATGCCATGATGCGCCCCTGATCCATGACGAGGATCATGTCGGATTCCTGCACGGATGCGACGCGCTGGGCGATGATGATCTTGGTGGTGTCGGGGATCTCGTGGTGGAACGCGGCGCGGATCAGCTGATCGGTTTTGGTGTCGACCGCGGAGGTGGAGTCGTCGAGGATGAGGATCTTCGGCTTCTTCAGCAGGGCGCGGGCGATGCACAGGCGCTGGCGCTGGCCACCGGAGACGTTGGTGCCGCCCTGTTCGATGTAGGTGTCGTATTTGTCGGGGAATTCCTGGATGAACCCGTCGGCCTGCGCGAGCTGGCAGGCGTGGCGGATTTCCTCGTCGCTGGCGTTCGGATTGCCCCAACGCAGGTTTTCGGCGATGGTGCCGCTGAACAGCACGTTCTTCTGCAACACCATGGCGACCTGGTCGCGCAGGATTTCCATGTCGTAGTCGCGCACGTCGATGCCGCCGACCTTAAGCGAGCCGGAGGTCACGTCGTACAGGCGGGGCACGAGCTGCACGAGACTGGATTTCGCGGAACCGGTGCCGCCGACGATGCCGACGGTCATGCCGGAGCGGATCTTCAGGTTGATGTCGTCAAGCACGGGCTTTTCGGAGTTGTCGGAGTAGCGGAAGGTGACGTGATCGAATTCGATGGATCCGTCGGCGACTTCCTTGATCGGATGCTCGGGGTCGCTTACCGTGCTTTCCTCGTTGAGCACCTGGCAGATGCGTTCCGCGGATGCCTGGGAGATGATGCACATCACGAAGATCATGGAGAGCATCATCATGGCCATGAGGATCTGCATGGCGTAGGTGACCAGTGCGGTCAGATCGCCGGTGGTCAGGCCGAGTGCGGCGTTGTTGCCGGATGCCACGATCTGTTGTGCGCCCATCCATGCGATGAGAAGCATCGTGCCGTACACGCAGACCATCATGAGCGGGTTGTTGAAGCTCATGACGCGTTCGGCCTTGGTGAAGTCCTTGAAGATGCGCTGGGAGATGCGGTCGAACTTGCCGATCTCATGGGATTCGCGGGTGTAGGACTTGACGACGCGGATGCCTTGCAGATTCTCGTCGACCACGTTGTTGAGCTTGTCGTAGGTGTGGAACACGCGTTCGAACACCGGGTGCACGAGCACCGCCAGACCGCACAGGCCGATGGCGAGGATCGGGATGCAGGCGAGGAACACGAGGGAGATCGATGGGCTGATGCGGAACGCGAAGATCCAGGCGACGACGACCATGATCGGGGCGCGTACGCCCATGCGGATGATCATCGAATAGGCGTTCTGCAGATTGGTGACATCGGTGGTCAGTCGGGTGATGATCGAACCGGTGGAGAACCGGTCGATGTTGGTGAAGCTGAAGCCCTGCACCTTCTCGAATTCATCGTGACGCAGGTTCTTGGCGAAGCCGGCGCCCGCGATCGCGGCGAATTTGCCGGCGAGGAAGCCCGCGGTGAGCGAGCAGATTGAGCAGACCAGCAGGATGAGACCGAATTTGATGATGGCCGGCATGCTGCCGCCGCTGATGCCCTCATCGATGAGCGATGCCATCACCGTGGGGATGAGGATTTCCAGAACACCTTCGATGGCCACCGTCACCGGGGCGAGGATGCTGACTTTCTTATATTCGCGCAGGGATCTGCCGAGTGTGCGCAGCACATGCTGTTTGGGCCGCTTGGCTTGCGTCGCGGCTGTCGCTGTCGTCACTGTTCTTCCTTTCTGTCTTCTTCGTCGTCGTTCATGCCATCGCCTGCCGTATGGTCCGGCCCGTCGGCCGGTTCGCATAGGTCGAGGCTGGGATATTGCCGGGAGTCGCCGAGCTTGCCGGATGCCACCAGATTGGTTTGCATGACGTCGAGCACATGCATGAATCCGCGGATGTCATCGTCGTCGAGCCCACGCAGCAGAACACGTTCCATGCTCTCGGCGTTCTCGCGCAGCATCGTGGCGATGGTCCTGGACTGTTCCGTGAGCACGATCCGTTTCATCCTCGCGTCGTGCGGCACCGGTTCGCGGGCGATGAGCCCCTTGCGTTCCATCAGCCCCAGTACCCGGCAGGATGTCGAGCGCGTTATGCCGAAACGCTGTTCGATGTCCTGGGGGAAGACATCCTCGCCCTTATGATGGTCGAGGTAGACGATGATGTCCACGTTGCCGCTGCTCAGGCCGTCGATCATGTCGGGTTGCGTCACCTTGAGGTAACGGTTGATGACGTTGTGCACGGACCGCAAGGCCACGCTCGGCGGCTTGCATACCCCTTCGCTCCAACTGTCGATGATCGACGCGCTCAACGATTCCCTATTCGGTTGTTCGTTGTTCACACGCAACAGCATAACCCGTTGCATATACAACTGTTGTACATGCAACAATTGGCGTGTTGCGGGCGGCGCGCATTCGGTGGCGCACCAACGCAAACAGCGAGGCCGAGAGGTCTGCCCCGCACCGGTTCAAAGCGAATCAGACCCCTCGGCCTCATGTCTCTATCAGATTACCCCTAGACAGGTAATCCCTCAATGTGCAGTTATTCCTTGCTCAGAGAGCCGCACACCAAGCGTTCAGCCGACGAGCTTGGCATAGCCGTCCAGCATGAACGAGCTGATCGCCTTGCCGCTCTCGCCCATCAGCGTGGACATGGAGTTGATCGGCATGGAGCCGAGGAACATGCGCATCATGTCGTTGTCGGGCAGCTTCGGCAGTTCGCCGCGCTCACCCGCCTCACGCACATCGGCCACCACCTTCGAGCCGACCGGGTCGGCGGACCACTCGCCGAAAGTGGACCATTCGGTCAACGGCAGGGCCTTGCCGTCACCGTCGAGCGCAACCGTGGCGACGCCGGCGATATCACGGCTGGACATGCCGACCTCGATGCCGTATTCGCCTGCCTCCACATGCCAGTCGTTGAACTTCTCGGACCAGTAGGCGAAGGCGCTCTCGTCCAAATCGAAGGACACTTCGGCGGATTCATGAGCCTTGAGGAATACCTTCCTGAAGGCCTTGAGCTCATGCTTCGGACGGGCCACGTCGGCCTTGCCCGGCGCGACGTAAACCTGCACCGTCTCCGCGGCGTCCACGTCGGACGTGTTGGTGACGGTCGCGCTGACACGCGCCGTGTTCGCACCGGTCTTGACGGCCTTGACGCCACCGATCTCGAAGGTGGCGTAGCTCAGGCCGTAACCGAACGGATAGTCGACGGCCTTGCCGTAGGTGTCGTAGTAGCGGTAGCCGACGAACACGCCTTCGCCGTAGTCGACATGCCCCTCCTCACCCGGCCAGTTGATCATGCTCGGGTCGTCGTTGATGTCCATCGGCACGCTCTGCGCGAGCTTGCCGGACGGGCTCACGTCACCGAAGATCACGTCGGCGAGCGCCGCACCGCCGGCCTGGCCGAGCAGCCAGGATTCGAGGATGCCCTTGGCGTTGTTCGCCCACGGGGCTACGGAGACGACCGAACCGTTGGACAGGATGACCACGACGTTCTTGTTTTCGGCGGCCACGGCCTTGAGCAGTTCGATCTGCTTGGCGGGGATGTCGAGGGTGTCGCGGTCGAAGCCTTCGGATTCGGCGGCTTCCGGCAGGCCGAGGAACATGAGGACCACGTCGGCGTCGCGTGCGGCGATCACGGCTTCGGCTTCGAGGGCCGGGTCGGTGGGTTCGAGGTCGAGGGTGAAGCCCGGTGCGAAGTCGACGGGCACGCCGCGTTCGGCGAGAGCGTCGAGGAAACCGGTCATCTTGGTCGGGGTGATGTGCGAGGAGCCGCCGCCCTGGTAGCGCGGGGTGCGGGCGAATTCGCCGATGACGGCGATCTTGGCGTCGCGGGAGACCGGCAGGATCGCGTCATCGTTCTTGAGCAGCACCATGGATTCGACCGCGGCGCGGCGGGCGATCTCGTTATGCGCGTCCACGTCGAACCGGTAGTCTTCGACGCTCATGGCGGCGCGGGTCTTGTTGACCAGGTCGATCATGCCTTGCGCCATGCGGTCGAGCTGTTCCGGCTGGATGCGCCCGTCGCGTGCGGCGTACACGATCTGGTCGTCGGTGTAGGTCGGCGGCATTTCGAGGTTGAGTCCGGCGTTGAGGGATGCGACGCGATCATGGTCGGCGCCCCAGTCGCTCATGACGATGCCTTCAAACCCCCACTCGTCGCGCAGCACGTCGGTGAGCAGCCAGCGATTCTGCGCGGAGTGCACGCCGTTGATGCGGTTGTAGGAGCACATGATGGTCCACGGCTGGGCGGTTTTGACGATGTGCTCGAAGGCCGGGAAGTAGATTTCGCGCAGCGCGCGCTGGGAGATGTTGGCGGATACGCGCAGACGGTCGGTCTCCTGGTTGTTGGCCGCGAAGTGCTTGAGCGAGGTGCCCACGCCCTTGGACTGCACGCCGGCGACGATGCCGACTGCCTCATGGCCGGCCAGATACGGGTCTTCGGACCAATATTCGAAGCAGCGGCCGCCGAGCGGGTTGCGCTTGATGTTGACGCCGGGGCCGAGGATGACGGCGACCTTTTCCTGGATGCATTCCTCGCCCATGGCTTCGCCGACTTGGCGGATGAGTTCGGGGTTCCAGGAGCTGGACAGGCCTGCGGCGGGCGGGAAGCAAGTTGCGGGCACGGAGTCGTTGAGGTCGGTTTCGCCGGTGTTGGATGCCAGCGACTTGCGCAGGCCGTGGGGGCCGTCGGTGATCATGTAGCCGGGGATGCCTTTGGCTTCGACGCCCTGCAGATGCCAGGCGTCGCCGCCGGAGGTCAGGGACGCCTCCTCTTCGAGCGTCAGGTCGTTGACGGACGGGTAGGTGTTGTCGCTCATAGTGCTTCTTTCTGCCTTTCGCGAGATTCGTTGCGCCGGTATCCGATTCACCTGCGAATCACTACCGACCGATTGGTAGGTACTTTATCAAAACGCTCCTTACGACACGCCAATCATCCTTGAGATTCCAACCGACCGAACGTAAGGTGATTGCAGTACATCGCGTATATATCCGTATACATCCACGTACGTTCGTGTATGTCCGCATATGTCCGCATATGTCCGCATATGTCCGCATATGTCAACATAACGTTCATGCGCACGGTGTCCATATACGATTCGTGCGCACGGACCCGTACGCACGGCACGACAGGCAGGGAGGCAACATGGTCAACGGTGAGGTCGACCGGAGGAACGAGATCCTCAAGGCGGCGGTCGAATGCTTCGGCACACTCGGATACTACGGCACCTCGCTGCAGCGGATCGCCACCAAGGTCGGCCTCACCAAAGCCGGCATCCTGCATTACGTCGGCAGCAAGGAGGGACTGCTGACCGCGGTGCTCGACGACATGTACGACCGCGAGACGGAGGACGTGACCGCTGACATGGTGCGCAGGGACAGTCCGCTGATCGCCGACATGTGGCGCGGAATCGTGGCCATCAACGCGAAACGCCCCGACCTGGTGCACATGTTCTCCACGCTGAGCGCCGAGGCATTGGATCCCGATCATCCCGCACACGACTACTTCGCCAATCGGGAGGAACAGGTCGTGGACGTCGCCGCGAACATCCGATGGCACGTGCCCGACGGCGTCGACGCCGAACGGATGCTACGCGCGGGATTCGCGATGATGGACGGCGTGCAACTGCGCTGGCTGCGCTCCCCCGGCCAGGACCTCAACGCCATGTGGGCGCAATGCGAGGATGTGCTGTTTCCCCTGCCACTGTGGGAGGGATACCGCTAAGCGGCGCTTCCCCTATCCTCCCCCCCTCCCCTCCCTTCCTTCCCTTTCTTCCTCGTTTTCAGACAGAATCCAGCCAAATCTGTCCGAAAACGAGGAACCGAAACGCCCCACATCCCCAAAATCAGACAGAAACGGGCTATTTTTGTCTGATTTCGGGGAAGCACGTCAGAATCCATTCCGAATTCGCCGCAGCGCAGCGAAACGACAACCGTCAGGCGGCGCGGGACTTGTCCTGCAGGTCGCCGAACACCGGAGTGGCCAGACCGAAGCCGCCGCACACCTCCAGAATCTGACCGGTGGTGAACTGCGATTCGTCGGAAGCGAAATACAGCACGGCGTTCGCGATCTCCTCCGGCGTGGCCATGCGGCGAATCGGCGTGTGATGCAGAAAGAACTCGCGGAATTCGTCGTTCAACGTGTTCTGCACCGCGTCGGTGGCGGTCATGCCCGGCAGCACCGCATTGCAACGAATGTTCTTGCGGGCCTCATGCACGGCGATCAGCTTGGTCAGATAGTTGATGGCCGCCTTGGACGTGCCGTAGCCGATCTGAGAAATGTCCGGCACGGCGCCGCCGATGGACGAAATATTGATGATGCTGCCGGACTTGCGTTCGGCCATATGCTTCAACGCCGCCTGCGACGTGATGAACACGGACTTGAGGTTGATGTCGACGGTATCGATGAACTCCTGCGGATTGGTGTGTTCGATGTCAAGATCCTTGGCCGGGTTGGACGTGCCGAAATTGTTGACAAGCACGTCGATGCGACCCTCATTGGCCACGACCTCCTCCACTGCGGACACGTAGGTTTCATCCTTGGACGCGTCGTTGTACACGAACTTCACCGTTCCGGGCAGGTTCCCCTGCGCAAGCTGGTCGATCTTCCCCTGGGCGCGTTCGGCGTTACGGGCGGCCATGTAGACGGTCGCGCCTTCCTCGGCGAACCGTTTCACAATCGCATAGCCGATGCCCCTCGTCGACGCGGTGGCCATCGCCACCTTGCCGGCCAGACGGCCTGCGGTTGCAGTCATTGCAGTTTCACTCATATCAGACCTCTTTTGTGGTACATGCATGACCATCCATCATATTCCCGTAGCATGTGAGCGCTCGCAGAGCGAGGTTTGCGTGACATCGCACGGCACTACGCATCGCACGGCACGGCGGCGGAACCGTGACGTCGGCACTGCGGCGGCACGACAGCGGCATAGCTGCGGTATAGCATGGAACGACTGGAATCAAGCGGAAAAGAAAAGACGGTTGGAGGAACGGCATGCGTTATCTTGTGGCACCGGATTCGTTCAAGGAAGCAGCGTCGGCGCAATCCGTCGCACAGGCGATGAAGCGCGGCATCCTAACCGCCGATCCGTACGCGGAATGCCGACTGATGCCACTTTCGGACGGCGGTGAGGGACTGACCGACGCTCTGGTGCACGCCACCGGCGGTGACATGCGCACTGTCGAGACGGTCGACGCGCTCGGCAGGCCCGTCACCGCACGGTTCGGATTCCTTGGAAACCGCGAAGATCCCGACGATGCGGCAGGCGTCCGCAATCATGAACGTATCGCGGTGATCGAACTGGCTTCGGCCAGCGGATTGGAACGCATTTCCCCCGCCGACCGCGATCCGCTCACGGCATCCACGTTCGGCACCGGAGAAACGATCCGTACCGCAATCGAGGCAGGCGCGACCCGCATACTGCTCGGATTGGGCGGCAGCGCCACCACGGATGGCGGCACCGGCTTGGCGCGTGCGCTCGGCTATCGGTTCCTCGACCGCAATGGGCGGGAGCTGGAGCCAGGCGGCGGGGCGTTGACACGGTTGGCGCGAATCGACGATTCGGCGGTGAGCGAGGCCGTGAAGCGGATGCCGATCACCTTGGCGTGTGACGTGACCAATCCGCTGACCGGCGAACATGGCGCGGCTCGGGTGTTCGCGCCGCAGAAAGGCGCCGATCCCAAGCAGGTCGAGTTGCTTGATCACGGGTTGGCGCGGTTGGCGGATGCGATTGAAACGTTCAACGGGCGGAACGTGCGTGACATGCCGGGCGCGGGCGCCGCGGGCGGCACCGGAGGCGGACTGATGGGATTGTTCAACGCATCCATGCGTTCGGGGATCGACTTGGTGCTTGAACTGACGCATGGACGGGAAGCGTGCGAATGGGCCGATGTCGTGATCACCGGCGAAGGATCGATCGACGCTCAGACCCCGTATGGCAAAGTGCCGAGTGGTATCGCGCAACTGGCGAAATCATGCGGAAAACCGACGATTGCGCTCGGCGGGACGGTGACACGCGACCCACGTACCATCGCATGGCTTAAGGAAACCGGCATCATCGCGGTATTCGGTATCGCACCGGGCGCGGCCGGTCTGCCGGCCCTGCTCGCCGACACCGAACGAAATGCCGAAGCGACCTGCGCCGCAATCGCCGCCACCTTGCAGCTGCACGTCGCCTAGCCTCCATCCCCATTTTCAGACAGAAAAAGCCCAATTCTGTCTGAAAATGGGGAAACGGGAGCCGCAACCCGGGGAAACGGGAGCCGCAAAACCCGGGAATCTAGGCTTCTTCGGGCATCGCGCGACGCACGGAATAGCGGAACATGAGCAGCGCCAAGATTTCGCCGCATACCGCCATGCCGAGGAACAGCCACATGCTGGTGGAGAATCCGGCGACATACGCGTCGGACTGCGCCATACCGGCAGCCGTGTTCGCACCGGCGAATTCGGCGATGAGCGTGGACGCCACGGCGGTGCCAATTGCGCCAGCCAACTGCTGCACGGTGTTCATCACCGCGGAACCGTCCGCGTTCATGCGGGCGGGCAGCTGGTTCAACGCATGGGTCTGATCGGGCACAAGCACGAAACCGGACGCGGCCATGAACAACGCATACGCGATGGCGACCGTCCACTCGCGCGCACTGCCGAACATCATGGCAACATCCATGATCGCCACGCCGACGAATCCGCAGGCGATGAACTTCGGCGGGAAATGGTTCCTCAACGCGCCGCCGATCATCGGTGCCGAAATCGCGCCGATCACAGCGCCAGGCAGCAGAATCAGCGCGGCCGTCATCGACGTGTGTCCAAGTCCGCGCTGCAGCAGGATCGGCAGCAGGAAGTTCACGCCGAGCACTCCGCCGGACGACATGAGCAGGATCAGCATGCCCAAAGTGAATCCGGAATGGGCGAAGGTGCGCACTTCGATCAGTGGATGTTCCATGCGCAACTGCACGGCGGCGAACACGCCCAGCACCGCGATGGCACCGATCAGCACCGTCCAGAACCGCCAATCGCCGTTCCACTGCGCGAAGAAGCTGGCCGCAACGATGATGCCAGTCAGGCCGAGCGCGATGAGCAGCAGCGACGGCGCCGACAGGTATCCCTTCTCACCATGCCGGATGTCGGGAATGGTCGCGATGCCAAGAACGAGGGAGATAACGAGGAACGGGATCATGGCGCAGAAAATCCAATGCCAGTTGAGGAATTCCATGACCAGTCCGCCGAACACCGGGCCAATCGCGGGCGCAGCGCAAGTGACGAGACTGACCAGACCGAGCATCATGCCGCGCTTGTCGAACGGCGCTTTTTCAAGGATGATGTTGGTCAGCAACGGCAGCGAGACGCCCGTGCCCAAAGCCATGACAAGTCGTGCGGCGAGCAGCATCGGGAAATTCACCGCGAGCGCGCCGACCACCGTGCCCGTGGAGAACAGGGCGACGGCTGCGATGAACAGTCCTTTGGTGGAGAAGGTGCGTACCATGAACGGCGATGTCGGGATCGCCACGGAAAGCAGCAGCAGATAACCGGTGGTGAGCCATTGCACCACGTCGGCGGAGATGGCGAATTCACCCATCAGGGTGGAATAGGCGATGTTGAGCGATGTTTCCGACAGGATGCCGAGGAAGGTCAGGATGGCGAGCGCCACCACCACGATGATGAGTTTGCCTTCGCTCATGTAACCGTTGTCGGCGTGGCTATTGGCGTGGCTATTGGCGTGGTTGTCGGACTGTTTGCCGGCCTGGCCGCTGTCTCGCCCGCTGACTTGCCCGCCGGCCTGGCCGTTGACCGGCGTACCGGTCGACTGGTCGATGCGCTGCCCGTCGCGCCGGGTTTCCCGCTGTTGCGTCATATTCCTCCTTTGGCCTTCCGGCTGTTTCGCGCATGTCGCGATGGCGATGCCGGCATGGTCTTGTTTCAATGCACGGGTTTCAATGCACAGGTTTCAATGCACGGTTATATCTAAAGGAGGAATGTTACGTGAAATTTGGTGGTGGCCGTGGGGCGTCCGTTGGATGCCAAACGCCCAACGGCCACCGTTTCGCATGCTACGGGACTCAGCGATCCTCGTACACGCGGAATCCGACGATCTGCAAAATCAGGCAGATCACGGCGAGCACCAGCAGGAAGATGAATCCCTGCGTCGACCCCACGACGGTCCGGATCTCGCAGCCGAGGCCGTTGTTCCGCCCTTGCGCGGCGGACACGAGGGCCGCGCAGATGCTGGTGCTTGTGACGCCGGCGAACTGCATGAGCGTGTTGAAGCAGGTGTTGCCGTATGCCTTCTGTTGGACCGGCAGCCTGAGGTTGCCGATGGTCATGGTGTTGCCGATGGTCATGGTGTTGCCGAAAGCGATGCCACAGCCGACGCCGAACAGGATGTAGAAGCCGATGATCATTTCGGTGTTCAGCCTCATGCCGAAGAGCGCGAACAGCGCGGTGCCGATGGTCATTAGCCCGGTGCCGACGAGGATCGTGAGTTTCGCGCCGATCTTGTCGAGCGCGGCGCCGCTGAGGGGTCCCATGAGCGCGTTCAGTCCAGCGCCGGGCAGCAGCATGAGGCCGGCCATCATGGATGCGCATAGCAGCGTGACCTGCAGGTAGTTCGGCAGTAGGAAGCTGATGCCGAGCATGATCGCGTTGATGAGGAAGAACGCGATGAGATGGCAGACGAACGGAATGTTGCGGAAGATGGCGACGTCGATCAGCGGATGCTCACATTTCGCGCAATGCTTGGCGAACAGCAGCAGCGCGGCGATGCCGACGACGAATACGACGATTTCACCGAGCGGCTGCGCGCCGAAGGAGCCGATGTTCGCGAACCCGTACACGAGGCATAGGAAGGTCAGCATGATGAGGATGATGCCGGGCATGTCGACGGGCACCTTCTCCGGCTGCCGGTTCTCTTCGATGGTGCACAGTCCGAGGATCAGGGTGAACAGCAGGACAGGGATCAGGATCATGAAGATGAACCGCCATCCCAGGGTCTGGTTCACGATGCCGCCGTACGTGGGGCCCAATGCGGGGGCCGCGGCGGAGACCAGCGCCCCGTAGCCCATGTAGGTGCCGACTTTGCCGAAGGGGATCTGTTCGAGGATGATGCAGAAGGCTATCGGAACGCCGACGCCCGTGCCGACGCCTTGCACCAGTCGCGCGAGCAGCAGGATGGCGAAGTTGGGCGAGACCGCGGCCATGACCGTGCCGATGATGAAGCATAGGGTGGCGAACAGCAACAGGTGCCGTAGCTTGAATCGTCGTTGCAGGAACGCGGAGAGCGGCGTGATCATCGCGACGACGAGCAGGTTGCCGGTCGTCAGCCATTGCACGGTGCCGGTGGATACCGAGAAGGTCTTCATCACGGCGGGGAAGGCGATGTTGGTGGCCGTTTCCGTGATCAGACCGCAGAACGACACCAGGCATGACGCGACCACGGAGAGCGACAGTTTCGTGGGGACGTAGTTTTCTTCCATTGCCGTCCTTTACTACTTGCCCGCCGCCGCGATGATGAGGTCTACGCACTGTTCGATGCCGAGACGCCCGGAGTTCAGCATGAGGTCGTAATAGTCGCGGTCGCCCCATTTCTTGCCGTAGAAGCTCATGGCGTGCATCTGCCGTTCCTTGTCGGTCCGTTCGATCATTTTCCATGCCTGACGTTCGGTCACGTCGTAGTTCTCGTGCGCGTAAGCGACGCGCGATTCGGTGTCCGAATAGACGAACACGTTCAGGGATTTCCGATCCCCCCAGCAGGAAGTTCGCGGCTCGTCCCACGATTACGCACGGACCTTCCTGCACGTAGCCTTCGATAATGTCGCGTTCGACTTCGGCGATGAGTTTCATATGGTTCAGGGCGTCGTCCACGCCCATGGCGAGATTGAACAGGAAAGCGTTCACGGATCGCTGTTCGGCGTCTTCCACCACTTGTTCGGACAGGCCGGTTCGTTTCATCGTGTCTTTGATGATCTTCGAATCGTAGACGGGGATGCCGAGCTCCTGGGCAACCAGTTTTCCTATGGTGCGTCCGCCGCTGGCGTATTGCCTGCTGATCGTGACGATCTTATCCATGCGTTTTTTCGTATCCTTCTCTTCTTGCTTCGCGCATACAATTCGCGCATAAAAAAAAGAGATATGCGCCTTCAGGCCATATCTCCGTTGCTTCGTTTCCCTTGCGCAAGTTTTGATTGTACCGATTGATATATCGGCTATATATAGGCTTTCTTCACAGAACGCACACAACTCAACAGCGCTCACGAAAGCAATCCAGCATTGTTTTGTCTGGTTATATTCAATGTCCAAAGAAAACCAAGTCCGGGAGGATCCCATGCCGTTCATCATCGGAGCCGTCGTCACGCTTATCATCATCACGCTCATCTTCCATCCGCTTCGCGTGCTGAAGGTACTGACGAAAGCCTTCTTCTGGGTCGCGCTCATCGCCAGCATCGGATGCCACATGACCAACAGCTGCCCACACACGCTTTCGGTGACGCTCCTCTCCATGCTGGTGTTGGGCGCAATCCATACGTACGAGCACAGGAACGACCCCGCAGGCGACTAGGGACGCACAGGGCAGACAAAACATTGTCCGCTGCCATATGAATATAGAGCGTACAAGCATGATTTGTCTGATTGCCTTGCAGCACGAGGAAAAGGGGAACATGGTCATGCCGTCAATACCGGTTTGAGCGGATTCGGATATCAGGCACCGCACTATGCCCGCACAAACAGCGAAGCCCTTGCCGAGGCTCGGGCAAAGGCGGGCGCGACCGAACCGCGCTTCAACACCGCGGACGAGATGTCCGAGGCCTTGGATATCAACGATTCGAACTGACCGCGCATCGGCGGCAAAACGGGTGTGTCGTACGGCGCGACATAGTAAACTACCAAGTGGTAATTAAAGATCGCTTCAATGACGAAAGTGAGCGCCATGACCGACAACACCACCAATCTGCCGTACAGAAACCCCGACCTGCCCACCCAGGAACGCATCGCCGACCTGCTCGGCCGCATGACCCTTGAGGAAAAGGTCGGCCAGATGATGCAGCTCGACGCACGCAGCGGCAACCTGGACGATCTCATCATCGACAAGCACGTCGGCTCGATCCTGCACACCAGCCCCTCCGACCTGCCCAAAGCCGTCGAAACCGTGAACACCAAAACCCGTCTCGGCATCCCGCTGATCATCGGCGACGACTGCATCCACGGCTACTCCTTCTGGCCCGGCGCCACCATCTTCCCCTCGCAGCTGGGCATGGCCGTCAGCTTCGACCCGGCCAAGGTCGAAGCGGCAGGCCGCGCCACCGCCGAGGAAGTCTCCACCACCGGCGTGCACTGGACCTTCTCCCCCGTGCTGTGCATCGCACGCGACACCCGTTGGGGCCGCGTGGACGAAACCTTCGGCGAAGACCCCTACCTGATCGGCGAAATGGCATCCGCCATCGTCAAGGGCTACCAGGGCGGCGCCAAGGCCGGCGAACCGCTCGCCAAGGACGCCATCCTCGCCTGCGCCAAGCATTTCGCGGGCTATTCCGAAACCCAGGGCGGCCGTGACGCCTCCGAAGCCGACCTGAGCCACCGCAAGCTCGAATCCTGGTTCCTGCCGCCGTTCGAACGCGTGGCCAAGGAAGGCTGCGGCACCTTCATGCTCGGCTACGAGTCCATCGACGGCGTGCCCGTCACCTTCAACAAGTGGCTGCTTTCCGACAAGCTGCGCGGCGACTGGAACTATCAGGGCACGCTGATCACCGACTGGGACAACGTCGGACGTGCCGTGTGGGAGCAGCGCATCAAGGCCGACTATGTGCAGGCCGCCGCCGATGCGGTCAAGGCCGGCAACGACCTCATCATGACCACGCCGAAGTTCTACGAGGGCGCCATCGAAGCCGTCAAGCGCGGACTGCTGGACGAATCGCTGATCGACGCGGCCGTGTCGCGTATCCTCGCGCTCAAGTTCCGTCTGGGCCTGTTCGAAGACCCGCGCCTGCCCGACGAGGATCGTATCAAGGCCGTCATCGGCTCCGCCGCCCATCAGGAGCTCAACCTGCAGGTGGCCCGCGAATCCGTGGCACTGCTCAAGAACAATGGCGCACTGCCGTTCAACGACGCAGCCGGCAAGAGGATCGCCGTGATCGGCCCGCTCGCCGACGACGCGCAGGAACAACTCGGTGACTGGACCGGCAACTCCGGCCAGGTCAACTGGATGCCGGACGGCCAGCCGCGCGACATGATCACCACCGTACTCGACGGGTTCAAGCAACTCGCCCCCGAAGGCTGCGAAGTCGTGTACTCCCGTGGCGCCGACGTCATCGATCTCGTGGACGATCCGGAAGGCGAGTTCTACCCGGACGGCCAGCCGCGCCCGAAGCTCGGCGTCTCAGCCAAGATCGACCAGGCGCTGCTGGACGAAGCCGTGGAGAACGCGAAGCAGTCCGATCTGATCGTCGCCGTCGTGGGCGACGTGGTCCAGCTGGTCGGCGAAACCTGCTCCACCGCGACCCTTGAACTGCTCGGCGGCCAGAACGCCCTGCTCGAAGCACTGTCGAACGTGGCGAAGGAAACCGGCAAGCCGCTGGTCGTGGTGCTGATGAGCTCCAAGCCGCAGGTGATGCCGGCATGCGTGATCGGCACGAATGGCGTGATCGTGGACGAATCCACGGCCGACGGTGTCAGCGCGTTCATGTGGGCGCCGAATCCGGGTATGAAGGGTGGCCAGGCCATCGCCGAAATCATTCTTGGTGAAACCGAGCCGAGCGGACGTCTGCCGATCACCTTCCCGCGTCATGCGGGCCAGCTGCCGGTCTATTACAACCAGATCCGTGGCCAGCACGGCAATCGTTATGCCGATCTCACGCAGGATCCGGCGTTCGCGTTCGGCGAGGGCCTCGGCTACACCACGTTCGAATACGGCGAGCCGACGATCACCAACGTGCCGGAATCCGGTGCCTTCACCGAAAACGACACCGTGCACGCCGAAATCACGCTCACCAACACCGGCGAGCGCAAGGGCACCGAAGTCGTGCAGGCCTACATCGGCGACATCGTGACCTCGTACAGCTGGACCGACCGCGAACTCAAGGCGTTCCAGCGCGTCGAGCTTGAGCCGGGCGAAAGCACGGTCGTCAGCTTCGACATCCCGGTTTCCGCGTGCACCATCGTCGACCCCTATGCCAAGCGTTTCGTCGAACCCGGCGAGTTCGAGGTGCTGATCGGCCATTCGAGCCGTCGCGCCGACCTCAAGCGCACCACGTTCACGGTCGCCTGAACGCAGGTTGTCGCTAAACGCGCGGCAAACGGATAATTAAAAAAACCGAGGGGTTGTGGTTCGTTCCATGGAATGAACCACAACCCCTCGGCCGTATTTCAACGCCGGATCAGCGGAACCCGTCCCACAGCGGCGACGGGAACAGTATCATCTCCATTTCACGCCATTCCTCGTTGAGGTCGATATCCGATTCGCGCAACCACCACAATTGCATGCCGTCCATGAATTCCATGGCCTTGCGCACCAGCGGGCGCATACTGTCCTCCCACGAGCCCAACTGCGGCGGGATTCTCCACGGGAAACCCGAATAGTACGTCCACAGCTGGTCCTGACGCCCCGCGAACTCCTCATGCAACGGATGTTCGGGATTCAGCGCTTCGGTTGTCAGCACGGTGAACAGTTGGACCATCATGCGCCGACGGGAGTTATGCTTCACCAGATACCGCAGATATGCGGGGAACGACGGCGCTTCCGGATCGCTGCCCGGCATGCCCGAAGCGAAGAAATCCTCCGGCGAACCGGTGGTGTTGTAATACTCGTGGTACACCATCGCCAACATATTGTCCTTGCTGCCGACATATCGCAGCACGCCCTGCTTTGAAATGCCGACCTTGTCGGCGACATCCTGCATGGAAATACCGTTGAATCCGCGCTCGCTGATCAACTGGACCGCGGCATCCAGCACTTCCTCACGCCGTTCCTCCGGTGATTTACGAATGCGTTTCGGCGTCTGCTCTTCTTTTCCCATAACCCCCGAGTCTAGCGCCGAAGCAGCATCATCGCCGTCAACGCAACGCTTCCGCGAGACGGCACGCGATGTTCCGTACACTGCCTGAGGCTGTTGCCGCGCATGCCCGGCACTAGGCTTGATGCCATGGTGAACGTAAAGAACAACGCGCGGTTCCTGGCAACGGACCGGCACATCGAGGCCGCGGCGCTGCGGCTGATGGATCGCGCGGATGGCCCGCAGGTGAGCATCACCGCGATCTGCAAGGAGGCCGGTATCAACCGTTCCACGTTCTACGAGCATTTCACCGGCATCGAGGATATGGTCGACGCCATGCAGGAATACCTGTTCGCCGACCTGCGCGAAACGTTTTTCGACAAACGGTCGGATCATTCCTCCTACGCTCCCGAAGAGACGCCGCTGTCCCAGGAGTCGTTCCGCATTTTCCTGGAACACATCCGCGAACACCGCTATTTCTATAGGATCGCGTTGAAAATCGGCCGCACGCTTCCACTCGCCTTCGATGCTGCGAATCGCGAACTGTACGACAAGATACTGATACCGCACTGTGCCAAGATCGGCTTCACCGACGACAATGAGCTGGAATATTTCCGCATAGGGCTCTATTCCGGCATTTCCGCGATTCTGGGACGGTGGGTGGAACGCGATTGCGCGGAGGACCTCGACACGATCACCGATATCGTCGTCAATTCCGTTCCCGCGATATTCTTGCCAACATTCGCCCGAATGCGCGACTGATCAACGTATCCCTCTTGTCTGCACCTTCTACACCACATCTTCATTATCCCAACACTTGTCGCGTTATTGATGGTTGTTCCGGCGGCCAAGCACTCATAGGGTTTCCCATATGGCCGCGCCGCATAGGCTCCCATGCCATCCGGCCGCGCACATCGCTTCCGCGCGGGTACGAACGACGCACATCGCACGATGCACGACGCACGATACGCATCGCGCAGCGCATGAACACGGACGCCGCGCACCGACGCGCGCCAACGCACCACACAGGAGAACCACAATGAGCAACTACATCGCCAACGGGCAGGATCACAAGACCGCCGAGCAGATCCGCCGCCAGTATCTCGAACCCGAGGAGAACAAGCTGGACCAGCTGCGCAAACTCGACGAACAGGTGAAAAAGCCCGGCATGATCGTGGCCCTCACGCTCGGCATCATCGGCGCCCTGGTCATGGGAGGCGGCATGGCGCTGATCATGGCATACGGCAATATGGTGGCCGGACTGGCCCTGAGCATCCCCGGCCTGCTGATCCTGATCGTCGCCTACCCGCTGTGCCGCGCCATCACCGACAAGCGCAAGAAGGAGTACGCGCCGCGGATCATGCAACTGTCCGACAGCATCATGAACGACTGAGCACCATCCAAACAGCAGTCGTCCAAACGCCCGGCAACCAAACGTCCGGCAACCAAACGTCCGGCAACAAACAGCGAAGGCCGGCACCCTCGTCCATCCATTTGGATTGGCACAGGGTTCCGGCCTTCCTCATATCCGGTCGGTCGACGCTTCCAGCATCAGCTGGCCGATCGGACAGCCGACCAGTCAGTTGACCGGCTTGGTCTCGTCGGCCTCATACTCGAAGAAATCGAAATCAGCGGTCTTCTCATGCAACGCCGCATCCGTGACGGCGACACCGACCATCGTGCCGGTGAACTCGCCAAACTTGCAATACTCGTCGGAGAACGTGGTGGTGTCGAAATCCGGACCGATCTTGGTCCAAGTCTCACCATCATAGCCCCATTCGAACCAAGTGCGACGACCGTCGATGCGAAGCCGCATGTAAATCGGCTTATCCTCCACGGCAACACGGGTATCAAGCATCTCCGTCTTCTCACCATTCTCCAAACGCACCAGCGAAATCGCCGCCCCGCCCAGCGTCTGCGAATAATACTTGCGCAGGAAAATATTATTCATGTTGTCGTAGTAAATCGTCAGACCGGCGGAATGCTGGTAGACCTCCGGCGAAAACTCCATCTTCGTGGTCACCGTGGTGTACACGCTGGTAAGCTTACGGGCGATCAGACTCGTACGATTCAGCGACGCAAGCGACTCCTCGCCACGAATACGCAACCAGCCCGGACGCTCCGTCACATTCGCGAACGTGCTCGGCATCTGACGCGGCGAGTAATACCAGTTACCCAGCACGCCACCATCAAAATCATCCATATCCGGAATCTGCGGCATCGGCACATCCGGCAGATCAGGCTCCTCAACCTCCAGCTTCGCCAGGTTGGAACCATCCGCCATACGCAGCCAGCCATCCTCCGTCCACGTCATCTTCTGAATAGCGGTCTCGCGGCCCAACGTGCAACGCAATTCCGGCACGAACGGACGGCTCGTCAAATGCACCAAATACGTTTCACCATTCGGCAAATCCACATAAGAGCCATGACCGGACCTCTGCAACACGGAATCCGGATTGAAATAGCGCGGCTTCAAATGATCATCATCCGCACGCTCATTCGAATCCTTCGGCTGGGACGTGACCAGCGGACCATTCGGATCCGGCTCATACGGGCCCCACACATTACGGGAACGACCCATCGTCACCGCATGGTTATATCCCGTGCCGCCCTCGGCGCACATCAGGTAATACCAGCCATCACGCTTGGTCAGATGCGGAGCCTCAATACAACCGCGATCGGTGGCGCCACGCCAAATACGCTTCGGATAGCCGACCACATGCTTGGCCTGCGGATCATATTCCACACAGCAGATCACGCCCGGCTTCTCATAGCCTTCGCGCGTCTCCCATTCAAGGCTGACAATATACTTCCTGCCATCATCGTCATGCAGAATGGACGCGTCGAAACCGGAAGACGTCAAATACACCGGCTCACTCCACGGGCCCTCGATGCTCTTCGACTTGATGAGATAGTTATTCACGTCGAAATAGCGGGCGTTCATGGAATTCATCACGCCATAAATCACGTAGAACATGTCCTCGCCCTCGTCATAGGTGAGGCACGGCGCCCAAATGCCCTTGGCACTCGGCAGCTTGGTAAGATTCGGATTCGTATCATCGGTGAGCACATGGGTGAGCAGCTCCCAATGCTTCATATCCTTCGAATGGTAGATCGGAATGCCCGGGAACCATTCGAACGTGGAAACGGCGACATAATAGTCGTCGCCCTTACGGCAGATGGCCGGATCCGGATTGAAACCTTTGAAAATCGGATTGTGCAACATTGCTATCCCCTTGTTTTTCATTATTGTTTTGCTTTTGAGGTGGCCGCCAGAGGTTGCGATGCTCCATCGCAGACACGCTCCGGGCGTCGGCTGCGCCGACCTTCGCGGCACAGCCGCTCACCTCGCCTATGGGAAGCCCACTGGGCTTCCCATTAAACGGCTCAGCTGGCCAAGTCTTTACGGTCGTCAACGGAGCGCCGCAGACCCCGGCTCCTAACGCCGTTGATTATGGCGTATCAGATGGAAGCTCCTTCTTTCAAAGGAAGGAGGGAGGGTAGAGAGGGAGGAGGCGGGGTCACTTTTGGATGGGGAACCAGTCTTGGGCGATGCATCGGCCGAGATCCCAAGCGTCCCAGCCGATCCAGCCGGGGGTGTTGACCGTGTCGGTGAGCAGCTTGTAATTCCAGTAGTAGAAGCCGCTTCCCTTGCTCCACGCGTTGAGCTGCGACAAGGCCACGCCCTGGTACAGGTCGCGCTTCTCCTCGGCGGACAAGGTTTCCGCCTGCGCGCCCTCCTCACCATTGAGCACGCTCTGACCGCCATGGGTGTCCACGCCGCAGCCGACCGAGTTGAACAGGCACCACTCGCCCACGATCACCGGGAAGTATTCGCTCATTTCGGCGACCATCGGCGCATACGTGTTCTTCACGAAATCGTCGTAGCCTTCCACGGTCTGCGGGCAGCCCATCATTTCCGCGGTCATCAAGTACTGGTGGGTGTCGAGGATCACATTCTCGAACTCCGGCGCAAGCTTGCCGTCCTCGCCGCGCATGAAATCCTTCCACTGTTCGATGTCGAAACCATCATGGAACACCACGGCCTTATCGACCGGCAGAGCGCCCTTGTCGGCATCGCGCAGACGATGGTATGCGGTGATGTAGAAGTCCTTCAGCCAGTCGAATTCGATCGGACCGGTGCCTTCGGCCAGTTCCGGATCGACCGCCTTGTAGCGTTCGGTCACGTTCATCATCGGCCAGGACGTGGTGGTGTTCGGCTCGTTGATGATCTCGATGCCCATAAGCGCCTTACGGTTGCCGTAACGCTTGGCGAGACGTTCCAGCACGGACAGCACGAATTCGACCTCCTCCGGCAGCTGCGCCCACTTGCACACGCCGGACAGGCCGCCGTTGTCGAAACCGTTCTGGCTCATCGGCGCGGTATGCAGGTCGATGAGGATGGTCAGACCGTACTTTTCGGCCCAGTTGAAAGCCTTGTCGAGTTCGTCGATGCAGCCGATGAACGGCGCGCGATCACCGAAAATGAAGTACGGCACCGGGATGCGCACGGAGTTCAGACCCCACGACTTGATGGTGGCGAAATCGCGTTCGTTGATGTATTCGGCGCGATGCGTTCTGATGCGCGCCTCGTAGACAGCCGGGTCGAGCTGCGTCGGCAGATAGTATTCGTCGTCGGCGGTGGTGCCGTCGAACAGCGCCGGGTTCATCCACTTCTCCAGAACAAGCCAGTTGCCGAGGTTGACGCCCTTGATGTAATCAGTTTCCATATGCACTCCCTTGTACGTGTTCACCATAGTCCCTATTACTTAGTAATTACTTAGTTAGATGATAATATATTGCTCCGCTTTCCGCAACTCGCGCCATGCCGTGTCGCCCCCCTCCTCCTCGCAACTCGCGCTCCCCTATGCTCCTCCCCCTGCGCCACCAGTCCCATCCCCCATCCTCAAAATCAGACAAAATCCGGCCAAATCTGTCCGAAAATGGGGACGGAACAACAACAGACCTCAACCACGTCTTCCGCCTCCATTCCCATTCCCACCCTCAAAATCGGACAGAAACGGGGCAAAAATGTCTGAAAACGGGACGGAACGGCAACAGGTTCCCGTCTGCCCCATCCCCATCCCCAAAATCGGACGGAATCAGCCCGATTCCATCCGAAAACGAGGCAAAGCTACCACGCATCCGCAAAACCAAATATCACAGCTTCGCCTTATTCCGCCTGTCTTCACACCCAGGTTTCACTCGCCCCCACTACTTGGCTTACGTATGGCGGATTCGGGCAGCTGCGAAATGCTAAGTGGCTTATATATGGCAGCCAAATCGCGATATCGCGAGTACGGGGCGCGGAACCGCAACGCTCGTACTCGTGATATTCGGGTTTCGGTGCCATATATAAGCCACTTAGCGAAACACGGACCCCCGAATCTGCCATATATAAGCGAGATAGCCCCCAACAACGCCCCATTCACTCCCGGCACTGCTCCAACAACCGCCCCGTAGCGCCCTGCAATCCTATTCCCGATCTGTCCCCCCCCCGCCCGACGCCCAGCATCCCACAGGATCCTGCACCCCGCATACCGCATCATGGTTGTCTGTCGCAAACACCATCGCGTCGGGGATCCATGGGCCCTTGCCATTTCCGGCCGTTGCACTTGAAATGAAAATTTAAGGGACAAGATCCAGGCAAATCCGTCTGAAAATGGGGATGATACGACAACAGATTCCCGCCAGTTCCACCCTGCTCCGTCCCCATCCCCATCCTCAAAATCGGACAGGAACGGGGCAAAAATGTCTGAAAATGGGGATGTACAACAGCAGACCCCAACCCCGCCTTCCGCCTCCATCCCCAAAATCGGACGGAATCCGGGCAAAATTGTCTGAAAATGGGGATGTATAGCGGCAGAGTCCACTCCATTCTTGCCTCCGTCCCATTCCCTTCCCGCCCCGCCCGTCCCCACTCTCATCCCCAAAATCGGACAGAATCCGGGCAAAATTGTCTGAAAATGGGGAAACGCTGCGGGACTTGGAGCTCCAGGACAAGACAAGACTGAAGCAAAAGACAAGACTGAAGCAAAAGACAAGACTGAAGCAAAAGACAAGACTGAAGCAAAAGACAAGACGAGGACCGGAGCCGCCGCATACGCGGGACTCCGGTCCTCCACACAACCAGCAGGAAGAAAAAGGAAAGATCCTGCGGTTGATCCACATGGCCCGAACATGCGTTCAGGCCGACTGGCCGATCAGCCAGTTGATCGATCAATCGACTACCCGTCCAATTGGGTTGGCAAGCAGACAAAAGCCAACCCAACCGAACAGGCAAGCAGACAGTCGCCGATCAGTCGATCACGAATAATCTGCGCCCATG